>NZ_VFTC01000022.1 GCF_007003975.1 Mesorhizobium sp. WSM4306
GTCTCCTTTCAACCGCAATGAATCACGAACTCAAACCAAGGGGAATCCTGAATCCTTTAAAAGGCGACAGGCTTTAGCCTTGTAGCGCTGGCTGGTGAGCGTTGCGAATTGGCTTGGCAATACCGTCTGAGCGGCAAACGATGCGAGATTCCTCTGCTTGATAAGCGCTGACTAACAGGTTGTTTGCAATCTTTGAGGGGATGCAGAAGCCCTTGAGGCCTGCGAAGTCGGAGCCTGTCAGTGATCATGATGCACGGTGCCCAACCTCGTCAATTCTGAAGTGTCCGCATCAAGCATTTGTTGTCAGCAGAGCGTGCGCGCGGTCTGAAATAAAGGAACTCGAACGCTGCACCAGTGCCGCCCGCAGCACTTGAAACCATGCCCGGGTCTTCCATGTAATACGCAATAGCGCACAACTTTCCGAATGAGGAAGCGCCGGCAGATGAGTCTGCTCCCCACCAGCAATTCAACAGAGCATCGCCGTGCCGACCATCGTTGGCCGGCAGCGTTAACAACAGAGCGTTTTCCTCTTCGTTGTCAGACGAAGGGAGATACACAATGGCAAAGGTCGTTTGCGTCCTCTATGACGATCCGGTCGACGGTTATCCGACAAAATATGCGCGGGACGGCCTGCCGAAGCTCGACCGCTATCCCGGCGGCCAGACACTTCCCACGCCGAAGGCCATCGACTTTGAACCGGGGCTTCTGCTCGGCAGCGTGTCGGGCGAACTCGGCCTGAGGGAATTTCTCGAAGGCGCGGGCCACAGCCTGGTAGTGACCTCGGACAAAGACGGTCCAGACAGCATTTTCGAACGCGAACTCGTTGACGCCGAAATCGTGATCTCGCAGCCGTTCTGGCCGGCATATCTGACCGAAGAACGCATAGCCAAGGCAAGCAGACTGAAGCTTGCGATCACCGCCGGCATCGGATCCGATCATGTCGATCTTCAGGCCGCCATGGACCGCGGCATCACGGTCGCCGAGGTGACTTACTGCAATTCGATCAGCGTGTCCGAGCATGTGGTCATGATGATCCTGGGGCTCGTGCGCAACTACATCCCGTCCTACCAGTGGGTCGTGAAAGGCGGCTGGAATATCGCCGACTGCGTCGCACGCTCCTACGATATCGAGGGAATGCAGATCGGAACCGTCGGCGCCGGCCGGATCGGCAGCGCGGTATTGCGCCGGCTGAAGCCGTTCGACGTCAAGTTGCACTACACCGATCGCCACCAACTGCCTGAGGCGGTCGAGAAAGAACTTGGCGTCACCTTCCACCAGGATCCCGCATCCATGGTCGGCGTCTGCGACGTGGTCACCATCAATGCACCTCTGCATCCCGAGACGGAAAACCTCTTTGACGAGACGATGATCGCCAGGATGAAACGCGGCGCCTATCTGGTGAACACGGCGCGCGGCAAGATCTGCAATCGAGACGCCATCGCCCGCGCGCTGGAGAGTGGCCAACTCGCTGGCTATGCCGGCGACGTCTGGTTCCCGCAGCCGGCTCCCAAGGATCATCCGTGGCGATCGATGCCGCATCACGGCATGACGCCGCACATTTCGGGATCGTCGCTCTCCGCCCAGGCGCGCTACGCCGCGGGCACCCGCGAAATTCTCGAATGCTGGTTCGAAGGCCGGCCGATCCGTGAGGAATATCTGATCGTCGATGGCGGCAAGCTCGCCGGCGCCGGTGCACATTCCTACAGCGCCGGCGACGCCACCCGCGGTTCGGAAGAGGCAGCACGCTTTAAGGCCAGGAGTGATCCGAGCTAGATCGATTTCCGCTGCGCTCGACTCGGACGGGAAGAAGACAAGGGTGACGTGGGGCAGATCAACATGGGTCCCTGTCGAGAACCGGAAATGCGCGCGATCTCGGCCGGTCGGCTTCTACGCAAAACATGCGGACCACTGCGGACGGGGACAGTCGGTCCCGCGTCTTGCGCGCTTCTCGTTCGACCGCCTGACACGATGGGTCGTTGCCGGGCGGCAGGTGCTCGATCGACAGCGCAAGCAACCAGAAGTGATAGCGGTGTCGGCCGTGGCGATGCGGTGGGCAGGGACCACCGTAACCTGGTCGCCGGAAATCGTTGGTTGCCTGCTTGAAGCCTTGCTTGCCGGCGTGCTGGGCGGCGCCTTCGGCCAACCCTGCACAATCGGCCGCAATGTCATAGGCCGCCCAGTGATGCCAGATCTTCGCCGGAGCGTCTGGATCATCGCAGAGAAGGACAAAGCTGCCGGTTCCGGCTGGAGCGCCAGTCCAGCCGAGGGGAGGGGAACGATCCTCACCGTCGCAAGTGAAGCGCCGCGGGATCGTCGTACTGTTCGCAAAGCTGCTTGAACTGAGCTGCATGGGTCGCCCCTTACGCTGTTGCCGCGCCGCGCAACACTCAGTCCCAAAACGCCAGGTGCCAGGCAAAACTGGTAGGAAGCGCGGGCGTCGCCTTGAGGCTGCGTTCCGACACGAGCTTCACGGTTGATCGGGCGCGAGGATAAGCGCTCTATCGAAAATGTACGAGACAATATTGAATGGCAGTTCGCTTCGCCTTGCCGTCCCGGCTAAGCGCCGCGCCGCACGGATCGTAGCCAGCGATGGCAAGGCTGTGATATCATTGCACAGGTTGCGCCACCGTTGGCAATTGCCACGCCCGCGCAGCCTAACCACTGCGCAGTGCTAATCGGGTCGCGGGTCTCGTCCCGTTGAACGAGTGGCCTCGGATCATGGAACTCGTCGTTGCTCTTGGGCTGATCGTCTTCAAGGTCGCGTTGCTGATTGCGATCCTGCTGCTGCTGCCCTTGCCGCTGACCTGGCTGGAACGCAAGATCGCGGGGCACGTGCAGCAGAGGATGGGGCCGATGCGTGTGGGATGGCATGGGCTGCTGCAGCCGGTGGCGGACGGGGTCAAGCTCTTGACCAAAGAGGACCACATCCCTGCCGAGGCCGACCGCTTCCTGTTCAAACTGGCGCCAATCCTGGCGCTCGCCCCGCCCTTCGTGGTGTTCGTCGCGGTCCCCTTTGGCGAATCCGTATCGGTCCTCGGCACCGAGATCACTCTCTACGTCTCCAACATGAACGTCGCGCTGCTTTTCGTCTTCGCGGTGATCGGGATCGAGGTCTATGGCGTCATCTTCGGAGGCTGGGCAGCGAACAGCAAATACGCTGTTCTGGGCAGTCTCAGGACCTGCGCGCAGATGATCAGCTACGAGATCCCGATGGGGTTCGCGGTCATCGGCGTGGTCATGCTGGCGCAATCCATGAGCCTGCTCGACATCGTGCGGGCGCAAGCCAATGTCTGGAACATCGTCTACCAACCGGTCGGGTTCTTCGTGTTCTTCGTCGCTGGGCTGGCCGAATCCCAGCGCATTCCCTTCGACCTGGCGGAAGCGGAAGGCGACCTGGGGGCCGGGTTCCATACCGAATACAGCGGTATCCGCTTTGCGTTCTTCATGGTCAGTGAATACGCCATCATGCTTTTGACGTCGGTCCTGGCGGTGATCCTGTTCTTCGGCGGCTGGAACGGCGTGCTGGTCCCGTTGCCACCGCTCGTCTGGTTCGTGCTCAAGGTCGCGTTCTTCGTCTATGTGTTTATCTGGTTCCGCTTCACTTTCCCGCGCTATCGCTACGACCAACTGATGGCGATCGGTTGGAAAGTCTTGCTTCCTCTGTCAATGGCGAACATAATCATAACCGGTGTTGCTTTCCTTTAGGGGCCGTAGCGGCTCCGCAGCGGGGCGACGATGTCGCGCACACTGGACAGAATTGGAACATGGATCGGCTGGGCGTTCTTCGCCGATCTGGCGAACGGCTTGGCGCTGACCTTCGGATACATGTTCTCCAAATCCGTGACCATGCAGTATCCTGACAAGGAAAAATGGTTGCCCTATTCGCGTTACCGCGGGCATCACTTCCTGAAGCGTGACGAAGAGGGCGAGATCAAATGCGTGGCCTGCGAACTCTGCGCGCGGATTTGTCCCTGCTACTGCATCGAAGTCATCCCCTACGAGGACGAGAAGGGCAACCGACGCCCGGCAAAATTCGAGATCGACATGGCCCGGTGCCTATTCTGCGGGCTGTGTGAAGACGCCTGTCCGGCGGACGCGATCGCGCTTGGCCAACAGTACGAGTTCTCGAGTTTTTCCTCGCGTGACCTAGTGATCGGACGCGACGATCTGCTCGGCAAACCGGGCAAGGCGATGACCGGCGGCGGCGTGGTCGCTGCACGTCTGAACACCGAGCAGGACGTGCTGGTCGAGACGAGCGAGCCGCAGGGATACAACTGGTGGCGGAATATCCGACGAACATGAAGGCGCGCCAGCTGGCAAGCCGGGGCGCGCAGACAGGAGGCTCAAATGCTGGTCTGCCATATCTTGAAGACCAAGGCTCCCGAGGTCATCTCGGTCACTCCAAGTCAGACGATGGTGGAAGTGCTACGGCTGTTTCGGGAGAACAACATCGGCTTCGTGGTCGTCAGCCGTTTCCCCGGGCAATGCCTGGGCACGCTTTCGGAGCGGGACTGCTGCAATGCGGTGGCTGAATACGGAACCGAGGCGGCCTTGATGCGGGTCGCCGACATCATGAACCGCAGTGTGGCGACCTGTTCGACACAGGATTTGCTGCCGTCGGTGATGGCGACCATGACCAAACGGCGTACGCGCCATGTGCTGGTCATGGATGGCAACGCTACTGTCGGCGTGGTGAGCATCGGCGATGTGGTCAAGCACCGGCTCGACGAACTGATGAGCAACGAGCAAGTGCTGCACGATTACATTGCCGGGACCGGCTATCACTGACGACACCGGCTCAAGGCGCAGGATCAGGGCAGGCTGCACAGGGAACCCGTGATGCCTCAGATCGGATTGTCAGGCCGCGCCTCGGCCACGGCGACAGTGGCGATCTCGAAAGCGGCGTGCGCCATTTCAACTTCCACCGGACATGGGTATTCGCCCCGCCGCATCAGGCTGTTGAGACGCAGGGATCTGTAGTTCTCGGGAACGAACACGAGGCCCCTGGGAAAACGCTTGTTGACCTTGAGCTTCGCCGTCAGTTCGCCCTGGGCGGACCGCACGACCACCTGATCGCCATCCGCAAGGCCAAGCTGCGTTGCATCCGGCGCGCTCATCTCGACATACGGGTCATCCGCGACCGTATTCAGGATCTCCGAGCGCTCGGAAAGATATCCGTTGTGGAACAGGCAGTTGCCGGTAACCAGTATGAGCCGGTCGGCTGCAATGGGGGCAGGCGGGAGGGCGAAGAACTCGCCAACCGGTGGCGCAAGGGCCGCCTTCGTGAAAGCTCCGTCGGCGCCAAGCCCGTCCTGCGTCAATCCTTCGTAGGCCGGAACCAGCTGGGCGATCTCGCCGAAGATTTCGCCTTGGATCGACGGCCGCAACGCCTGGCCGCGAAGCGCCGCTACGAAGTCGAATATCGCCAGATTGTCCCGCGCCTCGAGGGCGGGTTCGCGGAACTTGCAGACCGTCTGGGTGCGGCCTTCGTTGTTGGTGAACGTGCCGGATTCCTCGCCATAACTCGCCGCGGGCAGCACGACATCCGCCAGGCCCGCCGTATCCGTGAGGAACGCGTCCTGCACGATCAAGAGATCGGCGGCACGAAGCGCCCGCTGCACGAATCCCCGGTCGGGATAGGACATCAGGGGGTCGCTTCCGACGATATAGAGCGCACCCATTCGCTTCCTGTCACAGAGCTCCAGCATGGCGTCGAAATCCACGCCCGGTTCAGATGGGATTTCGACGCCCCAGGCTCGTTCGAGAGTTGCGCGCGCCGCATCATTGGCGAGCGCCCACAGCCCCGGCAGCGCCGTCGGCAGAACGCCCATGTCCCAGGCACCCAGTTGGTTGGCACGGTCGAACAGGAACTGCATCGCCAGGCCCTTGCCGAGTGCGCGCAGAACCTGCAAAAGGTTGTTGAGCTGGTACAACGTCGCGCGCGCTTGGGGCGATCTCAAGAGGTCAGCGCTGACAAGCACGGTGACGCTGCGGCCTTCCAGCAGCGCCGCGGCCAGACGGTCCGGACCGTCACTGTCGGTGGCCGCTGCCGGCCGGCCGGTTTTCGCGCCCATGTCCGCAAAAACATCGCCCGGCAATGCCTGACCAGCCGCCCCCAGTGCGCTCACCACCGCGGCAAGGCCCTGAGCCTCACCGCCCGGCGGCACGCGAACGACCGCCCGCGCATCGGCGTCCAGGCGGGATGGCCGCGCCGCGAGCATGAGTAAGCCGGTCTGTCGCCGCCGTGCACAGTCTCGCAGCAGATATTCGGTGACTGGGTTTTCGTCCGTCACGTTGCCACCGACGACAAGCACACAGTCGTTGCCGATCACCTCCTCCAGCGGCGCGCGGGTATAGAAGGCGGCCACCAACGGGCCGAGCGCATCAAAGGGCGTGGACCAGCGCGAGGAGCAGTCGATATTGTTGGTCCGGAATGCCGTCCGCATCAGCTTCTGGAACTGATAAAGCACCTCGTTGGGCAGACGCGGCGAGGCCAGCCCGCCCGCGGCCTTGCTGGCGACGGCCGACAGCCGCCGGCGGAGGTAGTCCTCCGCTTCGTCCCAGGAAACCGGAACCAGGACCCCGTCACGACGGATCATCGGCCGCTTGATCCGGTCCTGACTGCCGACGAAGTCGAGGCCGAAGCGCCCGCGCACGCAGAGCGTTTCGCGGTTTATGCCGTGCTCCACCTTCGAGCGGACCCGCATGAATTCGCCCTTGCGCGCGCCGACGGTTAATTGGCAGCCGGTGCCGCAATGCGGGCAGACCGTGTCGGTCTCGACCAGATCCCAGGGCCGCGCCTTGTAGCGATAGGGGAAGCTCATCAGCGCGCCGACCGGGCAGACCTCGACGCAATTGCCGCATTGATCGCAACTCGCGAGACTGCCCTCGAAGCCAGTGACGGCGGTATCCATGCCTTTTTCAACGGTGCCCAAGGCGACCGCGCCGACGACTTCTTCGCACATCCGGACGCAGCGCTGGCACTGGATGCAGCGGTTGACGTTCATGATGATGACCGGGCTGAGACGGATGTCCTCGGAGTGGAACACGCGCTTGGCATCGCGGAACCGGCTTGTGCGGGGCCCGTATGCCATCACCATGTCTTGCAGCTCGCACTCGCCACCCTTGTCGCAGATCGGGCAGTCGAGGGGGTGGTTGGCGAGCAGCATGTCGAGCATGGAAGAGCGCGTTTCGTCGATCAGCTGCGTGTTCGTCCGCACCACCATGCCGTCAGTTACCGCGGTGGCGCAAGAAGGCTGTAGCCGCCGCTGCCCCTCAATCTCCACCAGGCACATGCGGCAGGAGGCCAGCGCCGGCAGCCGCTTCAGATAGCAGAAGGTCGGGATGTCGATGCCCAAACGCTCGGCGGCCTGGAGCACCGTAGAGCCCGTCTCCACTTCCAGCGTTCGTTCATCGATTGTGACGCTAACCATGGCTTTCCTCGCCGTCCTCTCGCTGCGTCCCCCTCAGTGAAACGGGCACCTCCGCTCTTCGATATGCGCGACGAATTCATGCTCGAAATGCGCCAGTGCTGCCCGCAGGCCCATTGCTGCGCCGTCGCCCAGAGCGCAGAACGTGTTGCCGAAAATGCCTTTGCAGAGCGCCTCCAGCTGTTCCAGATCGCCCGGCGCGCCCTGGCCCGCCTCGACCCGGCGCATCACTTTCACGACCCAGTTCAGCCCTTCGCGGCAGGGGGTGCACTTGCCGCAGGACTCGTGGTGGAAGAACTCGATGATCCGGGTGGCGACCTTGACGATGCAGGTCGAGTCGTCGATCACGATCACCCCGGCCGAGCCGAGCATCGAGCCAGCGGCGGCCAGCGAGTCGAAGTCCATCCCCACGTCCATCCCGCGCTCCGGGATCAGCGGCGCCGAGACCCCGCCTGGGATCACCGCCTTGAGCTTGCGCCCCGGTAGCGGCCCGCCGGCGCAGTCCTCGACCAGTTCGCGCAGCGGTATCCCCATTGGCAGCTCGTAAAGGCCCGGTTTCCGCACCTGTCCGCTGAGGCAATAGAGCTTCGGGCCGGGGCTCTTGTCCGGGCCGATGCTGCGGAACCAGTCCGGCCCTCGCGCCACGATATGCGGGACGCAGGCCAGCGTCTCGACGTTGTTGATCACGGTCGGGCTGGCGTAAAGCCCTTCGACCGCCGGAAACGGCGGTTTCAGACGAGGCTGCGCCCGCTTGCCTTCGAGCGAGTCGAGCATCGCGGTCTCCTCGCCGCAGATATAGGCGCCGGCGCCACAATGGATGTACACGACGAAGCTGAAATCCGAGCCCAGAATCCGCGTTCCCAGATAACCCTTCGCATGAGCCTCGGCGATCGCCCGCTCCAGCCGGCAGATCGCCAGCGTGTATTCCCCGCGGATGTAGACATAGGCGGTTTCCGCTCCTATCGCGTAGGCGCTGATCGCCATGCCCTCGATCAGTTGGTGCGGGTCACGCTCCATGATAATCCGGTCCTTGAAGGTGCCCGGCTCGCCCTCGTCGGCGTTGCAGCACAGGTATTTCGGCTTGCCGGCACGCTTAGGCACGAAGCTCCATTTCGCCCCGGTTGGGAATCCGGCCCCGCCGCGACCGCGAAGGTTGGATTTCTTGACGAGGTCGATGATCTCGTCGGGCGTGTGCTCGCGAAGCGCCTTGGCCAGTGCCTGGTAGCCACCGCCGGCTTCGTAGGTCGAGAGCAGATGGCCATCCGGCACGTCCACGTTCCTGAGGAGGATCGGTTCGAACATGGGGCTACTCACCCGCCAGTGCTGCTGCGGCGAGATCGGCGCCAGTCACTTGCTCCGCCGCCGCCCGGAGCCTGTCCAGCAGCGCGTCGATCCGCGTGATGTCGAGGTCGCCGTGATAGTCGTCGCCGACCTGCATCACCGGGGCCATCTCGCAAGCGCCGAGGCATTCGACGGTCGAAAGCGTGAACAGCCCGTCCGGCGTCGTGCCGCCATTCTTGATCCCCAGCACAGCCTCCAGGTGCCTCAGCAGGTCCTCCGATCGGCACAGCATGCAGGAGACGTTGTCGCAGAGTTGCAGGTGGAACATACCCACCGGCTCGGTATGGAAGAGGGTGTAGAAGGTTGCCAGTTCGTAGACCCAGATCCGCTCGACACCGAGGATGTCGGCGACCTCTTCCAACACCGGGCCGGGCAGATGGCCATGTTCTCTCTGCGCGATCAGAAGCGCGGGCATGATCGCCGAGCGCTGGTCGGGATACCGCGCCGCCGCCGCTTCGATCTTTTCGCGCATGTTCATTGCGTCCAGATCCCTGCTACTTGTCCACCTCTGCCATCACCGGGTCGAGGCTGCCCAGCACGGCGATCATGTCCGCCAGGAAGCGCGCATTGCTTGCCCCGAACAGTCCCTGAAGGTTGACGAACGACGGTGCTCGCACCTTCATACGGAACGGTTTTTGCGACCCGTCGCTGATGATGTAAAATCCGAGTTCGCCCTTTGGCGCCTCGATCGCCGAATAAACCTCGCCCTTCGGCACTTTGAAACCATAAGCCGACAGGTCGAAATGCTGGATCAGCGCCTCCATCGAGCAGTGCACCCTGTCTTTGTCTACCGGGAAAGCGACTGTCGGCATGTCGATCTGGAACGGCCCCTCGGGCATCTGGTCGAGGCATTGTTCGATGATCCGGACGCTCTCGCGCATCTCCTCGACCCGGCATCGCCAGCGCGCATAGCAGTCGCCCTCATCGCGGGTGATGACGTTGAAATCGAGCCGGTCGTAGATCTCGTAAGGCTCGTCGCGCCGGATGTCCCAGTCGACGCCCGAAGCGCGCAGGTTCGGGCCGCTCAGGCCGAGATCGATGCCGTCCTCGGCGGAGATCACACCGATCCCCTGCGTGCGTTTCAGGAACACGCGGTTGTTCTCGACCAGCCGTTCATAGTCGCGAATTCGATTCGGGAAGATGTCGCAGAACTCCCTGATCTTGGGGAAGAACCCGTCGGGCAGGTCCTCGCGCACACCGCCGACCCGGCAGAAGGAGGTGTGCATCCGCGCCCCGCTGATCATCTCCATCAGGTCCATGACCATTTCGCGTTCGCGCATGGCATAGAGCAACGCGGTCATGGCGCCCAGGTCCATCGGCAGCGCGCCGGTGATCATGAGATGACCGGAGATACGCGCCAGTTCGGCCATCAGCACGCGGATATATTGCGCGCGGATCGGCGCTTGGATGCCCAGGAGCTTCTCCACTGCAATCGCGAAGGCCAGGTTGTTCGAGGGTGGGCAGAGATAGTCGAGCCGGTCGGTCAGCGGGAAGATCTGAGTGTAGGTGAAGCTCTCGGCCAGTTTCTCAGTGCCGCGGTGGAGGTAGCCGATATGCGGGTCCACGCGTGCGACATATTCGCCGTCCAACTCGAGGACGAGCCGCAGCACCCCATGCGTGCTGGGATGCTGCGGGCCGAGGTTGAGAAGCACCTCCCTGGTGTGGGGCGCATCGGCTTCCGGCCAGCTCAGTTCCGTGACTTCGGTCATCTCAAGTCCTCGGTGTGGAACGGCCTCCCTATGGAATGTCCTTGGTGGCAAGGTCGGGCTGCGTCGGCGGCGGGCCTTCGGCGCCAAATGGGTTCAGCTTGTCCTTGTAGCCCCGCAGCGGAAAGTCCTTGCGCTGCGGGAAGCCCTCGAACCCTTCCCACATATAGATCCGGCGCAGGTCGGGGTGGCCCTCGAACCTGATCCCGTACATGTCCCAGGCCTCGCGCTCATGCCAGTTGGCGGTGCGCCAGACCCCCGTCACCGACGGGACCCGCGGCGGATCGCCGAGGCGGCACTTGATGCGAACGCGCCATTTGTTCGGCAGCGAATAGAGGTGGTACACCGCCTCGTAGCGCGGTGCCTCGGGGTAGTGATCGACCCCGCAGATGTCGGACAGGAAATCGAACCGCAGCGCCGGGTGTTCCTTCAGGAACCGGCAAAGCTCGACGACCATGTCAAGCGGAGCGGCGAAAGCGTGAACCCCATGCGAGAAGCCAAGCTCCTCGATTGCCCCCCCGAAACGTTCCGCGATCAGGGTGCGGATGAGGGTCGTCTCCACGCTCATGGCACCGCGACCCGGTCCAGAGGCGTCCCGGCAAGCGCCCTGGATTTCTTGATCTTCTCCTGAAGCAGAAGGAAGCCATGCATCAGCGCCTCGGGCCGCGGCGGGCAGCCGGGCACATGCACGTCCACCGGCACGAAGGTCTCCGCCCCCTGCACCACGGCATAGGTGTTGTAGACCCCGCCCGAGATCGCGCAGGTGCCCATCGCGATGACCCAGCGCGGCTCCGGCATCTGGTCATAGAGCCGGCGCACCACGGGCGCGAATTTCCGCGTTATGGTGCCGGCGATGATCATCACGTCGGACTGGCGCGGCGAAGGCCGGAACACCACACCGAAGCGGTCGAGATCATAGCGGGCACACCCCGCCGAGATCATCTCGATGGCGCAGCAGGCAATGCCGAAGGTCTCGGGCCACAGCGCCGAACGTCGGCTCCAGTTGATCACGCTTTCGGCCGTGGTGAACAGCACGCTGTCACGGATTGCGTTGTTTACGCTTCCCATTCCAGCGCCCCCTTCAGCCAGGCGTAGGCGAAGCCCACGAGAAGCAGCAATATGAAGATGAACATCTCGACATAGCCGACCAGCCCGATCTCTTTCAGGACAACGGCCCAGGGAAAGAGGAACATCGTCTCGACATCGAAGACGACAAATAGGATCGCGAGGATGAAGAACTGCACCCTGAAGCGGCCTCCGGCGGCTTCGCCCGCCGGGTCCATGCCGCATTCATAGGGCATGTTCTTCGCAGGATAGGGATTGGATTGGCGCAGTAGCGATGAGACAAAAAGCGTAACCATCGCCACCAGAACAATTCCGGCGACCATGAAAAGAACCGGCAGGAACTCCATTCGGGTCACGACGCTGGCCCCGGTCACCCACCGAGGGCTTTGCTCAGGCCGCTACCGACCCCTTTGGGACCGGTGATGCGGGCGCCCTGGGAAGCGACTTGGGCATTCCTTTCTTGCGCGGCCAGAGTATTCCGTCGGCCGGATCATTGCAAATCCAATCGATCAGCCGCCAACTGCGGCATGTTGAGCAAGCCTCAGAAACCACGCCGGAAATAAGCCGATGCCGATGGTGCCGGCAGCGGTGAAGGCGAGTGTGGCGCCGACCGCGGGCGTCAGCGCCGGGTCGAACGCGCCCTCTGGCTCGCGCATGTAGATCACCATCACGATGCGGATGTAGAAGTAGGCGGCAACGGCGCTCAGCAGCACTGCGATCACCGCCAGCATGACGAAACCCCGCTCGACGAGTGCGACCAGCACGTAGAACTTGGCGAAGAACCCGGCTGTCGGCGGAATGCCGGCCAACGAGAACAGATAAAGCAGCATCAGAAGCGCCAGCCCGCGATGCGACTTGGCGAAACCAGCGTAGTCCTCGATGACCTCGCCCGAGAAATCGCCGTTCCGCATCATGATGACGATGCCGAAGATGCCCAGGTTCATGAACGCATAGATCAGCAAATAGAGCATCACGCTCGCGACCCCGTCCGCACCGCCAGCCGCCACGCCGAACATGGCGAACCCGGCATGGGCGATGCTGGAATAGGCCAAGAGGCGCTTGAAATTGTCCTGCACCAGCGCCACGAAACTGCCGAGCGCCATCGTCACGGCTGCAATGACCGCGACGATGATCCAGACGTTCGAGGCCGCGACCAGTGGGTTGAGGAACACCCGCAGGACCACAGCGAACCCCGCTGCCTTGGGCCCCACCGACATGAAGGCCGTGATCGTCGTCGGTGCGCCCTCATAGACGTCCGGCACCCACATGTGGAACGGTACCGCGCCGACCTTGAATACCAGCCCGGCGACGATAAAGACCACAGCCAGGAGCAATCCGGGATCGAGCGGATCACCGGTGACCGTTGCAGCCATCCTGTCCAACTGCGTCGTGCCGGTGAGCCCGTAGATCAGCGAAACGCCGTAAAGGAAAATCCCGGTCGAGACCCCGCCAAGGATCACGTATTTCAGCGCCGCTTCGTTCGACCGCGGCTGCTGCCGCAGGAAGCCGGTCAGCACATAAGTGCACAGCACCATCAATTCGAGGCCTACATAGATCGACAGGAGGTCGGTCGCCGAGGCCATGATCATCATACCCGAAAGCGTCAAGAGCAGCAGTACATAGTATTCACTGCTCCCGATCCCTTCGGTCTCGGCATATTTTCGCGAAAGAAGGAATGTCAGAACTGTGACCAAGTAGAACACGACCTTGAAGAAGACCGCGAAGCGGTCGGCGACGAACATGCCCGAGTAGGCCGGCCGCACCTCGCCCGCCAGCATGAGTGTCCCCAGGGCGGCAATCAGCACGACCGCGATTGAAGCCCAGACAAGGAATTGTTGCTGCCCCTTCCGCACCAACTGCCCCAGGATCAGCAGGATGCAGGCCCCGGTAACCACGACGATCTCGGGCAGGCTCGCCAGAATCGACTGGAAAAGCGCGGCGGCGGTCATTGGGCGCCCCCCTTACCGTGCACCTGCGCTAGTAGATGCTTCACCGAGGCGTCGATGATTTCGAGAAAGGGCTTCGGATAGAGTCCGATCCAAAGAACGAAGACGGCTAGCGGCAGGATCGCCGCCATCTCGCGGGCGTTCACGTCGCGGATCTTGAACCGCACGCCGATGCTGGCCGGACCAAGCGCGACTTTCCTATACATGCGAAGCAGATAGGCTGCTCCCAGCAAGGCCCCTAGAACGGCGGCAGCGCCGACAGCGAGGTTGGCTGCGAACGCGCCTGACAGCACCAGCAACTCGCCAACGAACGAATTCGTTCCCGGCAGAGCCATCGACGACAGGGTGAATAGTGCAAGAAACGCAGTATAGACCGGCGCCGCCTTCATCAGCCCGCCATAATCCGCGATGCTGCGGGTATGGGTCCGCTCGTAGATAAGGCCCACAGACAGGAACAACGCGCCCGTCGTTACGCCATGATTAAACATCTGCAGGATGCCGCCCTCGAGCCCACGAAGGTTCAGCGTGAAAATCCCCAGCGTCACCAGGCCCATGTGGCTGATGCTGGAATAGGCCACCAGCTTCTTCAGATCGTCCTGCGCCAAGGCCAGCAACCCGCCATAGACGATAGCGACCGCCGAAAGGACCAGCATCAGCGTCGAATAATGCACCGTCGCCTCGGGCAGCATTGGCAGCGAGAACCGCAGGAACCCGTAGGCGCCCATCTTCAGGAGTACGGCGGCGAGGATGATGCTGCCGGCCGTCGGTGCCTGCACATGGGCATCCGGCAGCCAGGTATGGACCGGGACCATCGGCACCTTGACCGCGAAGGCGATCAGGAAGGCGAAGAACAGCCATGACTGGACCTGGAATGGCAAATCCTGCGCCATCAGGGTGCGAATGTCGAAGGTCTCACCACCGTGGAAATAGAGCATGATGATACCAATCAGGAACATGAGGCTGCCTGCCAGCGTGTAGAGGAAGAACTTGAAGGCTGCATAGACCCGGCCGTCGCCACCCCAGACGCCGATGATCAGATACATCGGGATCAGCATCGCCTCCCAGAAGACGTAGAACAGGAACAGGTCCAGTGCGCAGAACACGCCCAGCATCAGCGCCTGCATGGCCAGCAGGCTGACCATGAACTCTTTCACCTTGCGGTCGATCGCAACCCACGAGGCAAGCACGCTGATCCAGCCCAACAGCGCGGTCAGGAACACGAAGGGTGCGCTGATCCCGTCGATGCCAAGTGTGTAGGTGATCCCTAGCGCCGGCACCCACGGGCGCGTCTCGGTGAACTGCATTTCGTGGGTAGAGGTGTCAAAGCCGCCGAGCATGGCGATGCAAAGCACGAAGTCGAGGACAGTGACACCCAGTGCCATCCACCGCACCACATCGTCGTTGCGGACAAACATCAGCGCCGCTGCCCCGACGGCTGGCGTGAACACGATGAGGCCAAGCAAAGGGATCGTCATCGCGCCCCCTACCGCCACGCCACAGCGAATACAGCGATAGCCGCGATCACACCAGCGATCATCGCCAGCGCGTAATGGGTCACGACGCCGCTCTGGAGCCGCCGCAGCGCCCCACCGCCGCGCAGGATCGCGCGAGCGACGGCGTTCACGAAGGCGTCCACGCCGCGCAGATCGATCCGCAGTCCTGCCCGTGCCATCCTGTGCAGAAAGGGCAGCGCCGCGGTCTCGGACACGTCACTCACCGCCTTCTCGTAGCGCGCCAGCGGTTTTTCGGCGAGCCACATGAAGCGCCGCGCGCCCATGCGGTAGAACCAGTCGGTATCGATGCTGATCGTATTCTCGGGGTCGAGCGCTCTGAGGAAGATGACGAAGCCCAAGGCGGTGAACATCAGCACGCCGAGGCTCTCGGTGATATGGACGCCGGTGTAGGGATCGAAGTCGACCGGATGGGGCAGAAGCGCGTAGAGCGTCTGGGGGAACACCCCGATCGCAATGCAGAGCACCGCTGCCATACCCATCGCAACCAGCATGTTGCGCGGCGGTTCTCGCGCTTGCAGCCCTTGGTCCGTGCCGAAAAACATGTAGTACGGGAGCTTGAGCCCGGTGTGCAGGAACGTCCCTGACGACGCCATTGTCAGCGCCAGCACCACCAGCGCGCGATGATCCTGTCCGGCGGCGGCCACCACCATCGACTTGGTGACGAAGCCTGAGAAGAACGGGAATGCCGAGATCGCCAAGGCGCCAACCATGTAGAGCGTAAGGGTTACCGGCATGGTTTTGTAGAGCCCTCCGAGTTCGGTGAGCTTGCGCCGCCCAGTGACGTGGATCACCGCCCCCGCGCCCATGAAGAGGAGCGCCTTGTAAAGGATATGCGCGAAGGCATGGCTGACGGCGCCGTTCACCGCCATCTCGGTCCCGATGCCGATGCCCACCACCATGTAGCCCACCTGGCTGACGATGTGATAGGCCAAGAGCCGCCGGCAATCGTTCTCCAGCACCGCGTAGACAACGCCGTAAAGCGCCATCACCGTGCCGAGCCAGACAAGAAGATCGGTCCCCGGAAACGCCCGCGCCAGCACATAGACGGCGGTCTTCGTGGTGAAGGCGCTCATGAATACGGCCCCGGTGACTGTCGCTTCCGGGTAGGCGTCGGTCAGCCAGGCGTTGAGTGGCGGCACCGCGGCGTTGAGTAGGAACCCGGCAAGGATCAGGCAGGTGGCGAAGCCAAGCCCGTCCTCGATCGGGCCAAAGAGCACCGAACCGGTGGCGAACCCATGGAGAATGATGCCGCCGAGCAGGGCAACGCTGCCCGTGATATGGACCATGAGGTAGCGGTACCCTGCGCGGAGCGCCTGCTCGCTGCGCTGGGCAAAGACCAGGTAGGCAGAGGCAAACGTCATACCCTCCCAGAACAGGAACAGGGTCAGGTAGTCGCCGGCGAACACTACCCCGAGCGCGCTGCCGACGTAGACGAACGCCGCCACATGCTGGGCTGCGTGCGTCAGATGCAACGCATAGACCGTGCCGATCAATGCCATGATGCTGAAAACGGTGGCGAAGAGGACACTCAGCTTGTCGACCTTCGCGATCATGATTTGCTGCCCGATGAACTGCGCCGCGCCGTAGCCGCCAGGATGCATCGTCAGCACGGCCAGGATCGCCAGCGTCGGGATCAGCAGCACATAGGCCTTGCGGACAGACCCTTTCAGGATGGGGATCGGCAACGCGCCGAGAATGAACAGCAGGCCGGGGTGGACGAAGTCAGTCATAGTAGTCCTCGCGCCGCATCAGCCCGCACTGATGGCCAAGAAACTTGGACACGAAGATCAGAAGCACGCAGGAGCCGAAGCCGTAGAGGGCAGACCAGCCAGGCAGCCGCTCCCACAGGTATTCGGCGTGTTCGCGGAAGACCAGAAAGTCGGCGATGACGATCAGGACGAGCACCAGATAAAATAGCCGGCGACGCTTTTTCGCATGTCTCTCATCGCCAAAGAAATCGACGACGCGCTTGATCATCTGACGACTCTTTCCGCTAGGGCGAGGAAATAGTCCGGGAAGATGCCCATCGCCACCGACAGGATGGCGGTCGCGACCAGCGGGATCGTCAACATCGGAATTTCACGAACGGTCGCCGGGCATTCCTCCGCCTCCGTCCCGAAGAAAGCGGCATAGCTGACCGGGAGGAAATAGGCGGCGTTCAGGACCGAACTTATCAAGAGCACGATGAGGAACGGGGTCTCCCCAGCCTCCACCGAGCCGAGCGCCAGATACCACTTGCTGATAAAGCCCGCAGCCGGCGGCACCCCGATCATGCTGAGCGAGCCGACGAAGAACGCTCCCATCGTCCAGGGCAGTCTGCGCCCGATGCCGGCCATGTCGCTGATGTTGCGCTTGCCAGACGCGCAATAGATCGACCCGGCGCAGAAAAAGAGCGTGATCTTCGAGAATGCATGCGCCGCGATGTGGATGATCCCGCCGACCATTGCGGCGGGCGACAGCAGAACCGCGCCCAGCACGATGTAGGAGAGTTGGCTGACCGTCGAATAGGCGAGCCGTGCCTTCAGATCGTCCCGCGTCAGGGCGTAGATGGACGCCATCAGGATCGTGAACGAGACCACGTAGGCCGTGGCGATGCCGAGCCCGAGCCCGCCCACCAGCCCTGCGCCGAAGACATGGAACACCACGCGCAGCACGCAGAACACACCCATCTTGACAACCGCCACCGCATGCAAGAGCGCGCTAACCGGTGTCGGCGCCACCATCGCGGCAGGCAGCCAGGCGTGCATCGGCATCACCGCGGCTTTGGCGAAGCCAAAGAGATAGCAGAAATAGACGACGGTCAGCAGCGGCGCCGAGGCGTTTGCCCCCGCCAGCAACCCGCCCGCCACAAAGTCGAGCGACCCCGCAATCTGGTAAGTCAACGCCAGCGCGGCCAGAAGCACGCTTTTCGATGCGCCCATCAAATAGACGAGGTACTTGCGGCTGCCCGTCCATCCCTCCTCGTCCTCGTGGTGGTAGACAAGCGGATAGGTAACGAGGCTCAGGACCTCGTAGAAGATCACCAACGTGAACAGATTGGCGGCAAAGGCGCCTCCGACGGCGGCCGCGAGGCTGGCGGCGAAGCAGGCGAAGAACCGGGTCTGCGCATGCTCATTCAGGTGCCGCATGTAGCCGATGGAATAGATCGACGCCACGATCCACAGCAGCGACGAGACGGTGGCAAACACCATGCCGAGCGCATCGACCCGGAAAGCGAAGTCGATCCCCGGCAGAATCTCGAACAGGCGCAAATCGACTGTCCCGCCCGCCAGCACCGTGGGCGCCATCGAGGCGACAATTGCGAACATGGTGATCGCGGCCAACGGCGAGACGACATCGCGGAGTTTCTCGCGGTTGTTTAGAAGGAGAACTGCAAGAGCCGCCAGACCTGCGACGGCAACGGCAAGCAGCGGCCGGATCGATATCACCGGGTCCAAGCCGCTATCCTTTCATCGTGGTCACTTCGTCGACCTTGAGGGTGGACTTGTTCCTCGCGAGGGCGACCAAGATGCCGAGGGCGACGGCAACCTCCGCCGCAGTGATCGCGATGACGAAGATGGCGAAAATCTGCCCGCGGAAGTCGTCGTAGTAGTGCCCGAAAGCGATGAAATTGATGTTGACCGAGTTGAGCAGCAGTTCCAGCGACATCAGCACGACCAGGATATTGCGCCTGAGCAGTACGCCCGCCGCACCGATCACGAACAGGACCACTCCGAGCACGATATACCACCAGAGCGGCACCATCACTGCGGCTCCTTCCGCGCCAGCACGATCGCGCCTACCAGGGCCGCCAGCAGGATGACGGAGGCGACTTCAAACGGCAGGAGATAGTCGGCGAAAAGCGTCGTGCTGAGCTGCCTGACCTCACCGACGGTGCGCATTGCGACGGGCTCCGCGACCGAAAAGCGGTCGCTCCTGAGCACCAGTACAAGCATCTCGACCCCAAGCAGGACGAGCAGCACCAGAGCAGGCAGGCTGCTGCCCGGCAAGAACCGCTGCAACACCGCTTCGCGCACATCAATCATCATGATCACGAATAGGAACAGGACCATGATCGCGCCGACATAGATGAAAATTTGGATGACCGCGAGCAACGGCGCCTCGAGCAAGACGAAGATCGCCGATATCTGCAGGAAACACGCCATCAGCGCCAATGCGCTGTGAACTGGATTCCGCGCCAGGACCAAGGTCAGGGCCGTGACCACGGACGCCGCAGCGAACAGAAGAAAGAACCCCTGATCCATCGACGCCGCTCCTCCGACGCGAACTGTCACGAGACGCGACAGGGCCGGACTTGAGATAGCTGTCCACTTCCGTTCACAAATTGTGCCCGAGTATCGGATTTTTCACAAGCTTGTCGTGGTTTGGTGCTGCGCTAAACTCACTACTCATATTTGAGAGAGAAGCGCGCCAGCTCAATTTCCGGGTTGCCTCGGAAGAGTTGGGTGTCGCTCAGGGTGCTGTTGCCCGACAAACACTAGGCTTGGAAGAGGCGCTGACATCAAACGGTTTGCCAGGCAGGATGGGCGCTCATCGCGCGGTAGCGGCGCACCTTCGTCGTTCAATCCGATCGGCGTGAACGTCGCGCCAGCCTTTGCTTGCATTCGCACAAGTCCATTGCGGCGAGGCCGTACGGAACAATAGGGGAAGATTTCTGTTTCAGGCCCACGAAAAAGCCAATGAAATCAAGTTTCCTGGCACGTCCTCCGGGCCTCCCATAACCATCGATTTTCCAACGAAAATATGCACCTAGTGACGGTACTTTTCGAGACGCACTAAGTCGCGCTGTCGAACGCCACAAGCTGCAAAAATCGTCCGATTGTTCTCGATAGTTGGTGAAACCTCAAAATATTTTTTGTGGCGAATTTCCCTTTAAAATCAAAAGCGTAATTTTTTGACGGTTCTGGTGTCGGACTTTTCGCGGCTATGAACAATATTTGACAGTAATATCAATAGGTTATATGCTGTTTGAACAATCGAGTGGGAGTGAGGGGTTGGCGTCAGTAGCGACGTTCGGCAGCCCTCTTGCTCTTTCGACCGTTCCTGTGCTCTTTCCTGACCGTTTACCCGATCAGATAGGTCGTTGCTTCGGAAGTAAATCCCGTTCGGCCCCACAGAGGGCTATGGCGTACTGCGGCGTACAAATAGGCTGGTCCTAGCAGGCCCGAACCAGGGGCTGTGGTTTGCTATTTTCGGGTGGCGGCAGCTTTGACCCCAAAGTAGCCCTTCGGCAGCACCCGCGATCGGACCATAAACGACGCCGTGTGAGGAAGGCCTAAGGGACGTGGTGAGTTGATCGCTGCTGGCGCCGGCACTGCACGCTCGCATTCGAGATAGGACTAGAATACGCTCACCGCCCGGAGCTTCGACCTACGGAAGAGGCAGGACACAAGCATGGAGCGACGCCTCACCGCAATTCTTGCTGCCGACGTCGTCGGCTACAGCCGCCTCATGGGAGCAGACGAGGTTGGCACGCTTGCACGGCTGAAGAGGCTTCGCGCCGAAGTGATCGCGCCCAAGATCACCGAGTCGCGCGGACGCATCGTCGGTTCCGCTGGCGACAGCCTCCTTGTCGAATTCGCCAGCGCAGTCCTCGCGGTGCAGTGTGCGGTCGAAGCCCAAGAGGGATTGGCCGCTCACAATGCAAGTTTGCCCGAAGACAAGCGCATGACTTTCCGCATAGGCGTGAATTTGGGCGACGTGATTGCAGAGGACGAAACGATCTACGGTGATGGCGTGAATATCGCCGCGCGGCTCGAGAAGCTTGCAGAACCTGGCGGCGTCTGCGTCGCGAGCAACGTCTACGAGCAGGTCAAAGGCAAACTAGACTATGCCTACACCGACCTCGGTAGCCATCAGGTCCACAACATCGTGGAGCCGGTGCGCGCCTATCTGGTCACTCGAGCAAAACCCACTTCGGCATTCTCGACAAGGGATACGCTGACGCTTCCCGAAAAACCGTCCATCGCGGTCTTGCCATTCGACAACTTAAGTGGCGATCCCGAGCAGGGCTATTTCGCTGATGGCATGGTGGAGGAGATCATCACCGCGCTGTCCCGGACGCGCTGGCTGTTCGTCATCGCGCGCAACTCGAGCTTTACCTACAAGGGCCGGGCAGTGGACATTAAGCAGGTCGGACGCGAGCTTGGTGTGCGCTACGTGCTTGAAGGGAGTGTGCGCAAGGCGGGGAGCAGGGTGCGCATCACCGGGCAGCTTATCGATGCGTCAACGGGTGCACATCTATGGGCCGACCGTTTCGACGGCGGGCTGGAGGACGTTTTTGAGCTGCAGGAGGAGGTGACCCGGAGCGTCGTCGGAGCGATCGCTCCGAAGCTGGAACAGGCAGAGATCGAGCGGGCCAAGCGCAAGCCGACCGAGCACCTTGACGCTTACGACTACTATCTGCGCGGGGTAGCAAGCCTCCACCAGTTGACCAGGGAATCCAACGCAAACGCCCTCCAGTTTTTTTACAAAGCGATCGAACTCGACCCTGAATTTGCCTCGGCATACGGCATGGCCGCCTGGTGTGCCGTCATGCGCAAGGCGAACGGTTGGATGACGGATCGCAAGCAAGAAACCGCCGAGACGGAACGCCTGGCTCTGAAGGCAGTGGATTTGGGCAGGGACGACGCGATCGCGCTTTCTCGCGGCGGGAACGCGCTCGCCTTCGTCGTGGGCGACAACAATAGCGGGGCAGCGTTCATTGATCGCGCGCTTGCGCTCAATCCGAACCTGGCTACCGCGTGGCTATTCAGCGGCTGGGTCAGAGCCGACCTCGGCGATACGGAAACCTCCCTCCGGCACCTGGCGACTGCGATACGCATGAGCCCAGTCGACCCGCTCATGTTCGATATGCAGAATGCGGTTGCAGTGGCCCATCTCTTCGCTGGTCGATTTGAAGAGGCATCATCTTGGGCTGAAAGGTCGTTGCGTGAGAAGCCGGACTATTTGGGGTCGTTGCGCTATGCGGCTGCAAGCTATGCCTACGTTGGCCGAACCGAGGATGCGCAAAAGGTGGTGAGCCGAATGCTCGCCCTCGATCCCGGCCAACGAATTTCCAATCTCGCCGATGTCATGCCAACTAGCCGTCCGGCCGATATGGCTCTGCTTGCAGAAGGTTTGCGAAAGGCGGGGCTGCCGGAATAGCGCCCGCTTTCCCTTCTCTGGCGTTTCGATGAAGGGCCTTGTCGTAAGCTGTGCTGTTCTTAATCGCCTCATCGAAAATCGTGGGATTCGACGTCAATCCCGTCACCGAAAATTCGGTGCAATAGCGTTCAAGGGTGCCGCTGCTCAGCAAGTCGCGGGTGATGTTGTCCAACCAGAGGCTTTGGCCGAGTTCGTGCAATCGGGTTGTTACATTCATGGCGACCTCGCTAGCGTGATGGCCCGTTTGGACGGACCAAAATTGATCGGCGACCCTAACCAAATCCTATGGCCGAAACGCAAATCACTCGACCAGAATGTGTGCTTCACGCGCCGCGTCGACAAACGCGTCTCTGGCCACGTCAGCCGGAACACTGCCATTCAAGGCCTGCTGGCATGCACGTTTCGCCGATCGGTGCTTGTCGCTTCCTCCGTTGCGCCAATGATCGTTGAGTAGGTCAAGAGCTTGTCGAGCGTTGACAAGGTTTCGGATGTCGCCGCTTATGCCGGTGGCAACAGATATCGGCTTGGAAAACCAGGCATCAAACATCGAGTGGGTCGCCTCGAACTGGATGAACTCCCACAACGCGCATAGTCGGGTGAGGTTTCATCGACAGGCATCACCCTTGCGTGAACCCAAACCGTGTGAATAGCGGCAGCGCGTTGAGAGCGGTCGCGTCAAAAAAGGCAGCAAGCAGGCGATGCCTGGAAGAACGGAGCGAATGCACTCATTGCCTCCCGACTCTGTTCGAAAAGGAGATCATCCAAGGAAGACGGCGCAGTTTGTTCTCGATGGAAGCACCGAGAGATGTTGAGGGCCAGATCGCTTTCGAGGGCCATATTCCCCGCCGATGACTGGCTGTTGCCTTCCTGGTGAAGGGCGCACGCTAGCTGCTGCGCTTACCGTCGGGACCAGAACGCCTGTAGGCGCAGTGGCCACGCAGCGCTGAACTTCGGCCTTAGTCGCCAATGACTTCGGTCTTAGTCGCCAATGCACGCAATCGCGCATCGCGAACCGAGTGCATAGGAAAAGCCGGCGCCCTCGCTGGGAGGTTGCCCGAATGGCACCGGCCAGACGGTCCTTTTCAGGCCCGCCGCTCTCCATACATAGCTGAGTCTTTACGTTGCGTCAGGTGGTGGCGGACTACGCTTTGGCTTTTCGCTTGGCAGGTGCCTTCTTGGCTGGCGCGACGGGTTCAGCCTTGCGGCCAAGCCCGATGGACTTCGCCAGTTGCGAGCGCTGAGCGGCGTAATTCGGAGCTGTCATAGGGTAGGCGTGCGGCAAGTTCCATTTGGTGCGATAGGCGTCCGGTGTCAGGCCGTACTCGCCCATGGCAGCAGATAAGATAGCTCGCCCGCACCGGTGCGCATGACGTCGAAGACACCGAAACACGCACCCGCGCGAAGCACCCGCGCAACCTCCGAAAACAGTGCGCTCTTGTCGGCAATGTTCATTCCAACGTGCAACATGTAAGCGGCGGTGAACGATCCATTTGCGAAGAGCAGTTGCAAAGCATCGCCCTGCTGCAACGAGACGCGTTCCTCGAGATGCAGCCAGCCTGAAAGGACGTTGCCGGCGTCAACGGGCAGAGTTCGAGCCTTGCCAATGCGCTGACCGAAGTCGGCGCCGAGAAGGTCATCCGGCGCTGGGTGGAACTGGACAGCACGATCGCCGCGCTGTCGGAATGGTTCGAGGACGCCCAGAAGGCCGAGGACGGCATCTATGCGCGCGTCGTCAACGTCGACAGTTGGTCGGTGTCGTAGCGGTTTCGCAGATCGGCGAGCGCTTTTGGATCCGGCGCACCCTGCGCCGCGAGCTTGGCTAGTTCTTCGAAATAATGCTCGTGGCCGGGCGGAGAGACGGTCATCAGCACGCGTGCAGGTTTCTTGCTAACATTGGTGATGTTGTGCGGCACTCCCGGTGGTATGAACAGGAAAGTTCCCGGCGTTGCACGGATCGTCCTGTCCCCGACATGCCACTCGCACTCGCCCTCCAGCAGATAGAAAGTTTCCTCCTGCACCCGGTGAACATGCCGTCCGGTGGCGAACTCCGGCGGGATCGTCCAGTCGAACATGCTCGTATGCCTGGTATTTTCATCGGTGACGAGGAAAGCCATGGGGTGGCCACGCAACATGACGCCTTTCTTTTCGTCGGGCATGCGGATGATGGCATCAGCGCTCATATGATCCTCCCCTAACGGGCGCTTGTTTCTGGCAAGCGTTCACGCAACATCGGCCGCTCACGCCGGAAAGTCGTGAATCCGTTGCCAAAAATTTGCTAAAAGACTCCAATGACAGTCAGGAACGAAATCTACCAGTTCGGCCCGTTCCGCCTCGACCCGGAGGTGGGCCTTCTCTTTTGCGGAGATGAGCCGACCATGCTTGGGCAGCGCGCCGTCGCGTTGCTTCGGCTGCTGGTCCGGAACGCGGGAAAACCCGTGTCGAAGGACGCGCTGATCGACGCCGGCTGGGGTGGCTCGGCGGTTGCCGATAACAATCTGACGGTCCAGATCGCAGCCTTGCGCCGGACGCTGGCCGACACGGCGAATGTCGCGGACTGGGTCGAAACATTGCCGCGCCGCGGCTATCGCTATGTCGGACCGGCCGTCATCGCCGTTCCAGAAGCCTCGGCCGTCGCCCGCGCTGCGTCGGCGCCGAGCTTACCTGACAAGCCCTCCGTCGCGGTCCTGCCATTCTCGAATTTGAGCGGCTATCCGCAGCAGCAGTACTTTGCTGATGGGATGGTGGACGACATCATTACCGGCCTGGCACGTATCAAGTGGCTGTTCGTCATCGCGCGAAATTCGACCTTCAGGTACAAGGGTCGCGCCGTCGACGTGAAGCAGGTCGGCCGCGAGCTTGGCGTTCGCTATGTGCTCGAAGGCAGCGTTCGCAAAGCCGGCGGCAGCGTGCGGGTCACCGCGCAGATGATCGATGCGTCGACCGGCGCACATGTCTGGGCCGAGCGTTACGATCGCAGCTCCGAAGACATCTTTGCACTTCAAGACGAGATCGCGCTGGCAGCAGTAGGAGCGATTGCGCCAAGCATGCGGAAAGCCGAAATCGAACGAGTCAGGCGCAAGCGCCCCGACAGTCTCGATGCCTACGATCTCGTGCTTCAGGCCCAGCCTGACGTGGATTCAGGCATGCCGGATCAGGTGACCAGCGCGCTGGTGCTTCTCGAGCGTGCGCTCGCGCTCGAACCGGCCTATGCGCTGGCGCATGGCAATGCCGCGATGTGCTATCATTGCCTCTTCCTTCGCGCCGGCCTGCAGGAGATCAACCGTGTGTCTTCGATCCGCCACGCGCGGTCGGCCATCGTCCACGGGCAGGATGATGCGCTCGCCCTCACATGGGCGGGCTTTTCCATCGGAATGGATGCGCATGATCGCGCCGGTGCGTTCGCGGCATTGGAAGCCGCGCTTGCCATCAGCCCGTCATCGGCGCTGACCTACATCCTCGGCAGCGTCATGCTCGGATGGAGCGGTGAAGCGGAACGCGCGATAGAGTGGAGCGAGCAGGGCATGCGGCTGAGCCCGTTCGATTCATGGGCCTGGGCCGCATTTGACGCGCAGGCGATGAGCCATTTGCTGCGCGGCCGTTACGAAGAGGCTTGCCGTGCTGCCTACAAGTCCGTCCAAGCCAATCCGGCGCACAGTATCACCTATGTGCAATTGGCCGCCGCGCTGGCCAAGCTTGGCCGATTGGACGAAGCGAGGGCGGCCGGCGGCCGCGTGATCGAGCTTCAGCCTGGCTTTCGCTACAGCCGCCAGTTTGCAGGCGTGAATTGCGCGCCCGCGCTCGCGCAGGTTCTTGGCAGCGCACTACGGGCAGCCGGACTACCTGAGTAGCCTCATAAAATGCATGAGCTCGCTGGGCGGTCCGGGCGGTGGTACTTGCTGCCTATGGCTATAATCGCTTGATTTCCGCGAGATCGCGCGCTGCCGCGAGCGCGTCCGCGGCCGATCCGGCCAGCCCCCGAGCAACCGAAATGGCCCATACCGCCCTGTCGGCTGAATCCTCGGCCGGTGCTGATCACTCGGGCTCGATTATCAAGCTTTACGATGAGGCAGGCTATCTGGTTGCCACCGTCAATTTTTCCTAGGTAGTGCGTGATGGTTCCGAGCGGCGATCTCGCAGCAATAATCCGCCCAGCGAAGAGCCGGGTGTGATGCGGTCTGGATGATTAGGGTCAAACAGCTAGGCATGTCAGCCACCCGTCTTGAGGGCGCGACGTTGTCTTCTGCGTCGATGCTCCGGGCGTTTCGACGAGCAACACTCAGTTCGGCAAGTGTCGGTTGCCACCAGCCCCTCGAAAGTTCGTCCGCACCTGGCGCACTGCGTGCCGGCCACGTCCTGACCAATTCGGCGAGCGTGGCCGAACGCCAGCGGCCCCAAACGTAGTCGATGTGTGCGCGCATCGCGATTGGATCGCCCATCGTGTTCCCCGATTGATCGCTCGCGGGAACGATACCTGCTAAGAACGACCGCGGTTTTTTTGCCTCAAGTGAGTCCGTGCCGGACGAGATGGCGAACGACCGGCGAGAACATCTGCTGGCCGATATAGGATCCGGTGCTCGCATTCTCGAAGAGTGGCTCGGCGACGGCCGCATCCTCGACTATCGCGATACGTGCCTGGCGCGCCTGAGCAACTATCTCGTCGGCTGCGCGGCCTTGGCCCTTGCCGACGACCGTCGGCACCGGCGTTTCACCCTTGACGTAGCGCAACGCCACGGCGCGGTCGCCGGACACGAAGACGATGACCGCATTCTTCACACCCAGTTTCGCGGGTTGCATCACTGCTTCGCGCCGCTGCCGCTGCTGTTCGTGGCGGATCAAGGGATCGCCTTCGAGATCCTTGTGTTCGCGCTTGTATTCGGTTGTCGTCATGCGCATATCGCGAAGGAACAGCCAGCGCTGAATGGGAACGTCGATCAGGCCGATAACGACAAAGGCCAGGGCTGCGGCAACTCCAAGGGGGGTCAGCACCGCCTTGATGATGGGCTCCAGGCACGACTGACCGCAGCCTGGTGCATCGAAGAGCGGCTGCAGCCACGCGGTCAAGATGAATACGAACAGGCTTGCCAGCAACACTACCTTGATTAGGCCCTTTGTGAACTCGATGACGTTGCGGAGCGACAGGATTTTCTGAAGGCCCTTCGCCGGGTTTATGTGATCGAACTGCGGCTTGAGCTGCTCAAACGAGAAGACCGGCCCGAACGTCCCCAGCATGCCGAAAGCCACGGTGAAAACGACGACGATCCCGACCAGCGGCAATGTGGCAAGCATCAGCAACGAGAACGAATGGCGGATGGCCCGCAGGCTGACCTCCCCGAACGAGCCGCCGGGCATCGTCACGGTCTGCACGAGTTCCGAAAGGCGCCTGAAGAGCATCGGCCAGGAAAAGTAGAGATACGCGAGCGCCGCGAAAAGGGTGAAGCCGGAGACCAGGTCGCGGCTCTGCGAAACCTGGCCTTTGCGGCGGGCGTCCCGAAGCTTCTTGTCGGACGCCGGTAACTTCTTTTCCTCAGCTTCTTCGGCCATCTTGCAATCTTATCGCACTGTCGTGGTTCCACTAACCGTCGCGATAGCGAGCCGGCGCAAATCAGTCCACCTGGCGACAGCGGCTGGTCGAATGCCTGCTGCGGTATCGTTGATTGTCATGCCGTTCCTGCCCTGAATCCCCAAAAGTCCCCGTCCGTCCGGCTGGCGTCATGAGGTTGCCTCTTGCCCGGCCTTCGGCTGAGCCGATGGCAGCGACTGGGAGACATTGCGCGCGCCGGCTTTGCCCGAGCGGCCTGCGATCGTGGCCAGCGGCTGGACGTTGAATTCTTGCGCGAGTTCCTGGAAGGACAGAACCGGAAGCTCGATGGCATTGTGAATGAGCAGGCTGCGCATATGGCGCCGCACGTCCATCGCGGCGAGGACCACTGGCGAGACATCGGTGGCGTTCTGTGCCAGCGCTCGCTCGATTTCGGTGACCAAGGCCTGCGCGTCATCGTCCGAAAGATTCAGGAATGTCCCGGTCGAAGTGCTTTGCACCGCGTTTCGCAGGATATCCTCGGCCGATCGCTGCAGGACATAGGCGGCGATGATGTTGTTGCGGCCGGCTGAGCGGAAGCTGATCTGGCGTTTCAGGGATGTGCGGACATATTCCGTCAGCAGCACGACGTCCTGTTCGCGCTGGCCCCATTCGATCAGGGCTTCGAGAATCAGGCGCAGATTGCGGATCGGCACGTTTTCGCCGACGAGCCGGCGAAGCACTTCCGCGATCTTTTGCAGCGGCACGATCTCCTGTGCCTGTTTGACGAGGTCCGCGTAATCCGGCTCCATGTCCGACAGAAGCCGGCGCGTCTCCTGAATCCCGACGAAATGGCCGGCATAGAGCCGAAGGGCATTTCCGGTCCATCTGGCCGCTGTTTCGGCCGGTGCGGAGAAGACGAAGCCAGCGTCCATCAGGATCGATATGTGGCTGTCATCGACCCACACGAATTTGCGCTGACCGGCAACCGAAGGACCTTTTTCGTAAGTCACTTCGAGCAGATCGAGATGCGTTGCGTCCGCTTCGACAAGAACGCGGTCGGCCGGGATTTCGGCATCCAGGATCGGTGCACCCTCCAGATCGACGCGGATGCCGCGCGGTGAAAGCATCTCGTCGACCTGCATGCCGATTGCGGGAACGTCGACACCGAGATCGCCGAAGAGTTCACGTCGCACGCCGTCGGCGAGCGCGGCGAATTCGGGCTCGGGGATCGAGCGTCCGAGCTCGGTTCCGAAGCGTACGACGACGCGATAGGAAGGAGGCAGTGTTCCGGTGGGGATTGCTGAAAGCGAGGTGGAATTCCCTGGTTCGGGCGTCGCGATCTGGCCGATGTCCTTGGGTTCGGATTCCTGGGCCGTGCGGCGATTGATTGCGTAGGCGCCCGCTCCGAAGCAGGCGCCAAGGATGAGGAACACGATGGCGGGGAAGCCCGGCACCATGGCAAGGCCGACCATGATCACCGCAGCAAGCGCCAGCGCTCGGGCGTCCCGCAGCAGCTGACTGGTTATCTGCTGTCCAAGGTCTCCCGTTCCGTCGGCGCTGCCGACGCGCGTCACCATCGTACCGGCAGCCACGGCGACGAGCAGTGCCGGTATCTGCGCCACCAGCCCGTCACCCACGGTGAGCAGCGAGTAGGTGGCAGCCGCGTCCCCCAGGGACATATCGTGCTGCAGCGTTCCGACGGCGAAACCACCGACAAGGTTGACCAGAATGATCACGATTCCGGCGATGACGTCGCCCTTGACGAACTTCATGGCGCCGTCCATCGCGCCGAACAACTGGCTTTCGCGCTCCAGCTGCTGGCGCAGGTGGCGTGCCTCCGCATGATCGATGTCGCCGTTGCGCAGCTCGGCATCGATACTCATCTGCTTGCCCGGCAGCGCATCGAGCGTGAAGCGCGCGGCGACCTCGGCGACGCGTTCGGCACCCCGCGCAACCACGATGAACTGAGCGACGGTGATGATCAGGAAGATGACCAGGCCCACCGCAATACTGCCGCCGACGACAAAGGTGCCAAAGGCGGTAATGATGTCGCCCGCGTCGGCCTGGAGCAGGATCAGTCGCGTGGTCGTGATCGTGATGGCCAGCCGGAACAAGGTGGCGATGAGGATGACCGACGGCAGCGACGAGAACTGGAGCGGATGAGAAACGTAAAACGAAGCCAGCAGGATCAGCACGCTGATGGCGATATTCGCGGTGATGAGAATGTCGACGAGGAATGTCGGCAATGGAATGAGCATCATCACCACGGCGACGAGCAACAGGAGGGCAATGACCAGATCGCTGCGGCGAGACAGCCTGGCCAGGAATTGCAGAAGTCGCTCCGATATGGTCATTCAACACCTCGTTGCGACAGGAAGCTCAGCAAGGCACTGCGCGCCTCGGTCTTGCGCCCGGCCACGAGCAAGGCGCGGCTCTTCAGCAATGCAAGCGCCGGGTGATCCATGCCTTCCAACGTCTCCAGCCTGGCAATCGTGGCAAGCGCCTTTTCCGCCTCGCCATCGAGTATGAGCAGATGAGCCAATGTCCTGAGGACGCCGGCGTTTCCCGGCGAGAGCTGTGTGGCGATAAGCAGGTACGCCGCGCCCCGCTTTGCCTGCCCGTGACACCCGTAGAGATAGCCCAGGACGTGCAGCAGATGCACCGTGTCATGCGGGTCGGTCAGATTTCGATCCCTTCCTGCATGCGACCAAGCAGATCGCGATGGCGCTCTATCTCATCCTCCATCAGCGTTCTGGCGAGAGTCTTGAGTTGCTCGCCACCCTCAAGGTCAGGGACCAGGTTCGTTATGAAATGCTGGAGAATTGGCACGGAGCGACGCAGGATGGCTGGCTCGGGAACGCCGGGCATGACGAAATTGCTGAGGATCTCGTCGAGCGATTCCCCGGCCGCACCCGCAGAGGGCTGGAATTCCGCGGTGTCTGGCTTTTCCGTACCAGTGGCGGACTTCGTCCCCTGAGCACGGTTTGCGGCCTTGTCGGCGCCATTCATCCGTCGCCGGTTGATCGATTGACCGCGTACGCCTTCGGCCTGTCGGACCTCGCGGCCGTCGACCCTTGCCGTGTCGAACCGCGGCCCTTCAAGCCGGCGGCTCACGGATATTTCAGCGCGACCGTGGCGCCGCCCTTGGTCAGGACAAGTTCCGTCTCGCCGATATGCTTTATGGTCCAGCCGTCATTCGTGAAGGCACCTTCGTGGTAGCGTGCACCGTCGGCCGCGATGACGTAAGGCCGCTCGCCGTACCAGATTGCCTGCAGCGTCAGGCGCGGAGCCAGCTCCGCGTTGCCGGTCATGACGTTGGAGACGAGGGCGATGTGCGCGCCGAACGCCTGGTCGAACCAGGATTGCGTTTCCGTCCAGACGCCACTCTTGTCATTCGGGATCATCCCCGAGACCACGAGGCGTCCCGATGATCGCTGAACGGTCAATGTGCTTATGCCTGAGTGCTCGAGATGCTGCTTGAGCTGGCTTTCAGCGTCGGCGGCGCCCTGCATTTCAAGCGGCGATGAATCGTCCAGGGTTTGTTGCCTTGCCTCGCCTGCGAAGGCCATTCTGACCGGCTCGCCGTCCTGGGACGACAGCTTCTCGCCAATGTCGGGCCTGGCGAAAGATAACCCGTTCGCAGCGACGGAAACAGCGAACACGGCAAGGAGAACGCTGCCCGCAACCAGGAGAGGGCGATTGGAAACCGCCCACCGGCTGGAGGGGCGTTCCGGGTTGACCATCTGGATACGGGCGTCACCGATACTTATGGTGATTGGCAGCCTGCAGCGGCTGCCATGTCCCTCGTGGATGGTCTCGCCTGTGGCAAGCGTGACATCACCGCCGACAGCTTCGATTTCAAACTGGTTGCCTTGGCGCCGCAGTCTTGCATGGATCGGCGCGATGCCGGCATCCCTGAGGACAATATCCGATTCCGTGCTGGAGCCGATCGTATAGACCGGCTCGACCAGACCGATTTCGGCGCCGGCGTGAAATCCGTGGGTTACGCTGAGCGCGATGGAATGTCCGGTTGCCGGGGAGGGGGCGACAAGCGATCGGAACCGGCGCGCCGGCGCCGCATCCAGATATCTGCCGATAGGGCTAGCGGTCATGCCACTTCTCTCGCCGATGACGATTCAAAATGCAGCCAGACGACGGCGTTGTAAGGTTCTGCCGTGCAAATACGCCGCCGGTTGCTTGCGGCGGCGTATGGGTGCGAGAATCCGCTGGCTCAGGCCTTTTCGGCCGACTCGCCGAGCGTCTTCGCGGTGCTCATAAGCATGTCATGTTGGGATTTCGCGATCTCTTTCGTGATCTCCAGCCCAAACATGCGCTCCTGTTGCTTGATCATCTTGTCCAGGTTCTGTTCCGGCGATCCTGTAGAGCCGGAGGTAATGGGAGGGGTAACAGCCATCATTGTCTCCTTGAGGACTATTCAAGTTACAAACTCCAGACTCACACCGCTGCGATCCGGCAGGTTGCGAAGCCAGTCTAAGGCAGCATGATCGAAATTGAAAGTCCATTTGGAATATATGAGCCACTCAAGTTCCAAGTGTTGCATTGCCGGCGTTCGAGGAGTAATCTGCGAGGCGGGTGAATGGGGTATTTCAGGATGGAAAAAGGTCCTTTGGCCGAGCTGTTGGTCGAACGGTTTGAGACTATGCCGCCGCAGTTGCGGGTCGCCGCGCGTTTCGTGCTGGACCATCCCAAGGATGTCGCGCTGATGTCGATGCGCGAGCAGGCGCACCAGGCCGGTGTTTCGCACAGCACGATGATGCGGCTGGCGCGATGGCTCGGGCTGGAAGGCTACGAGGATATGCGCAGCCTTTATGCGCGTGCGTTGCGTGAGACGATTGCCGGGGAGCCGGCGCGGCAAGGTATCGAACAGCGGGGAGATCCGGGATATTCGACCGCTGGCGTCGTTGCCGACACGCTCGCGGCCCAGATTTCAAGTCTTGGTGAATACAGCAATGCCATGCAGATCATTGCCGCGGCCGACCTGCTTGCAAGGTCGCGCGATCTGTTCGGTCTCGGCTCGCGCTCCGCCTATCCGGTCGCGAGCCACTTCGTTCACCTCATGTCGTTTCTGGCTGGCGGTGACCGCAAGGTGACGCTTGTCGGCGAGATGGCCGGACAGGGCCTGGATGCCCTCCAGCACGCCGGACGTGGCGACGTCCTGCTGGCCGTGGGCATGTCGCCTTATGAGCGCACGACGATCGACGTGGCGCGCCAGTCGGCCAGACAGGGTGTCGCCGTGGTGGCAATCACCGACAGCAGCGTGTCACCGCTGACGCGGATCGCGCGGGAGACAATCATCGTCACGTCGAATTCGCAGTCGTTCTTCCCAAGCATGGCGCCGGCGTTCGCCGCCGTCGAGCTTCTGGCGGCGCTGACGGCAGTGCGGTCCCAGACGGATGCCGCGGAACGAGTAAAACAGTCGGAAGAGCAGCTTGCCGCTTTCGGCATTTATTGGAAGCCCCCTCGATAACATCCGAAAGGCTGCGATCGGGCGGGGCGTGCCGGCGGCCAAGGCTGCCGGCGACAGTGATTTCCGGAGGTCGTCCAGATGGTTCGCTCGATAACGCTCACCAAGCCGCCGCTCCAGCCGCAAAAGGTCAACGCCACGGCAAACGCCGAGCAGATCGCGCGGCTGGAGGCGCAGGCGGCGAAGCTCCGGGAGCAGATCAGGCTTGCCAACAGGATGGGCGAGCGTGATTGGGCGGCGCAGGCCCGCCAGGAACTGGCGCAGGTGAATACGCAGCTGAGTTCCCTTCGGCCGCCGCAGGTTGCCGCTCCGGCGGCGCCGGCTTTGAACGCCAGCAACGGCACATCCGGCAACGGCACGACGGTGACGCCGGCGCTCTATGTGCGGACGGATCTCGCGGCACCCACGCTGATGTCGGTGAAACTTGACGGGAGCAAGCCCGAAGACAACGCCGCGGAAGCGACGACTGCCCGCAACATCGTCAACGACGTCACCGGCGGCAAGAGCATCGACCAGATTGCGTCTGCCCGCGGCATGACACGCGACCAGGTTATTGCCGCGCTGAGGTCCGGTGGCATGACCGTGTCGACCACCAATCCGACAAGCGACAATGGCGACGTGCAGGCGACGAAAATCACGGATGCCAGCGGCCACACCGTCACGCAATATTACGACTATCAGCACGACAGCTACTATACGAGCGTGGAGCAGCCCAACGGCACTGCGACCACCACGCCGATCCGGGATGGGCTCGGGCGCAAGGAAACCAGCAGCCGCGATCCCGATACCGGCGCCATCACGACGCGTTATGAGGACGACCTTGGCACGGGCACCGTTACCGAGCGGACATCGCTGCCCAACGGTGCTTCTGTGGAAACCGTGACGCCGGGCGCCGGTCCTTCGCTTCCCGTGACCACCGTCACCGGTCCGGACGGCCACAAGACCATATTGGCTTACCGTCAGGATCCAGGCGGGAAAAGCACGCAGACTATCAAGGACGGTCTGGCCGACGGCAAAAGTATCGAGCAGATCGCACAGGAGAACGGTCTCACCAGCGAGCAGGTGATCGCCGAATTGCAGGCCGCCGGCTATCAGGTCAAGACAAGCAGCAATAGCGACGTGCAGTCGGTCGAAATCGTCGAGGCGCACACTGGCGACAAGACTGTCTACTCGCATGACTATCAGCACGACACACGCACCGTCGTGACCACGGCCGACGGCAAGGAAACCTCGCGATCCGTCGATGGCAACGGCGGGACCCGCAGCAGTGTGCGCAACATCAAGACGGGCGAAACCACGACCACGACAGTCGATCCGAAAACAGGGACCGAGACCAAGACCGTCACCGACAAGGACGGCCGGGTGACGACGACCACCACCGAGAAGATCAATGACGGCAAGCCCGTCGAGTACGAGGTCAAGCCGGGCGACAAGCTGAGCCTGATTGCGCGGAAATATGGCGTGACGCTCGACGATCTCAGACGGACGAACCCGGAGCTTTTCAGCTCGGCTCGCGACCCGAACGTCATCCATGCCGGTGAAAAGATCACCATCGAAAACGGCACCCGCACGACTGTCGAGGTCACCTTCAACGGCTACACGCTGACCACCAGGCCCGATGGCAGCATGACGCTGCACAACGACACCACCGGCAGCGACCTGAAGATCGAAGTCGGCACGGCGCAGCAGGCGTTGGCCGAACTGCTGATGAAAATCAACCCGCAGAGCAAGGAGCCTGAGCAGGCGAAGACCGACACGGTTCTCAAGACGACCCTGGAAGGCGTGCTGGGCGGGGCAAGTCCCGAGCTCGCCCAAGAAGTCGCAGACAAGCAGCAGGCCGTAAAGGATGCGACCAAGAAATATGGCGGTAGCAAGCCTGCGACGCCAAATCTCGATGGCAGCGCCACGTCGGTTGGCCCGTTCGGCGAGCCGCCGTCGGCTACGGCTCCGTCAGGCGGCAAATGGGTGCCGCTGATGGTCGATGGGAGCTGGCGATGGTTTGATCCGGAAGTTGCCAAGGCGATCGCCGCCGAGAACGCTGTGATAGCGCGTCTCGGCGAAGCACAGGCAAAGCCTGAGCAGAGCGCGGCACAGCTCGACGTCTATGCGCTGGATCCCGATTACAAGGGAGCCATGAAGAGTGCCGAGACGACACTCGATAAGGTCCTGGCGCCGTATGGGCTGCAATGGCAGGCCCCCGAGCCGAAAGGCACGCTGGCGGATGCGCAAAAGCGGCTGACTACCGCCAACAGCATGCTGCAAAGTGCCAGCACTGCCAGGGCAGAGTACGCACAGGGCGAGAAGAGCCTTCTCGATGCCCTGGGCAAGCAGGCAACCCTGCCGATACTCAGCGATCCGAGCAAGCCGTCCGTCGGGCCTTCCGGTGGGCCCAGCCGCGAGGAAACCAACCTGCAAGGCAGGGCCGAGCACGCGGGGGTGACGCAACTCTTCATCAACGCGGCGCTACATACTGCGCGAGGCAACAAGGCCACGATCGACCAGATGGTCAGCGCGACGGAATTGGAGCTATACGGGGTCAAATCCGGGAGCCCCGAGTATGCAGAAATCAATGGCAGGCTCGAGGGACTGAAAGGGCTGCAGGAGCCAGCAGCCAGCCAGGTGACTCTGGCTGAAGCGTATGAGGAATTTGGTGTCGCGCAAAAGGATGCGGCCGACCTTGCCGTGAATGTCGAACCGATCAAGCAGGCATTGGTCGCACAGGCGAAGCAGAGAAATCCGCACCATTTTGATTGGAACGGCTACACGAACGGCGAGGGTGACTTCACCGGCAAACTGAAATCGCAGGAAGTGATCGAGGAGAATGGACAGCTCTATCTCGTAAACACCTATGAGAATGATGTTTTCAGCGACAAAGACGGCAACGACACGCCAGTCCTGAAATATGCGCTGACATACGATCTCGGCGACAAGAATATCAGGGACGATTTCCGTAACAATCCGCTCAACAAGCAGTGGCAGGAGTTGCTGGCGTCGACGCAAAGCTCGGCTTCGGCGCCGGTCTGCACACCCAACGGCACAGGTTCGCAATCGGCGTTGGCGGCGGCCAAATCCAGGATCGTCGGCGTGCAGGTCGAGCAGTTCGACGCGAAGCTGAAAGATGCGAAAGCCAAGCTCGTCGACGCGACGACGGCGCGCGACAAAGCAATCACCGAGCATGGCGGGGGAACCGTCGAAGCGCCCGCCGGAACGCTGCAGGCGGGCGAGAAGCCGGTAAAGATCACGATGAATGGCCGCGAGCTTTGGGTCGCGCCGGAGGTTGCCGCTGCCTACGAAAAGAGTGGGCCGGGCGCAATCGGCGCCAGCGGCAAGTCGGTCCGGATCGAGATGGATGGCCAGTGGCTGTGGGTGCACCCCGAAGTGGCGGCCGCGGAAATCGACAGGGGTCTGGCGGAAACCGAAAAGACTCAACTGGAGACATGGGAAAAGGATGTCCGCCCAGCAATGGTGGCGGCGCGCGATTGGTACGGTTTCTACGCAAGCAACCCCAAGCTTCTGACCTATGGCAACGAGGAGCATGAGGCTCGGCTCAAGAACACGTATTTCGAGGAGCACAAGGATCAGGCGCTCGCCGGCTACCAGGTCCGGCTCAAGCAACTGTACGACAACGGGTTCACCGGCGAATACAAGCAATACAAGCCCGGCGAACTCAGGGGCACGGTTGCCCGCACTCTCGGCCTCGACGAATCGAGCGAGGGGGTCACGAAGGTTACCGGGGAGATCACCGACCGTGCCGGCGAAAACGCGGAGGTCAAGGTAGTGCCGATCTTCTCGCTGGATGGCGGGATGGAATCGTCGACGGCGTTGTTCGCGATCAAGAACGATGGAAAAGAAATCGGCTATGTCGACAGCTCCGGCAAATACTACGGCAGCTTCGACGAATTCCAGCATGAGAACCGCATCTTCAGCCAGAACGGCAAGCTGATCCTGGCCAAGGGCGGCGATATGAAGCTCGGCGCCGATGGGTTCTCGCTCGACGAGGTGGAGGTCGCCGACGCACGCAAGGTGGATTTCTGGGACAAGGCCACAGACATCGGTCTTGGCATCGTGGCCGGCGCCGCCACCATCGTCTCGTTCGTTCCAGGCGGTCAATGGGCCATTCCCATCGCGATCACCTCCGGCGCGGCTCTTGGCGGCAAGACCCTCTACAAGGAAGGCGAGCACCTGCTTCAGGGCGGCGACTTCGATAGTCAGTCGGCCTGGAATGTCGCCACCGGCGTGACCGCGTTCCTGCCCGTAGGGGCCGGCGCCCTGCGCACGTTCGGCCTGGCAAGGGCCGGCCTGTCCACGTCCGAGGCGTTCGCAGGCGGATTTGGGATGGCGCGCATGAGTGACGCCAGCTGGGGCGTTGGCAAACTCCGCGTAAACGTAACGCAATCGTCCTATGCCGAACAGGCAGCGAGCTATCTGCAAAGCGGCAGCAAGCTGACCAACACAGCCTGGGGCCTTGATGCCGGGGGCGTGGTCACCGGTATTCCGGTGCTTGCCAGGTCGGCGGAGGATCTGGCCAGGCACGGCGGCGAAATGTCATTTGCCGAACTTGCGAACGCCATCATGGGCATTGGTACCGGCGCGGTCGGCACGGGCCTTGGCGGCCGCTCGCTGCTGTACAACATGCCTGGAGCGGCCGGTCCCCGGGGCGGCGACGCGACTCCCGCGCCAGGCTTTCCACCGCCGGGCGGACCGGATTCGGGGCCGCGACCGCGGGCGGTCTACGCTATGGGCCAGGACGGTGTTTACAGGCCCACCGGCGAATACGTCATGCCGGACCCGAATGAGATCGTTATCCAGGGCGAGGTGATCGGCGAAACGAGCGGCCAGCCGGGGCCCGGTTTCAGCGCTGGGGAGGGGGCCGGAAATCCAGTTGGTCAGCGCGCGCTGCCGGCCGGCAAGTCAGAGGGTCAGAACCAGCCGCCACCGACAGGCGACAAGAATGATCCCTCAGGCAACAGTCAGCCGTCGCGGCCGATCGCCTTGCATGAGCCATCCGAAGGCGCTGGAAGCAGTGACCCGACGATGCTGCCGGGCCGCGATTCAGATGGCTTGGCCGTGCGAAGCCCAGCCAACCCCACTGACGGCGATCCCATCATCGTGTCGAGCAAGCCGACTGCGACAGAGGTTCCCGTGCATCTCGTGTGGGATCCGGAAACGCGCAGCTTCACTGGCACGCCTGAACGCGACACAGGCGGGTATGTCTACACAAGCGGCAAGGATCCCAAAACGCCCTCGGCGTATCTCGACGGCTTGACCACCGAACAGCTGGTCACCCGTTACGAGCAGGAGAAGGGCTATTATTCCAGCCGCGAAATGGCCGAGCGCTATGGCCCGGACGGCGTCCAGATCCCGCGCACGCCGCTTGGCGACCTGCTGCCGGACTTCCGCGTCGGCGTCACCTTCCGGACCCGGTTGAACACCGGCGATGCGTTCGGGATCGGCTCGCCAACGATTGCGGCCGTCGGCTTCGGTGTCGGAACCAAGACCGATTTCGGCATGATCGGATGGTCGATCGTCGACAGTGTCAGCCAACGCAGCCTGTCGCCGTTCAAGGACGCGCTCGGCACCCAGGGCGTCGTATCCTACCGGGCACGCGAATACAGAAACATCACAAGCCTCCAGGCCGGCGTCTGGCCGGTGTCCAATCAGACGGCCTTCCCGGTCCGCAGCAGCGATCTGTCGGCCGAGGCGAGCAAGGCGATATTCAGCGAGGCGTCCGGCTATGACGCCAAGCCGCTGGATGCAGCCATCGTCGGGATGACGCCGGATGGCGAAGGCACCGTGATCGAGATGACCTACGCGCCTTTGCTCAAAGGTGAGGGGGTCACGCTCGCACCTGGCCAGCATGACTTCTTTGGCGTGCCGGCGGAAAACCGTTCCGGCCACGTCGAGCTGCAAGGCGCGCTTCCGTTCGACCGTGTCATGACCGAGACCAAGGCCGGTATACGCCTGCCGATCGTGGCCAATCATGTCGCGGCGGTGGGCGAGATGCCGCGCGTCGGCTTCGAGAGGCGCCCGGAACTGTCCGTCAAGGACACGCTCCAGCCGGGCGACATCGTGTCGACGCAGACATTCGACCAGATCCAGTCCGCTCTCGGCTCGACAAGCCTGAAGATCCAGTTCGCGGTCAAGGATCCGGCGAAGGCATCCGAACTCATCGCGGCCATCGGCCAGGGCGATGGCGTCCGCTCGATCCGTGACCTCGTCAAGTCCGGTCAGGTCGATCCGTCGAACACGGTTTCTTTTGTCGATGAGCCGACGCTAAGCGGATTGCGACTTTCGGCCGTACCGGGCAAGGCGCCCACGGCAGACATCGTTCTGCTGACCGGCGAGAAGGCTCGCGTTGTAAACCCCGAGGCGATGCTGGTCGATGTCATCTTCAACGATCGCAACACGCTGCCCGGCATGCTGGGATCCAATCCCGACCGGATGGTAACGTCCGCGGCCTACAAGGTGAAATCGACGGTGCAGTCATGGCTTCCGGCGCGTTTCCAACCCGACGGATCACCGCAGTCCCGCTACATGCCGAGCGCCGGCAACATCTATCAGAACCTCTACGGTTCGCATGGCGCGCCGGCCACCCGCTATACGCTTTCACTCTCGACGCCTCCTCTGCCTGCAGGTGCGGTGGCTTTCAGCGCTGAGGTGAGAATCCAGTATAAGTCCAAGGCGGCCAGCATCGCTCCTTCGATCGCCAGGAACGAAACCGCGACACTGACCTTCGATCGCGCCGACGGGCAAACCGAGGCCTTGACGATCCCGGCCTGGCTCGCCCACGCTATGGAAACCTCGCGCGATGGCGCGGCGACGGGCATTCCGAAGGGCGGCAAGGCCTCCCTGGAGCAGTTCCTCGGCGAACTGGAAAAGAACGCAAGACCCGACCAGCGCGCGGCGATCGAGCAGTTCCGGACGGAATTCGGCCCGTCGATCGTCGATGGCGGCTTCATGCGCCAGAACGTTGCCGATGGCGTGCTGACCTTGCTTTCCTCGCAGGTGGGCACCCGCCGAAGCGGCCCGATCCAGATCAGGGACGAGAACGGGCAATCCGTGACGGCCACCCGCTACGGACCGCTGCCAAGGAGCGCGGAGAATGTCTATGTGCCGCCTGCCGACGGACCGCCAGCGCGCGGCGACGAACCGGAGTTGATGCACAAGTCGCATATTCTGTTCCGCGACCCCGAGACGGGAGAAACATACGTCCTGCCGTGGGTGCGCGGCGCCTCCGAGGACCATGTGCCTGCCAGCCAGGGACGGTCGGAGGGCGAGCCCGTGCCGCCAGAGGCAATGCCAGCCAGGAAGGCGATCGAGGCGGCGCCGCCAACGACCTACTCGCTGCAGCAGGTCCGCAACATGCGGCAGCCCGAGAAATGGAAGGCCGGCGAGATTTATACGCGCGAACTCAATGGCTCGCTTGGAGAGGCGCATTTCCCGGTCGACGCCAACCCCGGTGGCTCCCACCCTGTCTCAGGAGTAGGGGGGCGATATGTGGATTCGCCCGTCTTCAAGAGCGACGATGTGATCGAGGCGATCGAGGTCAAGACCTACCATCGCTGGACGACGATCAACGGTGTCGCGCAGATGCGCGAAGTGCCGCTCACGCCGAAATTGCAGGAGCAGATCAACAAGGACGTGGCACTGCGGAACGAAAACCCTCGCTATCAACCGCGCTGGGTTTTCCTCGATGCGCCGCCTTCGGCGGACTTGCAGCGGGCGCTCGACGATGCGGGAATCGTCGGCAATATCTTCGGACACAACAAACCTGCCGCGGCAAAACCGCAACTCCAATCCGCGACGGCCGGAACCGGTCCGGACAGAACCCTGCGGCTCGAGGACGAGAGTGGCAAGGCGATCATCGCGGCGATACTGGGCACCGAGCCGAGGGGGCCGGAACAGGTTTATGTGCCGCCTTCCGACGGGCCTCGCGCGCCGGCCGATGCTCCTGAACTGGCGGACAAGACGCACATATTGGTCTACGACCCCGACACCGGCGAGGCCGTCGTGCTGCCGTGGATACGCGGTGCTTCCATGCGGGTGCCGACCGGGCCGGAAGTCAGGGCGCTTTCCACCGATCAGATTTCGGGGCTGAGCGGCGCGCAGTTGCACGCCATCAAGCCGGAGCATATGGCCACGCTGACGCCCGAGCAGGTTTCTGCACTGAGCCCCGAGCAGATCGGGCAGCTGACGCTTGATCAACTTAAGGCGCTGCGACCGAAGCAGTTGCGGGCGCTGAGCGCCGAACAGCTCCAGGCAATCGGGCCAGGCGAATTGCAGGCCGTTGCCCCTGGCCGCATCAGCGGCTTGCGACCGGATCAGGTTGCCGCCTTGTCACCCGAGCAGATCGCTGCCTTGACCATCGAGCAGGTGCACAAGCTGACGCCTGACCAGGTCGCGAAGCTCGGCGATGACCAACGCAATGCCTTCACGCCGGAACAGTTCGCCGCCATGAGACCTGCCCAATTCGGCCATCTCGATGCGACGCAGTTCGCGGCGTTGAAACCCGACCTTGTCGCGGCACATGATCCCGCGACAACGGCAAAGCTGTCGCCGGACCACATCTCGGCGCTGACCCCCGGGCAGCTCGGTGCCCTGACCATTCACCAGGTCGAGGCACTGACCAAGGAGCAGATAGCGGCGCTGACGCCGAAGCAGCTTGGCGCATTGAGCCCTGGCCAGTTGCGCAAGTTCACACCCACGCAGTTTGCCTGGATGTCGACGGAGCAGATGAACGACCTTTCCGTGCTGCAACTGACGACCTATCGGGCGACCCATAAAAAGGCGATGACGCCGGTTCAGGCCACCAGCGTCGATTTGGCCCTCAGCCATGCCAGGATGCGGGAAAACGCTCAGGCACTCGCCACCTTTGGCGGCATGTCGACCACCTCCTACGCGTTGTGGAGTTCGTTGCCGCCAACCTGGACCGCCACCGCCGGAGCGGTGGCATTTGGCGTGCGAGGCCTCGTTTTCGGCGCGCAGGCGGTCTTCCCCAATGCAACCGCAGGTAACAAGCCGTTCGGGCGATTCCTCAACGCGCTCGGCGGGGCCACATTCATCGCCGCGGCGCCAGGTGCCGCGACCGGGATGATCCAGGGTAAGGATCTTGTCGTCAACAGCACCTTCACGCTCGGCAACATCGTCTATGGCACGAAGTCGATGCTGCAGTCGTTCACCGGCAGGCCGGTGATCCGAAATGTGGCCGAACACCTGGCTGGACCCGGCTATGTGCTTGGCTGCGCCGTCTATACGTTGCACTCCTGGCCGGCGCCCATCGCCACGGTCGCCGGCACCTTGTTCACGTTCGGCTGTGCGGAGTTCTGGGCGTCGGCGATAAGGACGGACCGGATGAATCGCCGTTCGGTGCCGCGAACCGATGCCGACATCGCGGCGGCGGAAAAGTCCGACAAGAGATGGGGTACGTGGGATCGGTGGACCCTGGGCATAACCTTCGGCGTTGGCATGCTTCTCTTCTCGCTGGACTCCCTGCTGACGAAGCCTTGGGAGGGCGCGCCGACCTCTCCACCCGATCCGAAAAAACCGGACGGCGATGCCTCGTCCCAGCAACCCGATAATCCTTCGGATGTTCCGCCGCAAACCCCACCCGAGGACTTCCCGCAGCTCGTGGTGTTGGCGGATGACGGTCTGAATTTGCGGACACAGCCTGACGGGGATTCGACCGTGGCCACGGTCCTGCAGCCGGGCACATTCGTCGAACAGACCGCGAAGCCTTCGACCGATCCGTCGGGAGAAGCCTGGATACCCGTCGAAGGTTTCGGACCGGACGGCAAAATCCATAGCGGCTGGGTTTCCGGCGACTATGTCGAGGTTCATCCCGAGGGCAGCAGCAATCCCGAGGGCCGCACGAATCCAACGCTGGAGAAGGACGGCTATCAGTGGGTCGAGGTCAAGGACGGCGACTCTATTCGCCTGATCGCCAGGACCCATTCAGCGGATGTGGCGCAGACGGTGGTGCTCAACATGGATCACATCCTGAGTCCGGATATGATCTTCTCGGGCGACCGCATCTATCTGCCTGCCATATCGGTCGGCTGAGGAACGGCCGGCCAACCACAGAGTCCGCCAGCGCGTCGCGTCGAACATGCGCTAGGCTTTGCCTGTTCTCGCGGCATAGGCGTGTGCGACGCAGGCGGCCAGCTTTGCCGCCCGCTCCGCTATCGGATTGGAGGGTTCGGAAGCGTAGGAGGCGGTAAACTGCAGGTCGGACGGGTGCCATTCGCAGTCGACAATGCGCAGTTTGCCGCTTGCCGTATATTCCTGGACGACTTCCTCGGGCAGAGAGGCGATGCCGATACCGTTAAGTGTCATCTTGATGGAAGCGGCAAGGGAATTGGCCGGAAAGATACGCGGCGTCTCTTCCAACTCGCCAGTGAGCTTGCGGTAAAGCTCGCTGTAGGGTCTCGTGCTGCGCGCATAGCTGATGATTGGAAACTGCATCAGGTCTTTCAGCGTCAGCTTGCGTCGATTTGGCAATTTCAATTGCGGTGAGCAGACCCAGACCAGTGGAAAGCCTGGCAGCTCGATGTTCTCGATGCTGTATTCCAGAATGGGGCCCATGAGGACTGCAAGATCGAGTCGGTGGGACATGAGTTCATTGCGAAGGGTCGTCGTCGCATCGACGACAATATCCGTATCGACAAGCGGATAGTTCGCCTGCAATTCCCTGAGAAAATCCGGAAGCCATGTGTGCACGATGGATTCGGCAATCCCGAGCCGAAGCACCCCTGCCGTCTCTGAAAGAGAGCTGGCCGCCAGCTGCAGCCGTTCCGCTACGCGCAGGACCCTTTGAGCGGGTGGCAGCAGCCGTTGTCCCTCGGCGGTCAGCCTGACGGTGCTGCTCTGCCGCTCGAACAGCTTGGCACCCAGCGCTTCTTCCAGGCCGGCAATTCGCGTGGAGACCGCGGGTTGCGTCGTGTTGAGGCGCTCCGCCGCCTTTCGAAAGCTTCCGAAAGTCGCCACAAGGAGAAAGGTTTCGAGCTGCTTGATGTTGAAAGGGATCACGTTTCAATGCCGGACAATAATCTGGGCGCCGATCTTTACTCGGTCATATAGGTCGATAACGTCTTCATTGGTCATGCGGATGCAGCCGGAGGAGTTAGCCTTTCCGACGATCCACGGCTGATTGGTACCATGGACGCGATAGAGCGTGTTCCAATATACAACGCGGGGGCGCCCAACGGGTTGTTCGGCCCTCCGGCGACATGCGCGGGCAGGAGGCGGCCTTTGGATGCTTCCCTAGATCGCATTTCGGCCGGCGGCCGCCAGCCCGGCGAGTCTCTCTTGCTCGAAATCGTGTCGCGACCGGACCACTCCAGCCCCTCCTTGCCAACGCCCACCGCGTATCGCAGCGCCTTGCCGTCCCCCAGTACGTAGTACAAGCGCCGCTCCGTGGTGTTGATCACGATCGATCCCTTTGGTTGAGTCTCGCTGAAAGGCACGATCTCCCTTGGGACTGCCGACCACCCGGAGCGAATTTCTTCGCCCGAAGTTCGGTCGGGACCTGAAGGGGAGACCAACACATTTCTTGCCGGATCGTAAGCCCAACTTCTGGGGTCATACCGCTGTTCGATCGGGCCTGCGATGGCGCCATGGCAGCAATCAACGTGGCGGCGAGTGATAGCGATGCACCCAATCTCCGGATGAGTGGCGGGCTGATCGGAATCCTGATTCCGAAAACGCTTGCGAGAGCATCCCAGTTCGCGGGCGAGATCTTGTTTGCCGCCACCGAGACCGATCCCTTCCGCCGAGCATTGAACCGGCGATCACGAACCGGTGATTGATTCCAGCGCGCACCATATCGCTTTGAGGGTCCTTCGCAACATTTGGCACAGGAAGTTAATGCGTAGTCCAATTGGACTTCCAATTTTCCAGTATGCACGATAGAGTGAAATCGGCGGGCAAACCATGAAGCGAGCGACGCGGGTCATCACTCGTGGGTTGCTTGCAATAGGACCAATGTTGACGGTACGCAGTGTCCGCCATGCTGATCGGTTGTCGGGAGCCAGGGCTGCCTTTGTCGGCTGGGGGCTTGCCGTGGTCCTGGCGCTCGGCCTTGCCTCGCAGCACGCACAAGCCGCCGAACCGCGATGGCCCCCGGGTCCCTACAAGTACATCACGGTCGACCAGTCGGTGACAGACGCGCTGGTCGAGCTTGGCCGCAACATGCGGGTGCCCATGCGTGTCAGCAAGCTTGTAAAGGGGCGCCTCAGCGCCGGCATGCCGGTGGGAACGGCCCGCGAGTTTCTGGAAGAGATTTGCAGTCGATACGGGTTGGTTTGGTATTTCGACGGCATTGTCATGAACGTGGCAACCGAAGCCGAAATCCAGACGGAAATGATCCCGCTTGATGCAAACACGGCTGCCGGCGCCGAAGATCGGCTTTCGCGGCTGGGCGTCATCGATCCGAGGTTTCCGGTAAAGGTTTCCAAGCAAGACGATGTCGTCTCGGTATCGGGGCCGCCCTCCTACATCGAACTGGTCAGGAAAACGCTCGGGGTTCCCGCGGCAACGGGCACGAAGCCGGAGCCGGGCAAGGTTGTTTCGGTCCGCGTTTTCCGCGGAAGGCAGGTGGAGGCGTATGATGTCCCCTCCGCCACGAAGAACTAGGGAACGGGAGGCAGGTTCATGCAGATCGCCCCGATTGGAGCCCTGGAGGCTACGCTTGCAAACTTGACCACCAGCATAAGCTCGCAACAGCAGATCACCGCTGGCGCCGCGGCGCAGCCTGGCAACCGGATGGTCGGTGCCAAGCAGGAAAAGCACGACGCCGTGAAGGTCAACACGCCTGAGCGCGGTGATGTCGCCACACGGGCAGGTCAGCAGGTGGCACAAGCGTCGTCCGGTGCCAATCCGGCAACGGCTGGGCAATCTTCCAAGCCGGAAAGGACGGAGCCGATCACCGAACGCCAACTCTTCGACTATCTGGCCGAGACCGAGAAGGCAGGCGGGGGAGCGTCCACGGATCCGTCGGCACTGTTCGGTTCTGCCGTTCGGTCGTTGGAAGGAACCATGCAACAGGTCCAGAAAGCGCTTGGCCAGGCGAACGCCCCCGTGAACGCTGATGCAGCCACGGTGCCGGAGGCCACCGGCAAGACGGCCCTGCCAGGCAAGGAAGGCGAAAATTCCCCGGCAAGGAATGCCGAGCAACTCCTCGAACGATCCATTTCGGTGATGTGGGCAGCCGCCAATCTCGAGGTGGTGACGAGCAGCGTGACGGCCGTCACGTCATCGACCAGCACGCTGATCAAACAACAGTAAATGCCACGGAGTGTTTCGTGCCAGCGCTAACCCTGCCGTGGCGGTCAACGCTACTGAATCGATGCGGCGCCCGGTGGCGCATTGGGCTCGTTGTCATGGGTATGCTGGTGCTGCAGGCGTGCTCGGTGGAGCTGTATTCCAACCTCAGCCAGCGGCAGGCCAACGAGATCGTGGCTACGCTGGTGCGCCACGGGATTCCGGCCCAACGCGAGACCGCCAAAGATGGGAAAATGACGGTTTCCGTGCAGAAAGACCGGTTCGCCGAAGCAATGGCGATTCTGGATGAAAGCGGATTGCCCAGACAGGAATTCCAGACGCTGGGCGACGTGTTCAAGAGAGGTGGGCTTGTGTCCTCGCCGGTGGAAGAGCGGGCGGCGATGATCTATGGCCTGAGCCAGGAACTGTCGCAGACGATCTCGGATATCGACGGCGTGCTTTCCGCGCGTGTTCATCTCGTCTTGCCCGAAAACGATCCGCTGAGACAGCAGCTGGTGCCGTCATCTGCCTCCGTCTTCATTCGGCATCGCGCATCGGTTCCGATGAATGAGCTCATCCCACAGGTCAAGATGCTGGTGGCCAAGGGTATCGCCGGACTGACCTATGACAACGTTTCCGTCACCCTCATTCCGGTAACGGCGACGGCCCCCGAGCAGGGAACCGGCGAGGCGGGCTTCACGACGTTCCTCGGCCTCTGGCTGCATCCGGACAGCGTCGTCGCCGCGATGTGGCTGTTCTACGGCATGGCGGCGGCCATCCTCGCGCTGGCTGCCCGGCTTGCCTACGTGCAGTGGTACCGACAGCCCGGCGTCTATGCGCTTGATGCTTCGGCAATGCCTGTGAAGAAGACATGACCCAGACCGGCTCGAAGCAAACCGCCAGCCCGCAATGGCAGGCATTCGTGTCCAACCCCGCATCCTATGTGGATGCGGCCAGGCTCGCGGAATGCCTTGACGGAACGATCGGCGAGGCTGCCTGCCAGCGCATGCTGCGGTCGCGACGCCTGCATGAACGATTGTCGCAGCTTCTGATCGAGCGTCATGGGCTCTCTTCAGCAATCGAAGAGCCGGCCGACGAGGTCGATCGGGCGATCGCCTTGTCCTCAGGCGAGGCGCTGGAGGAACTTGCGCTTCGCGCCGGCGCGATCTACTGGGCCGGCAGTCTGGCCGCCGTCATTGTTGGACGCGAAGCGGCCGCGTGGCAGGCAGCGCTTGGCACGGATCTCTGCGCTTTCGCGGTCGCCAACCGCGATCTGGCCGGTCCGCTGCAGCGGTTGGAGTCCCCGGAAGACATTTACGGTCGTGTCTATGCCGACGGCCTGAGTTGCCTTGGCGCCTGGTGCCAGGCGGTGCCTGGCGATACGAGCATGCGGGTGCGCCTCAAGCTGGTGCCGCACGAGCTTGTCGACCAGACGGTGGCCGAACAATTCGCCGAGCGCGGCCCCGCCATTGTCCGGCGAGCGATGAGCTAGACGCGATGGTCGAACCGGGCAAAGCGACAGATGCCGTCCCGAGGCGCCCCTACGCCCGGATCCTGCGCGCCGCCGAGGTGCGCGCGCTGCAAGACGGGCATGCCTTTCTCGATGAAGCAAGGCGCGATGCGCAGCAGTTGCGTGACGCCGCACGGCGAGCCTATGCGGCTGAATATGCGCAGGGCTATGAAGACGGCAAAGCGCAGGGCGATGCGGACGCCACGCGGTTGATGAGCGAGACAGCGGTCAAGGTGGATCGCTATTTTGGCGGGCTGGAAGCCGAAGTCATCAGCCTCGCCCTCGATGTCGTCAGGCGAATGCTTGGAGAGTTCGACGTCGGCACGCTTGTCGCCAAGGCCGCAAGGCAGGCCGTGACAGAAATTCGCCGCGCCAAATATCTGAAAGTCCGGGTTCATCCGGCTTCCGTCGACAGGGTTCGCGATGAGCTGGACACGGTCCTGCGCGAGAGTGATCTGGGCATGACGGTCGAGATCGACGCGGATGACGCATTGGCGGCCGGTGCCTGCATTGTTTCGACTGACTTTGCCGTCGTCGATGCGAGCATCGACGCGCAGCTCCAAGCCATGGCTGCCGCGATTGCGTCAAAGGCGGAGGTTCCATGACCGAGCCCGCTGTCGATATCGAAAGCCGTCTGGCCTCCATCATTCCGAACCTGCGTTCCGCACTCCGCGACGATGCCAGCCGGCCCAGGAAGGGGCGTGTACGGCGGGCCACCGGCACGGTCATCCATGCGACCATGGAGGAAGCCCGGATCGGCGAGATATGCGAACTGGTCGACCCCAGGACCGGCAAGACGACCAAGGCGGAAGTCGTCGGCCTCGTGGACGACATGGCGATCCTTGTTCCGCTTGGCGATCTGACCGGTCTTTCAAGCCTGACGGAGGTCGTTGCGACCGGCAAGGACCAGCGGGTGCCCGTCGGTCCCGGGCTTCTTGGTCGGGTGATCAGCGCGTTCGGCGAGCCATTGGATGGCAAGCCGCTTTCGCCCGGTGGCATCACCGGCAGCTATCCGGTCAATGCCTATCCGCCATCTCCGCTGGAACGCAGCTTGATTTCCGACCCGATCCAGCTCGGAATCCGCGCCCTCGACGGGCTTCTCACCTGCGCGCGCGGGCAGCGCGTCGGCATCTTCGGCGAACCCGGCGTCGGCAAATCGATCCTGCTTTCCGATATCGTCAGCGGCACCGATGCCGATGTGGCCGTAGTCGCCCTTGTCGGAGAGCGCGGACGTGAAGTGCGCGAATTCCTCGAGCAACAGCTCGGGCCGGAAGGGCGGCAGCGCGCAATCGTCGTCGTCGCGACCTCCGACCGGCCTGCCATCGAGCGCGTCAAGGCCGCCTATGTGGCGACCAGCATTGCCGAATATTTTCGCGACCAGGGCAAGCACGTGCTGCTTGCAATGGACAACATAACGCGGTTTGCCCGTGCGCAGCGCGAAATTGGCCTGGCCTCGGGCGAGCCACCGACGCGTCGCGGCTTTCCGTCTTCGCTGTTCGCGGTCTTGCCGCGTCTGCTCGAGCGCTCGGGCCCCGGTCGCGTCGGGTCCATCACGAGCCTCTACAGCGTTCTTCTGGAAGGCGACGGCACGCTGGATCCGGTTGCCGAGGAAATTCAGGCGCTCCTCGATGGCCACGTCTTCCTGTCGAACGAACTTGCGCAGCGGAACCATTTCCCGGCCATTGACGTCTTGCGCAGCCGAAGCCGCCTCATGGACGCGGTTGTGCAGCCGGCCCATCGGTCCGACGCCAGCCACCTGCGTGCGCTGCTTGCCCGCTACGCCGACATCGAACTTCTCCTGCGGGTCGGTGAATACGAAAAGGGCAGCGATGCCTTGGCGGACGAGGCCGTGGCGAAGATCGATGCCATCAACGCCTTTCTGCGCCAGGGGTCCGCCACACATGAGAGCATCGAGAAGACGCGCCAACGCATGCGGGAAATCGTCAATGAAAGATCGTGACATGATCGCCCGATTGCGCGACCTGAGACGCCGCCGCGAAGAACGCGCGAAGGAAGGCGTAATCAAAAGGCACGCCGCTGCGCACCGGGCGACGAGGGAGGTTCAGGAGGCGGCCGCCGCTGTCACCGAACACCTCCAGCGCACGGTTGACGCCGAAGAGGCGGCGTTCGGTTCGCTTGTTGGACAGCCGGTAAAGGCTGCCAGCCTCCATCGACTTCAAGGACGGTTCGAAATCGCTGCCAGAAAAACCGGGCAGTTGCGGGAAAACGAGAAGATGGCCGGCGTCGCCGAGGAACGGCGGAAAGTAGAGTTGTCGGCAGCCCGCGATGATCATCGTGCGAGCACGAAAGCGGTGACGAAGCTGGACGGGCTGCTGGAGCATCTGACCAAACGCAGCGCGCGCCGTCGCCTCGCTCTTTCCGAGCTTTTCGAGGAAGAGGAACGCGGCCCGCCGCGCTTGCCCGCAGAACGATAGCCCCATCCGTGATCGTGGATATGGAAGTGTAATGCCTCAAGCCCTGGCGTCGGCAAAAACGAAAGCGCGCGGAAAACCGGCCAGACTGCCGGGCGTCGGCGAACGGTTGACACTGGAATCTGTCGCGGCCGTGGACGTCGGCGCATTGAATGTCTTCTACCGCCGCCGCACTCCCGCGCAGATCACCATCGCGGGGAAGGCAATGACGATCGCTGCCGTCTGGCCGGCGCCGAACCCCGCGGACCAGCGGCTGTGCACGATTGCGTTCACGCTCGCAGACAAGGTCGCCAAATTGCGCCTGCCGCTTTCTGTCGTCGAAAGGGCCCTCGCCAAGGCGGACGAACTGGTCGACATGAAACGATTGGCGCCCACTCACGCCGCACTGCTGCTGGAATCCGCATTCGAAGAAGATCTCGAAAGGATCGAGGACAAGCTGGGTGAGAGGATCGCACTGACCTCGGTTGAACGAACAGATACCGTCTCCGAGCAAACCCCGTTGGCCTTTGTGCTGACTGGCAACGACGAAACGATAGACTGCGTGTTGAACACGAATGACACCGGCCTGGCGGTTCGGATCGGCCGCCTTCTCGACGAGATCGGCAAGGCGAGGCCGCCGATCCCGACCGAATTCCCGCTGCTGGTCTGCCTTCGGCGTGGAGCGCTGACGATCAGCCTTGGCGAGCTTCAAAGCCTGGAGCCTGGCGATGTGGTGCTTTTCAGGGATGCGGAGGAAGAACGCACCGCGGCACTCATCATTGCCGAGCACCTGTATGCACCGGTGGCCTTGACTGCCGGGGGGCCGCAATTGCTTGCCGCGCCTTCTGCAATCGCCGGATCGAATTGGGAGTGGACCATGAATCAGAACACGCCGCCGCCAGCCGGCCAGACATTGGAAGAGTCGACTCTGGACGAGCTGCCGGTCGCGCTTGCCTTCGAGATCGGCCGCACGGCGATGCCTCTCGGGGAGGTAAGGCAGCTTGCGCCCGGCGCCATCGTTACGCTTACCGACGTGACGAACGAGACTGTCGACATCATCGCCAACGGCAAGCGGGTCGGTCGTGGCGAGATCGTGCGGATTGGGGAAAACCTGGGCGTGCGGATCGTCCGTATGTTCGACAATGCTTGAGAATTCGCCCAACCTGCTTGGAATTCTGATCGCTGTCGGCTTTGTCGGGTTGCTGCCGCTGGCCGTCGTCACGATGACGGGCTTCTTGAAAATTTCGGTTGTGCTATTTCTCGTCCGCAACGCGCTTGGCGTCCAGCAGATGCCGCCCAATCTGGTGCTCTACGGCATAGCGCTCGTGCTTACCGTCTATGTCACCACGCCGTTGCTGAGCGAGATGTCGGGGCGACTTCAGGAAGGGCAAGTTCAGTTCCAGACCACGGACGACCTTGCCAGGGCGGCGCAACTGGTCAGGGAACCATTGCAGCGACATCTCATGAAATTCACCCAGCCGGAAGAGCGGCAGTTCTTTCTCGATGGCACCAGTCGCCTGTGGCCGGAACGGGCGCGGCAGAATCTCAAGGACGATGATCTCTCGATCCTTGTTCCGGCCTTTGTCGCGTCCGAGCTTACCCGTGCCTTCGAGATCGGCTTCCTGCTTTATCTTCCTTTCCTCATCATCGATATCGTTGTTGCGAATGTCCTGATGACGCTCGGCATGATCATGGTCTCGCCGGTTCTCATTTCGATCCCGCTGAAACTGTTCCTTTTCGTCGCCATCAATGGCTGGTCGCGGCTGATGCATGGCCTCATCCTGAGTTACGTCTGACGCCGCTGGAGGGTTTGCATGAGCAATGACTTCATCCTGGCGAAGGTCCAGAGCGCCCTTCTGACGGTGCTGCTCGCGTCCAGTCCCGCGATCATCGCGGCGCTCGCTGTCGGCATCCTTGTCGGCCTTGCCCAGGCGCTGACGCAGATTCAGGACCAGTCGCTGCCGCAGACGATCAAGCTCGTCGTGATCCTGCTCGTCATCATCGTCTTCGGTCCGCTGCTCGGTCAGCAGATCGCGGAGCAGGCCTCGACGGCGCTGGACGAATTCCCCGTCGTCACGCGCTGAGGCAAGCGGATGTCGGTCGAACCACTCTTCGCGTCTGTCAAGGAGCTCCAGTTCTATCTTCTGGCAGGTGCTTTCGCGCTCGCACGCCTGACCGGTTTCATGCTCCTGATGCCGCTCTTTTCGCGTGTGCCGTTATCCGGGCTTCTGCGCAACGGCGTGGCCCTGGCATTGGCGGTTCCGGTCTTTCCGATGATCGTGACCAAGGTGACGAACACCGATATCGCGATGACGATGATCGTCCTGTACATGCTCAAGGAGGTCGTTGTCGGGGTGACGCTTGGGCTGGCAATGGGCATACCGTTCTGGGCGGCGGAGGCTGCGGGCGATATCCTGGATCTGCAGCGCGGGTCCTCGATGGGGACCCTGATCGACCCGATGATGACCCATGAGACGAGTGCCACCGGCACCTTGCTCGCCGTCATCATGGTCACGATCTATCTGGCGGCCGGTGGCCTGCAGCTTTCCCTGACCAGCCTCTACGACAGCTACGGCCTTTGGCCGATCGACCAACTTCTGCCTGTGTTCAGCAAGGATGCTGCCGGGATATTTCTCGATCTGCTGAATCGCATCCTGGTGATGGCACTGACCCTCGTTTTTCCGGTCGTCGTCAGCATGCTCCTGTCCGACATTGTGCTGGCTTTCCTGGCGCGCGCCTCGCCGCACTTGAATGTTTTTGCGCTCTCACTGGTCGTCAAGACGCTGGTGTTCAGCCTCGTCCTTGTCCTCTACGCGGCTTTCCTGCTCTTCTACATGAACCGAGACCTGGGTTTTCTGCACGAAGCAGGCCGACAGATAGAAGCGATCGGCTGCCGCGGTTGTCAATGACAATAACAGCTTTATGAGCAGAGGCTAATAATAGTTGAAGTCTCTGTTGGCCGACCAATAAATACAATTTATCGACGAGGAAAGATTCTGATAATTTGACAAGCGGCCGGCCCGTCGATGATCTTACGCGCTCTCGACGTGTCTCTGAACATGCATATGCCTCGGAAGCCATGGCTCGCCAGACCACTTCATTGATCTATGAGGATTTGCGACTGGTCGATGCAGACAGGCTGCGCAGACTGGTTAGAATGGGTGCCTATGAAGGGCATACGGGAGGGCTTGCGCGCGGCAAGCTCCAGGCCAATGTCGTGATTGTGCCGCGCAGCTTCTCCAGCGATTTCCATCAGTTTTGCGTCCGCAACCCGAAACCCTGTCCTTTGGTGGGCGTGAGCCGCGCCGGCAGTCCATTGCTCCCGACTCTGGGTGACATCGATATCCGCACCGATGCGCCCCAGTACAACATTTATTGCTTCGGCGAGATGATCCATCGGAAAACCGACATCATCGACCTGTGGCGAGATGACTTTGCCGTTTTCGCGTTGGGCAGCTCGCTTACCGTCGAAGCCGCCCTTGCCGAGAAGGGCATCAAACTCCGCAGCATCGGATGCGGCAAAGCCTTGCCCAAATTCCGGACCAGGATCGAGACGCACGGCGTCGGATCCTTTGGTGGTGAAATGGTCGTCTCCATGCGCCCGATAAGGCGTTGCGACGTCGACAAGGTTCGCGTCCTCACCGCACGCTTCCCGCATGCCCACGGCTCTCCTATCCACGTCGGAGAGCCCACCATCATTGGGATAAAAGACTTGATGGCCCCCGACTGGGGTGACGCGGTCGAGATCATGGAAGGGGAGGTTCCTGTATTTTGGGCCAGTAGCCTGACCGCCCAAGATGCTCTCGCTCGTGCCGAACTCGCAATCTCGATCACCGTCTCGCCGGGGCACATGCTGATCACGGACTTGGATGCGCGAGCAGATGCAGGCGCTTTCAAGGTCTATTAGCAAGCGCAAGGCAGTCATCTCGACCCTTCAAGAGAGACTGCGCGGACCCACTGTCGGCCTCCGCCAGGAGCAAAAAATCGTCCGATTGGTCCCGATAGTTGGCGAAACCTCGGAAGATTTTTCGTGCCAGTTCTTGAGCGTGCCTATCATGACGAGCATCTTTCCTACGCCGGCCCGAGACTCATCGGCGCGACAGGTGTAGCCACCAAGCGCGTGGTCGGCCGGCGTTTGCGCCACCGCCCTACCATTTGATGTCCGAAGTAAGCTTTCCGACGATCGATGCACTGAAAAGCTGTGCAGCGTCCAAGGGCGGCAAGGAAGCCTTGGAGCACGCCGCGTCGTTCAGTTCCGGCGGCGCGCCGACGATCATCGTCGTCACCGACGAGACTTAATACTCGTCGCGACACAATCCAACAGGCGCAAGGGTTGGCTCCTGAATCAGATCGGCAACGCGAATTCTGCAGCGAGTTCGATGGCACGGCCTTCTCGGGCCGATCTTTGGGCGGCGAGGCCCATGATGACAGCCCACCAGCCGTCCTGTGGCGTCACCTCGACCTGGCCTTGCCCGCGAACCGCGGCGGCGAAGCGCACATGCTGGAAATAGGTCGAACCATTGTGATCGCCCGCTGCGAGAAGCCGGGGGGCGACCGGGATCTCCAGCAGGCGCGGTCCGGGCGGATTACGTGGACTGACGATCAGCTGCGGCCTGGGGGCGTCGCCGAGATGCTTCGGCCAGAAGCGCCCCGGCCCGGGCACCAGACATTCTATCTTTCCGTTGCCGCCGACGGCAGTGAGTTCCTCCTGGTAGCGGCTGCCTTCGGCGAACATGCACAGTTCCAGCATGGCGCACGCGCCGCTGGCGAAGTCGACGAGCACATAGCCATGGTCGAGAATATCCGGCGTCTTGCCGTCGTAGCGCTCGTCGAGATGGTTCACCGCCAGTCCGGCGCTCGCCATCACGCGAACAGGGTCGGATTTGAGTATCAGCCGCATCAGGTCGAAGAAGTGGCAGCATTTCTCGACGAAGGTGCCGCCGGTGTTGCGGTTGAAGCGGTTCCAGTCGCCGACCTTGGCCAGAAAGGGGAAGCGATGCTCGCGAATGGTCAGCATGCGGATGCCGCCGGTGGCATCGGCGGCCTGCTCGAGGAAGGCGGCGACCGGCGGCATGTAGCGGTATTCCATCGCCACCCACACCAGCGGCAACCGGGCGGTCAGGGCCGCAATTCGCCCCGCATCGGCGGCGTCGGTGAACAGCGGCTTTTCCACCAGCACCGGCAGCGGGCGCAGCGCCGCGATCTCCTCCAACTGGGCGAGGTGACGGTGGTTGGGGCTGGCGATCAAGATGCAGTCGACCGCGTCCACGGCCAGCAGCCCGGCAATCGAGTTAGCCGGGCGGGCGCCCGGCGTCAGCGCCAGCGCCTGCGCCAGCATTTCGGGGTCGGGCTCGAAAATCGCGACCACATGAGCGTCAGGCAGCAGCGCGATGTTGCGGATGTGCTCTTGGCCCATCATGCCGCAGCCGATGATGCCGTAGCCGATCGATAATTTGGTCACGCGGCGCCTTTCCTTTTTCAGGTCTATTTGAAACGGGTGACGTAGCGCGCCACGTCCGGATCGAACCAACTCCGGGAATATTCCACGCTGGCTCCGTCATCGGCCCAGGCGATGCGCTCGATGAAGCCTACCACCGTTCCCGCCAGCGGCCTGAAATCGGTCGGCGCCCAGCCGGGCGCGGGCGCGACGGAGATGCGATCCTCGGCGCGGGCAACCGAGAAGCCAAGCGCGAGCCGGTAATGGAGATAGAGCGATTCCGAGATGTCATCGCGGTCGATCCGCTCGGCGCGGCTGGCGTCGAGCCAGATCTCCTCAACCGCGGCCGGCTCGCCATCGAGCCGCCGCAGCCGGCGGATGCGGTGGGCCTCGCGCGCGCTTCCGAATTCCAGCAGGTCGGACGATTTCGACAGCCGGTCGACCGACAGCACCTCCGCGGTCGGCAGCCCGCCGCCGTCGATGCGCTCCAGCCGGAAGAAGGCATAGACCCCGAGCAGGTCGCCGCTCGCCCGCACATAATTGCCCGATCCCTGAATGCGGTCGAGCAGGCCTTTCTCGGTCAGGTCGGCCAGCGCGCGCCGGAGCGTGCCGACGGCGATCCCCAGGTTTTGCGCCATCTCGCGCTCAGTGGGCAGCCGTGCGCCGTCGGCAAGCCGGCCAGCGGCGATTTCGCGGATCAGCATTTCGCTGATCTGAAGGTGCACCGGTAGTGGCCCGCGCAACTGGCTGGATCGATGGCCGGGGTCGGCCCTGGTCAACTGCATTCTGCTCCTCAGTGGATCTTAGCCTCTGCCCGCAAAATTGATACAGTATTGATCTACATAAAACCCGATGCTACGCAAGTCCCATTCGCACTGCCCAAGCCAGCGACCTTCCAAGAGAGCGGCCATGACCATCGTCCCCATCACCTCGCCGGATCTCGACGCAGCCGAAATCTCCTGGTTTGCCGCGCTCTGCTCGGACGATTACCGCCATCTCGGCGTGCCGGACGGCGCGCTGCGCTCGAGTTGGGCGCATTGCTCCGAGATCGTGAAGACGTCGGAGGAACTCGGCTTCCGCAACATTCTGTGTCCATCGTCCTACCAGGTCGGCCAGGACACGCTGAGCTTCGTTGCCGGCTGCGCGCCGATCACGTCGAAGATCAATCTGCTGGCGGCCGTGCGCTGCGGCGAGATGCAGCCCATCATGCTGGCGCGTACGGTTGCCACGCTGGACCATATGCTGGAAGGCCGGCTGACGCTGAACGTCATCTCGTCGGATTTTCCCGGCGAGACAGCCGTAAGCGCCTACCGCTACCAGCGCTCGCGCGAGGTGGTACAGATCCTGCGCCAGGCCTGGACACGGGACAGCATTGATTTCGAGGGTGAGATCTATCGTTTCAAAGGGGTCTCAACGGCGCCGGCCAAGCCCTATCAGCAGAATGGCGGTCCGCTGCTCTATTTCGGCGGCTATTCGCCGGATGCGCTCGAACTTTGCGCCGAACAGTGCGACGTCTATCTGATGTGGCCGGAAACCAGGGAGGAACTGGCCAAAAGCATGAAGGCCGTGCATGAGCGCGCCGCGCGGCACGGGCGCACGCTCGACTACGGCCTGCGCATCCACATGATCGTGCGCGACACCGAGGCCGAGGCGAAGGAATACGCGCGCGAACTGGTTTCGAAGCTGGACGACGAACAGGGCAGGGCGATCCGCGAACGGGCGCTCGACGCCCGATCGCTCGGCGTATCGCACCAGGCCAGGAACCGCGAGATCGCCGACGCGGAAGGCTATGTCGAGCCGCATTTGTGGACGGGCGTCGGGCGGGCGCGTTCAGGCTGCGGCGCGGCCCTTGTCGGCTCGGTCGACCAGGTGCTGTCGGAAATCGAGGCCTACAGGAAAATGGGCATCCGCGCCTTCATCTTCTCCGGCTATCCGCATCTCGATGAGGCGCGGCATTTCGGCACCAAGGTGCTGCCACAGCTCAAGACCTGTTCGCTGCCGCATGCCTATGGCCGGGTGCCGGACGAGATGCCGGCCACGCCGTTGGGAACCGGGGAGCGGCACTGATGGAACATGTCGTGTTTGATCCCGGCAGTCTGCGCAACGCGTTCGGGCGCTTCGCCACCGGTGTCACGGTGGTCACCGCCGGCACGGCCGGCGGGCCGCTTGCCATCACCGCCAACAGCTTCTCGTCGGTGTCACTCGATCCGCCTTTGGTGCTGTGGTCGATCGGGCGCCACTCACGCCGCTTCGATGCTTTTGCCAGCGCCGCCCACTACGCCATCCACGTGCTGGCGCAGGATCAGGCCGATCTGTGCTGGCGCTTCTCGAAATCCGGCTCCGACTTTGCCGGTCTCGACCTCGCCTGGAACGCTCATGGGGTACCGCTGCTGCCGCGGGCGCTGGCGCGGTTCGAATGCAGCGTCGCCGACCGCTTCCCGGCCGGCGATCACATGATCCTGCTGGGGCGCGTGCTGGAACTGGAGACGCAGGACGGTTCGCCGCTGCTGTTTGCCGGCGGCACGTCGCAGGCTCAAGGCGCCGGCTGATGTCGGCCGGCGCCGGCCCGGGCTGGTGCCGTCGACTGGCGCACCACCAGATTGCAGGCAAGCTCGACGCGGCGCGGCAGCCCCGAATGGGCCATGTCATCGAGCAGCAGGCTGAGTGCTGCCGAGCCGATCTCGCGCATGGGAATGTGCATCGCCGTCAGCGGCGGGCTGCAGAAGGCCGCCAGCGGCAGGTCGTCCATACCGACGACGGAGACATCGGCGGGTACCGTATAGCCGGCCTCCTGGACGCCGGCGATGGCGCCGAAGGCCAGGCTGTCGCCGGCTGTCAGCACGGCGGTGAAGTCGAGACCACGCGCGGCGATGCGCTCTTTCACCGCCTTGCTGGCAAGTTCGGGCAGCCAATCCTGCACCTCGACCACGAGATCCTCGAAGCCGGCCGCGCCGCTGGCCACCAAAGCATCGCGCCAGCCTTCGTAGCGGCGCTCGATGGTGCGCCGGCCGCGCCGCATCAGAAACAGGATGCGGCGGTGGCCAAGGCCGATGAGATGCTGCGCGGCAAGCATGGCGGCGGAGCGGTTGCAGGGCGTGACCGAGGAGTGGCGCATCGAGGGATCGTCGCCGTTGACGAGCACGATCGGCTTGGAAAATCCGGCCGCCAGCGTCAGCACGTCGTCATCATCCAGCGTCAGGAACAAGCAGCCGGCGACGCTGTCGTCGCGCTCGGATTCGCGCAGCAGCGCGATTTCATCCTCTGGCGTCGAGACCGGCCGGGTCACCAGTTCGACGCCGAGCAGCCGGGCGCGTTCGTTGAGCCCGTCGAGCACGTGGTAGGTGAACTGGCTGCGGGCGCTGTCGACCATGGCCACGCTGCTTGCCGCCAGGATCACCTTGCGACCGGCGACCGAGGCCGGGATGGCGTAGTTCATCGATTTCGCCGTCTCGATAATGGTGGTGCGCAGTTCTTCGCGCACGCCGCCGACACCGCTCAGCGCCCGCGAGGCGGTGCTGACCGAGACACCGCAGCGCGCCGCGATCTCCTCGAGTCGAATGCGGCGGCTGGGGCGACCCCTTTTGCCTTGGACTGTCATGTGCCTCTCCAGCAGTGCCGTTCAATCCTGCAAAAAATTTTCAGATTGCGCAAGAAAAATGCCTGTGGGACAGTTCTGACAGAAGCGGAAAAACCCGGAGGAGTGATGCCGCTGTCGCCCGAACGCCTGAATTCCGCGCTCGCCAGCCTCGTTGCCGGCATGACCGGCCTGCGCCATGACGGGCGGTTCGACGAGCCCAATCTCGACGGCACGCCGGGCGACTATGTCAGCTTCGACAGTTGGGAATGGCCGCAAGGCGTTGGGCTCTACGGGCTGGTGCGGTTGTGGGCGCAGACCGGCGACGAGCAGCTGCTGTGGACGATCGAGGCCTGGTATGACCGGCGCATCGCCGCCGGGCTGCCGGCGATGAATGTCAACACCACCGCGCCCTTGCTGGCGCTGAGCGAATTGTGGCGACGCCAGCGCCAGCCGCGTTTCGAGCCTGTCTTGCGCGGCTGGGCCGAGCAGATCGTAGCCGCAATGCCGCGGACGCCCGAAGGCGGCTTCCAGCACGATGTCTCGGACCGAGTCAACGATGGCGAATTGTGGGACGACACGCTGTTCATGGTGGCGCTGTTTCTTGCATCCTATGGCCAGGCCGCCGGTGAGCGGCGCTTCGTTGAGGAAGCTGAACGGCAGTTCCTCGTTCATGCGCGCTATCTCGCCGATCCGGCATCGGGGCTGTGGTTTCATGGCTGGGCGTTCGAAGGCCGCAACAATTTCGCTCGGGCGCTATGGGCGCGGGGCAATGCCTGGATCACGGTCGGCATCCTCGACCTGATGGAGTTCGCCGAGATCGCCCCTTCGGTGAAAGCCTACCTGCTTGGCATGCTGGAGACGCAGATCGAGGCGCTGCTGAAGCTGCAGGCGAAGTCGGGCGCGTGGCGTACCTTGCTTGACGATCCGACCTCTTATGAAGAGATCTCGGCCACGGCCGGCTTCGGTTATGGGCTGATGAAAGCGGCAAGGCTTGGCATCGGCCCAGCGTGGTGCGAGACCGCCGGGTTGCGTGCGCTGGAAGCGGTCGTCGCTAACATCGACGCCAACGGCGTGGTGGCCAACGTGTCCTACGGCACGCGCATGGGCCACGATCTGCAGTTCTATCGCGACATCCCGATCCATCCCACGGGCTACGGCCAGGCGCTGGCGATATTGTGCCTGACCGAGGGCTCGCGGCATCTGCAGGCGAAGGTGGAGGCGGCATGATGCGGACGCTCTACGGCGCATCGCCGGCCGACATTGCCGGCATGGATACCGAGCGGCTGAGGGCCGAATTCCTGGTCGAGGGCCTGTTCCGGCCGGGCGCGATCGAATTCGCCTATACCCATATCGACCGCATGATTGTCGGCGGCGCGGTGCCGCTCGCCAACCCGCTGCTGTTCGGCACCGGCGCGGATGTCGGCACGGAGCTGTTCTTCACGGCGCGCGAGATGGGCATCGCCAATCTCGGCGGCACCGGCAACGTCACTGTCGACGGCACGCGCTTCACCGTCGCCAGCCGCGACGTCGTCTATGTCGGCCGCGGCGCGCGCGAGGTGACGCTGGAAAGCGACGATCCGGAGCGGCCGGCGCATTTCTACATGAACTCGGTGCCGGCCGGCGCCGACATCCCGCATCGCCTTATCGCCAGGGGCGAGGCCAAGTCGCTGCTGCTGGGCGAGGAGGCGCGCGCCAACAAGCGCACGCTGCGCATGTATATCCATCCCGAGGTCGCCCCGTCATGCCTGCTGCTGATGGGCATCACCGATCTCGCGCCGGGCAGCATCTGGAACACCATGCCGCCGCATCTGCACGAGCGGCGCATGGAGGCCTATTGCTATTTCGACCTCGCGGCGGCCGACCGGGTCGTCCATCTGATGGGCCAGCCCGACAACACCCGCCATTTGATGGTCGCAGACGGTGACGTCGTCCTGTCGCCGGCCTGGTCTATCCATATGGGCGCCGGCACCGGCCCCTATGCCTTCGTCTGGGGTATGACCGGCGAGAACCAGGCCTACACCGATGTAGCCCCGGTTGCCGTGAAGGATCTGCGATGAGTGTGACCGCGCAAAACGTCCGGACCGACTTTACGCTGCGCCGGCCGCTGGCGGCGGGACAACCGGTCGTCTACTGGCGGCTCGGCCCTGTCGCCGAGCAGCGCTACGACGTGGCCGACCAGCCGATGAAGGGAGAGATGGACCCCTTCTTCTTCCTGACCAAGCACAAGAATTTCATCCCGCACGAATATCCCTGCCGCACCGAGTTCGCAGCCGAGCGCCGTGGCAAGCATCCACAGGTCAGTTCCGCATTCGACGCCGGGCGCATCTGGCTGCCCTTCGCCTCGCCGCGTGTCGACCTGTCGGGCTTCTGGTTCCGGCCGACTGTGCTTGGCACCTGGGCCGAGACGATCATCGAAGCCGCTTCGGCCGGCGAGGCGTTGCTGCGGCTGCGCACATGCGGCGGCGCCGTGCTCTTCATCAATGGTGCCGAGGCCGGCTGGATGGCGCCCTACGGCCGCAATCTGGAAAGCGCTGAGGAGTTCAAGGTCGCACTCAAGGCCGGGCGCAACGATATTCGCATCTGGTTCGACGACCTCGCCGAGCGCGACGCCCGCTATTACTTCCAGTTGGACTATCTCTCGGGCCCAGCCATCTCGGTCGCGCTGCCGATCGAGGTCGAGAGCGCGGTCGCCGACGCGATGGAGGCGGCGCTCGACGACATGCGCTTCGAACGCCCCGCCTATGATGGCGGCGAGGTGGCGCTGGTGACAGGCGTGGCGCTGCCGCGCGATGCCCACGTTGCGGTCGAGATCGAGGGCGATTTCATGTCGATCGAGGCGCCGGTACGCTTTGCGTTCGAATTGCCCGCCGGCCGGATGCGGCTGCCGATCGCCGATACGGAGCAACTGCCCGCCGACTTTCGCCATTTCAAGGTGACGCTGACGGTGGGCGGCCATGCCGCGTCGCGCGTCTTCGGGGTCGAGATCTGCCACGCGCGCCGCCAGGGCGATGCGCCGGGCACGCTTGCCGCGCGCGTCGACGAGGCGCTGAGCGAGGTTGCCGACCACGCCGAGGCCGACACGGTGCGCGCGCTGGCGCGGCTGGCGATAGGGCAGGAGGGCGCCGAGACCGACGCCATGATCTCCGGCGCGCTGCCGGCGATCGAGGATTGTCACGACTGCGCCGACTTCATCCTGGTGCCGCTGCTGTGGTGCCGTGGGGCATATGGCGATAGGCTCGAGGCTGGCCTGCGCGCGCGTGTCGATAACGCAATCCGCGGCTACCGGTACTGGATGGACGAGCCCGGCAACGACGTGCAGTGGTATTTTTCCGAGAACCACGCGCTGCTCTTCCACACCGCCGCCTATCTCGCCGGCGGGATTTTGCCCGAGGCTCGCTTCGTACGCTCGGGCCGTCTTGGTCGCGAGCAGTCCGCCGTCGGGGCCGCGCGGGTGCGCGCCTGGCTCGACCATTTCGAGGCGTGGGAAATGGCCGAATTCAATTCGGCGCCCTATTTCCCGATCGACCTCAAGGGCCTGTGCGCGCTTTACGCGCTGGCGCCGGACAAGGACATCGCCGAACGTGCCGGCAAGGCGGTGATACGCCTGCTGGAGATCGTCGCCCGCTCCGCCCATCACGGCATGCTGACCGGCGCACAAGGCCGCTCCTACGAACACACGTTGCGCGCCGCGCGTTCGCTGGAATTGTCGGGCATCTGCCGCATGGTCTGGGGCAAGGGCAATTACGGCATGCGCTTCCATGCGCTGCCGCAGCTTGCGCTCTGCCTGCGCGATCACGGCCTGAGTGTTCCCCACGAACTGGCGACGATTGCTTCCGTCGCTGACGATACGGCGTGGGAGTGGAGTTTCGCGCAGGGGCAGGACCGCTTCGCGCGGCTCTATCACCACAAGACGCGCGACCATGCGATGGGCAGCGCCGCCGGCTATCGCTGGAACCAGTGGGGTTATCAGGAGACCGTCATCCACGCTCGGTTGGGCACCAATCCGGACGCGCAGATCTGGATCAACCATCCGGGCGAAGTTCTGCAGTCGGGCTATGGCAGGCCGTCGTACTGGGGCGGCTCGGGCACCTTGCCAAGGGTTCACCAATATCGCGACCTCGCCGTCGTCAGCTTCACCTGTTCGGACGAACAGCCCGACTTCACCCACGCCTGGTTTCCGGCTGATGTCTTCGACGCCGCGAAGGTGGATGGCCGTCGGGCGTTCGCGCAATCGGGCGAGGCCTTCGCCATGCTGAAGACAGATGTGCCGCTGGTCGAGGTCAAGGGCGGTCCGACAGCGGGCAACGAATTGCGGGCGGCCGGGCGCAGGACGACATGGATCGTGCGCCTCGGCGACCGGGACGCCGGTCTGCCGACGCTCGAAGCCTGGGCGGCCGCCTTTGCTGACCTGGCGGTGCGGCCGGGCGCGGATGGCGAACTGACGGTCGAGGATCCGGAATACGGCACCGTGCGTTTCCTCGCCGACGCGAGGATCATGGCTGAGGGACGGACACTTGATCCGGCCGGCTGGACCGTGCGTGGCGAGGCGACACACATGAAACGCAGGCAATAGGGAGGATCAAGCCATGCCCTCGAGAGGAGAGGGCGGGCGGCTTGAATAAATAGGGGCGCAGCCCCGACAAAGGAGGAGACGAAGCATGACCAAGCCCCGCACCTTGCTGGCCGCGATATCGGTCAGCCTGCTCGCGTCGACCAGCGCGTTTGCCGGCGACGTACGCATCATGTGGTATTCGGACGGCGTCGAAGGCGACGTCATCCAGGACCTTCTGAACCGCTTCATGAAGGACAATCCCGACATCCATGTCACGCTCGACAATGTTGCTTACAAGGTGATCCAGGAACAGCTGCCGATCCAGCTCGAGGCCGGCCAGGGCCCGGACATCGCCCGCGTTACCAACATCAAGGAACTTGCCCAGCACTGGCTCGATCTCAGGCCGCTGGTGGCCGATCCGAAATACTGGGACGACAATTTCGGCGACACGCTGGACTGGATGCGCCCCGACGGCTCGAAAGCCATCACCGGCTTCATGACGCAGCTTACCTTGACCGGTGGCTTTGCCAACAAGACACTGTTCGAACAGGCCGGCGTGGCGCTGCCCGGCGACAAGGCAACTTGGGACGACTGGATCAACGCCGCGGCGCAAGTGGCGAAGAGCCAGCAGCTTCCGGCGGCGTTCGCGATCGATCGCTCCGGCCACCGCATTTCGGGCGCCAATGTCTCCTATGGCGCGAACTATATCGGCGCCGACGGCAAGCCGGCGAAGGTGGATGACGGCACCAAGGCGTTCGTCGGCAAGCTCGTCGACTGGACCGCCAAGGGCCTGATGCTGAAGGATACCTGGGTCTCGGCGGCGGGCTCGACCTACCGCGCCGCAGCCGACGATTTCATCAACGCGCAGATCCCGTTCTATTACTCGGGCAGTTGGCAGGTCGCCAATCTGTCGACCAAGATCGGCGACAGTTTCGACTGGGTGGCGACCGGCTCGCCCTGCGGCACGGCCGGTTGTTCGGGCGTGAAGGGTGGTGCGGCACTTGTCGCCATCAAATACACCAAGAATCCCAAGGACGTCGCCAAGGTCATGGATTATTTGGCCAGCGAAAACATCGTCAAGGAGTTCAGCGAGCGCACACTGTTCCTGCCGGCGCACATGGGCGTTGTCGCGAAAGGCGGACTGAAATGGGGTTCGGCCGACAAGAATGTAGGCCCGGCCCTCGACACATTCGTCAAGGCGGCAGGTGAGACCTTGCCCGCTGCCGACGCTTTGCCGCCGTGGAAATGGTCCAACGCCTATTTCGCCGCGCTGGTGACCCGCGTCAGCCAGGTGATGGCGGGCGAGCTTACACTCGACGCTGCCTGGGCCAAGATCGACCAGGATATCGCCGACAAGGTCGCCGAGGCCAAGTGAGCGCCGCCGCGACACTCAAGACATGGGCTGGCGCCGCGCTTGCGGCGCCGGTCATCTGGCTTGCATCCATCGTCAACGTGCCGCTCAAATCCTGGCAGCGCGCGACGGGCACAGGCGGCATGGCCGCCTTCTTCCTTGCCCCGAACATGGCGATCTTCGGCATCTTCGTGCTGGTGCCGCTGGTCATCAACTTCTTCTATTCGGCGACGTCGGGCACGGCCTACTTCCTGCAGGACCGCAACTTCGTCGGACTGGAGCAGTATCAGCGCCTGCTCGACTGCAGCAATTATCTGGATACCGCCACCTGCCGCGAGGATCTGTTCTGGAAGGCGGTGCACAATACCGGCCTGTTCGTCGTCGTGCAGGTGGCGCTGATGACGGTGGTGTCGATCGCGACCGCGCTGATCCTCAACCGCGAGATCGTCGGACGCTCCTTCTGGCGCGCGGTGTTCTTCTTTCCGGTGCTGCTGTCGCCGGTCGTCACCGGCCTGATCTGGCGCTGGATCCTGCAACGCCAGGGGCTGCTCAACCTGATCGTGCACGACCTCGGCGGCGAGCCCTACAACTGGCTGACCGACCGGTTCTGGGCGTTTACCGCCGCCGTCAGCGTTTCGGTGTGGGCCCATATGGGTTTCTACACGCTCATCCTGCTTGCCGGCCTGCAGGCCATCCCGCGCGATCTTTACGAGGCGGCCGAGATGGACGGCACCAGGCCGGCGCGGGTGTTCTGGCGCATCACGCTGCCGCTGTTGATGCCGAACCTGCTCGTCGTCATCGTGCTGGCGCTGATCCGCGCCGTGCAGATCTTCGACGAGGTCTATGTGCTGACAGGCGGCGGGCCGGGAACCTCGACCCTCTACCTCACCCAGTACATCTACGAGATCGGCTTCGCCTCGCTTCTGCGCAATCCGGGCCTTGCCTCGGCGGCGTCCATCCTGATGGGGCTGGTGCTGGTCGTGCTGACCTTGCTGCAGCTGCAGGTCGGGCGCCGCGGCGAGCGCAAAGGAGCGCGCCAATGAGCGGCGTCACGACATTCCTGACCCGCCGGCGCGGTGGCCGTTCCTGGCACTGGACCGATATTGTCAGCTGGCTGTGGCTGATCGGCGGTCTCGTCATCATGTTCGGCCCGGCCGTCTGGCTGGTCGGCTCGTCGTTCAAGACGCCGGCGCAGCTTGCCGAGTTCCCGCCGACCATTCTGCCCTATGTCAGCCAGCAGGCCAGCGTCGAAGGCTACGACACGCCGCTTCCTCTCTACTCGGTGAAGTTGCCTGACGGCTCGACCAGGATCATGGCCGAGCTGCGCCGCATCGGTATTGTGGCGCAGATGGTCGATCCGAAGGCGCCGAAGGACATCGTCAAGGTCAATATCGCTGACCGCCAGCCGGTGCGCGAGATCGGCTTCGCGACAGGGAACTACACCGAGCCCTTCGTCCATTTCGACTTCTTGCACTATCTCCGCAATTCGGTTTTCGTCACCGCAATGGCGACGCTGATCACGCTGCTGACCAATTCGATGGCGGCGTTCGCGCTATCGAAATACAAATTCCGCGGCCGTGATCTCACCATGCTGGTGATCGTCGGGACACTGATGGTGCCGCTGTCGGTCATCCTGGTGCCGCTATATTCGGTGGTCAGCGCCGTCGGCCTGCTCGATTCGCTGTGGGGGGTGATCCTGCCGACCGTGGCGACGCCGACCGGCGTCTTCCTGCTACGCCAGTACATGCTGACCATCCCGGACGAATTGCTCGACGCGGCGCGCATGGACAATGCCTCGGAATGGCAGATCTACTGGCGCATCGTGTTGCCGCTTGCGGCACCCGCGCTCGCGGTGCTGGCGATCTTCTCGGTGGTCTGGCGCTGGAACGACTTCCTGTGGCCTCTGGTGGTGTTGTCGCGCAAGGAGCTCTACACGCTCCAGGTCGGGCTCAACACCTATGCCGGCCAGCTGAACGTGCAGTGGCACTACATCCTGGCGATGACCGTGGTGACGATGATCCCCGTCGTCCTCGTCTTCGTTTTCCTGCAGCGTTACATCACGTCCGGCATTGCCGGCACCGGGCTGAAGTGAGGGTGCCAATGGGACGGATAACGCTGACCGATATCGATCGCGCCTACGGCAAGGTGAAGATCCTTCACGGCATCAATCTCGATGTCGGCGACGGCGAGATGCTGGTGCTTGTCGGCCCTTCGGGTTGCGGCAAGTCCACGCTGCTGCGGCTGATTGCCGGGCTCGACCGGCCAACCAGCGGCAGGATCGAGATCGACGGCGCCGACGTCACCGAGGTTTCGGCCGCACAGCGCGGGCTGGCCATGGTGTTCCAGTCCTATGCGCTCTACCCGCATATGAGCGTGCGCCAGAACCTTGCCTTCGGGCTGGAAAACATCCGCATGCCGAAGGCCGAGGTCGATGCGCGCATCACGGAAGCGGCGCGCATGCTGGAGATCGCGCCCTATCTCGACCGCCGGCCCGGCCAGCTGTCGGGCGGCCAGAAGCAGCGCGTGGCGATCGGCCGCGCGGTGGTGCGCAACCCGACCGCCTTCCTGCTCGACGAGCCGCTGTCCAATCTCGACGCCGAACTGCGCATTTCGACGCGCGCCGAGCTGGCGGCCCTGCACAAGCGGCTGGCGACCACGATGGTCTACGTCACCCATGACCAAGTCGAGGCGATGACGCTGGCCGACCGCATCGTGGTGATGCGCGCCGGAAAGATCGAGCAGGTCGGCCGGCCGCTCGACCTCTACAACGCGCCGGCGAACCTGTTCGTCGCCGGCTTCATCGGCGCGCCGCGCATGAACCTGCTGCAGGTGAAGGTGCGTTCGGCCAGCGCGACCGAAGTCGCGGTGGAAGGCCCGAGCGGACTGGCGGCGGTGATCGCGGCCAATGGCGCTGCCCTGAAGTCCGGGGACGATGCGACGCTGGGCATTCGGCCGCACGACGTCGACCTTTCGCCAGGCGGCGCGGGCAGCGTCGAGGCGCATGTCACACTGATCGAGGCCCTTGGCCCCGAGACGGTCGTTCACGCCACCATGGCCGGCGATGAGAAGATGGTCGCAGTGCTGAACCGGCAAGGCCTCGATGCCGGCGACAGGAAGATCAGCCTGCGGCTCAATCCGGAACGTATGCACCTGTTCGATTCCGCCGGGCTGCGGGTGCCTTCGCTCTGACTCTTGTTCTGCGCGATTCCGGACACACTTTCCTGGAATTGCTTAAAGCGCGTCGCGCTGAAACGGATTCAGTCGACGCGCTTTAAAGTCTTTGTCTTGATGCATGTCGTTGTCCCAGAACCGCTGCACACTTCTGGGCGACATGCATTAGACGGCAAGGTGCTTGCGAAAGAAGCCGGCCACTGCGGCGCGCATGGCCGGCGTTTCGGCATGGCCACCCTCGGGCTCGCGGTGAAGAACGAGCCTGTAGGCGACTCCGGCCCTCTCATAGGCGTGCCGCGCCTGCGCAAGAGCGCGGTCGACAGCGGCCGGCGGCGTCAGTGGATCCTGGTCGCCTATCCCTATGAATTGTGGCCTGGGTGCGATCCGCCCGGCGATCTCGCCATTGCCGGCCAGGTTCAGTAGCCCGGGAACGGTGAGATAGATGCCGTGCAAATCGTGCGCGCCGGTGTCGATCAGGCATGCGAAGTCGGCAAAGCAGCACAGATGCGCGACGCAGGCGATGCGCGGTTCGACCGCCGCCAGCCAGTAGCCGAGCGTCGCGCCCATCGACATGCCGTAGACACCGATCCGGTCGGCGACAATGTCGTCGCGCGCGGCAAGCCAGGCAAAGGCGGCGGCCTGTTCTCCCACCATCTGGCCGGCAAGCGAACGCCCGCGCCACAGCCTGGCCTTGGTGCGTGCATTCTCGCCAGGCTCGGCGCGCAGCCCGAAGGCGGGCATGTCGATCATCAGCGTCGCCAAGCCCATCGCCGCGAATGTCGGACCGGGCGCGCCTTGAAGGCTTGCCCGGCCGTCGAGCAGCTCGCCGGCGCCGATGTCGTAGCGAAAGCCATGCGCGTGGATGCATAGGACCGCGGGCACCGGCCGGTCGTGCAGCGGGCGGGCAAGGTAGCCTCGCACCGGCTCGCCGTCCGAGGTGACGAAGTCGAGCTCCTCGAGCGTGAAGCTGTCGCGTCGTCCGCTTCGTCGCGAGCGCAGGATCAGACCGTGCTCGCCGATTTCGAATGCACCGCGCAGTCTGTCCATGGTTTTCTCGATTCTATAGCCGAAGATGATCGTCGAAAGGATGTTATACCGTTTTGCTTGAAGCGCTGGTTTTGCCTGGCTGGCGCCACCAGCCACACCGAGAAGTTTTGCAGGCCGTCCACTCTTGCGAACATCACGCGCACCACCCATGCGCGGAATCATACGGAATGATTCAGACCCACTCAAACACCGCCGAAAATACGCCAATCTGCGACGTAACGTACTGAAAACAAAGATAAATCCTTTCAGGGACAACCAGCGACGACAATCGGTACGCATAGATTGGCTTTGACGGACCGCTTGACGGACCTTCCGCATATTGCCCACCCGAATTTTCTAAGTACCGTCGGAGCGAATGAGGCTCGTGACGGTACTTTTGTGTACCTTAAGGCATTGAAGGAAAAAGGAATTTCCTGCCACAGAGCCTCGAAATCGTACTGACGGTACTTTTCAGGAGGCAATGGGTATGCTGACGGACGCCACCCTTAAAGCACTGAAACAAAAAGAAAAAATCTAAAAGATTGCTGACCGCGACGGCATGTAAGTTCGCGTCATGCCCAGTGGCGCGATCTCGTTTCGGCTGGACTACAGGCTGAATGGACGCCGCGAGACGGTCTATCTCGGCAGATTTGGCAGAGACGGAATCTCGCTCGCGTTGGCCCGAGAGAAGTGCCTCGACGCGAAGCGCGCCATTGGCGAAGGCCGATCACCGGCGATCGAGAAGAGGAGGCTTTCGGTTTCAAAAACCACAAGCCGGATGAATTGTTGCGGTCTTCTTCATGGACTCCTGTCCGCCTCGGCTAAAGTCCGAACGGATAGGTGTCGGGAACACCGGTTCCTGCGTGTTCCGGGCCAAGCGGCGTCACCGCTGCGGTTTTGTCGAACCATACGAACGCGTCGAATTGCTGGGGCAAGGAGACGTCGGCATAATGGCTGCGCAATTCTGTTTCCGGCCGGTAGATCACACCAATGAAGCGCTCCAGCCTGCGCTCCAGCAGGCGCTCGCGCAGCGCTTCGTCGCGCCTCAAGTCGAGCACGAAACGCGGTATGCGGCTGTCGTGGCAAAGCCGTTCGTAGCTGTCGGGGTGGGAGGCGCGAACCTGCTTCACCTCCATTTCACCATCCCAGTCGCTGGCGGCGGCGACGGTGCCGGAATGGGTGCCAAGGCCGACCAACGCTGCCTCATCGCCGAAACGCTGCCGGCAGAGCTGGCCGATATTCAGTTCGTCCCTGACGACACCCATCTCGGTGTGGCGGGCATCTCCGATATGCGAATTGTGCGCCCACGCGATGGCCTTGGAGTTCGGGCCACCAGCATCCAGCAGATGTTCCAGCGTGTCGAACATATGGGTGTCGCGCAGGTTCCAGGATTCAGCGCCGCCATAGTACATGATCCGGTAGTAACGCTCAGCGGCTGCGATCAGCCGGGCATTCTGGCTGGCGTCGAGGAAATCGGCGCCGTCCGATTGGGCATATTCGAGTTGTTTGGCGAGCAGATCCCGGCACTGCTCAAGAACCGCTTTCTCGCATTTCCGATAGCCGGCGGTAAGTACAGCACGACCATACGTGGATGGCTCGTTTTGCCATGGCGTCAGGCAGCCATAGCGCTCGCGCGCGATCTTTGCCGCGCGCGGGTCGACCCGGTCGAGATAGTCGAGAACCGCAGCGATGGACCCGCTCATGTTGTAGATGTCGAGGCCGTAGAACCCCGCTTGCCTGGATGGCTCAAGCTTCTTGTTGTGGTGGCGCATCCACTCGATGAAGGCCGCGAAATCGGTGTTGCGCCACATCCACGTCGGAAACCGCTGAAATGGCGTAATGGTGCCAGCTCGCGGCTGACGATGGCGAACATAGCGGTCGATCGCGGCGGCATCGGGCCAATCCGCTTCGACCGCAACGATGGTGAAACCGTGCCGTTTAACGAGCCTGCGGGTGATCGCCGCCCTCGCCTTGTAGAATTCCGACGTGCCATGGCTTGCCTCACCAAGTAGGACGACGCGCCGGTCGGCAAACCGATCGAACAATTCGCCGAAGGTCGGGTCGTCGAAATCCGGAAGCGGTTCAGCCGCTCTCGCGATCATATCGGGCAGGCTGACGGGAGGCGGATGTCGGAGCGGCCGATCGACCTCGGCCGTCTTGTCGCCTTCCGGCCAACCCTGTTCGCCGATGAGCGGGACGAACCGCACCCCGCCGAAATCCTCTTCGCTGTAGGCCGAAGCGCCTGTGCGCGTGACCTTTAGCAGACGCTGCAAATCCGGATCGTCGCCGACTGGAACGACAAGGACGCCTCCGACATCGAGTTGTTCCTGAAGAGCCAGCGGCGCACCCGGTCCGCTGGCCGCCACCACGATGGCATCGAATGGTGCCGCCTCCGGCCAACCCTTGGTGCCGTCGCCTGTGCGGACCTCGATGTTCCGATAGCCCAGCTTTTCAAAACGTTGTTTTGCCGACTTAGCCAGACCGGGATGACGCTCGATCGTGTAGACCTGTCCGACGATCCGGCTCATCACGGCGGCCGCGTAGCCCGAACCGGTACCAACTTCGAGCACGTGATCACCGGCTTTGACATCCGCCATCTCGATCATGAGCGCAACGATATAAGGTTGGGATATCGTCTGTCCGTCCGCGATCGGCAGTGGTCCGTCTTCATAAGCGAACTCTTCGAAGCCAGGATCGACGAAAGCCTCACGCGGAACTTCGCGCATGGCTTGCAGAATCTCGCGATTGCGGATGCCACGCCCGCCGACATGTACTTTAACCATTCGATCACGGGCACTGGAGAGACCGAGCATTTCTAGCTCCCTTTGGTGACCGCCTTTTGGTGACCGCCCTTTGGTAACTTGTCCGCGACGCCTCGAGGATATCCTTCGCGGTACCTTGATCAGCCATTGCCTTGAGCTTGGCTTTCGCGGCTCCAGTCTCTAACCGCTGGAAGACTTCAAGGTTCCCACAATTTCCCGCACAGGGCCTGCCAGCCCATCCTGAATCGCGAACGGCTCTTGCTGCTTGGCAGCGCGCGGTTCGATGCCGGCCCTGATGGCGGCCGTCTGGGCTTGCTCGGGCGCGCAGCCGCTCCAGTTATCACCAGCGAACTGAAGCTGGAGAACCGATACTGGAGAGGCGTGGCGGACACCTCGACTCCGGCAGGCAGCGATTGCCGGGACGAAACTCGTTTTGGGAGACGTTTACGGAACAGGCAACGCTCAAAGCCGGCGCCTCAAACATTGGTGCCCCGTTGAGCAAAGACCCTTCGGCAGCGACGATACCGCGCACGACGCCCAAGGAGACCGGAAATGTCTGCTAACGCCTACATCAACCGGATCGCGACAGCGGTTCCGGAGTATGAGGTTCATCAATTCTATCTGCGGTTCGCGGCTTCCATGCTTGCTGCCAATCGCAGGAGGATCTTCGAACGCATGGCCGGCCTTGCCGGCATCGAAAGCCGGTATTCCTGCTTTGCGCCAGCCCTCGACCCCGAGGGCGCGTATGTCGACCGTGCGGGAACCTTTGTCCGAGGCGCATTCCCCGGGACGGCCGCGAGAATGGCAATGTTTTGCGAAGCCGCTCCTGTGCTGGCACAAAAAGGCGTCGACGGATTGCGGCTTGGCGACGAAGCCTCGCGCATCACCCATCTGATCGTCACCACCTGCACTGGGTTTTCCGCGCCAGGCATCGACTTGGAGCTGGTTCAGAGCTGCGGCCTGTCGGACAAGGTCGAGCGCACGATGATCGGCTTCATGGGCTGCTACGCAGCGGTCAACGCCCTCAAGCTGGCTCGCCACATCGTTCGCTCCGACCCACAATCGAGAGTCCTGCTGGTCAATATCGAACTCTGCACCTTGCATCTCAACGAAACCACCGAACTGGAAAAGCTGCTGTCCTTCTGCCTTTGGGGCGACGGCTGCGCGGCCGCGCTCGTCACCGCCGAACCGCCCGGCATCAAGCTCGACAGCTTTCACTGCCTTGTCGCGGACGAGCGGCGGGATCTGATGAGGTGGGACATTCGCGACCATGGCTTCGACATGGTTCTTTCTGGTCAGGTTCCTGCGGCGATCCACGACGCGCTGCTGAGCAACCAGGACGCCTTCCTCGGCGGTCGGCCACCCGAAGCGATCGATCTCTGGGCCGTTCACCCCGGCGGGCGTTCGATTCTCGACGCTGTTGAAAGGGCGCTGAATCTCACGCCGGCCGCGCTAAAGCCGTCGCGCGAGGCGCTGCGCCGATATGGAAACATGTCGTCGGCCACCGTAATGTTCACGCTGCAAGAGATGCTGAAGGCGCCGCCGGGCCTGCTGGGCTGCGGCATGTCGTTCGGACCCGGCCTGACGGCTGAAACCATGCTCTTTCGAACAGTATCATGAGCGAACTGAATCAACGTCGCCTTGTCCCGGAAATCCTAGACGGATTGGCGGCCGACGATCCGCGGGCGCTCGCCTCGCGCCGCGATCTCACCCGCATCAACGCGTTGATGTTCCAGGCGCGGATCATGGCGTCATTGCTACGGAAATTCGCACCGAAGCCGCCGCGGCGCATTCTGGAGATAGGCGCGGGCGACGGCACCTTTATGCTCGCAGTGGCGCGGCGCATGGCCAGGTATTGGCCCGAGGTGGAACTGACAATGCTCGATCGCATCGATCTCCTCACCGCTGAGCTCACCGCCGATTTCGACAGGCTGGGGTGGATCCTCGAAGGCATCACCGCCGACGTGTTCGACTGGGCGGAAGGCACTGGGGGCAAGCCGTTCGACGCGATCACCGTCAATCTGTTCCTGCATCATTTCGACGATGCCAGTCTGGTGCGTCTGTTTTCTCTGCTGGCGCCGAAGGCTCCGTTGCTGCTTGCGACGGAACCGCTGAGATCGATGCCGGCGCTTGCCGCGGCTCGCCTTCTACCGGTGATCGGCGTCAATGACGTGACACGACATGATGCGGCCCAGAGCGTGCGTGCCGGCTTTCGCGGCAGCGAACTTTCCGGTCTCTGGCTCGCGGCCGGTCGCAAGCCGCTCGAGGAACGACGCGCCGGTCTTTTTTCCCATGTCTTCGTCGGTGTCAGCGACAATGCCGGTTTTGAGTTGAACCCGTGAGCAACCTATCGACCCATGATGCGATCGTCATCGGTGCCGGCCCGGCGGGCACTTCCGCCGCACTGACACTGGCCCGACGCGGCTGGTCCGTGGCGATCGTGGAAAAGAGTGCGTTCCCGCGCCGCAAGGTCTGTGGCGAATACATCTCGGCAAGCAATCTCGCCCTTCTCGACCGACTGGAGATCGGCGATGCCTGGCGCGTTAATGCTGGCCCCGAAATCCGCCGCGTAGGCTTCTTTTCCGGCGAGACCTGCGCCGCGGCGCCGATGCCGGACGCAAAATATGGTCCTTCTGCAAAAGACGGTTTCGGTCGCGCGCTGGGCCGTGACGTTCTCGACGCGTTGCTCTTGCAGGCGGCGCGAACGGCGGGCGCCGAAATCTTCCAGCCTTGCCGGGCCGTCGCCATCGATTGGGATGGGGACATGCAAAAGGTGTTTATTCAGGCGAGGGGCGAGAATTCTGGCGACGAGACGACGGCCTTGCGGGCGCCGGTGATTGTCGCCGCGCACGGTTCCTGGGAACCGGGACCGCTGCCAAGCCAGCTCGAAAAGACCAGCCGTCCGTCGGACCTGCTCAGCTTCAAGGCGCACTTCACGGGCTCGACGCTCGCGCCCGATCTGATGCCTCTTCTGGCGTTTCCCGGCGGCTATGGCGGTATGGTCTTGGCCGATCATGGCCGGCTGTCGATCTCTTGTTGCATAAGGCGCGAGATGCTCGCGCGACTGCGTAGGAAACATGGCTCCGGACATGATGGCGCCGAAAGCCCTATGTCGGCCGCTGACGTGGTCTTCCATCATCTCATGGCTTCTTGCAAGGGCGTAAGCGATGCTCTGGATGAAGCCCGCCTCGATGGGCGGTGGCTTGCAGCCGGCCCGATCCGTCCCGGTATCCGCGCCTGTTATGAGAAAGACATCTTCCGCGTCGGCAATGCCGCCGGGGAGTCTCATCCGATCATCGCCGAAGGCATCTCGATGGCGCTTCAGTCCGGTTGGCTGCTAGCCAGGGAACTTGCTGGCGCGCCAAGCGGCCGGGCAGGGCGCGAAGCTGCCGGCAGACGCTATCAAGCGGCGTGGCGAGGATTGTTTTCGACGCGGGTCCACGCTGCCGCGGCCATAGCCCGAATGGCCCTTGGCCCCGGCGGTCCCGCATTGATGGCGGCGGCTGTCCGGAATTTCCCGCAAACACTGACACTTGGCGCGCATATGAGCGGCAAGACGAGGCCGGTTCCCGGTCTTACATGACCGGCGTCATAGCGCGTCGCTGCCGCCCACAGCATTGCCTGAGCGGGCATGGCGTTGTCGGATTTTCCAGGGAAACCTCGTCGGCCATTGTGGCGGTGAACAGGTGAGATGACGGCAATCTCTTCGAGGCATTCAGCGAAGGTGCTCCGCGATTTCGCTTGAGACCGCCAGTTCCACATCGCCGTTGATAGCGATCTCAAACAGACGCAAACCGGCAGCCGCATCCGCAACCGACCTTCACCGAAGTGCTCGCCATCCCGGCCCGGATCAGCCCTCGTTTGGCACAGACGTGTTGAGCAGCCGCTGCTCCCAGAGGCAGGCGATGCCGCTGCCCGCGGCGTGCTGCTTGAGCACCTCCGTCAGCTCGCTGGCGTGCTCGGTGCGCGCCCAGTCGCGCTGCCACTCCGATGCCAGCGCCAGAGGCGGAATCCAAGTCAAGGAAATCTGACTGTCGTTTCAAATAGTTAAGACTCGCGCGACAGCAGTGCTAGCCAACAAAAATGCCAACAAAATATTTCTGTGGATTGGTTTGGTTCCCGAAACTTACTCGCAGGCCCCGGCTCGGCGCAGCTTGACTGCCGCCGGTCGCCATTAAGGCAGTCCGAGTTTGTCAAGCGCATGGCGCAAGTTGACTGAAGTGACCTCCTACTGACGTCTTGAACGTCTGCTTCGCGCCCTCAAGTCGGTCACACAAGCTAGTTTCACCCGCTGCCGAAAGCGCACATGTCTTGGTCGACGATTAAGCAGCTGACTCATGTCGGGGCAAGGAACCAACTCGGAACTTGGCGACCTTGGCCCCAGATCGCAGGTTGGCTAAAGTTGGCACCATGTTGAATGCTGTTCACCACATCGCGCTCATCTGCAGCGATTACGACCGATCGCGACGCTTCTACGTCGAACTCCTGGGCCTCGATCTGATCCGAGAGGTCTATCGGGAGGAGCGCCAGTCATGGAAGGCGGATCTGCTGATCGGATCCGTCCAGCTGGAATTGTTCTCCTTCCCCGCACCAAGGATGCGGCCCTCCCATCCAGAGGCGACGGGCTTGAGACATCTGGCATTTGCTGTGGCGGATCTTGATCCGGTCATAGCGCGGCTTGAAGCCGCCAACGTTACAGTTGAGCCAATCCGAATCGACCCATATACACATCAGCGGTTTACATTTTTCAGAGACCCAGATGAATTGCCGCTGGAACTGTACGAAGTCCCATAAGGAATGACCAACCGCATCATGTGCTCAACGCTGACGAACGGCACGACGTTCAGGCCGAGCGGCAGAGTTGCTTTCGGCTGCAGTCGACTGAACGGCTTTCTTGTCCGCTGTAGATCGGCTCCGTGGAGATCGGAGCCCGCTACCTCCTAACCCCGTCCGGCGGCGGGCTTTGATGGGGCAGCGGAACCTGGGATCAGGCCGGTAACGCTTTGATCTGATGTTGGCTAGGTCTGAAATTAATGCGAAGAAGCCGGCCGGTTTACTCGAGCTTCTGGATGCGCCCCTTTTCGAGGCGGAATACCCCGCTGCTTCCGCCTTGGCGCTCGAAATCAGACTGAATTTCATCCCACGAGCCAAGATACCGGCCGCAATCGGCGCAACTGATCGGCGTCAAAGGTTGGGCGTCCATGGGAATCTGCAGTCGGATCGTGCCGCAATAGGGGCACTCCAAGAGATGGTCTAGGTACTCGCCGGCCATGATCACTTTCAGCACCCCGACCGGGACTATTGGGCGAGCAAGCTGCAAACGCAAGCGCGTATTCATATGGCTCCCGCCACGCGCTTTTTGTAAGTGCCGGCGCTACGGCTTTTCGGCTTCCTTCGCTTCGATCAGCGCACTATGTCGCCGATCTCCCAAAGCTTGTCGGTCACACCAGCAGCCATCGCGGGCGACATGCGGAGCGAAGCGGAATGCGCACATGCGCGTGGGTCCAGTCTTGCGACTATTCCAATTTTGCCCGCACGGCTCCTGCCGTGCGGGCTTTTCCGTTTCAGCGAAAGCCGGATGCCCTATCCATGGCCATCTGCGATGAACGACGCAGCGATCAGATCGTCACCATCGATTCGACCTAAACCGTTCTCCATAATGGCGGCCACTCTCTGGAAAGTATGAACTTCGGCGCCAGAGATTTTAGCCTCCAGCATGCGAGCCTTCAGATCAGCTATCCGTGCGGACAGTTCCTCCGATTTTCCCGGCTTCTGGTACGACATGTCGTGCTCATCCTTTGATGGTGTTTGCCCGCCGCCATCTAAGGCCGCGGGCCATACGTGACGAACGAAGGTCAGTTGTAGACCTTGATGATCTTCCGAGTGCCCGGGTCGACCACCACAGTCCGGTTGTCGACCACGACGTAGCGATATTTGACGTTCGGAATCTCATGGAGTTCCACCGTATCCGGCAGCGCTGTGCCGACATTGAGTTCGACGCCGGGAAGCTTCACCGACGCCAGCGGCTGCTTCTTGACATACTCCTGGATAACCGTGTCCTGCTCGGGCTGAATGATGATGTCCTCGGCGGCGGCGACGCCTACGCCGGCCAAAAGGACAAACGCCGCGGCGGCGGCTGAGAGATACGTTTTCATAGTTTCGCTCCTTGTTAAATCGACGCCTTGGCCGACGTCCGGGGCTAAACTTTAGGCATGTGCGAACGTTCCCCGATGGGGGCTTCAGTCGGCAATGGGATGGGACTTTAGTCGTACGCCGAGAGGCAATGGTCTCACACATACCGTTCGGCGGAACGGTCGTCTTCCATGCTTGTTGTCACGCCGAAATTTGGAGGAAACCATGGACAAGAGTGTTGGCCAAGCGCGGTGGTCGCTCGCGCCGATTTTCGCTACCGGCGTAACCTTCTATTCCTGGCGGCGATCCTCTTTTGAGAACGTGAAGGTCTGCGCAGTGTCTGTCCCTTTCCTGCGCCGATGGGGTTCGTTCGGCGGGCGAACCCTCAAAGATAAGCGAGGTTCTTATGTTGCGCGACGCGGCCCAAATGAGACCCGATCCGGGTGTCACCCCAAAATGGCCGGCGCGATATTGCCCGGTGAGACAACAGCGAACCCCGCGCCGGCCACCGCGGGATACACGGAAATTAGCGCTCTCCGAACGATCGGCAACGATTGGTTAAGGACGCACAGTAAGTCCTGGTTGAAGCCACCGCTGAGCGCATTAAATCCCCAAGGTCACCGCGACGTATGGACATCGGTGCTTTGGAGCTCGTTGGCTTTGGCCCCGGGATTAGAGGTTGGTATCATGACCCAGCCAAGGATATCGGCTTCCGACTGCAATGCCTTGCGCGGCGCCTTTGTGAAATGCGTCATCGAAAAGAACATCCCGGAGGACCGATGGCGTGATGAGGCGGCGCTGTTGATCCGAGACTTTACGGATAGCGATGACGTAGATTCCAACTTGCTGGAATGGATTATACGAACTGGCACTATCTAGCCGTGGGGGGATTCGCCGGCCCTGCGCGATGCTGGCCAGGACACCCTTCACAGAGATCGAGATCGAGGACGTTGGCTTCTACCGACTGCCGAGCATGTGGCATCGCATCAAGCGCGTGAAGCTAGCCGACCGCGGCGTTGCCATTTTCGCTTTCGGCTGCGGGATGACAGTGCGGCAGTTCCGCAAGCCGCCGGCCGACAAGCAGGCGCTGGGTCTCGCGCGCTCATCTGGTGCTTTCTTCGCCATCAAATTGTTAGCCCCCAGCGAGGCCACAGAGCGGGCGCCAGGACGCGCTAGGCGCATCGGCAGTGTAGAACAGCGGCGACGAAAACGCGCGCTGACGGGAAGGTGGGGCTGGTGGGAGACCTTTAACCCAAGTGAGTCATGAGACGCGCCCACAACCTTCGCCCCGCAAGGGCGCGCTTGACGATTTCAGCGAATGTCTCGCCGACCGGGTACGCCAAGGCCAAGGGCTCCTAACCGAACAGGGCGGCCCGGCAGTTTGGCGGGGGAGCCAATACGGCCGGGCCTAACCGGGGGGACAAAGCTACGTGTTGGGCAGCACCGGTTGGCGAAGGAATATACGCGCCTGCTAATTTAATCGGAACACATCCTTAAGAACGAATGGGGGTAACCCGCGCGCTGGGTGGGCGGTCATTTTCTCAACCTCACACCAGCACCGCCACGCTTCGCCCCCGCAAGGGCGTGCTTGAAATTTTAACAGAATGAGAGGGCATTCTGTCCGTGGGCGCAGCAACCCGGACCAGTGACGACCGAAAATCGTTGGCGGGATCTCAAGTCATTTGTCCCTCTTTGGGACGACGCGCAGCTTGGCGGCTGCCGCGAACGGCCTCTCTATAGGCCGGGGGGCGGTGGTGCTGTCCAGACCTCGCGGTTAAAAGCCACCGGCTCGTCTCCGTAGCACGCCGGGTCGAGCCAGTGAGAACCAACCCCATGACTACCGACATCGACATCACCAAGAAGGGCAAAGCCCACGCCGCAATGGCCGACGGGCTCGTCGTTGACATCCACAACCCCAAAGCGATCGGCGACGCCATAGAGAAGCTGATCGACATGCTGGACGCCTTGTCGCCAGATCCCGCTACGACGCCGGCATGCTTCCCTTGCGCGAGCCGGAATGCGTAGTGGGAGCGGAACCTTTAGCTGTCGCTAATGTTTAGCAACGCAACGCCCGATTAATCGCGCCCTGCTGCTCTGTCTGTCTTGCGAGCATTGGCGCCGCATTAGGAGAACAGCCATGAACAGGCGTTTGATGCTCCTTTCCTCCTTCGCTGTGTATCTTGCTGCTGCCGGCCTACCACTCCTGCCCTTGGCCCGCGCTGACGAAGCGCAATCGGCGGCCGACGTCAGGGCTGCAATGCGCAAGCTTTGGGAGGACCATATTACCTACACCCGCAACTACATCATCAGCGCCCTCGCAGGCCTTCGAGACACTGATGACGTCGCAAAGCGCCTTCTCGAAAACCAGGACGACATAGGGGACGCGGTAAAACCCTACTACGGCGATGCGGCCGGAAACCAGCTGGCCACGCTGCTGAAAGACCATATCAAGATTGCAACTGAAGTTGTCAAAGCGGCCAAGTCAGGCAACAAGGGCAAGCTCTCTGCTGCCCAAAAAAAATGGGCTGACAACGCCGACGATATTGCAATGTTTCTTGGTAAGGCCAATCCGAACTGGTCGGAAAAGGATATGCAGGACATGCTACGTAAGCATCTGGAGCTGACGACCGGCGAAGTGGTTGGTCGGCTGAAGAAGGATTGGGCTGCCGATATCAAGTCCTATGACGAAGGGCACGTTCACATGTTGAAGTTCGCCGACATGCTGACCGACGGTATCGCCAAACAGTTTCCCAATAAGTTCAAGGGCTGATCCGGGATTATTCTGACGCGGGTCTTGCATCAGGTGCTGTGATTGCGCCTACGCCCGCGAGGGGTTCCTCGTGTAACTGCGACTAAAGTCCCTAGCTGCCCGGCATTGGTCCCGACGACGAAACATAGGGCCCGCTATCTCATTTTGCTCCCGACCGGCGAGCGGTAGTCTCTTCATCGTCGGTCGACGAGTACCAGTCGTTTTCAGACGATGGGCGGAAGCTCATTTTGGAGGCATGCATGGGACATGGCGGACTCATTGCGGAAGTGTTTACCGCGCTTCTCCTGATAAGCATCGTTGCAGTCGTGTTCTCCCCCACAGCGAGTGTGATCGTGGCTGTGGCGCGCTCAACAGGCCGACCCGTCCCGATCATCGGCCCAATCGTTTCAATGTCTTCCGGAATCGTCCTGGCTATCTGGCTTTCCAGGAGCGAATCTTGACCGATGCGAGGGCCAAGGTCGTCGTCCGGGAGCAAAGCAATGTGCAGGGACCGTTCAAGAAGTTCCTGCGAACAATTGGTCCAGGCTTCATCACCGGTGCTTCGGATGATGACCCCTCAGGCATAGGCACCTATAGCCAGGCCGGGGCACAGTTGGGCTTCAACATCGGCTGGACCATGCTGTTCACCTTCCCGTTGATGTCGGCGATACAGGAGATAGCAGCTAGAATCGGCCGTACGACCGGGAAGGGAATTTCTGGCAATTTGAGCCGCTACTATCCAGCTTCGCTGATGTATTTTGTCGTAAGCCTGCTATTTGCTGCGAACGCCATAAACATCGGCGCCGACCTAAGCGCCATGGCCGAGGCCCTAAAATTACTGATCGGAGGGCCGAGCTCGATCTATGTCTTGGCGTTTGCCTTGACCTCCGTCACGGCAATCGCATTCATTCGCTATAGCCGCTACGTTACGATACTCAAATGGACGACGCTCAGCCTGTTCGCCTATGTCGTAGCAATGTTTTTTGCGAACGTAGCGTGGGCGGAGGCGGCAAAGGGGCTGCTAATACCCCATGTGGAATGGAGCGGCGCGTTCTTTACCACTCTCGTGGCGATTCTAGGAACGACCATTTCTCCTTACCTGTTCTTCTGGCAGGCCTCACAAGAGGTGGAAGAGGAAGAATTGAAACCAATAGCCAAACCGCTGAAGCGGGCGCCTTGGCAGGCGGTGAGAGCCTTTGAGCGGATCCGCGCCGATACGCTGATCGGAATGGCATTGTCGAATCTCATTGCCGTTGCCATCATTTTTACAACTGCAGCAACGCTTCACAAGGCTGGCGTCACGGACATTTCATCGTCGACAGACGCTGCCAAAGCATTAGAGCCGGTCGCGGGGAAATTTGCGTTTATCGTCTTTTCCGCCGGGATCATCGGTACGGGATTGCTGGCGGTCCCCGTTTTGGCGGGCTCGGCGGCTTTTGCGGTTGGCGAAGCTATGCACTGGCCAGTGGGTCTTGAGCGCAAGCCAAAAGAGGCGGCGGCGTTCTATGCTACACTCGCCACGGCCACAGCCCTCGGCACCGGCATCATGTTTACTCCCATCGATCCTATCAAAGCGCTTTACTGGAGCGCCGTGATCAACGGCATTTGCGCGGTTCCGGTGATGGTCGTGATGATGCTGATGGCTAGCCGCGCCGATATTATGGGAGAATTCCAGGTGCGTGGATGGCTGCGGCTATTGGGCTGGCTGTCGACCATCGCGATGACGCTGGCAGCGCTTGGTCTTGTGGCGCAGTGGTTCTTCTGATCGCGTTAGTGTCTCTAATACGCATGCATTTCAGATGTGGTGTTGAAAAAGCATGGGCAGCGAACCCGGCGGTGACCGTCCTTGCCCGGCCTCCGGTAGTGTTAGAGCGCTAAAGTCAACGTGACCGCAACGGGCATCCCCGCATACATTCGCGCGCGGTCTAACCTAAGTAGATTGGCTTAGACGACGTCGAGCTAGATATACCGGCAAAAACGCGGCCGGCGCCGCTTTGGCGGTTACCAAATAACGCCGGCCAAGGCGGAATCAGGTCGCCGCGCTAATCCGCATCGATGGAGCAGTCTCGGGCCCGATGCTCTTGTACCCACTTTCCCCTCCAGCGATCGGAGGTCCACTCGGATACCTCAGGCCCGTTGCCTTCGGCAGCGGGCTTTTGCCTGTGTGTTGCCACCAGGTCCAGGTGGTCCGGGAACAATAGAACGGGTGCCTGGTTTCCTTGGATAGCCACCATTGCAGCGAGGAGAGACGTCATGAGCGAGGCACTGAGAACCACAAATCACGAAGTGATCCGGGCATGGGTGGAAGCGCGTAAGGGCAGGCCGGCGGTGGTGCGGGACTCAGGAAAGGGCGCCATTCTGCGGGTCGATTTTGGGCAAGATGACGAGCAGCTGCAGCCTGTCGAATGGGATGAGTTTTTCCGCATATTGGACGCAAACAATTTGGCTTTCCTGCATCAGGATTTGACGGAGAGCGGCACCACCAGCCTCGTCAGCAGATTTGTCGAGCGCAATTGAGGGGACCCACGTGCCGGCCTGATCAATGATTGCCGGACATTTCATTGTTGCCTTGCGGACGGCTAAATGCATTGTTCGCACGCGGCTGTGAGCTGGCCATCAAATCCGCGAAGCAATGCTACACCGCGATGGCGCGTGCGGAAGGATTTACCTGAAACGTTCCGACCGGACATCCGACCCTATGCAGATTTGCGCTTCGATTAACCAGCCTTCGATTTTGGCGCTTCGCCGCCCTCATATGCTAGGCTCTTGCGGAGAATCTCGGCCAGATTGACCACATTTTCTTTCGGCTTCGGCGCGGGTTTCGGTGGTGCTTTACCCTTTCGTTTCGCATCGATCATCGCGATCAGAGCATCTTCATAGGTGTCCTCGAATTTGGACGGATCGAATTTGGTGACCTTCTTGTCGATCAGAATGCCGGCAATCTCGAGCAACTCGGAATCGTAATCCGTCTTCTTGATGTCTTTGAAGACGCTGTCTTCAGACGTCATCTCGTTGGGGGTCCGAAGTTCGGTCAGCAGCATGCCTTTTCCAAAGGGTTGAATGAGGACTTCTCGTCCGCGCTGCTAGAGCACCACGCATTCTGAGTTGGGATTCGTGAGCGTCAAAGAACGACCAATGAGATCGCATGATGGCCGGCCGATCGACCCCGATACGTAGTTCAAAACAACCTTTCCGACCTCGTCGACTGCCCTAGCTCTATGTTGAGAGGAGACTGGGATGGCAATTTACGGTCTGAGGGTGATCAGCTTCATCATGGTCGCATTGGCCTTTGTCCCGGGCGGCGCGCACTTCTTCTCGATGTTCAACAAGCTGAAGCTCGATGGGACGAGCTACCTGGCCGCGCAACGCGCCTACGACGGCTGGAGCCTGTTCGGAATCGTGGTGCTTGGGGCATTGCTCTTCACAGCCGCCCTGGCAGTCCTGCTTTACCGGTCAGGTGGGTCATTCGGCCTTGTTGTCCTTGCCTTCATCAGCATCGGTGCCACCCAACTCGCCTTCTGGACGCTGACCTATCCGATCAACCAGGCAACCCGGAACTGGACCGTTTTGCCCGAAAACTGGGAGTTGCTGCGGCGCCAGTGGGAGTATTCGCACGCCGTCGCCGCCGGCCTCAATGCCTTGGCGTTGCTGGTACTTTTCATATCAGCGCTTCGCGCAGCGGTCCGTTGAACGAGCACGTCTTCACCGACGCGGCGATCGACCGGGCCGGTGGAGGCGTCGCTTATCCTGATCCCCGGGTGGAGCGCGTGCTCGGCGGCAGCCGCTGCCGAAGGGAACCAAAAATATCATCCGGAATTGAGACTGATGATCGGAGGATCGAGCCATGCCAAGCAGGGAACAGCGCATCAAACAGCGAGCCTATGAAATCTGGGAGCGCGAAGGCCATCCGGCTGGACGCGACCAGGAGCACTGGGATCAGGCCGTGCAGGAAATAGAGGCTGAAGGTCCGGAAGCAGAGCGCGCGGCGGTCCCACCCGAATCCGGGAGCAGCGGCGACTCCAATGGCTCGAATGGTTGAAGGCTGATCGCACCAGGCAACCAAAATAGCGGCGCCTCGTTTTCGAATAAAAGCAGAGGAGGCTTCGACGATGAGAGTTCCATCATGTCTGATCCTGGCGGTGGGTCTTGCGCTGGCTGCCTGTGACAACAGCACCCAGCCGACGAAAGCCAATACCGACACGGTCAACAAGAGCCCACAGGTCGACCAGGACGCCAGACCGAAATCCACGACTGGTGGCGACCAGCCGGTTGCGCCCTCTCAAAGCAAATGACCTCGGTCTCGACAGATCGGATCGACGAGCGGTTCTCGTAATCAGCAAGGAGCATTCGAAATGCAGACGTCAGCCGAAACTTCAGACCTTCGCCATCGCCAATTCGCGATAGAGCCATTCGACGGCACGGTGACGGTGCGGTTTTCCGACGCCATAGTCGCGGCAACCGAACGGGCAAAGGTGCTTCGGGAAGAAGGGCATGATCCCGTGCATTATATCCCCTTCGAGGATATCTATTTCGAACTTTTCGAAAAGACGAACACGGTCACCAAATCCCCGCTAATTGGCACGGCGAGCTATTGGCGCGTCCACGCCGTCGGAAGTTCGGCCGACGATTTCATGTGGGCCTACGAGACGCCGAATAGCGCGGCGAAGGCAATTGCGCGTCACGGTGCGTTCGATCCAAAAAAGGCGCGCATTGACATCGAACCCGCAGAGGACAAACGGCACACGCCCCACGTGATCGAGTAGGGCCGGATTACCGGCGAGGGAATTCCTCATCGAGGATGCGCAAGCCTTCTTCGTATTTGGTCGCCGATGCCCCGATCTGCCGCGACTGCCAGATATTGTCTTCCAGGTCGGCGCGCTTCACCGGCAGCGCAAGTTTGTTCGATGCAGCCCGCCGCACGAAGGCGAAATAATCCTCGCCATCCCGGCGCGACATGGCATCGACGGCCGAAGCAATTGCCGGACTGAAGCCGGGTCGCCTGCCTGCCGTCTACCTCATAGGTCATCGGCGTGGTCTGCCCTAGACCTTCGCATCATATGACAGACACCTCCGCTGAATAGTTTCCGCCGTCCACTCCGTCGCATTGTCTGCCGCATCGGCCACCCCGGCCCATAGGAGAAGACGATGCGCAACTTCATAGCCTTGATGACGCTCGGCGCATCACTAGCTCTTGCGGTCGGTGCCTCGGCACAGACGGCTGACAACAAACCCACGATCGTGCTCGTGCATGGCGCTTTCGCGGAATCGTCTAGCTGGAACGGCGTCATCGCCGAGCTCAGCAGCAATGGGTACCGGACCATCGCAGCGGCCAATCCGCTGCGCGGCGTTGCAAGCGATGCCGCGGCTGTGTCGTCCATCATCGGGTCGATCGACGGACCGGTGGTCCTCGTGGGCCATTCCTATGGCGGCCCGGTCATCACTGAGGCGGCGAACGGAAGGAGCAACGTCAAGGCGCTGGTCTATGTAGCCGGTTTCGCCCCGGATGCCGGCGAGTCGAGCCTCTCGCTGTCCGGAAAGTTCCCAGGCAGCACGCTGGGCGAAGCGCTCTTGTCCGTGGCATTGCCGAACGGCGGTCAGGATCTCTACATCCAGCCGGACAAGTTTCACGGGCAATTCGCGGCCGACGTCCCGGCGGCCGAAGCCCTCTTGATGGCGGCAACCCAACGTCCCGTCGCGAAAGCCGCCCTGGCAGAGCCCTCCGGCGCGCCTTCTTGGAAGACAATTCCGTCCTACGCGATCTACGGCTCGGCCGATCGGAACATCCCGCCCGCCGTCATGAAGTTCATGGCCGAGCGCGCGCATTCCGTGAAGACAGTGGTCATCGAAGGCGGATCGCATGCCCTGGCGGTTTCGCATCCGGGGGAGGTCGCCTCGATCATCGAGGAGGCTGCGAAGGCAGAGTGACAAGCGCACCGGCCCCATAGCCGGCTCAATCAGACATTCCAACCCTACGGCGCGAACAAGGAGGTTCGACATGAAAATCGTAATCATCGGCGGCACCGGTCTAATCGGTTCCAAAACCGTCACAAGGCTGAGCGTGAAGGGCCACGAGGTATTGGCGGCGTCACCAAGTGGCGGCGTCAACACCTTCACCGGTGAAGGATTGGATAAGGCTCTTGCCGGGACGGAGGTTGTCATCGACCTCGCCAATTCGCCTTCGTTCGAGGACAAGGCCGTTCTCGAGTTCTTCGAAACAGCCGGAAAGAACCTGCTCGCGGCGGAGAAGGTTGCCGGCGTGAAACACCACATTGCGCTCTCGATCGTGGGGGCGGAGCGCCTGCCCCGCAGCGGCTACCTGCGCGCCAAGATGGCTCAGGAGAAGCTGATCAGGGAGTCGGGAATCGCCTACACGATCGTTCACTCAACGCAGTTCTTCGAGTTCCTTGGCGGCATAGCAGAGTCGGCAACCGTCGGCGACACGGTCTCGGTATCGTCGGCCTACTTCCAGCCCATCGCCTCCGACGACGTCGCAGATGTCATGGCTGAAGTGGCGCTCTCCCAGCCGATTAACGGCGTGATGGAGATTGGCGGCCCCGAGCCGTTCCGCATGAACGAGCTGGTCGCGCGTTTTCTGCAGCTCGCCAACGATCCCAGGAAGGTGATCGGCGATCCTCATGCGCTCTATTTCGGGACCGAGCTAGACGACCGCTCGCTTGTCCCGGGCGCGGGCGCCCGCATCGCTTCGACGTCGTTCGAAGACTGGTTCGAGCACGCCCCGCCTCGGCGAAGCGGTGTTGCGGCGTAAGGCGTCATCTGAAGAGAACTCGCAAGGAAAAACGACGATGGACCACGAGCTGCCCTTTGCGCCTCAGGCAAGTCGCCGGGCCTTCCTCCTCGGCGCGGCGGCCGCCGGCATTGCAACCGGCCTGCCCAAATACGCGCTCGCGCAAGGGACAGCCGGCCAGGAGTCGAGCCCATCCATCGCTCAAGAAGGATCGAAAGATATGAGCACTGTCACTACCAAGGACGGCACCGAGATCTACTACAAGGACTGGGGGCCGAAGGACGCCCAACCGATCGTCTTCCACCACGGCTGGCCGCTTAGCGCTGACGACTGGGACGCGCAGATGCTTTTCTTCGTCAGCCAAGGGTATCGCACCATCGCCCACGACCGGCGGGGGCACGGCCGTTCCGCACAGGTGAGCGACGGTCACGACATGGCTCACTATGCCGCCGACGCGGCGGCGGTAGTCGAGCATCTCGGATTGAGGGACGCCATCCATATCGGCCATTCGACCGGCGGCGGAGAAGCGGCCCGCTATGTCGCCCGCCACGGCAGGGAGCGCACCGCCAAGCTCATCCTCATCGGGGCAGTGCCACCGATCATGGTAAAGACGCCGGCCAACCCTGGGGGGCTTCCGATTGAGGTGTTCGACGGATTGCGCAAGGCGCTGGCCGAGAACCGTGCGCAGTTCTATGTCGATTTCCCCTCGGGTCCGTTCTATGGCTTCAACCGGCCGGGTGCGAAATCCATTCAGGGCGTCATCCAGAACTGGTGGCGGCAGGGTATGATGGGCAGCGCCAAGGCGCATTACGACGGCATCAAGGCTTTCTCGGAGACCGACTTCACCGAGGATCTCAAGATCATCGAGGTGCCGACGCTTGTCATGCACGGGACAGACGACCAGATCGTTCCGATTGCCGATTCTGCGCCGCTTTCCGCGAAGCTGCTGAAGAACGGTAGGCTCAAAGTCTACGAGGGCTTCCCGCACGGCATGTGCACTACGCACGCAGACGCCGTGAACGCTGACCTACTAGCCTTCATCAAGTCATAGGCTCGCGCGCACGACCGCGAGAGCCAGATCGCCGGCTGCCCCCCGGCCGGCGATCACCCTCCATCCTCAACTGCAACTGGAGTCCAGATAATGATCAGGACCATACTCCACAGCACCGCCGCTCTCGCGACCCTCATCGCCACTGCGGCGCTGGCCGAAGATTCGGCGAGCATGCCCAAAAACGTGAAGCTCGTTTACGACCAGCCGCTTCCGAACGTGCCCGGCAAGAGCATGAGAGGCGTGCTCGTCGTGTATGAGCCAGGCGGCACGTCGCCCGCGCATCTCCATCCGAAATCCGCCTTCATCTACGCCACGGTTCTCGAAGGAGCGATTAAGAGCCAGGTCAATGATGACCCGGTGGTCACCTATCGCGCCGGCGAAAGTTGGTCGGAGTTTCCTGGCGATCGTCACAGCGTCAGCGAGAATGCCAGCGCAACCGAACCCGCCAGGCTTCTGGCCGTCTTCGTCGTTGACACCGACGAGACGCAACTGGTGCTCCCCTACGACGAATGAGGCCGGGATTTCATCGCCCTGTCAGGCGGGAAAGGCGCCGCCGCCGCGTTTGAAGAGTTCGGCGACGCGGCCACTCAAGGGAGCAGGCCCGAAACAAAGCCGGCACCATCGGCACTTACCAGCTACGACATCCGGCGCTTCGACGGTTTGAGAAGCGAAATCGATCGGGGAGCCGGGTCATGACGGGTTATTCGGCTATTCGACTCCCCGCAACCTGAATGACAAGACCTATACGGTGGTATGGTTCGCCCTCTCCCTCGACCCAATCGACCGCAAAACACAGCCCAAGGTAACGTAGTCGATGCCGCGTGTAAGGCGGCGGATCAGCAGGAGACGAACATGGGCCTACATAACATCTCACACCCCGGCAAGGCCGGGCTCGAAGAGTTGGTTCCGTCGCGCTACGCGGTGCGGGTCGGCGAGATTGACGTGCTGGTGGTCAGCGACGGAGTGCTGCCACTCCCAACTGAAATGCTGGGACACAACGCCGACCCAGCCGCCCGGGCCGCCTGGCTGGGCGACATGTTCTTGCCAACGGATGCTTTCGATTGGTCGCTGAACGTCGTCCTGGTGCGCAGCGGCGATCGGACGATATTGATCGACGCTGGGCTGGGGCTGGATCCGAATTTGAATTTGCCGCGGGCCGGACAGCTGGTCAGGCGACTGGACTCAGCCGGCATCGATCTTGCGTCGGTGACCGACGTGGTGCTTACCCACTTGCACATGGACCACATCGGCGGTCTCCTCGTCGACGGCGTGAAAGACCGGCTGCGGCCGGACCTGCAGATCCACGTGGCGGCCGCCGAGGTCAAATTTTGGGAGTCGCCCGACTTCACCCACGTCCACATGCCGCAGGGCTTCCCGGACGCGCTTAAAGCAACCGCCAAGCGGTTCATGAAAGAGTACCGGAGCCATCTGCGGCAGTTCGATGAGCAATATGAGGTGGCACCAGGAGTGGTCGTCCATCGCACCGGCGGCCACACTCCGGGGCACAGCGTCGTCCGTCTGGCGTCAGGCGGCGATCGCCTGACATTCGCCGGCGACGCTGTGTTCGCGGTCGGGTTCGATCACCCCGACTGGCACAACGGCTTCGAGCACGACCCCGAAGAGGCGGCTCGCGTTCGTGTCCGCCTTCTGACGGAGCTGGCGGCGACCGGCGAACAGCTTGTGGCCACTCACCTGCCGTTCCCGTCCGTCGGCCGGGTGGCGGTCGACGGCGACGCCTTTCGTTGGGTGCCGGCCTTCTGGGATTACTGACCGCTTTTGGGTTAGCGCGGAACCAGGGCGCGGGCTCATTGCGATATGAGTCCGCGTGTCCCTAGTTGCTCCAATCCGATAATTCGTTAGCCCTGAGCCAGGAGTGAGTTGATGTCCGCACTGGAGAACAAGGTCGTTATCGTCACCGGGGGAAGCTCCGGCATCGGTCGCGCCGCGGCGCTGAGCTTTGCAAAGCAAGGTGCGAAGGTCCTCATCACGGGGCGCCGGGCAGCAGCCTTGAAGAAGACGGTAGCCGAGCACAAGAACATCGTTAGCGTTGTCGCCGACGTCGCGAACCCGGAAGACGGGCCTCGCACGGTCGCGAAGGCCATAGACACGTGGGGCCGCCTCGACATTCTGGTCAACAATGCGGGCGCAGGAGCGCTTCTTCCGTTGCGCAATTCCTCGGCAGCGCAGATCAACGCCATCTTTGCCGTCAACGTGGTCGGGCCAAGCCTGCTCGCTGCGGCGGCTCTTCCACACCTGGAAGCAACGAAGGGTACGATCGTCAACATCTCCAGCACGTTCGGCCAAAAGGCTGGCGCGGATCTCTCCCATTACGCAGCCAGCAAGGCCGCGCTCGAGCACCTGACACGCTGCTGGGCGCTCGAGCTGGCGCCGCTTAACGTGCGCGTCAACGCCGTGGCGGCCGGCCCAACCGAGTCGGGTGCGCTGACGGGCATGATGGGGCTCTCCCCGGAGCATGCCGCCGTCATCGAGGAAGCAGAGCGCGAGCAAATTCCGCTCAAGCGACGCGGCACTCCGGACGATGTTGCCAAGTGGATCGTCCATCTGGCCGATCCGACGTCCGAGTGGGTGACCGGGCAGATCATCACAGTCGACGGAGGCCTTGGCCTCACATGACGACCTGGCCGCGGCACGCGCTGACGGAATTCCCGGTTGGGGCTCGCTGAGGAGACAGCACATGACCACGATCAAGGTTCGGACACTTGCGGGGATTTCGGTTCCAGATACGCCGCTCGTGGGCCGGGCCATCGACTATGCTCGCCGGGAAAGCGAACCCTATCTGTTCAATCATGTCGTCCGTTCTTGGCTGTTTGCGGTACGGATCGGGCAGCTTCGGCACATTGATCACGACGCGGAAGTGGTCGCCTTGGGAACGCTGCTGCACGACATCACGCTCAATGAGCGCTTCAACGGTCCACGCCGTTTCGAGGTTGAAGGCGCCGATCTGGCCCGGGCCTTCGCAACGCAGGGCGGTCTTGACGAGCGCCGAGCTCAACTGATCTGGGACAGCGTCGCCCTCAACTCCACGCCGTCGATCGGCCTCTACAAGGAGGCGGAGGTGGCGCTTTGCACTGCAGGTATCTGCCTGGACGTGGTAGGGCTCCAATACGAGCTCATCCCGGCCGCGGAGATCGCAACGATCGTCCAAGAATTTCCGCGGCTCGATATGAAGCGGCGCATGACCCGATGCTTCTGTCACATTGCCGAGGTCAGGCCGGAAACGACGTACGACAACTTCATCCGGGATTTCGGTGAACGCTATGTGCCTGGGTACAGAGCTTCTTCCGCCGTCGACCTCGTGTCGAACGCACCCTTCGACCAATAAGCACTTCTAGATTAATCGCCGGCCGCCTGTTTGAATTCGTCGTACCTTTCGACGGCCCTCCGCTTGTCCTTGGGCGGCAACGCGTTGTGCCTTGCCGGCGCGCTGGGAGATCCCCGATCCACGGCGGGGTGATCGGATCAAGCTGCAGTCTTGGTTGCACCTGCCTCACGCATGGTCGCGGGTAACGTTTCCCATGCCCGGATCAGTTCGCCGATGGAGGCGGATTCCATCTTGCGCATGACATTGCCGCGGTGCAGCTTGACCGTCACTTCGCTGATGCCGAGGTCGAACGCGATCTGCTTGTTAAGACGTCCGTGCGCCACTTCGCGCAGTACCTCGCGTTCGCGTGGCGTCAGGGTTTCAAGGCGTTCGACGTTGCGCTTCACGACCGCGGCTTCCGCCCGACGCGCGGCATCCACTGCCACGCCAGCAATTACGGCGTCGAGCAGGGTCTGATCACGGACCGGCTTCGTGAGAAAATCGACGGCGCCGGCCTTCATCGCCTGGACGGTCATGGGTATGTCGCCGTGTCCAGTCAGGAAGATGATCGGTTTCGGATTGCCGTTCCCCGCGAGTTGACGCTGCAGGTCGAGGCCACTCGTGCCCGGCATGCGAACATCCAGGATCAGGCATCCGGGCTTGTCCAGCAAGGTGGCGTCGAGCAATTCGCGCGTGGATGCAAAGCTCGCCGACTGGAAGCCGGCCGACAGGACTAATTCGGACAACGCTTCCCGGACAGATTCGTCGTCGTCAACGATGATGACGAGCGGCTGTTCCGCTTCGGGGGTCTCGTGCGAGTGCAGCGGTGCAGATCCCCGCAAGATCGACTGGTCATTTCTCATGCTCACCCTCCAGTTTCTCAATTGCGTAACGCATCGCTTACGGCCGCCAGCAGGATTTTTGCGTCGAATGGCTTCCGGAAGCATCTGCCGGTACCTTGGTGCTGATCCGCTATCTCGTGGCGTCCGGTGATGAGGAAGACCGGCAGGTCGGGACGCGCCTTCTTCACCAGGTCGCGAAGCTCAAAGCCGTCCATGCCAGGCATTCCGATATCGGTGATGAGCACATCCAGGCCAGACAGCCCGCTGACGAGCAGCGACTCCGCTGACGAGAAGCTGCGGGCCACATAGCCTGCGGACTCCAGAAGGTCCTCTACCGACTCGAGCAGTCTCGGATCGTCGTCGACAATCGCCACGACAGGTTTTGGCTTGCTCACACTCAACCTCCTCTCGTCCGGCGCGAGTGAGTGATCGGTATTTCCAATCGCTCCGCGATGCGCACGAGATCGGCGAGCGACGCCGCCATCATTTTCTGCATGACATTCCTTCTATGAATTTCCAGTGTGACCTCGCTGATCCCCAGTTCCGCGGCAGCCTGCTTGTTGAGAAGACCGCTGACCACAAGCGGCAACACCTCGCGTTCGCGCGGCGTCAGGTCGAGATAACGCTGCCTCAACGCCCCGAGTTCAGCGCGCGCCGACCGCTTTTGCCGATCCTGGGCGATCGCTGCGTTGACTGCGGTCATGAGATTCGCATCACTGAAAGGCTTGGTCAGAAAGTCGACGGCTCCGTGCTTGATCGCCCGGACCGACGATGGGATGTCGCCATGCCCTGTTATGAAAACAATCGGCGGATGATCGCCCTCCGCGATCTGCCTCTGCAGATCGAGGCCGTTGATATCCGGCAACTCGACATCGAGGATAAGGCAGGCCGGGACGTCCGGCTTGTCCGTGGTGACATAATCGCCGGCCGATCCGAACGCCATGGCGCGCATGCCGTGTGAGGCAAGTAGCTCGCCGAGCGCCTCCCGAATGCGCGCATCGTCATCGACGATGAAGACGATATGGTCGTCCGTTGTCATGCGGTAGCTTTCACTTCAGCCGGCAACGTGAAAATGAATGTCGCTCCATGCGGCTCGTTCTTTTCCACCCACAAGCGTCCGCCGTGAGACTCGACAATCGAACGGCAGATGGCGAGTCCCATGCCCATGCCATTCTCTTTTGTCGTAAAAAACGGCTCGAATATCCTCTCGGGGGACGCAACTCCCAGGCCGCGATCGCTGATTTCGGTTTGGACCACATCTCCCCTAGCTCGCACCCGCAAGCCAAGAACTCTGTCGTGTGCAACAGACTCCATCGCATCCATGCCGTTGCGGATGAGGTTGACCAGAACTTGCTGGATGTGGACGCGATCGAGCGCGACGAGCGGAAGGTCGCGGTTGACATCAACGTCCAAACGAACGCGACGGCGCACCGCCTCCTCGGCCACGAGGTTAAGCGCCTCGGCGATGACACTGCCGAGCGTCGTCCTCGTCCTCGTCTCCACGGATTGCTTGAACAAGGCGCGTATGCGGCTAACGACATCGGCGGCGGAATTCGCGTCACGAATGATGCGCTCCACCGTCTTTTGCGCCCGCTCGAGATTTGGCGGTTCGGCCATGAGCCAGCGCTGACAGGCGTGCGAGTTCGCCACGACGGCCGCCAGGGGCTGGTTCACCTCGTGCGCGATGGAAGCCGAAAGCTCCGCAAGGCTCGCTGCTTGGCTCGCACGTGCAAGTCGCTCTTGCGCCAAGCGCAACTCTTCTTGCGCCCGAACCTGACCATCGATATCCAGGCAGGTGACGTTCCACTGTATAATCGCCCCCTCGGAGTTGCGCATGGGCGCGGCGCGCGTGTCGACCCAGCGATATTCGCCGTCGAAGCGCCGCAGACGGTGCTTGCGCGCATACGGCTCGCCGGTGGCCAAGGAGCGGGCATAACTCTCTTTGACGTCCGCCACGTCGTCGGGATGAACACCAGCGTCGAGCGTGCCGGCCAAGCGGCCCTTTCCCGTTCCGTCCAATTCTTCAAGCTCATACCCGAGGAATTCGCGAAGCTGCCGGCTGCGATACATCGGCTCGCCATCCGGCGCGGCGCAATCGATCATTATCGGAAGAGTTTCAACGAGCTGCCAGAGGAAGCGTTCTCTCTCGCGCAGCGCCTCCTGCGCGGTAGCCAAATCGTGGATGTCGACGCAAACGCCGTACCACTGGACGATGCTGCCGGACTCGTCGCGAAGCGGCTCCGCGCGTCCCTCGGTCCACCGGTAGCCGCCACCTGACCGCCGCTGTCGATAGGTCCTTGCGAAGGCGGTACCAGCCTCGAACGAGCGCGCGAGCGCCTGCTCTACCACCGGCCTGTCATCCGGATGGACATCCGCCAGGGATCGCGACGAGTCCGGCGCGGTCAAGTCTTCCAGGGTGACGCCAACCGTATCCATGAGCGGCTTGTTGATGTAGGACGGCGTTCCTTCGGGCGTTGTGCTCCAGATGAGAGCGGGCACGGCGTCGATTAACTGCCGCAGCTCCCGCTCCCGGTCGCGCAGCGCCTCCTGCGCGCGCATCTCATCGTCGATGTCGATGGAAATTGCGTACCATTGCACAATCGCTCCGCCGTGATCCCGCACCGGCTCCCCGCGGCCGTCAACCCAGCGGTACGCACCGTCCGCGCGGCGCATTCGATACTTCATGGCGTAAGGTTCGCCGGTGGCGAGAGAGTGGCGGACCGTCTTCAGCAGGCGGGCTGCATCTTCGGGGTGGACGAGGGTCTGTATTGCCGCCGCCAGCCGGCTCATATCCGGCTTCTCCAATTGCGCCACGTCATGCAAGCCGAAGAAGTCAAGCAAGCGCTTGTTGAAGAAGGTAGGCTCGCCTTCGGGCGTCAGACGTCTGATCTGAACGGGCACCATATCCACGAGCTGCGCGAGCTCCCGCTCCCGGTCCCGCAACGCCTGCTGCGCGGTCACCTGGTCATCGATGTCGACGTTCACGCCGTACCAGTGGAGAATGGCGCCGGCGTCGTCGCGCAACGGTTCGGCGCGAGACTCAACCCATCGATATACGCCATCCGCGCGGCGCACGCGCCACGTCATGGAGAACGGCTTGCCGGTGGCAAGCGAGTGACCGATCGCCTCCTGAATGCCCGGAGCATCCTCGGGATGGGCGGAAGTCGCGATGGCGGCGGCCAGCCGGCTCATTCCAGGCTGATCGTAGTCAACTACATCAAGGCCGAGAAAATCGCTCAGGCGCTTGTTGATGAAGTTCGGCTCACCGGCGGGCGTGAGGCGCCAGACGTGGCTCGGAACAAGGTTGACGAGCTGCGAAAGCTCCCGCTCTCGATCGCGCAACGCCTCCACGCTTTGGCGCAATGTGAGCACCGCCACCTGATGTTGCCTGGATATCGCGGCCACTATGAGCGCTGAGGATGCCGAGATGGCCAGAAAGAGCTGTAGCATGATGTGCTTTTGCCTCTGGGACTCGGGGTCACCGGCAAATTGGCTGGCGCCGGATATCGTGAATATCGCCGTGATCAGAGCGAGGAGGGCCAAGGTGACGGCGGCGCCTTTGAATTCGAAGCGAACCGCGGCCCAAAGAAGAGGCGGCATGATGATATAGGCGAACGGCAGGTAATCACTCAACGAAAGAGCGGCGATACCGAGGAAGATCAGCCCGAGGCCGAGAGCTTCCATCCATCGCGCGCCCGTGAGCCGGGCTTCGTCGCGCCAGTTCTGCATAACGACCAACGCCAGTGGCGCTACGATCAAGACCCCGGTAGCGTCTCCGATCCACCATAGAGGCCAAGCTTCCGTGAAGGATTGCGATTGTATGCCAAACCACGCAAGCGTAGCGCTTCCCACCGTCGCGCTCACGACTGGGGCAATTCCAGCGCCCAACACGACGAGCGCGAGAACTTCATGCAGCGTTTCCAGCCTGACTGGCCGTCCTAAAGTCCGGTTAACGAGCCATGCGCCGGTCGCCGCTTCAAGAGCGTTGCCCGCATAGATCAGGACGGCGGCAGGCAGTGGACTGTGGAACCACACGACGTTGCTGAACAGTTCCGCAAAAAGTCCACCCAGCATCCACCACGGCCAACTGTGCCTGGAAGCGAGGATAAGCGTAGCCATGAAAAGCCCACTTGGAGGCCAAACGGAAATACCTGTTCCGGGTATGATCGCGAGCGCCTGAGCGAATCCGCAGCCGAGGACGTAGGCCGCTGCAAAAAGCCCCAGGTGCAAGAATTGAGGGCGGTGCGACCAGAGGCGCGTCATTGGTTTCTCCTAGCCGGACAAAGAAGGCCAGGGGGCTGTCGGCGCTCCGTATAGCACTTGTTCTCGATATCTGGCCCGGCGAAGTCACAGCCTACCCTAGTCCCACCATGGCCTAACCGCATCTCATGGAAATCCATGAGGTGTGCGAGCCGAGCACTCACCTAGCTTTCGGGATGATCCTGCCACACCACCCGAGCGGATATACGGCCCGCTCGCGTGATGGCTTGGCTCGGCTGAGCGCGGTATGTTTCTGGAGCGATCAACTTCAACGAGTTTCAAGGGGATCTTATGAACATGGCCGCCAAATCCTCTGATCTCTGGCGGACGAGGTGTTCACCATTCCGAACGCCTATCGCGCGAAGGACTGAACAGACTGGGCGGGATCGCGCCGAGCCGCGCAGGTACGTCGAACGCGGAAGTTCGCACCCGTTCGGCGGCATGTCCGCTTCCCGAAGGGCGTGCGCGAAGAGCTCGTACGAGCGGCTCGTGATGCTGGCTTACATGCCCTTCATCGACGAGTCCTCGTTCCTGAAGGTCGACGCTTCCCGTGTCGAGAGTTGTGCCGTTGACGGCATCCGATCGTCGACGCATCAGTTGCCCTGTCCAACACCATCTATGGATTCCCCTGGACGGGCCATGGCTTCGCCATTCCCCTTGGCTTCACCAAATACTTAACTGAGTAGATCGTCAGCGGTGAAAAACCGGAGGCGCTCGACGTGTTTTCAGCAAAACGGTTTCGTCCGGCGCACTCCAACCAGGCCGACACGGCGCCCGGTTCTCGATGTTCTCGATGCGAAAGCTCAGTTCTAAGCGTGGCTATCCAGTCTCCGGATGACGCAGCGACGCTCCGAGGAGAATATCCACATCGAGGGGCACCTGACGTTGATGCGCATGTCCAGCGCATGACCATTTGGATCCTGTCTTGTCAGCAGACATGGCGGTTGCTTAGCCGAGCACCTCCGCGAACCGTCGCGGCGATGCTATGATGTGCCGGGAATTATTAGACAGAAAGGAGATGACCCATGCCCGAGGTCACCCGCCGCACACTGCTTGCCTTCGCCGCCGTCGCGTCAGTTGTTGAACCATCACTAGCTCGAAGTGACGCTAACGCGACGGAATTGCGGGCGCGGATCGCAGCCCATGAGGAAGCCTATGCCGCACTCCTTCAGATTGTTCATCAATCGGGAAGTACTTGGCAGGACCGTAAGACTGCGGATCGAGTTGAACAGCAAGCATTGCTGGCCATCTGCTGCCATCCCACGACCGGCTCAAGCGAGCGCCGAGCCAAGGCCGAGTACCTGTTGAAAGTTGAGGCGCGTGGCGAACTCGACCTGGAAGAGCATATGCAGGCTCTCTTGCACTCCATGCAGAGTTGACTGGTGAGGACGCCAAAGGCCCATAGCTCCTTTGGTTGCCCAGGATGTGCAATTGCCTGGCCTCTTCAAGGAGCTTGAGATGCCAGGCGCACCTCCTCAATGGCAAGGGGTCCGGGACGCGATCGCCGTTGGCCCGATCCCGCCCCAGGGGCAGGCCGTCTCTTCAGGCCTAAAGCGCGTCGCGCTGAAACGGATTCAAGCGACGCGCTTTAAGTCTTTGTTTTGATGCATGTCGTTGTCCCAGAACCGCAGCACACTTCTGGGCGACATGCATTAGGCACCGCGCCCTCTCACCCGTAACACCCGCGCTCCACCGCCAGCCGCCGCAGCAACGCCAGCACGGCATCTATCGCCGGTGTCGGCTTGTCCGTTAGCCGGCCAAGTTCCTGGACTGCCGTCACCAGCGCATCGATCTCCATCGACCGGCCGCGCTCGAGATCCTGCAGCATCGAGGTCTTGTGCTCGCCGACATCGCCGGCGCCCTTGATGCGGCGGTCGACCCCGATCGGAAAGCGTACGCCGAGGCTTTCGCCGATCGCCTGCGCCTCCAGCATCATGGTGCGGGCAAGCATGCGGGTGCTCTCGTCGGCAACGATCGCGGCCAGCGTGCTGCCGGTCAGCGCCGAGATCGGGTTGAAGGAGAGGTTGCCCCACAGCTTCACCCAGATCTCGCTGCGGATGTCGTCGCGCACCGGTACCTGCAAGCCGGCCTTGACCATTTCCTCGGCCAGAAGCGTGACCCGTTCGCTGCGCTCGCCAGAGGGTTCGCCGAGCGAGAAACGCTTGCCGTCGACATGGTGGATGAGGCCCGGCGCATCGACTTCGACCGCAGGATAGACGACCGAGCCGATGACGCGCTGTGGCCCGATCCGCTGCCAGATGACGCCGCCCCGATCGACCGCGTTCAGCCGGGTGCCTTCGAGCGGCCCGCCGACGCCGTGGAAATACCACCACGGCACGCCGTTCTGCATGGTGACGACGGCGGTGTGGTCGCCCAGCAGCGGTGCGATCTGGTCAAGGGCCAGGGTGAGAGAATGGGCCTTCAGCGCCAGCACGACATAATCCTGCACGCCAAGCACGTCGGCCGTGGCCGCGGCCCGGACGGGGACCGACATGTCCTGGCCATCCTCGATCAGGCGCAGGCCGTTTGCCTTGATCGCTTCCAGATGCGCGCCGCGCGCGACGATCGAAAGATCGGTCCGCCCGGCCATGGCAAGCTTGGCCGCGAGATAGCCGCCGATCGCACCGGCGCCGAAGACGGTGACCTTCATCGTCAAAGTCCGAGTTTGGCGGCAAGGCCGATACGCTGCAATTTGCCCGTCGCGCCCTTGGGGATCTCGTCCAGGATCAGGATCTTGCGCGGCACCTTGAAGTCGGCAAGCCGCGTTGCGGCATAGCTGCGAATGTCGCCCTCGGTGGCACTGATACCTTCGCGCAGCACCACTGCCGCCGCCACCTCCTCGCCAAGCTTGTCATGCGGCATGGCGAAAGTGACGACCTGCGCCACCGCCGGATAATCCATCAGCACGTCGTCGACCTCGAGCGGCGAGATCTTTTCGCCGCCGCGGTTGATGATCTCCTTGAGCCGCCCGGTGACGCGCAGATAGAAGTCCTCGTCGAGCACGCCCTGATCGCCGGTATGGAACCAACCATGCGCGAAGGCCGTGGCGTTGGCATCCGGGTTCTTTTCGTAGCCTGCCGTCACATTGGGCCCGCGAATGACGATCTCGCCGGTTTCGCCGGGTTCGAGCAGCCTCCCGTCGGGCGCCATGACAGCCACTTCCGGACCGGCCGAGGCACCGACGCTGCCCGGTTTGCGCTGGCCCGGCGGCAGTCGGTTCGAGGCCATCTGATGCGCCGCCTCGGTCATCCCATAGGATTCGATCACCGGGCAGCCGAAGGTCGCCTCCAGTTCGGCCATCACCTGCGCCGGCAGTGACGCCGAGGACGAGCGGATGAAGCGTAGACGCGCTGCCGACAGCGCCTCGGTGTTGCGCGGCGCCCTGGGCAGGATCGCCTGATGCATGGTCGGCACGGCGGTGTACCAGCTTGGTTGTGCCTCGCTCAGCCACTGGAAGAAGCGCAGCGCGTTGAAGCCGGGCGTGCAATAGATGCTGCCGCCTGTTGCCAGCGACGACAGAACGGCCGCGATCAGGCCGTGGATGTGGAACAGCGGCATGATGTTGAGGCAGCGGTCATTGGCTGTCAGGCCTAGCGTCGCGCCGATATGGGCGGCCGAGGCCGCGATGTTGGCATGGCTGAGCGGCACCAGTTTTGGACGCGATGTCGTGCCGGAGGTATGCAGCAAAAGTGCGATGTCGCCGTCTTGCGTCTTATCGGGAGCGGCCTGCGGTCCGATCGCCGCGCCCTCGATCATAAAACTTCCGGCCGGTGCGTCAGGCTGCGCGACCAGCCGGAGCACGCCAATACCAAGGCGTTCGGCCACCGTCACCGCAGGGCCGGTGTCGCCTTCCGCAACGAGGATCGCCTTGGCGCCGATGTCGGTCAGGTAGAAATCAAGCTCATCAGCCCGGTAGGCTGGATTGAGCGGCGCTGTCGAGGCAGTGGCCGCCACGGCGACAAAAGCGGTGGCCATCTCCGGCCCGTTCGGCAGCACGATCGCCACCCTGTCGCCCCGGCCGATGCCGCGCTCATGCAGCTGTTTTGCCGTGGCGGCGATCAGACCGCGCAATCCGCCATGGCTGAGCGTCGCCCTGTCGGGTGCCAGGATCGCTGGAGCGTCATCAGCGCCGGCGGCGAGACGGCGGGAGAGCCCAAGGGAGTTTTCGCTACTGGCCATGATCACCGACTATCCTTCCAACCTGTCGAAATCCAGCCGCGACACGCCATTGTGATGTCATGGCAAAACCGACCTTATCAATATCCGAGCGCCATCCCGTCCTTGCGCGGATCGGAGGCGCCTGTCAGCGTTCCCTTTTCCCAGTCGATCAGCACCACTTGCCCGCCGCCAAGAGGATGATGCGGCTCGACTATGCGATGGCCACGCTTGCGCAGCCCTTCGATCGCCTCGGCGGGAACGCCGCGTTCGGCCTCCACAGTATCATCATTGTAGAACACCCGCGGCGCATCCAGCGCCTGCTGTGGATCCATTCCGAAATCGATCATGTTGGTGATCAGGTGGACATGACCGAACGGCTGGTAGCCGCCACCCATGACGCCGAACGGCATCACCACGCGGCCGTTCCTCGTCGCCATGCCGGGCATGATCGTGTGCATCGGCCGCTTGCCGGGCGCGATCGCGTTTGGGTGGGCCGGGTCGAGGCGGAAGCTCGAGCCACGATTCTGCAGCACGATACCGGTCTTCGGGCCAACAACGCCACTGCCGAAGGAATAATAGGTCGAGTTGATGAAGGAGACTGCGTTGCGGTCGCGGTCGACGATCGAGATGTAGACCGTGTCGCTGCCGGGCAGTTCCAGGCGCGGCAGATGCGTCATGGCGCGGTCGCGGTGGATCTCGGCGCGCAGCCGGTCGGCATAGGCGCCGGACAGAAGCTGCTGGACAGGCACCGGGACATGGTCCTGGTCACCGACATAGCGGTCGCGGTCCTGGTAGGCCAGCCGCCCGGCCTCGATCTCCAGATGCAGGCGCTCGGCGCCATTGGGGTCCAGGCCGCCGAGCTTGAAGCCGGACAGCACGTTCAGCATCAAAAGCGCCGTCAGCCCCTGATTGTTCGGCGGCATCTGGTGGATGTCGTAGCCGCCATAGGCGGTGCTGACCGGCGCCACATAGTCGCCTTTGGTCGCGGCGAAATCCTCTTGGCTATGCAGCCCGCCCAATTCCCTGAGCCGGCGCACCATGTCGTCGGCGACAGCGCCTTCGTAGAAGCCGGCGCGGCCCTGTTTGGCGATCACCCGCAAGGTGGCGGCGAGTTCCGGTTGGCGGTGGACGTCTCCGGCCTTCGGCGCCTGGCCGCCCGGCAGGAAGATGCGTGCGGCATGTTCGTCGGCGGACAGGTCGGTTTCCGGCTCGGCCCAGTCGAAAGCGACGCGGTCATGCACGACATAGCCGTTCTCGGCATAATGGATGGCCGGCGCCAGCACCTCGGCCAGGCTCTTGCGGCCATGGTCTTCCAGCAGCCGGCTCCAGGCATCGACGGCGCCAGGCACCGTCACCGCATGCGGCCCCTGTTTGGGAAGCTCGCTAAAACCCTTGTCCAGATACCAGTCGACGGTGGCCTTCGCAGGCGCGCGGCCCGAACCGTTGAAGGCCAGCACCTTGCCCTGTCCTCCGGGGGAATAGAGGACAAAACAATCGCCGCCGATGCCGGTCGATTGCGGCTCGACCACGCCCTGCACGGCGGCGGCGCAGACGGCGGCGTCCATGGCATTGCCGCCGGCGCGCAGCATGTCGATGGCGGCAAGGGTCGCAAGCGGATGCGAGGTCGCGGCAAGCGCTTCTGTGGCACGAACCGGCGAGCGGCCGGGAAACTGGAAATCACGCATTCTGTCTGGATATCCCTTGGTCTGATGGATGTGACGTTGCCGCCATGGCGTAACACGACACGACAACGGATCGCTTCGGCTTCTCGACACTGCGCATTTTGCCAATTCTCCTCGTTACGCCAGACGCGTATCAGGCTCGGACCCGATAAGGCGTTAGCCAGGTTTCCAGCGCGTTCAGTGCCGAGATGATCGTGAAATTGATGGTGAGATAGATCGCGCCCGCGGCCACGAAAACCTCTACGGCGCGATAGGTCTGCGAAATAAGCCCCTGGGCGATGCCCGTCACTTCCATCAGGGTGACGATCGATGCAAGCGACGTACCCTTTACCATGAGGATGATCTCGTTGCTGTAGCTCGGTATGGCTTGGCGCAGCGCCAAAGGCAGAACGACGAGGCGCAGGGTCTGGAGCCGTGTCATGCCGAAGGCAGAGGCTGCCTCGACAAGCTCGCGCGGCACACCCTGTATCGCACCCCGCAGGATTTCGCTGCCATAGGCCGCGGTATTGAGACTGAGCGCGATGATGGCGCACCAATAGGGCTCACGAAACAGCCACCAGAGCCCAACTGCCTGAAGTGTGGGGCGGAACTGGCCGAGGCCGTAATAGATGAGGAATATCTGGACGAGCAATGGCGTGCCGCGAAAGACGGCAACGAAGGAGCGTATGGGCCAGACCAGCATCCGATGGTTTCCCTGCTGCGCCAGTGCGAGCAATAGGGCCAAGGCAAAGCCTATTCCGATCGACAACCCCGCAAGTTGCAAGGTTAACGGCAAGCCGGAGAGAAGGGTGGGAATGATCTCTACAAAGAAGGCGAAGTCGATCATGCGTGGACCATGCCTCGCCACGCCCGTGCCTCGCCGTAGCGGAAGACCGATCCGGTCACGGTAGCGATGAGGAAATACAGCGTCGCGGCTGCTATATAGAAGACGAAGGGCTCTCGCATCGATCCCGCACCGATCTGAGATTGCCGCATCAATTCCACCAAGCCGATCACGGAGATCAAGGCCGAATCCTTGAGCACAAGCTGCCAGACATTTCCGAGGCCCGGCAGGGCGTGCCGCATCAGTTGAGGCACGATGACGAGACGCAGCAATTGGAACCGGGACAGGCCGAGCGCCTTGCTAGCCTCAAACTGGCCGAGATCGACGGCGAGATATGCTCCGCGATAGACCTCGGCTTGATAGGCGCCCGAAATGATGCCGATCGCCAGGACGCCAGTCGCAAATGTCGGCAGCCCGACGAAGCCTGCGCTGCCGAAGAATTTACCGATCTCAGTCAATGCTATGCTGCCGCCGTAGTAAAGCAGGTAGATCGTCAACAGATCGGGCACACCCCTGAAAACCGTGCCATAGCCCTTGGCGACCCATGACGGTAAAGCTCTCGTGGAGAGCCGACCTCCTGCTGCAACCGCGCCGAAGAGAGCGCCGAGCAGGAAGCCGAGGACTGACAGCGCAAATGTCACGCCAGCTGCCAGCAGCAGGGCTCCGCCCCAGCCGCCCTTGCCCACGGAAAGGATATGGAGTGCGTCCGTCATGTGAAACCTGATCGTTCAGCGCGGCACCCGGCCGATCGGTTGATACCAATCGGCCGGACAGAATACACGCGTGGCTACTTGACCGGCGTCACGTCCGTTTTCACCCATTTTTCCGAGATGCGTTTAATGGTCCCGTCGGCAATGGCGGCGCTGATCGCGTCATTCAGCATTTCCTTGAGCTTGGCGTCTTCCTTCCTGAGTCCCGCACCCGTACCGGCGCCGAACAAGCCGCCGACAAAGCCCGGACCTGCAACCGTGAAGCCCGAGAATTCGGGTTTTGCGAGCGTCGCGGCGAGCGCTGTCTTCTGAGCGAATATTGCATCGATGCGGCCCGCGGCCAGATCGAGATCGTGCTGCTCGGTCGTCTTGTACTCGCGAATCTCCACCGTGTCGCCGAAGTATTTCTTGAGGAATTCGAGCATGGCCGTGGCCGCCTGGACACCGACCACCTTACCCTTCAGCAGGGGCTTTAACTTGTCGACCGCAGCCTTGGAAGCAGCCTCATCGTCCAGTTTGAATTTCTCGGTCGAAGCGCCGAGCTTCCCCAGATCGCTATCCTTGGCGGCTGCGAACCCGCCCGGGTCGATCGCATAAGGCTGGGTGAAGTCGATGGTCTCGAGGCGTTTCGGCGTGATGAACATGCTGGCCATGATCACATCGAACTTGCCGACCTTCAGCGAAGGAATAAGTCCGTCCCAGTCCTGAGCGATGATGGTGCATTTGACCTTCATCCGCTCGCAAAGATTGTTGGCGAGTTCGATCTCCAGTCCGTCGAGCTTGCCGTCTGCGTTGGTGAAGTTCCACGGAGCGTAGGCGCCCTCCGTGGCGATGGTTATGGCCTTGGGCGCGTCCTCAGCCAATGCGGTGTGCATGAAGCCGAGCATGCTGAGTGCGGCCGCAACTGCGGCCAAACGACAAACTTTCATGTGGTTCCCCTTTTTTGATAGATCGATCTGTTCCTACGTCCGGCCGCATTGCCGGTTCGAGGGCATTCTTGTCCGGCCGGCGTTCGTCACCGGCTCGGACTCACGAACTCAGCCAGCATCGGTGCTGTGCTGAGAATATGATCCTGCATCACCTTTTCCGCGTGAAGTTCGTCGCCTGAACGCAAGGCCGCGATCACGGCGGCATGCTCCTCGCGCGCAGAATGCGGCTTGTCACAGTCGTCGAACCAGATGCGCATGTAGGGCTCTATCACCACATGCAGCGCCGATATCTGGTGGATAAGCTTGGGCCTCCGGCTTAGCGCACAGATACGGCCATGGAATTCCTGGTGGCGGACCACCCAGTCGCTGCTGCCGCTCTGGCCTGCGCGCTCCATGCGCTCGAGCAGGCGCTCGAGTTCCTCGAACTCCTCCTCATCGATCCGGGGCATCGCCAGCCTTACGGCCAGTCCCTCCAGAACCGAGCGAATTTCGAAAATCTCGTAGAGCTCATCGACCGTCAGGCCTGCCACCACGCATCCACGATTGGGCCGCAGAACCACCAGCCCGTCGGAGGCCAGGCGCCGAAAGGCTTCCCGCACCGGCATACGACTCATGCCAATCTCGGCGGCAATCTCCTCCGGAATAAGCCTGTCGCCCGGTTTGTAGCGACCGAAGCGAAGGGCTCTCTGAACGTGCCTGTACGCCTCTTCCTCAGCAGTGGCGGACATCTGTGGCTCTGCCGGAAAGGCTGCAGGCATGGGGCACCTAAAATATTTTTGTATCCACGTATTATCAAATCCACATTTTATTTCATCGTCAATACCCCGGTGACGACGTTCTGAAGCCGATATCGGTGCAGTACACCACCGGCACGATCTATTTCGGGCCGGGCGAGTCTTTGGGATGGTGCCGCCCTGGGCGTGGAAAATCAGACCGGCTACATTCCGGATCGCACCGCCGGGGAAAAATTCCAGGAGCTCGAGGTCGGCATCGACCTGCATCGCGTGATTGCCGAGATCAGCGGCAACGTTATGCTGCACGGCATGCTGTGCGGCATCCTCGACAAATGTCAGCACTATGTCTGGACGGAACTGCTCTGGCTGGACGAATGGAAGATCGCACGCGACGAGCATGCCGAAATCGTCGACGCCATCTGCGCCGGCGACGCTAAGCGCGCCGGCACGCTGGCGCGCGCCCATGTGCGGGGATCGCGCGACAACGTGCTGCGCCTGCTGCAGGCGAAGTCAGACTATCGGAATTTCCTGGCCAGGGCGTCGTGAGCGGGACCGCAGCGCAGCCATGGATATTGCCCTTTGGCACACCATTGAGAAGGCCTCGTACGGTCGCAGATCGATTACTGCTCCTTCTTGAACAAATCCTGGAAGATGAGCTGGCCCCAAGTGCGGCCGCGTGCGTGCACCAGCGCGCCACCCTCGTTGAGCTTTCCCAGCTTGATGGGTGCGAACCCGAGTTGTTTGGCCAAATCCGCCACGGGAGCGGTCGCGTCCTCGTCGTCGCTCGACAGGAAGACCACCCGGTGGCCGCCCTCGACGACCGGATCGGCAGCCAGGGTGGCTGCAATCAAGTGATTGAAGCCTTTCACGAACTTGGCGCCGGTGAACGACTTCGCAACGAAGGCTGAGGAGGGGAGGCCGTCCAGCTCTTCGGGGACAGGAAACGCGTTCATCGCGTCGATGACCGTCTTGCCTTTCCAGCTCGGCAGGGCTTTCGCAACCTTGCGATGCTCCCCGAACGGGACCGCCAGGATGATTGTGTCGGCCTCGAGCGCATCCCGCAGCGACTTGGCCACGACCGTGGGCCCAATCGCCCGAGCCTGCGGCGCCAAAGCCTCGGGCGGTCGGCGGCTCGCGACGGTCACATCGATGTTTTTGCGGGCGAAGGCGTGGGCGAGGGCCTGGCCTATCTTACCGAATCCTACAATCGCATAGCTCATGATACTTCTCCGATCCGTGTTGATGTTGATTCCCCGACCTTTCAGATGGCCGAGAAGCCGCCGTCGACGGACAACTCCAGCCCGTTCACGAAGCTCGAATCGTCAGACTTCCTGCCCTTCAGCTCATTGAGCCACCCGCGCGCGAACGCGTGCAACGCCGCCTTGCTCGCCGCATACATGCTGTAGCCGGGGAAACCTTTCAGCGAAGCAACTGATCCGGTCATGAAGATCGATCCGCCATCGTTGAACAGCGGCAACGCCTTTTGCACCGTGAACAGCGTGCCGCGCGTATTCAGGCCGAAGGTCGCATCGAAATGCTGCTCGGTAATCTCGCCCAGCGGGACGGCTTCGCCCGTGCCGGCGCTCGCGTACAGGACGTCGATCTTGCCCTTCTCCCGCTTGACTGTGTCGAACAGACGGTCGAGGTCGTCGAGATTGGCCACGTCGCCGCGCACGCCGGTCACGTTCCGGCCAATCAGTCTGACGGCCTCGTCGAGCGCCTCCTGTCTCCGGCCCGTGATGAAAACATAGGCGCCTTCTTCAACGAACCGCTTGGCGCTCGCCAGCGCCATGCCGCTCGATCCACCCGTGATGACTGCAACCTTACCGTCTAGCTTTCCCATGACTTTTCCTTTTGTGGTGTCGGGATGGCATCTGCCTTCGAGAACCTCGAAATGGGTCCGCCGGCTTCAGTTGTTGAGTGCGGAAACGCGCACATCGGTGGTGCAAAATCGAACCAGTAGGACGATTGACGCCAGCCGCGAAGATCGGTGTCCGCCATTCAGGATAGGCCGTGCTTGTCGGCATGGGGTATGACAACCACCCCGGGCCACCCACATACACTGTTCGATGTGTTGGACACGGGCTTTGGAAGGCGCATCTTGCGGTGCGGGATTGCACCATGATCGACTGGGATGACGTTCGCTATTTTCTTGCCGTCGCACGCGGAGGCTCGGTGCGGGCTGCCGCCGCGCATCTCGGGGTGAATCATTCAACCGTGCTGCGACGCATCGCCCAGCTCGAGGAACGCCTCGGGGCGCAGATGTTCGAAAAGCTGCCCTCGGGCTACCGCCTGACGGCTGCGGGCGAGGAAGTCCTCGAGCTCGCGAACCAGATGGAAGCGTCATCGCACCAGCTGGAGACGCGCGTCTTCGGTCGCGACCAGAGCGTGCGCGGGCTTCTGCGGGTGACGTTGGCGCCGCCCCTCGCGGCACACCTGCTCATGCCGGACTTCGCCGATTTCGCGCGTCTCCATCCGGACATCGAGATGGAAATCCTGTCGTCCGGCGAGCTAGCAAATTTGACCAACCGAGAGGCCGACGTCGCGATTCGCGTCGTCTACGACCGTAAAACCCTGCCGCTCAATCTTCACGGCCTGAAGGGACCGGAGCTGTTCGGAGGCGTCTACATGTCCCGGGATCGACCAACAGCGCGGAGTGCGGGCGCGCCTGATCCCATCCGATGGATTGTCATAAGCAGTCACGGAATCCCGGATTGGGCCCGCGAGGTTCGCACCACGGGGGTTCCGTTCAGGACCACGGACGGCGAGGCGCAGATCGCTGCTGTACGGCAAGGGGTCGGGATGACGACACTGCCGTGCTTCGTCGGAGATGCCGACCCCTTGCTGGTCAGGGTGCCGGGTACCGACCTGCACATGTACGGAACGGTTTGGCTTCTCACACAGGGCGAGACACGTAAGACGTAGCGCGTGCGGCTCTTCACCGAGTTCGTATCCCGCAGGCTCGCCGCGTACGCACCGCTTCTCACGGGACTGTCCGTATCGCGCGACTGACGCGCGGCAGTCGCCGGCGGACGCGGCATACAGGCGGCGTTTCAGAGTTAGTGGCGCAGGTGCGACAATTGAAATCCAGGCTTGTGCTCGACACCGGATAACAGCGATTCCGCCGATCGGAACATCTCTTCGAATTCCAGTTCGTTTTCAAACACCACGCCGCCGACGCTGATGGTCAGGGTATCCTCGGTTCCTTTCGGCGCGAAATAGGCTTGCGCCACGCGCGCCCGGATACGCTCGCCAATTTCCTTGGCGTCATCTTCCGTCGCACCGGGCAGAAAGACCCCGAACATGGAGGTTCCGATGCGGCCCACCAGATCTTCCTTGCGCACCGATGACTGGATGGTCGACGCTATGAGCCGCAAGGCCTCGTCACCCCAGCCCAGCCCGAAGCGCAGGTTGATGGACCTGATGTGTTCGGGATGAATGACCAGGAAGGCGCCGGATCTTGGACCGGACGAATCCTGCCGGGGTGTTCTCCTGTCGACCATCGACGTGAAGACGGTTCGGTTGAGGCAGCCTGTCAGGCTGTCAAAGGTTGCCGATTTGTTGAGTTCTCTTCGATAATGGCCGAGTTCGGCGCGCTGCAGGCCAATGAACACGAGAAGCGGGCCACCGATGATGACCGGCAACAGGATCGCCGTGACCATGCTGCGGCCGAACGGCGTCAATGCTTCCGAGAACAGAAGCAGATAGTTGAGGCCAACTGAAAGCAGCAAAATTCCCGCCGATCCCAAGGCGGTCAGCCATGCGACGTCTTTCCATTGCTGGGGCGATCTATTCGCCATCGGTGTCATCATTAGTCAATCTCCCGCCTGATCGACTATCATCATAGGCCATGGTGCTGCACATTCAGTTTCGAGGAATCATACAATTTGAGTAATGGCGCAATCGCCTACCATCGGCCGAAACCTGGCCTTCAATGCTAGGCTGCGCTGGCAACCGTAGCGACACCGAATTGTCGGCTATTGTGGCGGGCCGAATATGCCCATCTCGGCACCCTTGGCGACTTCCTCCGCCTTGCCGTAGATGCCACTTGCCAAGGCCGTCGCCCAGCCGTTGGAAACAAGCCAGGCACCGACATCCTGTTTGCCCAAATTGCACGGTGCGGCAATGGCGAAACGATCGATCTCCGGCGGCACGACGCATTTAAGCGCCCGACCGCGCAGCCAGGAATTGAAAGCCGCCCGAGCACGGTGGCCGCAAGGCCAGGCGACGTCGCGAAACGAACAAGCCTTGTCCAGGTCGATGCCCCGGACCCCGCTGATGGCTACCGTGCGTCCCATGGATTCGAAGGTCGCCGACGAGGTGACAACCGGTTGATACAGCAGGACCACTGGCCAATCCTTTGGCATCCGCATCCCTGCAGGTGCTGCCAGGCCAAGTTCGCCGAGCGGCGGGCGCGGCTCTACCCGTTCGATTTGCGCCGGATCAAGCTGCGGAGGCGCGATAAGGTCCTGAGCAATCTTGCGTGCCCGTCCTCGCCATGGCGTATTGGCGAAAGTCGCAGCCGGTCGCGTTGGCTGGCCATCGTCGATGGATTGACGTGGCGCTGGTACCGGTCGATCGATGGAAAGCAGATCGGCGGCTCGGACGATCAACAAGACCCCGGTCAGAAGCAGCAGGCTTCCGAGCAACACCACCAAGCGATTGCGCCTCAGCCAGCCCATCAGATCAAGCAGATCCCAAGGGGTCTCGCCCCTCAGTACCCCGACGTCGATTTGGCGACCAGTTTGAGCGCACCTTTTTGAACCTGATAAAAGGGCATGGATCGCTCACTGGAGCCATCCGCCCGGAACCGGAACAAGCCGGTCGATCCGCGAAATCCGCTCCGATTTTCGAGCACCTGCTTGTTGAAGCCGCCGGGCCCGACCGCACTTGCAATCCCCGCTGTCAGGGCAACCATATCATAGGCGTAGGCGACATTGGCGTCGGCTGGATAATTGTAGGTCGTCTTGAAGCGGTCGGCGATTGGCCCGGTTTCGCTAGGGTCGAGCGTGGCGATGTAGGATCCTTCAAACAGCGGTTCGATCGGATGTTCCAGCCAGCGGTTGGTTCCAACGACGGCGACTGCTTTTCCAGGGATGCCTTTCGATTTGAGCGCCGCAAGGATCTGCGACGGACTATCGTCGCCGCTGGCGACGACGATGGCATCGGGAGCATCGACCAGGGAGCCCATGTCGTTGACCGCTTTTGTGCCGCCGTCACCGGCCGAATACGGAATGGTGACGGCGAGCGTCGCGCCATAGATGCTGAGGCTGTTGGCGACCCGCTTTTCAACCGCGCTGGCATTCGCGCCGGCCGCGACGAGCAGCACGAACTTCTTGCTGCCTTTGGCCGCCAGGCCGGCCGCGCCCGCGGCCGCGCTGTCGGCCTCGCTGAGGCGCACCGCATAGACGCCCGGGCCACCGGCGAAATTGTCGGCCAGCGCCAGCACTGGCGGCCGCTGCGAGCCCGACAGCTTGGCTATATGCTGAGCGGCCGCAAGCTCGACCGGGCCGATGACGATCTTGGTTCCGGTGGTGATCGCTTTCACCGCCAATTCGCTGGCGTGCGCGCTGTCGCCCTTGGTGTCCTCGACCGTGACCGTGAGCAGTGCATTGCCAAGGTCGGCCATCGCCAGCTTGGTCGCATCGAGCATTTTTCTGCCGCTTTCGCCGACGTTACCTGGGGCCGACAAAGGCAGCAGCACCGTGACCTTCGTCGATCCGGTGCCGAGCGACTGCGTGGCTTGGGCCGGGCCGGCAGCGGCGCTGGCGGCCGGCGCTCCAGGTGCGGCGATCGCCGCCGGATCGAGCGCATCCGAGATGCTGCCTTTCGACTGGCAGCCCGATATTATGCCCGCGAGCGCAAAGACGATCGCCCCTGTCCACGAACTGTGGCCTTGCCGGCCAGCTTCCATGATGCCTCCCCCATATCCCGCCGGCTGTTTGTCCGGTCTCATCCCATTCATCTTAAGGCAGACTTGCCTCGCCGTCTTTGTAATTGCCGGACCGTGGTTTAGAGCAATTCCAGGAAAAGTGTGAAGCGGTCTTCCGTCGGAATTGCGTCAAAACAAGGAGGTAGAGCAGTTCGCCGTTTCCACGAAACGATGAACTGCTCTAGCCGTTGAAGAGTCTTGCCCGGAGCGCCTTGATCACCTTTGCTTGCCCGGCGCTTCGATAGTCCGCGCATTTCATGTATCGCGGCCCGGGCACGAACAGCCGGCGCACGCAAATCCGCTTCCCCGGGGCAGGGGCGCCGTCATCTCCTGCTGTCGGGAATGCGGAAAAGCCGAACGTCGCCACCGGTAGCGGCCCGGCAACAGAAACGCCTTCTCTCGCCAGGATCGCACGCGCACGCCGGCAGTAGCGGACCGAAAGTTCGGAGAACCGGGTTTCACCATGCCCGGCGCGATACTTCATGACGGTGGTGCAGAGATCGCCCGCGGCAAGACTGTTTGCCTGCGCCAGATATCTGACGCCGAGCGCGATGTTGGTCGCCGGCGCACCAAGCTCGTCGAGCGAACCGCGAAAGCCGAGCATTCGCGCCGTTCCCGGCATCACCTGCATCAAGCCAACTTCGCCGTCGGCGCCGTGCACGTCGGGATCGAAACCGCTTTCGATCTCCATCACTGCGTGCGCCAGCAACGGCTCCAGGCCGTAGAGCGATGCCTGGCATGTCGCGAATGCCTTGAATGTCTCGCGCGTCCATTCCGGGGCGGCGTCACAGCGGACTGGCCGCGTCAACGCGGACGGTCTCTCCAGGCTAGGTCGTTCCAGCCAGTTGGCGCGGGCTTGCGTGGCAAGCTGACCAAAACCGGTCAATGCGATCGCTCCTGCGATCGCCCTCGTCAATCGTCCGCCGACCATCGGGTCAGCCAAACTGCAGGGCCAGACCCCTTCCGGTCAGTTCATGTACTCGACCATGCGATCGTGGAAGCACTCGCACTTGTTGAGGGTGTCTTCGTCCTTGTAGTTCGTCTTGAGATAGCCATAGGCCATGCCGCAGGCGACCTTGGCTTCCGATGCCCAGACGAAGGCGGGGCGCGAAGAGTTGATCCATTCCGAGCTGTTGGCGACAGCCACCGACTCGTCCATCAGCTTCACCACCTCGGACTTGAGATCGACGATGTTGTCGTTCAGCACCAGGTTCGACGTGCCGACCGTGCGGCAATAGTCGGCCACCGGCCCTTCGATGATGTCGGCGGCGAAGCCCGTCGATCCAGCCAACAGCAGCGCCGCGGCCGAAGCCAGCAATCTTGCACAACGCTTCATTTAAGTCCCTCTCCAAACTGCGGTTTTATGTTTCGCTAATATGTAGCATGAGAGCACGGCCACGCATAAGTGCTAAATCGTGGCCGTGTGCTGTTGATGTTCTGTGTCGTCGTAGAGGATGTTGATCGTGCCGGCGGCAGGCGCATTCTGCAGAACGGCGACATCCACAAAGTTGGCTGCGTTGCCCGAGCCGCTGGTATCGACGCTCACAGTACTGGTCGCGCTGTCGTAGTGCACATAGTCGGCTATGTTGCCGGCCGGCGCCTTGTCGAACAACGCGCTCAAGTCGATCTTGTCCCCTTCACCGCCATGGTAGTCGGCGATCAGATCCTTGATGTCCAGATTGTCGATCTTGAACGTGTCGGCTCCCGAAGTGCCGGCGGAGGCGACGTCCGGCTGCGCCGGGGCGGCGAGCGAAGTGTCGAGCTCGACCTCAACGTAGTTGCCGGTCGTCCCGTCGGCCATTTGGAAGGTTCCATTGCCGGTCACGGCTTGCCCATCGATTTCGCCGACAGCGGAGGTCGTTGTAGTACTTATCGAAGTAATATCGTTATGAGCAAGATTAGACAATTCCCCGGCGTCGCTGATGCCGTTGGCGTTGGCGTCCTTCCAGATCAGTAGGCTGTCGAAGGCGGCGTCATTGTGGTCGATCAGGCCGTCATGGTTGCTGTCGAGCGACGCAAGTGCTGCCGCGCCACTGGCGAAACTGCCGCCGCCGAAGTTCGGCGTGAACAGTTCGGTGCCGTCGTCGATCTTGCCGTCATGGTTGAGATCCACCACCAGCATGCCGTCATGGGATGTGTTCCAGGAGACCTGGTCCTTCGTCCCGTCGCCATTGAGGTCGAACTGGACGCCGTGATTGACATCGGAGAAGGCAAAGCCGTCATGATTCAGGTCGAGGATGATGGGATCGATCGACCCTGTGATCAGGGTGTTCAGGTCCGCTATCGTGACCCCCTGGAGATCGACGAGGGTTCCCACGCCGGCACCTGCACCGGTTTGGGTGTAGACAAATGTATGGCTCACTGCCGCTATCGTTGCCGTGAAGGCGAGCGTCGCCCCCGCGTTTCCGATATCCGTTATCGTCAGATACTGGACAACCGCAGCCAGGCTTGCGGTGGATGTGACCGCCAGTGGCTGGGTAAAGGAGTCGGTCCCGAAGAAGCTGGCAATACCGTTCGTGAGCGAATGGGACTGAACCGTGTCCCCGCCGATCGTCAAGGTGGAGTCCCCGCCATTGACGTTGCCTGCGGTTGCAGCCACCAGTGTCCCAGGCAGGCTCAGCTTGTCGGTCCCTGCGACGAAGTCGGTGATGATGTCGTAGCCTGAGATCGTGCCGGCGTTGCCCGACCCGCCTATGACGGGCGTCGAATCGCCGGCCCCGATCACGAAGGTGTCGGCGCCGATGCCGCCGGTCATCGTGTCCGCGCCCGCTCCGCCGGTGAGTGTATCGTTTCCGGCAAATCCTTGTAGGATATCGTTGCCCCCACTGCCGTTCAGCGTGTCGCCATTGGCCGTACCCTGCATACTTTCGGCATCTGCCGTGCCGGCATAGGTAACACCATTGACAACGTGAACGTCCAGTTGCTGTGCCGTTGACGTATCGCCGTCCGCGTCTTTCACGGTAACGTTGAAAGTCAGATCGGCATTTTGGGCCGTCGTCGTGGTGCTGACCAGACCGATATCGGAGACCTTGAACCCGAGATCATTGGTATCTGAACTCAGGTTTTGGGTCGTGGTGCTCGCGCCGCCGGCACCAATGGCACCGTTGAGATTGATGGCTGTGCCGGTGATGCCTTCATCGGTAGGAGTGATCTGTGCACCAACCAGCACATAGTTCTGGCCAGCAGCGTTGTAGTCATTCGATTCGATGATCAATAGGCCGTCATTGTTGTCGAGCGTTACGCCCGAGTAGATACCCGGACCAGTGCCCGGGCCTTTGAAGATGTCGCCGTTCTCCACAAACACTGCCTTGGTCGTATAGGTACCGGCAACCGTATCGTAGAGTTTCAGGATGACGATGAAGTCTTCGCTGCTCCCGATGCCATCGAACTTCAGGAACATCGAACTCACCTGGGCGTCAGGCGTCAAAGCCGTAAACCCAGTCGGGTTCGTGGTGAAGAAGTCCATGTCAATGACTTCTCCCTTGCCCATTGTATCGCCGGCAACGCCGTTTGCCGTGCCCGAGATGGACACGTACGACGAACTCTGAGTGATCAATTCTCCGTTCACATAAGTAAGCGGATTGCCGTCAATCGAACCCGATTGCAGGTTGTCGGCGCCAGTGCCAGCGCCCGGTTCCGAATAGCCGGTAAACTGGATGAACAGGTTTGCATTGACCTGAGCTACCGCCACATCCGGCTGGCTGTTGTCAATCGTCGAGGACCCCGGCTGATAGCCGACGATAGAAGACGAATTGCTCACGGTGCTGATCGTTACCGCAGAAATCGGGTCGACCAGATCCACGGTGTAGGTTCCCGCCACCTTGTCGAAAGTAATGGTGCCCGTTTCCTGGGTGGACACCCCACCGGTGAGATAGCTGAAGCTGACGTTGAAAACAGCCTCTGTTGACGTCTCAGAAGCCCAGGCTACGGTCGGCGCCGTGATCGCGTTTCCGGCTACAGTACCGGCCAATGTGATGGCGGCAAAGTCAGAATTGACGGCGCTATACGTCGTATGTCCGTCAGCACCGATGGAGTAGTCGAACACACCGGTTCCACTGACGGTTCCGCTGTTGGCGAAATAGAGATCTGTCTTGTCGAGAACTGAAGGGCTGTCGTCGTCGAAGGTGACGGTCAGCGTGCCTGGTGCCGTCGAGCCGTCGGCGTCGGTGATCACATAGCCGAGATTGA
>NZ_VFTC01000023.1 GCF_007003975.1 Mesorhizobium sp. WSM4306
CAGACCACCTGCGCGCGGCCGGCGGCGCGCGGCGTCAAGGACGCAAAAGGGGTGTTGGCTAAGCACAAATTTGGTAGACGGGTGTCGGCGCGCGCGCGCCGACACCCATTCAATCCAGGATATGTACCCATGCGCTGGCAGCCGGCTGAAAACCGCTATGAGAAAATGGTCTATAACAGGTGCGGGCGGTCCGGCCTGAAACTGCCGGCGATCTCGCTCGGCCTATGGCACAATTTCGGCAACGACACGCCACACAAGACCAAGCAGGCGATTGCGCGCAAGGCTTTCGATCTCGGCATCACCCATTTCGATCTGGCCAACAATTACGGTCCACCGCCCGGCTCGGCCGAAATCGCCTTTGGCGACATCCTTCGCAACGACTTCGCCGGCTATCGCGACGAACTGATCATCTCGACCAAGGCCGGCTACGAGATGTGGGCCGGCCCTTATGGCGAATGGGGCAGCCGCAAATATGTGCTGGCCAGCCTCGACCAGAGCCTGAAGCGGATGGGGCTCGACTATGTCGACATCTTCTATTCGCATCGCTTCGACCCCGACACGCCGCTGGAAGAAACGATGGGCGCGCTCGATCATGCGGTGCGTTCGGGCAAGGCGCTCTATGCCGGCATCTCGTCCTACAATTCGCAGCGCACGCGCGAGGCGGCGGATATTTTGAAGCAGCTCGGCACGCCCTGCATCATCCATCAGCCGAGCTATTCGATGCTCAACCGCTGGGTCGAAGAAGATGGGCTGCTCGATACGCTGGAAGGGCTGGGCGTCGGCTCGATCGTGTTCTCGCCGCTGGCGCAAGGCATGCTGACCGACAAATATCTTGGCGGCATTCCCGAGGGCAGCCGCGCCAGCCAGGGCAAGTCGTTGCGGCCCGCCTTCATCAACGACAAGACCATCGCCAACATCCAGGCGCTGAACGCGATCGCCGGCCGACGCGGCCAGACGCTGGCGCAGATGGCTTTGGCCTGGGTGCTGCGCAAGGGCCGGGTGACCTCGGCGCTGATCGGCGCCAGCCGGCCGGAACAGGTCGAGGACTGCGTCGGAGCGCTCAAGGTGCTCGAGTTCAGCGACGCCGAGCTCGCCGAGATCGACACCTACGCACGCGAGTCCGACATCAATCTGTGGGCGGCTTCGGCGGAACGCAAAGGTCCGCCGCGCAAGTGAGCTACACAGCCGGCAAACGATACGAGTCAAAGCGGCGGGAGGATCCCGCCGTTTGCATTTTCATGAAACGATGAACCGCTCTGGTCCTCAGGGCTTCTTGGCGGTGCCGAGGCCAGCCTTGGGCGCTGCCGCGGCAGCCGGAGCCGGGGTCTTCATCTTCTCCTCGATCCAGCCGGTGTAGTTGGCCAGCCGCGTGTAGATGCCATAGGCGTTCTTGTGGCCGCAGGCAGCGGTGCCGTCGGACGGACCTTCGCCCCAGGAGACGACGCCGACCTGGACCGGACCGTCGGCGCCGGTCATGAACAGCGGCCCGCCGCTGTCGCCATTGCAGGCGTCGCGTTCGCCGCTGTCGGTACCGGCGCAGATCATGTTCTTGGTCAGCGGATCGGACATGTCGGCGGCGATCGCGTTGGCGGCGGCGTCGATGCCCTTTTCCGAATAGCGCATGCGGTGCGAGAGGTCGCTGAGCGCCGCCTTGAGGTCATGAGCATAGATCGACTTGATGCCGCTGTTGCAGGCTGCGCTCGGCTCGAGATCGAGATCGGCGACCATCAGCGCGGTCGGGAAGGTGCCGTCCTGCATCTTGCCCCAGCCGATCACAGTGGTTTTGCCGCTGTCGGGTGTCGGCTCATTGGTGATCTTGATAATCGGCGCATCAGCGGGCTCCGCGAGCCGGAGCAGCCCGAGATCATTATCCAGCGTCTGTTCGCTGTAGCCCTCGTTGACGATGACCCCGACCACCTTGTAGCGCTTGCCTTCGGTGAGATCGGTGGCACCGGTCAGCACGGTCACCGTCTCGGGCGAAATCGGCCGGCCCTTGTCGTTGAGGCAGTGCGCCGCCGTCAGCACCCATTGCGGTGCAATCAGGCTGCCGCCACAGAATTGCGCATTCGGCTGTGAGGCCGGGCTAGGATCCAGCCGCGCGGTGGTCAGCAGCGCCACCTGGAATGGATAGGCGCCCTTGTCAGCTTCCTTGCCGCCATAGACGCGGTCGGCACCGTCGGGGTTCTCGGCCTTGGCCTTGTCCCGGGCTTCCGCGACGCGCTGTATCGGCGAGACCGCCGCTTCCGGCCTGACGGCGGCGTCTGCCGCATGCAGCGCGTTGACGGCGGGAAAGGCAGCCGCGATGCCCAACAGCGATGCAGCGGCGAGCGGCCTGAACCGATGGAAAATGTTCACCTTGAAACCTCCTGAGATGAAAATTGGCGGGCGATGCCAAGCTAGCGCAAAATCAGCCTGAGCGAACCGGTACGCCGCTCGCACCTTGCGCCATATCGAACGGCGCGCGAACGGTCATAAAACCGAAACACCACTTTTGCTAATCGTGCCCGTCGGGCAGAACCCACCCAAACCCTATAGCCCCCCACGGGCTACGTGGAAGCGATTTGTCATTGCCAATGTTGGATTATTTTAGGCAGTATATCGACGCGGGTGCGTTTGGCGGAGGGCTTTAACGAGACCGTCCGGAACATGATCCGACACGGGCGGGTAACCAAACTGATTTTTTAACGCCACCACGATCTCGACAATATTTCTGTATTTTGATCCACTCCTTGCTGACTTTTGGGAGAGTCTCACCATGACAAAACTGACAAGCACTATCATTGCGTCCGCATTGCTATCCACCGCAATGTGGACGATACCTGCCTTCGCCGCCGATCCCGGCTCCGCGAATGCCGGCAACGGCGAAAGCATGCGCGATGTCGGGACGGGCGACTACCAGCCTGGGCGGGCAAAACCGATCGCACCGCCGAAGCTGACCGAAGATGAAGCCAGCCGGGCAGCGCCTCTGACCGACGAGGCAACGGCGGTCAAATCCTATGGCATCGTCGGCCGTTCCGCCGATGGCAAGGACATCAAGATCGATGCCGGCGAGACGCTGAAGGACCTTGTCATCAAGGAACTGAATGCGCCGGCCAACGCACCGGCCGCCGACAAGACCGGGCTGACGGGCGGCGACGAAGCCGGCCGCCAGGTGTTCGGGGCAGACGACCGCGAGCAGATCAAGAACACCAAGACCTACCCGTTCACCGCGATCGGCTATATCGAAGGCAAAGCCAAGAGCGGTTATGGCAGCTGCTCGGGGACCTTGATCGGTCCGCGCACGGTGCTCACCGCCGCGCATTGCCTTTACAGCAATGAAGACAAGGCCTGGCTCGACGACGTCATCTTCGTGCCGTCGCTCAACGGCAACACGGCAGACGATGCACCGTTCGGCGCTTTCAGCTATGAGAGCGTCTATATCCTGCAGGGCTTCATCGACAATTATCAGGGCTACTACGGCTCGGTCATTCCGTGGGACCTCGGCATCATCACGCTGAAGCAGGATATCGGCACCAATCTCGGCTGGCTGGGTTATGCCAACTACGAGAACCTGGGCGATTTCACCGCCAACATCGTCGGGTATCCCGGCGACAAGCCGATGGGCACGATGTGGAAGGCGACCTGCGAAGTGCAGGCCGAAAATATCGGCGTGGAGTATTTCCAATACGACTGCGACACCTATCCGGGGTCGAGCGGCAGCTCGGTCTACGCCTATGACAATGGCGCCAAGCAGCGGGTCGTCACCGGCGTCAACGTGGCCGAAAGCCCGAATGCCAACACGGCCGTGCGCCTGAACGCCGCCAACGTCGAGTGGATCAACAGCCTGTACAAATAGGCCCGATCTTTCGCCGGCAAATAGCGGCGAGAACCGGCAATACCAAACCGGCGGCGGGAAAGTCCCGCCGCCGGTTTTTTGTATCGAAATCACTCCCTTGCACAGTTTTCCAGTGGCGCTTACGCTAGGCGATCCAAGGGGTTGGGAACGATGGCGTGGGCAGGGGTGATCTTCGGGGTCAAAGCGATGGCGGCTGCATCCATGCTGGCCGCGCTGATATGTTTTCCGGCGGCGGCCGATCAAGGTGGCGCCTCACCTGGCGCCTGGGCCGAGCGGGTACAAATCCTCTACCAGAGCCAGACGCGTTCGGTGCTACGCAAAAACGTGCGGGTCTGGGATTTCCATCCGGAACTCGGTCTCGATTTCGTCTGGGAGCCGGCCGCCGGCCAGTCTCCGGACCAGACGGTTGGTGCCGACGGCACCGTCAACGGCAAGGGCAGGCTGGTCTGGCGGGTACGCGGCTCTGCGAGTTATGACCCCAAGACCATCTATTCCAGCTATTTCGGCGAGATCAGGAATAGCCGGCCCGACGGGCAGGGCCGGCTGGAACTGCGTTCAGGCGAGATACTCGACGGCCATTGGGTCGCCGGCCAGCTCGATGGCCACGGCATCCACATCGACGCCGACGGCAATCGCTATGAAGGGCAATTCACGGCCGGTGTGCCAAGTGGCCAAGGCCGGCTGGAGACGAAGACTGGCGAAATATTCGCCGGCTCATTTGCCGACGGGTTGAAGAACGGCAAGGGCCGCACCCGGCTGCCGGGCGGCACCGTCTACTGGTCGCAATGGGCGATGGGCAAGGAGATCGGTGGGGCGCGCCCTGATGTGCTGGCCGATGCCAGGGTGGGCGGGCTGCTGAAGGCGCAAACCGGCGGCGGCGCCGCGGACAAGGTCGAAATCGGCATTGCCGTCGACCAGCGCATGACGCAGCAGGCCGACATGCAGTACCAGCATCTGGTGCGCGACGAAGACATCGCGATCTATCCGGTGTCGGACGAATACAACGATGCCTGGAACGGCACCGGGCAGGTTCGTACCGGCAATGTCTATGACGGCATGGATTGGGAGCAGGCGCCGGCCTTCGCCGAAGTCGACCTCAAGACCACCGATCAGTCGCGGGTCAAGCTTGACAGCCTGGAAATGAAAGTTGCTTCCAGCGAAGCCTATCGCAAACCAATGCTGTCGATCAGCGAGCACTATGGCTGTGTCGGATTCCGCCCCGATTTCTCGATCGTCAACAATGGCTGGGGCGACGCCAAGGACATGAAGATGTCGATCCAGTTCACCAGGACCGACGAGGAAGACAACGTGACCGGCGAGCCGAGCCGCGTGTTCACGAAGGACATCGGCAATTTCGGCGACGGCGTCGACGTCTCGGTCAAGAATGTGCTGGCCGAGGCCGGCGTCGATACGACCACGCTCGAGACCCAGCGCTTCACTTGCCCGTCGAGGGACGCACTTGACGTCTGCCGCGCCCAGGTGGCCAACAAGGTCAAGTTCGGCGATGTTGCCGATTATATCAGCGGCAGCATCGAGAAGATGAGCGTCACCGGGATCGGCAAGCTCGATTATTCCTGGGCCGACGATCAGGGTGCTGTCTACCAGCAGAGCGAGCCATTTCGCGTCGTCGTTTCGCTGGTCAGCATCGAGGTTCCCGAATCGCTCGCCGAATGCGGCGATGGCGGCGGCGCCTCGCCCGAAGCGCTGCGCTACCAGAACATTGAATTCCCGATCGGCAAGACCGATTACAGCATCCCCATGCCGGTGCGCGGCAACAAGAACCTCAGCGCCTACTCGGCGCGGCTGAAAATGTGGTCGTCGATGTCGTCGATCCATCGCTTCAGCATCGCTGCCCATTTCGCTGATGGCAGCACGCGCGAGAGCAAGCCCACCACATTCTTCTATTTCCGGCCGAAGCAATCCCTGTTCGAGACCAGGACCAAGCCGGCCGTGTGCTATTTGCCGGAAGACCTGCAGGGGTGCTGAACCACCGCTTCCCGGAATGGCTCTATCTGGAGCCCATCTCGAAATAATTGGGCAGCGGGATCAGCCGGGCAAAGATCGTACCCTGGCTGAAAACCCTGAGTTCCAGCATCGACCCGGACGATCGCTCGGCCTTCTGGTCGAACAGGAAATTCCCGAGCGAATAGATTTCCGCCACATCGCCGCCGGCGAGCGGCAGGATCGCTTCGCTCGACACATGCGGATGGCCGCCGACAATGGCCGACACACCGCGCAGCCGCATCTGGTCGGCCAGCATCTCCTCGCGCGGCGACGGCTCGGTCTTGTACTCGCGACCCCAATGGACGAAGGCGACCACCGGCCTCTCGGCCTTGTCGTGCAACAGCCGGTCGAGCAAGGCAGGCGTCAAAAGGTCGGTGTTTCTGGAGCCGTTGGTGTCGATGTCGGTCAGTCCGACAATGTCGAGATCGGCAAGCGCCTCGGTCTCGCCCTGGCCGAAATGGGCGATACCGGCCGCATCGAGCGCGCCCAGCGTCTCGGCATAGCCGGACGGGCCGAGGTCATAGGCATGGTTGTTGGCAAGGCTGACGGCGGCGACCTTTAATTTCTTCAGCATGCCGATGGCGAGGTCTGTTGGCATTGCCAGTGTCATGTCGTCGATCGCTTCGGGAACGTTGGGCAGGATGACGCCTTCGAGGTTGACGATCAGCGGCCGCGACCTGGTCAAAGCCAGCACGCTGTCGACGATCTTCTCGGCAATGCCGTCGCGGACCAGGACCTTTTTCATGACGCGGCCGAAACTCACGTCGCCGGCGAAATAATAGAGCTTGTCGTCGGGCCGTGTCGGGTTGTTGAAACCGGGACCGAAGGCGCCGAACAATGCCACGACATAGCTGGTGGTGCGCTCGACATAGTCGCTCGAATGCGCCTGCGAATTCTCGTTGGCGACGACCAGCGGCGCAGCGCCGAACAGTTCGCGCTGCAGCCTGGTCTGGATGTAAAGCGCGCCGACCGAATCGGCGTGCGCTGGCTGCTGCAGCGCGGCAATACCGTCGAGCGAGCCGGCGGCGAGCATGTTCAATGTCTGCTGGTCGAAACGCTGCGCCTCATGCTGCGGCAGATAGTGCGAGAAATCGGTGGATTCGACGATCAGCGTGTCCTTGTCGACGATCGCTCTCAGCGCCTCTGCCAGCCGGTCCCAGTCGCCGCGTTTGGCTTTCACCGACATTGCTACGGGAACGATTTCGGCCTCGGGAAAATAGTGATGCAGGAACGGCAGCATGGCCTGCACGCCATGTTCCTTGGCAAACAGGCAGGACTCCTCGACCATGTCGCTGTTTGTTTCGAGAAGGCGCGCGGCCGCCGCGTCGGCCGAGACCGGACCAAGCACCGTGTCGAAGCCGTGCGTGGTCGTGGCGAAGAGTTTTTGCGTCTTGTGGAAATGATCTGGCGACAGGATGACGATGCGCTTGTAGCGGAAGCCGGACGCGGCGTGGAAACCGAGTGCGACCAGATCGGCTGCGAGCAGGTGGTGCGGCACGGTGATGCCGGTGAGACGTTGGTTGGAAGGCTCGATCTTGGCGACGTCGGCGATGGCGTCGGTGAAGAGGGTGGGGTCGTCGTAGAAGGATGGGAAATTGGCGTCGCCTGGTGGGCAGGCGACGGGGGCTGCCGGCGACGCACCGACGGCGACCAGCCAAAGCACGGCAAGCGCCAGCAAACGTGCGCTCATGGCTCAGCCAAAACAATGTTCTCGACGCCGCCGACATAGTAGAACGGCTTCTGCTTCGCTGCGGTCAGCCGCAGCACCTCGCGCGAAATGTAGTCGGCGAGGCCGAACAGCGTCACGCCGCCATCGGAGGTCTTGGCCCGGCCGCGCAGGCCTTCGAGGATCGAATAGGTGAAGACGCCATGGCCGAGCTCCGGCAGTTCGGCGGCGGTGTTGTTGGCGGCGGTGGCCGAGAAGACGACGATGCGCGCGTCCTGCGCATCCTTTTCCAGGCGCGGGTTGAAGGCATTGGCGGCATGGCAGGTGTCGAGCAGCATGAAACGCATGCCCTTGGCCCGCTCGACCGATTTCTGGATGTCGCCCCAGTCGACCAGCGAGGAGCGCTTCCAGCGCTCGGCGTCCTGTTTGCGGCCATCGGTGGGGATGAAATAATAGTCCTCGTCGATGTTGATGCCGTGGCCGGCGACGAAAATGATGGTGGTGTCGTTCTCGCCCGGTTTGTCGAGGAAATCGGCGAGCTGGTCGTCGATCGTGTCGGAATCCGGCTCCAGGATGCCGTCGGCGCTGGCGACCTTGAACACGTCCTTGCCGGCGTCGGGCGCCTCATCCAGCGCTTCGCGGTTAACCAGCACCAGTGTCTCCATCGATGAGAACAGAGGCGCGGATTTCTGCGAGATCACCTTGAGGAATTCGCTGGCGTCGTCGACGGGGTAGCGCAGATCGCAGCCGCGGCCGGCGCAGGCATTGGTCAGGAAAGGATATTTGTCGACGCCGATCACGGCGACGTAGAGCTTGCCCTTGTTGGCGGGCTTTTCGGTTTTCCGGGCCAAGGCTGTGACGCTGCGCTCGGTCAGGTAGCCGAATTCGTTGGTGCCGGTGATGCGGATAGTGTTTTCGCCATTCTCGACCGGCACTTCGACAATAGTGCTCTTGCCGCCATCGACCGAGCGTGCCGTGACATCGCCGACATTGCGGCTGTTCGACAGGATCGAAAAGCCTGCGACATCGGCGCCGGCTTCTTGCGCGCCTGTGATCTCGACGGCGACATAGCCCTCGCGCACATTGCTCTGGTCGTCAGCTAGCTTGATGCCGAATTCCGGCGGCTTGCGCGAAAGCAGCTTTTCCAGCTCGCGGTCGACGCCGGGCCGCATTTCCTGGACCGCCTGTTCGGCGCTGCGCAGGACAATGGCCCGGCGCACCATTTCCGGGCTCCAGAGGTATTTCTTCAACTGGCCGGCGCTGATGAAACGTCCCTCATGATCGCGGCCCTGATTGACCTGCCAGCCGATCAATTTGTCGCCGTCGGCGGAGGAATAATAGTAGCCCTGCGGCATCCAGACGATCCATTCAGAGCCGGCAAAAAACATCGAGACGATCAGTTTGTGCGTCTTCAAGTTCCACAGCCGCACGGTCTGGTCGGCGCTGCCGGTGATCAGCAGTCCTTCCTTCTCGGAGGCGGCAATAGCGTTGATTTCGGCGGTGTGGCCGGTGAATTCGCCTGACACCGCGGCGGTCGCGGTTTTGTACTCCAGCAGCGTGCCGTCGCTGCCGCCGGTGACCAGGCCAAGACCGTTGCTAATCAGGGTGTAGGCCGAATGGACGAAACCATTGGTGGCGGCGTTCTCGATGCTGTGCACTGTCTTGCCGCCGTTCGCGATTTCCAGCACGGCATTTTCCAGGCCGTCCTTGCCGCCGGGGACAGCACGAAGCGACCAGTCACTGTCGGCCAGTACGGCGCGGGCATAGGCGCTCTGTTGCGCCAAGGCCTCCGGGTCCTCGAAGAACCGCTCGGCCGTCGGTAGCGCCAGCACCTTGTCCAGCGTGCCCTGAAGCTCGGGACAGGACACGCGTTCGGGGCAGGGGTTGGCATTGCCCCAGGCGATGGAGTTGCTCACCGCATCGATGCCGACCGCCGTCACCGGTTCGCCGACCCCTTGCAACAGCGCCTTGCGCTCGCCGGTCGCGGGGTCCCAGACCTGGATGGCATTGCGGGTGCCGCCGGCGGTCGCCACCAGCGAACCGTCGGCATTGCTGGCGCCGGCAAAGACCGTGCCGTCATGGCCGCGATAGTCGTGAACTTGCTCGCCGCTATCCGTATTCCAGACCACCGTGCGATGCTTGTCGGCGCAGCGATAGCTGCACGACGCCACAAGCCGCGAACCTGTGGCGAAGCTCAGCGCGCCGATCTGGAAATCCTGCTTCGGCATGGCGCGAACGAACTTGCCGTCGCTGGCCTGCCAGAGCTGGACATCACCATCCTTGCTGCCGGTGGCGAAGAGGCTGCCATCCAGCGAGACAGCGAGTGCGGCGACGCTGACGTCGCGCAGCGGTTCGGCCTCGGCTGGCAGCGGGATTTCCTCTGCCTTGGCGACGTCCCAGAGCCGTATGCCATTGTCGGTGGTCGTCGCCGCCAGCCGGGTTCCCGCTGCGGCAAAGGCAAGCTTCTCGACGCGCCAGGTATCGGCATCGAGTTTTGTGGCCAGCGTCCAGCCCGAAGCGGATTTGTCGTCCACCCGCCAGAGATAGACGAAGCCATCGCCACCGCCGGCGGCCAGCATGCTTCCGTCCGGCGAGAAGGCGACATCATAGATCGCGTAGTCGGCGCCCTTGAGCACGGCCTTGATCTTGCCGGTAGCGAAATCGAACAGCCTGACATCGCCATAGGGCGGCTTGTCGCCGATGCCGGCGCCGAAATAGCCGCCGGCGGCGATGGTCTTGCCGTCCGGCGACACGGCGATCGCAAAGATCTTGCCGTCATTGCCGTTACCGAGATAGCCGCGAATGGTGCGCAGCGTCACCCCACTCTGCCAGTCCCAGATGCGGATAGTCTTGTCGTCCGACGACGAGACCAGTTCCTGGCCGTCCGGCGTGAAGGCAAGGTCGGTCACCCTCGCACTGTGACCGCCGGTGTTGAGATCGAGATGGAAATCGAGGTCTTCGGCACGCGCGGTCGACGCCAGCGCCAGAAGACCGACCACGATCAGCCACCGGAAAGCACGCAAGGGATAAGAGCTGCCCGGCATCTTATTGCGCCGCTATTTGGATTCAGCGGGAGGCGAGCCGTGGCGCACATAGTTTTCGATCGCTTGGGCATAGTTCGCGGAACCGGTCTTGCGTTCCTTTTCTATGTAGCCGGCAAAGTAGCTCCAGAACGACACGGCATAGTCGCGGAAATAGGCGTCGGCAACATCGCGCGAGCAGAGCTTGCCCTCGACGCAGATGGAGAGACGGTTGAGGAAATAGACGATGCGGTCGAAATTGTCGTTGAAATCGGCGATCGGCATGGTGCCGCCCCCGGCCGTCATTGCCTCGATGCCGATGCGTTGCCGGAACACCTGTTCCTCGGTTGGCGACGGCGTGGCGCTGAGCAGATTGTCATATTTGGCGTTGAGCGCCGCCAGCCGCTCCTTGAGCGCGCGTTGTGCCTGCTGAAAATCCTTGCTTTCCCAGAGCTCGACCAGCGACATCGTCTGCTCGACGCGCTTCTGTTCCTGGTTTGCCAGAAACTGGAAGACCGAGAAGGCGAGGGTGAAGATGATCGCCAGCCGCACGGCGAGGCCCGACCAGGCATAGGCCAGCATGCGCCAGTCGCGGTCGGTGAACGGGTTGGATTCCTTCTTGATCTCGTGGCTGCTCGGCCACGGAAAACCTTCGGTGGTTTCCGGCAAGGTCTCCGGCTTCTTGTTCGATGCCGGCACCGGCAGGGCCGGCCGTTTTTGTGTTGCAGTGCCCCCCGGCTTTTTCATCCGCAGCTGTCCAGTTGGATGGTGGCGGAGGGATCGAGCACGATGCCGGGCGCCTCCAGTTTCTCTTTCAGGCAATCGAGCTGCGTGCGCGAAATCATGAACTGCACGTCCGGTTCGGCAGCCGCCTTGTTGGGTGACGGCAAGGGCTCGACCACACCGCGCGAGGCGCAGTTGGAGAGATCGACGACGACGGCCGTGCTGCCGGTCTTGGCGATCTGGTCATACTGGTCGAGAAAGCAGGTGGCGAGCTCGGAATTGGTGACGACCTGCTTGACGCACAAGCCGCAGGTTTCGTCCGCCGAGGCATTGGCGGCCAGCAACAGGCCGGCGGCAAGGCCGGCAGTCGCTGCACGCCAGGAAAGCACGGGGATAGTCACGGATGTCCTCATCTTTTGCATCCTGCCGCGGCACATCGAGACGCCGCGATCCGGGAAATGTTCATATATCATGGCCTTGGCGCAAGAGCCGACAAAGGATGTCAGTCCGTTGCAGCTCAGGCGCGCGGCACCGTCTCCATCGGGAAGATCATCACCGCGCCCTTCGGACCGCTCTTGTCGGCAAGCCGCATCACCGAGCGTGTCGCCGGCGCCATGCCGATGTCGGCCAGCATGTCTGAGAAGCCCGGCGTCGCCGAGGCGGCTCGCGTCACGGAGCGGACACCTTCCTGGGCAAGGAAGCCCAAATCCTCTTTCTCGCTCTGCGGCGGCGCCTCGGTCAGCACGGCAATCATGCGCTCCATGCCGAAGCTGGTGTCGGTGAAGGCGAGCAGGCCTTCCTTCAGTCCCTGGTCAGCCTGCTGGTTGATCGGCGCCAGCCGCTCGGAGACGATGTGAGTGATCGAATAGTCGCTGCCGATATAGAGCACGTTGATGTCGACGAATTCGTCGGACTCGTTCCTGGCCGCAATGTGCACCTGGTCGCCCGGCGAAACGCGCGGCACGGTCGACGATTCGATCGGCTCCATCGCGCCGCTGTCCTGGCGCTTGATGAGGAACTGGACGCTGACCTCGTCCGGTCGGTAGTCGGACGCGGCGGCGAGCCGCGACAGGCCCGTGGCGCGAAAGATCGTGGTCAGGTTCTTGGCTGTGTTTTCGGCGAGCTTATCGCGGCCATCCGGATGGATGACGATGCGCGGCGGCTTGCTGCCGTCCTTCAAGCTGATGTCGCCCGACGCCGGCAGGAACCATAGCGCCGGCTCGTCGGTCGCATCTGCGGCGGCGCCGGCAATGGACTTTTCGCGCAGCACCGCCAGACGTAGATCGGCGCTCTTGCCGGGCTCGACCAGCGCGATGTGGAAGCCGGAATTGGGCTTTGCCGCCAGTTCATCCAGAACCGAATTGGCGAGTTCGGTTTCCTTTTCGAGCCCTGCGGTCGGCGCCGGCTTTGCCACCAGCAGCTTGTAGTCGACGGCAAGTTCGGCAACGCATGCATAGGCGCCGGCGGGTACCGCCGTCGGCGCAAGCGCCGGCTTGCCGTCGAACTCGACCGGCTTGAGGTTGCTTTCCAGGTTCCTCGCCGATTGCACTTCGAGATAGCCGACCGCGTCGGACAGTTTCGACAGCGCCGAAGGCAGGATGGCGAGCTTGCTGCCGGGGGTAAGCCCCTGGAGCAGCCCTGCGCCGATCGCGACATCGCCATCCTTGACGGCAATTGGCCATTGCATGACGGCATCGGTCTTGTCGGTGCCGAACACGCGGGCATCGAGTTCACCCTCGAACAAAGGCGTCGGCCTTGTGCGGCCGTCGGCCGAATATTGCTGCAGCACGGCCTGGCCGAGCTGGCGATAGGTGACGTTGGGGTTCTCGGCCAGCTTCGACAGGAGGGTGAAGGTGAACAGACCAAAGCGCGGCGCGTCGGGGGTGCCCTTGGGCAGCGGCATTTCGGGCGTCGTCTCGACCGTCTGCGCGGCATAGAAGGCGACCAGCTTGCCCCTGGCGATCGGCTCGGCGCCGGTCGGCGTCAGGTTGAAGGCCGGCTTGCGGGCGCCATTCTCGTCGAAACCGCGCGATGTGCTGGCCGAGATGTCGTCATAGACCTTCACGGCTGCAGCTTTGGCCGCGTCATCGCCGCCGACGAGATCGGCGAATTCGACCTTGCGTTCCAGTTCGTCGTCGATCTCGGCGGCGCGCGTTGCGGTTCCGGAATGGCAGCAGTCGAACACGACCCAGACAAAGGCGCCCTTGTCGCGGATGGCGTCGAGTGCGGCGCCGACCTCATTGTCGACCAGCGCGTTCGGCACGCCCTCTTCGCGGTTGATCCATTTGTTGATGTCGGAGGGCAGGAAAATCTCGTCGAGGCCGTCGGTCTCGTCGCCAGCCTTGGCCTGCGGCTGCTGGGCGCCGTGGCCGGACAGGTGCAGATAGACGAAATCGTCGCGTTGCACCTTGCCGGCGAGGTCGGCAAGAGCGGCCTTGATCGCCGCATGCGTCGGCGGGCCATTGGCGCCTTCGACGTCCTTGGCGAGCAAGGTCACGTTCTCAGCGGCGAACTTCACCGGTTCGGGCGTGTTCTTCAGGAGATAGTCGCGCACCAGGCCGGCATCGTTCTTCGGACCGATCAGCCAGTTCTTCTGCGGCAGGTTGGGATAGTCGGTGCAGGCTACCAGCAGCGCATGGTACGTGCGCGAAGCGGCGAGGGTGCGGAACGAAACCGTACCGGCGGCCACAAGCGCCGACGTGCCGACGAGCAGCGTCCGTCGTGTCAATTTGATCATGATTGCTTCCCCAAGCCCGATCGAATTTCCAAGTGCGGCACCCTTTGCCGAGGATTTTGTCAGTATTTTGAATGTGGTCAGTGCCGTCAACCGCCGGTGGTGGTCATGGTGTCGATGGCGATAACGGAAACAGTGGCAAAAAGCCCGGTTCATCGCTATCTCAAGGGCATAGAGACTGCGCATGACAGAAATGCCGTGCAGGCGGTGCGGAAAGATCGGAAACAGGATCATGGCGGCAAGGGATGTGCTGACGAAGAATCAGCTGAGCGTGCTCGAGAAGCTCGAGGCCGCCAGCGGACCGCTCAGCGCCTATACGCTGCTCGACCAGCTGCGCGAGCGCGGTTTCCGCGCGCCGCTGCAGGTCTACCGCGCGCTCGACAGCCTGGTGAAGTCAGGCTTCGTGCACCGGCTGGAAAGCCTCAACTCCTTCGTCGCCTGCGCCGAACCGCACGACCACAGCCACTCAATGACCGCTTTTGCCATCTGCGACACCTGTGGGCAGGTGACGGAGATGTCGGATCACGATGTTGACCACCGGCTCGACGAATGGGTGCGCTCGACAGGGTTCGCCGCCAAGAAGGCGGTGATCGAGTTTCGCGGGACGTGCGCGAAGTGTAGGGCAGAGGCTGCCTAGGTACGCAGCTACGGCGAGACGCTAATGCGCCTCGTCCCAGTTGTTCGCGGCCCTAGCGTCGACATGCAGCGGCACCGACATCGAGATTGCCGGCATCGGCGCGTTTTCCATGACGCGGCGCACCACGGGGATGGTCGCTTCGACTTCCGCTTCCACCGTCTCGAAGATCAGTTCGTCATGCACCTGCAAGAGCATGCGGGCGGACAGGCCGGCCTTCTCCAGCGCTTCGTCCATGTGCACCATGGCGCGGCGGATGATGTCGGCGGCGGTGCCTTGCAGCCTGGCGTTGATCGAGGCGCGCTCGTTGAAGGCGCGGATCGACGGGTTTGACGACCGGATCTCCGGATAGTGGATGCGGCGGCCGAAGATGGTTTCGACGAAGCCATGTTCGCGCGCATAGGCCTTGGTCGCCTCGATATAGTCGCGAATGCCGGGGAAACGCTCGAAATACTTCTTGATGTAGGCGCCGGCTTCCTCGCGCGGGATCGACAGCTGGTTGGCCAGCCCAAAGGCCGAAATGCCGTAGATGATGCCGAAATTGATCGCCTTGGCGCGGCGGCGCACTTCCGAAGGCATGCCTTCGACCGGCACGGAAAACATTTCCGAGGCGGTGACGGCATGGATGTCGACGCCGTCGGCAAAAGCTTGCGTCAGCTGCGGAATCTCGGCGACATGCGCAAGCACGCGGAGTTCGATCTGGCTGTAGTCGGCCGAAACCAGTTTCTGGCCCCTGTTGGCGATGAAGGCCGTCCGGATCTTGCGGCCTTCGGCGGTGCGCACCGGGATGTTCTGCAGATTGGGATCGGATGATGACAGCCGGCCCGTCGTCGTCGCGGCCAGCGCATAGGAGGTGTGGACGCGCTTGGTGTCGGGGTGGATGAAGCCGGGCAGGGCGTCGGTGTAGGTCGATTTCAGCTTGGTCAGCTGGCGCCAGTCGACGATCTTGCGCGGCAGTTCGTGGCCTTCGGCGGCGAGATCTTCCAGAAGCTGCGCCGAGGTCGACCATTGCCCGGTCTTGGTCTTGGAACCGCCGGGCAGACCCATGCGGCCGAACAGGATGTCGCCGAGCTGCTTTGGCGAACCGATGTTGATGCGCTCGCCGATGAGGCCGTAGATTTCCTCTTCCAGCCGCGCCGCACCTTGCGCCAACTCGCCGGAGAGACGCGACAGGATCTGGCGGTCGACCGAGATGCCGCGCTGCTCCATCCTGGCCAGAACCGGCACCAGCGGCCGCTCCAGCCGCTCATAGACCGAGACCAGCCCCTTGGCGGCCAGCCGCGGCTTCAGCACCTGCCACAGCCGCAAGGCCACGTCGGCATGGCCTGCAGCGTAGGTGGTCGCTCTCTCGATATCGACCTGTTCGAAGCCGATGGAGCTCCTTCCCGAACCGGCGAGCTCCTTGAGCGGGGTCGTCGCATGGCCAAGCCATTTGTCGGCAAGCGAGGCCAAAGTGTGATGGCCGGTGCCGGCGTCGAGTACGTAGGAGATCAGCATGGTGTCGTCGAAGGGCGCGATGTCGATGCCGTGGCGGCTCATCACGACGATGTCGTATTTGGCGTCCTGGGCGATCTTGAGCACCGATTTGTCCTCGAGCAGCGGCTTCAGCAGCGCCAGCGCCTCGCGGACCGGAATCTGGTTCTCCAGCGTGCCGCCACCGAGCAAGTCGCCAGCGCCGCTCTTGTGCGCCAGCGGCACATAGGCGGCGCGGCCGGGTCCGATCGCCAGGGAGAAACCGATGAGATCGGCCAGCATCGGGTCGGAAGACGTCGCCTCGGTGTCGAAAGCGACGATGCCGGTCTCCTTGGCCTGGGCCAGCCAGGTCTTGAGCGCTGCCGTATCGCGGATGGCGACATAGGCGGCGGGGTCGATCCTGGCGGCGGACGCCGCTTCGAGACGAAGTGCTGAAAGCAGGGAAGGGGTATCGCCGGCCTTGGCGGTATCGGCCTTGGCTTCAGCCTGTGCTGCATCGTTGGTTCCGCCGCCGCGAGCAATTGCTGGTGCGCCCGACCCGACATCGGGGCCATGCGCGGTGTCGGCGCGCTCGACGGTGACAGCGACGGCTTGGACATCGCCGGCTTCGGTGCTGGTCGCCTCGGCCACGCGGCGGGTCAGCGAGGTGAATTCCATGGTCTTGAGGAAGCCGATCAGCTTCGGCCCGTCGGGTGCGTGCAGCACGAAATCGTCGAGCCCGTCGGTCACCGGCACGTCATTCTTCAGCGTCACCAGCTGGCGCGATATACGCGCCTTGTCGGCATTGGCGATGATGGATTCACGCCTTTTGTCCTGCTTGATCTCGCCGGCGCGCGCCAGCAGCCCGTCGAGGTCGCCGAACTGTTCCAGCAATTGCGCTGCCGTCTTCGGTCCGATGCCAGGCACACCCGGCACATTGTCGACGGAGTCGCCGGTGAGCGCCTGCAGGTCGATCATCTTTTCCGGCGGCACGCCCCATTTCTCGATGACTTCGGGGATGCCGATCTGGCGATCCTTCATCGGGTCGTACATGCCGACCGTGGGGCCGACCAGCTGCATCAGATCCTTGTCCGAGGAGATGATGGTAGTGTCGCCGCCGGCCTCGCAGGCAAGCTTGCAATAGGTGGCGATGAGGTCGTCGGCCTCGAACCCTTCCATCTCGATGCAGGGCAGGTTGAAGGCGATGGTAGCCTGGCGGATCAGGCCGAATTGCGGGATCAGGTCTTCGGGCGGCGCGTTGCGGTTGGCCTTGTATTCCGGGTAGAGCTCGTTGCGGAAGGTTTTCGATGAATAATCGAAAATGACCGCGAAATGCGTCGGCACAATGCCTACATCGGTGTTGCGGGCATCCTGCATCAGCTTCCACAGCATGTTGCAGAAGCCGGACACCGCGCCGACCGGCAGCCCATCGGATTTGCGGGTCAGCGGCGGCAGCGCGTGATAGGCACGAAAAATGTAGCCGGAGCCGTCGATAAGGAAGAGATGATCGCCTTTTTTCATGCCGGCAGGGATAGCGCGGCAGGGCGGCGCGGTCCATGGCAAAGGCACGCTTCCAACAGGCGTTGCGGCGCCATCCTGACAGAGGCTGCCTGTGAATGCCTCGTTATGGACCTCGGCCGCTCACAACCATGTTACAAAAGTGTAATCTTCGTGCCCTTGAAACGCCACGTTCGAAGACACAAATACATGTCATCGGCAGTTTTCGCCGAGTCCGGAGCAAGGCCCGTCCCCCGCCTATCCCGGACAACTGCGGCAGCCTATCCCCCCTCTCCGGGCTGCCGCAACGTTTCGAGTAAAGGCCGCCGTGGTTCCCCCTCCACCACGGCGGCTCTTTTTTGCCTTTCAACAAGCAAATTCCAGCCAGTGGTCTAACGATCGCGGGCTTTTCGTTTTGATGCGCTGCCTTTACGGTCCCGGCACCGAAAAGAAAGGCCCGCAATAATGTCCACCATTTCCCCCGTCCTCGACCGTCTCGATAAAAATCTCGACCAGAGTCTGGAGCGCCTGTTCGGCCTGCTCCGCATCAAGTCGATCTCCACCGATTCCGACTATGCCGCCGACTGCCGCAAGGCCGCCGAATGGCTGGTATCGGAGCTCAAGCTGATCGGCTTCGACGCGTCCGTGCGCGACACGCCAGGACACCCTATGGTGGTTGCGCATCATGAAGGCCCCGCCGGTTCGCCGCATGTGCTGTTTTATGGCCATTACGACGTGCAGCCGGTCGATCCGATCGAGCTTTGGGAGAGCGATCCGTTCGCGCCGGCGGTGAAGGAGATCGAACCGGGCCACAAGGTGATCACCGGCCGCGGCTCGGCCGACGACAAGGGGCAGCTGATGACCTTCGTCGAGGCCTGCCGCGCCTGGAAGCAGGTGCATGGCAATCTGCCCTGCCGCATCACCATCCTGTTCGAAGGCGAGGAAGAATCCGGTTCGCCGTCGCTGAAGCCGTTCCTCGAGGCCAATGCAGACGAGCTCAAGGCCGATTTCGCCCTGGTCTGCGATACCGGCATGTGGGACCGCGAGACGCCGTCGATCTGCGTCGGTCTGCGCGGTCTGGTCGGCGAGGAGATCACGGTCAAGGCGGCCGATCGCGACCTGCATTCCGGTCTTTATGGCGGTGCCGCCGCCAATCCGATCCGCATCCTGGCGAAAATCCTGGCCGACATCCATGACGAGAACGGCCACATCATCATCCCCGGTTTCTATGACGGCGTTGAGGAGACGCCGTCGCAGATCCTGAAATCGTGGGAGACGCTCGGCGAGACCGCCGAGACCTTTCTCGGGCCTATCGGCCTGTCGATCCCATCAGGCGAAAAGGGCCGCTCGGTGCTCGAGCTGACCTGGGCCCGGCCGACGGCAGAGTTCAACGGCATTATCGGCGGCTATACCGGCAAGGGGTTCAAGACGGTGATCGCCGCGGAAGCGTCGGCAAAAATCTCCTTTCGCCTCGTCCACAAGCAGAACCCCGAAAAGATCCGCGCCGCGTTCCAGAAATTCGTCAGGGAGCGGATTCCCGCGGACTGTTCGGTCGAGTTCCACCCGCATGGCGGCTCGCCGGCGATCCAGCTTTCCTACGACTCGCCCTTCCTGGCCAAGGCCAAGAATGCGTTGTCGGATGAATGGCCGAAGCCGGCGGTGACGACGGGCAGCGGGGGCTCCATTCCCGTCGTTGGCGACTTCCAAACCTATCTCGGCATGGAATCGCTGCTGGTCGGCTTCGGCCTCGACGATGACCGCATCCACTCGCCCAACGAGAAATACGAGCTGACCTCCTTCCACAAGGGCCAGCGCTCCTGGGCGCGCATTCTCGATGCGCTGACGCGCTGAAGCAGCGGGAAACCAATTTCTGGTTGATTTTTCAGCGGATCGCGGCGAGGACGACCGACAAGTTTAATATGCTGCAGCGTCCTTTGCGCATCTTAAGAGATGCGCGGCGCTGCAGGCCGCGATCCGGAGAAGACAATGAGCGACATCCGCTTCCACAAGAACGATCTGCCCGACCTGTCTCACTACAATGTCGACGCGGTGGCCATCGACACCGAGACGCTGGGGCTGAAGCCGCACCGCGACCGGCTTTGCGTGGTTCAGATCTCGCCGGGTGATGGCTCCGCCGATGTGATCCAGATCGCGCCCGGCCAGAAGAAGGCGCCGAACCTGGTCAGCCTGCTGCGCAATCGCGGCATCACCAAACTGTTCCATTATGGCCGTTTCGACCTCGCCGTGCTCTGCAATGCCTTCGGCGTCATGCCGGAGCCGGTGTTCTGCACCAAGATCGCTTCGCGGCTGACCCGCACCTATACGGACCGGCACGGGCTGAAGGACATCTGCTTCGAACTGCTCGGCGTCGGCCTGTCGAAGGTGCAGCAATCGTCGGACTGGGCGGCCGAGACCTTGTCGCCCGAACAGCTCGAATATGCCGCGTCCGACGTGCTCTATCTGCACCGGCTGCGCGATGTACTGGCCGGACGGCTGGCGCGGGACGGGCGGACCAAGGAAGCCGACGCCTGCTTCCGCTTCCTGCCGACGCGTGCCAAGCTCGATCTGATGGGCTGGGACGAAGAGGATATTTTTGCGCACAGCTGATGGTTAGGGTGTTCTGGGCCGCAGCTCTGGAACCGGATGGGAGTGGCAGCGTTCTGTCGGCTGCAGCTACTTGTTCTGCGCATAGAGGGGATGACATGGCAGACCGAAAGCCGATAGCAACCGCCCCGACGGACGGGTCCAAGGTCACTGTGCTGTGGAAGGACGGCGCCGGTGTCGTCAGCGAATCCGTCGGGCAGTACCGCGACGGCGCCTGGTGGGTCTACACAGACAGCGACACCCAGAAGAAGGTCGACCCGACCAGCTGGCGGCCTGCCTCCAGTGACGATGACGACGATCAGTGAGCCCGCTGGCGGGTTGATGTGCTTTCGCATAGCGTGAAGCCGTTGAAAATGAGGCCGATTCGGGGCCGTCCGCTCCGCAGCCGCCTCTCATCCTGGAGGGACTCGCCATGGGCATCGAAAGCCTTCTCATCTTCCTGATCATCGGCGCCATTGCCGGCTGGCTCGCCGGTCTCATCGTCTCGGGCTTCGGCTTCGGCCTGATCGGCAACATCGTCGTCGGCATTATCGGCGCCTTGATCGCCGGCTGGCTGTTCCCAAGGCTCGGCTTTGCCATCGGCGGCGGCATTCTCGCTGCCATCATCAACGCCACGATCGGCGCCGTCATTCTTCTGGTGCTGGTCAAGGTCCTGAAACGAGCCTGAAGCTCAAGACGACAAAGGCGCGCCGTGAAGCAGAACACGCTCTATCTCATCATTGGCGCGCTCGTCGTCGTGGTCATCGCGCTCGGCGTCTATGTCTACCGCGAGCAGACCAAGCCGAAAGGCGTCGAGCTCAAGATCGACGACAAGGGCATTTCGATCCAGCAGAACTGAGCCTGCCGTCGACGGCGGCGGGGCGCCGGCTGGCTGCATGTAAAAAGGCATTGGCGAGGTCTCCCGCGGTTGCCCCGACATGGAATTCGAATGACGGATCGACGCTTCGGCGCTATGATGTCGATATAGGGAGTTTGGGGTCAACCTACTACTAGGAGGTTGCCATGAAACACCAAACACTGGACCAACTGCATGCAGTGGCCGAGGTCAACACACAGCCGGTAATGAGCCGAACCCAACGTCTCGTACGTTGGGCCGAGCTTCTTGAACGTGAGCCCAGCCGGCTCCTGACCGCGCTCGCCGGGACTGAATACCGTGCCCCGCCGGAGCGCGATGTGATGCGAGGCGATGGCTCGCCGATAGCGGTTGCCTTCACGGACCCCATATTGCACGACGAAGGTCTGAAAGACGACAGCTATGGCGAAGCCAAGCGCTTCTTCGAGCTGACCGACCACCAACTGCACGAGATCGTCTGCTACTGCCATGTCGGCGAGGTTATGCAATCGTCCAGGGCAGCGCTCTCGGTTCGTGCGGCGATCGGCTGACGCACGTCCACCAGGTGATTACCTGGTGACGGGTGATTTTGGGGCGCGGTCGAACGCGAAGCCGCGACCATTTGCGATCGCGCCCCAACGCGGAACATGTCCGCGACTGCCTGGTCACGGCTGAGAATGGCTCGGGCCATGGCGCCCGGACAAAATGCCATGCGAGGATTGTTCCTTCGCGGCCGGCGCGACTGCTTTCCAGCGCCAAAATCAGGGGCTCGAACAGCGCGATCACTGCCGGACCCCAAGCATTTGATTATCAATCGCCTTGAATTTTTCCGACTTAACCCGCCCTTAAATCGCCGCATCTACTCTGCAACCGGAGCGCCATAGGCACCGGGGGCAGCAAGCGCAGGCATGGCGAACCGCAGAGACAGCCGCATCGAGCCCAGTTTCGAGGGACCGCCGCAGGCGCGATCCCAGCCGGGTCTTTCGGTGAGCGAGGAGGACCGCGTCGTGCCGAGCAACCGCAAAGCCTCCGCCAAACGCAAATCGTCGAAGGCGAAGTCGTCGCGCGGCAGGCGCGGCAAACCCCGGCGCGGCCTGTTCGGCGTTATGGCCCGGATGCTCTACTGGTGCTTCGTGCTCTGCATCTGGGGCGGCATCGCGGTGGCCGGCATTGTCGTCTATTACGGCGCCAAGATGCCGGCGGCCACCACCTGGTCGATCCCCGACCGCGCGCCCAACATCAAGATCGTCTCGGTCGACGGCCAGCTGCTTGCCAACAGAGGTATGAGCGGCGGCGAGGCGGTCGGCCTGCACGAAATGTCGCCCTACATTCCCGAGGCCGTCATCGCCATCGAGGACCGCCGCTTCTATTCGCATTTCGGCATCGATCCGATCGGCCTGTCGCGCGCCATGGTGACCAATGTGCTCGGCGGGCATTTCTCGCAGGGCGGCTCGACGCTGACCCAGCAGCTGGCCAAGAACCTGTTCCTGAAGCCCGACCGCACGCTGGAGCGCAAGGTACAGGAAGTGCTGCTGTCGCTTTGGCTGGAGCACAAGCATACCAAGGACCAGATCCTCGAAATGTACCTCAACCGGGTCTATTTCGGCTCGGGCGCCTATGGCGTCGAGGCAGCCTCGCGCCGCTATTTCGGCAAGAGCGCGCGCGATGTCACGTTGTCCGAGGCAGCGCTGCTGGCCGGCCTGCTGAAGGCGCCGTCGCGGCTGTCGCCGGCGCGCGATCCCAAGGCGGCGGAACAGCGCTCGCAGCTGGTGCTCGCCGCCATGCGCGACGAAGGCAAGATCAGCGCCAAGGAACTGACCTCGGCGATGAGCGCGCCGGCAACGCGCGCGCCATCCTACTGGACCGGTTCGGAAAACTATGTCGCCGACACCATCATGGAGGAACTGCCCGACCTGATCGGCGACGTGCGCAGCGACATCGTCGTCGACACCACCGTCGACCTGAACCTGCAGAAACTTGCTGAACAGTCGATCCGCCGGCTGATCGACGAGAGCGGCAAGAAGCTCAATGTCAGCCAGGGTGCGCTGGTGTCGATCGACAATTCCGGCGCGGTGCGCGCCATGGTCGGCGGCTACGATTATTCGACCAGCCAGTTCGACCGCGCCTCCGAAGCGCGCCGCCAGCCCGGCTCGGCATTCAAGCCGTTCGTCTATATGGCCGCGCTCGAGGCCGGCCGCACGCCCGACAGCGTGCGCAATGACGCGCCGATCAAGATCGGCAAGTGGACGCCGGACAATTACGGCGGCAAGTATTTTGGCAAGGTGACGTTGGCGACCGCTTTGGCGAAGTCGCTGAATTCGGTCGCGGCACAGCTGACCATGGAGGTCGGCCCCGACGCGGTGGTCGAGGCGGCGCACCGCATGGGCATCCAGTCGGAACTGACGGCCAACACCTCGATCGCGCTCGGCACTTCGGAAGTGACACCGCTAGAGCTGACATCGGCCTATGTGCCGTTCGCCAATGGTGGCTACAAGCCAGATATCCACTTCATCCGCCGCATCACCACGACCGAAGGCAAGGTGCTCTATGACGACAGTGGTGGCGGTGCGCCGCGCGTCGTCAAGCAAGACATCGTCGGCATGATGAATTCGATGATGACCGGCACGGTCGAGATCGGTACGGCGAAGAAGGCGGCCTTTGCCTGGCCGTCGGCCGGCAAGACTGGCACCAGCCAGAATTCGCGCGACGCCTGGTTCGTTGGCTACACCGCAAACCTCACCACCGGCGTGTGGTTCGGCAATGATGACGGCAGCCCGATGAAGAAGGTCACCGGCGGCGCATTGCCGGCACAAGCCTGGCACGAATTCATGGTCGCCGCGCATGAGGGCGTGCCGGTCAGGCCGCTGCCCGGTACGTGGAAGTCGACACCGCCTGATACTATCGTCCCCGACGATATTCCCTCAGTCGACAACAACCAGGCAGCACCTCAGCCTGCCGTGGCCGTCGGCCGTTCGGAGCCTGCCCCGGCGCCCGCTGCAGCCCCGGCACAAGCGCCGGTCCGCCGTCCGGCCGAAACCGTCGATGCCGACGGCTTCGACATGCCAGGCGATGGCGGCACCACCGCCTCGATCAAGCACCCGGTGCCGCCCGGCAGCGTCGGCGGCCCGACCAAGAAGCGCAAGACGTCGATCCTGGATATTCTCGGCGGCGGCTGAGCGTCAACTCGCCACTCGCCACGCCAACCGCGTTCCGCTACATGTCCGGCTGGAGACAGCGACATGGCCGAGACCGACACCAGAAAAACCATCGTGCTGACCGGCGCCAGCCGTGGCATCGGCCATGCGACGGTCAAGCGCTTTTCGCGTGAGGGCTGGCGGGTGATCACTTGTTCCAGGCAGGCTTTCGCCGAGGATTGCCCGTGGCCGGCAGGTCCAGAGGACCACATCAAGGTCGACCTTGCTGACCAGGAGGATGTCGGCATCGCCGTCTCCGAAATCCGTCATCGGCTCGAAGCGCATGGCGGGCAGTTGCATGCGCTGGTCAACAATGCCGGCATTTCGCCGAAGCTCAAGGACGGCAACAGCCGCATGAACTCGATCGATACGCCGATGCATGTCTGGCGCGACGTGTTCCAGGTCAATTTCTTCGCGCCGATAATGCTGGCGCGTGGCCTCTTCAAGGAATTGGCGGCGGCCAGGGGCTCGATCGTCAACGTGACGTCGATCGCCGGCACCCGCGTGCATCCTTTCGCCGGCACCGCCTATGCGACCTCGAAGGCAGCGCTCGGCTCGCTGACACGCGAAATGGCGCATGATTTCGGCCCGCATGGCATCCGCGTCAATGCGATTGCGCCAGGCGAGATCGACACCGCGATCCTGTCGCCGGGCACCGACAAGATCGTCGAGACGATCCCGCTTAGGCGCCTCGGCGCCACGTCGGAAGTCGCCGACATCATCTACTTCCTGTGCTCGCAGCAGGCGTCCTATGTGACGGGCTCGGAAATCCACATCAATGGCGGCCAGCACGTCTGAGCGCTGATTTCAGGCTATGGTGAGCACAGCCTTGCCGCTGAAGCTGCGCGCTCGCAGTGCATCCAGGGCCTGGGCGATGTCTGTCCACGGCAGGGTCAGGGACACGCGGGTTTCCAGCCGGCCAGTTGCAACCAGCGTGAGCAGCGAAGCGATATCGGCACCGATGCCTGCGCCTGATGTGTAGTAGGCGAAGGTCTGAAGCCTCGCCCCCTCGTGGCCGGGAACGAACTGTCTGAAGCCAATTGGCGTCAGTTGGCCGCTGCTCGAGCCGAACATGACGATGGTGCCGCCTGGTGCGACGCGTTCGATCGCGTGGGCGAGGCTTTGGCCGCCGACCGACTCAGTGATCAGCGAAAACAGCCCCTTGGCCAATTCGATGGACTCGACGACCTCCTCGGCTCCGAGGCCGCGCAGATCCCCTGCATGCCGGGCGGCGGCGATGGCTGTCACCGAGGCGCCTTGCTCGCGAGCGATCTGGATCTGGAAACGGCCGACCGCACCGCTGGCGCCGGTGATCAATACCTGCTGGCCTGCAAGGTCACCGCCATGGCGCAAGACCCTCAGCGCCGTCGTGCCCGCAACCGGAAGCGTGGCGGCGGAAGTGACGCTGACCTCATCCGGTACGACTGCAAGACGGTCTGTCGGAGCGGCGACACGTTCGGCCCAGCCGGCTTCGTCGACCAAAGCCACAATCCGGGCGCCAACGGCAGGCCCGGTGCCGTCAGCTGCTGCCCGCTCGACAATTCCAACCACGTCCTGGCCGGGTATCCAGCCCGCCGGACGTATGGTGAGCAGGCGCAACTCGCCACGGTTCAACGAGGTTGCGTGGACCGAGACAAGTGCCTCGTTCGCGAGCGGCTGGGGTTCATCGACCTCGGCGAATTTGAGCCCGGTGGTGCTGTCGGGAGACATGACGAGGGCGCGCATGGGTCGTACCTTCCAGCTGGTTTGCGGACCGGATCCTATCGACTTCCTCGACCAAAGAATTTAGCTATCGTGGCGAATAGTCGCTAAAAGCCGTCAATCATGAGACAGCCTCTTCGCTACCCCTGGGTGAATTTCGATGTCGATGACGTGGTCGCACCGGCGATTGCTGTGCGCGTCGACGTCACCGACACCAAGGTGGAAGTGGCTGCCCACTGGCACCGCAAGGGCCAGCTCGTCTTCGCGCTCGGCGGGGGCGTAACATGCCGCGTCCCCGGCGGCCTGTGGATGGTGCCGCCGCATTGCGGGGTGTGGATTCCCGGCGGCATGGAACACAGCAACATCGCGACGGCCAATGCGCGGATTTTCTTCGTCTACATCGAGCCGGGGGCCGCCGAGCTGCCGGACCGGTGCTGCACGCTGTCGATCTCGCCGCTGCTGCGCGAACTGATCATCGAGCTGTCCGATCGCCTGGGGGAGGATGAGGCGAGGGACGAACTCTTGGCCCGAATTCTGCTCTCCGAACTGCCGCGCATGCCGGTCCAGCAACTGCATTTGCCGATCTCCGCCGAACCGCGGTTGCGGCGGATCGCCGAAGCGTTGGCGCAAGACCCTGCCGACCGCAGCACTCTTGCCGAATGGGCCAACCGCGTCGCGCTCTCAGAAACCAGCCTCGCTCGTCTCGTGGTCAAGGAGACCGGCCTGAGCTTCGGCCGCTGGCGCCAGCAACTGCATTTGATCGTCGCCATAAGGGAGCTGGCCTCCGGCGCCAGCGTGCAGCAGGTCTCGAGCGATCTCGGCTATGGCTCCGTCACCGCCTTCATCACCATGTTCAAGAAGGCGCTTGGCAAGCCGCCGGCAAAGTACCTCGCGAGCGTCGCGCAAAATGGCGGCTCTGCCTTCGTGGCGTAATTAACGCGCCTGTGGGCAAGCCTCAGGCCGGGGTGGGTCCAAGGGCTTCGGGGCGCGGCATAGGCTTTTGCCCCAGCACCTCTTCCACGATGCCGCGGGCGATTTCGCGTTCGCCCATGGTTCGGCCCGACCAGCACGCCGGCGACGAGATAGCCGACCAGCGGCGGGATGCGAAATCGGTTGGCAAGTGCCCGAAGATGAATGCCAGCCCCAGACCGGCGACGATGGTGGCGATAAGGGGCGTGTCATGCGGCATTGTCTATGGAGCGCCTTTCAAGAACCGTGATGTCGGGGTGCGCCGCCCGAAGCCGCCGCCTTTTCCAATATGGTGGAGGGTGCGCCGGCGATGCAACCCGCAAGCCGGAGATTGCTGGCCAGAGGTGCTGAAGAACCAAAGGCGCGCGCAGCAGAACCGCTGCGCGCGCCTGATAGCGGATGTCGGATGGGCAACCCGGTTGGGTGTCAGGCCGCTTGCAGCATGGCCTCGATGTCGATCACGGCATGGTTGGTCAACGTCTTTGGTATCTCGGCCTGCACCTTGTCGGTGACTTCCTTGTGCAGTTTCTTGCGCATGGCGCCGAGCACCAGCGGCGGCGCGATCAGCACGATGTCGTCGAAGATGCCGTGATGGGCGAGCTTGTAGAGCCGCTCGGCGATCTCTTCGGCAAAGCGCTCCTTGCCCTGCCGGTGCCAGTCGGTGTCCTCGACGGCGCTGCGATGCATGGAGGGGCCGTCATTGTAGCGGCCGGGGCTGTCGCTGCCTTGCTCGCGCGTTGCCGGATTGTCCTGCTTCATCTCCTGGAAGAGCTGCAGGTTCGGGTAGAGGTTGTCGCCTTCGTTCTTGAGGAACAGCGCCTTCTCGCCATCGGCCACAATGACCAGAAGGCCATGTTTCAGATTGATTTTGTTCATTGCGCGCTCCTGCTTGAAGGGTTCAGCTCAGCCGACGATTTGTCTGTTTCGGCAAGGTCAGAACGCGCGGCGGAGCGGGAACGTTCCATGGTTTGCCGAGGGCCGGCAACGGCCATCTCTGTGGCGATTCAACCGCCCCGGCGGCATGGTCGACGGCTTTAATCTACTAAATTGGTAGAATTTAGAAAAAACAATTTTGCGGCTCGGGCAACTCACGGATAAAAGAGCCGCAGAACAAGGCCTGCGGCAGCAGCTTGAATCCGCTCGACGTGCGGATATGGAATATTTTTCTCTTGGCCTTCCGGCTTGCGGAAAACCGATTGCCTCCCGTCAGGGGATGCGCGAGTGGGTTCCTTCAGCTTTTTCACGCTCGCGCGTAAAACTGCCACCTTGTTCCGGAATCTGTTCGTCATGCCGCAGGCCAATCCCAAGCTCAACGCTTTCCCCGTCTTCCTGCGGGTCGAGGGCGAAGCCGTGGCCATCGTCGGCGGCGGCGCCGAGGCTTTGGCCAAGGCGCGGCTGCTCGATCAGTCGAGCGCGATACTGCGCATCATCGCTGAGATCGCCGACGCCGAACTGCTGAGCTTCATCGCCGCGACCGGCGCCACCCACATCTCAGCGCCTTACGATGCCGCACATCTCGAAAGCACGGTCATGGTGTTTGCCGCCAGCGGCGACGAGGCGCTCGATCGCCGCGTCGCCGAAGATGCGCGCCGGCTTGGCATTCCGGTCAATGCTGTCGACCGGCCGGAGCTGTGCGATTTCTTTACCCCGGCGCTGGTCAACCGCGCGCCCGTCGCCATCGCCATCGGCACCGAAGGCGCCGGCCCGGTGCTGGCGCAGATGCTCCGCAGCCGCATCGACCGCATGCTGTCGCCCTCGCTCGGGCCGCTGGCAACGCTTGCCGCCTCGTTTCGTGGCGCCGCCGAAAAGCTGCTGCCGAAAGGCAATGCCCGCCGCCAGTTCTGGGGCAGTTTTTTCCAGGGCGCGCCGGCGCGCGCCGTCGAAGCCGGCGACCTTTCGCAGGCGCACGACGCCGCCGCCGATCTGCTGCTGTCGAAGGCTCCGGCTTCGGGGCACATCGCCCTGGTTGGCGCCGGGCCGGGCGCTGAGGATCTTCTGACGCTGCGCGCGCATCGCTTGCTGATGGAAGCCGACGTCATCGTATATGACGCGCTGGTGCCGGAGGCGATCGTCGCCATGGGCCGCCGCGACGCCGAGCGGCTGCCTGTGGGAAAACGCAAGGGCTGCCATACCAAGAGCCAGGCCGAAATCACCGCGCTGCTGGTCGAGCTTGGCCGCGAGGGGAAGCGTGTCGTGCGGCTGAAGTCGGGCGACCCGCTGGTGTTCGGCCGCGCCGGTGAGGAGATGGCAGCACTCCGAGATGCCGGCATCGCCTATGACGTTGTCCCCGGCGTCACCGCTGCCTTTGCTGCCGCCGCCGATTTCGAACTGCCGCTGACATTGCGCGGCGTATCGTCGTCGATGGTGTTCACCACCGGCCATGATCTCAAGGGCAACTCGCTGCCGGACTGGGCCAAGCTCGCCATATCCGGCGCCACCGTCGCCGTCTATATGGGTCGCTCGGTCGCGGCCGAGGTTGCAGGGCGGCTGATCGAGGCCGGCCTGTCGCCGGATACGGCGGTCGCCGTGGTCGAGAATGCCAGCCTGCAGAGCCGCCGCCGTTTCCACGGCACGCTGGCCGACCTGCCGTCGCTGGAGGCGCGCGCCGATCTGACCGGACCGGTCATGACCATCATTGGCGATGCGGTTGCCGGCGCCAACTTTGAACGTTCCGAGCCGCTCGCGGCACATAGTCTTGAGAGCGCCGCCAACGCGGCCGCCGCAGAGGTCGAACCATGAAGATACTGACCGCAAACCGCCTCACCGACGGAATCGCCGTCTGGTATGCCGATGGCGGCTGGGCCGAGACGGTGAACCACGCCGATCTCGCCCATGACAAGGTGGCCGAGGATCGCCTCGAGGCTATCGGCGCCAAGGCCTATGCCGACAATGAAGTCGTCGACGTCAATCTGATCGACGCTGAGGTCGTCAATGGCGTCGTCGAGCCGGTGCGGCTGCGCGAAAAGATCCGCGCCGCCGGCCCCACCATCCGCGAAGACCTGGGCAAGCAGGCTGCGCGGGCAGCGTAACAAAATACGGGCGGACGCGCCCTGAAAGACGAAGCATGTACCGTTACGATGAGTTCGACCACGATTTTGTCCAGGCCCGCGTCGCCGAGTTCAGCGACCAGGTCGAGCGTCGGCTGTCCGGCGAGATCACCGAGGACCAGTTCCGGCCGCTGCGGCTGATGAACGGCGTCTACCTGCAGCTGCACGCCTACATGCTACGCATCGCCGTGCCCTATGGCACGCTGAACGGCAAGCAGTTGCGCATGCTCGGTCACATCGCGCGCAAATACGACAAGGGCTACGGCCACTTCACCACGCGCCAGAACATCCAGTTCAATTGGCCGGCGCTGTCGGACATTCCGGCGATCCTGGCCGATCTCGCTAGCGTCGAGATGCACGCCATCCAGACTAGCGGCAATTGCATCCGCAATGTCACCGCCGATCATTTTGCCGGCGCCGCCGCCGACGAGGTCGCCGATCCGCGCCCCTATGCCGAAATCTTGCGGCAGTGGTCGTCGGTGCATCCGGAATTCTCGTTCCTGCCCAGAAAATTCAAGATCGCGGTGACCGGGGCCGAGCGCGACCGCGCCGCCATCCAGACGCATGATATCGGCCTGCATCTGAAGAAGAACGCGGCCGGCGAACTCGGCTTTGCCGTCTATGTCGGTGGCGGCCAGGGCCGTACGCCGATGGTGGCCAAGAAGATCCGCGATTTCCTGCCGGAAGCCGACCTTCTGTCCTACTGCACGGCGATCCTGCGCGTTTACAATCTCTATGGCCGCCGCGACAACAAATACAAGGCGCGCATCAAGATCCTGGTGCACGAGACCGGCGTCGAGGAAATCACCCGCCAGGTCGAGGCCGAGTGGCAGGAACTGAAGGACGCAGAGCTGAAGCTGCCGGACGCCGACATCCGCGCCATCGACGCCTATTTCGCGCCGCCTCAGCTGGTGGATCGGCCGGAAGGCGACGCGGCGGTCAAGCTTGCACGGTTGGATTCAAAGAGCTTCTCGGACTGGCTCGACCAGAATGTCGTGACGCATCGCCATCCCGACTATGCGGCGGTGACGATTTCGCTGAAGGGCATTGGCGAGGTGCCGGGCGACGCCACCGACAGCCAGATGGAAGCTGTCGCCGACATCGCCGAGAAATACGCCTTCGATGAATTGCGCGTCAGCCATGAGCAGAACCTCATCCTGCCGCATGTGGCGCGCGCCGACCTCAAGGCGGTTTATGACGCGCTGGTCGATATCGGGCTGGCGACGGCCAATTCCAATCTGATCAGCGACATCATTTCCTGTCCTGGTCTCGACTATTGCGCGCTGGCGACCGCGCGTTCGATCCCGATTGCCCAGGAAATCTCGCTTCGCTTCGCCTCGCTCGAGCGGCAGCGCGAGATCGGCGAATTGAAGCTGAAGATCTCCGGCTGCATCAATGCCTGTGGCCACCACCATGTCGGCCATATCGGCATTCTCGGTGTCGAGAAGAAAGGCTCCGAGCTGTACCAGGTAACGCTGGGCGGCTCGGCCGACGAGAACACCTCGGTCGGCGAGATCATCGGCCGCGGCTTTTCCTCGGAAGAGATCACCGACGCCATCGAGCAGATCGTCGACACCTATCTCGGCCTTCGGGTCAGTCCCAGTGAACGTTTTATCGACGCCTACCGCCGTGTCGGTCCCGCGCCGTTCAAGGAGGCGCTCTATGCTGGCGAAACCAAGGCCGCTTGACCGTATCGTCGACGTCGACGACAGCATCGCCGCGAAAGCGGCGGGCTTCGACGCGCTCTATGGGCATCTGAGCCCGCTCGAGATCATCGAACGCGCCGCTCGCGAGCTGTTTCACGATGAGATCGCGGCGGTGTCGTCGTTCGGCGCGGACTCTGCAGTGCTGCTGCACATGATCGCCAAGGTCGACCGCACGCTGCCTGTCATCTTCCTCGACACCGGCAAGCATTTCGAGGAGACGCTCGGCTACCGCGATGCGCTCGCCGCCGATTTCGGCCTGACCAACATCAGGGTGATCAAGCCGGAAGAGGCAGCGCTCGAACGGATCGATCCGACCGGCACTCTGCACCAGAGCAACACCGACGCCTGCTGCGACGTGCGCAAGGTCGAGCCGCTGGCGCGGGGCGTGGCGCCCTTCCGCGCCTGGTTCACCGGCCGCAAGCGCTTCCAGGCCTCGACGCGGGCAGCGTTGCCCGTGTTCGAGGCGGTCGGCCCACGCGTGCGCATCAATCCGCTGGCGCATTGGACGACGTCGGACCAGGCCGACTACATGCGCGCGCATGCGCTGCGCGAAAATCCGCTGGTCGCCTATGGTTATCTGTCGATCGGCTGCTTCCCGTGCACGCAGCCGGTGCAGCCGGGCGAGGATGCGCGCAGCGGCCGCTGGGCCGGACACGCCAAGACCGAGTGCGGCATCCATCTGTCGGGGCTGGAGAAGTCGCTGACCGACGCATCGCTATAGGATATGTTGATATTCAGGTGAGACCGGCCTGCAAACGGCGGCTTCCACTCGGACGCCGCCGGTTTCTTGTGGACTGGCCTTCAGCGGACTTTCGATTTTTTGGGCTTTAGGAATTTCTGATGACTGAACCGACGACACCGGAGACCCGGCTCTGGACCCCGGAGGGTTTTCGCGAAGACGAGTGGAGCCATGCCGAAAGCGCCGATGCGCTGGCCGGCAACGGCCGCTTTGTCCTGCCACTGCAGGCGTTTCTCGGCCTTGATGCGGAGGTGCGGCGCTCGGCAAAGGAGCGGCTTGGCGTGGTGCTGCAGCCAGGCGACCAGCTGGAGAAGATTGCCGATCTGCTCGACCAGCTGTCGCTGGTGGCGCTGGCCTTTCCGGCCTTCAACGATGGCCGCTCCTTCTCCAAGGGCGAGCTACTGCGCAGCCGTTACCATTTCGAGGGCGCGGTCCGTGCCACCGGGCAAGTTCTTGTCGACCAACTGCCGCATATGCTGCGGCTCGGCTTCGACGAGTTCGAGATTTCCAACCCGGTGCTGCTGAAGCGCCTGGAAGAAGGCCGCGTCGGCGGGCTCGGGCTGTATTATCAGCCGACCGAAGCGTCTGAGCCGAAGGGGCCGAAATACTCCTGGCGGCGCGTTCGCAACAGCTGACGCAGCGGTAATTCCACCCGCCTTTACATCAGCTGAAATCGAGCCTTCTCTTGGCGGTCCAGACGGAAACATCCGCGTGACGCCAGGGGAGGAGCCATGGATTTCGACTATGTCATTGCCGGTGGCGGGTCTGCCGGCTGCACGCTTGCCGCACGGCTCTCGGAAGATGCGTCGAAAACCGTCTGCCTGATCGAAGCGGGCGGCGAGGGCAGGAACCTGCTCATCCGGGCGCCGGCGGGCATCATCGCGCTGCTGCCTGGCCGGCCGAAGATCAACAATTGGGGATTGCAAACGGTGCCGCAGCAAGGGCTTGGCGGCCGCAAGGGCTACCAGCCGCGCGGCAAGGCGCTTGGCGGCTCCAGCGCCATCAATGCCATGCTCTACACGCGAGGGCATCGCGGCGATTACGACGAATGGGCCGGTCTCGGCTGCCAGGGCTGGTCGTGGGGCGAGGTGCTGCCCTATTTCAAGCGCGCCGAAGGCAACCAGCGCGGCGCGGATGCGCTGCACGGCAGCGACGGGCCGCTCAGGGTCGGCGAACAGCAGGAGCCGCGCCCGATCGCGCGCGCCTTTGTCGAGGCTTGTGGCGAAAACCAGATCCGCCGCAATGATGATTTCAACGGGCCGGAACAGGAAGGGGCGGGGCTTTATCAGGTCACGCAATTCTGGGGTGGGGACCGAAATGGCGAACGCTGCTCGGCAGCCGCCGCCTATCTGCATCCGGCGATGAGCCGGCCGAACCTCACCGTCATCACCGGCGCGCATGCCACCGGCATTGTGCTAGACGGCAAGCGCGCCACCGGGGTTCGGTACCGCAAGGGCAACAGCGAGGCCGTGGCCAAGGCCAGGCGCGAGGTCATCGTCTGCGGCGGCGCCTTCGGCTCGCCGCAGCTCCTGCTCCTATCCGGCATCGGTCCGGCCGACGAGCTTGCCGGGCACGGCATTGCCGTCACGCACGAACTGCCCGGCGTCGGGAAGAACCTGCAAGACCATCTCGATTTCATCCTGGCCTGGACGTCGAAGGATGCCGACATGATGGGCATCGGTCTGCGCGGTCTGCCCGGCCTGCTCAGGCACATAATGCGCTGGCGCAGAAACGGCACCGGCATGATCGCCACGCCCTATGCGGAAGGTGGCGCCTTCCTCAAATCCGATCCGGCGGTCGACCGGCCCGATTTGCAACTGCATTTCTGTATCGCCATCGTCGACGATCATGGGCGCAAGCTGCATCTGGGCTACGGTTTTTCCTGCCATGTCTGCGTGCTTCGGCCGCATTCGCGCGGCGAGGTCGGCCTGTCGAGCCCGGACCCGCTGGCGCCGCCGCGCATCGATCCGCGCTTTTTATCCGACGAACGGGACGGGGACCTGCTGCTCAAGGGTGCCAGGATGATGCGCGGCATTTTGGAGGCGCCGGCGCTGGCAAAGTACCGCGACAGGGAGATCTATACCGCCGGCGTTTCCAGCGATGCCGAGCTGATGGCCCATATCCGCGCTCGCGCCGACACGATCTATCACCCGGCCGGCACCTGCAAGATGGGCGTCGACGCCATGGCCGTCGTCGATCCGCAGCTCAAGGTGCGCGGACTACAGGGGCTGCGTGTCGTCGACGCCTCGGTGATGCCGACGCTGATCGGCGGCAATACCAATGCGCCGACCATCATGATTGCCGAAAAGGCGGCTGATATGATCAGGGCCGCTGCCTGATTTCTCGCCTCGTGGTCGGACCAACTTTGCCGTTTCCCCCTGACTGCGCTGATAAGCCGCCCAACTCACGTCTAGCAAACTTCAATCTGGTCAGACCAATTGTGCGATTTGGGCTTTTCCTTTCGCGAGCCTGCCCTTAGGATAGGGCCATTATTTCGCGATCCGAAATAATGGCCAGCAAGGGAGGAGACCGGCATGGCAGGCAAGAAGATATTGATGCTCGTTGGCGAGTTCAGCGAGGAGTATGAGATTTTCGTCTTTGAACAGGCGATGCATGCGGTTGGCCACACCGTCCACGTCGTCTGTCCCGACAAGAAGGCCGGCGACATATTGAAGACCTCGCTGCACGATTTCGAGGGCCACCAGACCTACACCGAAAAGCTCGGCCACGATTACATCCTCAACAAGACGTTTTCCGAGGTCGATCCGGCTCAATATGATGCCGTCTATGCCGCCGGCGGGCGTGGTCCCGAATATATCCGCATCGACAAAAGGGTGCAGGCGTTGGTCAGGCATTTCCACGAGACCGGCAAGCCGATCTTCACCATCTGCCACGGTGTGCAGATCCTGATCGCGGTCGACGGCGTGGTGCGCGGCAGGGAAGTCGCGGCGCTGCAATATTGCGAGCCGGAGGTGACGCTTGCCGGCGGCATCTACATCGATGTCGCGCCGACCGGCGCCCATGTCGACGGCAATCTGGTGTCGGCCAAGGGCTGGCCCGGCCTCGCCGCCTTCATGCGCGAATGTCTGAAGGTGCTCGGCACCGAAATCCGCGATGGCAAGGCTCTGATGCGCGACGAGCGCAAGGCCGCCTGAGCAGCTTTTGGAAATAGCCGGTTCTGGAAATCCGCCGCGCCTTGGCGCGGCGGATTATTTCAGGCCATAGCCCGCGCCTCGCGAAACGAGATCAGCTTGCGGCGCTTCTCGTCCCAAAGCGCCAGCTTGACGCAGCGCAGGCTGTCGAGCAGCGTGACGCGGCCGATGCCGCGCAGTTCCGGATAGTCGCGCAGCACTTCCTGCAGCCTGTAGCCCGGCACCTTGGCCGAGAGATGGTGGACGTGGTGGACGCCGATATTGCCGGTGAACCAGTTCAGCACCGGCGGCAGGTCATAATAGGACGAGCCGTGCAGCGCGGCACGCTGGAACTCCCACTCTTCGTCTTTCGCCCATTCCGTCTCCTCGAACTGGTGCTGGACGTAGAATAGCCAGATGCCGGCCGAACCGGCGAGGACAACGATGGGCAGATGGACGACCAGGAAAGCGCCGGGGCCGATCCACCAGATGAGAAGGGCTGCGGCAATCGCAATGGCGAGATTGGTGGTCATCGACGACACCCAGGGCGTCAGCCCGCCGCGCATCATGCCGATCGGCAGTCTCTGCTCGAAGATGAACAGCCAGATCGGCCCGAGGCCGAACATCACCAGCGGATGGCGGTAAAGACGATAGGCAAGGCGCCCGCGCCATGACAGGCGCCGGTACTCGGCCAGGGTCAGCGTCCTGATGTCGCCCATGCCGCGCTCGTCGAGGTTGCCGGCGCTAGCATGATGCACTGCATGAGCGCGGCGCCAGCAGTCGTAGGGCGTCAGTGTCAGCACGCCCAGCGCGCGGCCAATCCAGTCGTCGGCGGTGCGGTTGGCGAAGAAGGAGCCGTGGCCGCAATCGTGCTGGATCATGAAGATCCGCACCAGAAAGCCGGCGGCGGGAAGGATGAGGATCAGACCCCACCAGTGGCCGTAGGAATACGCAGCCGAAGAGAGCGCCCACAGCGTGACGAAAGGAATGAGGGTGATGGCCAGTTCCAGGGTGCTACGCCGCCGGTCGGGCTTTTTGTAGCGCGCCAGAATCTTCAACCAGGCGCGCTTGCTGTTGGCGGCCGTCTCGGGGGAAATCATGTTCATCAGGAAGCATAGGCGGGCCTCCCCGCTGCCGCAAGGACAAGCTCACGCTAAATTACTGCGCGTAATTGTCGCGCGATTGCATCGCTATAGCCGGCGTTGGCCGCCTGCCACGCTGGCTTCTATGCCGTCCAGACGGTCGAGCAGATCCCGAAAATGCTCCGGAATGTCGGCCTCGGTGCGGAATGCCGGCAAGCTGCGCAGGAAGCGCTTCGTTGCCTCGGTGCCGAACTGGCGCTTGATATCGGCGGCGAGCTCTTCGCTCCTGTTGCCGTTCTTGCCTGTCATTGTCCCAAAATCCTGTATTGGCTTCGAAACTCCTCCAGCCACGGAATGGTTCCCCCATAGCGCGGTATTGGCAAGCAAAGCCGGCAATCACGGTAAAATTTGAATTAATTTCGAAAGACCCTCGCGATCCGTGCCAAGGTCCTCTGAACGGCCCCAAGCATCGCTTGCCCCTTGATTTTTGACCGCCAAACCTCGATATCGGGCGCAAATCCAAACCATTCGAATGACGGGAAACGGCGATGAGCGACCAGGCAAAAGACGAACGCGCGCCCGAGGATATCGAAACGGCCGAGGCCGAGCGCACGCAAGGCGGCATTGACGGCGACTATGAAGCGCTGGTGCGGCTGCTGAAGGAAAATGAAGAGCTGAAGGACCGCGCGCTGCGCGTGGCGGCAGAGATGGAAAATCTGCGCCGCCGCACCGCCCGCGACGTGCATGACGCGCGCGCCTATGCGGTGGCCAATTTCGCCCGCGACATGCTGTCGGTGTCGGACAATCTGCGCCGCGCGCTCGATGCCATCCCGGCCGAGGCCAAGGCAGCCGGAGATGCCGGCTTCAAGGCGCTGATCGACGGCGTCGAGATCACCGAGCGCGCCATGCTGTCGGCGCTGGAGCGGCACGGGGTCAAGAAGCTCGAGCCGGAAGGCGAGAAGTTCGACCCGAATTTCCACCAGGCGATGTTCGAGGTGCCCAATCCCGACGTGCCAGCCAACACCGTGGTCCAGGTCGTGCAGCCGGGCTATTCGATCGGCGAGCGCGTGCTGCGGCCCGCCATGGTCGGCGTCGCCAAGGGCGGCCCCAAGATCGCGGCCGCCGAGGCGCCTGTCGAGCCGGGTCCGGTGAACGAGCAGGCCGAGAAGGATGCGTGAGAGAGCGAGTAGCGAATAGGGACTAGCGAGTAGGGGACTGATACTAATCTGTGGCTTCGTGCTATTCCCCTACTCACTATTCGCTACTCACTATTCGCTCAGCCCATGAATCCCATCGACCTCCTCGACTATGCTGGCGTCGCCGTCTTTGCGGCGACCGGGGCGCTGGCGGCTTCGCGCAAGCAGCTCGACATTATCGGTTTCCTGTTCCTGGCCAGCGTCACCGGCATCGGCGGCGGCACGCTGCGCGACGTCATCCTCAACCTGCCCGTCTTTTGGGTCGGCAACTCAGGCTATGTGCTGATCTGCGCAGTGGTTGCGGTGCTGGTCTTCTTTACTGCCCACCGCGTCGAATCCCGCTGGAAATGGCTGCTCTGGCTCGATGCCATCGGATTGGCGGCCTTTTCGGTGATGGGCGCGGCCAAGGGGCTGGCCATTACCGGTTCCCCGGTCGTCTCCGTCATTATGGGCGTGCTGACCGCCACATTCGGTGGCATCCTGCGCGATCTGCTGGCCGGCGAGCCATCAGTGCTGCTGAGGCCCGAAATCTACGTCAGCGCGGCGCTGGCGGGCGCCGGCCTCTACACACTTGGCGATCTTATCGGATTGCCGCCGCTCGCCTCGGACCTTGCCGGCTTTGTCGCGGCTTTCCTGGTGCGTGGCGGTGCGCTCAAATTCGGCTGGACGTTTCCGTCCTACAAGAGCCGGCCGGGACGGCGGCCGGAGGATATTCCGTAAGGGGGAAGTGAGTAGGGATTGGTGAGTAGGGAATAGTCAGTAGTCACGAACTCCGGCAGCCTTCCCTACTGCCTACTGCCTACTGCCTACTGCCTACTGCCTACTGCCTACTGCCTACTGCCTACTGCCTCACGCCGCAAAGCGCTGCGCTTCGCCGCCATAATAGTTGACGTAGCGGGCGCCGATTTCCTTGACCGGCATCACCACGAACACATCGACGGTGGAGAATTCGCGGTCGATGACGCAGCCGTCGCCGATGCGGGCGCCGACGCGCAGATAGCCCTTGACCAGCGGCGGCATGGCCGCGATCGCCGCCTTGGCGTTTACCGCCTCGATCGGCATCAGGTCCATCGAGCAATAGCGCCCGGACACAGCCCGCACATCCCAGGCTGAGTTGGTGCGGCAGTGATGGGCAAGATAGGTAAGCGCCTCGGCATGCGCCGCCGGCACCGTGCCGTGGAACGAGGCACAGCCGGTCATCACACCGATCTCATAGTGCTTGATATAGGCCCAGATGCCTTGCCACAGCGCCTCGATGGTGCGCTTGGAGCGGTATTCCTTAAGAACGCAGGAGCGGCCGAGCTCAAGGAAGCGCTGTCCGGGATGACGGGCAATCAGCTTTGTCAACTCGAACTCGCCTTCGGAATAGAAGCCGCCGGCGGTCGCTGCGATTTCTTGCCGCAGCAGCCGATAAGTGCCGACGATGCGGCGATGCTCGGGTCCGGAAATCGAGGTGTCCAGCACCAGCAGATGGTCGCAGAGCGGGTCGAAACGGTCGGCATCACGCCGATCCTGTGCCTGGAACAGGTCCTTCCTGGCGCCAAGCTCGTCATAAAATACCCGGTAGCGCACTTCCTGCGCGGCAGCGATCTCGGCTTCGTTGCGGGCAAGCCGCACCTCGAGATTACCGATCCGGCCCAGCGGTGCGCCTGTTGCGACGGCATCGGCGTTACGCGCGGCGAGCAAAGCACCGCCTGCGTTGGGCCGAGTGTCACATTCCGGCATAACTGTATGCACGAGTGATTCTCCTTCGAGCCATCCCTCTTGGCACGGGGATACGGTGTAGGTGCAACAGGATTGTGACAGTACCGTGATACGGCGTAGCGGGCAATACTTCGTCGGCTGGCGAAAACCCTCAACCGGCTACCTTACGTGGCGGCAGAGAGCACGTTGGGGCGGCCTCAGGCGGCCACCTGGCCTTCGACGGCATGGACCAAAGCGTCGGGGTCTAACGGCTTGGTGACGAAGCCGCTGGCGCCATGGGCAAGCACTGTGTGGCGGGTCTTTTCCTGGCTGTCGGCCGAAAGCACCATGATCGGAACCGGCGGCACGGCCATTTCTTCCTCGTGGCGGCGGATGGCCGCGATTGCGTCCAGCCCGTCCATGACCGGCATGTGCAGATCCATCAGCACCACGTCAAAGCGATGTTTCAGCCCGGCTTCGGTTATCGCCTCGACCGCCGCCTTGCCGTTGCCGACCACCTTGACCCGGTGGCCTGCCTTCAAGAGGGTGGCGCGGGCCAGCATGGCGTTGATGTCGTTGTCTTCGGCAATCAGCACCGACAGGCCTTGATGGCGCGCGCCAGCGGCGCGAAGCGACGACGCGCCGCTTTTTTCCGGCTTCGTGGGCAGGGGTAAAGCAGGAGCATGGCTGGTCAACAACACGCGCAGCAGCGTTTCGCCGCGCACCGGCCTTGCCAGGAAGGTGGCGTAGCCGCTGGCGCGGAATTCGCCAAGCATGCCGCGGTCGGTCGGCGCGATCAGCGTGATCGCCTCGCAATCGGCAAAGCCGCTCTGGCGCAGGCGCTTGAGCAGCCTGCCGTCGCTATCTTCCGTAGCGGCGTCGATCAACAGCACGTCGCAATGTTCGGTGAAAGGCGTCGCCTGGGCAGCGGTCGCGGCCACATCGACGGCGCCGCCATAGGCGCGAATGGTGCGGGCGATGGCATTGGCCTCGACAGCGTTCTTCGACACGATCACGGCGCGCCGGCCGGCGAGGATGTTCTGCCGGTTCTGCGGCGCTTCGGTGGCTCCTGTGGCCGGGAGCTCGAAGACGAATTCCGATCCCTCACCAAGCCGGCTCGACACTGAAATGGCGCCGCCCATGGCGGTCACCAGGCGCCTCGATATGGCAAGGCCGAGGCCGGCGCCGCCATGGGTGCGGGTCGAGGTGCCGTCGGACTGTTCGAACTCCTCGAAGATGCGCTCCATATCCTCTTCGCGCAGGCCAGGGCCCGTGTCGGCGACGGTGAAGCAGATGCGGTCGCTGGTCTCGGTGCGGGCCCGTGCAACGGAAACCAGCACGCCGCCGGCGTCGGTGAACTTGATCGCATTGCCGATCAGGTTGAGCAGCACTTGCCTCACTCTTCCCGGATCGGCCATGATCATCTGCGGCACGTCGGGCTCGACGTGACAGCCGAGACCGATGTTCTTGGCGAAGGCTTTCGCCGCCATCAGTTCGATGATGTTGTCGGCAATCTCACGCAACGATGTCGGCTGCGGCTCCGGGTCGAAGCGGCCGGCCTCGATCTTGGAATAATCGAGCAGGTCCTCGATGAGCGCCAAAAGCGCGCTGGCCGAGGTCGAGACGGCGCTGACATAGGTGCGCTGCTCCGGCGACAGATTGGTGTCGGCCAGCAGCTTGGCCATCCCCATGATGCCGTTCATCGGCGTGCGGATCTCATGGCTGACGGTGGCGAGGAAGCGCGACTTGGCCTGGCTGGCATATTCAGCGCGCTCGCGCGCTGTGATGAGCGAGGATTCGGCACGTTTGCGGGCGGTGATGTCGCGGGCAATCGCCCGGTGCGAAACGGCGCCGCTATCCTTGTCGCGCACCGACAGTTCGATCCACGAGAACCAGCGCGGGCCGCTCGGTGTGCGGATGGAGACGTCGGTGGAACTCAGGCATTCGTGATCCGAAAAGGCGGCGTCGGGAACGATACCGACATCGATGCCTAGGTCAGCCAGCGTCCTGCTGGCAAGATCGCGCTGATCGATTCCGACGAGGCTGGCGAAAACCTTGTTGGCATAGACGATGTGGCCGTCGCGGTCGCGGTGGACGACGAGATCGCCGAGCGCATCGATCAAGCCGCGAAAACGCTCCTCGCTCTCCTGCATTTCCCACATGCGGTCGGCAAGCGTCTCGATCTCGGCGCGGCTGCGGGCGGCGGTTTCGTCGAGCAAGGCGGTCGCGCGATGTACGGTGCGGCGGCCGCGCAGATGCATGGCGACCCCGCCAAGGCCGGTCGCCAGCAGGCCGAGCGTGATGAAGATCGGCGCGCCGGTGAGGTGGGACAGGCCCGCCAGCACGACACTGGCGACCACGGTCAAGAACAGCAGGCCCTCGTGCGTGGCGCGCGGAAAATCCGGCGCCAGCGGCGGTGGGACAACATGCTGCCGCTTCGGCGTTGCCGGGCTCGGCCCGTCGACGCTTTCGGCACGGTTTTTCTCTTTCCTGGCGGACTCCGCGATCATGCGGAAATCCTTGCCAGATAGAGATTATGGAAAAGCGCGGCGGATCGTTCGAATTTTAGCGGTCATGCATTTTTGGCGGTTTTCCGCATCGCATGATCTTTTCCGAATACCGGATTCCCTTTTCGGGATCATGCTTCCGAGCCTCACATATCCACCACCACGCGGCCCCTGATCTTGCCCTCGACGATGTCGTGAGCGGCGGCGATGATGCCGTCGAAGCCGATGGTCGTCGACAGGCCGGCGAGCTTTTCCAGATTGAGATCGCTGCCGATGCGGCGCCAGGCCTCCAGGCGCACCGCCTTGGGCGCCATCACCGAATCGATGCCAAGCAGCGAGACGCCACGCAGGATGAACGGCGCCACGCTCGACGGCAGATCCATGCCGCCGGCCAGGCCGCAAGCGGCGACCGCGCCGCCGTAGGCGGTCATCGACAGCACATTGGCCAGAGTGTGGCTGCCGACGGCATCGATGCCGCCGGCCCAGCGCTCCTTGGCCAGCGGCTTGGCCGGCTGGGAGAGTTCGTCGCGCGAAATCACTTCGGCGGCGCCGAGGTCGATCAGATAGGGGCTCTCGGCGTTGCGGCCGGTCGAGGCGATGACGTGGTAGCCGAGGCTGGACAGGATCGAGACCGCGACCGAGCCGACGCCGCCGGCGGCACCCGTCACCACCACCGGTCCGCGATCCGGCAGGATGCCGTGCCGCTCCAGCGCCATGACGCACAGCATCGCCGTATAGCCGGCGGTGCCGACCGCCATCGCATCGTGGGCGCTGATGCCGTCGGGCAACGGCACCAGCCAGTCGCCCTTGACACGGGCGCGCCCGGCATAGGCGCCGAAATGCGTTTCGCCGACACCCCAGCCGTTGAGGATGACCTTGTCGCCCTTGCGCCAGTCGGCGTGCGACGACGAGAGAACGGTACCGGCGAAATCGATGCCCGGCACCAGCGGCCAGCGGCGGATCACCGGCGCCTTGCCTGTGATGGCCAGCCCGTCCTTGTAGTTGACCGTCGTCGCCTCGACCGCAACGGTGACATCGCCTTCCATCAGCTCGGCTTCGCTGAGGTCGACGATCTCGACCGACTGCTTCTTTTCGGCGTCTCGCGAAACGAGGATGGCTTTGAAGGTCTCGGACACTTTTTTCTCCTCGGTCGAACAGCTGTGAAGGCTGGCAAGGGCTGGCCGGACTGTGCGGCGGCGGTCCGGCGAGGTCAATCAGTCGAAAGAAGCATTCAGGCGTCGGGGCTTTCCGGCTTCGCCTCGCGCCGCCAGCCGATGAACTCGTCGAAGACGACCAGCGCCGCACCGACCGAGATGCAGGCGTCGGCGAGGTTGAAGATGGCGAAGGACCAAGTCTGCGTGTGGAACAGGATGTAGTCGATGACGTGGCCATACGTAGCGCGGTCGACGAGATTGCCGAGCGCGCCGCCGATGATCAGCGCGAAGCCGATGCGGGCAAGCACATGGCCGGGCGGCGTACGCGTCGCGAGATAGAGCACGAAAGCGACGACGAGAATCGCAATCACCACCAGACCGGTGTCGCCGAAGGACTCGAACATCGAAAAGGCAATGCCGGTGTTGAAGGTGCGAAACAGCGCCAGGAACGGCACCAGGTCAATCTTTTCCTGAAAGGCGAGGCTGGTCTCGACCAGGTATTTTATCCACTGGTCGAGCGCAAAGGCGACGACGGCAACCAGCGCATAGGGGGACCATGATTTCACGATTTGGCGTCCTCGGGAGCAAGCTTCAGGGCGCCGCGCCGGATCTCGAACAGCATGATTCCGGTGGCGACCGCCAGGTTCAGTGAATCGGCCCGGCCGGCCTGCGGAATCCGGAGCAGCCGGTCGCAGCTTTCCGCCAGGTTGTCGGGCAAGCCTTGCTGCTCGTTGCCCATCATCAGGAGCACCGGACCCCTGGAGAAATCGACCGAGCGGTAGTCGACGGCGCCTTTCAGGTGGGTTCCGACGACGAGGCCCGAAAAGCTGTTTCGCCAGGCCAGGAACGCGTCCGGCGTGGCCCTGGTTACCGGCACGGCGAAGATCGAGCCCATGGTGGCGCGCACGGTTTCGACGGAAAACGGGTCGGTGGTTTCGCCGACCAGGATGACGCCCTTGGCGCCGACGGCGTCGACGGTGCGGATGACAGTGCCGAGATTGCCGGGATCGCGCACCCGGTCGAGCGCCACCCAGACATCGCCGTCGCGGGCGCGGATGTCCTTCAGCGGCAGAAGTTTCTGCTGGAAAACGCCGACCACCATTTGCGGATTGTCGCGGCGGGTGATGGCGACCAGCACTTTTTCGGAGACTTCGAGAACCGTGCCGCCGGCGGCAACCGTGCGCGCCGCAACCTTTTCGACCGCCGGATTGCCACGACCGGCCTTGGCGAAAACCAGCGTCTTGATCGACCAGCCGAGATCGAGCGCGTCGATGACCAGCTTCAGCCCTTCGGCCATGAAGGCATTCTGCTGGTCGCGGAATTTCTTCTGCGCCAGCGCCTTGATGTCCTTGATCAGCGGATTGGCGAGGCTGGTGACTTCCTTCACCTGCCCCGGCGCGCCGGCGTGCCGCTCATTCATTTATGACTCCCGGGCACTCAGGCCACCCAGCGCGAAAACAGCGATGTCGACAGCGCCCGGCCGGCGGATTGCTCGCGGATGATCAGTTCGCCCGATTCAACCGTGCCGCCCATGCCGGCGAAGGTGTCGCGCATGAGGGCGTGGATGGCGAAGAACGAAGCGCGGATCGAATAGGCGGTCAGCACCACTGCCAGCGGCTTCGGCGTCAGGATCGCGCGGCAGAGGTCGGTCAGCCCGGGCAAATCCTCGAACAATTGCCAGACCTCGCCCTTTGGGCCGCGACCATAGGCGGGCGGGTCGAACAGGATGATGTCGTAGCGGCTGCCGCGGCGTTCCTCGCGCTCGGCGAATTTCACCGCGTCGTCGACGATCCAGCGGATCGGCTTGCTGCCGAGGCCGGCCATTTCCTGGTTTTCACGCGCCCAGCCGATCGCCTTCTTGGAGGCATCGACATGGGTGACCTCGGCACCCGCGCGGGCTGCCACGAGAGAAGCGAGCCCGGTGTAGCCGAACAGGTTTAGCACCTTGACCGGGCGCTTCGCCGCCGCGATCAGGCCGGCCATATGGTCCCAATGCGAAGCCTGCTCGGGAAAGACGCCGACATGGCGAAACGAGGTGAAGCGACCGAGATAATCAATGCCGTCATGCTTCATCGGCCAGGTCTCGCCAAGCGGCATTTTCGGAAAACGCCAGCGGCCGATTCCCTCCTCGTCGGTGTCGCCGGTGAAGACGGCGTCGGCGCGGTCCCAGTCCCTTGCCGGCAAGGCCTTTTGCCAGATCGCCTGGCCTTCGGGCCGCACGATGCGATAAGGGCCGTATTGTTCGAGTTTTTCGCCGGCACCGCTGTCGAGCAGCGCATAATCCTGATTGGGCGCCACCTCGAGGATCACCGGCAGGCGTTCGGCGGGCAGGGCGCCGTCGCGGCGCGCAAGGATGCGCGGCACGGGCTTGGGCTCAGACCGGTCGTCCGGGTTTGTTTCGTGGCGCTTGGCTTCCGGTCGGACTGGCGCAGCGGCCGGCTGCGGCCGCACGTGTTCGGCCCTGCCCTTTGCGGGCGGACGGTTGTCGCGGCGTTTGTCGCGAAAAGACTTCAAGCAGGAACGTCTCCGGAGGCGGCAGGCCGCTTTTGACATAGGGTCACCGGCTGCGCAAACAAAATGGTCCAACATACGAATGTCCGAGGTGGTGGACCTCGCCTGAGGAAACAGGCAAATCTGGGCGATGTCCCGTTCCGAACGCCTGCTCGACCTGATCCAGATCCTGCGCCGGCATCGCCGGCCGGTCAGCGGCCACACGCTTGCCGGCGAGATGAATGTGTCGATCCGCACGCTCTATCGCGACATCGCAACGCTGCAAGGGAAGGGCGCGCCGATCGAGGGCGAGGCGGGGCTGGGCTATGTGCTGAAACCCGGCTTCATGCTGCCGCCGCTGATGTTCACCGACGAGGAGATCGAGGCCATTGTGCTGGGATCGCGCTGGGTTGCCAGACAACCGGACAAGCGGCTGTCGGCGGCCGCCACCGACGCGCTGGCCAAGATCGCCGCGGTGCTGCCGGACGATCTGCGTGAAGACCTCGATGCCACCACGTTGCTCGTCGGGCCGCGCGGCGATGCCGTCGAGAGCATCGACCTCGGTGTGGTGCGTCAGGCGATCCGCAATGAGCGAAAACTCGGCTTTGTCTACCGCGATGCCGGTGGCGCCGCGTCCGAGCGCATGGTCTGGCCGTTTGCGATCGGCTTCTTCGACAAGGTGCGGGTGATGGTGGCCTGGTGCGAGACGCGCCAGGATTTCCGCCACTTTCGTGCCGACCGGATGTCCGACCTGAAGGCCACCGACGTCCGCTATCCGCGCCGCCGCCAGGCGATGCTGAAGGAATGGCGCGTCACGCTGGATGCGCCAAAGCGCCAGCCTGACGCGTGATACTTTTTCCATGCGCTCGCAAACCCGCTGCTGCCAGAATCTGACAGTGGGGCCGCGTATGCTCCTCCAATCGAACCCTGGAGAGCAGACATGAACACCCCCAATTTCGTCATCCTCTATGTCGACAGCCCAGAGCGGAGCGGCGCCTTTTACAGCGCGCTGTTGGGACGCCAGCCGGTGGAGACTTCGCCGACCTTTGTGCTGTTCGTGCTCGACAATGGCTTCAAGCTCGGCCTCTGGTCGCGCCATACGGTGGAGCCGGCGGCTGCCGCGGCAGGCGGTGGCGGCGAACTGGTGCTGGCGGTCGAAAACGCGGCAGCGGTCGATGCCACGCATACGGACTGGGCAGGGCACGGCCTGGCCATCCTGCAAACACCGACCGACATGGATTTCGGCCGCACCTTCGTTGCGCTCGATCCCGACAACCACCGGCTGCGCGTTTATTGGCTGAACGACGGAGAACAGGGATGAGTGCCCATTGGATCGCGGTGGCTTCCGCCGAACATGTGCGGCGCGGCCGCGAGGCCGGCTTCATGCAGGTCAATCACGGCAAGGCGGCGCCGTTGCGCCGCATCAAGCCAGGTGACGGCATCGTCTACTACTCGCCGACCACAATTCTGCGCGAGAAGGATCACCTGCAGGCCTTCACGGCGATCGGCACCGTGCGCGAAGGCGAACCTTACCAGGGCGACATGGGCGCCGGCTTTACGCCGTTCCGTAGGGATGTCGCATGGGCCAAGGCTGAGGAAGCACCAATCAAGCCGCTGCTCGAACAACTCGACTTCACCGCGGGCAAATCGAACTGGGGTTATCAGCTGCGCTTTGGCCTGTTCGAAATCACCGCGCATGATTTCTCGCTGATCGCCGAGGCGATGGGCGCCGAAACCACGAAGGCAGCCTAGGTCTTCAGCTCCCGGATTGGCACGGCCATGGTGACAAGGCTGCTGACGCCAAGCTGTCAGCAGCCTTGTGCGACAAGCGCATCGTCACCTGATCCGCCGCCTCCCCAAGGAGAATAATATGGACTTCGTCTCGATCCGCATCATCACCGACCAGATCAAACCTCTGGTGGCATTCTACGAGACGATCACCGGGCTTAGCGCAAGCTGGTTCACCGACGATTTCGCCGAGCTGGCAACGCCCTCCTGCACGCTGGCGATCGGCAGCACGCGCACGCTGGCGCTGTTCGGGGCGGATGTGGCGCAGCCGGCCGCCAATCGCTCAGTGATCATCGAGTTTCGTGTCGGCGATGTCGACGCGGAGTACAGCAGGCTGGCGAAAATCATCGGCGGCTTCGTCCAGACGCCGACGACGATGCCGTGGGGCAACCGATCGCTGATGCTGCGCGACCCCGACGGCAATCTGGTGAACTTCTTCACCCCGGTCAGCGCGGAAGCGATCCGGAAGTTCGATCGCAAGGCTGGCGCCGTAGCGGCGGCAGACGCTACGGCTTGAGAGCGTTGTAGACGGCGATGCCGGCGGCGAGGTCCTCAAGCGCTGCGCCGACCGACTTGAACAGCGTGATCTCACCGGGGCTCTGCCGGCCTTGTTTTTCGCCGCGCGCCAGTTCATGCAGATCGGCGACGATGGCCTCCGGCTTCAGCACGCCGGAGGCGAGCGGCTGGACGATGTCACCGGCTTCCTTGGTGGCGCCGGCGCGGGTGTCGACATAGATGCGGGCACGCGTGATCGCGTCGTCGTCGCTTTCGCGCATGGTCGGCGTGAAGCCGCCGACCAGATCGACATGCGCGCCCGGCTTCAGCAGCGCACCCTTGACGAGCGGAGCCGTCGTGATCGTCGCCGATGAGACGATGTCGGCCTGAGCAAGCTCGGCGTCGAGATCGCTAGCAGCTTCAGCGTTGAAACCTTCCTTGCGCAAATCGGCCGCAACCTTTTTGGCATTGGCGGGCGTGCGGTTCCAGATGCGGATGGTCTTGATCGGCCGAACCGCCGAATGCGCCTTGGCCAGGAATGGCGACAGCGCGCCGGCGCCTACCACCAAGAGCCGCGAGGCGTCCTCGCGGGCGAGATAGGAGGCGGCGAGCGCCGAGGCGCAAGCGGTGCGCCACTGCGTCAGCCGCTGGCCGTCGATCAGCGCCTCGGGCTCGCCTGTGGCGCCGTTGAGCAGGAGGTAGAGCCCCATCACAGCCGGTTTGCCGATGGCGTTGTTGTCGGGCGATACGGTGACGATCTTGACGCCGATATGGCCGCCCGCCGAGGTGCCGGCGGCATGGAAGTCGGTCCAGGCCGGCATCAAAAGCAGCGTGGACGTGGCGCCGTCGGGTCGCTCGACGCCGTGATGGTGTCGGACAGGTTGTACAGCACCCTCGCGGAAGGCCGTCCGCAATGTCTCGACCAGTCCGGGAAAGGTCAGCGCCTGGTCGACAGCGTCGGCCGAAATGGTCAGCATGCAAAACTCCGCGAAGGTAAAAGCGCCGGCTTCAGGCCGTTGGCTTCGGCAGCGCCGTCCCCGGGGGAGAGCCTTGCGGCGCGGCTGGCACACGGCTGACCGCCTGGCGCAAATTCTCGGCCTCGACGCCGCGCTGGCGCGCCAGCTTGCGATATCGGCCCTGCTTGACCCAGGTCGCCAGGCTGCCGACGACCATGCCGATGGCGAGCGCCACGAACAGGAAGATGAACAGCGGCAAGTTCAGCGTCAGCTTTGGATTGCCGGGGTTGAACGGGTCCAGCGTGAAGGCGACCAGCTCGCGGTTGGCGACGGCCAGTGCAATCAGGATGACGGCCAGCGGCACGAAGACCACGATAAGTATGAAACGGTTGAACATAGAGATTCCTTGGGAAAGGCAGGCCTTTAAGAAGGCCGACGCGTCAAGTCCGCGCTTATTTGCCGCCGTTCAGCCGTTCACGCAATTCCTTGCCGGTCTTGAAGAACGGCACCCACTTCTCCTCGACCTCGACGGATTCGCCGGTGCGCGGGTTGCGGCCGGTGCGGGCAGGGCGGTTTTTCACCGAAAAAGCGCCAAAGCCGCGCAACTCGACCCGGTTGCCTTCCGCAAGGGCATCGGTGATCTCGTCGAAGATCGCCCCCACGATGTTTTCGACGTCGCGCAGGAAAAGATGCGGGTTGCGCGTGGCAATGATCTGCACAAGCTCGGATTTGATCATCAGAAAGGTCCCCGTGAAAGCGCTGCGGTCAAATTATCAGGATGATTTTATTTGCTTTTTTACTCGCCCCAAACGGCAAATCAAGGGTGCCAGACGGAAACGAGACCGTCAAGAAACAAGCGATCGGCGCCGATTTCGTGAAGAACGTCGCTTCCCGAGTCCGACAGACCGAGCGCGCTGCCGACGCTGCGCGCTACTGCTTTCGAGAACAGGAAGCTGCCGCGCCGTTCAGTGTCCTTCCATTCCACCACCTTGAGCTTGGCGTCAACGCCCTTGGTCGCTAGCCAGTCGATCGCCACGCTTTCGCCGCCGACAGCGTCGATCAGACCGTTGGCAAGGCCCTGGCGGCCGGTGAAGATCGAGCCGTCGGCGAGGGCCAGTGCCTGCTCGCGGGTCATCTTGCGGCGCTCGGCGACGATGCCGACGAACCAGTCGTAGCTGTCGAGGATGAGCTTGCGGACCATGGCGCGCTCGTCTTCATTGGTCGGCTTGAAGGGCGAGGGCGCGGCCTTGAGCGGCGAGGATTTCACCTCTTCGAGCTTGATGCCGACCTTGTCCATCAGGCCACTGACATCGGGATACTGGATGAGCACGCCGATCGAGCCGACGATCGAGGTCTTGCGGGCGACGATGTGGTCGCTGGCGCTGGCGATCATGTAGCCGGCCGATGCGGCCAGCGTGCCGACCTCGGCCACCACCGGCTTGTCGGCGGCGAGCTTGCGCACCTCCTCATAGATCGATTCACCGCCGACCGTGGTGCCGCCGGGCGAATCGATGGCCAGGATGACGCCCTTGACCTGCGAGGATGTGCGGATGGTTTCCAGTCGCTTGATCAGTTCCTCGTCCTCGGTGATGGTGCCTTCGATCCTGACCTTGGCGATATGGTTGACCGAGGAGCCGCCGAGATCTTCGCCATAGAACCAGCTTGCAAGCGCAATCACCCCGAGCGCCACGATGGCAATGGCAGCGCCGCGCCAGAAGGTCAGCTTGCGTCGCAAGCGGCGGCGGTCGATCAGGTCGTCGGCTCTCAGTGCCATGGTCTGCCTCATAATCGGTGGGAAGCGATGCTTTTAAAGCAAGCATCCGCGCCCGGCTACCTCTTCCTCACGGGCCTGCGGCGAAGCGACCGTGGCTGCGTACGGCATTTCAGGAAAAAATGACGCGATGCGTTCGTTTCTGCTATGAAGTGCCGAAATTGTGTCGCCTGATTTCCGTTTGCAAAAACAACGGTCGTCACATTTTTGCGGTTTTCCTCCGCTTGTGCTTGCTTGCGGGGGCCGGCAACCCACCTATAGCAGGTGTTTTGGCGGGCAAGGGTTTATTAGAAGACAGTCATGCTAGCTCGATCGAACGAACCGACCAACGCCGATGCGGCCTTGGCGCCCACGGCGCCCGCGGGCACGCGCGGGGACGCCTTCGACCGCGCCCAGCGCCATTCGCGCCGCGTGCGCGTGCTGAAGTTTGCCGTGCCGGTGCTTGCCGCTGCTATCGCGGTAGCCTTTCCGGTTTATTCCTATCTCGCGGCGCCGGTCTCGATCTCAATACAGGCAGAAGGCACCGCCTTTGCCAACGGCAAGCTGGTGATGGCCAATCCCAAGCTCAATGGCTTCACCAAGCAGAAGCTGCCCTATTCGCTGACGGCGCTGCGCGCCATCCAGGACGTCGGCAAGCAGGACATCATCGAACTCGAAGGCATCCATGCCAAACTACCGCTGACGGCCGACAATGTGGCGATCGTCGACGCCAAGCGCGGCATCTATAACAGAAACGCCAACACGATGGACATGACCAGCGACGTCACCGTCACCACCACCGACGGCGTCGCTGCCACGTTCAAATCGGTCTTCCTCGACATGGGCAAAGGTTCTATGAAGACAGGTGATCCGGTCGATGTCAGCCGTGACGGCTCGCGGATCACGGCGGGTTCGATGTCGGTCGAGGAAAATGGCAAGGTTGTCGTTTTCGAAAATAAGGTAAGCGTTCACATCGATCCGGCCACTATGAAGGCGGCAGAGGCAAAGAGCGGAGAATCGAATGCGTCCCAGTAATTCGGCACGGCTTGTCGCCGCAGCTTCGGCCTTGCTGTTGCTGGGTATGGCGCCGTCCTGGGCCCAGTCCAGCGCCAGCAGCCAATCCGGGCTCAAACTGTCGGGCGACCAGCCGATCCAGATCGAGAGCGACAAGCTCGAGGTCCGCCAAGCCGACAGCATGGCGCTGTTCAGCGGCAACGTCACCGTGACGCAAGGGCCGACGCTGCTCAAGGCCGGCAGTATGGAGGTCTACTACGTCAAGGACCCCAACGCCGCCAAGGGTACCGCCGCCGGCGCTTCGGCGATGACAGGTTCGGCCAACATCGATCACCTGGTCGTCAAAAACAAAGTCTACATCAAGTCGAATGACCAGATCGCCACCGGCGACAACGCGACGTTCGACATGAAGACGCAGGTTCTCGTCCTGTCGGGCAATGAAGTCGTGCTGTCCCAAGGCCCCAATGTGCTCAAGGGCTGCAAGCTCACCGTGCAGATGAAAAGCGGCCTGGCTCAGGTCGATGGCTGCGGCGGGCGAGTCATCATGTCGATGACACCGCCCCCGAAATCCGAGGCGCCGAAGCCCGAATGACTGGCGTATCTTCGCTGCTGACCCGCCTTCCGGGACGGGCGGCCAGCAAACTTGCTGCACCGGCCACAGTCACCGTCGATTCCGCGAAGTTCAAGGGCACCCTGATCGCCAAGGGTCTGACCAAGAGCTACAAGGGTCGCAAGGTGGTCAGCGGCGTCACCATCGGTGTGCGCGCCGGCGAGGCCGTCGGGCTGCTCGGCCCGAACGGCGCCGGCAAGACCACCTGTTTCTACATGGTCACCGGCCTGGTGCCGGTCGACGAAGGCACGATCGAGATCGACGGTTTCGACGTCACCTCGATGCCGATGTACCGCCGCGCGCGCCTCGGCATCGGCTATCTGCCGCAGGAAGCGTCGATCTTCCGCGGCCTCAATGTCGAGCAGAATATTCGCGCCGTGCTCGAGGTGGTCGAGAAGGACCGTAAGGTGCGCGAGCGCAATCTCGACGAACTGCTCGAGGAATTCCACATCAGCCATCTGCGCAAGTCACCGTCCATGTCGCTGTCCGGCGGCGAGCGGCGGCGCCTGGAAATCGCCCGCGCCCTGGCGACGCGGCCGGCGTACATGCTTCTCGACGAGCCTTTCGCCGGCATTGACCCGATTGCCGTCGCCGATATCCAGCAACTTGTGCGCCATCTGACGGCGCGCGGCATCGGCGTGCTCATCACGGACCACAATGTGCGCGAAACGCTCGGCCTCATCGACCGCGCCTACATTATCCATGCCGGCCAGGTGCTGACGCATGGCCGCGCCGACGAAGTGGTGGCGAACCCGGATGTGCGGCGGCTTTATCTCGGCGAGGGTTTCACGCTCTGAGCGTGAAATTTGTTTCCTGACGCGATTTTTTGCCGCCCCGCCGGGCCTTTTTCTCCGATTTTGCGTGAGATAATGCTCCGCAAGGGCCCTTTTGCTGCCATTCTCCTTGACAAGCAAAAGCCGGGCCAGTTTCTATGGAGGGTCGGAAAAATTCATTTTTCGGCAGCTTCTGATGTGTAGGCTTCCGGGTGCAGAAGGGCGTTTGAAACCAAACCATGGCGCTGGCGGCGAAATTACAGCTACGACAATCCCAGTCGCTGGTGATGACGCCGCAGCTGATGCAGTCGATCAGGCTGCTGCAGCTCACCCATATCGAGCTCGACCATTTCATCGACGACGAGATCGAGCGCAATCCGTTGCTGGAGCGCGCCGAGCCCCAGGAAGATGCGGCAAGTGACCAGGTGCAGAAGGGCGACACCGCGCCTGAGCCTGCCGCCGATGGCGACTGGTTCGAGAGCGAGACGGCGTGGAGCGCCGAAGCGATCTCGGACAAGCTCGACAGCTCGCTGGAAAACCTGTTTCCAGACGATCCCGGCACCAGCGAGCGACTCGGTCCCGACCTGACGGCGCAGTGGAAGTCGGCCACCGGCAATGGTTCGTCCGGCTCGTCCGAAAGCTTCGACGTTGGCGACATGGCGGCCGCGGCCATCACGCTCCGCCAGCATGTCGGCGAGCAGATCGCGCTTGCCTTTGCCGATCCGGCCGCAAGGCTGATCGCCGGCGAACTGGCTGATGGCCTGGACGAGGCCGGTTATCTGCGCGCCGACCCGGCAGACATCGCGAGACGGCTGGGCGCCGATCAGGCCATGGTGGCCAAGGTGCTGGCCGTTTGCCAGACATTCGAGCCGGTCGGCCTGTTTGCGCGCGACCTTGCCGAGTGCCTGTCGCTGCAGCTTGCCGTGCGCGATCGCCTCGATCCGGCGATGAAGACGCTGATCGGCAACCTCGAACTCCTGGCGCGGCGCGATTTCCAGACGCTGAAGCGGCTCTGCGGGGTCGACGAGGAGGATCTCCTCGACATGCTGGCCGAAATCCGCGCGCTCGACCCTCGCCCGGGCATGGCGTTCTCGGTCGGCACCAGCGACGCCATTGTCGCCGATGTCGAGGTGCGGGCGGCCAATGACGGCAGCTGGACGGTCGAGCTCAATGCCGAGACGCTGCCGCGCGTGCTGGTGGACCACATCTATTTCGCCCAGGTCTCGCCGCAGGCCAAGAACCAGGCGGAGAAGGATTTTTTGGCCGAGTGCCTGCAGAACGCCAATTGGCTGACGCGCAGCCTCGACCAGCGGGCAAAGACGATCCTGAAAGTGGCGTCGGAAATCGTGCGCCAGCAGGACGCCTTTCTGGTTCATGGCGTGCGCCATCTCAGGCCGCTCAACCTGCGCACGGTGGCCGATGCCATCGGCATGCATGAATCGACCGTCAGCCGGGTGACGGCCAACAAATACATGCTGACGCCGCGCGGCGTGTTCGAGCTGCGCTATTTCTTCACCGCCTCGATCGCCGCCTCAGGCGGCGGCGACGCGCACTCCTCGGAAGCGGTGCGCGACCGCATCAAGCAGCTGATCGATGAGGAAAAGCCCGCCGACGTGCTGTCCGATGACGCCATCGTCGACATGTTGAAGGAAAGCGGCGTCGATATTGCCAGGCGCACGGTGGCCAAATACCGCGAGGGCATGAACATTCCCTCATCAGTGCAGCGGCGGCGTGAAAAGCGCGCGCTGGCCAGCGCTGGGCGTTAGAACGGTTCACCGTTTCATGGAAACGGCGAACCGCTCTATCTCTTTGTTTTTACGCAATTCCGGACGGAAAAACCGATCACATTTTTCCTGGAATTGCTCCAGTTCTGCTTGCCCGGCAGGGCCTTTTGCTATGGCTGGATTTCCGCAACTCTAGACCTTCATTGACAAGCCGCAATGAAGTGTCTAGAAGCCCGCCCGCATGAGACGGGCTTGCGGCCCGCATGCGGATGGTCCGTCACGATGAAGGCCGCGGGACGGCCAAGAAGGCGGATTGTGATCAACCGGAAAGTTCGGATCTAAAATCGGCGCGAGTTGACGCCGCAAAGCTTGTGCGCACGGACCACGAGTATAAACTCTGGCCAGTTTGAAGCCTGAGCAAGGAAGGTCAGTTTTCAGATGAAGCTGCGCATATCGGGAAAGCACATGGATATCGGCGATGCGTTTCGTACGCGCATCACCGATCGTGTCGGCGAGGCGATCGGTAAATATTTCGATCGCGGTTTTTCAGGGCATGTCACCGTCATCAAATCGGGGTCGCGCTATTCGGCCGATTGCATGATCAGGCTGGATTCCGGCGCTTCGCTGCAGGCGACCGGCGATGCTCAGGATCCAACGCTTGCCTTCGAGGCGGCGGCGGATCGCCTCGAAACGCGGCTTCGGCGCTACAAGCGCCGTCTGAAATCGCACAATTCAGGCAATGGCAATGGTGAAATCACCGACATCGCCTATACGGTGATGGCGCCGCTTGCCGACGACGACGAGGAGTTTCCGGAGGATTTCGCCCCGGCCATCGTCGCCGAATCAACCATGACGCTGCAGACCATGTCGGTGGCGTCGGCAGTCATCGAGCTCGACACCAAGGAGAGCCCGGTCTTCGTCTTCCGCAACGCCGGAAACGACCACCTCAACATCGTCTATCGGCGGCCGGACGGAAATATCGGCTGGATCGACCCGTCCACCACCAAAGTCGCACAGGCGTGACGACAATGGGTCGCACGGGCGTGACGGCAATGGTCGCACAGAGATAATAGCCGGCCGCGCGAGGGGCGAGGACTGGCGACGGCAGGCGAATAAGGGATTTTCAAGCATGGATCTGAGCGATCTTATCAACGTTCCGGCGATCTTGCCGGCGTTGAAGGCGAACTCCAAAAAGCAGCTTCTGCAATTGCTGTCCGAGAGAGCGGCGGCGATTTCGGGCATTCCGGAGCGCGAAGTGTTCGACACCATCCTGCAGCGCGAACGGCTGGGCTCCACCGGCGTCGGCAACGGCATCGCCATTCCGCACGGCAAGCTCGCCGGGGTCAAGCGCATCGCCGGCGTCTTTGCCCGGCTGGAGACGCCGGTTGATTTCGAGGCGCTGGACGACCAGCCGGTCGATCTGGTGTTCTTGCTGCTGGCCCCGGAAGGCGCCGGCGCCGATCACCTCAAGGCGCTGTCGCGCATCGCAAGGGTGTTGCGTGACGCCGACACGGTAGCCAAGATCAGGGGCACGCGCGATGCGGTCGCCATCCACGCGCTGCTGTCGGACACGCAGGCCTCGCACGCGGCCTGAAGTCTTTTGGGGATTAACTCTTCCAGGGGCCGCCAAAGGCGGCCCTTTGCATTTCCGATCCTGACAATCGGCTATTCTATCGGTCAACCATGATCTTGCCCGAAAACCGGTTCCCCCTTTTCGGGATCATGGTTTTAGTGAATAGCAACAGTGGTCAGGTCGTTTTCCATGGCGCCGGCCAGAGCCCGGTCTTTGGCGTCCGAAAGCAGGATCGGCTGGCCGTTGGCCGCAAACAGGGCCCACAAGACCATGCCGGGCGCGATTTCGCCGAGATTGGGGAAGCGGCCGAGCAGTTCGTCGCTCGAGACCTTGCGGAGGTAAGCGACCGAGCCTTCGCCGAGATGGGCGAATTCGCCGCTGGTCATGGTGATGGTTTCGTCAGTTCTGGTCATTTCAAAGCCTCCTTGGCGCGAGGACGCCGCTCAAGGCCATCCCGCATGAGAGCCATCGGTAAAGATCAGTCTTTCACCGATATATTTATTTTCCGTACCAGTCGTTCGGACTCCGGCCGATCGAGATCGATCGACAAAAGGCCGTTCTTCAGTTCCGCTGCGATCACCCGCATGCCGTCGGCCAGCACGAAACAGCGCTGGAACTGGCGCGCGGCGATGCCGCGGTGGAGGAATTCGCGCTCGGTGTCGTCGGTCTGACGGCCGCGCACGACCAACTGGTTTTCCTCCGTGGTGACATCGAGATCGCTTTCGGCGAATCCCGCCACAGCGAGCGTAATGCGCAGCCTTTCGGCCTTGCCGTCGGCACCGCTGAGGCGCTCGATGTTGTAGGGAGGATAGCCGTCACCGGATTTCGCCAATCGTTCCAGGGTCTTTTCCATGGCATCGAAACCCAGGAGAAGCGGGCTGGAGAAGGGCGTCATTCGGCTCATGTTACACTGTCCTCTTTGGAGCGACATAAACTGGAAAAACCCGGATGGCATTTTTCCCGATGGTCTTGATATGGTCCGCGCCGCGGCGAAGTTCAAGCCGTCTAAAACCCCCGCCAAAAAGACTCCCCCGCATAAGGAAATGAAATGCCCCAAACCCGCAAGATCGTCATCGACACGGATCCCGGCCAGGACGATGCCGTCGCCATATTGCTGGCGCTCGGCAGCGCCGAGCTGGAGATCGTCGGCATCACCGCTGTTGCTGGCAACGTGCCGCTGAAATTGACCGAGAAGAACGCCAGAAAAATTTGCGAACTGGCCGGCCGGCCCGACATCAAGGTCTATGCCGGCGCCATCCGTCCGCTTGCGCGCGAACTGGTCACCGCCGAGGAAGTGCATGGCAAGACCGGCCTCAACGGCCCGCAACTGCCCGACCCGAAGATGAAGCTGCAGCACCAGTATGCGGTCGATTTCATCGTCGAGACGCTGATGAGGGAAGAGGCCGGCACGATCACGCTGTGCGCGCTCGGCCCGCTCACCAATGTCGCGCTGGCGCTGATCCGCGAACCGAAGATTGCACCGCGCATCAAGGAAATCGTGCTGATGGGCGGCGGTTTCTTCGAAGGCGGCAATGTCACGCCGACCGCGGAATTCAACATCTATGTCGACCCGCAGGCCGCCGATGTGGTGTTCAAATCCGGCATCCCGATCGTCATGATGCCGCTCGACGTCACCCACAAGGCGCTGACCACGGCCAAGCGCACACAGGCCATCCGCAAGCTCGGCACCAGGGTCGGCACCGCCACGGCCGAGATGCTGGAGTTCTTCGAGCGCTTTGATGAGGAGAAATATGGCACCGATGGCGGGCCGCTGCACGACCCCTGCGTCATCGCATATCTGCTGAAACCGGAGCTGTTCAAGGGCCGCAACTGCAACGTGACGGTGGAAACGGCCTCGGAACTCACCATGGGCATGACCGTCATCGACTGGTGGGGCGTCACCAAGCGGCCGAAGAACGCCATGGTGATGCGCGACATCGACCATGACGCCTTTTTCGCGCTGCTGGTGGAGCGGTTGGCGCGGCTGTAAAACCCCATGAGCTGATCCACGTCACCGCCCAGGGGCCTGGCGCCTCTGGGCGATACCTGTGCGCCTATTCACGCTGCAGGCGGTATGTTTCGGTGTCGTTGCGGCGATGCTGTCGCTCGAGCGAAACCTTCGAGCCGATGGCTCGCGGCGACGTCGTGTTGTCATAGGCAAACACCAGGCGGTCATTTTCATCGAGGCGAATTCCATACAAGTAGCGGAACCCGCTGCCGATCGCGACTTCGGGACTTGCAGGAGCGTTGAGAACGTTGACCACTGTACCGGTCAGGCGCTCGACATTGACGATCGGACTGCTTTGCCTTGCAATCGGGATGCCGATCGCCAGCGCGCAAACGCCCACAACAAGAATGGTGATGAGGATGCCCCTGAGGTTCTCCTGCAGGGTCATCCAGGCAAGCGAATGCCGAGCCTTGGCCATGCGCGTCGCCGTTCACTCTGCAAATCGATAAAAGACGACGCCATTGTCGCGTGTGACACGCTCCATGTTTGCCGGCGCGCCGATCAGATGCGGGCGGTCGTCATCGACAAAAATGGACGAACCGTTTTCGAGAGAAACCAGATAGAGGGTGCGGCCGTCGTCGGAATGGGCGCTCTTGACCGTTGCGCCGATTGGCTCGACCGACCGGATAGGGCTCGCGTCATTCGCCCCTTTGTAGAAAGCCATGGGAATAAGCACCGCGAACATGGCGATGGACAGGATCACGCCCGGCGCGTTCCTTTTAATGTCAACGTAGGTCCAGGACATCGACATGAATCCCCCAATGCTGATTCATGTGGTGGCGTCAAGGCTGACTGTCAATCAGCCCTCATTTGCCATTGGGAACGTAGCCGTTACTTCGCCTTTGAAAACGCCAGCCACAGGCCGCCGCCGACCAAAAAACTGCCGCTGATTCTGGACATCAGCTTGATGCGGCTGGCCGAGAGCAGGCGGCCGGCGCGGCTGGCGGCGAGCGCGTAGGTCGAATCCGAGACGGCGGCGAAGATCATGGCGGTGAGGCCCATGACGACGATCTGCAGCGTGTAATTGCCTTGAGGGGCGATGAACTGCGGGAAGAAGGCGCCGAAGAAGACCAGCGTCTTGGGGTTGCTCAGCGCCACAGCCAAGCCCTGCAGGAAGAAGCCGCCGCGCGGCTTCCTGGCCGTGCCGTCGGCGTTCAGCGTGCCCTTGGCGCGGAACATCTGCACGCCCATCCAGATCAGATAAGCGGCGCCGATCAGGCGCACCCATTCGAACCAGTGGCCCATGCCTGCGATCAGCGTGTTGAGGCCAATGCCGACAATGGCGATCATCACGGCAAGCCCGGCCTGGGTGCCGGCAACATTGGCGAGCCCGGCGCGCGTGCCATGGCGAATGCTGTTGGCGATGATCAGCGTTACGGTGGGGCCGGGCACCAGGATGATGACGATGCAGGCAAGGACATAGGCGGCGTAAAGTTCCAGCGACATGGGGGGATTCCTCGGCAGGATGCGCCTCGCACGGGCGCGTCAGAGCCTGATTAATGCACGGCGGTAACGCCGGTGCAAGCGCGGCAGGGCAGGTCACCTGCGGCCCTGGACGAACGTCAGGACGCTCCGACCTGCCATAGCAACGTCGCCTCATAGGCCGCGCCGGCACGCAGCACGGCGAGATCGCCGCGCGGTCGCCCGATCAGCTGCATGCCCATGGGCCGGCCCTTGTCGTCGAAGCCGACCGGCACGTTGAGCGCGGGACAGCCGCCGAGCGTGGCAAAGGCCGAAACCTCCATCCAGCGGTGGTAGCTGTCCATGGCGCGTCCGGCGACCTCGCGCGGCCAATGCGTGGCAATTTCGAAGGGAAAGACCTGTGCCGTCGGCACCGCGATGAGATCGAAGCGCTCGAACAGCGACAGCAGCGTGCGATGCCAGGAGGTGCGGACAACCGAGGCCGCGCGGATCTGGGGCGCCGTCAGCCGCATGGCGTTCTCCACTTCCCAGACGGCTTCCGGCTTCAGCAGGCTGCGCTTGTGGGGGTCGTCATAGTGGACCTTGAGCGCTGAGCCGCTGGTCGCCTGGCGCAGCGTGACGAAAGCCTGCCATAGCGCTTCGAAATCCACATCCGGCAGCAGTGGTTCGCTGGGGAAGGATGCATCGGCAAACCGGCCAAGCGCTGCCTCGCACAGATCGAGGATGCCGGGCTCCAGCGGCAGATGGCCGTTGAGATCGCCGAGCCAGCCGATGCGGCCGCCGCTTGCCGGTGTTGCCAGCCCGTCGAGGAACGATCCCGGCTTTTCAAAGGACAAAGGCGCCTGCGGATGATAGCCCGCCTGCACATCGAGAAGCAGCGCCATTTCACGCACACTGCGGCCCATCGGCCCGTCGACGCCCATCTGGGCATGAAAGACCTCGACGTCCGGTCCACCGGGGACAAGACCCTGGGACGGGCGGAAGCCATAGACATTGTTCCAGGCGGCCGGATTGCGCAGAGAGCCGCCGAAATCGCTGCCGTCGGCGACAGGAACCATGTCCAGCGCAAGCGCGACCGCAGCGCCGCCGCTCGATCCGCCGGCGGTGAGCGCCGGATCGAAAGCGTTCAACGTCGGGCCGAACACGTTGTTATAGGTGTTGGACCCCAGGCCGAATTCGGGAACGTTGGTCTTGCCGATGATGATGGCGCCGGCCTTGCGGATGCGCTCGACGAAGAAATCGTCTTCCTGCGGCACGAAATCGGCGAAGATCGGCGAGCCGGAACTGGTCCTGAGCCCTCGGGTCATGGCGAGGTCTTTGATCGCCATGGGCAGGCCGAACAGCGTGCCGGTCGGCTTGCCCTGTGCCAGATGCGCGTCAGCCTCGTCGGCCTCGCGCAAAATGTCGGCGCGCTCGCGCAGCGACACGATGGCGTTGACCAGCGGGTTCACCGCTTCGATACGGTCGAGGAAGGCCGCGACCACGTCGCGTACGGACAGGCGGCGAAGCCGGATCGCCTCGGCCAGGTCGATGGCGGGGAGGCGGCAAATATCGCCGGCCGGCGGCACGGCATGCTTCGTGGCGGGGCGCATGGCTGTCATCCGGCGGTGTTGCGCAGGGCGGCATCGACATCCGCCGCCAGCGGGATCGCCGGCTGGGCGCCGGGCTTCAGGCAAGCGAGCGAACCGGCAGCTGCGGCGCGGGTGAGAGCCTGTTCGAGCGGCAGGTTGGACGCGAGCCCTGCAGCGAGATAACCGCAAAAAGTGTCGCCGGCGCCGACCGTGTCGACCGGGGTGATCTTCAGCGCCGGCACGGTCAGGAAATCGTCCGGCGTCGCCGCCAGCACGCCGTCGCCGCCGAGCGTGACGACAATGGTGCGGCTAGTCTTGCCGGCGAAGTCGCGCATGCGCGCCGGGCGGTCGCGGCCTTTGAGCGACAGCGCCTCGCCGTAAAGGTCGAATTCGGTCTCGTTGGCGACGGCGTAATCGGCCTTGCCGAGAAACGCCGCCGCCTCGCCGCGGAAGGGCGCGGTGTTGAGCACGGTGATTGCGCCGGCGGCACGGGCGGCGTCAAGCGCGGCATCGACCGTCTGCAGCGGGATTTCGTGTTGCAGGAGGACGACGTCGCCTTTCGCAAGGAAAGCCTTGGCAAGATCGCCCGGCAGCACCGAATCATTGGCACCGGGCACCACAGCGATGACGTTCTCGCCATCGGCACCGACCAGGATCAGCGCCGTGCCGGTGGAGGCGAAGCTCTGGCCAACGCCGGAAAGATCGACCTTGCCCGCGACAAGCAGCGCCTGCGCCTCGGTGGCAAAGTTGTCCTTGCCGACGGAGCCGACCATGCGCACCTTGGCGCCGGCACGCGCCGCGGCCAGCGCCTGGTTGGCGCCCTTGCCGCCGGGAGCGGTGGTGAAACCGGAGCCGCGAACCGTTTCGCCCGGCGAGGGCAAGCGGTCGACATTGGCAATAAGGTCGAGATTGATCGAGCCGATAACGATGATCAAGAAAAGGCCTCCTGCGGGATGCGCGGGAAGCTAACCTGTAAGCCGGCGGCTTGCCAGAGCGTGCGGATATTTTGCGCGATTTCCGAGGGTTCGCAAAACAAAAACACCGGCGAAGGGTTTTCACCGGCGTTGTTTGATGCGGGGTGTCTTCAGGATGCGGTCTGGCCTGCTTCCCAGCCGAGGATGGCGCGCTTGCGGGTCAGGCCCCAGTGGTACCCGGTGAGCGCACCGGACTTGCCGATAGCCCGGTGGCATGGGACGACGAAGGACAACGGGTTGGCGCCGACTGCCGCGCCCACCGCGCGGCTCGCCTTCGGCGCGCCGATGCCGGCGGCGATCGAGGAGTAGGTGCAGGCCCTGCCCATCGGGATCCTCAGCAGCGCGTCCCAGACGCGCAGCTGGAAGTCGGTGCCGATCATCACCACCCGCAGCGGCTGGTCGGCGCGCCACAGCGTCGGATCGAAGATGCGCGCGGCATAGGGCTGGGTGGCGCTCATGTCCTCGACATAGGTGGCATTCGGCCAGCGGCCCGACATGTCGGCGAAGGCCGCCCGCTCGCCGCCCGGATCGTTGAAGGCGAGCCCCGCAAGCCCACGGTCGGTGACCATGATCAGAGCGATGCCGAAGGGCGAGATGTGGTAGCCGTAGCGGATGGTCAGGCCGGCGCCACGCGTCTTGTAATCGCCCGGCGACATCGCTTCATGGGTGACGAACAGATCATGCAGCCGGCCGGGGCCGGACATGCCGAGTTCGAACGAGGTCTCGAGCAGCGGCATGCCGGAATCGAGCAGCTTGCGCGCATGGTCAAGAGTGACCGCCTGCAGGAAGGCTTTCGGCGACAGGCCGGCCCAGCGGGTGAACAGCTTTTGCAGCCCGGTCGGCGTCTCGCCGACATCGGCGGCCAAGGCTTCCAGCGACGGCTGGTCGCGATAGTCGAGGCTGATCTTCTCGATGGCGCGGCGCACGACCTCGTAGTCGCTGCCTTCGGGGGTGATGTCGTGCTGCAGGATCGCTGTCGGTTTCATCTGCGTATTCATGGTCATCTGGGCGTTCATGGCAATATCTCCTTGACCGCGAATATCGTTCTTTCCGCCCTTTGCAACCACCCGAAACTTGCCTTGTTTCCATCCGTTCCCAGATAGAGACTGGACTGCGAGCCAGGAGATGCCGATGGCCGGCGAAAGGGTAAATCTGACCGGGGCAAGGGAGACCTTGCTGATGACGCTCTACGGCAAGGCGCTGGAGAGCCGGCTGCCGCATTCGCTGCTCAGAGACCGTTTCGCCGACGAGGCGGTGCGCAAGATCGACTACGATTTTTCGCGGCTCAAGGTCGACAGCAATCTCGGCATCGGCCTGGCGATCCGCGCCAGGACATTTGATGTTCGCGTTCAGGACTTCATCGCCAGGAATCCCGGCGCCATCGTCCTGCATCTCGGCTGCGGGCTCGACACGCGCATCTTGCGTATCGATCCGGCTGATGGCGTGGAGTGGTTCGATGTCGATTTTCCAGACGTCATCGCCCTCAGGCGCAAGCTTTATCCGTCTCGGGACCGCTATCATTTGGTCGCGTCGTCAGTCACCGACCCGGATTGGCTGACTGAGGTGCCACGCAATCGTCCGGCCGTCGTGGTGATGGAGGGGCTGACGCCGTATCTGCCAGCAGAGGAAGGGCCGCGGCTGTTGTCGCGCCTCGTCTCGCATCTTTCGGGCGGCGAGCTGATGTTCGACGCTTACAGCCGATTCGGCCTGAAGATGCTTCGCCTCAATCCGACCATCAGGGCGACCGGCGCCGAGGTCCACTGGGCGATCGAGGACCCGCACCAACTGGAGCGCGCCGTTCCGAAGCTGCGCTTCGTCGACGATATCTCGGCCTATAGCGCCGAACGCACAGCTCACATGGGCTGGTCCGCGAAACTGTTCATCGGGCTCTGGAGAAACATCCCCGCATTGCGCAAGGTCGGCAGGATTCTGCGCTTCCGTTTCTGAGGCGCCGGTTCAGCGCGTCTTAGCGGTCGCAAGAGCGCGCGAGAACGCGGTGGCAAAACTCTCACGGGAATCTGGGTCCAGGAATAACCCGATCGGCACATTCTGCCCTTGTGCTTCAACTGCCATCCTGGTGATGCCGATCTCGGCATGGCGGGCGACGGAAAAGCGTGCCCAGAACGGGTTGAAGCGATGCGCCACCGATTTGCCCGAGGGGGCGGTCTTGCGAATGTCGAGGCTGGTGCGCGACACCGACACTTCCTCGCGGGCGCGGGCGGCGCGGTAATTGGCGCGGAAGGCGATGTAGAGGGCGATCACATCGAAGCCGAAGAAGCCGAACACCGGCCAGGCGCCGCGCGACAGGAAAAACGCCCCGGTCACCACCCAACCGAACAGCAGTGCGCCCATCAGGATCAGGAAGCCCGTCCTTCCCAGCGACCGGTGTGGGGTCAACAATGCGTGAAAGAAGGGCTCGTCAGCCTGAAACGAGGCGTTTGTGTCGCTCATGGCGGGATATTATAGGAGGGAAATGGCTAGCCCCAAGTCCAAAGATTCTTCCATGCCCAAAAGTGAACTGTCGCCAGGCCGCCGCGACGGCTCGAACGCGAAGCCGCGGCCACGGCCGGCAAGGGTTCGTTCGCTCTACAGCGCCGCCGAAGTGCATGAGATTTTCCGGCGGTTTTCGGTGCAGCGACCGGAGCCGAAGGGCGAACTCGAGCACGTCAACGCCTTCACGCTGCTGGTGGCGGTGGTGCTGTCGGCGCAGGCCACAGACGCCGGCGTCAACAAGGCGACGCGGGCGCTGTTCAAGGTCGCCGACACGCCTGAAAAAATGCTGGCGCTGGGCGAGGTCAAGGTCGGCGAGTACATCAAAACCATCGGGCTCTGGCGCAACAAGGCCAAGAACGTGATTGCGCTGTCGGAGGCGCTGATCCGCGACTATGGCGGCGAGGTGCCCGGCGACAGGGATGAACTGGTCAAGCTGCCGGGGGTCGGACGCAAGACCGCCAATGTCGTGCTCAACATGGCGTTCGGCCAGCACACGATGGCGGTCGATACCCACATTTTTCGCATCGGCAACCGGCTGGGCCTAGCGCCCGGCAAGACGCCGGAACAGGTCGAGCAAGGGCTGCTGCGGATCATCCCGGACGAGTATTTGCGCCACGCGCATCACTGGCTGATCCTGCATGGCCGCTACGTCTGCAAGGCGCGCAAGCCGGACTGCCCGGCCTGCGTCATCGCCGATATCTGCAAGGCGGCGGAGAAGACCACCGATGTGCCCGCGCCGCTGGTGGAAATCGCTGCGCTCGGCCCTTCGGACGTCCCGGATAACTAGTTCTCCTCCACGAACACCTCTTCGCGCTTCTTCTTGACCGAGGGCAGGAAGACGACGACGAGCACGGCCAATGCCACGAGCAGCAGGCTGGCGCTAATCGGCCGGGTCACGAAGGTCGAGGGGTCGCCGCGCGACAGGATCATGGCGCGGCGCAGGTTTTCTTCGAGCAACGGGCCGAGCACGAAGCCGAGCAGCAGCGGTGCCGGTTCGCAGCGCAGCTTGGTCAGGACGTAGCCGAGCAGGCCGAAGAAGGCGACGGCATGGAGATCGAAGGCGTTGGTGTTGACGCTGTAAACGCCGATCGAGCAGAACGCCATGATGATCGGGAACAGCACGTAATAGGGGATGGTCAGCAGCTTCACCCACAGCCCGATCAGCGGCAGGTTCAGAACGATGAGCATCAGATTGCCGATCCACATCGAGGCGATGATGCCCCAGAACAGCGCCGGCTGTTCGGTCGCGACATTGGGGCCGGGCACGATGCCCTGGATGATCATGGCGCCGATCATCAGCGCCATGACGGGGTTGGCCGGAATGCCCAGCGTCAGCATCGGGATGAACGAAGTCTGGGCGCCGGCATTGTTGGCCGATTCCGGTCCGGCGACGCCGGCGATGGCGCCCTTGCCGAATTCCCCGGGGGTTTTCGACACACGTTTTTCGACCGTGTAGGAGGCAAAGGCGGCAAGCACCGCGCCGCCGCCGGGCAGGATGCCGAGCGCCGAACCGATGATGGTGCCGCGCACGATGGGAGCCGCCATGGCCTTGAAGTCGTCGCGGGTCGGCATCAGGCCGGACACCTTTTTGATCAGCACCGAGCGCTCGTGCTCGTTTTCGAGGTTACGCAGGATCTCGGCGACGCCGAAGACACCGACCGCCACCGCGACGAAGTTCAGCCCGTCGGCGTATTCACGGATGCCGAGCGTGAAGCGCGGCGTACCTGTGTAGATGTCGGTGCCGACAATGCCGAGCAGCAGGCCGAGCACCACCATCGCCATTGCCTTGACGATCGAGCCATGGGCGAGCGCGATGGACGAGACGAGGCCGACGATCATCAACGAAAAATACTCCGCCGCGCCGAATTGCAGGGCTATCGCCGTCAGCGGCGGGGCAAAGACAGCGACCAGGAAGGTCGATACCGTGCCGGCGAAGAATGAACCGATCGCAGCGATGGCGAGCGCTGCCCCGGCGCGGCCGTTGCGGGCCATCTGGTAGCCGTCGATCGCGGTGACGGCCGAGGAGGATTCGCCGGGCATGTTGATGAGGATGGCGGTGGTCGAGCCGCCATATTGGGCGCCGTAATAAATGCCGGCGAGCATGATCAGCGAGGAAACCGGATCGCCGATCTGGAAGGTGATCGGCAACAGCATGGCGATGGTTGCGGTGGCGCCGATGCCGGGCAGGACGCCGATCAGCGTGCCGAGCAGAACGCCGATCAGGCAGAAGCCAAGATTGGCCGGCGTTGTGGCCGTCGAAAAGCCGAGTGCGAGGTTATTGAGAAGGTCCATATCAGCACCTCACAATGGCAGCCAGGGGCCGAAGCGCTGGAACGGCAACCCGAGCGCATAGCTGAAGACCAGGACCGAAAACAACGTCAGTGCGGCCGACAACACAAGTGCGGTCAGCGGCTTCATGCGGCCGCTGGCAAAGGAGGCGATCAGCGCCGTCAGGAAGATCGACGGGACGAAGCCGAGGCCGCGAACGGTCAGGCCGAAGAAGATCGGCGCCGGCAGGATGAACAGCATGCCCCGCCAGGCAATGGAGCCGATCGGCTCGCCCTCGATGCGCACCGCCTGGACGAGGATGATGGCGCCCAGCACGATCAGCACGATCGCCAGCACCAGCGGGAAATAGCCCGGTCCCATGCGGAAGGCGGTGCCGATCTCAAGGCCGAGCGATTGTATCGCGAAAAAGGCGCCGAAAAAGATGAACAGCGCGGCGCACAGGCCGTTTGTCCTGTCGATAGCGAAAGGTTTCATGACGGTCCTCCCAGGCACCCGAGCCTGCCGTTGCAAATGTGAAAACCGAAGCGAAAACGGGGCGCTGGTCGTGCCCCGTTCAAGTCCTCAGTCGGCGTACTGGCCGGCGGCTTCGATGATCGGCTTCCAGCGCGTGATCTCGCCTTCCAGCTTGGCCTTCAGCGCCGCCGGCGTCGCGTCGGCTTCGGATGACGGCTTGGTGCCGAGTTCGGCGAAGCGGGCGATGACATTGGGGTCCTTCAGCGCGACCTGGAGCGATTTCGACAGGCGCTCGGTAACCGCGGCCGGTGTGCCTTTCGGCGCATAGAGACCGTGCCAGATGGAGACCTGCACTGCCGGCAGACCGCCTTCGATGGTCGTCGGCACATCCTTCATCACATCGAGGCGTTCCGGCGTGGTGACGGCATAGGCCTTGATCGTGCCGCCCTGGATCTGCTTGGTGGTGTTGGTGGTCTGGTCGCACATCAAGTCTACCTGGCCGCCGAGAAGGTCAGTCATGGCCGGGCCGGTGCCCTTGTAGGGCACCGTGACCAGCGGCGTGCCGATGGCGCTCATGAACAGCATGCCGCACAGATGCGAGGCAGCCCCGATGCCGGCATTGGCGACGGTGATGCTGTCCTTGTTGGTCTTGGCGTATTCGACCAGCCCTTTCAGGTCTGTAGGCTCGAGGTCCTTGCGGGCGACGATGGCCATCGGCACCTCGGTGACGAGGCCGACATATTCGAAGGCGTTCAGCGTGTCGTAGGCGAGCTTCCTGTAGAGCGTGGCACTTGTCGCCATGCCGATGTGATGGAGGAGCAGCGTGTAGCCGTCCGGGTCGGCGTTGGCGACGCGGCCGGCGCCCAGCGTGCCGCCGGCGCCGCCGACATTCTCGACGATGATCTGCTGGCCGAGATCCTTCGACATGGCCTCGGCGACAAGGCGCGTGACCGTATCGGTCGGACCGCCGGCTGCAAACGGCACGACGACGGTGATGGTGCGCTCGGGATAGGTCTGTGCTGAGGCGGTGAAGGAATAAAGCGTGACGGCCGCGGCGGCGGCCAGGGCGGCAACAAATTTCCTCATCGTAGTTCTCCTCCCAGGATATCAATTTCCAACCGTTGCCCGGAACCCCCGCCAGCGATGTGCAACATAGGCAGGCTAACAGATTGTCGCCTGACGCAAACCGCAAAAGGCGATCAATGGGGAGTATGCCCGGTGGAGACGGGATTTCGTGTTGGCGTTGCTTCAATAACCGTAGCCGCGCGCCATCGCCGCTGCAAAGATCGGGATCAGCAGGAAGACAAAGGCCTCGGCGCGCACATAGGTCTTCACCGAAGCGAGCTCGGCCGCAGGCACCTGGAAGCCGAGACTGGCGCTGGCCTGCCGGTTCCAGGACAGGAAACGGATGGTGGGCACGATGGACAGCAGACCGACGACAGCGAATGCCGCCATCTTGGCCCAGAACACCCAGTTGTAGACGTAGAACTCCCAGCCCTTCAGGCCATAGATGACACGGCCAATGCCGATGATGATGATCAGACTGGCGATGATGCCATAGTGGCGGTCAATGCCGGCAAGCCGTTTGAGCGTGGTGGCGGACAGGTCGCCGCGGATCAGGACAAATTCGGCGCCGATGATGCCGGCCAGCGAGAACACCAAGAGATGATGGAAAATGGCAAGCACAAGATCGGTGGTGTCCATGGCGTTCTCCTCCCATTGGCGGTATCGAGACCGGCCCTAGCCGGACCGGTTGCGGAAGGTAGCATCGTTCGGCGGAATTCCCAGAGGCGGGCTGCTTCTGGTCCAGTCATCAGTGTCATTGACGCCACATCCTGACAGCTAGCTTTGATTGATCGAGATGGTTTCGCTGGCCGTACGATGATCCGGCTTGGCCCTTGTCCGGGCGCGCTGGTTTGCTAAGCGCTGCCACGTCAACGGAGGCAGAGTTTCATGGGCAGTCCAAAAACAGCCGGCGTTCCGGTCCTCGAAACGGAGCGGACCATCATGCGGGCGCACCGGCTCGATGACTTCGACGACTATGCCGTCATGTGGGCCAGTCCCGTCACCACCCGCTTCATCAGTGGCAAGCCGCGGACGCGCGAGGAAAGCTGGATGCGGTTCCTGCGGCACGCCGGCCTGTGGTCGCTGCTCGGTTACGGCTTCTGGGCGGTCGAGGACAAGGCCAGCGGCCGCTTCATCGGCGAGGCCGGATTTCACGATCTGAAGCGCGATATCGAGCCGTCGCTCGAAGGCATCCCCGAAGCTGGCTGGGCGTTGGCGCCGCAGGCGCATGGCAGGGGTTTTGCCAGCGAAGTCGTCAGGCGGGCGCTGGCCTGGGGCGACGAAACCTTTGCCGGCGCCAGAACCGTCTGCATCATCGATCCGGAAAACACCGGCTCGCTGAACGTCGCGGCAAAATGCGGCTACACCAAAGTGCTGGAAACCACCTATCACGATGGCCCGACGATCCTGCTCGAACGGCGGGTGTGAAGCACTTCATCGACGCAATTGCCTCGTTCTGCAAAAATTGCCATCCTGATCTAGCTACGCAATTCCTGTGGGAAAACCGCTCACACTTTTCCTGGAATTGCTCGTGGGGGAGCCGGCCAATGCGTGCGATCAATACGATGCTTCTGAAGCTTTTCTGGGCAGGGCTGCTCATCTTTGCGACCGTGCGGCTGGCTTGCGCCGATGCGACGGTGCCGACCGCCGACATCGAAGGCGCGGCCGACAATCATCTGGCCAAGCGTTATGAGGGGTCGTTCATCGTCTCCTACGAAAAATTCGCCTATACCGATTTCACCGTGCCGCTGTCGCCGCTGAAGCCGAGTGCCGATGCGGACGCGCGCGATACGATGAACAATCGCATCTATACGCCGGACAACAAGGCCGAGGTCGAGGGTGCGCTGACCCGCATCGCCTATGTGCTGCCGGCCGAGCGCTCGCCGCTGGAAGTGCTGCGCAACTACCAGGATGTGATCGAGGCCGCCGGCGGCGAAGTCCTGTTCGAATGCAAGAAGGAAGAGTGCGGCGGCGCTGCCGACCGGTCGTCGAGCGGCGGCGGCGGCGACATGAGCCTGATGATGTATTTCTTCCATGAAAGCGACGTCAAGGACGCGGCCTTTTCCAATGGCGCCTGTGCGTTGACTGCGGGCCTCAACGACCAGCGCTTTTTCGCCGCCAAGGTGCCGCAGGACGGCGGCGACGCCTACGTCACCGTGCAGGCCTATTCCCTGATCAACGACCTCTACTGCAAGGAACTCAACGGCCGCACCATCGCCGTCGTCCAGGTGCTGGAGCCGAAGGCGCGCGACAAGAAGATGGTGGTCGTCGAGGCCGCCAAGATGGCGGATTCGCTCTCTACCACCGGCTCGATCTCGCTCTACGGCATCTTCTTCGACACCGACAAGTCAGACATCAAGCCGGAATCGGAGCCGACGCTGAAGGAGATCTCGACGCTTTTGACCAACGAACCCGGCATGGCGGTGATCGTCGTCGGCCACACCGACAATCAGGGCGCGTTCGACTACAATATCGACCTGTCGTCGCGGCGGGCGCAGTCGGTGAAGGCGGCGCTTGTCTCGAAATACGGCATTGACGGCGGACGGCTGACTGCCGCCGGCGCCGGCATGATGGCGCCCGTCGCCAGCAATGACGACGAAACCGGCCGCGCCAAGAACCGCCGCGTGGTGCTGGTCAAGGCGAACTGACGAAGTCCGGCGACGGCTTTTCTTGTCATCCGGCCTTGCGCAATTTTCGCGCAAGGCCGTTCCAACGAGGTTTGTCCGTCCCCTTTGCCGGCCCCGCTGGATTCAGCAGCGTCATGGAGGCCTTGAAAGGTTGCGGCCTGGCTATCGCATAGCCTTGCGCATAGTCGACGCCGATGGTCTTCAGTGCCGCGATGATGCCGTCGCTTTCGACGAATTCGGCAATGGTGCGCTTGCCCATCACCTTGCCGATATGATGGATCATCTCGACCATGGCACGGTCGATCCGATCCTCCAGCATGTCCTTGACGAAGCTGCCGTCGATTTTCAGATAGTCGACGGGAAGGTGTTTCAGGTAGGCGAAGGACGACATGCCGGAGCCGAAGTCGTCGAGGGCGAAGCGGCAACCCAAGCCGCGCAGATCGGCAATGAAGCGCATGGCATTGGCGAGATCGGCGATGGCGCTGGTCTCCGTGATCTCCAGACAAATCATTTTCGGCGGAATGCCATAGGCAAGAAACTGCTCGCGCAGGAAGCCGAGGAAGGTTTCGTCGCCGAAGCTGGCGCCGGAAAGATTGATGGCACAAGTGGTGATGGGGAAGGCCGTTGGATCGGCGAGGCGTGCCGCCAGGACGCCGAAGGTGTTGCGCACGACCCAACGGTCGATCGACGGCATCAACCCATAGCGCTCGGCCGCCGGAATGAAGCTGGCGGGCGAGACGACGAGACCGTCCTCGTCGGTCAGCCGCAGCAGGATCTCGATATGTGCGCCGGTTTCGGCGGCCGCCTCATTCAGCGGCCAGATCTCCTGGGCATGAAGCGCAAAGCGGTTTTCTTCCAGCGCGGCATGCAGGCGCTGAACCCAGGCCATCTCGCCGAAGCGTTCGCGCAAGGCGACATCGCTGTCGCTGTGCAGCTGAACGCGGTTGCGGCCTTTTTCCTTGGCCATGTAACAGGCGACGTCCGCAGCCCGCAGGGTCTCTTCAAGCGTGATTTCGGCATTGGTGATCTGAACCATGCCGATGCTGACGCTGCTGTTGAACGGTCTGGCTTCCCAGGTGAAATGCAGGTCCTGCACCGTGGCACGCAGGCGTTCGGCGATATCAACAGCGAGATCCGGGCTGCAATCGAACAGCAGAACGCCGAACTCGTCGCCACCCAGCCGCGCCAGCATGTCGCCCGGCCGCAGCGCATTGCCGAGGAGCACGGAAATCTGCCGTAGCAACTGATCGCCGGCCGCATGGCCACACGTATCGTTGACAAGTTTGAACTGATCGAGATCCAGGTACATCAGAGCGTGCTGGCGGGACTTGTGACGCAATTCGGCGATTTCCGACTCCAACCGGCTTTCGAAGTCGTGGCGGTTGGCAAGTCCGGTCAATGCATCATGGGAAGCCTGCCAGGAGAGCCGCTCGATGTAGTCCTGTTCGCGCGTCATGTCGTGGAAAGCCAGCACTGCGCCAACCACATGGCCGGAAATGAGCAGTGGCGCCCCGGTCAGCGCCACGGGAATGACCGAGCCGTCGTCGCGCTGCAGCAGTTGCGGGCGGACGTTGGGGCGACGTGGCTCGCCAGCCAGCAGGCGTTCCGCCAACCCGAGTTCCTCGACACCGGTGTCCTTGTCCAGCAAGCGGAACAGCGAGGCGATCGGCTTGCCCCTGGCTGTGTGGAGCGAGTGTGCCAGCAGCCGCTCGGCGACGGGGTTCATGTAGTCCACCAGTCCGTCCGCTTGCGTGCTGATGACAGCCTGGCCGATCGAGGCGAGGGTGATCTGGGCGCGCTCGCGTTCGGCGTTGAGGGCGGATTGGAAAGCCCGGCGCTGCGCCAGCAGTTTGCGGGTGCGCCACACGGCGAGCAGGATGAGCAAGGCGGCTGTAACCAGGTTGGCGAGCGTCAGCACCATCTTGATGAAACGGGATCCCTCGCCGAGGCTGTCGGAGAAGGCCTTGGAAAGGGGGCCGATCAGATGGTTGAGTTGATGGATTTGCGCTTTCCAGGTGTTGATTTGCGCGGCTGAAACTGCCCCTTCTAAAAATCCCTGGTGGATCGTGGTGCCGAGCCGATCGATTTCAAGAATCATGCTGTCAGCGGCCGTCCAATGCTGGATGGCAATGTCGAGATAGCTCACCTCGCGGAAATTCTGGAACAGCCAGATCAATCCCGTCAGATCGTCGGGGTGGTTGCCGCCTTGCAGGAAGCCGGCGCGGGCGGCGCCGATGTCGGGTTCGGGCTGCTCGAGGGCAAGTCGAGCCGACCGATCGGCGAGCGGAACGGCGATGGCTTCGCGATACTCGTTGAAGAATTCTTCCTTGCCGGTTTCGGCATAGAGACTGAGAAAATAGATGGCCTGCTTCTGTCCCTTGGACCAGTGGCTCTCGCCGCCGACATAGGCGCGTACCGCCGAGAGCGTGTAAAGGCTTCCGCTGGCAACCAGGGCCTGGACAAGAACCACGAGGATGAATGGCCAGACCAGCCCGAGAAGACGGGGGCTGGTGTCTGTTGGTGACAGCCTCATCAAGCTTCCATGGGAATAGCCATGGCTCCTCGCGAATTGCCTGCCGACCAGATGCCGGCCAGCCGACGCCCTCTCCCCATGTCGCCCATATCCGGCGACGGTTGTTTGACTAGCCTACCGGCATTAACAGCCAATAAATTCTTCGGCTACTTGCTTCCGGATTGGCCCGATTTCTGTACAATTCGCTTACGCGGCGTCAGGGGCGCAATCTTTCGCAAAACCTGCATTGTATTCGAGTAAACTACAAGAATACATTCTCGGTCGGGGGTCTGCAAGAGCGGCGGAAACACTGTATGACCGCATGCTTGATTGCGTTGCGGGGCTTGATTGCGCTAGGTGAGGTTGCCTGCTTTCACGCCAGCGCGTTCAAGGGCTGACGCGTCCTCGCCGAAGGCACGTGTGGCACGGGCGGCCGCCTCCAGAAGGGTCGGCGTCATGCGCCGCAGGAACGCCGCGTCGACACGCGTGCTCGGACCGGCAAGCGTCAATGCCCCAAGCAGAATGTGCCCGGGCCCGAACACCGGCGCCGACACGCCCGCCGTCTCCGGGTCGCGGTCGCCGATCGACAGATAGTGGCAGGCCTGGCGAATGGTCTCGTAAGGCTCGCCCGGCTGGCCTGAAAACGCCGCCAGCACGCGGCCACCCGAGCCGGCGAGCAACGGCAATAGGTCGCCTTCCCGGATCGTGTAGCGGATCTGGTGCTTGGATTCGACGCGATAGAGGCAGGTGCGGGCGTCACCCGAGCGGACATAGAAGGCCACGCTTTCCCAGCTTCTTTCGGCTAGGTCGCGCATGATCGGCAACAGGATGTCGACCGCCACCACCGAGCGCTGGTAGAGCGCGCCGAGCCGGAAGGTGGCCGGCCCGATGCGGTAGCGGCCATCGTCGAGCCGCTCCAGCAACTGGCCACGCAGCAACGAGTTCGCCAGCCTCAATATTGTGCTCTTGTAGAGCCCGGTGCGCGCCGCGATTTCGGCCAGGCTGAGCGAGCGCTCGGCGGTCGCGAAAGCGTCGAGAATGGCGATCGCGCGGTCAAGCGCGGCGACGCCATCTGCCTGTAACGGCTGGGATCGCGCTTCGGTCATCTCACGGACGGTTTCATTCCGGTTTACTCGTTCAGGCTAGAGCGTTTCACCGTTCCAGGGAAATTGCGAACCGCTCTATCTCTTTGTTTTTACGCAATTCCTGTGGGAAACCGATCACACTTTTCCTGGAATTGCTCTAGGCCGATCGGCGTGATTGTGCCGCACATCCGGCGTTCTGTCTAGTAGAACGTCGTTCCTGTTGACAGAACGTGCCGAAATCGGCATGAATTTTTGCCGAGCGGGTCTATTTCAGGCTACGTTTCTGGCAGGCACCGGAGGAGGTGTCGTGATTTGGAGGAATCCCATGCTGAACAGACGCAGATTTTTGATGAGCACCGCGGCCGCAGGCGCTGCCGGTTTCGTCGCAACGCATTTGACACCCGCCTTCGCCCAGGATGCACCGCAGATCCAGATTTTTGTGCCGGCGGCGCCCGGTGGCGGCTGGGACCAGACAGGGCGCACCATCGACCAGGTGCTGCGCAGTGAAAAACTGATCTCCGGCTCGCAGATCACCAATGTCGGCGGCGCCGGCGGTACGGTCGGCCTGCCGCAGTTCATCAGCCAGTGGAAGGGCAAGGGCAATTCGCTGATGGTTGCCGGCATGGTCATGGTGGGCGCGATCATCGCCAACAAATCCGCCAACAACCTCTCCGAAGTCACGCCGATCGCCCGCCTCACCGGCGAGTTCGAGGCGCTGGTGGTGCCGGCGGATTCGCCGTTCAAGACGGCCGGCGATTTCGTTGCCGCGCTCAAGGCCGATCCGACCAAGGTTCCGGTCGCCGGCGGCTCGGCCGGCGGTTCCGACCACATCTTGTTCGGCCTGATCGCCAAGACGGTCGGCGTTCCGGCAACCAACCTCTCCTACGTGCCGTTCGCCGGTGGCGGCGAGGCGCTTTCGGCGCTGCTCGGCAACCAGGTTGCTGCAGGCATTTCCGGCTTCGGCGAGTTCTCCGAGCAGATCAAGGCGGGCGCGCTTCGGCTGTTGGCGATCTCCGCCGACAAGCGCCAGGACGGCATCGACGCACCGACGATGAAGGAAGCCGGCATCGATGTCGAATTGTTCAACTGGCGCGGCGTCTTCGCACCGCCCGGCGTGTCCGATGCCGACAAGGCGGCGATGGTCACGATGATCGAAACCATGGCCAAGAGCGACGCCTGGGCAACCGAGTGCAAGAACCGCAACTGGACGCCCATCCTGTTGACCGGCGACGACTATGCAAAATTCCTCGCCGACGACACCGCCCGCATCACCGCGATCCTCAAGGATCTAGGCCTCGCCTAAACCTTCAAGGGGGCGGCCAAGGCCGCCCCCTTCCGACTTTCGCCTGCGGCATGGACATATCATGCGGTGGGAGTGAAACTGCGGATGCGGCCGGCGGGAGGATGCCGGCCATATTGGGAGGACATTGATGAGCAGCAGCGACCAGCAGCCGGCGCCCCCGCGCCTTGCCATGCCCGAATTATTGATCGGCGTCGGGCTTCTCGCCTGTGCCGCGGCCGTGGCGTGGCAGACCCTGGCGATCCCGGTGTCGCCGCTCTATTCCAAGGTCGGGCCGACCGTCTTTCCCTACATCACCATGACCGGCATGATCGTGCTTTCGCTGCTGCTCATCCTCGCCGCGGTGCGCGGCGGCTGGCAGCCGCAGGAGGAAAAGGAAACGCCGACCGACTGGAAGGCGATGGGCATCGTCGTTGCCGGCCTGGTCGCAAATCTGGTGCTGATCCAGCCGCTCGGCTTCACCGCCGCCTCCGTCATCATGTTCGTGCTCGTCTGCTACGGCTTCGGCAGCAGGCACACGCTGCGCGATGCGCTGACTGGCCTGATCCTGGCGCTGGTAGCCTATTTCGGCTTTGCCAGGGCGCTCGGCGTCAACATCGGCGCCGGCTTCATCGAAAACCAGCTGAACACGGTGATCGACGCGATCATCACCACGTTGGGGGGCTGACGCCATGGAGACACTCAGCCATCTCGGTCACGGATTTTCCGTCGCTTTCTCGCCGATGAACCTGTTGTGGTGCCTGGTCGGCACCACGCTCGGCACCGCCATCGGCGTGCTGCCAGGCCTCGGGCCGGCACTGACCATCGCGCTTTTGTTGCCGATTACCTACCAGGTGGCGCCTGAGGCGTCCTTCATCCTGTTCGCCGGCATCTACTACGGCGCCATGTATGGCGGCTCGACGACGTCGATCCTGCTCAATACGCCCGGCGAAAGCGCCACCATCGTCACCGCGCTGGAAGGCAACAGGATGGCCCGCTCCGGACGCGGTGGCGCGGCACTGGCGACATCGGCGATCGGCTCCTTCGTCGCCGGTACCATCGGCACGCTGGGCGTCGCCTTCCTGGCGCCGGTGGTGGTGAAGTTCGCGCTGGCTTTCGGGCCGGCCGAATATTTCTCGCTGATGGTGCTCGCCTTCATCACGGTGTCAGCGGTGCTTGGCTCGTCGTCGGTGCGCGGCCTCACCAGCCTGTTCATCGGCTTTGTCATCGGCATGATCGGCGTCGACCTGCAGACCGGCCAGCCGCGCTTCACCTTCGGCATGAACGACCTGCTCGATGGCGTCGATGTCATCATTGCCGCGGTCGGCCTGTTTGCGGTCGGCGAGACGCTCTATATGGCCTCGCGCCGCTATGCGGGCAAGGACGAGATCGTGCCGCTTAAGGGCTCACTTTACATGACGGCGGCCGAATGGCGGAGGTCGTGGAAACCATGGCTGCGCGGCGCCTTCATCGGCTTCCCGATCGGCGCCATGCCGGCCGGCGGCGCCGAAATCCCGACCTTCCTGTCCTATGCCATCGAAAAGAAGCTGTCCAAGCACAAGAGGGAGTTCGGCACGGTCGGCGCCATTGAGGGCGTTGCCGGTCCGGAGGCCGCCAACAACGCGTCGGCCGCCGGCGTGCTGGTGCCGATGCTGACGCTCGGCCTGCCGACTTCGGCGACAGCCGCGATCATGCTGTCGGCCTTCCAGAGTTATGGCATCAATCCTGGACCGTTGCTGCTGACGACGCAGGCCGATCTGGTCTGGGGCCTGATCGCCAGCCTGTTCATCGCCAACGTCATCCTGGTCATCCTCAACCTGCCGCTGATCGGGCTGTGGGTGCGGCTGTTGAAAATTCCGGCGCCGCAGCTCTACGCCGGCATCCTGGTGTTTGCCACCGTCGGCACATATGGCATCTCGCAATCGCCGATCGACCTCGTCATCCTCTACCTTCTGGGGGCTGCCGGCTTCCTGATGCGGCGCTTCGATTTCCCGACCGCGCCGGTGATCATCGGCATGATCCTGGGACCGCTCGCCGAAACCCAGTTCCGCCGGGCGATGACGATCTCGAATGGTGACTGGTCGGTGTTCTACACCCACAAGCTGTCGCTGGTGCTGCTGATCCTCGCCTTCATCGGGCTGGCCGGTCCGCATATCTGGGCCTTCATCGAGCATAGGCGCCGGCGTGGACCGGAGCATGTGCCGGGCGATGCCTGAGCGATCTGGAGCGTCATGACCGATCTGCTTGCCGGCATCCGCGTTCTCGACCTGACCAATGTGCTGGCCGGGCCTTACTGCGCCTACCAGCTGGCGTTGCTTGGCGCCGATGTCATCAAGGTAGAGGCGCCGCAAGGCGGCGATCTGGCGCGCCAACTCGGCGCCTCGCCAGCGCTCAACAAAGCCGGCATGGGCGCGTCGTTCCTGGCGCAGAACGCCGGCAAACGATCGGTGGTGCTCGATCTGAAGAAAGAAGCCGACCGCGAACGCTTCCTCGATCTGGTCGCCTCGGCCGACGCGCTGGTCGAGAATTTTCGCCCCGGCGTGATGGAGCGCCTGGGGCTCGGCTATGAGAAGCTGAAAGAGGTTCGCCCTGGTCTCGTCTATTGCGCCATTTCGGGGTTCGGCCAGACCGGGCCGATGCGCGACAATCCAGCCTATGACCAGATCATCCAGGGGCTTTCCGGCATTATGAGCATCACCGGCACGCCGGACACCGCACCCTTGCGGGTCGGCTATCCCGTTGCCGACACGCTGGGCGGGCTGGTCGGGGCGTTTGCCATTGCCGCAGCACTTGTGAAGCAGAAGACATCAGGCGAGGGCGCGTTTCTGGATGTCTCGATGCTCGAATGCACGCTGTCGGCGTTGGGCTGGCCGGTGTCCAACTACCTGACCGCCGGCGTCGAGCCGAAGCCAATGGGCAATGAGAACATGACGGCGGCGCCCTCCGGTGCGTTCCGCACCGGTGACGGCTTGCTCAACATCGCCGCCAACAAGCAGGAACAGTTCGTCACGCTCTGCCGGCTGATCGGCCAGCCGGAGCTGGCATCGGACCCTCGCTTTGCCGAACGCGAGACCCGCAAGCAGAACCGCGCGGCGCTGAAGGCGCTGATCGAGGCGGCTCTGGCCAGCGCCTCGGCCGCCGCCTGGGAAGAAAAGCTCAACCGCGCCGGCGTACCGGCAGGCCGGATCCTGACCATCCCGCAGGTGCTTGGCGAACGGCAGGTGACCGAGCGCGACATGACCACCCGCTTCCAGGGCCTGCCCGGCATGGAGCAGCCGCTGACCGTCGTGCGCGGCGGTTTCATGGTCGATGGCCAGGCACCTTTGCCGGTCCTGCCGCCGCCTGTGCTCGGCGAACACATGGACGAGGTTTTTTCAGCCCTGCCGCCGCGCACCAGGAGAAGCGCGTGAGCGAGCTTGAGAAAAAAACCGGCCGCGAGCGCGGTGAGGAATGGTGGCAGACCGGCATCATCGAGATGAGCCCGGGCATCATCCGGCTACGCGGCTATGAAATCCAGGATTTGATCGGCCGCGTCAGCTTTCCGGCTGTCATCTGGCTGATGCTGCGAGGCGAATTGCCAAGCGAGGACCAGGCGGCGCTGCTCGGCGTTGCGCTGGGGGCGGCCGTCGACCACGGGCCGCAGGCGCCGTCGATCGCCATTGCCCGCATGGCCATCACCTGTGGCGTCGCCATCAACAGCGCCATGGCCTCGGCCGTCAACGTGCTGGGCGACGTGCATGGCGGCGCCGGCGAACAGGCGCTGTCCTTCTACGCCGACATTGCCGTGGCGCTAGACCAGGGTGCTGCGCTCAGCGAAGCCGTATCGGCCCGGCTCGATCGCTTCTTCGCCGAGGAGAAGGGCTATGTGCCGGGGTTTGGCCACCGCTTCCATCCGATCGATCCGCGCGCGCCGCGGCTGATCGAGGTGACCCGCGATTTTGCCGCGCGCGGCGTCGTCAGCGGACGCTTCGCAGACATCGCCGAGGCGGTCGAGGCGGAGGTGGCGCGGCGCAAGCGCAAGAAGATACCGCTCAACATCGACGGCGCCACCGCCGTCATCTATGGCGAACTCGGCTTTCCGCCGCCGCTGACGCGCGGCCTGTTCGTGTTGTCGCGCTCGGTCGGCATCCTGGCGCATGCCTGGGAGCAGTCGCAGCAGAGCGACCGCAACAAGGGGCCGCTGCCGCGCGAATGGCTGTGGGCCTATACAGGCACGCCCGTGCGGCCGTTTCCCGCTGAAGGCGACGAGGGCAAGTGAGGCTCAGGTCGGGTCTGACACCGCTGGCTGCGTGGTCGCCAGGTTTGCCATCAATGTCGAAAGATCGGGCTCATCGATGAGCAAGGCCGCGTCTTGCGGCTTGAGCCAAGCGCGCTGGCGGCTTTTGGCCTCCTGCCAGTTGGCCAGTTCCTCGGACACTTCGAGCAGGTAGACGACGACGTCGACGCGGACGAAACTGTTTTCCAATCGTTTCCAGTAGGAATAGCCGCCGGCCGGCGCCTTGCGGATCTTGCCGAGCACACCCGCCTCTTCGCGGGCTTCGATGGTGGCGGCCTTGCGCCCGCCCTTGCCTTTCATCGGCCAGCCCTTGGGCACGATGAAGCGCTTCGTCGTGCGCGACGTCACCAGCATCACTTCGAAATTGCCGTCAACGTCCAGGCGAAAGGGTATGGCGGCGACCTGGCGAATCCGTTCACCTCGCCTTGCCTTGCGCACCGCCTTTTTCTTCGTCGTCGCCATATGCTGATAACCCGGTCGACGGGCGCACCGCCGCACGCCGCCTGCAAACCCCAAAAATGCCCGCGAGGCAATGAAGCATTCTTATTAGATAAGTCGACTAAGTAAATCGCAAGCGACCGATATCAACGGCAAACACGCACTATCTGGTTGCCGACGATCTGAATCGGGCAAGCTTGCCTGACGACCGGCACTTCAGGGCGCGGCTGCGGCACGATCCGGCGGTCCTGCTCGCGATATTGCTGCTGCTGTTGCTGGAACTGCTGCCGCTGCAGGCTGTTGCGCAACTGCTGCAGCTCGTTCTGCTGGACCAGCCGGTTTGTGCCGGGATTGACGGCCTGCGCCGAGGCAGATTGCACCATGTCCGGCAACGTCGCCGCCGCCAGCATCGCCGACATCAGAATTGTCGATAGACGAAGCGTCGACATTGGTTCATTCCCGCACAGACATAACCTCGCCTCTATATAGGGCGTTCGTCCCGATCTGCCATGGTTGCGAAATCGGCGGAGCCGGTGGCGGATGCGACCTGCCCGCGCTTGACAGAAAAGAGCGAATGAACGCTCTATCGGGCGCGGTCCTTGGGCTCAATGGCGGCTGGCTCGAGGCACAATCGGGAGATATTGATGAAAAGCAGGCAAGCATATTTCGCAGCGCTACTGGGCAGCGTCTGCATTCTTGGCCCGGCGGCGGTCGCCGCGCAGACCAAGACCGACAGGGCAGCACCTGCCGCCGCTGCCGCAGGCCCGACACTGCCTGGCGGCGCGTCGGCGCTGTCCGAAACCCATGGCGACTGGACGGTCAATTGCCAGATAACGGGGACCAATAAGGCCTGCAGCCTGTCGCATCAGCAGTTCAACAAGCAAACCAACCAGCGCCTGCTGGCAATAGAGCTGTCGAGCAATAGCGGCGAGGATGCGGCCGGAACACTGGGGCTGCCGTTCGGCCTGGCGCTGGCCAAAGGCGTCAGCCTGACCATCGACGAGCAGAAGCTGGATGGCAGCCTGCCGTTCAACACCTGCCAGGCCGTCGGATGTCTGGTGCCGGTGGCGTTCGAGGCCAGCGTCACGCCGCTGCTCAAGGCAGCCACCACGCTGAAGATCGGCGCCTTCGCCGCCGACACCGGGCAAGCGGTGAGCTTCACCATTCCGCTGAATGGCTTCGGCGGCGCGCTTGCGCGGACAGCGGAATTGTCCGCGGACTGAGCGGCGAGCGCCCGGTCATTCAACCTCGCGCAGCCGATACCCCACGCCGGTCTCGGTGGTGATGTAGCGCGGCTGGTCGGGCGATTTTTCGATCTTCTGCCGGAGCTGGCGGACATAGACCCGGAGATACTGCACGTCGGTCGAATCGCCCCACACCTGCTTCAAAAGGAAATGGTGGGTGAGAACCTTGCCGGCGTGCTGCACCAGAATACGCAATATGTCGTACTCCTTTGGCGAGAGTTTTACCTCCTTGCCCTCGACCTTGACGATGCGCTTGACAAGGTCGACGCTGAGATCGCCGGTGTGGAAGACCGGCTTCTCGCCCTGTTGCTGGAATTTGTGGCGCAGCGCCACGCGGATGCGGGCGACAAGCTCGTTCATGCCGAACGGCTTGGTGACATAGTCGTCGGCGCCCAGTTCCAGTGCGGCGACGATGCCGGCCTCGTCGGTGCGGCTGGACAGGATGACCACGGGGACGTCGAACCCGTCGTCGCGCCATTTGCGCAAGAGATCGAGGCCGCCCATGCCGGGCAGGCCGAGATCGAGCAGGATCAGATCCGGCTTTTGCGTATCGACGATCTCGATCGCGGCCCTGGCGTTGGGCGCCTCACTGACCGCATAGCCCTGGCTGCCGAGGCCGACGCGCAGCAGTTTGCGGATCGGCGGCTCGTCATCGACCACCAATATGCTGACGTTGGAATTTGTCATGCCAGATCACCGGATGCTTGCCCGTCCGCGCTTTGTTCGTCGATGCCGGGCGATTGTGACGGTCGCGGCATGCGGATGGTGAAGACGGCACCGGGGCGGTCACTGCGATTTGCCGCCGTGATCGTGCCGCCCATCGCCTCGATGAAGCCGCGGCAGATCGACAGGCCGAGCCCGGTGCCGGCCTGGACCTGATCGCGCTTGCGCACCCGGTAGAAGCTGTCGAAAATGCGCTCCAGGTCGGCGGGTGGAATGCCTGGTCCTTCATCCATGACCTGCAGCACGACGGAGCCATTGTCGACCCAGCCCTGCACGCGGATGGTTGACCCCGGCGGCGCGTATTTTGCGGCATTGTCGAGGAGGTTGAACAGCGCCTGCTCGAACAGGACGGGGTCGAGCTTCAGCATCGGCACATCGGGTGGAATATCGATCTCGGTCTTGTGCCCGGCAGTGATCTTGCGCGCCCGCTGCAAGGCCGAGCCGACGACATCGCCGACATAGTGAAGAGCGAAATTCGGCTCCATGGCGCCGGACTCGATCTTGGTCATGTCGAGCAGGTTGGCGATGAAGCGGTTCAGCCGCTCCGATTCGTCGAGCACGGTGGTCAGCAGCTCGGCTCGATCGCTCTCGGGCAATGAGGGTGCGTATTCCCGCAGCGTGCCGGCCGCGCCCATGATGGCCGCAAGCGGCGTCTTCAGATCATGGGAGATTGAGGTCAGCAGCGCCGAGCGCAGCCGGTCGGCCTCGGCCGCCAGATTGGCGCGGTCGACATCGGCGACCAACTGAATGCGCTCGATGGCGACCGCCGCCTGGTCGGCCAGCGCGTCGAGCAGGCGCTGCTGCTCAGGCGTCAGCAGCGGCCCTTGCTTGTCGTTGTCGAGGCCGACGACGCCAATGGCCGTGCGCCCCGTCCGCAAGGGCAGATAGAGGCGCTTGGCGCCGGGCAGCGTGTCGGCGCCACGGCCGGCGGCACGGTTGTGCTCCCAGGCCCAGCGGGCGGCGGCGATGTCGGCCTCGGCCAGTGTGTCGTCGGGTGGATAGCCGGCCTTGACGGTGATCGTGCCATCTTCTGGCAAAAGCAGCACGACGCGCAGCTTCAGCATCGAGGCGATCTGGAAGGCCGTGGCCCACAGCACGTCGTCAAGCGTGCCGGCGCCGGCGAGCTTCTTGGAGAATAGGTAGATATCCTCCGTCGCCCGAGCGCGTGAACGGGCGGCAACCGCCTGGCGCTGCACGCGCGCCGTCAGATTGCTGGCGATGACGGCAACGACGAGGAAGACGGCGAGCGCCACGATGCTTTCCGGATCCCGGATGGTGAGCGTGTAACGCGGCTCGAGGAAAAAAAAGTTGAAGGCAAGGGCGCTGGCCACACAGGCGTATAGAGCCGGCCACAGACCACCGGCCACCGCCGATGTCAGCACGCCGATGAGAAAGATGATCGCAAGATTACGGACGTCGAGAAACTGGTCGAGCAGGGCGGCGAAACCGAGCGAGCCGGCAACGAAGGCCGTCGCCTTGAGATAGGGCCAGACATCGAACTGCCATTGTTCGTCCGCCGCCTTGACGTTCCGCGAGGCCGCCTCGTTGCCGCGCTCGGTTCCCGAAATGACATGGACGCTGATGTCGCCGGCATTGCGGATGAGATCGTAGGTGAGCGAGCCTTCGATCAGCTCGCGCCAGCGCGACCGGGTTGGCCTGCCGACGACGATATGGGTGAAGTTGTTGGCCGTCGCGTGGCGCACGATGTCCTGGGCGACGTTCTGGCCTGGAATGGTCGTCACCTCGGCGCCGAGCTGCTCGGCCAGGCGCAGCAGCGTCGCCAGCCGGTCCTTGTCCTCCTCGGACATGGTGGCCGAACGGGGCGTGTCGACATGCAGCGCCGTCCAGGGCGCGCGAAGCCGGTCGGCCAACCGGCGCGCATAGCGGATGCGGGCCGCGCCGCCCGGACGCGCGTCGACGCAGACAAGCACCCTTTCGCCGGCGGCCCACGGACCCTGGATGGCATGCGACTGCATGTGGTTGAGCAACTGCTCGTCGACGCGCTGGGCGGTGCGGCGCAGCGCCAGTTCGCGAAGCGCCGTCAGATTGCCGGGCGAGAAATAGTTTTCGACCGCGCGTTGGGCGGTGTTGGGGAAATAGACCTTGCCTTCCTTCAACCGCTTGATCAGGTCGTCGGGGGTGAGATCGATGATCTCGATGTCGTCAGCCTGGTCGATGATGGAGTCGGGAACCGTCTCGCGCACTCGTACGCGAGTGATCTGCGCTACGACGTCGTTCAGGCTCTCGACATGCTGGATGTTGAGCGTGGTGTAGACGTCGATGCCGCGCGCCAGGAGTTCCTGGACGTCGAGATAGCGCTTGGGGTGGCGGCTGCCTGGCGCATTGGTGTGGGCAAGCTCGTCGACAAGCACCAGCGCCGGACGGCGCGCGAGGATAGCGTCGATGTCCATCTCGTCCAGCACGCGGTCCTTGTAGCTGACCTTCTGGCGCGGAATGACCTCGTAGCCTTCGACCAGCGCCAGGGTTTCCTGGCGGCCGTGGGTTTCGACGATGCCGATCACCACGTCGACGCCGTCCGCCAGCCTGGCGCGGCCGGCCATCAGCATCTCGTAGGTCTTGCCGACGCCGGGGGCAGCACCGAGAAATATCCGCAGACGGCCGCGCTCTTCCCGTTCCGCATGCTCGAGCAGCGCGTCCGGAGAGGGTCTGTTGTCGTTGCTTCTGTCGTCCGGCATCTGGCTCGATCATGAACGGCGCCGGGGATCGTGTCGATCCCCGGCCCACTCTCTCATTGCTTGGTATCGTCCAGCGCCAGGTTGAGCGCCAGAACATTGACGACCGGCTCGCCGAGGAAGCCAAGCTCGCGGCCTTCGACATGGCTGTCGACAAGCGCCTTGACCTTGGCTTCGTCGAAGCCCCTGGCCCTGGCCACCCTGGCCACCTGGAAATAGGCGGCCTCAGGGCTGATGTCGGGGTCGAGGCCGCTGCCTGAGGTGGTGACCAGGTCCATCGGCACCGGCCGGTTCGGATTCTCCGCCTTCAGCTTGTCGGCGTCGCCCTTGATGCGGGCGATCAGCTTGGGGTTGGTCGGGCCGAGATTGGAGCCGCTGGAGGCGGTGGCGTTGTAGCCGTCGCCGGCAGCCGAAGGGCGGCCATGGAAATATTTTTCGCCGGCAAAGCCCTGGCCGATCAGTTCGGAGCCGACGACCTTGCCGTCCTTCTCGATCAGGCTGCCATTGGCCTGGTGTGGAAACAGCGCCTGGGCGATGCCGGTCATCCCCAGCGGATAGACCAGGCCGGTCAGGATGGTGAAGAAGACGATCATGATGATCGCGGGTCTTAACTGTTTAAGCATGGACGTGTTTCCTTAAGCGAGGCCGAGGCCGGTGACGATCATGTCGATCGCCTTGATGCCGACGAAGGGAACGATGATGCCGCCGAGGCCGTAGACCAGCAGGTTGCGGCTGAGCAGGGCGCCGGCGCCGATGGCCCGGTATTTGACGCCTTTCAGCGACAGCGGGATCAGCGCGATGATGATCAGCGCGTTGAAGATGATGGCCGACAGGATGGCGCTTTGCGGTGTCGCCAGGTGCATGATGTTGAGCGCCTGCAGCGGTCCGGTGCTCTGCCCCGGCGCGACGTAGAAGACGGCGAACATCGCCGGGATGATGGCGAAGTATTTGGCGACGTCGTTGGCGATCGAGAAGGTCGTCAGCGAGCCGCGCGTCATCAACAGCGCCTTGCCGATCTCGACGATCTCGATCAGCTTGGTCGGGTCAGAGTCGAGGTCGACCATGTTGCCGGCCTCGCGGGCGGCGACCGTGCCGGTGTTCATGGCGACACCGACATCGGCCTGGGCAAGGGCGGGCGCATCATTGGTGCCGTCACCACACATGGCGACCAGCTTGCCCTTGGCCTGTTCGTCGCGGATCAGCTTCAGCTTGTCCTCCGGCGTTGCCTGGGCAAGGAAGTCGTCGACGCCGGCTTCGGCCGCGATCGCCGCCGCCGTCATCGGATTGTCGCCGGTGATCATCACGGTGCGGATGCCCATCTTGCGCAGTTCGGCAAAACGCTCGCGAATGCCGCCCTTGACGATGTCCTTGAGGTGGACGACGCCGAGCAGGCGGCCATCGCGCTCGACCGCCAGCGGCGTGCCGCCCGACTTGGCGATCTCGTCGGCGATAGTCTGGAGATCCTTGACGGTGTCGCTGCCGGGGCGCGCGCCATGGGTGGCCGATGTCGACTGGTTGACATAGGCGAGGACCGAATCGACGGCGCCCTTGCGCACCGACGAGCCATCGATGTCGACGCCGCTCATGCGGGTCTGCGCGGTGAAGGGAACGAAGGTCGCATGCAAGGTCGCCATGTCGCGGGCGCGGATGGCGTATTTTTCCTTGGCCAGCACGACGATCGAGCGTCCCTCAGGCGTCTCATCGGCAAGCGAAGCCAGCTGCGCCGCATCGGCCAGTTCCTGCTCGGTGACACCCTTGACCGGGCGGAACTCGGTAGCCTGGCGGTTGCCGAGCGTGATGGTGCCGGTCTTGTCGAGCAGCAGCGTGTCGACGTCGCCGGCGGCTTCCACGGCACGACCCGACATGGCCAGCACGTTGAAACGCACCAGGCGATCCATGCCGGCAATGCCGATGGCCGACAGCAGGGCGCCGATGGTGGTCGGGATCAATGTGACGAACAGCGCGACCAGCACAGTCACCGGGATGTAGCCGCCGGAATAGGAGGCAAAGCTCGGGATCGTCGCGGTGGCCAGCACGAAGATCACCGTCATGCCGACGAGCAGGATGTTGAGTGCGATCTCGTTCGGCGTCTTCTGGCGAGCGGCACCTTCGACCAGCGAGATCATGCGGTCGAGGAAGGTGTGGCCAGAAGCGGCCGATATGCGCACGCGGATCCAGTCGGACAGAACCTGCGTGCCACCGGTGACGGCAGAACGGTCGCCGCCGGATTCGCGGATGACGGGTGCGGACTCGCCGGTGATTGCCGCCTCATTGACCGAGGCCACGCCTTCGATCACTTCGCCGTCGGACGGGATGATGTCGCCGGCTTCGACCAGCACGATGTCGCCGACCTTCAGGCTGGTGCCGGGCACCAGCCTGAATTTGGAGCGGTCCTCGCCGGCAAGCAGCTTGGCCTGGGTCTCGGTACGTGCCTTGCGCAGCGAGTCGGCCTGCGCCTTGCCGCGGCCTTCGGCAACGGCTTCGGCGAAGTTGGCGAACAGTACGGTGAACCACAGCCAGATGATGATCTGCAGGGTGAACCCGAAATCGCCGCCACCAGTGAAGCGATCCCTGACGAAGAGGACAGTGGTCAGCAGTGAAACGATGGCGACGACGAACATCACCGGGTTCTTGATCAGGGTGCGCGGGTCCAACTTCCTGAAGGCGCCGCCGATGGCGGGCCACAGGATGCTGGCATCCATGATGACAGCGGATTTGGACTGGCTCATTTGGTGGCTCCAGTATCTGAACTGTTGGCTGGCACCGAACGATCGGATGCCGAGAAAAGGTGCGGCGGCCCGTAGGCCAGCAGCCAGATTACGATCATGACTGCCGCGAGGCCGAGGAAGGTGGACACGCTGGGGAAGGGAGGGGGAGTTTCCTCCCCGTCGGTGCCGGCTCGCGGCCGGCGCTTCCTGCGTTTTGGGTTGAACCAGGACATGACAAGCCTCAGAAGGTCTGCCCGTTGATGGTAGCCAGGTGTTCGACGATCGGTCCGATCGCCAGTGCCGGGAAAAAGGTCAGGCCAACGACGATCAGGATGACGCCGACGAGCAGGCCGACGAACAGCGGACCATCGGTCGGGAAGGTGCCGGCCGAGGCAGGCACCGTCTTCTTCGCCACCAGCGAGCCGGCAATGGCGAGCGCCGGGATGATGACCAGGAAGCGGCCCATCAGCATGGTGATGCCGAGCGTGATGTTGTACCAGGGCGTATTGCCTGAGAGGCCGCCAAAGGCCGAGCCGTTGTTGGCCGCCGCCGAGCTGTAGGCATAGAGAACCTCGGAGAAGCCGTGCGGGCCGCCATTGGCCATGGAGGCCACGGCGCTTGGCAGCACCACGGCTATCGCCGTGAAGGTCAGCATTGCCAGCGGCAGGCACAGGATGGCGAGCATCGCCATCTTGACCTCCTTGGCCTCGATCTTTTTGCCGAGATATTCCGGCGTGCGGCCGACCATCAGGCCGGCGACGAAGACGGCGACGACGATGAACATCATGATACCGTAGAAGCCGGCGCCGACACCGCCGACGATGACCTCGCCGAGCTGCATGTTGACCATCGGGATCAGGCCGCCAAGCGCGGTGAAACTATCATGCATGGCATTGACGGCGCCGCAGCTTGCGGCCGTGGTGATGACGGCAAACAGCGCCGAGGCGGCAATGCCGAAGCGGCTCTCCTTGCCTTCCATGTTGCCGCCGCCGATGCCAAGCGCGTGAACCAGCGGATTGCCGGCGGCTTCCGCCCAGTAGCAGACGGCGACACCGGCGATGAACAGCACGCCCATCGTGGCCAGGATCGCCCAGCCTTGGCGCTGGTTGCCGACCATGCGGCCAAAGACGTTGGTCAGCGCCGCACCGAGCGCGAAAATCGTCACCATCTGGATCAGGTTGGAGATGGCGTCCGGGTTCTCGAAGGGATGGGCGGCATTGGCGTTGAAAAAGCCGCCGCCATTGGTGCCGAGCATCTTGATGGCGGCCTGTGAGGCGACCGGTCCAAGTGCGAGCGTCTGCTTGGCGCCCTCCAGCGTGGTGGCGTCGACATATGGCCCGATCGTCTGCGGCATGCCGAGCCAGACATAGACGAGCGTCAGCACGATGCAGAGCGGCAAAAGGATGTAGAGCGTGCAGCGGGTCATATCGACCCAGAAATTGCCGATCGATTTTGCCGAGGCGCGGGCGAAGCCGCGGATCAGCGCCACCGCAATGGCGATGCCGACGGCGGCGGACATGAAGTTCTGCACGGTAAGGCCGGCCATCTGCACGAGGTAGGACATCGTGCTTTCGCCGCCGTAATTCTGCCAGTTGGTGTTGGTGACGAAGCTGACGGCGGTGTTGAAGGCGAGGTTGGGCTCGACAGCGGTCATGCCCGCCGGATTGTACGGCAGGGCGCCTTGCAGGCGCTGCAGCATATAAAGCACCAGGAAGCTGGCAAGGCTGAAGAAGATGATGCCTGAGGCATAGGCGGTCCAGTGCTGCTCCTCGCGCTCGCTGGTGCCCGAAATGCGATAGAGGCCGCGCTCGATAGGGCCGAGGACCGGCGACAGGAATGTGCGGTCGCCGTTGAAGACGCGGTACATGTAGCCGCCGAGCGGCTTCGCGAGCAAAACGACGATCCCGCAATAGACGAGGATCTGTATCCATCCGTTGAGAGTCATGAGAATAGCTTTCCGTGCTCAGAAGCGTTCCGGGCGAACGAGGGCGTATGTGAGGTAGACGAGCAGGAACAAGGTGACGCCGCCACCGAGGATGTAATCGACAAGCATGGTGTGATCCTTCCGCTTAAAGCGCGTCGCAGGCTCTGATGTAGGCGAGAGAAAGAGCGAAAAACAAAACGTCGATCCCGATGACGACAATGTCCATTGTGTTGGTCCTTGCTTCTGCTTGTATTTGGCGCCAGCTGCTGGCGAGCCAGAAATTCCATGAGAACGATCCACCGTACCTCGATCGGTCACGGCGGCCGGAGCGTTTTGCTTGGCTGGAATATGGACCCGATGGCCATAAAGGTTCGAGACGGGGCCGAGGGGAAAGATATAAAATTCCTATAAAGATTTGGGCCGCTCGCGGGCACAGCCCTCTTGCGGCGGCGCCGTGTTTCGAAACAATGTCAGCGAAAGACGAGGACAACAGATGCTCGACATGGCCCCATCGAAACAGGCGGCGACATGGCTTTCCGCCCTTGCACGGGCGCTGGAAGCGGACGACATCGAGGCCGCCGCCAACCTGTTCGTCAAGGACTGCTACTGGCGCGATCTTCTGACCTTCACCTGGAACATCACGACCATGGAAGGTCGCGACGCCATCCGCGACATGCTGCAGGCAACGCTCGTGACGGTGAAGCCGTCGCACTGGACCTTGTCTGGCGAAGCGACGTCGGACGAAGGCACCGTCGAAGCCTGGTTCACGTTCGAAACCTCTGTCGCGCGCGGCGAGGGGATCGTGCGCCTCAGGGATGGCCGCTGCCGGACATTGTTCACGGCGATGCGCGAGCTCAAGGGATTCGAGGAACAAAAGGGACCGGCGCGGCCGCTCGGTATTCGTCACAAGGCCGATCCGGCGCGGGAGACATGGGCGGAGGCGCGGGCACGCGAGACGCGCGACCTCGGCGCCACCGAGCAGCCCTGTTGCCTGGTCATCGGCGGCGGCCAGGGCGGCATCATGCTCGGCGCGCGGCTGAGGCAGCTCGGCGTGCCCACCATCATCATCGAGAAGAATGCGCGCCCCGGCGATTCCTGGCGCACCCGCTACCGCTCGCTCGTGCTGCACGATCCGGTCTGGTACGACCATCTGCCCTACATTCCGTTCCCTGAGAACTGGCCGGTGTTCACGCCCAAGGACAAGATGGGCGACTGGCTGGAGATGTATGTCAGGGTGATGGAGCTCAACTACTGGGTCGCCACCAAATGCGTCAGCGCCTCCTATGATGAGGCCGAGAAGGTGTGGACGGTGGTGGTCGACCGTGTCGGCCGGCACATCACGCTGAAGCCGAAACACATCGTCTTTGCCACCGGCGCCTACGGCCCGCCGCGGAAGATCGCGCTGCTCGGCGCCGAGACTTTCAAGGGCGAGCTCTTGCATTCCAGCCAGTATGCGAGCGGCGAGAAATTCCGCGGTAAAAAGGTCGCGGTCATCGGCGCGGCAAGCTCCGGCCATGACGTCAGCGTCGACCTCTGGGAGAGCGGCGCCGACGTCACCATGATCCAGCGTTCGCCGACGACGGTGGTGAAGTCCGACACGCTGATGGAAGTCGGCTTCGAGATCTTTTCGGAAAACGCGCTGGCGCGCGGCATCACCACCGACAAGGCCGACATGATCGTCGCCTCGACGCCGTTCGCGCTGGTGCCCAAGGGCCAGCGGGACCTCTACGAGGTGATCAAGGAACGCGACACCGACTTCTACGACCGGCTGCGCGCTTCAGGCTTCGCCATCGATTTCGGCGAGGATGAGACCGGGCTTCTGATGAAGGCCTACCGCACCGGCTCCGGCTATTATATCGATGTCGGCGCCTGCGAGCTGATCATCAATGGCGAGATCAAGGTGAAGAGCGGCGTCGGTATCAAATCGCTGACGCCGACCGGCATTGCCTTCGACGACGGCAGCGAGCTGGCGGTCGATGCGATCATCTCGTGCACCGGCTATCAGTCGATGAACGAGACGGTGGCGGCGATCGTCTCGCGCGAGGTCGCCGACAAGGTCGGGCCATGCTGGGGCCTCGGCTCCGGCGTCAAGGGCGACCCCGGACCGTGGCAAGGCGAATTGCGCAACATGTGGAAGCCGACGGCGCAGGAGGCGCTGTGGTTCCATGGCGGCAACCTGGCGCTGTCGCGGTTTTATTCGAAATATGTGGCGCTGCAGATCAAGGCGCGGATGGAGGGGATCGCGACGCCGGTTTATGGGGCGGTGAGTAATGCGGGGCGGTGACGTTCGATCTCCCCCCTCGAGGGGGAGATGTCCGGCAGGACAGAGGGGGTCGGTTCGACTGGGCTCGTCCTCTTGCGGCATCTGAAAGTTAGCACTTCACGCGCGGCGACCCCCTCTGTCGCCTTCGGCGACATCTCCCCCTCAAGGGGGGAGATTATCCGCGCCTAAAATGCCGCGCCGCCACATCCACATGCGTATGGTTCGCGTGAGGCTCGAACCTCTCGGTCTCGTTGTGATCGCCGGCCTCGTTCGGCCACCAGACACCACCGACAACGATGCCGTCCGAAGTCAGCCGCTGGTCGGCGACAAGTGCTGCGCCGACGGCGTCGACGAAGGTAAAGCGGCCGGGGCGCAGCCTGAGCACCGCGATATCGCCGATGCCGCCAACCTTCAGCGTGCCGAGCTCCGGCCTGGCGATCGCCTCGGCCGGGCGCTGCGTCGCCGCGTGCAAAACCTCGACCAACGGCATGCCGAGAGCCATCAGCTTCGACATGCAGACCAATATGTCGAAGGCGGGACCGTCGACGCAATAGAGATGCACGTCGCTCGAGATGACGTCCGGCGCCAGGCCCTCGGCCAGCATCGCCTTGGCCACCTCGAAGTCGAACGAGCCCATGCCGTGGCCGATGTCGAAGATGACGCCGCGTTCGCGGGCGAGCCGCATGTCTGGGCGCACGGCGCCGGAGGCGAAGACCGGCGCGTTGGGGAACGGGCGAAAACAGTGAGTGAGGATGTCGCCGGGGCGAAGGCGCGGCAGCACTTCGGAGCGGCCGGGCGGTGGCTCATCTATGTGTGCCATCAGCGGCAGGCCGGCCTGGTCGGCAGCCTCCAGCGCGAGATCGACCGGCGCAATGCCGCTGGTTCCGCCGGCATGCTTGCCGGAGCGCACTTTGACGCCGACGACGACATCGGCGTGCTCGCGCACCGCCGCCACGGTCTCGCGCGGCTCGCAGAGCCCGAGATCGCTGCATTCGCCGACCGAGACCGTCTGCGAGAAGCCGAATATGCCGGCAAAGGAAATGTTGACGTAAGCGAGGATGCGCACCTTCGAGCGCTCGATGACATGGCGGCGAAAGCCGAGGAAATTGCCCGCACCCGCACTGCCGGCGTCGATGAAGGTGGTGGTGCCGCTCTTGGCCGCCAGCCGGTCGGCGTCGACGCCGAGCGAGGTGCCGCCCCAATAGACATGGCTGTGCAGGTCGATGAGGCCCGGCGTGACGATGCAATCGCGGGCATCGACGACGTCAATGGCGTGCTCGGCGTCGATCGCCGCCTCGATTGCCGCGATGCGTCCGTTCGCGACGGCGACATCGCGCACGGCGTCCAGGCCCGAGGCCGGATCGATCAGGCGGCCGCCCTTGATCAGGAGATCGAACTGCATCGGCGCCTCCGCTGGTGTCTATCTACTGATCAAACCGGCCGATAGGCGACGGCTTCGACCTCGATCTTGATGTCGATCATCAGCCGGGATTCGACGGTCGTGCGGGCCGGCGGGTTGCTGGGAAAATGCCTGGCGTAGACGGCATTGAAGGCGCCGAAGTCACGCGCATCCTCGAGCCAGACCGTGGTCTTGACGACATCGTCCATGGTGCAGCTGGCCAGCGCCAATGCTGCCTTTACATTCTGCAGCACCTGCTCGGTCTGCTCGGTAATCCCGCCCTTGACCACGATGCGGTCGGCGTCGACCGGCACCTGACCGGAGATGTAGACGAAATCGCCGGCGCGCACCGCCGGCGACAGCGGCACATGGGATGTTCCAAAACACTCTTTGGGCAAGGGAAACTCCTGTTCGAAATGGCGGGCTGCGCCCCGTTTTCGCCGACCGCTCTACGCCTGTCCCGGTGATCCTCATAGGGGCGTTTTGGGAAAGCAAGATTTTTCCAGATGCGTGTTGCTTTATCAGGGGACGGCCAGCATCTTCGCGCGGCGCATTTTCCCGACAGGAGATTTTTGAATGACTTTCGACAAGAACCCGTTCCCGGAAGGCGATGCCGATCGTTACGCGCTCTGGGAAATGCTGGTGCGGCGCGACATCGACGCCTTCATCGGCCAGGACTGGTCGATGGTCGAGGATGATTTCATCGCTGACAGTTTCTTCGGCATGCACGCGCATTTCCTCAACGACGCCGACGCCTGGCGGCTGCAATTTCCATCGCTTGCCGTCTATCGCGACGAGTGGCTGCGGCAGGCCAAGGAGACGGCGGCGACGAAGTTCGCCGAGCCGCTGCGCGAGGCGCTGTTTCGCGTCACCAACATGCGCGACATCGATGTCGATGGCGACCGGGCAGTGCTCCACAAGAAGTTCAACGGTTCAGTGGCCAAGGCAGACGGCAGCGTCGACCGGTTGAAATGGCAGACGCTGTATTTCTGCAGGAAAGTGTCGGGGCGCTGGAAGATCGCCGGCTTCGTCGGCTACATGCCGCATCCCTTGGGGAACTAGAGAGGGATCGCCTCCGCGAGGTATCGCGAAGTCGGCTCTGCCTGGTCCTACTGCCCTTTTATGCTCTCGGCTATTTCGTGCAGCACCTTGCGATCGGTGCCGTGGCGCTTAATGAGTGTCCGGGCCTGGTCCGGGGTGATGCCTGCCTCTTCGGCGAAATGCCTGACCTCATAGTCCTCGTCCCCAGCCACTTGCGAGCGGTCGCGGTTGTCTGTCCTGGTCTTGTCGTCGGCCATGAGTGCGCTCCTCGTTTCGACCGGAGCATAACGACCAGGCTTTCCGGGAGTTCCCAGAACATGCTGTTAGCGGCGGCCTTCGCCGACGAATACACGCGCCTCCCTGGCGGCAGCAGTAAATGCCCTTCGCGCCGTGCCGACCGCCCGGCGCTGTTCCATCGCATCCATCATCGCTTTCAGCGCCGAGCGATATTTCGGCCCGCGCTCTTCGTCCGGCCACCGGTCGACCAGCAGCGCAGCCGCCTGCACCGTGCCTGTGACTGTCAGCAACCGGCCGCTGTGTTTAGTTTCTATGGTCACGGGAACGTCGAATTGTTCATCACGCATTGACGCTACTCCTGGAACTCAACTCGAACTTGAAGACAATCGAAACGGCGCAACCCGCGTTTCGTTCCACAGGGCTAGCGGGAGCGGTGGTCGAACACGACTGCCATGGTCTTACCAATTGCTGCCATGACGATCATCTCGACCAGATCGTCGTCGCTGTCGACACAAGTCGGATTCATACGGCGGATGGCGTCGAGCGCCGCTCGGGTCGAGACAGTATCGCCGGCGCGGAATTTGGAAAGCGCAGAGGAAACAAGGTTCTGGGCTGTCAGATCGATGACAGGTACGCTTGTTACAACGTTCATTGGCTTCCTCCTGCCAATAACCCTCTCCCGCAGGAATGATACGCCGAACGGCGGCTTGCGCCAGCGGAATCGTGGTCCGACCAGATTGCCGAGAGGGCACGTTTGCGTGTTTGATAGGATCGAACAAACAGCGTCCAAGGGCTGCCCGGATATGAAACTTTTCTTCAGCCGCAACCCCAATCCGCGCCTCGCCGTTGTAACGGCACGCCATCTGCAGGCGACGGTCGAGTTTGAGTTCGCGGCGCCCTTCGCGCCGGGGCAGGCCGACCGTTTCCGGCCGCTCAATCCCAATCTTTCCGTCCCCATACTGGCATGGTTGGGCGGCAGCCTGTGGGAAGCCGACGCCATAGCCTGCAAGTTGTAGCGCGCGGCGGGTTCGGACTTCTGGCGCAGCGGCGACGAGGAACCCGACATGATCCGCTGGCTGAGCTGGGGCAAGGAGAATTTCGTCAGGGCCTGCGACACCGTGCATTTCGAGCGCGGCACCAAGCAGCGCTACGGGATTGGCCCGATCGACCAGGGCAAGGTCGAGGACGGGCTGGCCGAGTTCCGCATTGCGGCGGCGATCCTCGAGGCGGAGCTTGCCCGGCGGCAATGGCTGGTGGGCAAGTCGCTTTCCTATGCCGATTTCCGCATGGCGACGTTTCTGCCGTTCAACGATGTCGCCGGCCTGCCGTTGGATGATTATCCATCGGTCCTCAGTTGGTATCGCCGGCTCGAGGCCATCGACGCCTGGCGCGATCCCTTTGACGGGCTGGATGCGCCGCTTTTGCCGCCGGTGAAGCCGGTCTAGCCAGCTTTTCAACCGACCAGGTCGGCCAAGTGTGGCGCTTTGGCAGCATAGGTGTGGAACACCGGGCCTGTTGCCTTGGTGCGCTCGACGGCTTGCGGTCAGGTTGATAAGCCCTCTCCTCAAGGAGAGTCGTGACATGACCGTAGCCATCGAGATGGGACAGACGACGGCGGGTGCGCCGGCGGCGCTTGACCTAGAGGAGCTGCTGGCAACCCGGCTTCTGGTACAGGGCAATTCCGGCTCCGGCAAATCGCATCTTTTGCGCCGGCTCTTGGAGCAGAGCGCACCTTGGGTGCAACAGACGATCATCGACCCCGAAGGCGATTTCGTCTCGCTGGGCGACCACTACGGCCATCTGGTCATCGATGCCGAGGAGCATACCGAGCGCGGGCTGCAGGCGGCCGGCGAGCGGGCGCGCATCCATCGCGTCTCCACCGTGCTCAATCTCGAAGGGCTGGATGCCGAGAACCAGATGCGCCGCGCCGCCGCCTTCCTCGGCGGCCTCTTCGAAGTCGCCCGCGAGCACTGGTACCCGATGCTGGTGGTGGTCGACGAGGCGCAGCTGTTCGCCCCGGCGGTGGCCGGCGAGGTGTCGGACGAAGCGCGAAAACTCTCGCTCGGCGCCATGACCAATCTGATGTGCCGCGGCCGCAAGCGCGGACTTGCCGGCATCATCGCCACCCAGCGGCTGGCCAAGCTCGCCAAGAATGTCGCGGCGGAAGCCTCCAATTTCCTCATGGGCCGCACCTTCCTCGATATCGACATGGCGCGCGCCGCCGACCTTCTCGGCATGGAGCGGCGCCAGGCCGAGGCGTTTCGCGACCTCGAGCGCGGGCAGTTCATGGCGCTCGGCCCGGCGCTGTCGCGCCGTCCGCTCGGCGTGCGCATCGGCCAGACCGAGACAAGCCCGCGCAACGGCACGCCGCGGCTGATGGCGATGCCGGAATCGGCTCTTGAGGACGCCCGCGCGATCATCCTGGCGGCGCCGCCGCCCGAGACGATGCGCGCCCCGCGCCGGGTGGCATCGCCCGACCTGCTCGATCAGCTGATGGCGGCCAAGTCGGCGGCGTTGGAAATCCGCCCCGAACCGGCGGAGCCGGCGGTAAGCGCCGAGGATCTGGCCGAGCGGCGAGAGCGGGTGGACCGTGTCCTGCGCGCCATCTTGGCGCAGCCCGATGCGGGCTTTCGCGTCATCGGCGTGCTCTATCAGGAGTTCGTGGTTCGTTGCCGCATCGAAGGCCTTGCCTCGGTGGTACCGGACCTCTCCGAATTCCGCCGCATGCTGACGCGTGCGCGCGCCGGGCTTGGTGCAGACATGGCAGGCGACGATGCCTGGCAAGATGTTTCCGTCCGCGCCTCGCTGCTGCCCGAGGACATGCAAGGCGTGTTCATGATGATCGCGCGCGCCGCCAAGGAGGGCTGGCCGTGCCCGAGCGACGCAGCGATCGCGCGTGCCTACGGTTCACACTCGCTGCGGCGCGCCAGGCGGCTGCTCACCTATATCGAGGAGCAAGGCCTCATCGTCTGCCAGCTCGACGGCACCGGCCGGCGCACAGTGACGCTGGTCGAACTCGCCTGGGCGACGGCGCCTGGCGATCCCAATGCCGCGGAGGCGGACCAGGGGAGTTTGGCGCTGTGATTGCGGGCGCTTTGGGTAGCCTAGCCTCATCGCTTATGTAGGCGGTTCTGAACAAGATGTGTTTCGCCGATCGGTGAGCGGCGAATTATGATGGTTTCTGAGAATCGCAGAACGGTTCGGGCGGGAGGGTTGTTCGGTGCGGTTGAAATCTCTGGCTGTCTTTGTCCTCGGCATCCTTGCCGTCGCCGTTATCGCTCTGACTGTGGCAGCCCGGTCGTTTGCCGCGTCCTCCGGTATACCGGATTGGTTGCAGGCCCATGTCGGCGATGGTGACGGCGAAATCTCTCAAGTGGTGCTGGAACGGGCGCGCGCGCTTTATCAGAAGAAGGAGTCTCAGGGCGCTGTCCACAATGGCTGCTATTTCGCCATGGATGCGACGCGTCCGGGCGATCTCGGCGGCGGTGCGCTGGGCCGCCGCTACTATGTCATCTGCGAAGCCAAGCAGTCGTTTCGCGCGATTTCGTCAGGGCATGGCGGCGGCCGCAATCTGAAGGGCGTCGTCGATTTCTCCAACGGGAAACGCTGTGCGAAAAACTTCGGCAATGCCCTGGACTCGTCCTTGACGATGGGCGGCGCCTATATGACCAGCGAGGCAAAGACGTCATTCAAGGGTTTCTATCGCCTTGGCGCGAAGCAGGATCAGATTCTGCAACGCACCTTTATCCAGTTCGACGGCGAGGGTGAGGCGGCGAATGCCAGACAGCGTGTGATCGGCGGCCACGCGGCGCGGCTCTTGCGCGGCATGTGCCTGCGCAAGAAGTCGAACAGTTCCTACGCCGACCATGACGGCTTTGTGCCTTACGGCAAGCTGGTCGATTACGCCGGCGGCCGCAGCAATGGCTGCACCAGCTGGTCGCCGGCCGATGCCGACCAGATCATTTCGATGGTGAAGGGCAATCCGACGACGCTCTACATCTATCCCGAATCGCGCGACATAGCCGCCGTTGGCAAATCCGGCGCCTACTGGAACGCATCCTGCCTGAAGGAGATCGGCAAGCCGAAATTCTGGCCGCGCCAGCGCCTCGAGCCGATCATCGCGCAATACAAGAAGGACAACCCGCCACCGCCGCCGCAGCCGCTGCCGATCTGCAGCGGGCCGTGAGGCGATGAGAGCTCGGCTCGGCATTGTCGCGACGCGGGCTGGGCCGCGCCGCCGTCGATTGCGATTGGGTGGCTCTACTGATTGATCTCGGGTTCGACGAGCTTTGCCAGGTTGCGCAGCGACTCCTGCCAGCCGAGATAGCACGCCTCGGCCGGAATGGCGTCCGGAATGCCCGCCTGCGTGATATCGAGTTCCGTGCCGACCGACACTTTCTTCAAGGTCACGGTCACCACGATCTCGCCGGGCAGGTTGGGATCGTCGAACCTGTCGGTGTAGCGCAGGCGCTCGCCAGGGACGAGTTCGAGATATTCGCCACCGAAGGAATGGCTGCCGCCCGTGGTGAAGTTGCGGAACGACATCTTGAAGGCGCCGCCGACTTTCGCGTCGAAGCTGTGCACTGTGCAGGTGAAGCCGTTCGGCGGCAGCCATTTCGCCAGCGCATCGGCTTCGGTGAATGCGCGGTAGACCTTCTCCGCGCTGGTCGCCAGAACGCGGTGCAAACGTACGGTGCTTGGCATGTCTTCGGTATCCTTTGTGGTTCGTTGGTCGATGCCCCAAGGACGGGTGGACTTCACCCGGTCCGACATGGCCTGTCAAATTTTTTGGGCCCTTGCCTGCGGCCTTCCGTCCCGCAATTTTCGAACCGCCGCTTCGGGCGGGCGGTCGCGTCGCGAACGAATTGCATGCATCATCGACAATCTGCCTAATCTTTCGGCACAAGTTTCACAATATTTATTAAAATTTGTAAAGTCTCGCCTTTAAATTGTATTAGGATCAGCTTATTAGCTTCGCTATGATCTATCAAATTGTGGGTGACGATCTTCTTTGTGTACTATATGATGATTCCCTGAAGCGATGGATCAATTTAAAAGTTGATCCAAAGTGGTCGCTCGGAGGTTGTCGAGCGACCAAGGCAGCACGCGCGGAGTGTCCGAATGAGCACCGTCCTCAACGCCAAAGGCATTCCGCTTCCCTACACCGGGGCTTCCACCCACTGGTTTTCGGCGACCGGGGCCGGGCCGCAGCTCTACGGCACTTCGGGCAACGATTCCTTCTGGGGCGACACCAGCGTCAAGGTCACCATGTATGGCGGCGCGGGCGACGATTATTACCACCTCTATTCGACGATCAACAAAGCGGTCGAGCTGCCCGGCGAGGGTATCGACACGATCGACACCTGGATGAGCTACAAGCTCCCCGACAATTTCGAGAACCTCGTCGTCACCGGCGCCAATCACTACGCGTTCGGAAATTCGCTCGACAACATCATCAAGGGCGGCACCAGCAGCCAGACGTTCGACGGCGGCCTGGGTAACGACGTGCTGATCGGCGGTGGCGGCGCTGACACCTTCATCATCACCAAGGGCCACGGCAGCGACCTGATCACCGATTTCGGCGCGGACGACACCATTCGCCTCAATGGCTACGACTTCATGTCGTTCGACGCCGTCAAGGCGCATATGACGCAGGCGGGAGCGAACGTTGCGCTGACCCTCGGATCCGACGAGGTGCTGGTGTTCAACAACACCACCATCGACAAGCTGCAGCCCGGCCAGTTCGAGCTGCCGGTCGACAAATCCGGCATGACGCTGTCGTTCTCCGACGACTTCAACACGCTGAGCCTTCACAATAGCCAAGGCGGCACGTGGGACACCAACTTCTGGTGGGGCGCGCCGAACGGCAGCACGTTGACCCAGAACAACGAGCTGCAGTGGTATATCGACGCCAATTACGCGCCAACGAGCTCGGTTCATCCGTTCAGTGTGGCAAGCGGCGTTCTCACCATCACCGCGGCGCAGACGCCGGCGGACATCAAGCCGCTGATCAACAACTACGAATACACCTCCGGGCTCCTGACCACACACGACTCCTTCTCGCAGACCTATGGCTATTTCGAAATGCGGGCCGACCTGCCCGAAAACACCGGCGCCTGGCCGGCTTTCTGGCTGTTGCCGGAAGACGGCTCATGGCCGCCGGAGCTGGACGTCGTGGAAATGTACGGCCAGAACCCGAACCAGCTTCTGATGACCGCGCACACGAATGAGACGGGGCAGCACACCACGGTCTCGTCGACGGTGAATGTCTCGGACACCGCCGGCTTCCACACCTATGGCCTTTTGTGGGCGCCGGACAAGCTGGTCTGGACCTATGATGGCGTCCAGGTCGCGGAAGCGGCGACGCCGTCCGATATGAACAAGCCCATGTATATGCTGGTCGACCTTGCGATCGGCGGTCAAGCCGGCGCGCCGCCCGACCATCTCGCCACGCCCGCGCAGATGAAGATCGACTATATCCACGCCTATACGCTGAACGATTTGCAGCAGAGCCATCTGAGCGCAACAGGCGAGCACGCGGTTTAGATGTCGCGGGACCGCGCGCCGCTCAGGGATGCGGCCATCCGGCCCGGCCTGCGCCCGGTCTTCCTGCGCGCCATCGCCGATATCGGCGTCTTCTCGTTGCTGATCAACATCCTGCTCCTGGTGATTCCGCTCTATCTGTTGCAGGTCTATGACCGGGTGCTGCCGTCCTCCAGCGTCGAGACGCTGTTTTATCTCTCGGCCATGGCGGTCGTCGCGCTCGCCTTCCTCGGCCTGCTGGATGCGGTCCGCGCCATTTACGCGCAGCGTATTGCGGCTATCGTCGACCAGAAACTGGGTGCGCGGACATTCGCTGCCTCGCTTGGCGCCAGATATGCCGGCAGTGCGCTGTCGCCGCTGAACGACCTTGCCACGGCCTGCGCCTTCATCAGGTCACGCGGCGTGGCGGTGCTGTTCGACCTGCCGTTTGCTCCCGTCTTCCTCGCCTTGCTCTATTTCATCCATCCCGTCCTGTTCTGGCTGACGCTCGCCGGCGCCGTGCTTCTGTTTCTCCTCGTCGTGGCCAACCAGCTTGCCATCGGCAGGAACGATGCCATGTCGGCGGAACGCACTGCCGTGGCCAGCCAGGCGGAGCAGGCCTTTGCCCGCAACACGGACACGTTGCGCGCCATGGGCATGGTGCAAAATGCGGCCGCGGTCTGGGGGCAGCACGTGGCCGAAGCGCTAACCCTGCACGACCGTTCCGGAGGCGCCAACGCGATCTTCAGCGCGACATCGCGGTCGCTGCGCATGATGCTGCAGCTGGCGATCCTCGGCGCCGGCGCGTGGCTGGTGCTGCAAGGGCAGATGACCGCCGGCATGATCTTCGCGTCCTCGCTGGTGTCGTCGCGCGCGCTGCAGCCGCTCGACCAATTGATCGGATCCTGGCGGCAGATCGTCGACGCCAGGCGATGCTGGAAGCGGCTGGACACCGCGCTTGCGGCGCAGCCTTCGGAAAGGCGCAAGCTCGTCTTGCCCGATCCGTCCGGTGCGATTTCGGTACAGGATCTTTTCTTCATCGCGCCGAATGCGGCATTCGGCGCGGAGCCCATCCTCAAGCGGCTGAATTTTGCCATCGGCGCCGGTGAAGCGGTGGCGATCGTCGGCCCGAGCGGCGCCGGCAAATCGACGCTGGCGAAACTGCTTGTCGGGGCACTGCAGCCGACCGGCGGCGCGGTCAGGATCGACGGCGCCGACCTGAGGAGCTGGGACGAAACCCAGCTTGGCAGGCATATCGGCTATCTCCCGCAGGAGGTGGAGCTTTTCCCCGGATCGATCGCGCAAAACGTCGCCCGCTTCGACTCCGCTGCCGATGACGCAGCGATCGTCGAAGCGGCCAGGCATGCCGAAGCGCATGAGCTGGTGCTTACGCTGCGCGATGGCTATCAGACCATGATCGGCTCGTCGCATACCGTGCTGTCGGGCGGCGAGCGGCAGCGGATCGGGCTGGCGCGGGCCTTCTACGGCAAGCCACGCATGCTGGTGCTGGACGAGCCCAACGCCCATCTCGACGGCAGCGGCGAAGCGGCGCTCGAAGCGATGCTGTCGGTCGCGCGCGGCGCGGGCGTCACGGTGCTCGTGATAACACATCGCCCGTCGATTGCCGCGGCCTGCGAGCGTGTGATGGTCCTGCGCAACGGCGCGATCGAAGCCTTCGGCCCCGCGAGCGAGGTGCTGCGGCAATCGGCGGCCGGCAAGGGCGTTGCCGGGAACGCGGTGGTGACGGGCTCGTTCGTGCCGACCGTGCGCCCGCACAGCGTCCGCTTCGGATCATAGACGATGATGCAGCAGAGCCTTGCCTTCGAAAGCCGACCGCGCACCGACTTCCGCCGCACGGCCGTCGTCGGCTACGCGGCCATAGCGCTTTTCGCCGGCTGCTTCGGCTATTGGGCGGCGAGCGCTCCGCTCGCCGGCGCGGTGATCACGTCCGGCACGATCTCGGCGACCGGCGGCAACATCCTCATCCAGCACCCCGAGGGCGGCATCATCGAGCAGTTGCTGGTGCATGAGGGCGACCGCGTGCAACAAAGCGAGCCGCTGGTCCTCCTCGACCGCACGGCGACCGAGGCCGACCTCAACCGGCTGACCAGACAGTCGATCGCGCTCAGGGCAAGTGCTGCGCGGCTGGAGGCCGAACGCGACGGATCGGACAGGCTGGCGCCAATCACCGATACAGCCCCCGCGCCGTTCCAGAGCGATTTCGACAATCTGGTGCGCGAACAACAGAAGGAGTTCGACGCCAGGCTCGCCCGGTTCCGGTCCGAGCAGTCGATCCTGGCGCAGCGCGTGGCCATGCATCGCGAGTCGGCACTGGGCCTGGACGCGCAGAAACTGGCAATCCAGCAGCAGGCCGACATTGTGAAGAAGGAGCTCGGCATCAAGACCGGGCTGCTCGACAAGGGCCTCACCAACCGCAGCGAATATTCGCAGCTTCTGCGCAGCGAGGCCGATCTGGTCGGCCAGTCCGGCGCGCTGGAGGCGGACTTGGCGGCGACCAGGACACAGATCGTCGAAGCGCAGGCGCAGGTCGAGCGCGCGACCACGCAGCGCGTCGAGGAGGCGCTCACCAAGCTTGACGAGGTTCGCACCAATCTGGCCGACATCGGGGAACAGATCACGGCGGCCGAAGCAGTGCTGAAGCGCACGACGATCAAGGCGCCGGCAGCCGGTATCGTGGTGTCGTCAACCTATAATTCCAAAGGCAGCGTGATTGCCCCCGGGCAAAAGATCATGGAGATCCTGCCCACCGCGTCAGGCCTCATCGTCGACGCGAAGCTGCGGCCGAGGGACGTGGATCTGGTTCGCGTCGGCCAGCCGGCGAAACTCAGATTGTCGGCCCTGAACGCGCGCCTCACGCCCGAGGTACCGGCGACGGTGACCCAAATCTCCGCCGACCGGCTGATCGATGAAACCACGCACGAGGCGTATTTCCGCGCCAGGCTGAAGATTACGGACACGCTGCCGCAGGGGGTGAAGGCCGGGCAGCTTTACCCGGGAACGCCGGTCGAGGCGTTTATCAGCACCGGCGACCGGACCTTCTTCGAATATCTGGCGCGCCCGATGCTGGATTCGTTCGCGCGGGCGTTCACGGAGCGGTAGGCGAGGGTGCCTCACCCGGCATTCGGCTCGGATGTCTGACATGGGTCGGCGTGGTGCCGGTCTGCTGGCGAAAGACGCGGCTGAAATGGCCGGCATTGGGGAAGCCGCAGCGATAGGCGATCTCGCCGATTGCCAAGTCGCTTCCTTCCAGCAGCGACTTGGCATGATGGACGCGCAGAGCAAGATAGGCGGCCATCGGGCCGATGCCGAGTTCGGCGCCAAACAGGCGTTCGAGCTGGCGCCGCGATGAATTCAAGCGGCTCGCGATCTCGGCGACCGACAGCGTCTCCTGGAGATTGCTTTCCATCAGCAGCAAGGCCCGCTTCACGGCGCGGCTCGACGCCGCGGGAAAGAGGTCGCCGACGGGCTGCACGTCGCGGCTCGAGCGGATGCGGTCGAGCACGAGGATCTTGGCGGCTTTTTCCGCCGCCTTGCGGCCGATGAACTCAGACACGAAATGGCCGGCAAGGTCGGCCGCACCGGTGCCGCCGGCGCAGGTCGAACGGCCGCGATCGACGGAAAACAGGCTGTCGGCATGGGCATTCACGTCTGGGAACTGGCTGCGGAAATCCTTGATGTGGAACCAACTCACAGCGGCGCTGTAGCCGTCGAGCAAACCGTAGCGCGCGAGCACGAAGCTGCCCGTGCAGAGCGCTGTCAGCGGCACGCCCTTTTCGGCGGCGCGCAACAGGAAGGCCTCCTTTTCGGAACTCAGGCTGCGGTTGGTGTCGAGCAGGCCGCCGACCACGACGACATTGTCGAACTCCTCCGGATTGCCCATCGCCTTGGTCGGCAGCAATTCGACGCCGCAACTCGCCCGGATCGGCAGGCCGCGTTCGCCGACGATCTCCCAGTCGAACTCGATCCGGCGGCTGCGGTCGCCCTCATCGCCGGCCAGCCGCAGCGTGTCGATGAACAGCGACAGCGGCGACAGCGTGAAGTCGCGAACCAAGAGAAACGCAAACCGCCTGGCCATTGTGTTCCCGGAAACCGCCCCTCGGCTGAGTGGAGCCTATTATCACTGACGTTTCCGGTTTGGCACAGGCTTGCGTCTTGTGCCCTTCAAGAGCGGCCGCCGGATGTCGGAGATGAGATCGACCACCTCCGTACTTGCCTTTCTGCGCCATGGCCGGCATGGCGGCGCAAAAAAGACCCGGGCGCCGTGGGGCGCTACGCACATTCCGTGCCGGCCGATGCTGGTTTACTCTCAAGCTTTTGAGGGCATCTCTGGTGGAGACCATCTCAATGTCGCCTGACATCGAAAAAGCTTTTCGCATCTGGGAGCCTGTCGGCAAGGCGTTGCACAAGCGGGTGTGGCCAGCGCTCTCGGAGGCGCAGCAGGCCTGGAAAGACGTAGTCGACCTGCGTATCAAGGATTACAGCACGTCTTTTGACCCTACCGGTGACAGAGGTCCGATGTACCCGACGATCTATCTCGCTTCCGGTACTGGCAAGAGTTCCGTCAACTGGCATATCAGGTGCACCGAACTGGGCGTCGTCACCGTTGGACCGGCCAGCTGGGCGATGGGAACTACTGAGACCTGGCCTCTCGCGGAATTCTCAGATGAGCAAATCAAGACTTTTGTCGCACGCGTAGTCCATGACGCTTTGCGGGTCGCTGCCGAAAGCGGTCACCAACGCTAGGCCTTATTTCCGACTAAGCTGGCAGAAGGATCGGCATGGGTCTCGATATTGCGGTTTTCAAAGGCACTTCGACCATGGAGCTGGAATTTCCCGGTTATCGGTTTCAACGAGAGCCGATGACCGGCGAATGCGAAGTGATCCATCCCGAGGGGGTGAATCTTACCCTCGACGTAGTCAGGGCTTGCCATTTCCGTGTCGGAAACATTGCCCAAGTCGGCTACCTGCGCGAGCGGATAGCCGACACTATCGGTGAAGGATCAGCCTTGGAACGGCTTGTGCTCTATTCCGGCAGTCATTGCGGAGATGTTATCGAGGAGCCTAGCTTTGGTGAACTTGAGCGCGAACTAAAGATCATCGTATCGAGCCCCGATCCCGATGTGCGGGATTTTGGAATTGAGCTAGCGGAGTTGATCCGCGTCGCACGACGCGAGAAAAACCCTATCGTGTTTTGACCGACACCATCACCGGAGCCTCGCCATGACCCTCACCAACCGAGACCTCATCGAGTTGACCGAATGGCGGCGCAAGCTGCACCAGCAGCCGGAGATTTCGAACGAAGAAGAGAACACGGCCAAGGAAGTCGTCGCCTTCCTCGCCGATACCGGGCCGGACAAGGTGCTGACCGGTCTGGGCGGGCATGGCGTCGCGGCAGTCTATGACAGCGGCAAGGCAGGGCCGACGGTGTTGTTCCGCTCGGAGCTCGATGCGCTGCCGATCGAGGAGCTATCGGGCGTCGACCATGCCTCCCAGGTATCAGGAAAATCACATATGTGCGGCCATGACGGGCATACCGCGATCCTCGCCGCCCTTGGCCGACAGCTCGGCCGCGAAAGGCCGGCGCGCGGCCGCGTCGTCTTGATGTTCCAGCCGGCGGAGGAGACCGGCAATGGTGCGGCCGGCGTCGTCGCCGATCCGCGCTTTGCCGAGATCGCGCCTGACTTCGCCTTCTCGCTGCACAATCTGCCCGGCGTGCCGTTCGGCGAGGTGCGCGTTAAGGAGGGCGTGGTGAACTGTGCCTCGCGCGGCATGCGCATCGTTCTGGACGGCAAGACCGCGCATTCGTCCATGCCCGAAACCGGGGTGTCGCCGATGCCGGCGATCAGCCAGCTGATGCCGGCGCTGCCGGCGCTCGGGCGCGGCACCTTCGCCGACGACGATTTCAGCATGGTGACCGTCACCCATGCGACGATGGGCGAGGCCGTGTTCGGCATCGCGCCTGCTCACGCCGAGGTGTGGGCGACGCTGCGCACAAGGCGCGACGAGCGCATGGCGGAACTGGTCGCGGCCGCTGAAGTGCTTGCCGCCAGGATCGCGGTCGAGCACCGCCTGTCCGTCCGCTGCGACTACCACGAGATCTTCGTCGCCAGCGTCAATGCGCCGGATGCGGTGGAGCATCTCAACCGCGCGCTCGACGAAGAAGGTGTCATGCGCAGCGAGGAAGCCCTGCCGATGCGCGCCTCGGAAGATTTCGGCATTTTCGGCCACAAGGCCAAGTCGGCGATGTTCTTCCTCGGCGCCGGCGAGCGCACCCCTTCGCTGCACAATCCGGACTATGATTTTCCCGACGATCTGATTCCGATCGGCTCGAAGATCTTCATGCGCGCGGCGCGCAATCTGCTGGGCTGAGCGGCTCTGCGAAATCCGCATCCCGATGCTGCCTTTTTGCGGCTCGAATCGTGCTGTAGTCGCCGCCCTAAATTAGGAGGGCTTGCGGATGAGAATTGCAGTGGTCGTCGCGTTGACCGCGACAGTGGCGGGATGCGTCAGTTCTCCAGTCCAGTACGGGGCATCGCTTTCGCCGCAGGATCCGAAATGGGCGACGCCGGAATGCCAGCAGGCCCGCACCGATGCCATGAATTACGACCAGCGCGAGAAGGGGCAGCCGGGATGGGGCTTCGGCGTGCTGCTTGGGCCCTACAGCATGGGCCTCGTCGCGGCGGCCAAGGAACATCAGCAGCAGCAGCGAAGGCTGCTTGCCCGCCAGGTGCATCTGCAGTGCTCGAGCCTGCCGCTGCCGAAGAATCTGGATTTCGATCCGCAAATCTACGCACCGAAGCCGGCGAAATATCCCTGAGGCTATTCATCGTAGCCAGCGCAATCGTATAAGGCCGCGCCAGCCCCCTCTCCGTCCGCTGCGCGGCCACCTCTCCCCCATTTCATGGGGGCGAGGAAATGCCAACCGCGAAGGCCGCAGCCTCGAAAAGCTTGGGTTCCTCGCCCCCACGGGAGTGGGGAGAGGTGGCTCGGCGAAGCCGAGACGGAGAGGGGGAGCGCCCTATGCGATTTGCCCCGTCAAACCAACCTTTGCCCACCATCGATATGGATCGTCTCGCCGGTCATGAACTCGCTTGCCATTAGATAGAGATAGGCCGGCGCCACATCCGCCGGCGCCGCGACCTTGCCCGCCGGCACGCGCCCGGCCATGGCGGCGAAGTAGCCGGACTTGGCCTCGCCGACGAGTTCATCCCACATTGGCGTGTCGACCCAGCCGGGCGAGACGATGTTGACGCGGCTGGGCGCCAGCTCCTGCGCCAACGCGCGGGCGAAATAGCTGAACGAGCCGGCGATCGCCGAGACCACCGAACCGCCGGGCACCGGCGGGCGGTCCTTGTTGATGCCAGAGGTGAAAATCATCGAGCCGCCCTTCTTCATGCCGCGCACGGCATGCTTGGCCAGCATGACCGCGCCGATCAGCTTGTTGTCGACGAAGCCGCGCACGAAATCCATGTCGGTATCGCCGATCGGATAGTTGGGCGGCGGCGTGCCGGCGGTGGAGACGAGGTGATCGAAGGCGCCGACCGCGTCGAACAGGCGGGCGATCTCCGCTTCGCTGGTCATGTCGGCGGCAATGCTTGTTGCCCGGCCGCCAAGCGCCCTTTCGGCCGCCTTCAGCCTGTCCGCCGAGCGGCCGACGATCACCACCTCCGCGCCGTCTTCCACCGCGGCCTTCGCCACGCCGAGACCGATGCCGGAACTGCCGCCGACGATGACGATTTTTTGTCCGTTGAGCGATGCCATGCCGTCCTCCTAAAGTGAGGTTTGATCACAAATCTTGTGAGCATTTGTGGCCGGCAAAAGCCGCATGGACAAACCAAAATTTGGCAAGTATTTGTTACCAACGCTCACAGATACCTGGCATCAGCACATGCCCCGCAAACTGCCACCGCTGAACGCATTGCCGGCCTTCGAGGCCGCCGCCCGGCATCTGAATTTCTCCAGGGCGGCCGACGAGCTCAACCTCACCCATGGAGCCATCAGCCGGGCGATAAAGCATCTGGAGGAGCAGCTCGGCGTGCAGCTGTTCGAGCGAGCGACGCGTTCGGTGCGCCTCACCCCGGTCGGCGAGCCCTATGCCCGCGCCGTGCGCGAGATGCTGGACCAGCTGACGGTGGCGACGCTAGCTGCGACATCGCGCCATTCCAACACGAGCCTGAACGTCAGCACCTCAGATGGCTTTGCCGGCAAATGGCTGGTGCCCCGGCTCTACCGCTTCCACCGCGCCCATGCCGACATCGATGTGCGCGTCTCGACATCGGGCAAGCTCACCAATTTCCTCGGCGACGGCATCGACATCGCCATCCGCTATGGCGCCGGCCATTATCCCGGGCTGACGTCGGAATTCCTCACCGGCGAGGAGGTGTTTCCGGTCTGCAGCCCAAGGCTGCTCGAAGGACCGCACGCGCTGCGCACGCCGCAGGATCTCAAACACCACACGCTGATCCGCGACGGCTACCGCATCGACTGGGCGGCGTGGCTGGCCAGCGCCGGCGTCGAAGGCGTCGACCCCAACAGCGGGCTGACGTTCGATTCCGCCACCTTCGCGGTCGAGTCGGCCGTGCAGGGCGAAGGCGTGGTGCTCGGCCGCACCATGCTGGTCTCAGCCGACCTCGCGACAGGGCGGCTGGTGCGGCCTTTCGACCACGCGCTGAAGGCGATTTCGAGTTTTTACGTGGTGTACCCGCCGGAGGCGATCCGGCAGCGGAAGGTAAAGGCGTTTCGGGATTGGCTGTTTGCGGAGGTGGGGTAGGGGCGGGCTTCCAGTGGGACTATGTCTTCACAAAAAAAGTCGCCCAGCTGCCTGCCTGCTGTCGGGCACCGGCAAATCATCGTGACGGCAAAGGGTAGCTCGACGTGGGCCTACATCTACCCGGAATCGCGCGACATCGCCGCCGTCGCGCGAGCGGCACGTCGGTCGTCAGTGCGGCCAGGGCCAGATGATGTTGTCGCGTAGCAGCGCCGCCCTCGGGCCGGAGATGGAATCGCCGCCGATCGCGGCAGCGATGACCAGCATTAGGCGGACAGCGGGCGAGAGGGAGCAAGCGCCTGCCCACGTTTCGTAGCGATCCTCTCGCCGCCTGCCTGGAACCAAATCCCAGCCTAAACTGTTCCAGTTTTATTCGACGCCGCCTGCCGGTTGGGTGAGCGGCGATTTTGTGGAGCTTGCATCATGACCATTTCATCCAGCTTTCGTTCGCTCGCGGTTGCGGCTGTCGCCGCTGTTGCTGTCAGCGCTGCCAGTGCCGCGCATGCCGACAGCGGCACGATCCGCTTTTCCGTTTACAAGGCGGCCTTCTTCGTCGGTGGTTCCGGCGGCGAGGGGACGCTGACCTTTCATGGCCGCAGCTACCCGATCTCGATCGGCGGCGTCTCGGGTGGCTTCGCCTTCGGCGTTTCCAAGACCTATTTCCGGGGCACCGTGCGGCACATCCGCAGGGTGCGGGATGCGACCGGGGTTTACGGCGCGGCGGGCGGCGGCGGCGCGCTTGGCAAGGGCGCCCAGGTAATCGTCATGACCAATGACAAGGGCGCCCAGCTCGAGCTCACGGGCCGGCAGGTGGGGCTGCAGGTGAACGCGGATTTGAGTGGGATGGCTATTTCGTTGAAGTAGGGCGGGAGTTGCGAGGGCGGGTGAGTGAGACCGCTTAGGGCGGCGGCAATCGCCTAGGGCAGCGGCCAGCCCCCTCTCCGTCCGCTACGCGGCCACCTCTCCCCCATTTCATGGGGGCGAGGAAACGCTAATCGCGGAGGTCGCGGCATTCATAGGCTTGAGTTCCTCGCCCCTACAAAGTGGGGGAGAGGTGGCTCGACGAAGTCGAGACGGAGAGGGGGAGCGCCCTATCCGATTGCCTGCGCCTTGGACGGCAAGCCCGAAATGCCGGTCCCTACCGCTCCTCCACAATCCTGAGATACGCGGCCGTGACAAACAGCACGATCAGCCCGAACAGAATCCGCCTTGCCCCCTCCGGCATCTGCAGGATCGTCAGCAGCGTCGTCAGCACGGTCAGGATCAGCGCGCCGATGATGGTGCCGGTGTAGCCGCCGCGGCCGCCGAAGATCGAGGTGCCGCCGATCACGGCGGCGGCGACCGAGGGTAGCACCAGCAGTTCCGATCGCATTTCTCGAAGTTGACGGCACCATGACTTAGCCGGCGCAGCGCGGCCATAACCCCAAGGTACTAGGGAGGGGCGCTCGGCGAGGATTTGGCGCTTGGACGGCTAAAGATCCACTCAGGATATCCGGCGCATATTGCGCGGGTTCGAAGAAAACCATTCAGGCTTTTCCGGATTAGCCGCTCAACGGCGCTTTGGGCGACCGCCCGGCGATTTGTTGCCGCGCGGCCCGCTTTGCACCGGCGTATTGCCCTGGTTTTCTTCGGACAGTTTGCGCCAGCGGGCCAGACGCTCGGGATCGAGCGTGCCTGCCTTCAAGGCCGCCTGCACCGCGCAGCCCGGTTCGTGGACATGGGTGCAGTCGCGGAACTTGCACAGCGGGGCAAGCTCGGTGATTTCGGCAAACAGCGTGTCGATGCCGGAAGCAACGTCACTGACATGCAACGTGCGCATGCCCGGCGTATCGATCACCCAACCGCCGCCGGCAATGGCGTGCAGCGATCTGGCCGTGGTGGTGTGGCGGCCCTTGGCATCGTGCTCCCTGATGCCCGCGGTCTGTTGCGGCGCTTGCAGCGCCGATCCGGCCAGCGTGTTGACCAGCGTCGATTTGCCGACGCCGGAGGAGCCGACCAGCGCCACAGTCTGGCCCGCGCCGCACCAGGCGGCGAGCGCCGCTGCGGCATCGGCGACGCGCGGGTTCAGCATCACCACGGCCAGTCCGCGCTGCAGGGCCGCGGCCTGGCGTTGGTACGCCTCTGCGTCTTCGGCCGTGTCGGCCTTGGTCAGCAGGATCACCGGCGTCGTTCCGGCCTCGTTGGCCAGCGCCAGATAGCGCTCGAGCCGAGCGATGTTGAAATCGGCATTGCAGGAGGTGACGATGAACAGCGTGTCGACATTGGCCGCTGCCAGCTGCGGCACCCTGCCGCCCTGCGTGCGGCGCTCCAGAACCGTCTTGCGGGTCAGGCGGCGCCGCAGCAGGAGACTATGGGGCTCGACGAGCACCCAGTCGCCGACGGCATAGTCGCCGGTGTTCGCATTCGTCGGCAGCGTCAGATCGGTTTGCTCATACTGGGACAGGCCGGCCAGGCGGTCGCGGTGCACCGAGGCAATACGCGTCGGAACGAGGCTGGCCTCATCAGGCTCAAGCTGATCGCCGAAAAAATCCGTCCATCCGAGGCTGGCGAGGGATTCTGTCAAAGCCTTGACCAAGAGGACGGTGTCGCAGGCATCGAGGGTATCCTTGGCAAATGGCTGCGGACAACAGCCTTTCGGAGCGGGTGATGTTCCGAGCCGTTCTATGGGCGGCATGGCGGATTTTGGCAAGCGACGTGGAGCGATCAGGCGGCCGCCGACCCCGATCCGTTTGCGGACGCAAAGGAACGCGCCGCAGCCAAGAAAAAGAAGAAACCGCCGCAGGGTGAGCGGAGTTCACGCTCGCGCGCTGTCTTCCTTGAGAGAGGGAGGGGATGGCCGGCGCCACAGGGGGCGGGGG
>NZ_VFTC01000024.1 GCF_007003975.1 Mesorhizobium sp. WSM4306
GGTGTCGAGCGAAGCTCGACGGAGTGGGGGTCGACTGTTCACCAGCAGCATTGATCGGAAATCGGTCGGTTAAACCGGAGCAATCTCGGATGCTGAGCGCCGCAGTTCTTGCGACAGCCGAAAGTATGCCGCCATCGGAATGCCGGTATTGCAGCTATTCTTTTACCTTGTTGCGACCAACCAGGCGTTGTCGTCTTCGGGTTTACCGCACCTTAGGCTGACGCGGCCATGATAGATTAGGCGTCAGAGCCCAGGGGACAAACAATCTTGCTCAAGGCGGTTCTGCAGTTGCTGCCGGGTCGGTTCATGGATGTGCGCATGCGCGTGTCCGACGGCTACGAGACGCGCGTCGTCGAGCGGCCCGGGCGTTGGATGAAGGCGGCCGATCTGGAGCAGTTGAGCAGCGATCTGCGGCTGGTGGCGTCGAAGGCGCTGAAGGCGGGCAGCCTGACCTATGGCGTGTTTTCCGGTGACCGCAGCCGGCTGGAGCATTCCATCATCACCATTGTCTACAGGCGCAGCGACGGGCGGCCGATCGCCTTCAACGCGCTGGCGTTGATGGAAGTCACGTTGGCCGGCAAGCCCTATGAGGTGCTGCATCTGGGCCTCGTCATGGTCGATCCGGACGAACGCAGCCGGGGCCTCAGTTGGATCCTCTACGGCTTGACCTGCTTCCTGATGTTCCTGCGCAATCAGCTCAGGCCGATCTGGATCTCCAACGTCACCCAGGTGCCGGCCGTCGTCGGCATGGTCGCCGAAGCCTTCACCAATGTCTTTCCGGGACCGCATGCCGGCGCGCGGCGCTCGCTGACCCATGTGCTTTTGGCGCGGCAGATCATGGCGCGCCACCGCCATGTCTTCGGCGTCGGACCCGAAGCCGGTTTCGACGAGGAACGCTTCGTCATCACCAATGCCTATACGGGCGGTTCGGACGATTTGAAGAAGAGTTTCGACGAGGCGGCCAAGCATCGCGACGAGGCCTTTAACGAATTCTGCCGCAAGGAGCTCGACTATGGGCGCGGCGACGACGTGCTGCAGATCAGCCAGATGAATTTCCAGGCGGCGCGCACCTATCTCGCCGACGCAGTGCCGCGCGGCTCGCTGGCCGCTTTGGCGGTGGCGGGTGCCGCCGCCACGCTGCAGCGGCTGGTGCTGCCGGTGGTGCACTGGGCCGATTCCAGCCGCCAATGGAATGTGTTGCGACCATGGACACGCTGACGCCCGCGGTCATCGATGAGACGTTCCGCGCCATCGGGTTGGCGAACGGGCCCGGCGCAGCCTTGCATCCGGTTTCAGGGCGATGAGTTTCGACAATACCGTCATTGCCGACACCATCACCTCGCTGGCGGCGCTGGCCGGGCTGCTGATCGTCATTTCGGTGGTCGGCGGACGCGATACCGGCGATCCGCTGTCGCGGCGCTTCCTGTTTGGCTTGCGGGTGCTGGCGGTGCTGCTCGCCTGCCGCATTCTCGACTGGACCACGGGCTTTGCGCTGTTTCGCTTCGTCACCATCGCGGCGGCCGGCCTGCTGCCGCTGGCGGCGCTGCTTTTGACCGAGGGCCTGCTGCGCCGGCACGCGCCGTTCGCGCTCAAAGTCTTCGCCGCCGGCGGTGCTGCGCTGTTCTTCCTGCTGGCGCTGATCCCGGAACGCTTTGCCGAGCCATGGCGGATGGCGATGCTTCTGGCCTTCCAGTTCGGTGGCTTTCTCGCCATTGGCTGGCTGGTGATGACGCGCGACCGCGACAGCCTGTCGGCGGCCGAAAACCGCACGGTGGAGCGCATGGCGCTGTCGCTGCTCTTGATCCTTCCGTTCATGGTCACCGACTACCGGCCCGGCCTGTTCGAGGTGCCGGTGCGTCTTGGCGGCATCGCCATCCTGTTCCTGTGCTGGCTGACGATCGGGCTTGGGCGGGCGAGCCTCGGCCATCGCGACACGATCGGCGCCTTCGCCGTCATCGCGCTGAGCTCGGTGTTTGCCGGCCTGGCGCTGGGCGGCATCGACGATCTCGGCTGGCGCGGCAGCGTGCAGGGCGTGGTGATCGTGCTTTCGGCGACGCTGCTGGCGGTGATCTACAATGACAGCGTCAGCCTCACCGCCGAAAAACGCCGCGACTCGCTGCTGAAGCATATGGCCGAGGGCGACCTCACCGATTCCGCGCGCTTCCTGCGCGGGCTGCAGCACCATATCCTCGTCGACGGCGCCTTGATCCTGCCGGCCGCCGACCTCGGCGATTTCGACCTCAAGGTGTTGGCGCGGGCGCTGGAACAGGAGCCGGTGCGCTCGGTCGCCGATATGAAGCTAGATGCGCCGGTCGACCAGGATATACGCGAGCAGCTGGCCTGGCTGTTCGAGAAATATGAGGCGACGCATGTGCTGCTGGCGACGCTCGAGCCGCTGACATTGGTGGCGCTCAATATGCCGGCGCTGGCTTCGTCGCCGGGGCTGGAGATGGAACTGCGCGCCGTCCAGCGCATGGCGATGCTGATCTCGCAGCGGGAGACCAAGGCATGATGGACAACGCGCTGCTTTCCCGTTTTGTGCCGACCCGTTCAGCTATCAAGATGCATTCGATCAGGCGGCCTTGGTCTTCATGGCTTCTTCGTCGCGTACCATTTTGGTGACGGCGGCGAAGTCGAGCTTGCCGGAGCCGAGCACCGGCACCTTTGAGACGACCCGCACTTCGGCCGGCACCATCAGGTCCATGGCGCCATTGGCCTTGGCGAAGGCCAGGAAGTCCGCGCGGGTGGCGCCGGGTGCCTCGGTGATGAGGATCAGCTTTTCACCCTTGCGTGCATCCGGCACGGTCGCGACCGCCGACAGCGAGCCCTTCCACAATTCGCCGGCCAGCGCTTCCACCGCCGCCAGCGAGATCATCTCGCCGCCGATCTTGGCGAAGCGCTTGGCGCGGCCGCGAATGGTGATGAAGCCGCCCTCGTCAATGGCGACGACGTCGCCTGTATCATGCCAGCCATCCTCAAGCGGTTCGAGCACGCCGGGCTTCTCGGCCCGGAGATAGCCGGCCATGACATTGGGTCCGCGTACGAACAACCGTCCGCCGTCGTCGACGCCAGGCACCGGGTCGAGGCGATATTCCATGCCGGGCATGATCTTGCCGACGGTTCCGGAGCGATTGTACATCGGCGTGTTGATCGAGATCACTGGCGCCGTCTCGGTGACGCCGTAGCCCTCGAGGATGCGCACGCCGAACTTCTCCATATAGGTCATGCGCGTTGCTGCCTTGACCGGTTCTGCGCCGGCAAAACAATAGCGTATCGAGCGGAAGTCGTAAGGATGCGCGGTGCGCGCATAGCCGGAGAGGAAGGTGTCGGTGCCGAAAATGATGGTCGCGTTCGAGGCGTAGATCAGTTCCGGCACGATGCGGTAGTGCAGCGGCGAGGGGTAGAAGTACACCGGCACGCCCGAGATCAGCGGCAGCACCGTGCCCGCGGTCATGCCGAAGGAATGGAAGATCGGCAGCACGTTGAACACCTTGTCTCCCGAATGGAAATCGATGCGCGACGCCGCTTGGGCGGCATTGGCCAGGATGTTGCGATGGGTCAGCACGACGCCCTTGGGCGTGCCTTCCGAACCCGAGGTGAACAGGATCACCGCCGGATCGTCCGGCAAGCGCTTCGCGCGCGGCGTCGACTTGCGCAGCAGGCCAAGCAGCTTGTCCTTGAGACCGATGGTCTTCCTGAGATCGTCGAGCCAGACGATGTCGACCGAGCGGCCGAGTTCCTCGACCACAGCGCCGAGCTTTGCCTGTTCGACGAACGCGCGGGAGGTCAGCACGGTCCGGACTTCAGCCGCTTTGCAGGCAGAGAGTATGTTGGCGGCACCCGCGGTGAAGTTCATCATCGCCGGCACCTTGCCCGCCGACATGACGCCGAGCAGGGCTGCGCAGGCGCCGTTGGCATTGGGCAGCATGATGCCCAGCGTCTGCTGGTCGGCATACATGTTCTGGAACTTCTCGCCGAGAACGGCAACGGCCGTCAAAAGCTTGCCGTAGCTGAGCGAACCGGTGACCGGATCCTCGACGGCGAGCTGTTTCAAGCCGCGTTCGTTGGCTGTCTGGATGATCTTTTCCAGCACGGTCTTGTCGATGTCCTGGGTGCGGAAGACGAGATCCGACATCACCTGATAGAGGGCGGAGCCTGCCGCGGCGCGGCGCTTGCGGCCCTTCAGTTCCTGCGGCACTTCGAGCTTCACCGGTTCCAGAATGGTCACCTTGACCTTCGGGAACAGACGGCGGCGGACATGCTGCGAGCTCAGCCGCGAGAAGTAGGTCTTCTCCAGCCCGTCGATACGCACCGGCACAACCATCGAGCCGGTCTTGTCGGCGACCATGGCGGCGCCGTCATAGACCTTCATCAGGCCACCGGTGACGGTGATGCGGCCCTCGGGGAAGATGACGAGCGGGTCGCCACCCTGCACGACCTTGATCAGCGTACGCGTCGACATCGGCTTGGCCGGGTTGAGCGGCAAGGCGCGGGCAAGTTTCATGAACGGCTTCATCCACCACGCCTGGGCGATGAAGTAGTCGATGGCGAAGACCGGCTCCTCATCGGTCAGCGTCAGCGCCAGCGGACCGTCGAGGAAGCTCACATGGTTGAGCGCCAGGATCGGCGCCTTGCCGGCTGCCTTGAGGTTGTCCATGCCCTCGACCTCCAGGCGCAGGAAGGCGCGGAACAGGATGGAGACGAAATCGCGGAAGGGGTTGGTCGGCAGGAATTTCAACATCAGCCAGGCAGCAATCGCATTGGCCGCGGCGAGGCCGAACAGAATGCCACCGGTAGAGACTTTCGTCTGGATCACGGCGACAACAATACCACCGACCGTCATGAAGCCGGCATTGACGATGCTGACGGCAGCGACGACACGGGCGCGGCGTGCCTCGGGCGACCAGGCCTGCACGGCGGCAAAGGTCGGCACCACCAGGAAGGCGGCTGCAATGGCCATGCCGGCGAGGTCGATGGCAACCCGGATCGTGTTCGGGCCAGCGAAGAATGCGCCAAGGGTTTCCGCCAGGGGCGAAGGCGTCATGCTGGAGATCGTCCAGGCGAGATGCAGGCCGAACAGCGCCAGCAGCGCCGTGCCGACCGGTGCCGGCAACAGCACGATGCGGCCCTGCGACATCCAGGCGGCGATGGCCGAGCCGATGGCGATCGAGACGGCGAAGACCGCGAGATAGACGGTGACCGCCATCTCGTTGCCGCCGAGCGAATCCTTGATCAGGGTCGGCAGGATCGAAAGCACGATGGCGCCGATCAGCCAGAACCAGGACGTCATCAGACCGGCGCGCCAGATGCGCATGTCGGTGCGCAATTCTGCGACCTGACGCCAGGTCGAGCGGAAGATGTTCTTGTCGATGACGAGGTCGGGCGCCGCCGAACCGGTGGACGGGATGTAGCGGCTGACGAGCCAGCAGCCGACGGCCAAGGCCATCATGATCGGTCCGAAGACCGCGACGCCGATGCCATCGGCGGAAACGACGCCACCGGCAATGGTGCCACCGAGGATGGCGGCAAAGGTGGCGGACTCGATCCAGGCGTTGGCCTTGGGCAGTTCCTTGCGCTCAAGGTGATCGGGCAGGATGCCGTATTTGATCGGCCCGAACAGCGCCGAGATGATGCCGAACATCAGCAGCGCCACCATCAGCACGGGAATGGACGACAGCGCGATGCCGACGACGGAGACACCCGCGGCGGCGATCTCGGCGAATTTCAGACGTTTGGCGATGAGGGCCTTGTCGAAGCGATCGGCGATCTCGCCGCCAAGCGCGGACAGGAACAGGAAGGGGGCCATGAAGACGGCGCCCGCCAGAGTGACCAGAGACGCCGCCTGGTCCGCCGCCAGCGTGAACAGAATAAGAAACACCAGCGTGTTCTTCAGGAAATTGTCGTTGAAGGCGGACAGGAACTGCGTCCAGAACAAGGGCGCAAAGCGCCGGGACGTCATCAGATGAGCTGTCGGACGGTTGATCGGGGCGATTTCCATAGCGGCGACTTCCATTGGGCAAGACCATTGAAATCCTGGTTGGATTGATCAGCGGTCTTGCGCGGTTTGAGCCTTGTTTTAGCGGGAACCCGGTTACACTTCGTTACTGCGGCTGACTTCCATCAACAGCTTCTCGGTCTTGGCGTCTTCAAGCCGGTTGATGAAGCGGCTGGACTCTTCCGAGTCGCGCAGCGTCTTGGTGATGGTGATCGAGGTGTGCACGAGCATGATGGCGGCCATGGCATAAAAGCCCTTTGCGGCGAAACTTGCTTCCATGAAGTAGATGCCGCCTGCCATCATCGCAGCGGCAACGACGAAACTGGCCATGGTGAAGGTCTTCCAGGCGGCTGTGTCCTTGGGTGCGTAGGTGTTGGGGGTCATCGGTATAGTCCTTTCGTTTCAGGGTTAGGTTGGTTGGGTGTTGATCTGTTTCAGGCTGGATACAATCAGGCCGGCTTGGTCATCGTCTTCGTCAGCCGTTCGAGCACGGCGTCGGCGCTGCTCCTCAGCGGTGCGCCGCAGCCTGCGGCCGCGAGCTTCTCTGAGACCGCGGCCGGATCGCCCGACTGCTCCATCTCGGCCATGGCAGCCGCGGTGGCGTCGATCTGCTTTTGCCGTGTGCGCAGGCGCAGCAGCGTCTCCTCGGCGTCCTTGAGCGCCGACAGGCTGGAGCCCGGAGCGCTTTCGCGCAGACGCTGGGTCGAGTCGACGGCGGCAACGATGCGCTGGCCGCGCTGCAATTCGCGCAGGCGCATTTCGGAGACGCGAATAATCCGCTTCAGCCGTTCGATCTCGGTGCTGAAGCTCTTTTGCGCCTCGCTGGAGGCATCGCGTTCGGCTTCCAGCATGGCGATGGTTTCCGCCGCCTCGCGGGCCAGTTCATTTTGTCCCTGCTCGATCGCGGCGATGGTGCGCTTCTCCAAATCGTCGATGCGGACGACCAGTTTCTTGAACTGCGCGACTTCCTGTTCGTTCTGGGCGATGGCAATTGCGACCGCGCGGCGGGCAGCGGCGATGGCGTCGGCGCAATCGCGGATCTGCTGGCGCAGGATCACCAGCGCGTTGCGGTCGGCGACCACCTCGGCGGCTTCGTAGCTGCGACCGCGGACGAGAGCAAAAAACTGTTTCAACATTCCCGTTTCTCCTCTATGAACGTTGTTCACGAATGCAACGTAACACATTGTGAACAGCGTTCAAGAGCAAAATGAACGGTGTTCATCAATTTCGTATAGGGAAGGTTAATGACGGCAAAACGGGACGCCAAACGCGAGGATCTCAGGGGCAGGCTGATCGAGGCCGCGCAAGCGCGCATTCAAGCCTCCGGTCTCGCCGGCCTGCGCGCACGCGACATCACGGCCGATGCCGGCTGCGCTCTGGGCGCGCTCTATACCGCCTTCGCCGACCTCGACGAGCTCATCCTGCACGTCAATTCGATTACGCTGGCGCGGCTGGGAGAGGCCTTGCAACAGGAGGCGACGGGCGCCGCAGAGCCAAGGTCGAGGCTGAAGGCGCTGGCCAAGGCCTATCTCGGCTTCGCCCGCGACAACCGTATGGCGTGGAAGGCGCTGTTCGAACACCGCATGGCGCCAGGCGTGGCGGTGCCCGAATGGCACCTGGCCGAACATGCGGTGCTGATCCAGCACCTGGTCGAGCCGCTTGCCCAACTGCTCCCGGCGCTGGACACGCCGGACCTGCTGGCCCGCGCCCGCACGTTGTTTTCCGCAGTGCACGGCATCGTCGCCATCTCGCTCGAAGACCGGTTCATCGGCCTCGCGCCCACCGACCTCGAAAGCGAGCTGCTGGGTTTCGTCGACACGCTGGTGAGCGGGCTGAAGACGGAAAGAGAGTGAGCTGTGGCGATCGGCTCTTGCCTCACCGCTCTCTGCCCTTATGAAGATCGTGGCGCGGACTGGCCTGTGATTCAGGTCAGCTGAAACGAGTGGATAGTCATGGGCAGCGTAAACTGGCGCGGCCGGCGGTTGGTCGGTCGCTTCTATCTCTAGACGGTGCTCTTCGTCGTAAGCGGCTCGCCGAGCGGCGCGGGCATCAAGGAACTCTTGGGGCGTACCTGACTGCCATTAGCGCTACTAAGAACGCGCCTCACCGGAGATAGAGCTCAATTCTCGCACTAGCTTGTTGATTATCGCCCAGTGAAATTCAGCGGAGCTGTTGGCCGGAATGACAAACGAGCCGGGCCCTCCGATAACGTGCCGTTCATAATATTCCGTAGTCGTCTCGCCGTTTTCAACTTCAGCGCCAATTGGTAGGCCGTTGATGACGATTGCTTTCTGAAGCGCTCTCCGGCGGCTGTCCTCAAGTGAAGATCCGTCATTGTTTGTTCCGTCGCCTGAAATATCGATGATCCTGCGCAATGTTGGGACAGGAAGTTTGTCAAGGGCAACAACAGATACATCGATGGCGTATGAGATCGATGTTTTCGAGCCGTGCGGAGCAGAGCGCTCCCTTTCCGACTTTCTCCGAATGGCTTCTGCGATAAAAGAAGCGTCATTTGCGTCGGACAGAATGGCCCAGTCCACCCGAGTTTCCAAGGAGCCGAAGCTCGACCATTCAACGAACGTGACAGCGATCCTGCCGTGCATACCCTCTTTGATCACCTTCAGCACGTCCGCCGATTCCAACGCAGATGCGTAGCTCTCGCGTTGTAAAGCAGCCTCGGTGTCGTTGATGGAGCCGGACATATCGGCCGCAAGAACGATCGCGACATCGACTTCGTCGGTTGAGTCTTCAAGAAACAATTTCTCACGAATTTCGCAGAAGCAAAAATCCTCGGCATCAGAACTGTCTTGAACAGGCTGGCCTGCGATCACCAGTATTCTTAACAGTCCCGCGCTTAAAATGGCGGAGGAGAAAATTTGCATCTCCCACCATCCCCCGAATTCACAGGTGCCCCCGAATTCACAGGTGCCATGTCGCCCACTTCCGACCAATGAGGCATATTAGTCACAATTAATATGAAACGACAATTCCCTCAGCCGAACCAGGGTGAGCGATCACCACGAAGATTCTCAGGATCTCCCACCGCAGAGACTCGGTTCGACCCCCGCCACAAACCTCGAAAGTGGGGACGGAAATGGGGATACCCAAGACCGCGCGTGGATTACGCAACGATTGCTAGTAGTTGAGGAATTCCGCTGGTGGAGCTGAGGAGGATCGAACTCCTGACCTCGTCATTGCGAACGACGCGCTCTCCCAGCTGAGCTACAGCCCCGTCCAGCGGATGGCGCATTTATCGAAGGCTGCGGTTTCCTGTCAAGGCGCGGTTTTGCCGAAACACCAAAAGGGGCGGCCTTTGCCCACCTCGTGCGGCAGAAGGCGGCCCTTGCCGGTTTCGTGCGCAATGGCTACATGTCGGCAACAATTGGAGACCGGCATGCTCGCCCTCATTCAAACAATCGTCATGGCGCTCGACCTCTACTGGTGGGTCATCATCGCCTCAGCGATCTTTTCCTGGCTTTATGCCTTCAACGTCGTCAACTCGCGCAATCAGTTCGTCGGCAGCATCGGCAACATGCTCTACCGGCTGACCGAGCCGGCGCTGCGGCCGATCCGTCGGTTCATGCCCGACCTTGGCGGTGTCGACATCTCGCCGATCATCCTGCTTTTGCTCCTGTTCTTCCTCAGGCAGCTCATTCTCACCACGATAGCGCCGCTGGTCCTGTGAGGTCGAAGATCGCTTGAGCGCGCCTTTTCGTACCCGCGAGAATGGCATCGACCTGTTCGTCCGGCTGACGCCGAAGTCTTCCGCGGACAGGCTTGAAGGCGTCGAAATATCGGCGGACGGGCGAAGCTATTTGAAGGCGCGCGTGCGCGCCGTGCCGGAGAATGGTGCGGCCAACGCCGCGCTAGAGCGGCTGATTGGTAAGGCGCTCGATGTGCCTGCATCTACCGTGTCGGTTGTCGGTGGAGGTACTTCACGGTTGAAGACACTGCGTGTCGCGGGTGATCCGGCTGTGCTGGCGCTGCGCGTTGAAACGCTCAGCGGCTGATCGAAGATCCAGCGTTGCGGCATGTACACCCTTGATCTGTCGGCGGGTCAGCGCCCCCTCTGTCCTGCCGGCTTTCGTTGCTCGCAAAGCCAAGCAATTGGCTTTGCGTCCGCTATGCGGACCGCTCCTCAACCCCCACGAGGAGGGAGATTGGCAGCTTCCGCGTCGCTCTCAATCCCCCAGCGGCAGCTTCGGATCATCGACCTTCAGCGTGTTCACGCTCTGCTTGATGCGGCGCAGGTTTTCGAGAACCCTGGGTCCGCGCGTCTCGGCGACAGATGTGACGATCATGTCGACGATCGACAGCAGCGCATAACGCGATGAGGTCGGCTTGTAGATGTTGCCGTCTTCCAGCGACTGGAACTGAATGACCGTGTCGGCGGCCTTGGCAAGGGCTGAGTCCGGCGGGGTGATGGCGATTGTGGTCGCGCCATATTGCTGGGCAACCTGGACCGCATCGATGACCGAGCGCGCATAGCCGGACACCGAAAAGGCAATCAGCGTCGTCTCCGATGTGGCGACCGCGGCATACATGCGCTGCAATTGCCCGTCGATCTGCGCCAGCACCGGCACACCCAGCCGAAACAGCCGGTTCTGCATTTCCGTCGCCATCATCGAGGAAATGCCGCCGGAGCCGATGCACAGCACATTGCCTGAATTGACGATGCGCGCGGCGACGCCCACCAGCGTCTTCATGTCGAGGTTTTCTGAGGCGCGCTGGATGGCGGCTATCGCCGCTTCGGTGATGGCCGAGGCGATGCGCTGCTCGCGCGCATCGCGGCTGAGCGGCTCGGGCGACAGATACTGGCCGCCAATGGCGATGGCCTGCGCCAGATAGAATTTGAAGTCGCGCAAGCCCTCGCAGCCGAGATTGCGGCAGAAGCGGGTGACCGTCGGCTCGCTGACGCCGACACGCGCGGCGATCTCGGAGATGGCCGCCTTGGAGGCGAAGTCGAGATCGGTCAGCACGAGGCCGGCCAGCCGGCGGTCCGATTTCGTACCATCCTGCAACATCAGCTGCAGCCGCGTGATGATGTCGGCCGGCGTTTTCATCTCTGGGTTGTCGTCTTCATCTCTGGATTTTCGTTTTCATACCGGCGCTTTCATAGCGGCAGGCCCGTGGCCTTGTCGAACAGATGGATGTTGCCCGGCGCGACGGAGACCGGCAGCATTTCACCCGGCTTGACCTGTATCCGGTCGCGGAACACGGCGCGCACGGTGTCGGCACCGATGGCGCCATAGACATGGGTTTCCGAGCCCGTCGGTTCGACGACATCGACCTTGATCGCCATGGCGTCGGTAGCCTCGCCGATGATGAAGTGTTCGGGCCGGATGCCGGCCTCGACAGTGCTGCCTGCCGGCACCGTCTTGCCGTCGAGCGCCAGTCGCCCGCCGCCGGCCGACTCGAACCAGCTTTTCTCGGGCGTGGTCTTCAGCGCGCCGGACACGAAGCTCATCGACGGCGAGCCGATGAAGGAGGCGACGAATTTGTTGGCGGGACGGTCATAGAGCTCCAGCGGCGCGCCGACCTGCTGGATCTTGCCGCGGTCCATTACCACGATGCGGTCGGCCATGGTCATGGCTTCGATCTGGTCGTGGGTGACATAGACGATGGTCGATTTCAGCCGCTGGTGCAGCGCCTTGATTTCGGTGCGCATCTGCACGCGCAATTGCGCGTCGAGATTGCTGAGCGGCTCGTCGAACAGGAACACCGAGGGCTCGCGCACGATGGCACGGCCCATGGCGACACGCTGGCGCTGGCCGCCCGACAGCTCCCGGGGGTAGCGGTCGAGATAGGAGAACAGGTTGAGGATGCCCGATGCCTTTTTGACCTTCTCATCGATGGCAGGGCGCGCCTCGCCGCGAATCTTTGGACCGAAGCCGATATTGTCCGCCGCCTTCAGGTGCGGGAACAGCGCATAGGATTGAAAGACCATCGCAATGTTGCGCTGCTGCGGCGGCAAATCGTTGGCGCGCACGCCGCCGATCAGCAGGTCGCCCGAAGTGATCGGCTCCAGCCCGGCCAGCATGCGCAGCAAGGTCGACTTGCCGCAGCCGGAGGGACCGACCAGCACGACGAATTCGCCGCTTTTGATGTCGAGGCTGATGTTTTCGAGGATCTTGTGACGTCCGAAGGATTTCGACAGGTCGCGGAACTCGACGTCGGTCATGGTCAGGCTCCCAAGATATCGTCGATGAAGGGCAGGAAACCGGCGGTCAGTCCGGCGTCGACCGGCACCACCGCGCCTGTTATCCCCGATGCGCGTTCCGAGGCGAGGAAGGCCACCGCCTCGGCCACTTCCGCGGCATCGACAATGCGGCCGAGCGGATAGAGCCGCTGCAGCTTCCCCAGAATATCAGGGTTCTTGGCCAGGCGATGGTCCCAGGCGGCGGTGCGGATCGAGCCGGGGCAGACGACATTGGCGCGCAGGCCGCTGCGTCCGAGCTCAACCGCGACCGATTTCGCATAGGCGTTGATGCCGGCCTTCGCCGCCGCATAGGCGGGGTTGCCGAAATGGGAAATCGCATTGACCGAGGAGATGAAAACCACGTTGCCCGAACCACGCGCGGCCATCGCCTTGATCAGCGGATCGGCGAACAGCATCACCCCGGTCAGATTGAGGTCGAGTTCGTGCTCTATTCTGTCGGGGGTCAACGCCGCAAGCGTCTCGGCGCGCGTCCAGCCGGCATTGTTGATCAGGATGTCGGGGACGCCGTCTTTCTCGAGGATCGCTGGTATCGCCGCCTCGATGGAAGCCCGGTCGAGCAGGTCGAAGACGTGGCGCGACGCCAGATGCGGACTGCCGAGTTGATCTTCCGACTGGTCGCAGCCGACGACCCGCGCGCCGCGCTCGGCCAGCAGCGTCACGATGGCCGAGCCGAGGCCGCCGCCGGCGCCGGTTACCAGCACAGTCTTGCCTGCAAATTCGGCCTTTGAATCCACCCTGCGCGTCTCCTCGGGTCCACGATAGTCGCAAAACGCTATTTTAAGAAATGTAATTAAGCAACAGGATAATCTGCTTGCGCAGCGGCAAATGATAGATAATGTAGGAAAGTCACATAAAGCCGAGGCCGCCTGAAAGCCGCAGGTGCGCAGGCGCCAATCAATGGGAGAGATCATATGACGCTTGCGAAATGGACCATAGGGCTGATGGCCGGAATGAGCATGCTGGCGATGACGGCGCAGGCGGACGCCGGCGAAGTGCGCGTCACCGTCGCCGAATACAGCGCCAAGACCGGGCCGTATTTCGAAGCGGTGAAAAAGGAATTCGAAGCCGCCAACCCCGGCATCACAGTCAAGTTCGAAGTGGTGCCATGGGAAGTGCTGCTGCAGAAGCTCACCACCGACATCACCGGCGGCACCAATGCGGATCTGTCGATCATAGGCACGCGCTGGCTGATCGATTTCGTCCAGCAGGATGTCGCCGAGCCGCTCGACGGCTACATCAAGCCTGACTTCAAGGACCGCTTCATCGACACCTTCCTGTCGCCCTCGATCATGGACGGCAAGACCTACGGCCTGCCGATCGCCGCTTCGGCGCGGGCGATGTACTACAACAAGGAATTGTTCGAGAAGGCCGGCATCGCCAATCCGCCGGCAACCTGGACCGAACTGCAGGAAGATGCGCGCAAGATCAAGGCGCTGGGCTCCGGCACGTTCGGTTTCGGCCTGCAGGGCAAGGAGATCGAGACCGACGTCTACTACTACTATGCGATGTGGTCGCAAGGCACCGAGATCCTCAACAAGGACGGCACGTCCGGCCTCGGCACACCGGGCGCGCTCGAAGCCGCCAAGCTCTACAAGTCGATGATCGACGAGGGCCTGACGGAACCGGGCGTCACCTCCAACAACCGCGAAGACGTGCAGAACCTGTTCAAACAGGGCAAGGTCGGCATGATGATCACCGCGCCCTTCCTGTCCAACCAGATCAAGGACGAGGCGCCGAACCTGAAATATGGCGTTGCCGCCATTCCGGCCGGTCCGACAGGTGCGCGTGGCACCTACGGCGTCACCGATTCCATCATCATGTTCAAGAACTCCAAGAACAAGGATGAGGCGTGGAAGCTGCTCGACTTCCTGTTCACCACCGAGCAGCGCGCCAAGTTCACGCAAGGGGAAGGCTTCCTGCCGGTGAACAAGGAAGAGGCCAAGATGGATTATTATGTCAACAATGCCGATCTCGCCGCCTTCACGGCGTTGTTGCCCGACGCCCGCTTCGCGCCCGTCATCCCGGGCTGGGAAGAAGTCGCCCAGATCACCTCGGATGCCATGCAGAAGATCTATCTTGGCGGTGACCCCGAGGCAGGCCTGAAGGAAGCGGCTGATAAGGCCAACGCGGTGCTGAAGAAATAGGGCGTATCTCCCTGCGCCCGGCGCGCCCCTAGAGATCGGGGCGCGCCACATCTTGCAGACTTGAGCAGTAAGATAGTTCGTCGATGTCAGCGCTGCCCCAGCCGGGCTCTTTTCCTCTCCCTCCGGAGGGGGGAGAGGTGGCTCGGCGAAGCCGAGACGGAGTGGGGGAACCACTTGGCAACCGCTGCGAACGAGATAGGACCGGCACTAGGCGCAAGCATCGCCTCGCCCTGCGCCCAAGGGTCGACCCCCCCACTCCGTCGAGCTTCGCTCGACACCTCTCCCCCGATCGACGGGGGAGAGGAAGGGCTCCCTTCCGCAACCGCTGCGGAGGACGGGCAGGTGAGGGGCAGCGCAAACGTCTGCAGGAAACTCAAATCCTGGAGCGCTGCTCCAGAACGATATGCGAGACTGATCCGAGCTGGCACGCCAGCGCTACTGATGTTCAACGGGTACGAAACCGGCCGATGCAAAATCGTTTCTTGCCCTATCTCTTGACCTTGCCCAGCCTGTTGCTGGCCGCGGTCGTCATCTTCTGGCCGGTCTGGGACCTGATCCAGATCTCGACGCATGATGTCAGCCGCTTCGGCCAGCTGCGCGACTTCAACAATTTCGCCAACTACGCCGCCTTCCTCGCCGATCCCGATTTCCTGGCAGCGCTCTGGCGCACCGGCCTGTGGACCGTGCTGGTGGTCGGCGGCGCGCTGCTGTTGTCGGTTCCTGTGGCGATGATCCTCAACACCGATTTCTACGGCCGCGGCATTGCCCGCGTCATCATCATGCTGCCCTGGGCAGTGTCGCTGACGATGACGGCGGTGGTCTGGCGCTGGGCGCTCAACGGCGAAAGCGGCATGCTGAACTCGGCGCTGATCGGGCTCGGCCTGATCCATGAGAACATCCAATGGCTGGCGCGCGCCGAGACGGCATTCCCGATGCAGGTGCTGATCGGCATATTGGTGACGGTGCCGTTCACGACGACGATCTTCCTCGGCGGCCTGTCGTCGATCCCCGACGATCTCTACGAGGCGGCGGCGCTGGAGGGTGCGACGCCGCTGCAGCAATTCCGCGAGATCACCTTTCCGCTGCTGAAACCGTTCATCAACATCGCCATCGTGCTCAACACGATCTACGTCTTCAACTCGTTCCCGATCATCTGGGTGATGACCCAAGGCGGGCCGGCCAACTCGACCGACATATTGGTCACCCATCTCTACAAACTGGCTTTCCGCATCGGCAAGCTGGGAGAAGCGTCGGCGGTGTCGCTGCTGATGTTCGCCATCCTTTTGATTTTCACCATGATTTATGTGCGCCTGGCGATGCGGGAGCAACGCACATGACGCCAAAGCTGAAGCGCACCATCATTGCCTGGCTGCTGCTTTCGCCGCTGCTGGTGGTGACGATCTTTCCCTTTGCCGTGATGTTCCTGACCGCGGTCAAGCCACGACAGGAAGTGCTGTCGCCGACATGGTGGCCGAGCGAATTCCGCTGGTCGAATTTTGCCGACATGTGGGTGGCGACCGGCTTTGGCCAGGCGCTGGCCAATTCGCTCTATGTCTCTGTCATCGCGACGGTCGGCGCAATCCTGATCTCGGTGCCGGCCGCCTACGCCATGTCGCGGTTTCGTTTTGCCGGCTATGGCGCCTTCCGCCAGTTCCTGCTGATCTCGCAGATGATCTCGCCGATCGTGCTGGTGCTCGGCCTGTTCCGGCTGATGGCCGCCTGGGGGCTGATCGAATCGACCACCGCGCTCGGCGTCATCTACATGGCCTTCAACGTTGCCTTCACGGTATGGATGCTGCAGAGCTATTTCGACACCATCCCGCGCGATCTCGAGGAAGCCGCCTGGATGGAAGGCGCCGGCCGCTGGCTGACCTTGCGAAAAGTGTTCCTGCCGCTCTGCCTGCCGGCGATCGCGGTCACCGCCATCTTCACCTTCATCAATGCCTGGAACGAGTTCGTCGTCGCACTCACCATGCTGCGCAGCCAGGAAAGCTACACGCTGCCGATCCAGGTGTTCTCGCTGGTCGCCGGCCGCTATACGATCGAATGGCACCATGTGATGGCGGCGACGCTGCTGGCGACGCTGCCGGTGGCGATCCTGTTCATCTGGCTGCAGCGCTATCTCGTCCGGGGGCTGGCGCTCGGGGCGGTCAAATAGCCTTCTTACGGAGCTTCCATGCGCATCTTTACCGCCTCGCTGGCGACGGAAACCAACACCTTCTCACCGGTGCCGACCGATCGGGCGTCGTTCGAGATGGCGTTCTATGCCGGTCCGGGAAAACATCCGGACACGCCGACCTTGTGCTCGTCGCCAATGGTCGCGCTGCGCCGGCGTGCAGCCAAGGATGGGCTGACCGTCATCGAGGGCACCGCCACCTGGGCGGAGCCGGGCGGCCTGGTGCAGCGGCAGACCTACGAGGCGCTGCGCGACGAGATCCTCGGTCAGTTGCAGGCAGCGTTGCCGGTCGACGCCGTCATTCTCGGCCTGCATGGCGCCATGGTCGCGCAAGGCTATGACGATTGCGAAGGCGATCTGCTGGAACGAGTCCGCGCGATGGTCGGGCCGGATGTAGTGATCGCGGTGGAGCTCGATCCGCACAGCCATCTGACGCCGAAGCGCGTCGCGGCGTCAAACATCATGGCCTACTTCCTCGAATTCCCGCACACCGATTTCTACGAGCGCGGCGAGCATGTCGTCGAGCTCGGGTTGGCTGCCGCGCGCGGCGAGATCAAGCCTGCTATCTCGACCTTCGACTGCCGCATGATCCAGGTTCTGCCGACCAGCCGTGAGCCGATGCGCTCCTTCGTCGACCGCATCAAGGCGCTGCACGGCAAGGATGGCGTGCTGTCGGTCTCGGTCATCCACGGCTTCATGGCGGCCGACGTGCCGGAAATGGGCACCCGCATCCTCGTCGTCACCGACAATGACAAGGCCAAGGGCGATGCGCTGGCGGAGAGGCTGGGGCGCGAGCTCTATGCCATGCGCGAGAAGACGGCGATGACGATGCTGAACACCGCGGACGGCATCGAACGGGCGCTGGCCGTGCGCAAGGAAAACCCGGACAGACCGGTGGTCATCGCGGACATATGGGACAATCCCGGCGGCGGCGTCGCCGGCGACGGCACCGTCGTGCTGCGCGCCATGCTGGCACGCGGCATCGACAATGTCGGCGTGGCGACGATCTGGGACCCGATCGCGGTCACCTTCTGCCAGGCGGCGGGCGAAGGCGCCGTCATCGACCTGCGCTTCGGCGGCAAGGCCGGTCCGCTGGCCGGCGAACCGATCGACGCGAAGGTGCGGGTGCTGAAGGCGGTTCCGGAGGGCTGGCAGAGCTTTGGGCCGAGCCGGGTGACGCTCGGGCCGACGGCGCTGGTGCGCATCGAGGGCACCGCGGTCGATATCATCCTCAACACCAACCGCACACAGACCTTCGAGCCGGATATTTTCTCCAACATCGGCGTCGATCCGATGAGCAAGGCCATTTTGCTGATCAAGTCGACCAACCATTTCTACGCCGGCTTTGAGCCGATCGCGGCGGAGATTATTTATCTGTCGGCACCGAGTTCGTATCCGAGCAATCCGGCGGTGACGGACTACAGGAAGCTGACGCGGCCGGTGTGGCCAAGGGTCAAGGATCCTTGGGCGGTGTAATCTCCCCCCTTGGGGGGGAGATGTCGCCGAAGGCGACAGAGGGGGTCCTTGCGCGTGAAGCGCTAGCCTCCATCTGCCGCCGGAGGTCGAGCCCGGTCGGACTGACCCCCTCTGGCCGCTTTGCGGCCATCTCCCCCTCGAGGGGGGAGAGTACGCAGCGCTACACCAGTCCCCGCTTCACCATCATCGCTTCCGGCGAAGGCATCTTGCCACGGAACGCGGTGTACAGCTCCTCCGGATCCTTCGACCCGCCGGCGGCGTAGATGTTCTTCCGCAACCGCTCGGCCAGTGCCGGGTTGAAAGGGTCGCCGGTTTCCTCGAAGGCGGCGAAGGCGTCGGCGTCGAGCACTTCGGACCACATGTAGGAATAGTAGCCGGCTGAATAGCCGTCGCCAGAGAAGACGTGGCCGAAATGCGGGGTGCGGTGACGCATGGCGATGGTGTCGGGCATGTGCAGCTTCTCAAGCGTCTCGGCTTCGAATCGGAGCGGCTGGTCAGGCGCATCCGAACGCGCGTGATAGGCCATGTCGATCAGCGCCGAGGCGGTGAACTCGACGGTGGCGAAACCGGCGCCGAAGGTGCGGGCGGCCAGCATCTTGTCGAGCAGCGCCTTCGGCATCGGCTTGCCGGTCTTCACATGCAGCGCGTGCTTTTCCAGCACCGCCGGCACCGTCAGCCAGTGCTCGTAGAGCTGCGAGGGCAGTTCGACGAAATCGCGTGAAACCGAAGTGCCCGCCACCGACGGCCAGGTGACGTCGGTCAGCATGCCGTGCAGGGCATGGCCGAACTCATGAAACAGCGTCTTGGCCTCATCGACCGACAGCAGGGCTGTTTCACCTGCAGGCGGCTTGGCGAAGTTCATGATGTTGTAGATGACCGGCTTGGAGCCATCGCCAAGCGTGTAGCCGGATTTCAGCGCGCTCATCCAGGCGCCGGAACGCTTCGAGGACCGGGCAAAATAATCAGCCAGGAACAGGCCGCGTTCGCTGCCGTCAGCATTCTTCACCACGAAGGTGCGTGCGTCGGGATGCCAGGCGGCAATGCCCTTCTTCTCCTCGAAGGTGATTCCGAACAGTTTGGTCGCGACGTCGAAGCAGGCGTCGATGACGCGGTCGAGCTGCAGATACGGCTTCAGCTCCGCCTCGTCGAAGGCGAACTTTTCCGTGCGCAATTTCTCCTGGTAGAAGCGCCAGTCCCAGGCGTCGAATTTTTCGTTGCTGCCGGCTTCGGTCGCCAGCCGTTCCAGTTCCTTCTGGTCGGCGGCGGCCTTTTCCAAAGCCTTCTCCCACACGGGGTCGAGCAAATCGTGCACGGCCTTCGGCGTCTTGGCCATGGTGTCGTCGAGCTTCAGTGCAGCGAAGGAGCCATAGCCGAGCAGCTTGGCCTTTTCGGCGCGCAGCTTCAGCATGTCGCGTACCACCGCGGTGTTGTCGCTGGCGCCGCCATTCTGGCCGCGCATGGTGAAGGCGCGGAAGGCGGTCTCGCGCAGGTCGCGGCGTTCGGAAAAGGTGGTGAACGGCTCGTAGATCGAGCGCGACAGAGTGACGGCGTAACGGCCTTTCTGGCCACGCGTCTCGGCGGCCTCGGCCATCGAGCTCTTCACGAAGTCCGGCAGGCCGGCAAGATCGGCCTCGTCGAGGAACAGGGCCCAGTCGCGCTCGTCGGCCAGCACGTTCTGGCCGAAAGTGGTGCCGAGCGAGGACAGCTCCTCGCTGATGTTGGCCAGACGCTTCTTGCCGTCGGCGTCGAGTTTGGCGCCCGAGCGGACGAAACCTTTCCAGGTCTTTTCCAGCACCCGCAGCGTCTCGGCGTCGAGTTTCAGAGAGTCCCGGCGCTGGTAGAGATCGTCGATGCGAGCAAACAGTTTCTCGTTCATCGATATCGCCGAGAAGTGCCTCGACATTTTTGGCGAAATCTCGCGCTCCAGCGCCTGGATCGCGTCGTTGGTGTGGGCGCCGGCCCGGCACCAGAAGATCGACGAGACATGGTCGAGCGGCTCGCCGGCAAGTTCCAGTGCGGCCAGCGTGTTCTCGATGGTGGGCGTATCCTTGCTGCCGGCGATGGCGTCGATCTCGGCCTCATGCGCCTTCAGCGCTGCGTCGAACACTGCGGAGAAATCGCCGTCGCCGATGTTGGCGAAATCCGGCAGGCCGAGCGGCCCTTGCCATTTGGTCAGCGGATGGGCGGCGAGGTCGACGGTTTTCGTGGACGGCATGGGGATCTTTCGATGATTGGCGGGGCTTGCTGACCGATGTAGGGCGATGCCTGGCGCGGCGCAACAGCGCGGCCGTTCAAGCTGGCGTCAGAAGCCGTCGCAATTTTCCGCGATCGCCGCTTGCGAACTGGCGGCGATGCGGTTGCCGGTGACAGCAACCGTCTCCTGCATCAGCATGTCATTGTTGGGAAAATCGTAGCAGGCGATGACCGTGGTGACGCCTGCCTCGGTCTTTTCGATGCGATGGCGGATCGCGGCGCCGGCGACCGCACCTTTCCATTCGTCGATCGAGGCGATGAATTCCTGCTTCGACTGCACGACGCCGAGATCGTCGAGCTTGATGCGGACATCGTCGGCGAGCAGGTCCGACAATTCGGTGCGGTCGGCGACCAGCAGCGCCGAATACCAGCGGTCGATGATGGCGCCGTCATCGGCGCGGGCAGGGGCGAGCGAGAAGAGCAGCGCCGCCACGGCGAAAACGATCGAATGGCGATTCCGCATGGCTGCCTCCTCTTATTTGACCATGATCTTATCCGAAAACCGGTGCCCACTTTTCGGGATCACGATCTATCTCAAATCCGGCCGCTCGAAGTCGCCGGTGTCCTTGTTCATCACCCAGAGTTCGCCGGTCGAAATGTCGAACCATGCGCCGTGCAGGGCGAGCCGCCCCTTGCCTTCGAGGATCGAGACGCAAGGGAAAGTTCTGAGATTGGCAATCGAATAGCGGACGGAGATGCGCTCCAGCGCCGTCTGCCGTTCGGTCGCCGTCATGAAGGTGCTGGACGATACGGTTTCGGCCGCCGGCGCGATCAGGCTCATCCATTTGCCGATAAAGTCGCCGGGCGACAGCGGCGCCGAATTGGGGTCGAGCGCGGCGCGGATGCCGCCGCAGCGGCCATGGCCCATCACCACGATGTTTTTCACCTTCAGGCTCTGCACGGCGAATTCGAGCGCGGCGGAGGTCGAGTGGAACTCACCATCCGGCGCATAGGGGGGCACCAGATTGCCGACATTGCGCAACACGAAGAGTTCGCCGGGGCCGGCGTCGAAGATCGCTTCGGGGGCGGCGCGGGAATCGCAGCAGGCAACGATCATGGTTTCGGGCGACTGCCCCTCACGGGCGAGTTCACGATAGCGTCCGCTCTCGGTGAGATAGCGGCCGTTCATGAAGTTGCGATAGCCGTTGAGAAGGTGGTCGGGGAGGTGGGGCATGGGCGGAGGACGGAGCCTTTCCGGGTTGGAGACGGCAGCTCTTTTTCAGTTGAGAAAGCCTCTAACGGCAAAAGCCTGTCGCGGGCAATGCCGAATTGCGGATGGCTCCGTCGCAAATCGTCATGCGGCGCGCATTGCTAGCGGCTTGCCTTACGCCCAGATGGCGACGGGAATGCCGAAACGGTCGGCAAGTGGTGGGTCGGGAAACGGTCTTGCTTCGCCGCAGGCGATGCGTCCGGCAATCAGCATCATCACTGCCGCGTCGAGGAAATCGTCGGCGGCAGCCCCTGTCGGCGGCTTCTGGTCGAGAAAGGCTCTGACATAGCCATGCCGGCACAGCAGCGCCTTGCGCTCTTCCATGCCAGCCGGATTGACGACGCCCTTGATCTTCTTCGGCAGCGTCATCGGGTTTTCGCCGTTCAGCCGGCAGAAGGCGACTTCCGGATGCGATTCGTAGACGCGGGTGCGCAGCTCGGGGCGCGCAATCAGCAGCGCGTCGATCTCGCGGATCTTGGCAAAGATGCCGAAAGCCTGGATCGAGACGCCGCGCGGCGGGTCGGAGGTCGTCTTGGCCACGTCGCTGGCGCGGCGATGCGCTTCATACCAGGCCTCAACCGTGGTGAAGTCGCTGATGTCGGCGTAAAGGGCAGCGCGGGAAGGGATAGAGAAGACGCTGGACTGGCGTTGCCCGAGCAGCGACCGCACCAGTGCTTCCGGTCCGCGCCCGCCTCTCTGCGAGAAGTCAGGCAGGCCGATCGGCATGTCGACAGCCACGATCGTATCGGTCGGCAAGGCGTCGAGCAGTTCTGCGAAGCTTGGAAAGACAGTCACCGAGGACTCAGTGTCCGGATCGCGGCGGACGGCGATCCAGCCGGCCTTGCAGCCGTCGACGCCGGCGAGCACACCGGATGTCACGCCCGGCGGTCCCGCCCTGGGTGTGTGAGATGGCGCAGTTGCACCATCGCCATCGGGTGCGACAGGCTTTGCGCATCGGTTTCGAGCTGCAATTCGTCGCCGCCGCGTTTGGCGGTGCGCGCCAGGATCTCGTAGACCGCCGCCGTCGTCGACTGCAGCGCTTTGATCGGCGGCTGTCCCGACAGGATGCGGGCGAGGTAGACGGCGGCCGTCAGGTCGCCCAGCCCGTTCGGTGGCTTGTCGATCAGGCGGTGTTCGGCCAGCAGCGCCTGGCTGGCATCGAGCAGCAGATTGCCGGTACCGCCGGTCATCATCGATGGCGCCGACGTTACCAGCATGGTTCTTGGGCCGGCATGGAGGGCAGCTGCAATGACCGATTTCAGATCGGGCAAAGGCGCGCCGGCCATCCACTCCAGCTCGAAGCGGTTGGGGGTGGCGATATCCGCGATCGGCATCAGCCGGTCGCGCATGGCGGCGGCCGTCGGCTCCGGCACGTAGAGCCCGCCGGAATCGCCCATCACCGGGTCGCATATATAGACCGCGTCCGGCGTCTTGGCCTTGACCGCTGACACCAGCGAGACGATGGCCTCGGCCTGGCCGGCCTCGCCGAGATAACCCGACAGCACGGCGCCAACCTCACCCAGCCAGGGCGCGCGCTCGAGATCGGCCATCAGCGCCTTGAACTGGTCGAGCGGCGGTACGATGCGCGTGGCACGGCCATGGCCGGGGTGCCAGGGCAGGGTGATCGTCGGCACCGCCCACACCGGGAAGCCCAGCGTCTCCAGCGCGAACACGGCGGCGCGGTTGCCGACCGAGCCGCGGGCGACATGGCTGGAAATGACGATGACCGCGCGCGGCGCGTCTGACTTTTCGCTGTTCATGAAATTCCTAGCTGCCCCGGGAGACGTAGTACACGAGCCAGATCAAAAGGCCGATGGCGACGATGAGCCCCAGTGTGCGACCGATGCGGGTGCCCCAGACCTCGATCGGATCGGAGCGGTCGGCCTCGGCGGCGGTGACGTGATCGCGCGCGTCTTTGGCGGCCCGCGCGATGAACGACGTGCCGCCTGGGCCGCTCTCGTTTGCAACGCGCTCGATAATGCGGCGCGATTCGCTGTCATCGTCGCGGCGTTCCGCCATGATCCTGTCCTGTTTGCTGGCGAGCATACCGTGTTCGTGCGGGCAATCACAGGGCCTCGCGGGCGCGTGCGTGCGCGCCAGCCGCAGACATTTTCTTGAGCGCGGATTGTGCTAATGCTTCGCCTGCAACTTCTGTCGAGGGACCACACCATGTTTGCCCAGCGCCTTGCCTTCCCCTTCCCCAGCCTGCCGGCCGTGTTGATGATGGCCATTGTGCTGCCGCTGCTTGCCGGCTGCGGCTACAACACCATCCCGACGGCGGAGGAAAACGCCAGGGCAGCCTGGAGCGAGGTGCTGAACCAGTACCAGCGCCGCTCCGACCTGATCCCGAACCTGGTCGAGACGGTCAAGGGCTATGCGGCGCATGAGAAGGACACGCTCGATGCGGTGGTCGAAGCGCGCGCCAAGGCGACGCAGATCACGGTGACGCCGGAAACGCTGAAGGATCCCGAAGCCCTCAAGAAGTTCCAGGATGCGCAGGCGGGGCTTACCAGTGCGCTGTCGCGGCTGATCGCGGTGTCGGAGGCCTATCCCGACCTCAAGGCCAACCAGAATTTCCTGGCGCTGCAGGCGCAGCTCGAAGGCACCGAGAACCGCATTGCGGTGGCGCGGCGCGACTACATCCTGGCGGTCAAGGACTACAATCTGACTCTGAGGACCTTCCCCTCGGTGCTGTGGGCAACCTTCTGGTTCCGCGGCAACGAGCCCTTCGCCAACTTCACCGTCGACGAAGACAAGATGCAGCCGCCGAAGGTGGATTTCGGGACAAAGCAGGGCGGGTGAGCGGCGAGCTGGTTTACAGAGCCTGCCAGCTTTGCGCTCCTTCGCGCCCCCCTCTGTCCTGCCGGACATCTCCCCCACAAGGGGGGAGATTGGATGTCGCGTTGGCCTTCGCCAATCACCAACGGCTGAAAGCGGGGGCTGGCGGCTGAACCGCCAATCTCCCCCCTTGTGGGGGAGATGTCCGGCAGGACAGAGGGGGGCGCGACAGAGCGCTACCCTTCTCGTCCTGCTTTTCGTGCTCTTCCTCCCCCTCACCGCCTTCGCAGCCGACCTCCCGGCGCTGACCGGCCGCGTCGTCGACAATGCCGGCATCATCGATTCCGGCACAAAAGCTGCACTGACCCAAAAACTCGCCGACTTCGAGGCCAAGGGTTCCGACCAGATCGTCGTCGCCACCATCCCCAGCCTCGACGGCGAGGAGATCGAACCCTATGCCAACCGGCTGTTCCGCTTCTGGAAGCTCGGCCAGGCGAAGGAAAACAATGGCGTACTGCTGCTGGTGGCGCCGAATGACCGCAAGATGCGCATCGAGGTCGGCTATGGGCTGGAAGGCACGCTGACCGACCTGCACACGAAACTGATCATCGAAAACGACATGGTGCCGGCCTTCCGCGCCGGCGACTTCCCCGGCGGGATTTCCAAAGCCGTCGACGACATGGTGATGGTGCTGGAAGGCAATCCGGAAGAACTGGAGGCGCGCGGAAAGCGCAATGAGCAACCGCCCATCGACATGGACAATCTGTTCTTCACGGTCTTCATCAGCATCTGGGCGATCATCTTCTTCGGCAGCATGGCGGCCTCCATCCTGCCGCCGATCTTCGGCAAGAAACTTGGCCCCGGCCGCTACCGCTGGCTGGGCATGACATTCGAGCCGAGCCGGCGGTCATCCAGCAGCGGCTGGTCTTCAGGCAGTTCCGGTGGCAGCTGGTCGTCGGGTTCAAGCGGTGGTGGCGGCTTTTCAGGCGGTGGCGGTTCGTCCGGCGGCGGCGGCTCCTCGGGAAGCTGGTGACGAGATGACCACGCGCATCATCAGTTCCTGGCATGGTCGTCTCGTCGCAATGACCGGCGCTGCCTTGCTGGGCTTGGTGGTGTTGCTCGTCGGCTTCGCAGCGCTGGCGGCGGAGTTGCCCGTACTCACCGGTCGTGTCGTCGACAATGCCGACATCATCGACGCCGCGACCGAGGCGGCGCTGACGCAGAAGCTGGCGAATTTCGAGACCAAAGGCTCCGACCAGATCGTCGTCGCCACGATCAGCAGCCTCGGCGGCGAGGAGATCGAACCTTACGCCAACCGGCTGTTCAACTTCTGGCAGCTCGGCCAGGCGGGCAAGAACAATGGCGTGCTTCTGCTGGTGGCCAGGAACGACCGCAAGATGCGCATCGAGGTCGGCTATGGGCTGGAGGGCGCTCTGACCAATTCGCACGCCACACGAATCATTGAAGATGACATGGTGCCGGCCTTCCGCGTCGGCGATTTCTCCGGTGGCCTTTCCAAGGCCGTCGACGACATCATCAAGGTGCTCGAGGACAGTCATGGCGCTTGAGGGCAATCCGGAAGCGTTGGAGGCGGTGTCGATATGATGATGCCCGTCATCAGCCCCCCCAGGCGTTTCACCGCCGGTGCGTTGCTTGCCTTGGCGGTGTTGATCTTCGGCTTTGTCGCCATGGCGGCGGAGTTGCCCGCGCTCACCGGTCGCGTCGTCGACGATGCCGGTATCATCGACCCCGCGACCGAGGCGGCGCTGACCCAGAAACTGGCCGACTTCGAGACAAAAGGCTCCGACCAGATCGTCGTGGCAACGATCAACAGTCTCGACGGAGAGGAGATCGAGCCCTACGCCAACCGGCTGTTTCGCTTCTGGAAGCTCGGCCAGGCCGGCGAGAACAATGGCGTGCTTTTGCTGGTGGCGCCGAACGACCACAAGATGCGCATCGAGGTCGGTTATGGGCTGGAAGGCACGCTGACCGATTTGCACACAAAACTGATCATCGAAAACGATATGGTGCCGGCTTTTCGGGCCGGCGATTTCTCCGGCGGCATTTCCAAAGCCGTCGACGACATGGTCATGGTGCTGGAAGGCAATCCCGAAGAGCTGGAAGCGCGCGGCAAGCGCAATCCGGCCGACAACAGCACGCCCATCGATCCCATCGTCGCGATCTTCCTGATCCTGTGGGCAACGATGTTCTTCGGCGGTCTGGCGATGGCCTTCCTGCCGCCGATCTTCGGCACCAAGCTGTCGCCGGGTGTGTATAGATGGCTGGGCATGACTTTTCGCTATGGCCAGGGGCCGAGCGGATCGTCTTCGGGTTCAAGCAGCTGGACATCGAGTTCGTCGTCGGGCTGGTCGTCGGGCAGTGGATGGTCGTCAGGAAGTTCGGGCAGCAGCTGGTCGTCGGGCTCAAGCAGCGGCGGTGGGTTTTCAGGTGGCGGCGGCTCGTCCGGCGGTGGCGGGTCTTCAGGGAGCTGGTAAGAGACATGGCAACACGACCGATCAGCCCGCAGGACCATGAGCGCATCGCCACTGCGATCCGTGCAGCCGAATCGAAAACCGACGGCGAGATCTATTGCGTCGTCGCGCATGCCAGCGACGGCTATTTCTTTCCGGCCGCCTTCATGGCGACGGCTGGCATGCTGATCGTCAGCCTCGCCGTCGCCTATGGGCTGGAAGCCTGGTGGCTGTCGATCCCGCTGCCGCATTTCGTCCTCGCGCAGCTTCTGGCACTGGCGTCAGTGCTGGTGCTCTTGTGGGCGCTGCCCGGCCTGCGCATCCATCTGGTGCCACGGAGGCAGCGTTATCAGGCGGCACATGACAATGCGCTCAGGCAATTCCTCGCCCGCAATGTGCACCGCACCACGGCGCGCACCGGCGTGCTGGTCTTCGTCTCGATCGCCGAGCGCTATGCTGAAGTGGTCGCCGACAGCGGTATCAACAGCAAGGTCGGCCAGCATGTCTGGGACGGCGTTATCCGCGACCTTACGCAGCATGCCGGCAACGACCGGCTCGCCGACGGCTTCGTCAAGGCGATCGAGCAGGTCGGCGCGGTGCTGGCCGAGCATTTCCCGGTTACATCGGGCGACGCCAATGAGCTGGACGACCATCTGGTCGAGATCTGAAAAGCCTGCAAACGCTACCCTGACGACCGTTTGACTCTCGGCTGCGCGCGTTTTCAAGCCGGCTCTGGCCCGATGTCACCAGTGTCGTGGTCGGCTGTGAGAAAGCGGTTGGCGAGTTGGCCTCGACTCTTGCAAATGGCCGATGCGGGTCTATGGTTAACAAATCATGAATACGCTGAGCATCGACATCAGGAAGGCAGAACCACGCGACGCTGGCGCCATCGCCGACGTGCATCAGCAGGCTTGGGAGGGCGCCTATTCCGGGATCATCCCGCATCGCTCGCTGACCTCGATGATCAATCGCCGCGGCGCCGACTGGTGGGCGAACGCGATTCGCCGCGCCGCCACCGTGCTGGTGGTCGAGATCGGCGGCACCATCGCCGGCTACGCCACGATCGGCAAGAACCGCGCCCGCGAGCTTCGGCAGCAGGGTGAGATCTACGAGCTTTATTTGCGTCCGGAGTATCAGGGCATCGGGCTCGGCAGCCGGCTGTTCAAGGCGGCGCGGGCACGGCTTGCCGACCACGGGCTGAAAGGCATGGTGGTGTGGGCGCTGGAAGACAACCAGAACGCGCTTGCCTTCTATGCCGGCGCCGGTGGCCGCGATGTCGCCGAGGGCGTCGAGATTTTCGAGCAGAGGGCGCTGAAGAAGGTCGCCTTCGTCTGGGAATAGCGAGCACCGTCTCGGTTACAGCCCATTCACAAACTGTGCGCTTCCTTGAGCGCTCCGTACCAATCGCCGCATTGCGCCCTTGCGCTTCGCCCGCTATCGATCTGGGAAATCGAGAGAGGGATTTGAGCCATGCGCATTGAAGCCGTTGCCAGCGGAAAGAACCCGCCTGAGGACGTCAACGTCATCATCGAGGTGCCGATCGGCGGCGAGCCGATCAAATACGAGATGGACAAGGAGGCCGGCACGCTGTTCGTCGACCGCTTCCTGCACACCTCGATGCGCTATCCCGGCAATTACGGCTTCGTGCCGCATACGCTGTCGGGCGATGGCGACCCGATCGACGTTCTGGTCTGCAACACGCGCGCCCTGGTGCCGGGCTGCGTCATCAATGTGCGGCCGATCGGCGTCTTGATCATGGAAGACAATGCCGGCCAGGACGAGAAGATCATCGCCGTGCCGTCGCCCAAGCTGACGCTGCGCTACGAAAACGTCACCGAATACACGCAGCTGCCCGAGATCACCCGTGACCAGGTCCAGCACTTCTTCGAGCACTACAAGGATCTCGAACCCGGCAAATGGGTCAAGATCGAAGGCTGGCACGATTCCAAATACGCCAAGAAGATGATCGTCGACGCGATCGCGCGGGCGAAGGCGGCGAAGTAGCCCGATCAGTTATCCACCCTGCCAAACGCCGGCACGTTGCCGATGACGGTGTGCTTGTCCTTGCCGCAGGCGAAACTCTTTGCCTTTTCGTCGGCCAGCTTGCGCGCCTGGTCGTTGGCCTGCGGGTTGCCGGTGGCGAGCACCAAGCCGATTGTGCATCCGTCACGGGCTTCCATCTGGGCGACCTTGGCGACGACAAGCACTTCGGTCGGCTTGTTCTCGTCTTCGGGATTGCTGATAGAGCGGCGGTGGATGACGGCGAAAGGAACGGCGACGTCGCCCTTGCTCTCGATGCGCCACTCGACCTTGGCGCCGGACGAATTGAAGCCGGAAAAACTCTCCCAGACCGAGGTCATCTCGCCGCCGGGCGGAAATCCGTAGAACAGCGATTCCCGCGCATCGTCATAGGCGATCAGCACGGGATAGCCGCGATAGCCGGAGCAGGCGAGTTCGGCCCAGTCGCCGTCGCCCTCCTCCGCCTGCGCATAGGTCACGCAATCCTTTTGCGAGTCGAGGTCGGTGTAGACGCTGGATATGCCATCGGCATGGGCTGCCTGGCAGAGGCCGGCAAGAGCCAGCGAGAGCAGAAGAGCGCGCATGGCGACAAACTCCGTTTCGAGCTGCCGCAGCGTATCCCTAAACGCTATTTCTTCAAGCTCGCTTCAATCAGCAGGTCGGCGTTGCGGGCGACCGATGCCGCGGGGCCGCCGAGGCCGAACAGCTGGCCGCTGATATAGGCGCCTTCGATCAGAAGCAGCAGGCCGTCGCCGAGCGTGTCGGGGTCTTGCGCGCCCATCGCGGCCGCCATTTCGCGCAGGCGGTGGCGCAGCTCCTGCTTGTTGGCTTCGCTGACGACGCGTGCCGGATGGCCGTGTTCGGGGTATTCCACCGCCGCGTTGGTCATGCCGCAGCCGCGATAGTCCGGTCTTTGCGTACGCTTGCCGACACGGGTCAGGAAGGCGCTGATCTGCGCGCGCGGGTCGCCGGGATGAGCGGCCACGGCTTCGTCGAAACGCTCCCAATATTCACGGTCATATTGCCGGAGATACGATGCGGCCAACTCATCCTTTGACGGAAAGCTGCGATAGAGGCTGGGCTTGGTGACGCCGGCGCGCTTGACGATCTCGTCGACGCCGATCGCCCTGATGCCGCGTCGATAGAACAGGTCGTAGGCGACGTCGAGGATCTTCTTGGCAGCCTTCGGCGGCGACGCTGCATGACCGTGGTTGATGGTCAGTTCAATATTTTTGTCCGTTGGCATTATGTGACTCGATTGACAATGTTACCGATCGGTACGTATACATACCTCCATCCTGCAACGTACCGGTCAGTAACATGATAGCTCAATCCCGTCCGTTTGGCCAGCGCTACGCTTTCGTCGTGGTCGGCGTCATCTTCCTCTGCCTGCTGATCGCGGCCGGCCTGCGTTCGGCTCCTTCCGTGATGATGCTGCCGCTGGACAAAAGCTTCGGCTGGGGGCGGGATACCGTTTCGATTGCCGCTGCCATCGGCATCTTCCTCTACGGTCTGACCGGCCCGTTCGCCGCCGCGCTGATGGAGCGGATCGGTCTGCGCCGCACGCTGCTGGCTTCGCTGGTGATCATGTCGGGCTCGACAGCGCTCAGCCTGCTGATGACCGAGCCCTGGCACCTGTTCCTCACCTGGGGCGTGTTTTCCGGTATCGGCTCCGGCGCGGTTGCCACCGTGCTCGGCGCCACCATCGTCAACCGCTGGTTCAAGACCAATCGCGGCCTGGTGATGGGACTGATGTCGGCCTCCAGCGCCACCGGCCTGCTGGTGTTCCTGCCGCTGCTCGCCTCGCTCGCCCAGTCCGGCGGCTGGCAGCCGGTCGCCATCGCTGTTTCCGTAGCTACCGCCTGTTTGTTGCCGCTGGTCTGGCTGCTGGTGCCGGAGCGTCCGGCTTCGATCGGCATGGTGCGCTATGGCGCCGGGGCCGATGACGTGCCGCCGGTATCGCCGGCATCGCAAGGCAATTTCCTGGCACATACGCTCAACACGCTGCGCCGCGCCGCCGGCACCCGCGTCTTCTGGTATCTGTTTGCCACCTTCTTCATCTGCGGTTTCACCACCAACGGGTTGGTCGGCACGCATCTGATCTCCTTCTGCGGCGATATGGGTATCGGCGAGGTTCAGGCGGCCGGCCTGCTGTCGCTGATGGGCATCTTCGACCTGATCGGCACGACGCTGTCGGGCTGGCTCACCGACCGTTTCGACCCGCGCAAGCTGCTCGGCGTCTATTACGGCATTCGCGGGCTGTCGCTGATTTACCTGCCCTTTTCCGGCTTCTCGGCGACCAGCCTGATCATATTTGCCGTGCTCTACGGTCTCGACTGGATCGCCACGGTGCCGCCGACGCTGCGGCTCGCCAACGAAGCCTTCGGCGACCGCAGCGGCCCGATCGTCTTCGGCTGGATCGTCGCTGGCCATCAGGTCGGTGCGGCAACCGCCGCCGCCTTCGGCGGCACCATGCGCGAGTTGCAGGGCAATTATGAGCTGGCCTTCCTGATCGCCGGCATGACCGCGATTGTGGCTGCGTGTCTGTCGCTGCTGATCAATACGAGCCGGCCGGCGTTTGAACCGGAACCGCAGGCGGCTTAAGCGCGACGCTAATCTCCCCCCTTGAGGGGGAGATGGCCGCGAAGCGGCCAGAGGGGGTCGGTCCGACCGGGCTCGGCGTCCTTGCGGCGAAGGAGGAGGTCAGCGCTCTACGCGCGGCGACCCCCTCTGTCGCCTTTGGCGACATCTCCCCCTCAAGGGGGGAGATCACCTGTCCATTGTTATCAAAACTTCATCTTTCCGAGATGCGGCTGAAACATTGAGGCTGGACGGTGGTGGCGGACGTTCAAGCCATCAGGAGACAGCCATGAACAAGATCTCGTTGACCCGCCGCGCCTTCGTCACATCAGCGAGTGCGGCCGGTCTGCTCGGCGCATCGGGCCTCGCTTTGCCCTATTATTCGCGCGCCAGCCAGCGCCCGGCGTTTACCCATGGCGTCCAGTCCGGCGATGTCGATGCCTCGAGCGGCATGGTGTGGACGCGCACCGATCGTCCCTCGCGCGTCATGTTCGAGATATCGTCGACCGAGAATTTCGCCAATGCCACCCGGTTGGCGCTGCTGGATACCTCCCCGGCCAGCGATTTTACGGTCAAGCGGCTGCTGACCGATCTCGCTTCCGACCAGGATATCTTCTACCGAATGACGGCCGCCGATCTCTCGGACATCAATGTCGTCTCCGAGCCGATCGTCGGGCGCTTCCGCACCGCACCCGCCTCGAAGCGCGACATCAAATTCGCCTGGTCGGGCGACACCGCCGGCCAGGGCTGGGGCATCGACGAGACCGGCATGAAGACCTACGCCACCATCGCCAAGCACACGCCCGACTTCTTCCTGCATTCCGGCGACACGATCTATGCCGATGGCGCCATGAAGGATGAGGTCGACCTGCCTGGCGGCGGCAAATGGAAGAACGTCGTCCTCGTCGACGGCAAGCGCAAGGTGGCCGAGACGCTGGACGAGTACCGCGACCAGTGGAAATACAACATGATGGACAGACATGTGCTCGCTTTGAGCGCCATCTGTCCGACCTTCTACCAGTGGGACGACCACGAAGTGCTGAACAACTGGTCGGATTCGAAGGATCTGAGCGCCGACAACCGCTACACCGAAAAATCCATCCATGTGCTGGCGGCGCGTGCGGCGCGCGCCTTCCATGAGATGACGACGATCCGTTATGAGCCGTCGGAACCCGGCCGCGTCTATCGCAAGATATCCCACGGGCCGCTGCTCGACGTGTTCTTCCTCGACATGCGTTCCTATCGCGGCCCCAACGGTCCTGACATGCAGGACACCATGACGCCGGAGTCCCGCATGCTGGGCGAACAGCAGACCAAATGGCTGAAGCGCGAACTGGCCAACTCCAAGGCGACCTGGAAGATCATTGCCGCCGACATGCCGCTTGGCCTCGTCGTCTGGAACGACGGCACCAAGAAGGTGGGCGCGGAAGCCGTCAGCAATGGCGACAATGGTCTGCCGAAGGGCCGCGAGCTCGAGATCGCCGATCTGCTGCGCTACATCAAGAATGCGGGCATCAGCAACACGGTGTGGCTCACCGCCGACGTGCATTATACGGCCGCCCACTACTACAACCCCGACAAGGCGCAGTTCCAGGACTTCAACCCGTTCTGGGAATTCGTCTCCGGCCCGATCCACGCCGGCACGTTCGGCCCCAACGATTTCGACATGACCTTCGGTCCGGAGCTGAAATTCATCAAGGCGCCGACCGCCGAACAGGGCCAGAACCTGGCGCCATCGGCTGGCCTGCAGTTCTTCGGGTTGGTCGATATTTCGGGGGCTACAGAGCAGCTGACGGTGCGGCTGATGGATCGCGACGACAACGAGCTTTACAAGGTGACGCTGGATCCGGTGCGCTCGGCGTAATCCGAATAGGTTGGCGGGACAGCACCCCCCTCTGCCCTGCCGGGCATCTCCCCCGCAAGGGGGGAGATTGGCAGTTTTGCTGCTGGTGCCGGCTCTTCTGCGGTGAAGATTGGCGAAACCCCAATGTGACATCCGATATCCCCCCTTGCGGGGGAGATGCCCGGCAGGGCAGAGGGGGTGTGAAGGATCGCTACGTTTGGAGTAGGGCGACCATCAATCCGGGTAGCAAACCGCCGGAATCTTTGGCCAAACTGCGCTGTCGCAGCCGGCTACCTGCTGCCTCTGCTTGAAGGAGGCACTGACCGGGCCGGTGACCACGGGGTCGACGCCATCAGGGGCGTCGGCGAACATCTGCTCGGCGGTCTGGTCGGACGACGAAGCGGGATTGGCTTCCTTCAGCGTCGCGGCCGATTGCGCGGCATTGGCCGCCAGCAGGGCAGCGAATGCGACCGAAGCAATGAGTGGCCAAAATCGGTTGAGTTTGTCGGTCATGAATTTCGAACTGCCCAGGCCCCGAAAGGTTCCCGCCTTGGTTAACAAAACCATCTCACACCGAGATGCTTAAGATTTGATGAGTATTTGGTGATGCGCCTCCTCTTTCGCAATTGCGAAAAACCCTGTATGAGCCGCGCAACCGAAAGAGGCGGCGCCTTTTGGCCTGCTGCCTGCAACGCTCCCGAGACCACAACATGAAAATTCGTAATATCGCGATCATCGCGCACGTCGACCATGGAAAGACCACCCTTGTCGATCAGCTTTTGAAGCAGTCCGGCTCCTTCCGCGACAATCAGCGTGTCGCCGAGCGCGCCATGGATTCCAACGACCTAGAAAAGGAACGCGGCATCACGATCCTCGCCAAGGCGACCTCGGTCGACTGGAAGGACACCCGCATTAACATCGTCGACACCCCCGGCCACGCCGACTTCGGTGGTGAAGTCGAGCGCATCCTGTCGATGGTGGATTCGGCCATCGTGCTGGTCGACGCCGCCGAAGGCCCGATGCCGCAGACCAAGTTCGTCGTCGGCAAGGCGCTCAAGGTCGGCCTGAAGCCGATCGTCGTCATCAACAAGATCGACCGTCCGGACGCCCGCCATGTCGAAGTGGTCAACGAGGTGTTCGACCTGTTTGCCGCGCTCGACGCCACCGATGAGCAGCTCGACTTCCCGATCCTCTACGGTTCGGGCCGCGATGGCTGGGTCTCGGAAAATCCGGAAGGCCCCAAGGATCAGCAGCTTGCGCCGCTGTTCGACCTTGTCATCAAGCATGTGCCGGAGCCGACCGTTCATCCCGGCCCGTTCCGCATGATCGGCACCATTCTGGAAGCCAATCCCTTCCTCGGCCGCATCATCACCGGCCGCATTGAATCTGGCACGCTGAAGTCCAACCAGGCGGTCAAGGTGCTGCACCACGACGGCACCCAGATCGAAACCGGACGTATTTCGAAGATCCTCGCCTTCCGTGGCCTAGAGCGCCAGCCGATCGACGAAGCGCAGGCGGGTGACATCGTCGCCATTGCCGGCCTGTCGAAGGGCACCGTCGCCGACACGTTCTGCGACCCGGCGGTCACCGAGCCTTTGCATGCACAGCCGATCGATCCGCCGACCGTGACCATGTCCTTCCTGGTCAATGACTCGCCGCTCGCCGGCACCGAAGGCGACAAGGTCACCAGCCGCGTCATCCGCGACCGCCTGCTGCGCGAAGCCGAAGGCAATGTTGCGCTGAAGATCGAGGAATCGCCTGACAAGGATTCGTTCTTCGTCTCCGGCCGCGGCGAATTGCAGTTGGCCGTTCTGATCGAGACGATGCGCCGCGAAGGCTTTGAAATCGCCGTGTCGCGTCCGCGCGTGGTCATGCAGAAGGGCGAGAACGGCGAATTGCTGGAGCCGGTCGAGGAAGTCGTCATCGACGTCGACGAAGAGCATGCCGGCGTCGTGGTGCAAAAAATGTCGGAGCGCAAGGCCGAGATGGTCGAGCTGCGCCCCTCCGGCGGCAACCGCCAGCGCATCGTCTTCCACGCGCCGACGCGCGGCCTGATCGGTTATCAGTCGGAACTGTTGACCGACACGCGCGGCACCGCCGTGATGAACCGGCTGTTCCATGCCTATGAAGCCTATAAGGGTGAACTGCCCGGCCGCACCAATGGCGTGCTGATCTCCAACGAGCAGGGCGAGTCCGTCGCCTACGCCATGTGGAACCTGGAAGACCGTGGACCCATGGTCATCGACCCCGGCGTCAAGGTCTATCAGGGCATGATCATCGGCATCCATAGCCGTGACAACGACCTCGAAGTGAACGTGCTCAAAGGCAAGAAGCTGACCAACATCCGCGCCGCCGGCAAGGACGAGGCGGTCAAGCTGACCCCGCCGATCCGCATGACGCTGGAGCGCGCGCTGGCCTGGATCCAGGACGACGAACTGGTCGAGGTGACGCCGAAGACCATCCGTCTGCGCAAGCTCTATCTCGACCCGAACGAGCGCAAGCGCTTCGAAAAGTCGGCCAAAGTGGTCGGCGCGGCGTAATCGCCTGGTTTTTTCGAATTCGAGGGCGAAGCACCACCGTGCTTCGCCCTTTTTCATTACCCGCCCGCCGCCGAGATTATGGCTGGCCGGTCGAGTTCTCCGGCGAGATCGATCCGCAAAGTCGTGCCGTCGCGGGCCGGCCTGCGCAAAGCCGTGGCGCCGTCGGGTGCGACAGCCAGCAATCGCTTCTCCTCCATCGCCTGAAGCCTCGACCGCGAGATGCCGAGTTCGCCGGCGAGCAAACGGTCGAGCCGCAGCGCAATCGGCATTTCGAGCGCGAGCCTGATTTCAAGCGCGGTTGCGGTTTCGTCGATATCGCCGAGCCAGTGCTTGTGCACGGCGACGTCCGAGAATTCCTCGACACGCCCCACCTTGTTGCGCAATGCGACGATGTCGAAGGCATAGCGGCGGGCGAGTACCGGATCATTGCTTTCGAGTGCGGCCAATAGCACAGATTCGATGTCGCGGCGGTTGCGGCGTTCGAAAATGCCGAAGTTCCACGAATTGTCGCAGTCGATGCAGCGATAGATCAGCCAGACGTCTATGCGCTTGCCATTGGCGTTGACGCGGAATTTGTCGCTGCAGCGATAGGCTTTTACAGTGCCGCAGCGATTGCAGTTGATCAGGGGTCGAGGTGCGATTTCAGGCGCGATCGTCCAGAGGATGCGCAAGGTAGACATGCCGGTAAGCCCTTCCCGTCGGGAAGTTCGTCAGACCGGCGATGTCGAGATGCCCAAGCGGGCACGGCGTGGCGAGAGCTAGCTATGTCGGAAGTCGGATGTCACGGGCGGCACGCGCGCGACAGCGGTTCAGCAGTGCCAAACCGGTCTCGAACCGCCGCCTGAGGAACACGTGAAAATCGAACGGACACCGCTTATGCGGCGCCCTGCCAGGTGTGATCAGCGGAGTTGGCGAGACCGGCGGTTACTGAGGCAAAATGACGCTCGAAATGGATGTCGGGACGGCTCTTCTAGCGACGAAGGTCCAGGCAGGCAAGCCTCACGGAGCCTCTTCAACCATGCTTAAGCGAAGGCGATCTGGACCTTCATGGACCTGTTGCGGTCGCCGGCGATCTCGAACGCCGCAACCGCCTCGTCCATCGGATAGATGCCGGTCAGCAGCGGCTTGACCTCGACACGACGGTTGTTGATCAGGTCGACGGCCAGCGCGAACTCGTCGTGGAAACGGAAAGAGCCGCGCATCTCGATTTCCTTGGCGACGATGAGGTTTTGCGGCAAGGACATGTCGCCGCCGAGGCCGAGCTGGACGAGCACGCCGCGCGGCTTCAGCACGTCGAGCCCGGCACGCACGGCGCGCTCGTTGCCGGAACATTCGAACACCACGTCGAAATGGCCCTTCTCGACATTGTAGGCGGCGAGCTTGTCGCCATCGGTGGCGACATTGATGGTGCGGTCGGCGCCGATCTCACGGGCCTTGGCCAGCACGCCGTCCATGACATCGGTGGCGACGATCTCGCGCGCGCCGTGGACGCGCGCAGCCAGGATGCAGAGCGCGCCGATCGGCCCGCTGCCGGTGACCAGCACCCGCTTGCCGAGCAGCGAGCCGGCACGGTTGACGGCGTGCAATGTCACCGCGAGCGGCTCGGCGAAGGCGGCTTCGTTGATGGAGACATGGTCCGCTATTTTGTGGCATTGCCAAGCCTCGGCGACGAGGCGCTGGCGGAAGGCGCCCTGTATATGCGGCATCGGCATGGCGCTGCCATAAAAGCGCATGTTGAGGCATTGGTTCTGCATGCCTTGCAGGCAGTAGCGGCAGGCATTGCAGGGCCGGCTGGGCGAAATCGCGACACAGTCGCCGACGGCAAGGCTTGAGACGTCGGCGCCAAGCGCTCTTACCATGCCGGCGACCTCATGTCCCAGGATCATCGGCTCGCGCAGGCGCACGACGCCGAAGCCGCCATGATTGTAATAGTGCAGGTCTGAACCGCAGATGCCGCCGGCTTCGACTGAAATCTCGACCTGTCCGGCGCCTGGCGTGCCTGGATCGGTCTCTTCGATGCGGAGGTCTTTTGCCGCGTGGATGACTATTGATTTCATGGCCGCGATCCTTTCTCAAACCACCGGCGTCAGCAAGGTGCGTATGCTCGAAATTTGCCACACCTCAGGACTTCGGTTCCTCGCCCCCGCCAGAGCGGGGGAGAGGTGGCTCGGCGAAGCCGAGACGGAGCGGGGGAGCAGCGTTGCAGAATTCAGAGAATACCTCCCAGCGCCGCAGCCCCCTCTCCGACCGCTTCGCGGCCACCTCTCCCCCACTTCATGGGGGCGAGGAAACCAGGCCTTGTACCGCCTTTGCCAGGACCGTCGCTTCCGGGTTATTGTCGCGGCCCAAACCTTGAAGCAGAGATCCATCATGCACCTCACCTCACTGCTGATCTTCGCCGCCGCTTTGTTCGTCGCCGCCGGCTCACCCGGGCCGTCGATCGCAGCCCTCGTGGCGCGCGTCATCTCGAAAGGCTTTCGCGATGTGTTCCCGTTCCTTCTCGCCATGTGGATCGGCGAGGGCATCTGGCTGTCGCTGGCGGTGTTCGGGCTGGCCGTCGTGGCGCAGACCTTCCACTTAGCCTTCGTCGTCGTGAAATGGGTGGGTGTTGCCTATCTCGCCTACCTCGCCTGGAAGATGTGGACCGCACCCGTCGACGCCAGGGAAGGCGAGATGCCGCGTGAAGACTCTCCCGCAAAACTGTTCTTTGCCGGCATGGCGGTGACGCTCGGCAATCCCAAGATCATGATGTTCTATCTGGCGCTGCTGCCGACCATCATCGACCTCGCTTCGGTCAGCGTCATCGGTTGGGTCGAGCTGACGGCGACCATGGCCGTGGTTCTGATCGCCATCGATCTTGCCTGGGTGCTCGCCGCCTCACAGGCGCGCAAGCTCTTGAAGAGCAAGCGGGCGATGAAGATCGCCAATCGCATCAGCGCCGGCACTATGGCTGGCGCCGCGGCGGCGATCGCAGCGCGGTCCTGAACCGGCGCGTCAACCCATCATATTGAGGATCGGCGCGATCTCGACGTTGCAGTTCGGCTCCATCAGGATCGGACAATCCTTGGCCTTGCTGGTGGCGTCGTCGATGTCTTTCGCTTCGATGATTGAATAGCCGCCAGTCGGGTTGCTGCCGCCATTGTTCTCGACGTTGCCGCCGGGCAGGACGGTCTTCGACATGCCAACCGGATTGCCGCGGTCGACCACAGCCGAACCAAGCTTTCCGAACCAGCCCGTCCAGGTGTCCGTCAACGCCTTTAGATCGGCCTCGTTCGCCGGGATCTTGCCGGAACCGTGATAGATGTAGAGAAACTTCGCCATGTTCTCCTCCCTTCATCAGCGGCATCGAACCGGCATGCGGTCACGCCGCCCGCCGATCATCGGACCAAAAAGCCATTCACGCAACGAGAATGCGCGACAGCTAATGTCAGGTATGATGTCGGACTAAACCTTGTCCAACAGGTCCATATCTGAAGTGCCTACCTTCCAGCCGGCGAAGCACCCCAACACGCCACAAGCCGCGCATCGTTCGCCGACATAAAGCCAGCGAACGCCAGCACGCCCCGGGTAAATGGAGAAGCCAACGCCGACATTCGCGGCTTCGGAACCGCATTCAACGCACACAAAGCGCTCGGGCTTGGACTCGGCCCAAAATTCCTCACTGTCGCAGATAGAATGTTCTAGCCCGCAGACTGTGCACGTTCGTCGCGCCACGCCCTCGTCATCATCGGCGTCGAGGAGAAACGAGATGGAGCCGCATTTGCATCGGGCGAGCCTGAAGTCGTGAACCTCATAGCCTTCGGTGGCATACCCCTCCAGGTATTCCGCAATGTCGGTGGGCTCGCTGCCAACCCACCATTTGCCCGACGTGTCTATCGTCATGCTATCACCTTGCCATGGCGTGGTATTCGTCGTTCGGCCGCATGTCGATTGCCGCGGCCACGCGGTTGGACATGTTGAAGAAAGCGGCGGTCGAGGCGATGTCCCAGATGTCGCGGTTGCTGAAGCCGGCGTCGCGCAGTGCTGCCCGGTCGGCCTCGACGATCTTTGCCGGCTCTTCGGTCAGCTTGACGGCGAATTCCAGCATCGCCGTCTGCTTCGGGGAAAGGTTGGCGGCGCGGAAATTCATTACCATCATCTCGCCGAAGGCCGGGTCGCCGGAGAGCTGGCGCACTGCCGCGCCATGCGCGGTCAGGCAATAATAGCAGTGGTTGATCGAGGAGACGACGACCGCGATCATCTCGCGCTCCAGCTTCGACAGGCCGGATTCACCGAGCATCAGGTCATTGTAGGTGTCGGTAAAGGCGCGCAGCTTCTTCTCGTCGAAGGCGTAGGCAAGAAGGACGTTGGGCACCAGGCCGAGCTTTTCCTCGCATTTGGCGAAATAGGCTTTTGTCGCCTCGCTGAGCTCGGCGATGCCGAGGTCAAGGGCGCTGATTTTGCCGGACATGGGTCTTCCTCCTCGTTCATTGCCGCCTGACCGCCGAATTCCGACAATTCTTAGCGAGCCGTCAAACCTTTGTCGCCAAACGGCGGTCATCTGCTACCATAGTCGTAAAAGCATGTGACGGGAGGACATCATGGCGAGCGTGAAATCCGCAGCTAAGTTGAAGAAAAAAGCCACCGCAGCGGTGAAAACCGAGGACAGGCCGGCCAGGCTTGCCGACTATCTGCTGGCCCGCGCGCCGGCTGAAGACATTGCAACCTACGCCCCCGCCGACCTCGAGCGCGCCGCCGAACTGGCGGGTCGGGCCGTCGCCGTCCACAAGAAAGGCCAAAGTGTTGTCGCCGTCGATGCCGATTCCGGTGTCTCTCGCGAGGGCCGGCCGGTGACGGTCATCACCGTCGTCAACGACAATATGCCGTTCCTGTTCGATTCGATCCTGGGCGAGATCACCGAGACATCAGGCGAACCGACGCTGGTCACCCATCCGGTCATCGTCGTGCGCCATGGTAAGGCCGGTGTCGACGAGGTCGTCGGCGACGGCAGCATCCTCAAGGACGACGGCACCCACGACCGGCTGAGCGTCGTTCATGTCCACATCCCGCGCCTGACGGCGGAGCAGGCGAACGGCTTGGCCGAGCGCCTGCGCAAGATGCTTAACCAGGTCCGCGCCGCCGTCAGCGACTGGAAGCCGATGCTGGCCCGTCTCGACCAGGCAATCTCGGAGTTCCGCTACTCGGCGGTGCCGCTCGACAAGAAAAGCGTCGCCGAGGCAATCGCCTTTCTCGAATGGCTGCGCGACGACAATTTCACCTTCCTCGGCATGCGCGAGTTCAAATATGTCGGCGGCGAGGATAGCGGCACGCTGGAGCGCGCCGACAAGCCTGGCCTCGGCATCCTGGCCGATCCGGACGTGCTGGTGCTGCGGCGCGGAACCGAGGCGGTGTCGACGACGCCGGAGATCCGCGCCTTCCTTCATGGGCCGGAGCCGCTGATCGTCACCAAGGCCAACGCCAAGTCGCTGGTGCACCGCCGCATCTATCTCGATTATATCGGCGTCAAGACCTACACCGCCAAGGGCGCGCTTGCCGGCGAATTGCGCATCGTCGGCCTGTTCACCTCGACCGCCTACACGCGCTCGGTGATGAAGATCCCGTATCTGAGGTCAAAGGCCGAAACCATCATCGCCAAGTCCGGTTTCGACCGCCACGACCATTCCGGCAAGGCGCTGATCAACGTGCTGGAAAGCTATCCGCGCGACGAACTGTTCCAGGTGCCGGTGCCGGTCCTGAAGAAACACGCCGCAGCCATTCTCGGCCTGATCGAACGGCCGCGGGTGCGGGCGCTGGTGCGCGTCGACCAGTTCGACCGCTTCGTCTCCATCCTCGTCTTCGTGCCGCGCGACCGCTATGACAGCGTCGTGCGCGAGAAGGTCGGCACGTACCTCAAGACCGTTTTCGAGGGCCGGCTGTCGGCTTACTATCCGGCCTTCCCTGAAGGCGGGCTGGCGCGGGTCCACTTCATCATCGGCCGCTCCGGCGGCAAGACGCCGAAAGTCGAGCCGGCGGCGATCGAGGCGGCGATCCGCGACATCGTGCGCACCTGGGACGACGCGCTGGCCGAGGCGGCGGAAGCCGGCGGCAGCGATCCGTCGCTGAAGGCGATCGCTGCGCGGCTTCCGGAGGGCTATCGCGACTCCTTCAGTGCCGCCGTGGCACTGGCGGATGCCGGGCGCATCGCCAAGATCAGCGCAAGCAATCCGATCGCCATCGACTATTACCGGCATGCCGAGCAGAAGCCGCATCAGGCGGCATTGAAGATCTACCATCACGGCAGCCCGGTGGCGCTGTCGCGGCGGGTGCCGGTGCTGGAAAACATCGGCTTCCGCGTCATCAGCGAGCGCACCTTCGAAGTCGGCGAGGATGGCGGCGACACCGTTTTCGTCCACGACATGGAACTGGAGAACAGCTACGGCAAGCCGATCGACCTCGCCGACGGTGGGGCGCTGTTCGAGGACGCCTTCCTGTCGGTGTGGCGCGGCGACGTCGACAATGACAGCTATAACGGCCTTGCCCAGACCGCCGGCCTGTGGTCGGGCGAAGTCACCATCCTGCGCGCCTATGGCCGCTATCTGCAGCAGGCCGGCATTCCGCAGAGCCAGGATTTCATTGCCGCAGCCCTCAATCGCTATCCGGACATTGCACGCGGCCTGCATGCGCTGTTCATCGCCCGTCTCGGCCCGACCGCTGAGACGGACGGCGTCGTTGCCGCCAAGCACCTCAAAGCCAAGATCAAGGATGCCTTGGAAGAGGTGCCCAATATCGATGACGACACCATCATCCGCCGCTATCTCAATCTGATCGAATCGTCGCTGCGAACAAACCATTTCGTTGCCGAAACGAAGGCCAGGGGCCAGTCGCTGGCGATCAAGCTGGACTCGCAGGCAGTCGAGGGCCTGCCGGCGCCGCGGCCATGGCGCGAGATTTTCGTGTACGGGTCCGAGGTCGAAGGCGTGCATCTGCGCTTCGGCCCGGTTGCGCGCGGCGGCCTGCGCTGGTCGGACCGCGCCCAGGACTACCGCACCGAAGTGCTCGGCCTGGTCAAGGCGCAGCAGGTCAAGAACGCCGTTATCGTGCCGGTCGGCGCCAAGGGCGGCTTCTTCCCCAAACGCCTGCCCGCAGGCGGCAGCCGCGACGCTATCTTCGAGGCCGGCACCTCGGCCTACAAGAACTTCGTCTCCAGCCTGCTGTCGATCACCGACAATATCGGCCTGGACGGCGTCATCCCGCCGGCCGGCGTTGTCAGGCGCGACCCCGACGATCCCTATTTCGTCGTCGCCGCCGACAAGGGCACAGCGACCTTCTCCGACACCGCCAACGCAATCTCGGAGAAACACGGCTTCTGGCTCGACGACGCCTTCGCCAGCGGCGGCTCGGCCGGCTACGACCACAAGAAGATGGGCATCACCGCCAAGGGCGCCTGGGAAGCTGTGAAGCGGCATTTCCGCGAGATGAATCGCGACATCCAGACCTCGCCCTTCACCGTCGTCGGCGTCGGCGACATGTCGGGCGACGTGTTCGGCAACGGCATGCTGTTGTCGCCGCAGACCAGGCTGATCGCGGCCTTCGACCATCGCGACATCTTCATCGATCCCGATCCGGACAGGGTGGCGTCGATGGCCGAGCGCGAGCGCATGTTTGCCCTCCCGCGCTCGTCCTGGCAGGACTACGACAAGACCAAACTGTCGGAAGGCGGCGTGATCGTCTCGCGCAGCCAGAAGTCGATCACGCTGCCCGCAGCAGCGGCGGCGGCGATCGGCCTAGCCAAGACCACCGCGACCCCGGTCGAGATCATGACCGCCATCCTCAAGGCGAATGTCGACCTTCTGTGGTTTGGCGGCATCGGCACTTATTTGAGGGCCTCGGGCGAAACCAACGCCGATGTCGGCGACCGCGCCAACGACGCCATCCGCATCACCGCGCTCGATGTCCGGGCGAAAGTGATCGGCGAGGGCGCCAATCTCGGCGTCACGCAGCGCGCCCGCATCGAGTTCGGTATGAATGGCGGCCGCTGCAATTCCGACGCCATCGACAATTCGGGTGGCGTGAACTGCTCCGACGTCGAGGTCAACATCAAGATCGCGCTGGCTTCCGCCATGCGCAAGGGGTCGCTGACCCGGCAGGCGCGCAACAAATTGCTGGCCGAAATGACCGACGAGGTCAGCGGGTTGGTTCTGTCCAACAATTACGAACAGACGCTGGCGCTTTCGATCGCGCGCAAGCGCGGGCTTGCCGACATCGCGCATCAGAGCCGTTTCATGACGGCGCTGGAGGCGCGCGGCCTGCTCGACCGTGCGGTCGAGACGCTGCCGTCGCCGGCAGCCCTTGCCGAGCGCGAGGCGCGCGGCGAGCCGCTGACCCGGGCCGAGCTCGGCGTGCTGCTTGCCTATGCCAAGATCGTGCTGTTTTCCGACATCGTCGCCAGTGACGTGCCGGACGATGCGCATTTCGACCGTGACCTGATGGGCTATTTCCCTGACCGCATGGCGAAGAAATACGCCACTGAGATCCACGGCCACCGTCTGCGCCGCGAGATCATCGCTCGCGTCGTCGCCAACGATCTCGTCAACCGCGGCGGCCCGTCCTTCGTCAACCGGCTGCAGGAAGCCACAGGGCGCAGCGCCGCCGATGTGGTGCGCACCTTCGCCGTGGTGCGCGATGGCTTCGGGCTGCCGGCGCTCTACCGCGAGATCGACGCGCTCGACAGCCAGATCGATGGCCAGGCACAGCTCGACCTCTACCAGTCCGTCAGCCGGCTTATCTTTGTGACCAGCGGCTGGTATCTGAAGAACGATGCGGGCGCCGCAGCGCTTGGCCAGCGCATCGCCGAATTGCAGGAGGCGCGCAAGGCGCTGGAGCCGAAGCTCATCTCACTGCTGCCGGCCTTCTCGCGCGAGCGGATCGAGGAGCGGCGGCACGGCCTGTTCAAGGTCGGCGCGCCGGAAAAGCTGGCCGAAAAGCTGGCCCTGGCCGATCTGGCTGAATTGATCCCCGATATCGCACTGACGGCGCGCACGGCCAATGCCGACATCGTTGCGGCGGCCAAGGCGTTCTTCGCCGTCAGCGACGCCTTCCGCATTCCGCGCGTCGAAGAGGCGGCGCGGTCGATCACACCGTCGGATTATTACGACCAGCTGGCGCTGTCGCGCGCCACAGACACGATCGGCGCGGCGCGACGCGGCATCGCGGTGGCGGCTCTCACCGGCCATGCCGGGACGGCCGACCCTGTGGCGGCCTGGCTGGAGGCCGGCGGCGAGAGGGTAGCGCGCATCCGCGAGCGCCTGCAGGCACTGACCGAAGGCGGCGACATCACCGTGTCGCGGCTGTCGGTGGCGTCCGGGCTGATGAGCGATCTGACGGGGATGTGAGGCCTTACCCTCCTCCCTTGTATCGCCGCGAAGCGGCGGGGTGGGGGTGCGGCACCGACCCCCACCCGGGGCGCGGCGCTTGTTAATTGCATGAGCACCGGAAACATGCAGACATGGCGCCCGACACGGGCGGAGCGGATGTCGGGGGAATCATGGCGGCAGTAGAAACAGTGCAGCGGGCATCGGGACGCGGCATCTGGGGGTGGATGCTGTTCGACTGGGCGGCGCAGCCGTTTTTCACCGTCGTCACCACCTTTATCTTCGGCCCCTATTTCGTCTCGCGCATGGCCAGCAATCCCGAAAGCGGTCAGGCCGCCTGGGGTTATGGCATCGCCGCTGCGGGCCTGGTCATCGCCGTTCTGTCGCCAATCCTTGGCTCGATCGCCGACCAGACCGGCCCACGCAAGCCATGGATCGCCTTCTTCGCCTCGATCAAGATCATCAGTCTTTGCCTGCTGTGGTTCGCCGCGCCCGGTTCAAACCTTTTCCTGGTGGTGCTGTTCTTCTCTCTGGCTTCGGTCGCGGCGGAATTTTCGACCGTGTTCAACGATTCGATGATGCCGCGCCTGGTGCCGAAGAGCGAGATCGGCCACATCTCGAATATGGCCTGGGGCCTCGGCTATCTCGGCGGCATGATCGCGCTGATCTTTGTCGTCACCTGCCTGGCGGGCTCGGCGGAGACCGGCAAGACGATCATCGGCATCGACCCGCTGTTCGGGCTCGACCCGAAATTAGGCGAGGACGCGCGCGCCACGGGGCCGCTGTCGGCTGGCTGGTATTTCCTGTTCATCCTGCCGATGTTCTTCTTCACGCCGGACGCCATCAAAGGCATTCCGATCGTGCCGGCGGTCCGCGAAGGCCTGTCGGAGCTGAAGTCGACACTGACCGAAGTGCGCCAGCGCAGTGGCATCCTTCGCTTCCTTGTCGCTCGCATGATCTATCAGGACGGCGTCAACGCGCTGCTCGCCTTGGGCGGCACCTTTGCGGCGGCGATGTTCCACTGGTCGATCACCGAGATCGGCATGTTCGGCATCATCCTCAATGTCGTCGCTATCGTCGGTTGCCTGGTTGCCGCGCGTCTCGACACCGCGCTCGGCTCCAAGACGATCGTGATGATTTCGCTCGTCATGCTCAGCCTCGCCACCATCGGTATCGTTTCGACCGGGCCTGGTTACACGCTGTTCGGCGCCTGGATGATGCCGGGGGCCGATAGCGGCGGCCTGTTCGGCACGGCGGCGGAAAAGGCCTACATCTTCTACGGCTTGTTGATCGGGCTGGCCTTCGGGCCGGTGCAGGCATCGTCGCGCTCCTACATGGCGCGTAGCGTGACCGCTGCCGAGTCCGGCCGCTATTTCGGCATCTATGCGCTGGCCGGACGTGCGACGAGTTTCCTGGCGCCGTTCATGGTGGCGTCGATCACGCTCGCCAGCGGCTCGGCGCGGCTCGGTATGGCTGCGATCGTGCTGTTCTTGGGCGTCGGCATCGCGATATTGATCTGGACGCCATATCCGGCGGATCAGCCGGTGGAGTGACTGCGTTCTTCCTTCCCCCTTGTGGGGAAGGTGGCCTCGCGAAGCGAGGTCGGATGAGGGGTGTTCCAGGGAACGCCGACGCCTCACTCCGCTGGAGCACCCCTCATCCGTCTTGCCGCTTCGCGGCAATCCACCTTCTCCCACAAGGGGGGGAAGGGAAGTGCGGCGCTCAATGCCTGAAATGCCTGACCCCGGTAAACACCATCGCGATGCCATGCTCATCGGCGGCGGCGATGACGTCGTCGTCGCGCATCGAGCCGCCGGGCTGGATGACGGCGGTGGCCCCGGCTTCGATGGCTGAGATCAGCCCATCGGCGAAGGGGAAGAAGGCATCGGAGGCAACCACCGAGCCTTTGGTCAGCGGCTCCGCCAGGCCAGCCGCTTCCGCCGCGTCGAGCGCCTTGCGGGCGGCAATGCGCGAGGAATCGACACGGCTCATCTGGCCGGCGCCGATGCCGACGGTGGCGCCGTCCCTGGCGTAGACAATGGCGTTCGACTTGACGTGCTTGGCGATGCGGAAGGCGAATTTGAGATCGGCCATCTCAGCCGCTGTCGGCGCGCGCCTGGTCACCACCTTGAGTTCGAGATCGTCGACCACCGCATTGTCGCGGCCCTGGACGAGCATACCGCCGGCGACGGACTTCACCGTGGTGCCGGCAGAACGCGGATCGGGCAGGCCGCCGGTGACCAGCAGGCGCAGGTTCTTCCTGGCGGCAACGATGCGGACGGCGTCTTCCGAGGCGTTCGGCGCGATGATCACTTCGGTGAAGGTCTTGACGATCTCCTCGGCCGCCTCGGCATCGAGGATGCGGTTCATGGCGACGATGCCGCCAAAGGCCGAGACCGGATCACAGGCCAATGCTCTCGCATAGGCCTCGGTCAGTGACGCGCCTTCGGCAACGCCGCACGGGTTGGCGTGCTTGATGATGGCGACCGCGGCGCAGCGGTTGGGATCGAACTCGCCGACCAGTTCGAAGGCGGCGTCGGTGTCGTTGATGTTGTTGTAGGACAGCTGCTTGCCCTGCAACTGGCGGGCCGTGGCGACGCCCGGACGCTTGTCGCCGTTGACGTAGAAACCGGCGCTCTGATGCGGGTTTTCGCCATAGCGCATGACGCTTTCCAGCTTACCGCCGAAGGCACGCCATGTCGGATGCTCGATCTCCAGCGTCTCGGCGAACCAGCCGGAAATCGCCCCATCGTAGCTGGCGGTGCGGGCAAAGGCCTTGGCTGCCAGCTTCTTGCGGAAGTCCAGCGACAGTGAGCCGATGTTCATCTCCAGCGCATTGAGCACCGAGGCGTAGTCGCCGGGATCGGTGACAATGGCAACATAGGCGTGGTTCTTGGCCGAGGCGCGGATCATCGCCGGACCGCCAATGTCGATGTTCTCGACGATCGCTGCATAGTCGGCGCCGGACCGGCGGACCTCCTCGAACGGGTAGAGATTGGAGACGAGGAGATCGATTGGCTCGATGCCGTGATCGTGCATGGCCTTGGCATGTTCGGGATCGTCGCGCACGCCGAGCAGCGCGCCATGCACCGACGGATGCAGTGTCTTGACGCGGCCGTCCATGATCTCGGGAAAGCCGGTCAGTTCGGAGACGTCGCGCACGGCCAGCCCCGCATCGGCGATCGCCTTTGCCGTGCCGCCGGTCGACACCAGCTCGACGCCGGCCGCGGCCAGGCCTTTGGCGAAGTCGATCAGGCCGGTCTTGTCGAAAACGGAAAGCAGGGCGCGGCGGACCGGAACGAGGTCAGGTGCCGGAATGTTCTTGGCGGCGACGGCCATGGGCTGGCGGCCTTTCAGGGCTGATTGGAGAGCGTTGCCGGGCCGTAGCACATGACATCAGGAAATCAAGCAGGAAGGTCGAGCCGGGAGGCCGGCCGCCGCAATGGTCAGTTGTTCTCGGGGTAGCCGGCGATGCCGGTGCGCGTCAGCTGCCAATGCACCTCGGCAATCTCCGAGGCCTTGAAGGTCAGCACGATCTGACGGCTGCGCCGCGGGCCGCCAAGGCCGGCGAAATAGATCGATTCCTCCACTTCCGGCACCACTTCGGTGCAGGTGAACACCCAGGTGTCGGCCTGGTCGGCGGTCAGCACTAGGCGGTCATGCTCGTCCTGCAGTAGGTTGATGTCGGGATGAATGTGGAAGCGCACCACGACGAAGTCGCGGCCGTTGTTGCGGATCGCTGCACCGCCGGGACGCAGGAAGCGGTCCCGTCCGGCAAGCACATTACCCTCGCTCGACAGTTTCAGCTCACGCTCATGCTGGAAGCCGAAGCGCTGGACGTAGCCGTCATGGCGGGCGATAAAGCCTTGCGCGCCCTTCTGGTCGATGCGCTTGCACGGCACATGCTGCGGGCCACCCAGCAATGGCGTGCCGAGCAGGTCGTTGACGCGCAGCGAATGGGAAAAACGCGCCGACGAGGTGTCGTTGATGGTGGCGGTCGAATGCGCCGCCGTGGCGCGGGCCAGCGGCCGGAATTCGGCGGCACCATAGGTGTCGATACCGGCATTGACGACATAGTGCTGGCGGCCGGAAGACAGTTCGAAGGCCAGGCACCCGGCATGCGCGGCGTTGGACACGTCGACGGGCGGCGACGCGCCGGTATCGGCAATGACGGTCACGCCGCCCATAGACAGCCGCTCATAGCCGGAATGCGGTGCGTGCAGCAGCGGCGCGCCGGCGGTGTCGTCGTGGCGCAATATGGTGGCGATGCGGTCGTGGATGGTGGCGCCCATGCCGTTGAAGCGGGCGAGGCTGCCGTCCTGGTGACGGAAGAAGCGCAGCGCCGGCAGCATGCGGTCGATGGCGCCCATAAGCGCTGCCGGCGGTGTCTCGGCCTGGTTGGCATAGGTCTGGCGCAACGGCAAAAGGTCGGCGAGCAGTTCAAGCACCGCCATCGGGTTGCGCGAAATATGGCCGCCATCGGGAAGGATCTGCCGGTCGAGTTCCTCGGCCAGATTGCGGGTGGCGCCGCGCAATGCCGAGGCCGGCGCCGGCAGCGACAGCGCGGCGAAGGCAAGCGCGATGCGGGCGCGCAGCCTGTCCTTGCCGTCCGGCATTTCGCGCGCCATCGAGCGCAGATAGCGGATCTGCACGGCGAGCGATTTCAGAAAGGCGCGATAGAACGGAAATTCGGCCCCTTGTAGGACAACCGAGGAATGTTGCAGCCAGGCGATGACGCGCTTGGCGGTCGTGCCGGGCTCCCAAGCGATGCCGGAAATCTGGTTGCTATGCATGGCGATCCAGTCGGAAACCAGCGCGCGGGCATTGGCTGCGGCCAGCTCGGTGCCGGCGGCGCGCATGTGGCGCAGCCAGCGGAAGCCGTGCAGCGTTTTCACCCAACCACGATTGGCAACGTCGATCTGGAACGGCGATTTGCCGCCGGTCTCGACCAGATGGCCCGACAGCGGATAGCGGCCATAATAGATTTCGAGCGCGATCTGCGGGTCGGCGAGCCTGAGATCCGGCGGCGCAATCAGGACGCGCTCCGGCGTGCGTCCGGAATAGCGCCAGCGATAGACTGGCCCTGCCCGCAGGCGCCGGCGCGTCTTGCGCCAAAACTCCTTGGCGACAAGCGTCCACAGACGTGTCGTACTGCCGGCAGCCAGTGCCAAAACCCCTCCTCGTCACCTAGTGATAGAGCATGATGTTGTCCGAAAGCCGCGTCACACTTTTCGGCATCATGCTCCGGTACCCCAGCACAAGCTTATATGCTTCAAGAACTTATGCGAAGTCGAATTCGATCGACGTGAACGGCTTCACGCTCCCGGCGGCCGGTCAACGCCGAAAAAAGTCGAGCGATTTCCGGGGGTAAGCCCGACAATCCGGCACTCACCTGCGGTTGTGACGCGATCGGAACTCGCTCGGCGAACAGTTTTCGCGATCGCGAAACAGGCGCGAGAAATAAAAGGCGTCGTGGATGCCGACGGCGGCGGCGATGGATTCAATCGACGAATCGGAACCGGCCAGCATCTGCTTGGCGCGGTCGAGCCGAATGCGCAATTGAAAGGCCTTGGGGGACATGCCGGTGGCCAGCGCGAACCTGCGGCGCATGGTTGCCGGCGACATCCCGAATTTCGCGGCGAAGACGTCGAGATCGATCGGATCGCAGGCGCAGCGGCGCAATTCGTCGATGATGGGCCGGATGTCGGCGGCACCGTGAAGGCCCGGATCTCGTTCTCGATTGCTCCGATCCGCGGCTTGGCGGGCGGCCCGCACGACGATGCCATGCATCGTGGCAGCGGCTTCCGCCTGGCTCAGCACCGTATCGAGCGAAAGCTCGCTGTGCAGTCTGTCAAACAGACGCTGCATCTCGCTGAGATCGTGCAACGGCACGACGGGTGCGTCCTCGGCGATGAGCCGCAGCCGGGTGAAATCCCGCGTCAGGGCACCGTCGAACAGCGCCCAGCGCTCAAGCCAGCCGGAGGCGTCCGGTCCATAGGAATGCGTCTTGCCGGGAAACAGCCAGAACAAAGCGGGCGCTGTGACCGTCTGCACGCCGAAAGCTTTGGTTTCGAGCCAGCCTTGACCATCCTCGACCAGCACTACGGCGAACTCTGGCAACTTGCGTATGTTGATCGCCTGGGTGACGCGATGCCGGCCAATCCCGGTAACCGACAGGCCGCCAGCGGCGGACGGCGCCGATCTGTAGAGTGCAAAAGGGCGATCGGGCATGAGCGAAAAGTCCAGTCTTTCGTTCTATCCATGGCCGGAGCGATGGCAGACGTGGCACTGCTTGCTGAGATGACAATTCGTGGATGACTGAAATGTCAAGATCAACAAGCCGAGCAGAGCTTGAGGACACTGTTCCGCCGATCGCTCTGATCGCGAACGGCAAGACATTGTCGACGGCGCCGAACCGGCTGGGCTATCTCTCGCCGACCGACCCCAAGGTCGGCATCGAGACGATCCGCAAGCTCTTTGCCGAGCAAGGCTATGTCTGGCTGAAAGGCGTGCTGCCGCGCAGCGACGTCATCGATTTTCGCGGCTGGGTGTTTTCGCATCTGGCCGATACCGGGCTGCTGAAGTCTGGGTCCGATCCTGCGCTTGGGCAGGCGGCGGCCGGTGTATTCGACCGCCAGCTCGCCGATCGCCGGCTGATGGCGCTGGTTCGTTCCACCGCCTATGAAGGATTTTGTGCGCAGCCGCCGATGTCGCGGCTGATGGATGCGTTTGTCGGCGGGCTGTCCTACCTGCACAAGCGCAAGCTCATGCGCTTCACCCTGCCCGGCACGACTGTGGCGACGCCGGCGCATTACGATCTCGTCTATCTGCGCGGCGGCACCAGCCGCATCGTCACGGCCTGGATCCCGATCGGCGACGTTTCCGTCGACATGGGCGGTCTGGTCTATCTCCAGGGATCACACGCGATCGGCCTCGATATGGAAGCCCGCTTCGCCAGGGACAATGCCGGGCTTAGCCCCGAGGAACGCATCAGCGCCTTTAACAGAAACATGAGCGAAGGCGGCTGGGTGTCGAAGGATCTGCCTGGCATGGCGGAGCGCTTCGACACACGCTGGCTGATCGCGGATTTCGAGGCCGGCGATGTCGTCCTGCACTCCCCCTACATGATCCATGCCTCGACCATCAACAAGAGCAGGGAGGGGCGTATCCGGCTCTCCACCGATATCCGCTACCAGAATGTCGACGATGAGATCGATGCGCGGTGGGGGAAGCCCTGGTCGCTTGACGACATGCTTTAGGATGTATCGATATTCAGGTGAGGCCGGCCTGCGAGCGCCGGTTTCTTGCGCTTCCGGTGCTCACGTACTTCAGTACGCTCCGCTCCGGTTCTCAGAAACCGCCGCTCTCGGCGCGGCCTGACCTGAATCTCGACACATCCTGGGCGACGCGTTGCACCCTAAGCGACACGCCGCATGCGGGCGGCGAAGAAGCCGTCCAGGCCGGAAATCCCCGGCGAACCTAGGTCGAAATCGGCTGGTGTGGTGCGCAGCGTGCCCTGGCTGGTCAGGAAAGCATCGATGCCGTCGATCTCGCCCGGCTGCAATGGATCGTTGGCGATGGTTTTGTTGCCGGCCAGAAAGACGCGGTAAAGATCTTCGCCTTCGATCGGGTCGAGCGAGCAGTTGGAAAAAACAATCCGACCGCCCGGTTTGACCAAGGTGACGGCGCGGGCGAGCAGCCTTGCCTGCAGGTCGGCAAGCTTTTCGACATCGGCCATGGTCTTGGTCCACGGTACGTCGGGATGCCGCCGCACCGTGCCGGTGGAAGAGCAGGGGGCGTCGAGCAGGACGGCGTCGAAAAGCTCCGCCGGCTGGTACTTCAGCAGATCGGCCTGGACGATGTCCGCCGACAGGCCGAGCCGTTCGAGGTTCTGCGTCAGTCGCGCCAGGCGGTTCTTCGAGGTGTCGACGGCGGTGACTTTTGCGCCGGCCAGGATCAACTGGGCGGTCTTGCCGCCCGGTGCGGCGCAGAGGTCGGCGACGCGCAATCCTTTGACATCGCCGAACAGCCGTGCCGGAAAACTGGCCGCGGCATCCTGAACCCACCAGGCGCCATCCTCGAAGCCGGGCAGTTCGGTGACGGAGGCGCTGAGCTTTTCCACCCGGATCGTGCCGGTCGGCAGCACGATGCCACCGAGCTTTTCGGCCCACAGTTCGGGATCGGCCTTGACGGTGAAGTCGACCGGAGCCTCCACCCGGTGAGCAGCGAGAATCTGCTTCGTCTTGTCGGCGCCATAGGCGGCCTTCAGCCTATCCGAGAACCACTTTGGCGCTTCGTCGGTGGCGGCGAGGGCTGCCGGCAGTTCGGTTTCCTTGGCGCGTGCCAACGTGCGCAGCACGCCGTTGACGAGGCCGGAAAAGCGCTGCGTGCGGGGATCGGATTTTGCGTGGGTCACGGCAAGGTCGACGGCGGCGCTGTCAGGAATGTCGAGGAACAGGATTTGCGCCGCCGCGACATGCAATAGGTGCGACAGAGCCGTGGCGTTCGGTGGCAGCGGCTTTTCCAACCGGCGGGCGAGGAGCCCGGCAATGGTCATGCGGTAGCGCAGCGCGGTCACCAGTATGGCGCGCACCAGGCCGCGATCGCGCATATCGAGCGCCTTGTATTGCGGGTGGCCGTTCTCATGGTCGGTCAGCCCGTCGAGTGGTGTCCTGGCATCGATGACGGCGGCCAGCAGCCGCGCCGCCGCCTTGCGCGCGGCGAGGCCGGCGAACGGTTCGTCGGAGCTGGTTTCGCGATTGCCTGAATGTGCGGGCCGGCCTCTGGCTTCGCTCACGACCACGGACCTTTGGGTCCGGTCGGGTTGCGGCCCCACGGGTTGGGCTTTGGCTGTTCCGGTTCGGCCGGCGGCTCGGGCTGCGCCGGCCTGCCCCATGGACCTTGGCCATCGGCCTGCAGTTCTTCGGTGGGCACGGGCGCTTGGCGCGGCGCCGGCTGGTTGGTGCGGCCCGCCATGTCGCGCGCCATCGCCTGCAGCGCGGCGATGCGGTTGTCGGTGTTCGGGTGGGTCGAAAACAGGCTGTCCATGCGCTCGCCGTGCAAGGGATTGATGATGAAGAGATGCGCGGTCGCGGGGTTGCGCTCGGCATCCGGGTTGCGGATGCGTTCGGCGCCGCGAGCGATCTTGTCAAGCGCTGATGCCAGCCAAAGCGGATTTCCGACGATTTCAGCACCCCGCCGGTCGGCCTCGTACTCGCGCGTGCGGCTGACCGCCATCTGCACGATCATGGCGGCAAAGGGCGCGACCAGCATCGCCACCAGCACGCCGACAAAGCCGAACGGATTGTTGTTGTCGCGGCTGCCGCCGAAGAAGAAGGCGAAATTGCCGAGCATCGAGATGGCGCCGGCGAGCGTCGCCACGATGGTCATGGTCAGCGTATCGCGGTGCTGGATGTGGGCGAGTTCATGCGCCATGACCGCCGCCACCTCCTCATGCGAAAGACGCTCCAGCAGGCCGGTCGAGGCCGCGACGGCGGCGTTCTCGGGATTGCGGCCGGTGGCGAAGGCATTGGGCTGCGGGTTGTCGATCAGGTAGGTCTTCGGCATCGGCAGGCCGGCCTGCTTGGCAAGCGCCTCGACGATGGCGTAAAATTCGGGCGCGTTCCTGGCGTCGACCTCGACGGCATGGTTCATCGACAACACCATCTTGTCGGCGTTCCAGTAGCTGAACAGGTTGGTGCCGGCGGCGACCAGGAAGGCGATCATCATGCCGCCGGTGCCGCCGATCAGGAAGCCGACGCCCATGAACAGCGCCGTCATTGCGGCCAGAAGCATGGCGGTGCGTAGCGTGCTCATCGTCTGCTCCGTTTGCGGCCGCGGCAAAAAGGGGTCGATCCGGGTGTCATCATCGCTATATGATGGGAAACGCCGCCTCTCGTTTCAATCCGCCGGAACTATCGCATGACCGACGAAACCAGCAAAGCCGACACCGATCCGTATGGCGCTGCGCCTCCGAAGGACCTGACACCCGCCGCCCGCCGCGCGCTGGCCGAGGCCAAGGCGCGCCGTGACGAGTATCGCCAGAAGGAAGCTGCGCTGCCGAAAGAGGTCGGCGGCCGCGGCGGCAAGGAACCCGGTCGCTACGGCGACTGGGAGGTCAAGGGCTTGGCTACGGATTTCTAGAGTTCGGGAACAAAGAGCTGAGGAAATGAAGAACTGAAGAACTGAAGAGTTGAAGAAAGGCGCATCGCGCACGATGGTTTCAGTTCCTCAGTTCCTCAGTTCCTCAGTTCCTCAGTTCCTCAATTCCTCAGGCCGCGCTGCGCTGCGGCTCCAAGGTCATCCAGCCACCGTCATCGACGGCGATGGCGACAGCGTCATAGCCGGCTATCGCGGTATGCTGCGTCGCCATCGGGTGCTGGTGGGTGGCGCTGATCACCATCACCGACGCTCCTGCCGTCTCGGCGGCTGCGATGCCTGCCGGGGCATCTTCGAAGACCAGGCAATCGCCTATATCGACGCCGAGCCGTTTTGCCGCGAGCAGGAAACAGTCGGGCGCCGGTTTGCCGTGCGAAACATCCTCGCCCGCGACCATCAAGGCCGGAACCGGGATGCCGGCCGCCTGCATGCGCAGCAGCGCCAGCGGGCGCGGCGCCGAAGTGACGATCGCCCAGCGCTCGGGCGGCAAAGCGTTGAGAAACGGCACGGCGCCGGCGATCGGAAGCACGCCTTCGACGTCATCCGACTCGGCCTGCAACAACACATGCGCCTCGTGGACCGGGTCGACACCGGGAAGCGCCAGCCTGGTGATGGTCTCGACCGCGCGCACGCCGTGGATCGTCGGCAGGAAGGTTTCGACGTCGAGACCATGCCGACGCGCCCATGCCGCCCAGACCCGCTCGGCCGAAGCAATCGAATTGAGCACCGTGCCATCCATATCGAAGAGGAAGGCGGCGAATTTTCTGCCTGCAAACATAAGATTTTCCAACGGGGTCAGGGAGCGTTTCAGGAGGGTCAAAACATGTCGTTCGACGGTAACGTCGCCACGCCCGCCTGGGAAGGCGTGGGCGGTCCTTTTCGATAGTTCCAGGGAACCATGGTCCCGCTTCTGGCGTTTGAGCAAGACTGTTTTCCACGAGATCGACGGGGGGACTTGCGATGCTGATCCGGCTTGGCTACGAAATCGCCATTGACTGTGTGGACGCCACGCCGGTCATCTCGCTGCTCGAGATCCATGCGGACCGGCAGGCCGACATCAAGCGGCAGACGCGCGTGCTGACCTCGCCTTCGGTGCCGAGCAAGGTCTATCACGACCTGTTCGGCAATGCCTGCCGCCGCTTTGTCGCGCCCGCCGGCAATTTCCGTATCCTCTACGACGCTGCCGTCGAGGACAGCGGTGAGCCCGACGAGGTCAACACGCTGGCCAGGGAAGTGCCGGTGTCGGAACTGCCGGACGATGTGCTCGGCTATCTCCTCGGCAGCCGCTATTGCGAGACCGACCATCTGGGTGGGCTGGCCTGGCAGCTTTTCGGCCATCTGCCGTCCGGCTGGGCGCGGGTGCAGGCGATTGTCGACTATGTCCATAACCGGTTGTCCTTTGGCTATGGCTATGCCCGTCCGACGCGCACGGCCGCACAGGCGAATGAGGAGCGGGTCGGTGTCTGCCGCGACTTCGCCCATCTGGCGATTACGCTGTGCCGTTGCATGAACATCCCGGCCCGCTATGTGAACGGCTATCTCGGCGACATTGGCGTGCCGGTCGATCCGGCGCCGATGGATTTCTCGGCCTGGATGGAAGTCTACCTCGACGGCAAGTGGTACACGTTCGACCCCCGCCACAACACGCCCAGGATCGGCCGTGTCGTCATCGCGCGCGGCCGCGACGCCACGGATGTGCCGCTGCTGCACAGTTTTGGCCCGCATCGGCTCAGCCTGTTCAAGGTCTGGACCTACGAGCAGGAAGGCAAGCTGTTCAATCCGCCCTATCACGGCGTCGACAAGACCGTCGGCGCGCACATGCTCGCGTAGAGCGGTTCTTGGCCCGGATTCTGGTCCGCTTCGACACACTGCATCCTCCGGACATCTGTGCCGGATCGGGACCGGCATTCGGCACGCAGTGGATCATGGTAAGCGCTTCGTAAACGAAGTCGCTTGCGTGAATTTCCGTTTACCGTCCGTTCACTTTGCTGCGATGCAGAACCCAGCAAAAACAATGGCTTGAATGATGGCCGGCTGCTTTCGCGGAGGCAACCGCGCGATCCGGCCGGAATCCTGCATCGGCCTTCCTGCGGCGACGAGGCCGAGGCGAGCGGAGGCTGAAGCATGCGGAATTATGGGGATCTTGTTCACGCGGCGGGTGTTTTCACCAGGGATCGCAGTGGAAGTTTCGCGGTGTTGTTCGGCCTTGCCGCTTCGGTCCTGGCGCTCAGCGTCGGCTTTGCCGTCAACATCTCCCAGATTTACAACGCCAAATCGAGCCTGCAGGGCGTGGTCGATGCCGCCGTTACCTCCACGGCGCGCGACCTGACCACCGGGGTCATCAAGGAAGCCGATGCCAACAAGTCGGTGCAGGCCTTTCTCGACGCCAACAGCATGGCAGGCATCTTGCAGGCCGATCAGATCGTTCTCGACAAGCTGACCGTCGACAGGACCGCCAATACGGTCACGGCCGACGCCCACGTCGATGTCGGGCTTTACTTTCCGCTGTTCAGCGTCGGCGACATGCAGCGTGTCGGTGCTTCCACCTCCGCGCTCTATTCCGACAAGACCATCGAGGTCTCGATGATGCTGGACGTCACGGGCTCGATGGCTGGTCAGAAGATCAAGGATTTGAAGGCGGCGGCAAGCAATGCCGTCGATGCCTTCCTTGCCGGCCAGGACTTGTCCAAGCCGCGGGTGCGCGTCGCCATCGTGCCCTACGCCAATTCGGTCAATGCCGGCGCGCTTGCCGCCGGCAGCGTGTTTGTCGAAACCAAGTCCAGCCAGCGCAAACAGGCTCCGGCCAATGGCGACCCGCAAGCCGTCTCGGCATCGACGCGTCCGGACAATTGCGCCACCGAGCGCAAGGGCGCCAACCAGTATACGGATGCCGGCCCCGATGTCGGCATGGTCAATCGCGACTATTTCCTGTCGGGCTTCGCGCAAAACACCAATACGGCGGCTTGCCCGGCCGCGGCGCTGATGCCGCTGACGGCCGACGCCAACGCGCTCAAGAGTGTGATCAAGAACTTTTCCGCTTCGGGCGGCACCGCCGGCCACATCGGCGTGCAGTGGGCCTGGTACATGCTGTCGGAAAACTGGGGCAGCGTGATGAAGGCGTCGCAGCGGCCGGCCAAAATGGACCTAAAGAAAGTCGCCAAATTCGCGATCCTGATGACCGACGGCGAGTTCAACCTGTCCTATTTCGACGCCAGCAGCGTGGATCAGGTCTACAACAACGCGGGCAAGGAACCGACCCGTACGGCAGCCAAGACCTTGTGCGGCGCGATGCGCAACAAGGGCATCGAGATCTTCACCATCGGCTTCGATCTCACCGAGCAGAACGCCAAGGCGACCTTGCAGGATTGCGCCAGCCCGGACACCGGCAGCATCAAGCATTTCTACCAGGTTGCCAGCGGCACTGAACTCAACGATGCCTTCCAGACCATTGCCCGCAACATCGAGAACCTGTCTTTGACCAAGTAGGGGTTCCGGTTGGCTCCAAAGGAAAAGGCCGCCGCTTCTTGACGAAGCCGGCGGCCTTCCGTGTTTCCGTCCATGGCGCGGCCGATGGCGGTGACCGAAGTCACCCACCGCGCTTCTCGCGCCTTAACGGGAAGACTGCTTCCCGAAAGTGCAATCCGCTGAGGCCACGTTCTGGAAAACGAAATCACTCGACATCGGATCACCTCCTTTCGATTTGTTGAACACACCATCATGATGGAGTGCGTTGCAGCAAAAGACAAGATGCCGGTGTGAAATAGCCGGCGGCCGGCTTTTCCGGGCCGGGTTGCGATCGTCCGCCCAGCCGGGCAAACTCCCGCTGGGAGACCAGCATTCGGAGGAATGGCATGGAAGCAGCCGAGAAGGCCGCGCGCATCGTTCGCACGGTGATCGAAACGCTGAAGCCGGGTTTTGCGGTCAGGCTGTGGACCGGCGAGCGGATCGGTCCTGCCACCGGGCCGGTGCTCACCATCAACGACCAGGACATCGTCTGGCAGGTGGTGAAGCGGCCGTCTTTGTCGACGCTGATCGAGATGTGGATTTCCAAGACGATCGACATCGAAGACGGGACGATTTTCGATTTCTACGCCCTGCCGTCGCAAGGCAAGCTCAGAACCAAGATCAAGTCGCTGCCGAAGCTGGCGATCCTGCGCGACCTGCCGGCGGTGCTGTTGTCACGCAGGCAGATGAGTGCGCGGACCGATCTGTCGGGGCGCAATCCCTATGTCAGCGGATCGAGCCAGGAAGCGATCCAGCATCACTACGACATTTCGAACGCCTTCTACCGGCTCTTCCTTGACGAGCGCATGGTCTATAGCTGCGGCTATTTCACGGATTTCGCCAACGGCATCGACCAGGCGCAGGCCGACAAGCTCGACCATATCTGCCGCAAACTCCGGCTGAAGCCGGGCGAAAAGCTGCTCGACATCGGCTGCGGCTGGGGCGCCATGCTGATCCATGCGGCAAAGAATTACGGCGTCGTCGGCCACGGCGTGTCGCTGTCGCAGGCGCAGACGGACCTCGCTCGCGAGCGTATCCGCGCCGAGGGGCTGGAAGACCGCATCACCATCGAGATCAAATCCTATGCGGAGCTCGAAGGCAGCTTCGACAAGATATCCTCGATCGGCATGTTCGAGCATCTCGGGCTCGCCAACCACGCCACCTATTTCAAGACCGTCCATCGCCTGCTCAAGCCGGGCGGCATCTATCTGCACCACGCCATCACAAGGCGCAGCAAGGGCGATTTGAAGAAGACCCTGCGCAAGGGGCCGGAGTTCAAGGCGCTGCTCAAATACATTTTCCCCGGCGGCGAACTCGACACGATCGGCATGACGCTCGGCAATTTCGAGGCGCATGGCTTCCTGGTCTATGACGTCGAGAATTTGCGCGAACACTATGCGCGCACCTGCCGGCTGTGGGCCGAACGGCTGCAGGCCCGCTTCGACGAGGCGGTCGCCGAAGTCGGCGAGGCCAAGGCGCGGCTGTGGCTGCTCTATCTCACCGGCTGTTCGATCACCTTCGAGCGCGCCTCGGCACAGATTTTCCAGACCGTCGTCACCAAACGCGCGCGCGGCCCGAGCGGCCTGCCGCCGACACGGGCGGATCTGTATCGGTAGTGATCTGTCTGATCCGGGGCTGGACCGGCGCTAGAGCGTTTCACCGTTTCACGGAAACGGCGAACCGCTCTATCTCTTTGTTTTCACGCAATTCCGGACGGAAAACCGCACACACTTTTCCTGGAACTGCTCTAATCCTGAACGAACCGCATCGGCGCGCCGATCTCGACGCTGGCTGGCCTGTCCACCGTGCAATAGACGCCGAGATTATGGGCGTTGTGGCGGACCAGATTGCGCAGGATGCCAGGGTCGTGGTCGAAGCCGTCCTGGGAGATGATGGTGAAGCCGCAGCGGCGGCATGGTGCCGAGATGGTCACCAGCAGGTCGCCGATGGCGAGCTTGCGGCCGATCCATTCGGTCTCGGGAAACGAACCTTCGACCGCCGCCATGTCGACGACGATGTTGGGGCGGAAGCGGCGCGGGTCGGGACTACACTCCGGGTGCAGCGCCTTCAGCCACGCCAGCGACGCCGTGGTCAAGAGATGGATCGGCGCCTTGTGGTAACGCTCGGCTGTCAGCGGGCCGGAATAGCCGGGCGCGACGTTTTCCCTGCGGAACGGCCGGATCGAGGCACCGAAGCCGAGATAGGTCGAAACGGCGCTGTCGCATTCGGCGCCGGGCGCATGCAGCCAGTCGCCCTCTGGCACGGCGATCTCCAGCTGATGATCACCGGTCAGCCGGGTGCGGATACGCGGCACCTTGTGCCATTTCGCGTCGCGATCGGGCCGCGCAATCTCGTTGTCGGAGACATCGACGAGGCCGAACAGGCGGTCACCGTCGATGGTTTCCAGGCCGACCGAAATGGCGTCCCGGCATTCGCCGGCGAGCGAGCTCGCGGGATAGGGCCAGAGTTCGGTGACGGAGCCAAGCTCAGCCATTTCGCGTCTCGCCAATCGTGTCCTGCCAAACCTTGGGCGGAATGATCGTCAACCCTTCTTGTTCTGCCGGTTGGCGATGAGATCATCGACCACGGCCGGATCGGCCAGGGTCGAGGTGTCGCCGAGCGCGGAAAAATCGTCCTCGGCGATCTTGCGCAGGATGCGGCGCATGATCTTGCCGGAGCGAGTCTTCGGCAAGCCGGGGGCGAACTGCAGCTTGTCGGGCGTGGCGATGGCGCCGATTTCCTTGCGGACATGGGCGACAAGCTCCTTGCGCAACTCCTCGCTTGGGTCGACGCCTTTCATCAAGGTGACATAGCTGTAGATGCCCTGGCCCTTGATGTCGTGGTGATAACCGACGACGGCGGCCTCGGACACCTTGTCGTGGCTGACCAGTGCCGATTCGACTTCCGCGGTGCCCATGCGGTGGCCGGAGACGTTGATGACGTCGTCGACGCGGCCGGTGATCCAGTAATAGCCATCGGCGTCGCGGCGGCAGCCGTCGCCGGTGAAGTATTTGCCCTTGTAGGTCGAGAAATAGGTCTGCACGAAGCGGTCGTGGTCGCCATAGACGGTGCGCATCTGGCCGGGCCAGGAATCGGTGATGCAGAGATTGCCGTCGGCTGCGCCCTCGATCACCTTGCCTTCGCCGTCGACCAGCTGCGGCTTGACGCCGAAGAAGGGCCGCGTCGCCGAACCGGCCTTGAGGTCGGTGGCGCCGGGTAACGGCGTGATCAGGATGCCGCCGGTTTCGGTCTGCCACCAGGTGTCGACGATCGGCACCTTGCCGTTGCCGACGATGTTGAAATACCACTCCCAGGCTTCCGGGTTGATCGGTTCGCCGACCGAGCCCAGCACACGAAGCGACTTGCGGGAGGTCTTCTTCACCGGCTCGTCGCCTGCGCCCATCAGCGCGCGCAACGCCGTCGGCGCGGTGTAGAAGATGTTCACCTTGTGCTTGTCGATGACTTCCCAGAAGCGCGACTGCGTGGGGTAGTTCGGGACACCTTCGAACATCAGCGTCGTCGCACCGTTGGCGAGCGGGCCATAGACGATGTAGCTGTGGCCGGTGACCCAGCCGACATCGGCGGTGCACCAGTAGATATCGCCGTCATGGTAGTCGAAGACATATTGGTGCGTCATCGAGGCATAGACGAGATAGCCGGCGGTGGTGTGCAGCACGCCCTTCGGCTTGCCCGTCGAGCCCGAGGTGTAGAGGATGAACAGCGGATCCTCGGCCTTCATCTTCTCCGGCTTGCAGTCGCCCTTCACCGTCGCGGTCTCGTCATGGTACCAGACGTCGCGCCCGGCCACCCAACCGATCTTGCCGCCGGTGCGGCGCACGACGACGACCTTATCGACCTTGGTGCCGGCCTTGGCGGCGATCTCGATCGCCTTGTCGGTGTTTTCCTTCAGCGGGATCGGCTTGCCGCCGCGCAGGCCCTCATCGGCGGTGATGACGAAAGTAGACTTGCAGTCGTCGATGCGGCCGGCCAGCGCGTCCGGCGAAAAGCCGCCGAAGACGATCGAATGGATAGCGCCGATGCGCGTGCAGGCCAGCATCGCATAGGCGGCTTCCGGGATCATCGGCATGTAGATGGTGACGCGGTCGCCCTTCTTGACGCCGTGTTTCTTCATCACATTGGCGAGCCGGCAGACGTGCTCGTAAAGCTCGTAGTAGGTGACCTTCTTGTCGTCGTAGGGATTGTCGCCTTCCCAGATGATGGCGGTCTGGTCGCCGCGCTTCTTCAAATGGCGGTCGATGCAATTGTACGAGACGTTAGTCAGGCCGTCCTCGAACCATCTGATCGAGACCTTGCCGTCGAAGGAGGTGTTCTTGACCTTGGTAAAGGGCTTGAACCAGTCGATGCGCTTGCCGTGCTTGCCCCAGAACCTGTCCGGATTCTTCACGCTGTCGGCATACCATTTCAGGTAGGTGTCGTTGTCGATCAGCGCGTTCTTCTTCCACGCCGGCTGGACGCGGTGGACATGGACCTCGGACATTTCTGGCATTCCTCCCCAAACTATCCGCCGATTTGTTCATTGGCGGAATCGCGGCGATGCGGCCGCGAATTCGCGCGCATTATTAACAGTTCCGGGATGACGGCAACATTAGACGTTGGATTCGCGCGGCGGGATGCCGCAGTCGTGGATTCAGCGGCTATCAGCACTCTGCCAAGGCCGCTGCTAACTGCATGTTTTAGCGTGGGAAATGCCCGCGACGATCAAAAAAAATCAATAGACAGTTAAGCAAGTGAGCGCAGAATCCAACATTGGGAGGAAAGGAGATCGACGCAGGGGGCTGCAATGCGTGACCATGCCGAAATGGACTTGATGCTCAAAGGCTATGGGCTGACCACGGCCAAGATTCTCTATCACTTCCCCGACCACCCGCACCTGCTGCAGAGCTTCATCTGGCAGGACTACGACCTCGCACCGAAATTTCCGGTGCTGATCAAATTCATCGAATTCTGGCAGGCCAAGCTCGACGGCCCGCTGCATTCGGTGACCTACACGCACCAGAAGCTGATCGCGCCGAACGAATGGCGCAAGGTGGATGGGGAGTTCGTGCTGCACTGAGCGGCGCGGATAATCTCTCCCCCCTTGAGGGGGAGATGGCCGCAAAGCGGCCAGAGGGGGTCGTCTCACATAGAGCGCCGACGCCCTTGGATGGAGCGATGAAGTCGGCGCTCCACGCGCAACGACCCCCTCTGTCGCCTTCGGCGACATCTCCCCCTCGAGGGGGGAGATTGGGCAACGCTGGTCCTCACACCGCCGGCGGGTTCAGCCGCGCAAAGCCTTCCTGACGGCGATAGGGGAAGTACGGGTAGGGTGCGGTAACCTCGCTTGCCGCGTCGAGTTTTTTCACCTGCTCGGGCGTCAACGCCCAGTCGACAGCGCCGAGGTTCTGGCGCAGCTGCTCCTCGTTGCGGGCGCCGATGATGACCGACGAGACGGTCGGGCGCTGTAGCAGCCAGTTGATGGCGATCTGCGGCACGGTCTTGCCGGTCTCTTCGGCCACGGCGTCGAGCGCATCCATGACCCGGTAGAGATGCTCGTTGGCGACCGGCGGGCCGAAATCGGCGGTGTCGTGCAGCCGGCTCTTTTCCGGCAGCGGCTGGCCGCGGCGGATCTTGCCGGTCAGGCGGCCCCAGCCGAGCGGGCTCCACACCAGCGCGCCGACGCCCTGGTCGAGGCCGAGCGGCATCAGCTCCCATTCATAGTCGCGGCCGACCAGCGAGTAGTAGACCTGATGCGCGGCGTAGCGGGAATAACCGTGCTTGTCGGCTTCCGCCAGCGACTTCATCACTTGCCAGCCGGAGAAGTTGGAGACGCCGACATAGCGCAGCTTGCCGGCGCGTACGAGATCGTCCAGCGTCGACAGCACTTCCTCGATTGGTGTGCCGGCGTCGAAGGCGTGCAGCTGCAAAAGGTCGATGTAATCAGTGCCGAGGCGCTTCAGTGCCGCGTCCACGGATTTGATCAGCCGCGAACGCGACGAGCCGTAATCGGCCGGGCCGTCACCCATCGGCAAGGACGTCTTGGTCGAGATCAGTACCGCGTCTCGGCGGCCCTTGATGGCTTCGCCCAGCACCTCTTCGGAAGCGCCATTCGAATAGACATCGGCCGTGTCGAACAGATTGACGCCGGCCTCGAGGCAGATGTCGATCAGCCGCCGCGCCTCCTTGGCGTCGCTGTTGCCCCAGGCGCCGAACAGGGGGCCGGAGCCGCCGAAAGTGCCGGCGCCGAAGGAGAGTGCGGGCACTTTCAGGCCCGATGCGCCGAGACGTCGATAATCCATTGTTTTCTCCTTGGATGATCTGGAAGCGGGTTTGCGAGTGATGCTTATGACTGGGCGCAGACCGGCGCGCCGAGCGCTGGAGTGCGGTCGAGACGTAGCGCCAGGGCGGCGACGCCGAGGGCCGCGACCGGCAGCAAGGTGGCGACCCAGGTCAGCGAGCCGAGGCCGAGGCCATGAGCAATCACCGCGCCGCCGAGCCAGGCGCCGGCGGCATTGCCGAGATTGAAGGCGGCGATGTTGAAGGACGAGGCGAGGCTCTGGCCGGCACCTTGCGCCTTTTCCAGCACCCACATCTGCAGCGGTGCCACGGTGGCGAAGGCTGCGGCGCCGAGCAGGCCGACATAGATGACGGCCATGACCTGGCTGTGGACGGCGAAGGTCATGGTTGCCAGCACCAGCGCCAGCACCACGAGGCTGCCGAGCACCGCCGGCACCAGCCAGCGGTCGGCAACCTTGCCGCCAAGCAGATTGCCGGCGATGAGGCCGCCGCCGAAGACGAGCAGGATCGGCGACACGGCCGCTTCCTTGAAGCCGCTGATCTCGGTCAGCAGCGGGGCGATATAGGTGAAGACGGCGAAGACACCGGCATAGCCGAGCACGGTGGTGGCAAGGCCGAGCAGCACGGGTGTACGGCGCAGCACGGCGAGATCGGCGCGCAAATTGGTCTTTTCGGGGGCTTCCTGGCTGCGTGGCACCAGAAGGAGGATGACGGCGAAGGCTGCCAGACCGACCAGGGTTACCGCCCAGAAGGTGGCGCGCCAGCCGAAGGCCTGGCCGAGCCATGTCCCGAAGGGCACGCCGAGAATGTTGGCGATGGTGAGGCCGGTGAACATCAGCGCGATCGCCGAGGCCTTCTTGTTGGGTGCGACCAGACCGGTGGCGACCACCGAGCCGACGCCGAAGAAGGTGCCGTGGGCAAAGGCGGTGATGATGCGGGCGCCCATCAGCGTCCAGTAGTCTGGCGCGAGCGCACAGGCGAGGTTGCCAATCGTGAAGATGGCCATCAGCGCCAAAAGCACGATCTTTCGCGGCCAGTTGCCGGTGGCGATGGTCAACAGCGGTGCGCCGATGACGACGCCAAGTGCATAGCCTGAGATCAGCTGGCCGGCGGCCGAGATCGAGACGCCGAGATCTTTGCTGACATCGATCAGGAGGCCCATGATGACGAATTCGGTGACACCGATGCCGAAGGCACCGGCGGCGAGGGCATAGAGAGCAAGAGGCATGGCGGTTTCCACTTCCAAGACGATGAGCGCCTTGTCCAATCCGCGCCCCGACCCAACAGATCGTGCACCCACGCCTTGTGAACCAGACTTGCCTTAGGCATATTTCCTGTGAAATAGATTCACAGATGGCCAGGCCCGACATCAACCGCTCCGGCGAGATCGAAGTGTTCGTGCGCGTCGTCGAGGCGGGCAGCTTTTCGGCTGCCGCTCGCGCGCTGCGCATGACGCCGTCGGCGGTCAGCAAACTGATCGCACGGCTGGAGGCACGGCTCGGGGCGCGGCTGGTCAGCCGCTCGACGCGCAAGCTGCAGCTGACGCCGGAAGGGACGGCCTTCTACGACAGCGGGGTGCGCATCCTGGCCGACATGGCGGCGGCCGAACGCGAGGCCGCGGTGGGTGCGGCACCGCGCGGACGGCTGCGCGTCAACAGCTACGTGCCGTTCGGGGTGCACCGGCTGATCCCGCTGCTGCCGCGCTTCCTCAAACGCTATCCTGAGATTTCGGTCGATCTCGTGCTGACCGACAGTGTCATCGACCTGATGCAGGAGCGCGCCGACGTCGCCATCCGCGCCGGTCCGCTCGGCGAATCGCGGCTGGTGGCCCGCAAGCTCGGGCAATGTCGGATGGTGGTCGTTGCCGCGCCGTCCTATCTCGGCACCCACGGCACGCCGCTGAAACCGGCCGATCTCGACCGGCACAATCGCATGGCTTTCGGCTTTGTCAGGCATGTCGATGGCTGGAAGTTTGTCGACGCAGCCGGCAATGCCATCTTGGTTCCTATAATCGGAAACACATTGGTCAGCGATGGCGAGTCGATGCGGCTGATGGCGGTTGGCGGCGCCGGCATCGCCCGGCTGGCGCATTGGCATGTGGCTGATGACATTGCGGCGGGCCGGCTGACGGCGCTGCTGGAAGACTTCAATCCGGGCGATGAGGAACCCACCCACGCCGTCTATGTCGGCCAGGGCCGGCATTTGCCGGCACGGGTGCGGGCGTTTCTCGACTTTCTGGTCGAGAGCGTGCGGATGACCTGAACGGATGTTGGGGAACCAGATGGCCCCCAAGCATCAGATCGACAGTGATCGAGCTACTTCTTCGACGTGAACGGCGCCGGGCGGCGGCCGGCACCCTGGCGCTCCAGCATCCAGCCGGGATATTCGGAGGGCAGCGCGCTGACCTCGTCCAGTTTGGCGAGATCGTCAGCGTCGAGCTTCACATCGGCGGCGGCAAGGTTCTGCTCCAGCTGCTCCATGCGGCTGGCGCCGATGATGACGCTCATGACGAAGGGTTTGGCCAGCACATAGCCGAGCGCCACGGTGGCGACGCTGACGTCGTGCTTCTTGGCGATGTCGCGCATGACGGCGACAGTTGCCCAGGCGCGGTCCTCATTGACCGGCGGGAAGTTGAAGGCGGCGCGGCGGCCTTCGCCATTGCCGGGCGCGCCGGGACCGTATTTGCCCGACAGCAGGCCACCGGCCATCGGCGACCACACCATCAGCCCGAGTTTCTCCTCGTTGATGAGCGGCACGATCTCGCGCTCGAGGTCGCGGCCGGCGATCGAATAATAGGACTGGATGGTCTCGAAGCGGGAAAAGCCCTTGCGCTCGGCAATGCCCAGCGCCTTGGCGATGCGCCAGGCCTGCCAGTTGGAGACGCCGACATAGCGAACCTTGCCGCTGGCGACGAGATCGTCGAGCGCCCGCAGCGTCTCGTCGATCGGCGTCACCGTGTCGGTGCCGTGCAGCTGGTAGAGGTCGATATGGTCGAGCTGCAGCCGCTCCAGGCTAGCGTCGACCGAATCCATGATGTGGCCGCGCGAGGAGCCACGCTCGTTCGGACCCTGGCCCATGGCGCCGTGGACTTTGGTGGCGATGATGACGTCCGAGCGCTTGACACCGAGATCCCGGAGCGACTGGCCGAGCAGGCGTTCGGACTGGCCGAACGAATAGACGTCGGCCGTGTCGAAGAAATTGACGCCGGCGGCGATGGAGCGGGCAACGATGTCGTTGACGCCCTTCTGGTCGAGACTGGCGATCAGGCCCCATTGAGCATTCTCGCCGGCGGCGCCGAAGGTCATGGTGCCGAGGCAGAGTTCGGAGACGAACATCCCCGTATTTCCGAGTTGATTGTAGCGCATGGTGGCGGCTCCAGAAGATTTGGTGAGGGCACACCTCATATAGGAACGGGCCGTTTCGTTTCCAGCATTGGCGCAACGGAGTTGCTGAACTGGTCCAACCGTCCGATTGGCCTTACCGGCTGCCGAAGATTGCCGAGCCGACCCGGACGCTGGTGGCGCCGAAGGCGATCGCTGTTTCATAATCGCCGGACATGCCCATCGACAATTTTGCGATGCCGGCCTCCTTGCTGAGCTTTTCCAGCAACGCGAAATGCGGGCCGGGGTTTTCGTCCGCCGGCGGGATGCACATAAGGCCTTCGATGGCGAGACCGTGGACATCACGGCAACGAGTGACGAAGGCAACGGCGTCGCGCGGCTCGATGCCGGCCTTTTGCGGCTCCGAGCCGGTGTTGACCTGAACATAGAGCTTTGGCGTGCGGCCTTGGCGCACGATCTCTTTGGCCAGTTCGGCGGCGATCTTCTCGCGGTCGACGGTCTCGATGACGTCGAAGAGTGCGACGGCTTCTTTCGCCTTGTTCGACTGCAGCGGGCCGATCAGATGCAGCTCGATGTCGGGGAATTCCTGTTTCAGCGCCGGCCATTTGGCCTGCGCTTCCTGGACGCGGTTTTCGCCGAATACGCGCTGGCCGGCTTCGATGACCGGGCGGATGGCGTCGGCCTCAAAAGTTTTCGACACGGCAACCAGCGTCACGGAACCGGCGTCGCGGCCGGCTTCGCGCTCGGCAGCGGTGATCCTCGACTTGACGGCGAAAAACTGTTCGACGGCGCTGGCCATGCCTATATCCTGCCTGTCTTTCTAGCCCTCGCCGGCTCGCCGCAGTTGACGGGTCCGGCAATCCATGGTGAACACCGCGACGACATTTACCTTGGCCACCGGGCCTTGTCCGGCGGCTTGCGCCTGCTTTTAAGTGAAAATCATCCGATGGCAACCGAACGATACAATCCGCGCGCGTCAGAGCCCAAATGGCAGAAAGCCTGGGCCGAAAAGAAGCTGTTCGAAGCGCACAATGACGATCCGAAGCCGAAATACTACGTGCTGGAGATGTTCCCCTACCCGTCGGGGAAGATCCATATCGGCCATACCCGCAACTACACGATGGGCGACGTGGTGGCGCGCTACAAGCGGGCCAAGGGCTTCAATGTACTGCATCCAATGGGCTGGGACGCCTTCGGCATGCCGGCCGAAAATGCGGCGATGCAGAACAAGGTCCATCCCAAGGAATGGACCTACGCCAACATCGCCGCCATGCGCGAACAGCTCAAGATGATGGGCCTGTCGCTGGACTGGGCGCGTGAGTTCGCCACCTGCGACGTCGACTATTACCACCGCCAGCAGATGCTGTTCCTCGATTTCGTCGAGAAGGGGCTGGTGACGCGCAAATCCTCCAAGGTCAACTGGGATCCGGAGGACATGACGGTGCTCGCCAACGAGCAGGTCATCGACGGGCGCGGCTGGCGCTCGGGCGCGCTGGTCGAACAGCGCGAGCTGACGCAGTGGTTCTTCAAGATCACCGATTATGCGCAGGACCTCCTGGATTCGCTGAACGGGCTCGGCGAGTGGCCGGAAAAGGTCAAGCTGATGCAGCAGAACTGGATCGGCCGCTCGGAAGGGCTGCTGATCCGCTGGCCGCTGGCAGCACCCGTCGGCGACACGAACGAGCTGGAAGTCTATACGACCAGACCCGACACCATCTTCGGCGCCTCGTTCATGGCGGTTGCCGCCGACCACCCGCTGGCCAAAAAGGCCGCCGAGAGCAATGTCGAGCTGGCCAAGTTCATCGACGAGGTCAGCCACATGGGCACGTCGGTGGCCGCGCTGGAGACGGCCGAGAAGAAGGGCTTCGACACCGGCATCCGCGTCGTCCATCCGTTCGACGACTCGTGGACGCTGCCGGTCTATGTCGCCAATTTCGTGCTGATGGAATACGGCACCGGCGCCATTTTCGGCTGCCCGTCGGGCGACCAGCGCGACCTCGACTTCGCCAACAAATACGGCCTGCCGGTGACCCCGGTGGTGATGCCGGAAGATGCCGATGCAAAAACCTTCCAGATCACGGAAGAGGCCTATGTCGACGATGGCGTGATGATCAATTCGCGCTTCCTCGACGGCATGAAGCCGGAACAGGCGTTCGACGAAGTCGCGACGCTGCTGGAGCAGAAGACGATCGGCGGCCGGCCGATGGCCGAGCGCAAGGTGAACTTCCGCCTGCGCGACTGGGGCATTTCGCGCCAGCGCTACTGGGGCTGCCCGATCCCGATGATCCATTGCGAGGATTGCGGCGTGGTGCCGGTGCCGAAGGCCGACCTGCCAGTCAAGCTGCCCGACGACATCGAGTTCGACCGGCCCGGCAATCCGCTCGACCGTCACCCGACCTGGCGGCATGTCAAATGCCCGCAATGCGGCAAGGATGCGCGGCGCGAGACCGACACGATGGATACATTCGTCGATTCGTCCTGGTATTTCGCGCGTTTCACCGCGCCCTGGGCCAATGAGCCGACCGAGCCGAAGGCTGCCGATGATTGGCTGGCTGTCGACCAGTATATTGGCGGCATCGAGCATGCGATCCTGCATCTGCTCTATTCGCGCTTCTTCACCCGCGCCATGCGTGCGACCGGGCATCTCGACCTCGCCGAGCCGTTCAAGGGCCTGTTCACGCAAGGCATGGTGGTGCACGAGACCTACCGCGTCGGCGGCGCCTCGACCAATGGGCGCTGGCTGTCGCCGGCAGAGGTAAGGATCGAGGATGCCGGCGGCAAGCGCCGCGCCATCGAGATCGCCACCGGCGAAGAGGCGGCGATCGGCTCGCTCGAAAAGATGTCGAAGTCGAAGAAGAACACGGTGAGCCCGGAAGACATCACCGACGGCTACGGCGCCGACACCGCGCGCTGGTTCATGCTGTCGGATTCGCCGCCGGAGCGCGACGTCGAATGGACCGACGATGGCGCCGCCGGCGCGCATCGCTTCATCCAGCGCGTCTGGCGCCTGGTGTCGATCGCCGCCGAGACGCTCGACAGCGTCAAGCCGCAGGCGGCGAAGGAAGGCGAGGCCGGGGCCGTTTCCAAGGCCGCGCACAAGATCCTGAAGGCTATCGGCGAGGACATCGAGAAGCTCGGCTTCAACCGCGCCATCGCCCGCATCTACGAGCTGGCCAACGCCTTGACCACGCCGCTCAATGACGTCGCCGAGGGCAAGGCCGATGCAGCGCTCAAAGGCGCCTGCCGCGAGGCCGTGGAGATCCTGGTGCATGTGGTTGCGCCGGTCATGCCGCATCTGGCGGAGGAGTGCTGGCACACGCTGGGCGGCACCGATCTGGTCGCCGAACGGCCGTGGCCGGTCTACGATCCGGCGCTGGTCGTTGACAACGAAATCGTGCTGCCGGTCCAGGTCAACGGCAAGAAGCGTGGGGATTTGACAATTGCCCGCGACGCGGACCAAGGTGCGGTCGAAAAAGCGGTGCTGGCCCTCGACTTCGTGCAAAAAGCGCTGGAAGGTAAGGCGCCCCGCAAGGTGATCATCGTGCCGCAGAGGATCGTCAATGTCGTTACTTGACTGCAGAAGGATGGGGCCTGATCTGAAAAAGACGACGCGTTTGCTGCGCCGCGCCGCGCTGTACGGCATGGTCGCCTCGATGGCGCTGGTTTCGGCCTGCACGGTCAGGCCGCTCTATTCCAGCGCGCCGCTGACGGCAGGCTCGACCGTTAGCGCTTCAGCCGAACTGGCGTCGATCGCGGTCAAGCCGGTCAAGACCCGCTACGCCCAGCAGGTCCGCAACAATCTCATCTTTGCCTTTGGCCAGGGCGCTGGCGAGCCGCCAGCGCCGGTCTACACGCTCGATCTCGGCGTCACCGAACTGGTCGAATCGGCCGCGGTGGTGCAGGTCCAGACCGACGAGGATGAACCGACCGCAGGCACGGTGACGCTGACGGCGAACTATGTGCTGACCGATGCCAAGACCGGTGCGGTCATCGCCACCGGCAAGCGCTCGATCCCGTCATCCTTTGACAAGCCAAGGCAGGAGTTCGCCTCCTACCGGGCGCAGCTCGACGCCGAGAACCGCGCCGCGCGCGAACTGGCTGAAATGGTGAGCCTGTCGGTCGCCCAGGACATAATCAAGCACGGCAAAAAGGCCTGATAGACCGTTTGGAAATTCTACTCTGGCGGCCATCTGACGGCGTTTTCTGCGCTTCCGGTGCTCACGGACTAGAATGTCCGCTGCGCTCCGGTTCTCGAAATCACCCCCATATGACTCGCCAGAGCGAATTTCGAAACGGTCTCTGAGCGTGACCAGCTTTAGCTGATCGCAATAAAAAAGACCGGTTTCCCGGCCTTTTTTATTGGTGTCGACCTTGGGGTCAGCCGATCTTCTGGCCGGTCTTGGCCCAGTCGGCGAGGAACTGCTCGAGGCCCTTGTCGGTCAGCGGGTGCTTGACCAGTGCCTTTAGCGTCGCCGGCGGCGCGGTGATGACATGGGCGCCGATCAGCGCCGCCTGCTTGACGTGGTTCACCGTGCGCACCGACGCGGTCAGGATCTCGGTCGGGTAATCGTAATTGTCGTAGATCTGCTTGATCTCGGCGATCAGCTCCATGCCGTCGGAGCCAGTGTCGTCGATGCGGCCGACGAAGGGCGAGATGAAAGAGGCGCCGGCCTTGGCTGCCAGCAGCGCCTGGTTGGCCGAGAAGCACAGCGTCACATTGACCATGCGGTTCATCTCGGTGCGGATCGTCCTGCAGGCGCGCAAGCCGTCGAGCGTCAGCGGCACCTTGATGCAGACATTGTCGGCGATCGTGGCCAGGATCTTGGCCTCGGCCATCATGTCCTTGTATTCGGTGGCGACGACCTCGGCCGAAACCGGGCCCTTGACGATATCGCAGATCTGCTTGGTGACATCGGCGATCTTGCCGCCGGACTTCAGGATCAGCGAGGGATTGGTGGTAACGCCGTCGAGCAGCCCCAGGTCGTTCAGTTCCTTGATGTCCTTGATGTCTGCGGTGTCGACAAAAAATTTCATGGGGGGTCTCCTGAAAGATTTCCATGTGCAGGTCATGCACATTCGGGGTTGCCCTTTGATCTAGACCAAAGTCGGGGCAAGGTCACGCCCGATGATCGAAGATTCGCCCTTTGTCGCAGCCGCGCCGGTGCTGGTGCCGATGCCCGCCGAACGACCCTACACCTATGCGGTGCCCGCCGGCATGCGCGTGGTGCCGGGCTCGATCGTGCGCGTGCCGCTGGGACCACGCCAAGTTGCCGGCATCGTCTGGGATGGCGTGACCGAACAGGTCGACGCGAAGAAATTGCGGCCGATCGAGCAGGTTTTCGACTGCCCGCCGATCGATCGCGGCATGCGCCGCTTCGTCGACTGGCTGGCGCAATACACGCTGTCGCCGCCCGGCATGGTGGCGCGCATGCTGCTCAGGGCGCCGGAGGCGTTCGATCCCGAACCGTGGATCGAGGGCCTGCAGCGGACGCTTCTCATGCCCGATCGGATGACGGATGCGAGGACACGCGTGCTGGAGACGGCGGAAGGTGGCCTCGCCTGGACACGCTCCGGGCTGGCGCATGCTGCCGGCGTGTCGTCGACGGTGATCGAGGGGCTCAGGGCGCAAGGCGTGTTCGAGACGGTGATGATCCCGCCGCGACCGGTGGTCGCAGCGCCCGATGCCTCTTACGCCCTGCCGGAGCTTATGCCGGACCAGGCTGATGCGGCCGCCATGCTGCGCGCCAATGTCGCGGCCGGTGCTTTCAACGTGACGCTTCTCGACGGTGTTACCGGATCGGGCAAGACGGAAGTCTATTTCGAGGCGGTGGCGGCGGCTCTCGACCAGGGCAAGCAGGTGCTGATCCTGTTGCCGGAAATCGCGCTGACCCACGCTTTCCTCGAACGCTTCCAGCAGCGCTTCGGCGCCAAGCCGGCCGAATGGCATTCCGATCTGCCGCCAAGGATGCGTGAAAAGGTCTGGCGACAGGTGGCGGAAGGCGGCGTGCGCGTCGTCGCCGGAGCGCGTTCGGCGCTGTTCCTGCCGTTCCGGGAGCTCGGCCTGATCGTCGTCGACGAGGAACACGACCCTGCCTACAAGCAGGAGGACCGCGTCTTCTACAATGCCCGCGACATGGCGGTGGTGCGCGGCCATATCAGCAGCTTTCCGGTGGTGCTGGCATCAGCGACGCCGTCCGTCGAAAGCCGGGTCAATGCGCAGCAGGGCCGCTACAGCAGGGCGGTGCTTTCGGCGCGCTTTGCCGAGGCCGCCCTTCCCGACCTCAAGACCATCGACATGCGCCGCGCGCCGCCGACGCGCGGCGGCTTCCTGTCGCCGCTGCTGATCGACCAGATGCAGCGCACGCTGGAGAAAAAAGAACAGTCGCTGCTGTTCCTCAACCGGCGTGGCTATGCGCCGCTGACACTGTGCCGGGTCTGCGGCCACCGCTTCGGCTGCCCGGTCTGCTCGGCCTGGCTGGTCGAGCATCGCTTTCGCGGCCAGCTCGTCTGCCATCATTGCGGGCACAATGAGAAGCGGCCGGAGGCCTGTCCCGAATGCGGCACGCTTGACCATCTCGTCGCCTGTGGGCCGGGAGTCGAGCGCATCGCCGAAGAGGTTGTGGCGCATTTCCCCGACGCGCGCACCATCGTCTTGTCCTCCGACCTGATGGGCGGCGTGCGGCGGCTGCGGCTGGAGCTGGAGGCCATCGCCAATGGCGAGGCCGATATCGTCATCGGCACGCAGCTGGTCGCCAAAGGGCATAACTTCCCCAACATGACGCTGGTCGGTGTCGTCGATGCCGATCTCGGTCTCGCCAATGGCGATCCGCGCGCGGCCGAGCGCACCTTCCAGCTGCTCAGCCAGGTGACCGGTCGCGCCGGCCGCACCGGCAAGAAAAGCCTTGGCCTGCTGCAGACCTTTCAGCCCGACCATCCGGTGATGCGGGCGATTGTCTCGGGCGACGCCGAGGCGTTTTACGAGCGCGAGATCACTGAGCGCGAACGGGCCGCGCTCCCACCCTTCGGCCGGCTCGCCGGCGTCATCGTCAGCGCGGTGACGCGAGCGGAGGCCGAAGGGCATGCGCGCGGCCTGCGGCGCGCCGCACCCCAGGCCAGCGACCTGTTCGTGCTTGGCCCGGCCGAGGCGCCGCTGTCCCTGCTTGGCGGGCGCCACCGCTTCCGCTTGCTGATCCAGGGCGAGCGGCGGGCCGACATGCAAGGCTTCATCCGCACCATGCTGGCTGAAGGGCCGAAGCAACGCGGCTCGGTTCGCGTACAGGTCGACATCGACCCGCAGAGCTTTTTGTGAGATCGACAATGCACCTTGTATCGGAGCCGCGAACGCTATGAAAACACTTGGCTTGCTCGGTGGCATGAGCTGGGAATCGACGGCGATCTATTATCGCCTGCTCAACGAGATCGTGCGCGAGCGGCTGGGCGGGTTGCACTCGGCCAAGCTGTTGCTCCATTCCTTCGACTTCGCCGAGATCGCCGAGCGGCAGCATCACGGCGACTGGGACGGTGCGGGCGTGCTTCTGGCGGACGCCGCGCGCAAGCTGGAGGCGGGCGGCGCGGAAGGGCTGCTGATCTGCACCAACACCATGCACAAGCTCGCCGGCCAGGTGCAGGCGGCGGTGTCGATCCCGCTTATCCACATCGCCGATGCCACGGCAGTCGCGGTCAAGGGCGCCGGCGTCAGACGGCCGGCGCTGCTGGCGACGCGTTTCACCATGGAGCAGGATTTCTACAAGGGCCGGCTGGCCGACAAATATGGCCTCGAGCCGGTGGTGCCGGGCCAGGCCGGCCGCGACATGGTGCATCGGGTGATCTATGACGAGCTCTGCCAGGGCATCGTCAGCGCGCCATCGAAGGCGGCCTACCTCGACGAGGTCGCCCGCTTGCGGCGCGATGAAAAGATTGACGGCGTCATCATGGGCTGCACCGAGATCACCATGCTGATCGGCGCACGGGATTTCGACATTCCGGTGTTCGACACCACGCGCATCCATGCCGAGGCCGCAGTCGAGTTCGCCCTCGCTTGATTTCCTACCGTCGCCATCTGGCGCGCTGTTTCCCGTTCGTTAGAATGGCCGCGATTTCAAACAGCCATTTATCGAGGGGACAAGATGGAATTTGCGTTTCCGTGGCCGACCAGCCAGGGCGAGTGGCTGGCGTGGTCGAGCGCCGTGGTCACCTTGGCGCTGGGCTTGCTGTTTTTCCTCATGCCGGGTCTCGCCTTCCGGATCCTTAGGCTGCAGGTTCGGCCGGAGAAGGCAGCGGCGATCGCCGAAGGGCGCGGCCGCATGTCCGGCTTCTATCTCGGCGTCAGCCTGTGTTGCATCCTGCTCGCGCAGCCGTGGCTCTATATGGCGCTCGGCTTCTCCTGGCTGTTCACCGCTTTCGGCCGTTTGCTGTCGATGATGTCGGATGGCGCGAACACGCCTTTCAACTGGGCGTCGATCATTGTCGAGCTGGTGCTGGCCGCGTTGCCGCTCGCCTTCGTCTTCGGCTTTCTGCCCTGAATCGGCAGCCAATCCAAAGGCTTCGGTTGAACTCTGCTGCCGGATGCGACAATAGTGCCTGAAATGCATGCGGAACGACGCATTGCGGTCTTAAAATGCCTGTGCTAGACGGCAATCGACTTTCGGCCGGGGATAGCGGAAGCCGCGTCTTCGTGCTTGGAAAAACTTAGTAAGGTCAAAGATTTAGCCAGAGTTTTTGCTCGCGCCAACAATCTGCGGCCTGTCAGACAAGAGAAAAGACGGTCCGTGGCTCAATCGTCATCGCCAATCTCAGGTGTCGCAGAACGCTACGCGGGTTCGCTGTTCGAACTCGCACTGCAATCCAATTCAGTTGCCAAGGTCGAGGCCGACCTCAACAGTTTCGCAACGATGCTGGATGGCAGCGCCGACCTGACCCGCCTCATCAACAGCCCGGTGTTCTCCAGCGAGGACCAGGCCAAGGCCATCGCGGCAATCGCCGACAAGGCCGGCATCACTGGTCTCACCGGCAATTTCCTGCGTGTCGTCGCCCGCAACCGTCGCCTCTTCGCCGTTCCCGGTATGATCAAGGCATTCCGCCAGATCGCCGCCGAACATCGCGGCGAGACCGCAGCCGAGGTCACCTCGGCGCATGAACTGACGGCTGCCCAGCAGACCGAACTCAAGGCCGCGCTGAAAAGCGTCGCCGGCAAGGACGTGGCCATCGCCGTCACCGTAGATCCGTCGCTGCTCGGCGGGCTGGTGGTCAAGATGGGCTCGCGCCAGATCGATACGTCGCTCAAAACCAAACTCAATTCGCTCAAGCTTGCACTGAAAGAGGTCGGCTGATGGACATCCGCGCCGCGGAAATTTCCGCAATTCTGAAAGACCAGATCAAGAATTTCGGCAAGGAGGCCGAGGTCTCCGAAGTTGGACAGGTGCTGTCCGTCGGTGACGGTATCGCCCGCGTCTACGGCCTCGACAATGTCCAGGCCGGCGAGATGGTCGAATTCCCCGGCGGCATCCGCGGCATGGCGCTCAACCTCGAAGCCGACAATGTCGGCGTCGTCATCTTCGGCGCCGACCGCGACATCAAGGAAGGCGACACCGTCAAGCGGACCGGCGCCATCGTCGATGCGCCTGTCGGCATGGGCCTGCTCGGCCGCGTCGTCGACGCGCTCGGCAACCCGATCGACGGCAAGGGCCCGATCAAGGCGACCGAACGCAAGCGCGTCGACGTCAAGGCGCCAGGCATCATCCCGCGCAAGTCGGTGAACGAGCCGATGTCGACCGGCCTCAAGGCCATCGATGCGCTGATCCCGGTCGGCCGCGGCCAGCGCGAGCTGGTCATCGGCGACCGTCAGACCGGCAAAACCGCCATCATTCTCGACACGATGCTCAACCAGAAGGCGGTCCACGACAACGGCCCGGAGAAGGAAAAGCTCTACTGCGTCTACGTCGCCATCGGCCAGAAGCGCTCGACCGTCGCGCAGTTCGTGAAAGTGCTCGAAGAGCGCGGCGCGCTCGACTATTCGGTCATCGTCGCGGCCACCGCTTCCGATCCGGCGCCGATGCAGTTCCTGGCGCCGTTCACCGCCTGCACCATGGGCGAATATTTCCGCGATAACGGCATGCACGCGCTGATCAGCTATGACGATCTGTCGAAGCAGGCCGTCGCCTACCGCCAGATGTCGCTGCTGCTGCGCCGCCCGCCGGGCCGCGAAGCCTATCCGGGCGACGTGTTCTACCTGCATTCGCGCCTGCTCGAGCGCGCCGCCAAGCTCAATGACGACAATGGCGGCGGTTCACTGACCGCACTGCCGATCATCGAGACGCAGGCCAACGACGTGTCGGCCTATATCCCGACCAACGTGATCTCGATCACCGACGGCCAGATCTTCCTCGAAACCAACCTGTTCTTCCAGGGCGTCCGCCCGGCCGTCAACGTCGGCCTGTCGGTGTCGCGCGTCGGCTCGTCGGCGCAGATCAAGGCGATGAAGCAGGTTGCCGGCTCGATCAAGGGTGAGCTCGCGCAGTACCGCGAAATGGCGGCCTTTGCGCAGTTCGGCTCCGATCTCGACGCCGCCACGCAGCGCCTGCTCAATCGCGGTTCGCGTCTGACCGAACTCCTGAAGCAGCCGCAGTTCTCGCCACTCAAGGTCGAGGAACAGGTCGCGGTGATCTTCGCCGGTGTCAACGGCTACCTCGACAAGCTGGCGATCAATCAGGTCGGCAAGTTCGAGCATGGCCTGCTCAGCCACATGCGCTCGGCCGGCAAGGACGTTCTCGACGGCATCCGCAAGGAGAAGGCGCTGTCGGACGATCTGCGCGCCAAGCTGAAGGCCGAGATCGATGCCTTCGCCAAGACCTTCGCTTGAGAAAGCCGGACGGACGGGATCAGGTTTGAAGCATGCCTTCGTTAAAAGACCTTCGTAACCGTATCGCCTCGGTCAAGGCGACGCAGAAGATCACCAAGGCGATGCAGATGGTCGCCGCGGCGAAGCTGCGCCGCGCGCAGGAAGCTGCGGAAGCCGCGCGCCCGTATTCGGAGCGCATGGGTTCGGTGCTCGCCAACATTACCCAGGCGATCGGCGACGATGCCCCGGCGCTGATGACCGGCACCGGCAAGGACGACGTGCATCTGCTCGTCGTCTGTACCGCCGAGCGCGGCCTGTGCGGCGGCTTCAATTCGCAGATCGCGCGTCTCGCCCGCGACCACATCCGCCGGCTGCTGGCCGACGGCAAGCAGGTCAAGATTATCTGCGTCGGCAAGAAGGGTTTCGACATCCTGCGCCGCGACTATGCGTCGATGATCCTCGAACGCGTCGATCTGCGCGAAGTCAAAACGCTCGGCTTCGTCAATGCCGACGCCATTGCCCGCAAGGTCATCCACCTCTTTAACGAGGGTGGCTTCGACATCTGCACGCTGTTCTATTCGCAGTTCAAGTCAGTGATCAGCCAGATCCCGACGGCACAGCAGATCATCCCGGCCGGTGTGGCCTCTGCGCCCGCCGAGGCGACCGCCGGCGGCAATGCCGTCTACGAATACGAGCCGGAGCCAGGCGAAATCCTGACCGACCTCATTCCGCGCAACATCTCGGTCCAGGTCTTCCGCGCGCTGCTCGAAAACGCAGCCGGCGAGATGGGCGCCAAGATGAGCGCCATGGACAATGCGACGCGCAATGCCGGCGACATGATCAACAAGCTGTCGATCACCTACAACCGCCAGCGGCAGGCGCAGATCACCAAGGAACTGATCGAAATCATTTCGGGCGCCGAGGCGCTCTAGGCGCGGCCGCCAGGAGGTCATCGACCTTGTGGTGGAGCGTGAGAAACAAAGGACGAAAAGGGTAAAGACGATGGCGAAAGCAGCGACCCCGAAGGCGGCAGCTCCCAAAGCGGCGGCAAAGGCTCCGGCAGCAGCGGCGAAGGCCGCTCCGGCCAAGACGGCGGCTGCGCCCGCCAAGGCAGCGGCCCCGGCCAAGGCTACGGCAGCGAAGACGACGGCCGCCGTTGTGAAGAAGACCGGCGTTGTCGGCAAGGTCCGCCAGGTCATCGGCGCTGTCGTCGACGTCCAGTTCGGCGATCACCTGCCGGCCATTCTGAACGCCATCGAGACCACCAATGTCGGCAATCGCCTGGTGCTCGAAGTTGCCCAGCATCTCGGTGAAAACACCGTGCGCTGCATCGCCATGGACTCGACCGAAGGTCTGGTTCGCGGTCAGGATGTCTATGACACCGGGGCGCCGATCACCGTGCCGGTCGGCCCGGGCATGCTCGGCCGTATCATCAACGTCATCGGCGAGCCGGTCGACGAGGAAGGCCCGGTTGACGGCATCGAAATGCGCGCCATCCACCAGCCGGCTCCGTCCTATGTCGAACAGTCGACGGAAGCGCAGATCCTGATCACCGGTATCAAGGTTCTCGACCTGCTGGCGCCCTACGCTCGCGGCGGCAAGATCGGCCTGTTCGGCGGCGCCGGCGTCGGCAAGACCGTGCTGATCCAGGAACTGATCAACAACGTCGCCAAGGCTCACGGCGGCTTCTCGGTGTTTGCCGGCGTTGGCGAGCGCACCCGCGAAGGCAACGATCTCTATCACGAGTTCATCGAGTCCGGCGTCAACAAGAAGGGCGGCGGCGAAGGCTCCAAGGCGGCACTGGTCTATGGCCAGATGAACGAGCCGCCGGGCGCACGTGCCCGCGTCGGCCTGACCGGCCTGACGGTGGCCGAATATTTCCGCGACCAGGGCCAGGATGTGCTGTTCTTCGTCGACAACATCTTCCGCTTCACGCAGGCGGGTTCGGAAGTGTCGGCGCTGCTCGGCCGTATTCCTTCGGCAGTGGGCTATCAGCCGACGCTGGCCACCGACATGGGCGCGCTGCAGGAACGCATCACGACGACGACCAAGGGGTCGATCACCTCGGTGCAGGCGATCTACGTGCCCGCCGACGATTTGACCGATCCGGCGCCGGCAACCTCGTTCGCCCACCTTGACGCGACGACCGTGCTCAACCGCGCGATCTCGGAAAAAGGCATCTATCCGGCGGTCGATCCGCTCGATTCAACCTCGCGCATGCTCGACCCGCTGGTCGTCGGCGAAGAGCACTATGCCGTCGCCCGCCAGGTGCAGTCGATCCTCCAGCGCTACAAGTCGCTGCAGGACATCATCGCCATCCTGGGCATGGACGAGCTCTCGGAAGAGGACAAGCAGACCGTGGCCCGCGCCCGCAAGATCGAGCGCTTCCTGTCGCAGCCCTTCTTCGTCGCCGAAGTGTTCACGGGTTCGCCGGGCAAGCTGGTCGACCTCGCCGACACCATCAAGGGCTTCAAGGGCCTCTGCAACGGCGACTATGATCACCTGCCGGAAGCCGCCTTCTACATGGTCGGCGGCATCGACGAAGCGGTCGAGAAGGCACAGCGCCTGGCGGCTGAAGCGGCATAAGAAGCGAATAGCGAATAGGGAGTAGCGAATAGGGAAAGGCGTGAACCGAGCGGTTTCTTCTAACTACTCGCTACTCACTATTCCCTACTCACTAAATTGATCATGGCTGAAGCTTTCCAATTCGAACTGGTCTCGCCGGAGCGGCTGCTCGTTTCCGAGCAGGTCGAAGCCGTCGTCATTCCGGGCGCCGAAGGCGAGATGACCGTGCTGGCGCATCACGCGCCGGTCATGACCACGATCAAGCCGGGCGTCGTCACGGTGAAGACCGCTGGAGGCAAGGAAGAGCGCTATGTGGTGTTCGGCGGCTTTGCCGACATCCTGCCTTCCGGCTGCACGCTGCTGGCCGAATCGGCGGTTGCCGTCGGCGACATCGACCGCGCCGATCTCGCCCGCCGGATCCAGGACGCCAAGGAAGATGCTGCCGATGCCAAGGACGATCAGTCCCGCAGCAAGGCCGAGCAGTTCCTCGCCCAGCTCTCCACGCTTGAAAGCGCGCTGCTGGCAGCTTAAGTCTCAGGCGAAAACAGAGAGACGACAGGCCGGTTCAACCCGGCCTTTTTTGTGCCCACAGACATAGAGTCAGAAGCCCTGACCGAGCGGCACCCGCCGGGTTCGGCGATGCGGGCTCTTCGGCTCAGAATCCTCTTCCGGACTGCCGTCAAGCATGTCTTGTCGGTCCCGGTATGCCGAGCGCGGCGAGCGCAAGCGCGACCCCGCCTTGCCGGATATGGACGCGATGCGCAGCGACCAGTTCGATGAGCGGCTGACGCTCGGGCTTGCCGCTGGCGAAGCCGGCAATGTCGAACACGGTCGCCACCCGTTCCAGCGTCGGCTGCTCGCTAAGCGCGGCCAGAGCCATGTCGAGCGGATCAGTGAAGTGGGCTTCGGGCAAGCTCTCGCCACGCGCTTCGCAGGCCGCGATCCAAGCAGCGATCACCAGCGTCAGATGCTCCGGGACCAGGCCGGCCTGGATACGCTCGATGGCGGAAGCGACAATGCGCTGCGGCAGTTTCTGGCTGCCGTCATTGGCGATCTGCGCCGTGCGGTGGGCGAGCGCGGTGTTGGAGAAACGTTCGGCGAGTTCTGCCGTATAGGCTGACGTGTCGAGCCCGGCATCTCCAGGCAAGGTCGGGATCGCCTCGGCCCAGAGCCGGTCGACGAATTCACGGATCGCCGGGTCGGCGAAGGCTCGATCGACGGTGGCGTGGCTACCGAGCAGGCCGAGATAGGCGATGCCCGAATGGGCGCCGTTAAGCAGCCTCAGCTTCATGTCCTCGAATGGCCTGACGTCCTCGACCATGGTGACGCCGAATTTTTCCCAGGCCGGGCGCCCGGTCGGAAACTTGTCTTCGATCACCCATTGCCGGAACGGCTCGGTCATCACCGGCCAGGCGTCTTGGACGCCGAGTTCGGCCGTGATGCGCGCGCGGTCGGCATCGGTGGTTGCCGGCACGATGCGGTCGACCATGCTCGAGGGAAACGCCACCTCGTCGCCGATGTGCTTGGCGAGTGGGGCATCACCTAAAGCGGCAGGGCGGGCGTCTCGCAATTTGGCGAAGCCGATCAGCAGCCTATGCAGCGTGGCGCCGTTGGCCGGCAGGTTGTCACAGCACAGCACCGTGAAGGGTGGCGTGCCCACGGCACGACGTCGGGCCAGCGACTCGGCCAGGAAGCCGTGCGCGGTCTTTGGCGATCCGGGATTGCCGAGATCGTGGACGATATCTGGATGTTTTTCGTCGAGGCTGCCGTCGGCTGCTCTCAAATAGGCCTTTTCGGTGATGGTCAGGGTGACGATGCGGGTGCGCGGGTCTGTTAGCGCGGCGAGCACCGCGCCGGGATCTTCCGGCGCCACCAGCATCGACTGGATCGAGCCGATTATTTGAAGCGCTTCGCCATCGCTGCCGCGCACCGCCAGCGTGTAAAGCCCGTCCTGCGGCGCCAGCGCGTCGCGCGTGTCGGGGCTGCGTAGCGACACGCCAATGATACCCCAGCCGGTCTCGCCGGCCGCCAGGCAGTCATCGACATAGGCTGCCTGGTGGGCGCGGTGGAAGGCGCCGACGCCGAGATGGACGATGCCTGGGGCGATACTGGCGCGATCATAGGCGGGGACCGCTGCCGAGGCCGGCAGGGATTGCACCGTGGTATTGGAAAGGCGTCTGTTGGTCATGGCGCGGCTTGTCGCTGGGCGGCGGGCGGGGCGGATCGGCTAGCGGCGTATCATCCGTTCTCCTGTCGCACAATGACCCGATATCGGTCAAAAGTCATCATACAACAATCCAATTTTTGTATGTTGACATTACTTCTTCCCAATCCTACCGATAGCGCCCTTAGGAGGAGTGACGTGGCAGGATTGACCCACCCGGATCTGCTTTTTGCCGCTGAAGGGCACGCGCTTTCGGTCGCGCGCGATCTCTATGCCGGGGTCAAGGACCTGCCGATCGTCAGCCCGCACGGCCATACCGATCCGCGCTGGTATGCGCTCAACGAGCCGTTCCCCGACCCGGCACAATTGCTGGTCGTGCCCGACCATTACATCTTTCGCATGCTGTTCAGCCAAGGCGTGCGGCTGGAGGATCTCGGCATATCACCGCTCGACGGCTCACCAGTCGAGAGCGACGGACGGGCGATCTGGCGGCGCTTCGCCGAGCATTATTACCTGTTTCGCGGCACGCCGACGCGGCTATGGCTCGACCATGTGCTCGAGCATCTGTTCGGCATCGACGAGCCGCTCAACGCCGGCACTGCCGACCGCCACTACGATACCATCGCTGGCCTGCTCAAACAGGACGACTATCGTCCACGTGCGCTGTTCGAGCGCTTCAACATCGAGGTCATTGCGACGACCGAGGGCGCGCTCGACGATCTCCGGTGGCACAAGGCGATCCGCGACAGCGGCTGGCAAGGCCGCGTCGTCACCGCCTACCGGCCGGATGCTGTCGTCGATCCGGACTTCGAAGGCTTTTCGGCCAATCTCGACCGTCTCGCCGAGGTCAGCGGCTGCGACACCGGTACATGGGCCGGCTATCTCGACGCGCATCGCCGGCGCCGCGCCTTCTTCAAAAGTTTCGGCGCGACCTCGTCCGATCACGGCCATCCGACTGCGGAGACCGCCAACCTTTCCGATGCGGCATCGGAAGAGCTGTTCAACCGCATCCGCCGCGGCTCCGACGACGAGCGCGAGCGCAAGCTGTTTCGCGCCCAGATGCTGACCGAAATGGCCAAGATGAGCCGCGACGACGGGCTGGTGATGCAGATCCATCCCGGCTCCTGGCGCAATCATTCGCCTGAAATTTTCCAGAAATTCGGCCGCGACAAAGGCTTCGATATTCCGACCCGCACCGATTATGCGGCGGCGCTCAAACCGCTGCTCGACTGCGTCGGGTTGGAGCGCGACCTCTCCATCATCCTGTTCACGCTCGACGAGACCAGTTATGCGCGGGAACTGGCACCGCTCGCCGGCGTCTATCCGGCGCTGAAGCTCGGCCCGGCCTGGTGGTTCCACGACAGTCCGGAAGGCATGCGCCGCTTCCGCGAGATGACCACCGAGACGGCCGGCTTCTACAACACCGTCGGCTTCAACGACGACACCCGCGCCTTTCCATCGATACCCGCCCGCCACGATGTGGCTCGTCGGGTCGACTGCGCCTTTCTCGCCCGCCTCGTCGCCGAGCACCGGCTGCGCGAGGACGAGGCGCATGAGCTGGCGCGGGAACTTGCCTACACGCTTGCCAAGAAGGCGTACCGGCTCTGAGCCGGCGTCGCGAATTTCAAAAGGGAGGAAGACAGTCATGTTGCATTTTTCAAAACTGACGGCGGCCACATTCGCCATAGGCACCTTGATGATCGGCGTCGCCAACGCCCAGACTGTGCTGCGTTCGGCCGACACCCATCCGGATGGGTATCCGACGGTCGAGGCGGTCAAATATATGGGCGACCTGATCAAGGAGCGTACCGCCGGCCGCTATTCGGTCGAGGTCTATCATTCCGCGCAACTCGGCGAGGAAAAGGACACGATCGAGCAGACGCAGACCGGCGTCATCGACCTGAACCGCGTCTCGATGGGTCCGTTCAACGGCATCGTACCGGAGACCGCGGTGCCGTCGCTGCCCTACATGTTCCGTTCTGTCGACCATATGCGTCATGTCATGGACGGGCCGATCGGCGACGAGATTCTGAAGGCCTTCGAGGCGCATGACCTTGTCGGCCTTGCCTTCTACGATTCCGGCGCCCGCTCCTTCTACAACACCAGGAAGGACATCACCTCGATGGCCGACATGAAGGGCATGAAGTTCCGCGTCATCCAGTCGGACGTGTTCGTCGACATGGTCAACGCACTCGGCGCCAATGCCACACCGATGGCCTATGGCGAGGTTTATTCGGCATTGCAGACAGGCGTCATCGACGGTGCCGAGAACAACTGGCCGAGTTTCGAATCCGCCAAGCACTACGAAGTTGCCAAGCACTACACGATGGACCAGCACCAGATCGTGCCGGAAGTGCTGGTGATGGCAAAGGCGAGCTGGAACAAGCTGTCGCCGGAAGATCAGGCGATCGTGCGCCAGGCGGCCAAGGACAGCGTCGACAAGATGCGTGAACTGTGGGACGCGCAGGAGAAGAAGTCGCGCGACATCGTCGAGAAGGCCGGCGTCAAGGTCAGCGAGATCGACAAGCAGCCGCTGATCGATGCGATGAAGCCGGTCTACGACAAGTACCTGTCGACGCCGGCACTCAAGGACCTCGCCGCGCGTATCCAGGCAACCAAGTAATTCGTCGCGAAGGTGGTGGCGCGCTCATCCGCCCCACCACTCAGCGGAGGAGGCCACATGAAATCATTCTGGCTGGCGACGGAGCGGCTTTTGTCGCAACTGGCGAAGCTTGCGCTGTGGGTCAGCGGAGCGGGCCTGACGCTGATGACTGTGATCATCTTCTGGCAGGTGTTCTCGCGCTATGTCCTGAACAGCTCGCCGAGCTGGACCGAATCCTTCTCGGTGCTGCTGATGGGCTGGTTCATCTTCCTCGGCGCCGCGGTCGGTGTTCGTGAGCGCACGCATCTCGGTTTTGACGTGCTGCTCTATTTTCTGCCGCCCTCGGGCAAGGGGTTTTTGCGCAGCATTTCCGATGTGGTCGTGCTCGCCTTCGGTTTTGGCATGATCGTCTACGGCGTGCAGCTGACCAGGCTGACCTGGAACACCATCATGCCGTCCCTCGATCTGCCAGGCGGCGTCGCCTTCCTGCCGGTCATCCTGGGTGGCGCGATGGTTTGCCTGTTTTCACTGGAACGGCTGGCTGGGCGGTTTGCCGGCCTGCCTGTCGATGCCGATCAATACGCCACGGGCGAAGAGGATCTGTGATGGCCCTGATGGTTCTGTTCGGCACGTTCGTCTTCCTGCTCATCATCGGCACGCCGATCGCGTTCTGCCTTGGCGTCGCCAGTTTCGCCACGGTGCTGGTGCTGGGCCTGCCGCCGCTGGTGGTGTTCCAGCGTCTCAACTCGGGTGTCTCAGTGTTTTCGCTGATGGCCATTCCGTTCTTCATCTTCGCCGGTGACCTCATGGTGCGCGGCGGCATTGCCGCCCGGCTGGTGGCGCTCGCCGGATCGCTGGTCGGCCATTTGCGCGGCGGCCTCGGTCAGGTCAACATTGCCGCATCGACCATGTTCGGCGGCATTTCCGGCTCGGCCGTGGCCGACGCATCGGCCGTTGGCGGCCTGATGATCCCGCAGATGAAGGCGCGCGGTTACGGCATCGATTATGCCGTCAACATCACATCGGTCGGCGCCATCATAGCGCTGCTGATCCCGCCGTCGCACAACATGATCATCTATTCGATCTCGGCCGGCGGCCGTATCTCGATCGCCGACCTTTTCACGGCGGGCGTCATCCCGGGGCTGCTGCTGGCGCTATCGCTGATGGTCACGGCCTATTGGGCCGCCACTCGGCGCGGCTATCCCACCGAACCTTTCGCCGGCTTCGGTCGTGTCCTGCAATTGCTGGTCGCCGCCATTCCCGGGCTCCTGCTGATCGGCATCATCTTCGGCGGTGTCAGGTCGGGCATCTTCACCGCCACGGAAAGCTCGTGCATTGCCATCGTCTATGCCTTCCTCGTCACGCTGATCATCTACCGCTCGATGAGCTGGGGCGACTTCGTCGCCGCGACCTCGGCGGCGGTGCGGACAACGGCTATGGTGCTGATGATCATCGGTTGCGCTGCCGCTTTCGGCTGGCTGCTGGCCTATCTCAGGGTCCCTGCGGCACTCGTCGCTTTCCTGCAGTCGGTATCCGACAACAAGCTCGTCATCCTGCTCTTGATCAATGTCGTGCTGCTGATCCTCGGCACGTTCATGGACATGTCGCCGCTGATCATCATCACCACGCCGATCTTCCTGCCGGTGGTGACGGCCTATGGCGTCGACCCCGTGCATTTCGGCGTCATCCTGATCCTCAATCTCGGCATTGGCCTGTGCACGCCGCCGGTCGGCGCGGTGCTGTTCGTCAGCTGCGCCATCGGTCGCATCCCGATCTGGACGGCGATGCGCTCGATCTGGCCATTCTATGGCGCGGCCTTCACCGTTCTGATGCTTGTCACCTACATACCGGAAATCTCATTGTGGCTGCCGAGCCTGTTCCACTAGGAGCTTACCACGTGGCCGAGACAATTGCTGACCTCAGGGTCGAGAGAAAGCCCAAGCTGTCGGAGACCGTTGTCGCGGCCATCCGCAAGCAGCTGCATGCGGGCGAGATCCTGCCGGGCCACAAATTGCCGACCGAGGGACAGTTGACCGAGACTTTCGGCGTCAGCCGCACCGTCATCCGCGAGGCGCTGGCCAAGCTTGCCGCCGACGGCCTGGTCGAGGCGCGCCAGGGCGCCGGCGTCTTCGTCACCGAACACATCTCGACCATGTTCGGCGCGCTCGCCGCCGACATGGGAGCCAAGGATTCGGTCGCGCTCAACGTGCTCGAAGTGCGCCTGGCGGTCGAAATCGAGTCGGCCGGGCTCGCCGCCATCCGCCGCAACGCCGCTCAGGAGGCGGCGATCCAGGAAGCCTTCTTCGAATTCGAGCGCCTGCTTCTCAACAGCGAGCCGACCGGTCCAGCCGATCTCGCTTTCCACCGGGCAATCGCCAGCGCCACCAACAACCCGTTCTATGTCGAGATGCTCGACGTGCTCGGACGCCGCGCCATTCCCTGCGACGTGACCTCGCCATGGTCGACCGAACTGGTGCAGTCCGACAGCTATCAGCGCGGGCTGCAGCGCGAGCATCTGGTGATCCTCAATGCGATCACATCGGGCGACGCCGAAGCCGCGCGCGAGGCCATGCGCGCTCATCTCACCGCCAGCCAGCAGCGCTACCGCGAGCGCCTGCACGCACGCCAGGTGTTTTATGCCGACTCGGTCAAGGCGGCGGAAACCGAATAACCATTTCAGCTGGAGCAGTAATGTCTCAAAGTCACCCGCATACCGATTTTACCTCGCGTTTCGCCATCGATCCGGTTGCCGCGGCGTCCATGGGCACCGACGAGTTGCGGCACAACTTCCATATTGACGACCTGTTCCAGCCGGGCCGCGTCAGCCTGACCTATACCCATTATGATCGGATGATCGTCGGCGGCGCCGTGCCGGTGGCAACGCAGCTGCCGCTGGAAGGGATCAAGCCGACGGGGACCAGGAATTTTCTCGACCGCCGCGAACTGATCATCGTCAACATCGGCGGCGCCGGCTCAGTGACGGCAAGTGGCGAGACCCACCCATTGCAGGCGCGCGACATGCTCTATCTCGGCATGGGCAGCACCGACGTGTCGTTCAAGTCGGCCGACAAGGCCGCACCGGCCAAATTCTATCTGCTCAGCGCGCCGGCGCATCACGCCTACCCGAACCGGCTGATCCGCATCGGCGACGCCAAGCGTCTCGACCTCGGCAGCAAGGAGACCTGCAACGAACGCTCGATCTTCCAGTTCATCCATGCCGAGGGTGTCAAGACCTGCCAGTTGGTCGTCGGCATGACCCAGCTGGCGCCGGGCTCGGTGTGGAACACTATCCCTTGCCATGTGCATGACCGACGCATGGAGGCCTATCTCTATTTCGATCTGCCGGAAACGGCGCGCGTTTTCCACTTCATGGGCGAGCCCGACGAAACCCGCCATCTCGTCATGGCCAACGAGGAGGCGGTGCTGTCGCCGGGCTGGTCGATCCATTCGGGTGCCGGCACGTCGAACTACGCCTTCATCTGGGCGATGGCCGGCGACAATGTCGACTACACCGATGTCGATCCGGTGCCGCTGGGCGAACTGCGTTGAGCGCCCCTTCCGCCTTCAGCCTCACCGGCAGGCGCATCCTGGTCACCGGCGCCAACACCGGCATCGGCCAGGGCATCGCTATCTCGATCGCGCGCGCCGGCGGCACCGTCATCGGCGTCGGCCGCTCGGCGATGGACGACACGCAAAGGAAGGTCGGCGAGGCCGGCGGGCAATTCGAGGCCGTGCGGTGCGATCTCGCCGATCATGCCGCCGCCAAGACCATGCTCGACCAGGTCTGGGAAGAGACCGGACCGATCGACGGCCTGGTCAACAATGCCGGCATCATCCGCCGCGCCGATGCGGTCGATTTCTCGGACGCCGACTGGGACGACGTCATCGACGTCAATCTGAAGACGTTGTTCTTTTTGAGCCAGGCTTTTGCCAAACGCGTGCTGGCCGATACCGGCCGTCGCGGCAAGATCGTCAACATCGCCTCGGTACTGAGTTTCCAGGGCGGCATCCGCGTCGCGTCCTATACTGCGTCGAAACATGGCGCGCTCGGCATAACAAGGCTGCTCGCCTGCGAATGGGCGGCAAAAGGCATCAACGTCAACGCCATTGCGCCCGGCTATATCGAAACCAACAACACCGAGGCGTTGCGCGCCGATCCCGACCGCAGTGCTGCGATCCTGGCGCGTATCCCGGCCGGCCGCTGGGGCGGGCCGGAAGACATAGGCGACGCCGCCGTCTTCCTGCTGGCGCCGGCGTCCGACTATATGCATGGCGCGGTGGTTCCGGTCGACGGCGGCTGGCTGGCGCGATGAGGAGACTGCTATGACCGAGCAGAAGATTTTCGCCCATCCCGGCGAGAGCGCCTGGACGCCGACACCGGACGGCAACAGGCGGCGCGTTCTCCTGCATACCGACGAGCTGATGATGGTCGAATTCGGTTTCGACAAGGGCGGCGTCGGCGCGCTGCATTCGCATCCGCATGTCCAGGCCAGCTATGTCGCCGAAGGCCGCTTCGAGGTGACCATAGACGGCCGTACCGCTGTTATCGAGACCGGCGGCAGTTTCATCGTGCCGTCCAATCTGGTGCATGGCGTCAAGGCGCTGGAGGCCGGGCGCCTGGTCGACAGTTTTACGCCGCACCGGGCCGATTTCCTGGCCTGATCGCCTTTCAGGTCTGTTCCAGAAACGGAAAACCCGCGCCTCCTGGGAGACGCGGGTTTGTTGCCTGTGCGCTCGTAGCGCAGCGGTACTCGAAACATCGCCGCAGGGTTTGGACGGTGCCGCAACATGATGAAGATAGGATTAACGGCACCAGCCAGATCAATCATCGGTGGGATGTTGCTGCTGCTTGTTGTGGTCGGACGGGGGCTGCGCTAATCGTTGCCCCATGCCCCTGCTTCGGGCGGCCGATCGAAAACATCCGTGATGCAGATATCTACGACGAGCGTTCCGGCGCACGATCCCAAGCGGCGCGTTCTCAAGGACGTGTTCGGCTTCGACGATTTTCGCCCCGGACAGGCTTCGGTGATGGAGGCGCTGCTTGCCGGCCGCCATGTGCTGGCCGTCATGCCGACGGGTGCGGGCAAGTCGCTCTGCTATCAGGTCCCGGCGCTGGTCAAGGGCGGGCTCACCATTGTCGTTTCCCCGCTGGTGGCGCTGATGCAGGACCAGGTCGCGGCACTGCGCCTTGCAGGCGTCGCCGCCGATACGATCAACTCCTCGATCGACCGCGATGCCAATGTCGCGGCCTGGCGCCGCGTCGCGTCGGGGCAGACGAGTCTGCTCTACCTCGCTCCGGAGCGGCTGATGACCGAGCGCATGCTCGATGCGTTGGCGAGGCTCGATGTCAGCCTGATCGCCATCGACGAGGCGCATTGCATTTCGCAATGGGGGCCGGCGTTCCGGCGCGAATATGAAGATCTGTCGCAGCTGCGCGGCATCTTTCCCGACGTGCCGATCATCGCGGTGACGGCGACGGCGGACGAGACGACGCGGGCAGACATCGAGACGCGGCTGTTTGGCGGGCGTGTGGAAACGCAGGTGCTTGGCTTCGACCGGCCCAACATCAAGCTTGCCATCGAGCCCAAGCAGGACAGCAAGCGGCAGTTGCTCAACTTCATCGAGCGACATCAGGGCAAGAGCGGCATCGTCTACTGCCTGTCGCGCAAGAAGACTGAGGAGATGGCGGCCTTCCTCGAGAAGAACGGCGTCACCGCGCTCGCCTATCACGCAGGGATGAGCAAGGAGGCGCGTGACGCCAACCAGAACGCTTTCATGACGCTGTCCGGCGTCGTGATGGTGGCGACCATCGCCTTCGGCATGGGCATCGACAAGCCTGACGTCGCCTATGTCTTCCACACCGATCTGCCGGGCAGCCTGGAGGCCTATTACCAGGAAATCGGCCGCGCCGGCCGCGACGGGCGAGCAGCGGAAGCGCATATGCTGTACGGCCTCGGCGATATCCGCATGCGCCGCATGTTCATCGACGACGAGGACGCTGCTGCCGAGCACAAGCGCCGCTCGCATGGCCGGCTCGACACGCTGATCGGCTATTGCGAGACGGCGGAGTGCCGGCGCCAGGTGTTGCTCGGCTATTTCGGCGAAGAGGCTTCGCCTTGCGGCAATTGCGACAATTGCCTGGAGCAGGCGCCACGCGCCGATGGCACCGCCGAGGCGAGCATCATCCTGACGGCGGTGGCGCAGAGCGGCGAGCGCTTCGGCGCGGCCCATGTCATCGACATCTTGCTTGGCCATGAAACCGAGAAGGTGGCGGCAAGAGGCCATCACCGGCTGGCCGGCTTCGGCAGCGGTGCCGCGCACAAGAAGGACTTTTGGCTGTCGCTGATCCGCCAATTGGTCGCGAATGGTTTCCTGATGCCGGATCCGGGCGGTCATGGCGGCCTCGCCATCGCCGAAAAAGGCCATGCGCTCGGCCGTGGCGAGGTTCCGTTCCAGTACCGCGTCGAGACGCGCACCCGCTCGGCGCGCCGCGCGGCTCGTGCCGGCCAGACTCCCCAGGGCGAAAATGTCGATGCGTCGCTGCTCGCCGCGCTCAAGACGCTGCGGCTGCGCCTGGCCAAGGAGCGCCAGGTGCCGGCCTATGTGGTGTTTTCCGATCGCACGCTGATCGACATGGCCGAGCGTCGCCCGCAAGACCTCGACGATTTCGCCGAGGTGAACGGTGTCGGTGCGGCCAAGCTCAAGGAGTTCGGCGCGATATTCCTAAGCGCGATAGCGGCGCATGGGGCCGATGGATTGGACTGAGGACGGGCTTTCCTTGACTTGACGCGTCACCCCGTCATTCCGCGTTTGCCAAGCAGCATTTCTTGAATTTCTTGCCGCTTCCACAAGGGCACGGATCGTTGCGCCCGACGTCGCGCCAAGGGTTGGTAGCTGGAGTCACGCTGGACAAGGCCCGGTCCAGCCATGAGGCTTCGTCCTCAGCAAGATCGAAATCGTCGTCGCCGAGCTCGATGCCGTCGTCATCGTCAAGGCCGCGGGTCCAATCCAGTGCCACAAGGACATCCTCGATATAACTCAGACTGGCGCGATCGAACCGGCCGATGTCGCCGGGTTGCTGCTCGGCTTCCCGCAGGTCGCTTTCGAAATCACTGCGTTCAAGCGCATCTTCCGGGATGCGGCCCTCATCCCAAGCGGTGTAGACAAGCGGAACGAGGTCTCGCAGGGCCAGCATCGCGATGGCTTGCAGCCAGCCGACCCACGCGTAATCCCAGTCGTCGGCCAGCCTCTCCCTGTAGAACCGTTCCACGAAATCCCTTGTCCGGTCGCGCTCGATGCGACCTTCCCAGGTCAAAAAGGTCACCGCGCCAAACGCCGCGTCGCGGATGAATTCGTCGGCGGAGCGGTCGGCAATGATGCCGAACAGCGCGTCGGCGTCGCCGTCGAATACGCCTACGATGATGCGCGACAAGGTTTCGGTTGTGGCGTCGCCAAGCAGCCGTTCGGCCTCCTTCCCAGGGCGGCGCAGCAGACGCAGCAAAGGTTGGCATGCCTGGGTGTCGCGGGCGCCGCCGAGGATATACACGCCCCTGAAGAGCAACATTTCTTCATCGTCCGACAAAGGCTGTCCATTGGCGGCGCGTTCAAGGACAGCGCGCAGCGCAGGCGCTGCTTCTTCTATCCTGATCGTGCAGACTGCGATTGCGAGATCCGGCACCTGCCGTTCAGTCGCCACGGCATGGAGATAGCGGTCTATCGGATACAACTCGAAGTCACCGCTGTCGTTGGAGAGCAGCTTTTCCAGATCTTCCTTTTTCATCGCGTCCAGTCGCGTCGATGGAGCCCCGGCCCGGCCTTATGCTATCGATCCCCCAGCCACACACTTGTGTCAATCCCGAGAGCGACGATGAGCGAATACCAATACTACGAATTCCAGGCAGTCGATCGCCCCCTTAGCAACGCGGATCGCCGGGCGCTTCGCGACCTGTCATCGCGGGCGCGGATCACCGCCACGAGCTTCACCAATTTCTACGAGTGGGGGGATTTCAAAGGCGATCCGGACGAGCTCATGGAGCGCTGGTTCGATCTTCATCTTTATTGGGCCAATTGGGGCTCCCGCCGCCTGATGATCAAGCTGCCGGCCCGGCTGGTTGATCGGGATCGCATGGGCGCCTTCCTGGGAGCGACCGACGACGTCATGCTCAGGGTTGCCGGCGAGAACGTCATTATAAGCATCTCGCGCGACGAGTTGGAGTTCGAGCACCGGGACGACGACGACTCGGGTTGGCTCGCGGTCTTGGCACCGTTGCGGGCCGATCTAATCGCGGGCGATCTTCGGCTTTTCTATCTGCTTTGGTTGATGGCCGTCGAAACCGACACGATTGAACCCGATGAGCCGGAGCCGATGCCGGGAATCGGGCCGCTGACCGAGGCGCTCGAAGCGTTTGCCGCGTTCTTCGGCATCGACCGTGAGCTCGTCCAGGCGGCGGCTGAGCGAAGCGCGACAACAGCTCACGATGGCCCGGCACCGGATATGGCCCGGCCGGTGGTCGCGGCGATGAGCGACGCCGAGAAAACCAGTCTGCTCATGCGGTTTTTCAGTGATGAGCCCCATATGTCCGCCGAGTTGCGGGCCACGATTCGGGCACGTCTGGAACCCGAAACGATCTCGCCTGATCCTTTGCGCACAGCAGCGGATCTGCAGGCGCGGGCCGAAGGAATCCGCCTTGCCCGCAAGCGCGCCGAGGCGGAGCTGGCGGAGGCGCAGCGGCGATTGCAAGCGGAAGCGGCTGGGAAGGCCCGTGACGTCCGGCTCGAGACCCTTCGCCAGCGGGGTGAAAACGTCTGGGGAGAGGTCGAGATCGAGATCGGGCGGCGCAATCCCGCCGGTTACGACAAGGCGGCGGCGCTTCTTTCCGATCTGGCGGCGCTTGCCGAAAGACAAGGCAGCACCGAGGAATTTCATGTCCGGCTTAGATCGATCCGTGAGCGCCATGCAGGGAAAGGGCGTTTCCTCGAACGTCTGGTGACGCTGGGATAGTTTTTCCGCGGCGCCTCCGTCGCCGAGGGCGACACGATCGATTTCCCCAGGCGTGCGTCCGCCTTTCCGAAAAACCGCGCCGACCTCGAAAGCCATGCCAGGGGCAAGGAGATGTTCAAGGTCGCGCGTGCCGCTCTGGTGCGCATTGCCGCGATCAATTCGGGCTACAAAAATGTCGTCAAGAACCCCGACAAATTCTGCCACGGCTTCGGCATGTTCCAGTACGACATCCAGTTCTTCGACGGGGACAAGGACTATTTCATCGACGAGAAATGGGCGACCTGGAAAGGTACGCTCAGCCGCGGCATGTCGGAACTGACGGCGCAGACCAAGGCACTCTACGGAGCCGGCAAGAAGAGCCTGACGCATGATGAAAGCGTCTATGTCGCCATCGCCTACAACCAGGGTGCCAAGAGAACCAAGGCCAACATGGCCACCAGGAAATTCAAGCAGGGTTTCAAGGACGATCAGGGCGTCTTCTATGGCGAGCACATAGACAGCAATCTGAAGGCGACGAAGGGGCTTTGGCCGTAGCCGCTCCCCCCGGGTCAGGCGGCTTCGCGTTCGCCCTGCGCCGGCGATTCCGTTTCCAGGCGCCGGCTGTACTGCCGCGGCGAACAGCCCATGACGCGCTTGAACGCCGTGCTGAAGGCGCTTTCGGATTCATAGCCGAGCGCCAAGGCAATGACGGACACCGGATCGCTCGAATGCATCAGCCGGTCGCCGGCCAGCGTCATGCGCCAGCGCGTCAGATAATCCAGGGGTGAGGCCCCGACCGTCTGCTTGAACTTCAGCGCAAAGGTCGATCGCGACATGCCGGCGCGCTCGGCCAGCGTCTGCAATGTCCAGCCATGCGCCGGGTCTTCGTGCATGGCGGCGATCGCGGCGCCGATCTGCCTGTCGGTCAGCGCGAACAGCCAGCCGACATTGCCTTGCGCTGTCATATGCAGGCGCAAGGCCTCGATCAGGATCATATGGGCGAGATGCTCGACGATGAGAAAGCCGCCGGGACGCCGCTGGCGCAATTCCCACATCATCCGTTCCACTGGCCAGCGTAGCGCCGAATGATCGCTCTCGGCGCGAATGTGAACGATGGGCGGCAGCATCCGCAGCAGAATGCCGGCATGGTCGCCTGACAGCGCGAAGCGGCTGCTGACCAGCAGGAAATCGCCGCCGCCGTTGTGGGTGGTGATGCCGCCGGTGCGCGCCGGCGAGAAGATCGTGCTTGCATCGACCGTCGGCAGGCCGAGATCGCTGGCAAGCCGGAAAGGCCGGCCGCGCGGCAGCAGGAAACAGTCGCCGGCGTCCAGGCGCACCGCCTCCGTGACACCCTCGACCGACAGCCAGCATTGGCCGGAAACCACGGCGCCGCATTTGATGGCGGCCTGCTGGTCGGGGAACTGGATCGCCCAGTCGCCGCCGGCTTCCAGGCCTGCGGAGAGATAATTGCGCGGTTTCAGCAGCGACAGCACGTCTGACAGCGGATCCATGAGCATTCCCGGACGATTGCGAAGATATTTCGGATTTTACAGCATAGATCGTATGATCTCAACCTTCTATCTCCTTCGGCATGCGGGGTGCCCCAAGCGGGCCTTCGACAAACCCGAGGAGAAATCATCATGCGTGTGTTCGTTACCGGTGCCACCGGTTTTGTCGGTTCGGCAATTGTGCGGGAGTTACTTCAGGCGGGCCATCAGGTGCTTGGCCTCGCGCGCTCGGAAGCGGGTGCGACGTCGATCGCCGCCGCAGGGGCCGAGGCGCATCGCGGCGATATCGAGGACCTGGACAGCCTGCGCAGCGGTGCCGCCCAGGCGGATGGCGTCATCCATACGGGCTTCAACCACGACTTTTCGAAATTCGCCGCCAGTTGCGCAGCCGACCAGCGCGCCATCGAAACGCTCGGCGCGGTGCTGGAAGGTTCGGAGCGGCCGCTGCTTGTCACCTCCGGCCTCGCCGGGTTTGCGCAGGGAAGGCCAGCGACCGAGGACGACAAACCCGCGCCTCCTTCCGTCGCCATGCCGCGCGCTTCCGAAGCGACGGCCATGGCGCTTGCCGCGCGCGGCGTGCGCGCATTGACGGTGCGGCTGGCGCCGACCGTCCATGGCGACGGTGACCACGGCTTCGTGCCGATGCTGATTGCCATCGCGCGTGAAAAGGGCGTCTCGGCCTATGTCGGCGACGGGATGAATCGCTGGGCTGCGGTGCACCGGTCCGATGCCGCCACGCTGTACAGGCTGGCGCTGGAGAAGGGCGCCGGCGGCGCCAGCTATCATGCCGTCGGCGAACAGGGCGTGGCGACCAGGGAGATCGCCGAGATCATCGGCCGCCGCCTCAATCTGCCGGTCGTTTCCAAGAGCCACGAGGAGGCGGCCGGGCACTTCGGCTTCCTCGGCCATTTCATAGGCAGGGACTTGTCGGCTTCCAGCGAGCAGACCCGCACTATGCTGGAATGGTTGCCGACCGGGCCGAGGCTCATGGCCGATCTCGACCGTGTCAGCTATTTCGAGAGCTGAACAGGGGTAGGGATCAGGGCCAATTGCGTTGCATGGCGTTTAGCGACAGCCAGGCGATCAGCGGCAGCGCCATCAGGATGGCCATCCGCAACGCCGCTGATCGCGCTCCGTCCATATCGCCGCGCCGGAGCCGCAGCCAGGCCTGCACGGCCGCGGCAAGAACGAACACGGCGTAGAGGCCGCCGGCAGCCCAGACGAGTTGCTCGCCCGTCACCGGAACACCGGCCCGATTCAACGCGTAGCCGATGGCGGCTCCCGGCATCGCGATGAAGAAGGCGACCGTGATGCCGATCAGGAAGCCGATCATCGCGCCGGCAAACGATGTTGCCGACGGCGCGACAAGCGCTGCCAGCAAGATGAGCAGGATGATGAATGCGCGCTGCGACACTGTCGGAAAACTCCGGCCACGGACGATTGAGTAGCAGCAAAGGCTTAGAAATCCGTTCTCGCCCATTGCCGATGCACCGGTGCATCAAACGGCAATCAGAACGCCCTTAGGCTCTTAGAGGTTGCCTTTCCTGACTTTGCCGTAAACGATATTTCGGTTCGAGCCATAATATACATGCGCTTCGAAAGAGCTCCCGCCGAGGGCGGCATTGATGATGTCCCACATGTCATCAGCCGACCGTAAGATGAGTGGCCAATCCATGAAGGTCTCCATGTAACCATCCGTCGTGATCTCGTCGCTGAAATTGGCAAACAGGAATTCGCCACCAGGCTTGACGAGTTCCATGGCTCTTTGCAGCAGGCGGACGCCAGTGGCGCGCGGCAGGTAATCGTAAAGCCCCGATGCGTAGACGAGATCGAATGTGCCAAGAGCGTAGGCGCGGCGAAGGATGCCGCGTACAGAGCCGTGGATCGCCTCGACTGCCGTGCCGGCAAAGTCGTGGTTCACAGTGGCTACGCTGACGGGGTCCTGGTCCAGGCCGACCCAACGTTGCAATTTACGCTTGGCCAACGCGTCGGAGCGTTCGGCTTCCCGCAGGTGGCCGCAGGCAATCGCCAGCACCTCCGCCTTTTCCACACTGCTGGCCGTCTCGTCCACCGTCCTGGCCAGAATATCCCGCCGCTCGCGCCCCGCCACCGAACTGGCAGCTTCACTGGTGTACGCGTAAATTTGCCGACCAAGTGAGGTCGATGAAGCCACGATATCGTCGGCAGTGGGATGCTTGTAGTAAATGTCCAGCAAGCCTGCATCGCCAGAATACCCGCGCGGTTTTTCGACCGACCAACGGGTGAACGGGTCCTGGATCAAGTATTCCGCGACCCGGTGCTGCTGAGCCAAAGGGACGAGTTTCTGCCAGACCGCGGGAGCAACCTGCCGGCGGAGCTTATGGAGCCTGCCTGCCAGGCGGTCGACGGTGAGGGCGGCCGGTTTGTGCCGCGCGAAGGCTTGATAAGCAAGATCCAGTATCAGGGCGAGCTGGACCGCGCTGTTCCTCAACTCGTCGGAGTCGGCCGTCCCTTCAGAGGTAGGGGCATGTCTTTTCATCAGTCTGGTGGTGACGAGGCTGTATTCGTCGAGCTGCAATTTTTGGTCGATAGGCATGCCGTGTCTCCGGTTTACCCCGCCCGGTCCACGGCAAACAGCATAGGTGTGTCGCGGCATGATGCGAACTATTTTAATAAAATTCTAATAAAACTTTAGCCAATTGAGTGGTCATCCACCCTCCTGAACCGGCTAAATCCAAACCGCCTGTTTACCGTCGGTTAGCGACATCCGACTTTTCCTGCGGACAGTGGCGCCTTCATTCTCCGACGGCGGGCAACCTCGGCTATTGCATTCGCGACTGCAGATCGCAGAGGAGTGTTGCAATGCAACTGAGCGAGGACATTGCCCAGAAGGTGGCGGTTGCAATTGCACGCCCGCGGTGGCATTCGGCCGATCCGGAACTCCTGGCACTGTTCCTGCAGAAAGATGCCGATGAAAATCGCAGTCTCGTGCGATGGGGTATTGCGGCTGCTGTACTCAGCTATGTGGCCTATGGCCTCTTCGATTGGTTTCTTTTTCCGGATATCGCCGATCGGCTTGTTTTGACCCGCGTTACGCTTGGGCTCACTTCCTTGGCGCTTGTCGAATTTGTCGCCCGACGGGGCTTCGCCCTTGCCACCTTGCACCTTGTAGCAGCGCTGGCGATTGTATCCGGTGCCCTTGGATGGCTCGTATCCGCTCTTGGAACAGAGCATCAAGAAGCCCTCTCCCATTTCATGATTTTTGGCACCGTATTTATCCTCGGTGCGAATTTGTTCTTCAACTTCCGGTTTTGGCTTTCAGCCATTGCCTCCGCGACGGTCGCCGCAAGCTTTGTGTGCGCCGCGCTGTTCTTCCTCCAGGCCGACATCGTGGGCCGGGTCGTGCTGTCGGCCTATTTCGTGAATTGTCTGGTGTTGTCGCTGTATCTTTCCTGGCGACTTAGCCTGGAGCGGTACCAGACTTTCCTGCACGCACTTCGGGCACAGTTCCAGGAGCAGGCTGCGATAAGGAAGGGGCAGAAGCTAACCGAGATCGCGGACACGGATCCGCTCACGGGGATGAAAAACCGGAGGGCGATCATTCGAGAGTTCTCGGAGCTGCGCGAAGACTGGGCCGCGGACGACGACGAGATAGGCCTCATTCTGATCGACGTCGACTACTTCAAAAGGTTCAATGACGGACTTGGTCATCAAGCCGGCGACGATTGTCTGATCAAACTCGCCCAGGTCCTTTCCGAAATGGCGGCTTCGAACAACGCCGTCGCGGCACGCTATGGCGGAGAAGAATTCGTCATTCTCTGCAAGGTCACCGGACGGGCTCACCTTCACGAAATAACGCAGCAATTTTGTCGCGCTGTGGAGAACTTGGACATCTACCACCCTGATCGGGGTGACAAGCTCAACATTGTCACGATCAGTGCCGGAGCCTCGTTGACGCGCGCCGATCAGAGCATAGAACTTCGAATCTTGCTGCAGGAAGCTGACCGCGCGCTCTACGCGTCCAAGTTTGCGGGTCGGGCTACGTTCACAATTTACGACCCGCACGCCACCGGCCGGGATCGCTCCGGCGAAAATCTCTCAGAACTGCTGAAGCTGGCAGTTTCCAACCAGCTCGTTTCTGTCGCTTACCAGCCAATTTGCGACCTGGCGTCTGGACGAGTGCTGGGCCACGAGACTCTGATGCGGGTATGTGACTTCGACGGTACCATGATCAGTCCGTCCGTATTCATACCTGTTGCCGAGCAAACCGGCGCGATAGTGGAACTGGGTACGTGGCTGGTCGATCGAGCCTGCGGTGACATGGCCGAATACGAATTGGGCTCGGTCGTGACCGTGAACGTATCTGTTTTTCAGCTCAAGGTTCCGAACTTTTCACTCCGGATCACCGAAATCCTTGGTCGGCACGGCCTCGCGCCACAGAAACTGGCCATCGAAATCACCGAAGGCAGTGACATCTTTCTGGAGGCGCAAGCGGTAAGAAACGTGGAGCGGCTGCGAAAATTGGGCGTTCAGATTTGGCTGGACGATTTCGGAACGGGATTTGCTGGCCTTACATGGCTCCGCCGTTTCAAATTCGACGTGGTCAAGATCGACCGCAGCTTCCTCCACGATTGCCAGACGTCTCATGGCCTTAGCCTGTTGCGGGACATGGTCGGACTGCTTCGCAATCTCGGCCATGTCGTGCTCGCCGAGGGCGTTGAAACGGAAGAGCAGTACATATTGTTGCAGCGCCTGGGGGTAGATTTGATGCAGGGCTTCCTCACCGGGCATCCGATCCCGATCGAAGAAGTAAACCAAATCAGGCAAGGCCTCGTCGCCTAGTGGCCGCCGATCGGGCGCTGGCTGCTACGCAACAAGGCGTCACCGCCGCACGGTCATTCCGGGCCATAGCTGGACAAGCAGGAGGGCTTTCCCGCGGTATGGCGTTGCAGTGCATGGCGCTGGCCACAGGCGATCGTCAGGACGCGCGGACGCCTCGGCGGCGTAGGAACCCCGCCGGCCGCCTGGCGGGCCTATTGCGCCCTCTGTCTCTTGGCTTGCGCGGCAATAGCGCAGAGGAAAGCCAGTGCGGCAGCGTCACATGCCCTCCGCGACGGTCCTTTGGCGAAGAGCACGGCGTCCGCAATTGGGATCGTAAGGCCGTACTTTTGGGCGAAAGAGGTGATTTCGTACGGCTGATCGTCAGACGGATGGCGGATGTCGAATTCGAAATCCATGTGTCTAGTTCCTCCCAGTTTGCGCCCTTCCACTCCTTGGCCTGATGCAAAAATTAAACTACCGACGCATCACGCGAGTCCAGCAATTGGAAATTGAGTAAAACGATACACTTTCCGGTCGCGCCAACATTGGCAGACAGCGGTCGGCATGCGCGCTGGCGAGGCTACTGGCGGCCCAGTGGTCAGGGGCGGGGGGCTTGGGGTTTGACCACCGGGCCTAACCGGCGTGAGGGTGCCGGCTGGCAAGAGATCATATTACATTAGGCAAGCCTAAACAAACGCGCCGGGATGATCGTGCTATAATCCCGCATGGCCGTCCGAATGTTGGCTGTCCTGGCGCTTCTTTTCGCCTTCGCCTACGGATTCGCAAAACTGGTGGAACGTTATGGCGGAGTTGGCGATCGGCCCTCTGCGTGTGAGCAATTGACTGATTGCCCCAACCCGAACGCGGCGCCTGCCGGCTGATTCCGGTGGGGCATCTTGCCTATCCAGGCCTCAGCCAAGCGGCGCGTCAATATTTGATTTTTCTCGCTCCCTTGGGCCAAGCCCATCCGACACAGGTCTCGCGACGTCCCTGACCAAATGATGGATCGCACTCGGCTCATGCGTCGCGTATGCCGTGAAGAATTCCATCGACTTGTGCGACCTGATAAATCTCGCGGAAGTTCTGGGACATCAGCTCGTCATTATCGTCGAACGGATTCAACATGACATGTTCCATTCGCTCTACGGCGTCCGGGAACCTCGCGACGTAGGCTTTTAGGAATTCCTCGATCTGTTCGTCGCGGAAATGCTTGCCCATAGTCTCCTCACGAAAAGGCGCAAGCGAAACAGCATATAGGCGCCCATGCCGGCCATCAGGAGGCAAGCGGCTGCTCCGAGCGGGACGAGGTTCAATCGTCAACCAAGGACGTTAGCGCGAAAGTGATCCACGACCTGAACCGTCCTCACTGCGATCGCCCGAGTCGTCTGATCGTCGCTCAACGCCATGGCCTCAGACGGCTGAACCGCGAGATCAAACACCTGCTCCAAAAACTCGCGCGACGTGCCAGACTTTTTCAGCATGATGAGAAGCGCCTGAAGGATCTGTTGCGCTCCTGTTGCCTGCGCCCAAGCATTTGCGAGTATCTCGTGCTCACGTTCAGTCATCGCCGCCTCCCAGATTGATGCGCTAAAGCATGATGGGCAAGCTTCGCCCCCGCAAGGGCGCGCTTGGCGATTTCAGCCCCGGCAGCGACAGGGCCGAGCCTATGGCTCGCTACAGGGCCAATCTTCAGGCCTCGTCAAGCCAGAAGGCAACTCGGTCCGGGCGTCTCCGCAAGCCATGTTGAGCTGCCACTGGGATAGACCCGCCGAATTGGAAAGATCGAGGCCCTCGATACGGGTCAGAAAGAGAAAAGCGCGGTCAAAGTCAATCGGCGCGGTGAACGTCGCTCCTCGGAAGTCCGCCCGCGCGAGATTGGCAAACGAAAAGCGGCTGCCGCTGATATCGGCGTCATGGAACTGCGCCCGACCCAATTCCGCCTTTGTGAAATCAACATTGGTCAGATTGGCGTCCTGGAAATTCGAGCGCTGCACTTCCGCGCCCGTAAACACAGCGCCCTGCGCGTCCATATGGCTGAAGTCGGTCCTGTAGGCCTCGATTTTGTCGAACCGGGCGCCTTTGGCGGTCGAGTCGGCCAGGGAAGCACGCACAAGCGTTGCCTTCTCAAAATTTGCCGCAAGGAGATTGCTGTTCCTGAGGTCGGTCGAAGTGAAATCAACACCGATCAGGTTCGCCCCGCTCAGGTCCTGTCCTTTTAGGATGAGAAGCTTTTTGTCACAGTCCTGCCAATCGACGCCAGGCGCCGCGGCTGTGTCGCAATTTTGAGCGGCAGCGGCGTTCTGCCAAGCAAATACAATGCAAAGCGCTAGAACCAAGCCGGATGTGCCGTAAGCTCCGGTTCGTCTCAAAGTCATTGTTGCTGGACCTCCGCCACTCGCCGACAATCAACCTTACCACATCTGCTGACACTCGAAAGCGACGGCATTTTGCCCGCTAATCCCGCTAGCCCCACCGCCAAATGAAAAGCCCGCCACCGGCCGGTGTTTTTCACGGTGGTTCCTGATTGCGAGGGCATCCAGGCCAATCGCGAGTGGAAGCCGACCTTCGAGAGAGGCTTAGGGGACTTCAGTCTTAGTTGAGCTATCGCCAATACGCCTGTAGCTTTGGCAGTGCGGGAGACTCGAATACCAAATGTCCATGGTGGCTTCGGGCCTGTTCGCCGCATCGTCGGAGGCTGTCCTAAGTGCTCTTAACTGTATTGCGGGAAAAGCTGGTTTGCGAATGCGGTCGCACCGGGTATTTGAAACTGCGAGAAGACGACCAACCTCTCAGCGGCACCTGGGAATCCTATAGCTTGGAGGGTTTCGAGGGCAGCAGCCTGACGATCACCAGTTCGGGAAGTATTCCGGGCGACAAGTTGGCCTATCTCCGTCCTTTGTGTCCTCAATGCAGTCAGTGGGGCAAGGTGAAGTATGCCAGCCGTGCCTGAGCCGCAAGAACCATCTACATAGTCAGCGTGTTCGACAAGCCGCGCTGGCGTAACGTCCCGACCACCCCAATTTATCCTCGGCGGTCGCCAGACAGCGTTCATACGCCTCCTTTGGCGTCTCGGCTGTTGCAGTGCCGATAGATATTGCCGCGACAACTAAGGGATAGACCGCTGCCCTCATGATGCAGCATCGCGCGCGCAAGCTTCGCCCCGCAAGGGTGTGCTCGACGATTTCAGAGATGTTCCAGGGAAAAGGGCCGGCACCGTTGGGGTATGTTTGGGTGGGCTCCTGGGGGTGGCGCCGGCCTTAAGGCGGAAATGAGGTCCGCCGCCAGGATAGGCTAACAGACGGGCCACAGTTGCATATGGTGTGATCGCGGAAGTCACGGGCCTCGCCGGCAGCGCCGGCACCATAACCGCGAGAATGGCCATCAGAAGGCAGGCGACCATGCCGACCATGTCGCGCTGCCTGTAGCGCCAGGCCGTGCTGCCGTGCATTGTACAACGCAAAGCATCAAGGACTCGGGGACGGTGGCAAGTTCAGTTAAGAGTTAAGCCGGTGCCGGAGCTTTAGGATTATGGATCAGGAAAGAGTTCTTGCCGCAGTCCTCTTAGCCGATGTGGTGGGCAGCACGCCGCTCTGAGCGCATCGGCGACGATGCCGCTCTGCAGCAGGTCTCGGATTGCCTAGACGCGATACGCGAGATCGCCGCCCGGCACGGCGGTGATTTCATTCACTCGAAGGGCGATGACGTGCTTAGCCTGTTCGAGAGGCCAGAGGCGGCGCTGAGGGCCGTCCGTCAAATTGTCGGCCAGCTGACGAAAGGGTCGCTGACCACCCGGATCGGATTGCACTTCGGGGCGGTTATTCGCACGCGGGGCGAAGTATTCGGCGACGTTGTCAATGTCACCGCGAGGTTGTCCACCACGGCCAACCCGGGGGAGGTGCTGATCAGCCAGAGCTTTTTCGAAGCCCTTTCCTCAGAGGGCCGCGGTTCCTTGCGGCTCATCGACAAAATGCCATTCAAGGGGAAGGAAGAGCCCTTCGACGTCTATACCCTGGGTAGCGACGATGGGGCCGCCCTCACTACGCAGATCGCCAACCGGGGCACCATTATCGACAGGCGGTTCGCCCCGCCAAGGCACATCAATCTAATCATCCGCTATGGAGATCAGTTGCGATCCTGCCGCAACAACGAATTCGTGACCGTCGGCCGATCTCCTGAATGCAATATCGTCGTCCCGCGCCCCTGGGTCTCAAGACACCACGCGACCTTCACCATTTCGAACGGCAGGGCGGGGCTTGTTGAGCGAAGCTCGTCGGGCACATTTGTGTCGACTGGACCCGACCATGAAGTGTTCGTGCGCCGTGAAGCCGTTCTCCTGTTCGGCTCCGGCGTCATCTCGCCTGGACGGAGGTCGTCCCTCAGCGACGCTCAGATCCTTAGCTACGAAATTATCTCAGGCTGACCCGGCGAAGGCGGCCAGTAAGCCAGTCAAACAACCGGGATTTCCTTTTGGGGGCGGTCTTCCGGCATGTCGCGCTGCCTGTAGCGGAAGACCGCGCTGGCAAGCATCAAGGCGATGATGGCAGCGATGCAGAGAATACCAGTGCAAGGGCCGAAAGGCGCTACCCAGCCGTAAGGGGAAATGGAGGCAAGTGACGTCGACAACTATCCTGCAAAATCAATCTGTCAGGAGAGAAATCTGGCGGGCCACGACCGACGATGATGAGCACTATGTCTACGCCATAGCCCTCTAACGTGCATGTCAGGGTGACGGACGCATAGGGCGGAAGAAGGCGCGAATATCGTCGGCCAGCAGCGCCGGCTGCTCCATTGCGGCGAAATGGCCGCCCTTGGGCATGATCGTCCATCGGCTTACGTCGAAGACGCGCTCGACCCATGAACGGGGCGGCATCGACAGCTCGCGCGGAAACAGGGCTACGCCGAGCGGTGGAATGATGCGCTCGGCGCCTTCGAAGGAAAGGGGACGAAGCCGATTTTCCTTATAAAGCCGCAAAGATGCCTCGATGGTGTTGCTGAACCAATAGAGGGAAATGTCGGTGAGAAGCGCATCCATCGTGAAGATGCGCTCGACATCGCCGTCGCAATCACTCCACGCGCGAAACTTTTCGGCAATCCACGCCGCCAGCCCGACAGGCGAATCCGTAAGTGCGTAGGCGAGCGTCAGCGGCTTCGTGCCCTGTATCTGAGCATAGGCGCCCTCAGCGCCGGCCCACGACGCCGCTCTATCCAGGAAGGCCTGTTCCTCCGGTGTCACAGTGGGGGAACCTGTTCCGATCGGCGGCCGATAGCTTCCGGGGATGTAGTTGACGTGAACGCCTGTAACGCTTTCGGGGAACAGTCGTGCCAGCCATGTCGAAACGCCGGCGCCGATATCACCGCCCTGCGTTCCGAAGTGATCATAGCCCAGCCCACGCATCAGATTTAGCCATAGTTCGGCGATCTGCCTGGAGCTTACGCCCGCATCTGTGGGCGCTTGCGAAAAGCCAAACCCCGGCAAGGAAGGCACGACGACGTGGAAGGCGTCCGCCGGATCGCCACCATAAGCCGCCGGATCCGCCAGCATTGGAATGATAAGTTCCATCTCGACGAAGGAACCCGGCCAGCCATGCGTGAGGATGAGAGGCAGCGGCGCCGGACCGGTACCCGGTTGGTGAACGAAGTGGATGTCGAGCCCGTCGATCGCCGCCTTATACTGCGGCAGCTGGTTGAGCCGGGTCTCCTGAGCCCGCCAGTCAAATCGATTTTGCCAGTGATCCGCCAGTCGCTCGATAAAGGCGAGGCTTGTGCCATCGTCCCACGCCTCACGATCGAGACTGGCCGGCAAGCGTGCCGCGAGGAGGCGACGCTGCAGATCCGCAAGTCGCGAATCAGCGATATCGATCTCGAAGGGGCGGACTTCCATATGCGGCTTCCTTGCATATCAAGCGGCGATCCATCGTTGAGTGGATCGAAGCGTCACGGTCAGTGATACTGAGAACGCATCCCGTGCGGCAATCGGCGATCGTTGGGTAGCTATCTCGCAGAATATCGCACTATGGCATGCAATCGGCGGGATGGCGGAGAGGGAGGGATTCCCTTTCACCTCTATGATACTGAAAATACTAGTCTTTTCGCGCTTTTTGTTACACAGTTTGTTACACAGCTACAACTACGATTTATAACCGCTCTAAGCTCGCAGCTTTTGGGCTCGCCTGCCCAATCCATCCGATCTGTCGAAACCGATGGCTTGTAGGACACTCCCGCGTGTGTACGTTGGGGCTTGGGTCAGAAGGTGACCCACAGCAAAGACGGGAGCGCCGCAGCGCAAAAGATCTCATCGGTCAAGGAACAGATAGTGAAGTAGCCTGTGACAATCGGCGCCAGCATCACCTCCAAAGCCGACCAGGAAAAACCCGCAAAAAACGTCGCCCTCAGATACCCCGTCGGCAATGAATATGGGACCGAAGTTGCGCGGCAGATCGGGCGTTAGATGCCTTCATGACATCTGAACCTGAGCAGGCTCCTACGCCGCGAGCCGGCACATTTCCGAACGGAGTTTCGTCCGGCTGCGCAAAAAGGTGCCCTGTCGAGACTTACTTGTTGGCCAAATGGCTTAGCAGGGACGAACTCGTGAAGAGATTGATAATGCAACACTATCAGTCGTTGTGCTGATCCGACAGGCTGTGCGTTTTGGCACGAAAATCATGGCGAAAAGCGCACCGGCACTTTACTCTCCAAATTATGATTCGCCTCGATCCCGCGACCGCCAGCTCCTCTGCGCCGCCCTCCGTTCCCGCGTGGGCGATCACAAGCGCCGGCGCGCCGAGTGACGGCGACGCCGCCTTCCGGGCCGGCGCCGCCCTGGGTGCCCTCGACACGCTCGCCCGCGCGCAGGCAGCCTGGGCCGGCGCTTGGCGGCAGCGGCTGGCGGTTCGCTGCGCCGCCTCCAGCATGCGGCTCGCCGGCCGCGCCGAGGATGCGGCCGCCTTGCGCGATGCCTGGCATTTGCGTCCCCTACGTGCTGACCCCGGTCCCGCAGGCGCCGTCTTTGGCGCCTGGCGGCAGTTGGCCAGGCAGCCGCCCGCCGCTACGCCCGGCCGGCTCGGGAAGATACTCGACCAGCTTGGCCTCCATTGGGACGGCGCCGCGCTCGCCGACCTTTGCACGCAGATCGAAAAACTCGGGGTATCCCAGCGGTCGGCGCCATTCGACGCCGCGGCGATCGCCGCTGAGGTCGTCGCCATGCGTCCCGATGCCGAAGTCTTTGGCTGGTGGCTCGCCGACCTGGTACTGGCGCAACGCCTGGGCTGGCCGCAGCCCCTGCCGCTCCTAATGGCGCAGGGTTTTGGACCATCTTTCCGCACCGAGGCCGGCGGTGGCCGGCGCATCCGGCCCGGGGACAAGAATTTTGAGCGGGCGGTTTGCATCGCGCTCGTCGCGGCCGCCGCGGACGCTTGTCGGTTGGCCGCCGAGCTGTCGCGCCGGGCCGAAAAACTCCTGGCGGTGGCGCCGAAACTGCGCGCCAAAGGCGCCGGCGACGTAATCTTTCTGCTGCTCAGTGAAGACGCCGTGTCCGGATCGCTGACGACGGACAATCTGTCGCGCTTTGCATCGCGACGGCTGTTCGAACGGCTGCAGCAACTGGAGGTCGTGCGCGAGCTCTCCGGCCGCCCCACATTCCGGCTGTTCGGGCTGTAGCGATGAGCGAAGCGTCCGCCCGCCGCAAGCCAAACGATCAGCCGGCGCTGCTCGACACCGAACTGGAACATCTGCCGCCGGAGCTGCGCTGGTGCGAATGGATGGCCCGCGTCGAAGCGGTGATCTTTGCGGCAAATGAACCGGTGACACGTAGTGTCCTCGCGCGGGTGGTGGGAAAAAACTGCAATATCGAGCTGATCATCGACGACATTCGCGCCGAACTCGCCGGCCGCCCTTACGAGCTGGTCGCGGTCGCCGGCGGCTGGCAGCACCGGACCAAAAAGGTTTTTGGCGACGCCATTCACGCAGCCTTCGGCACGGCAGCGGGCGAGGGAGCAAAAGAACTGTCGCAGGCGGAGGCGCTTGTCTTGATGTGCATTGCCTATTTCCAGCCGATCACCCGTGGCGAGCTGTCGAGCTTTTTCGGCAAGGAGGTGTCACGTGACCTGATCGGCGTGCTGCGCGCTGAGCAGCTGGTCGCCTCGGGGCCGCGCAGCCCGCAGCCGGGCGCGCCCTACACCTATGTGACGACCAAAACTTTTCTGTCGCAGTTCGGGCTCGACACGCTGCGCCAGCTGCCGGATTTCGAGGCGCTCGAGGACGCCGGGCTGCTGTCGAAGGAGAAGCTGCTGGATCATCCCAGGGTTTGCAGATATCGACGATGATGGCGCCAGCGCCGCGCTCGACGAATAGATGATCCCATCACGGCGGGACACACGCGATCTCGCCGCTCGTCACATAGAAGATTGCGCCACGCACGCCGTCTGGTCTCGCCGGCTGGGTCCTTCGCGTGACGGAAGGGAGGTGGCGGCACGCGTCCGCTTGTCGATGAAGGATAAGCGAACAGGCAATTGATCGAGCCTGGTCGCACATGTCGATCACCATTGAGAGCTCTCGAAGGGAGAAAGTTCAATTGAACCACGTCTACCTTGAGCTTCTCGCGACGATTGAGGCGTTAAGATCCAGCCCATCGGGGCGACCATTCAGACGCTGATGGACAAGGTTCGCGACCTTTCACAGACGATCAAAGCCCTGAAAGACGATCTCCACCAGACAGCCGGCTATGGCCTGCTAAGAACCTAGCCAGCCGGCGAGTGCCCATCCCGGCCATTGTCAGCGAGGCGGCCATCCCAACAAGATCGCCTTGCCGCCACCGCCAATGGCGGATGCTGACAGCAGCGCCATAAGAACGCCAACGTAGATGGGGAAGATCATCCTCGGGCTATTCGTCCTTCCAAATGACAGTCTTCCCCCGAAAATCCCAATGAAATTTGAGGTTGGCTTTCAGTACCTCGGTGGGGATCCTCGGCTCGATCGCTGTGTGGAGAGCGTTATACGTTTCTCGGCAGAAGCTCGGCGGCGGGACATTCAGCTTGTACCCCGACGGGTACCTAAAATCTTGCTGAGAATTCATCAGGTCAAGGTTGTTGGCAATCATCTTCACGTTCCCAATCGGCGGCATTCCTAGGGCCACTGCGGCTTCGTAAATGTCCTCGATCTTGTGACCGAAGCCGAGCCGGAGACCGCGTTTCGACACGCCCTTTGAAGCTAGATACGCTTTCAAGAGGAGTTCTAGGTGTGAGCTTTCGAGAGGTTGTCCATTCGGACCGGACCGAGGAGACTGGAGTTACCACGCTTCAGCATCCATC
>NZ_VFTC01000025.1 GCF_007003975.1 Mesorhizobium sp. WSM4306
AGGTGACGTGAACAATCACCAGCCTGCCATGACCGCCCTCTCTCAGCGAATTTGCAGAACTCTCAGTACACTACCTCGAAGTCAGCGCCGAAGGAGTATTTTGCTAGGCGATCAGCGCCTTCGCCTCTCCTCTTATGGCCCGCTGCGATGCGACCCCGCCTGTAGAGAGCCTTGATGTGTTCCCTGAACGAGAGCATTTCTAGGGACAACACTCCATACGGGGGCGCAATAGTGCGTTTGGTAAAGAATCATCGCTTGGCGAGTCGAGCGGTATTGGCAGTTTGCTCGGTCCTAGATCGGGCAGGCGCCTTATCTGAAGCCATCAAAAATGACTACGGCGAGGACCTACTGGTCCAAACACATCTGAGAGATGAGGCCGACAATTTCCATGTATTGATACAGGTTAAAGGCACTGCGAAAATTACCGGAAAGGGTGATTTAAAGACCTTCCGTTTTGACGTCAGCCATCTACAGCGATGGGTTGGCTTCATACAACCGGTGTTAATATGCTTATATGAAGAAAGCACAGGACTCATATATGCACTAAGGCCCGGAGATCACTTCTCGCTTTGGGAGCTTAGTACGACAAAAAATAAGACACTCTTAGCCAAATTCACCGACACCAGTATATTTGACGAGAATAGCGCAACATCATTTATATGGCGCAGCAGGATAGAATATTATTCGAAATTTCTCAGCTATTTTGAAAACAATATCCGATACAATTTCAATAATTTTCCCCCCGGCAAAATAAATGGCATTCAAGCTGAAATGAACATCGTTGTCATTAGCTTTCTAAAAACACTTGGCTTGTTAAAGAAAGATATTTTTGACGACGACTTCAGAGCAAAGATAAGGAACGCGTCGACAAACCTGTCCGCGTCGAATAGCGACCCAGCAACAGAAAAGGTCAGCCTAAGGCATGTTTTCATGTTGTGTTTACTTGGCCGAACGCACGATGTTTGCGGGCAGGGATTGCCAACCAACCTCATGGAATATGGGACAGAAATGTGCGGTCTCTTTTTTCGACAATTTCATAAGGATGAATGGAATGAAGCAAAGAAGAAATTTCCGGGTGAACGGTGGGCTCCTTATAACGTAAACCAGCGCACGTCCCGCAAGCATGCGGAAAGTAGGTGAGTTTGGCGCACCTCGTCCCGCATTACTCATCCTCTACTGCAACACCTTTTCCAAGGGCAGAACGTGCGCCCACCCCTCACCCCACCGCTACACACTCGATTTCGATATCGAACTCCATCGGCCAAGACGCCACCGGCACGAAGGTGCGCGATGGTGGGTTTTCGGAGAAATGCCGGGCATAGACGCGGTTGATGGCGTTGTAGAAGCCGGCATTGGCGGCGTAGATGCGCACCATCACCACGTTCTCCAGCGAGGTACCCGCCGCTTCCAGGCAATGGCGCAATGCCTTCAGCGACGCCTCGGTCGGCACCTCGATGTCGCCCTTGACCAATTTGCCGGTTGAGAGATCGAGCGGCGGTGTGTCGGAGACGAAGACCAGCCCCGCGCCCTTGGTCACCAGCGACAGCGGCACGCCCAGCGCCCGCACCGCCGCCGACAGCACCGGCACTTCGATGGTTTGCTTTTTCATGGTGGTGCTCCCTTTTCTGCGAGCAAGCTTATCGCGGCGGGGCCGGAACGCGAGCGGCGCCTTTACCTTCTCCCCCTGTGGGAGAAGGGGAAGACGGCGCCTCGCTCACCCCTGCCCGGATACGGCGTGCCATCCTTGTGCAGGAACCTTCCATCCGAACTCGGGCTCATCATGTCGATGTCGGAGCAGAATTCTGGATCGTCGAAACGCCTCACCGTCACGGAATGGTGGTCTGTGCGCGTCGCTTCGCTCCTTGCTCCGCGATAGAATGACGACGAACGAGACCTCGGCATGTACCGAAACGAGCGAATTGCGTTCCGCGCAATCAGGACTACCCCTGATGCGCGACCGCCAGTTCCTTCGCATGCATCTCGTGCATCTTCAGCACCTCCAGCGTCTTCTTGGCGAACTCCTTCAGAGCCGGGTCGTCGCCGGATCGGGCATAGGTGGAAAACATCGCCACGGCCTGCTTGTGCGCCTCGGTCTGCAAGGTGATGTACTTGGCCTGGAAGGCCTCGCCATCCAGCGCCTTGAGCTGGTCGAGCAGTGCCTGGTCTTTCGGCAGCATCGGCGGGCCTTCGGGCTTGATGGATGCCGTGGTCTGGCTTCTTTCCAGCGCCGCCTTGAAATCCTGGCCGGCCTTTGTGTGGTCCTTCACCATCAGCGCGGCGAAATCGGCCACATCAGGCGCGACGCCCTTTTTCTCGGCCAGCTTGCTGCTTTCGATCTCAAAGCGGTTGGCGCTTACCAGTGTTTTGGCGAAGGTGTCGGTGTCCACCTTGTTGTCCGACACCGCCGGCAAGGTGCTGATCGCCTGCTGGGAAAAGGCTGAAGGCGTTCCGGCCAGAAGGGCCAGCATGGCAATGGCGAGATGCGGTTTCATCGAAACCCTCCGTGAAGGTGTCCTCGCAGACCCAACGCGGCAGATGCGGTGAGGTTGCCAGCCGCGTCCCTTCTCCTCGCGCGGGGAGAGGGAGAAGCAGCCTTACGACTGCAGCGTGATCGCTCCCTACGGGCGACGAGGCCCCAGCAGAAAGGCTGTCATCGTTGCGCTCACGCACGCCACCGCCAACAACGCAACGGCGCCCAAAGAGCTGGGTTTTCGGCGAATTGAAACAAGGTTTTTTGAAGCGGGAGCATTTTGAACCAAACCGTCCAGGTCGGACCTGCTCCCATGTCGAACGGAATAGGCCCGGGTCAACTCTGCACCGAGCAGAAAGATTTCTGATGAATAATAGACCCAGAGCAGTATGACGAGCAGCCCTCCGGCCGCACCATATGATGATGCGATCGCACTTGTGCCGATATACCAACCGATAAGCGACTTCCCCAACGTGAACAGAGCGGCGGTCACGACAGCACCGATCCCGACGTCCCGCCATTGCAAGGTGCGGTCTGGCAGGACTTTGTAGATCGCGGCAAACATCACCGAGATCAGCGAAAAGGAAATCAGGGTGTTGATCGCGCTCAGAACAAATTCGCCGAACGGCAAATGAGCGCTGATCACGTTGCCCAGAGCAGAGATCGCCGCGCTCGCCACCAAAGATACCAGCAACACGAAGCCGAGAGCGGCGACCAGGCCGAGACTTGCCGCACGCGCGCGCAAGAGACGCGACAGTGAACTCCCTTTCGCTTCAACCTTCCATATTGCATTCAGGGCCTGCTGCATCTCGCCAAACACCGCGGAGGCGGTGACGAGCAAAGTGGCCACGCCGATGATGGCCGCCAGGGTCCCCGATGATTTGTTGGATGCCCCTTCGAGCGCTGTCTGAAGGAGCGCCGCACTTTCTGCACCCATCAGCCCCGATATCTGAGCAGACAACGCCAACTGTGCTGCGTCATGACCAAATGCGATGCCAACTATCGCGACGACAATTATCAGAACCGGGGCCAACGACGTGGCGGCGTAAAAGGCCATCGCCGCGCCATGACTAAGGGCATTGTCGTTGACAAAGCCAACCACGCTTTCTCGCACCAAGTCCCATACGTTTTTAAGTGTGGGTCGCACTTCGAATCCGTGAATGGGGTCGCAAACCGTCTACTATCAATGCAGCGGATCTTCCGATGTTCCGGCCGACTTGAGCGAAAGCTTCACCAGCGACGTGAAGCGCAGATCAAGGTCACTGAAGTCGTGCGAAAGACCAGCAACAGCGCGCCTGCCTCAGTGGCAGCACGCCTCGCCATATTGCAACTGCTCGTTCCAGTTCGGCCGGCCTTCCGGGGTAAAGTCCATCAGGTTCCACAGGATCTCGCAGGTCCCGATGGCGCGGGGGTCCTGGCCGGGATCCGTTGGCGCGAAGCCGAGTTCGGACGACCAGAAATGCCTGATGCCGTCACCGTTGCGCTGGAACACCGAAAGCAGTGGTATCTGCGCGCCCTCGGCCGTTTCGGAATTGTAGTCGCGCTTGAAAGCGTTGCCGGCCGACGAGACGAGCCGCATGTTCCGCCAGCCGCGGTCGCGGCCGAGCGCTACCAGATTGTCGAGCGCGGTCTTCGCCACCACCGCGAAGTTGAAGCCCGCCGCTTCGAGATGGCCGATCGCGCCGTCGAACTGGTCGAGCAGCGCCGTGCAGGACGGGCATGGCTGGTCCTGCCGGGCAAGTTTCGCGGTCTCGCCGCCTTTCGCCACCTCGCGTGTCTCCTGCGGATGACGCGGGAACATCATCTGGTAGAGGATGAGCGAATCCTTGCCCGGCGCAAACAGGTCCGGCAGCCGCACCTTCGCCGGCTTGCCGTCCGGGCCAAGCCCGTCGAAGACATAATCCTGCGGCACCAGCCCGCCCGGCGGCAAAGCGCGGCGGGCAACCGCCACCGCCTCCATGGCGCGGCGCAACTCGATTTCCTTCTGCAGGAGTTTTTCACGCGCGGTGCGATATTTAGCGGATTCGTTGGGGAAGGTGATCATGATCGTCTCCATCTGCCGGGTGGCGCGCGGCGGACACGGCAGCGCGCTTGCCCTTCAAGGACGCGCGACGGAAGGCGGTTCCGACATTTTTGCACGCACCCGGCGACCAGGCTCCGCTTTCACAACGAGCCAAACGCTATTGCCGTGGCACCGGGCAACTGGCATCGCCCTCCTGGCAGTTGAGATAGCCTTGGAAATCCTTCAGCCGGTCGTTGGTGAGACTTTCCTGGCAGCCGGCCACAATCATTGAATAGCTGGTGCCGGCCATGTCGGGCGGGCCACCCCGGAAATTGCATTCGGCATCGCGGAAGGCAATCCAGGCGCGCTGTGCATCGACCAGAAGCTTCTTTGACGCAGCATCGTCCTTCAGCCGGTTGGATATCTGCCTGTAGGCGTCGTTGAGTCTTTTGTCGGCCTCAGCGAACGATTTGCCGGCGCATTCGTTCATGGTTGTCTGATCCTGCGCGTTTGCGCAATCATCCGCTCTTGCCGCGGCGGCCAGGAGCGGGATGGCAAGAACGACGGTGGCAAGGCCGATTCCAAGAAGGCCGGTACTGAAAAGCCGCATCATGTTTCCTCCAGTTTCGAACCCCGCTCCGCAATCGAAGCTTAGAGCCGAGACGGTGGCAGACAAGATGCAAGCTGCCGCCTTGGTGGACGGTTTCTTTCGAGGGCGAGGCAACCCGCCTGGCTTTTCCGCATTCCCCCGACAGGCTAGAGCTCATCGGCCCTGGGGGACAACAAATGCACGAGGAGATCGACCTGCGCTGCCCACAAGTGGTGGCCGACAACGCAGCCAAGGGCCTGCGGCTTCGCGGAGAATTCGGCCGCGGCGGCACCGAGATCGGCGTTGCGCGCGCCACCGAACTCAAGAACCGCGAAAAGCTGGCACCCTCCACCATCCGCCGCATGGTCAGCTATTTCGCCCGCCACGAGGTCGACAAGCGCGGCAAGAATTACGGCAATGAGGACAATCCGTCGGCCGGCACTATCGCCTGGCTGCTGTGGGGCGGCGACGAGGGCCGCACCTGGGCGCTCGATCTCAAAAAGAAGATCGGCAACGCGCCCGATATTTGAGGGCTACTGTAAAACGACTGGCGGGCCCCAAACCCCCGCCTGGGACCCGCCAAGGAGTGGCTGAACACATGCCGGTGCAGCCGCTCCACATCAGCCAGTCGTCGATCCGCCATCGGTCGAAAGGCATGGATGGTGAGGTAGCATCCGGTTGCGGCGGGCTATGTGAAGCAGTTCACAATCCGAAGGATTTCAACAGCGCAAACCGCCCGAAAGCTCACACCTAGCCTTCCCAGGCAACGGGCACCATGCCCAGCCGCTCGTAGAGCCTGAGGGCGGCGGCGTTCTCGACCGTGTTGGTCTTGAGGTCGACATGGGGCGCGCCTCGATCGCGAAAGGCGTTGAACGCCTGCCACATCAGCGCTTCGCCAATGCCTTTGCCGCGCGCCTCGGGGTGAACGGCGAGGTCCTTGACGAAGGCCCTCGTCCAGCACAGCGCAGCCGCCGCCAGCCGTCCCTTGGCGTCGATGACCAGGAAACACAGCGCCGGGTCGAATTCGGCATCGCCTGAGATACGCGGCCACCATTCGTCGAAGGGTCCGTCGGTGCCGTCGTCGAACACCTCGGTCAAAAGCGCATGCAGGGGTTGCGCGTCGCCATGTTCGAAGCAGCGCATGGTAAAGCCATCCGGCCAGTGCGGTGCAACGAGTGTCTCGTCGAGGATCTTGCGCAGCCGGATGTCGTTTGGAGCCGGCGGCCGCGGTTCAGGCATGGCACTCAGGCGTCGGGCTGCAGCCGGCGGCGCTTGCGGTCGACACCGAGGCCGGTGGCCTCGAGCAGGCCTTTGCGCTTGGCGTCGAAATAATAGCCGGTCTGGTAGAGCCAGTCGGCCTTCTTGGCGTTGCCGTCGGCACACAGCCAGGCGCCGCGCAGATATTTGACCGCGTATTTCAGATTGGTCTCGGCGTCGAACAGGCCCTTGGCCGGCCCGTCATAGCCCATGCCGCGCGCCGTCGCGTGCTTGATCTGCATCAGGCCCCAATGGCCGTTGTTGTAGGCCTTGGGATTGTAGGTGCTTTCGCGGCTGACGACATGGCGCACCAGATCCACCGGCACCTCGTAGAAAGCGGCATATTTCTGGATCAGCTGGTCGATGTCGCCGCGCATGCCGGTGGCATACTCATCTGCCGGCGCGGGGTTGAGCGGCGCGGCAGGGAACTGAACCAGCGCAGCCGGATTCTGCGGCCCGACATAGGCCACCTGCTGCACGCCGGGCAAGGTTTTCTGGCCACCTGCGGCAGTCGCCGGCATGACAAGCCCGGCGGTCGTATACGTCTCAGCGGCAACTGGCTGCCCGGCTTTGGCAGGCGCAGGCGCCTGCCAGGCGCTGGCGGCCATCACCGCAGGCATGGCCGGCGCCGCGGGCGTCGCGCCGGCAAAGGCCGCGGTCGCGGCAGCCGGCTGTGCGGCGGCATCGAGTGCCGGCGTGGCGGGTGTCGCTTCGGCCGCCTGGACGGGTGTAACCCCTGAGGATTGCGGCAGCACCGAAACCGCGTCGGGCAGCGGCACGGTGAAGCCGGCATCGCTGCCGGCGGCGGTCGCGGTTTCGGTCAGCGCAGGCGTAGCCTTCATCTGCGAGGTCGATTGGCAGCCGCTAAGTGCGGCGGCGCCGACGATCACGCAGATCGCAATAAGGTTGAATTTTGCTGGCAAGCCGCGCGGGTCCGGTTTGTCGGGTTGTTAAGAAGTCCTTACACCAGCGATTCCTGGTGAGCAATCGGGGCTATCCGGTGGTTTTCGGGTGGCGAGAGCTAGGCCCAGATGCCATATTGTTCTGCATATGTACCGGTCGATATGCCGGTTTTCGCCACTTTGCGGAAAGGAGCGCATCATGGAAACGACATCTTCGATCACAGCCGGCCACGCAGTGTTAGAAACAGTGATCGGCTTCATGGGCATCGCCTGGAGCGAAAAGGGCCTGATACGGCTTTGCCTGCCCGAAAAGAGCCGTGAATCGGTGGAGCGCCGGCTGATGCGCCATTCCGGTGTTGCCGCCAATACCGAGCAGCCGCAATGGGTCGTCGAGCTGATCGCCTCGATCAAGGCCTATGCCTCAGGCGAGGACGTCGATTTCTCCGGCGTGCCGGTCGATCTCGAAGGCGTCGACGACTTCCGCCTCGCCATCTACGACGCGGCGCGAAAGCTCCACTATGGCGAGACCACCACCTATGGCGAACTGGCCAAGCGCGCCGGCCAGCCCGGCCTGCCGCGTGAAACCGGGGCAGCGCTCGGCGCCAACCCGGTGCCGCTGGTCATCCCCTGCCACCGCATCCTGGCCGCGGGCGGCAAGATCGGCGGCTTCTCCGCGCCCGGCGGCTCAGCCACCAAGGAAAAGATGCTGGCCATGGAAGGCGTGCGCGTCGGCCCGCCACCCCCGGCGCAGGTGTCGTTCGGGTTCTGAAAATCAGAACCTGACGCGACTAATGGCGGCGCAGGAAGCGCCGGTGGAAATGATCGTTCTCGATCCGCTTGCACAGATAGACCGGGCAGGAATCCGCGTCGGCGCTCGGCACATAGGCGCGTTTCCTGACCTCGCCGATGTTGCAGAATTGCTGGCTCTGCACATAGCGGTCGAAGAGCGGCAGCCCCGGCACACGCTTCGACTGGTAGCGCAGGATCACCGCGCCCTGGCGGGCGATCGTGCCCTGCACCCTGTCGCAGCTCATACGGGTGGGATCGTAGCGCGAAATCGCCTGCGCTTCGGCGGCCGCCAGCGTCAGGCAGACAGCCAGCAGAATGGTTTTCAGAACGGTTTTCATGGTTGTCTCCAAAACCGGACTAACGCCGCGGGGCGCTCCGATCTTCCCGATTGCCCAACGCTTTCATGCGATTGGGGCGGCCTTTGGGCGGTGCCACGGCGGCGCCTTTTTTCGAGCCATCTTGTTTTTGGTGCAAAACCTGCCTATATCAGGTTCATTGATATTTCGGCCGATCGATCCGGGCCTCGCGATCTTCGCGTTTGCTGACGTCTATCTCCAAAATCTCGATACACACCGGCTGAACTTCGGTTCGGTCAAACCAAAGCAAATGCGAGGACTATTCATATGGCAACTGGTACGGTCAAGTGGTTCAATGCCACCAAGGGCTTCGGCTTCATTCAGCCTGATTCGGGCGGCGCGGACGTTTTCGTCCACATCTCCGCTGTCGAGCGCGCTGGACTGTCGACCCTGGTCGAAGGCCAGAAAATCAACTTCGAGATCGAGCAGGACCGCCGCACTGGCAAGTCGTCCGCTGGTTCTCTGAGCAAGGCAGCCTGATTTTGCGATAGCGCGCGCCGGACGAGAGTTCGGGGCGCGCGGCAAGTCACGGATGTACTGACAGTCGCGTGAGAAGCGCGCTGGAGTGGAAAGACCCGACCAGCTGGATCAGCAGATAGCTGCCAGCCCGGACTTAAAGCTCCCAATCAGGCTACCGAAAATGGGAAGGCGGGATTTATCCCGCCTTTTTGTTTGTCTGGGGTTCAGCTACCGGCCGAAGGCCGCAAGCCCGACCGGGCGTCGCGCCTTTTGGCGCGCCTCGTCCGGAGCGAGCCGCGAAGCGGCGGCAAGCGTGAGGACAAAATTAACGCCGCAGATGCAACGGCACAACCTTGTTGTCAGCACCCAGCAGCGCCTCGATCGACAGCGGCTGCTCGTTGAAGATCGTGCCGGCAAGCGCCGGGCGGCCAAGGTGAAACCCCTGCAGCAGGTCGACGCCGCCATCCAGCGCGACGCGCAGGTGCGTTGCCTGCTCGATGCCCTCGACCAACACCCTGGCGCCGCGATCGTGCAGCGACGAGACGAGCGGCCGGAAGAAGCGCTCGGCGGCAGCGTGGCGGCAGAATTCGGCGAACCAGCCGCCGTCGATCTTGACGATGTCTGGTTGAAGCAGGCTCATCCGCTCGGCGGTCGAATGGCCGGTGCCGAAATCATCGATGGCGACGCGAACGCCGTGGCGCCGTATCTCGCGCACCAGCGGGGCCAGCACATGATCGTCGGCGGCTTGCTCGGTGATTTCGCAGACCAGCATGCCGGCATGCAGGTCGAGATCGCCGAGATGCCGGGTCATCAGCCGGATCTCGGCCAGCGCCCGCCCGAGATGATCGTTGATCATCGGGTTGTAGTTGAAGAACAGGTCGAGCCCATCGACGCCGATGTTGCGGAAGTTTCTCAGATGCAGCATCCGGCACATCGTCTCGACAAACAGGCGGTCGCCCGCCGAGATGCTTTCGAAAAACACGGCCGGCGCAACCGGCATGGCCGCTCGGTGCGGTTCAACCAGGGCCTCTACCGCGACCGCGGCCAGCGCGCCGCCGCGTGGCGCAAAGATCGGCTGGTAGGCGCTCTTCAGCCGAAACGCGCCATAGACGCCGTATTCGATGCCGACCTCGTCGGCGAAGATCGCTTCGCCGACATAGCGCCGCCGCTCGCGTTGCACGGTCATGGCCCGGTCCTGCGCCCGAACACCCTGCCCGGCCGCGCTGAAGCGGTTCGGCCGGCAGGCGCCTTGACTGGCTCGACCGCCGCGACAGGTGGCTGCGCATCCTTGCCGAAAACGCGAAAACTGGTCGGCGCCAGTTCCGGCTTCGCCAGCACGAAACCCTGCACCATCGAGGCGCCCGATTTCTCGGCGAGTTCAAGTTGCCAGCCCTCCTCGATGCCCTCGAACACGGTGCGGATGCCTTGCTGTTCGAAGTTCGTCACCATGGTGGTCAACAGGGCGAAGCCGGCGCCTGACTCCATCAGCTGCGTAATCCAGTGCGCATCGAATTTGACGATATCCGGCTTGAGTTCCTTGATGCGGTTGATGTCGGATTCATCGGCGCCGTAGTCGTCGACGGCGATGCGGAAGCCATTGGCCCGCAGCGCCTCGACGAAGCTGTAAAGCGTTTCCTGCGACGCCGACCTCTGCTCGGTCACCTCGCACACGATGCGGCGCGGATCTATCCCCGCCTCGTGCAGCACCAGGCGCATGTCGCGCAGCGCGTTGTCGACGATGGAGCGCTCGGTGAACACCGACGGGTCGAAATTGACGAAGATCGAGGCCTCTTGCGGCAGGCAGGCGCCGGCGTTGAGCAAATGCAGCGTTCGCGTCAACGCCTCGATATGCAGGCGGTCGCCGGCCGGACATGTCGAGAAGAAACTCATCGGCGATTGCGGCTCGCCGTCGCGAAACGGCCGGATCAGTCCCTCGAACGCCGCCACCGACAATTTGCCCTCCTTGAAGGCGAAGATCGGCTGGAAGGCGCTTTGCAGCGTATAGATACCCCAGACACCCGACGAGGTGCCGTCATCGTTACGGATGATGTGGGCAAGCCCGATGCTGCGCGACAAGGGTCCCTCGCTCCGCGAGACAGGCGAAATGGCTGGCGATCCTACCGCCAAAGGTTTTAACGGCCGTTGATGAATTTATTCTTGCCAGGGATACGTTCCATGGATTGCTTCACACAAACCGGGTGTAAAACCCGGCGCAGGCGCTGTCCCAAAGCCGATCTTCACACCTCCTTGACCCCTGGCTCATCCGACAATGCTTGCACTTGGCGGGTTGATGCGACATGAGAAGCGCCGCAGCTGTTCCCGCTGCGCCGACCCTCTGGAGATATCTGGTCATGGCCTTTCTTGCCGACGCCCTTTCCCGCGTGAAGCCTTCCGCCACCATCGCGGTGACGCAGAAAGCCCGCGAGCTGAAAAATGCCGGCCGTGACATTATCGGCCTCGGCGCCGGCGAGCCGGATTTCGATACGCCCGACAACATCAAGAATGCGGCGATCGAGGCGATCCGTCGTGGCGAGACCAAGTACCCGCCGGTTTCGGGCATCGTGCCTCTGCGCGAGGCGATCGCGAAAAAGTTCAAGCGCGAGAACAATCTCGACTACAAGCCCGAGCAGACAATTGTCGGCACCGGCGGCAAGCAAATCCTGTTCAACGCCTTCATGGCGACACTGAACCCAGGCGACGAGGTCATCATTCCCCGCCCCTACTGGGTCAGCTATCCCGAAATGGTGGCGATCTGCGGCGGCACCTCGGTGTTTGCCGACACGTCGATCGACAATGGTTTCAAGCTGACGCCAGCCGTGCTGGAAAAGGCGATCACGCCGAAGACCAAATGGCTCTTGATGAACTCACCGTCGAACCCGTCCGGCGCCGCCTATACGGAAGCCGAACTGCGCGCGCTGGCCGATGTGCTGCTGAAGCATCCGCATGTCTGGACGCTGACCGACGACATGTACGAGCACCTGACCTATGGCGATTTCGTCTTCAAGACCATCGCCGAGATCGAGCCGGAGCTCTATGAGCGCACGCTGACCATGAACGGCGTCTCGAAAGCCTATGCCATGACCGGCTGGCGCATCGGCTATGCCGCGGGTCCGGTGCAGCTGATCAAGGCAATGGACATGATCCAGGGCCAGCAGACCTCCGGCGCTTGCACCATCGCACAGTGGGCCTCGGTCGAGGCGCTCAACGGTCCGCAAGACTTCGTCGCCAGGAACAAGGCGATTTTTCAAGGGAGGCGCGACCTCGTCGTCTCGATGCTCAACCAGGCGCGCGGCATAAGCTGCCCGTCGCCCGAAGGCGCCTTCTACGTCTATCCGTCCTGCGCCCAGCTGATCGGCAAGAAGACCAAGGCCGGCAAGGTGATCGACACCGACGAGGCCTTCTGCTCCGAACTGCTCGAAGCCGAGGGTGTCGCGGTGGTGTTCGGCTCGGCCTTCGGCCTCGGCCCCAACTTCCGCATCTCCTACGCCACGTCGGAGACGCTGCTGGAGGAAGCCTGCACGCGCATCCAGCGCTTTACGGCATCGCTGACCTGATCAGGCCAGCCTGAAACAGAAAACCCGGCGTCACCGCACCCGGCGTCACCGCCGGGTTTTTGTTGGCGCCTCATGCCTCTTGCTCCAGCACAGGCGGTGGCGAAGCGTTCGTGCATGCCGTTTCGCCCACCATGCGCTCAGCCGCCATATTGTTCAGGGGTTACCGCTTCCATCCAATCGGCATGGACGCCGTCCAGCGCCTCCTGCATGGCGACATGGGTCATCGTCGTCTTCGGACCCGCTCCGTGCCAGTGTTTTTCGCCGGGCTCGAACGAGATGACGTCACCGGCCTTGATCTCCTGGATCGGCCCGTCCCATGTCTGGGCGAAGCCCGCGCCTGACGTGACATACAGCGTCTGGCCGAGCGGATGCGTGTGCCAGTGGGTGCGCGCGCCGGGTTCGAAGCTGACCAGCGTGGCGCGCAGCCGCGACGGCGCTTGCCTCTCGATGATCGGCGTTTGCAGCACGCGCCCGGTGAAATACTTCTCCGGCGCGATGATGGTCGGCACGCCGCCGCAGGCAATGATCTTCATGGCTGACAATCCTCAATCCGGTAAATCGTATCCTGCGCAGTTGCCGGCTACCACCCCAGCCGTGGCCAGAACAGCCCGGCCCGTCCGCGATAGGCCGCGTATGCGCCGGCGAGCGGCGTGCGTGCAAATTTCTTCTCTTCGTCGAGCGCGGCAAACACATAGATGGCGATGATCCCGGCGACCGGCACCATGGCCCAGATCGACCACGTCGCAATCCCCCAGCCGATCCAGAAGATAAGGTAGGACGTGTAGAAGGGATGGCGGACATAGCCGTAGGGGCCGTCGGTCAGCAGGCCGTGCGGATTGTCGGGCGAGAAGGCGAAGCGCAGCCGCGCCTTGCGGGATGTGGCAATCGCCCACCAGAACAGGGCCAGGCTCGCCAGTTCGACGGCGAACCCGGCGAGCTTTGCCGGAACCGGCTGCGTTTCGATCCACAATATGGCGAAAAAGAACAACGCTGTGGCGATCACCACCGCCGAAATCACCATCGCGCCCGGGGACATCGCCTGCAATACGAAATGCGCCCGCATCGACCAGACATACTGGCCGAGCGTGACAACGCTGCAGATCGAGACAAGCAGGTCGAGGACTGATTCCATCGTCAAGATTCCGCAGTTGTTATGGTGCCGGTGATCGCACCGGGCGCCGATTCAAGAAATCATTTCTTAACCACTTGTCTAAAGAACATATAGAGCCAGCGATGCGATGTTGGCCCTCAGTGACAACTGAAGGTCTAATCCAGCATGAGCGTTTCCGACCGCACGTTTCGCACGCCTCTGGCCGATTTGCACGTCAGCCAATCGTCGGGTTCCGGCATGCCCATCGTCATGATCCACGGCTCAGGCTCCTCCCGCGCCGTGTTCGCGCGCCAGTTCGACAGTTCATTGGCGGACTCTCACCGGCTGATCGCCTTCGATCTGCCCGGCCATGGCGAATCCTCCGATGCCCGCGATCCGACAACCGCCTATACGATACCCGGTCTTGCCCAGACCACTGCCCGGCTGCTCGATGCGCTGGGCATCGGCCGCGCCATCATCTTCGGCTGGTCGCTCGGCGGCCATGTCGCGATCGAGCTTGCCAGCTTCCACCATGCGGTGAACGGCCTGGTGCTGACCGGAGCCCCGCCGGTATCTCGGGGACCGCTCGGCATGCTGCGCGGCTTCCACGCCAATTGGGACATGCTGCTCACCTCCAAGAAGGTTTACTCCGAACGCGACATCGAACGTTTTGAGACCTTGTGCTTCGGCGACACCGCAAGCCCGTCCTTCCGCGAAGCCATCAGGCGCACCGACGGCCGGCTGCGGGCCGGCGTGGCGCGCAGCATGTTTGCCGGCAAGGGCGCCGACCAGAAACAGGTGGTCGAGCAAGCGCCCTTCCCGGTCGCGGTGATTAATGGCGAGCATGACCCGCTGGTGCGGCTGAGCTATTTCGAGACGCTGGCTTACGGTTCGCTGTGGGAGCAGTGTCATGTCATCCCGGACGCCGGCCACGCGCCGTTCTGGGAACGCCCGGACCTGTTTAACCCGCTGCTGGCGCGATACGCCGAGGCGGTGGCGGAGCACAGCGTCGCCAACCCCGCGCGGCGAAACCAGCCCGGCTGAAATCCTCCGACCGTTTTTGATGCCCTCGCTCGCCCTGCCCGTTGCCGCAGCGCGCGCCCGGATTTCTATTTTCCTTGCCCTGCCGGCTAACCCGTGGGACGATGGGTTTGGGCAGGTGGCAAAATGAAAACAACCCCGCCCGCGACGGTCGAACAGGCCGGCCGCCGCACACGTCAGGGTGCGATCGGCGCAAAACCGTTTCCACTTTTGCTGATCGCACTCCAAGGGCAACGCCTGAGTGGAGGTCAGCCATGGGTACTCGCGCCGGAGGACGACGCACGGGACCGAAATGCATTGCCATAGTCGGTCCCTTTGCAAGCGGTAAGACGACACTTCTCGAAGCCATCCTCGCCCGTACGGGCGCCATCCCCCGCCAAAATCCCGTTTCTTCGGGAAGCACCGTTTCCGATCATTCGCCCGAGGCGCGGGCACACGCCATGAGCGTCGAGGCGACCTTTGCCACCACCGAATTCATGGGCGAGCAGCTCACCTTCGTCGACTGTCCCGGATCGATCGAATTCTCCTTCGAGGCCGAGCCGGTGCTGGCCGCCTGCGACATCGCCGTGGTCGTCGCCGAGGCCGATGAGAAGAAGATTCCCGCCTTGCAGCTCATCATGCGCAAGCTCGACGATCTCGGCGTGCCGCGCATCCTGTTCCTCAACAAGGTCGACAAGGCGATCGCCGGCGTGCGCGACACGCTGAAGATGCTGCAGCCGACGAGCGCGGCGCCACTGCTGCTGCGCCAGATTCCGCTGCGCAAGGACAATGTGGTGATCGGTTCGATCGACCTAGCGCTGGAGCGCGCCTACATCTACCGCGAATATGCCGAAAGCCAGGTCGCCGAGATTCCGGGCGACGAAAAGGCGCGCGAGCTGGAAGCCCGCTTCTCCATGCTGGAGACGCTCGCCGATCACGACGACCAGTTGATGGAGCAGTTGCTGGAGGAGATCGAGCCGCCCAAGGACGCAGTCTTCGACGATCTGTCCGCCGACCTGCGCGCCGGCGCCATAACGCCGGTGCTGATCGGCACCGCCGAAAAGGGCAATGGCGTGCTGCGTCTGTTGAAGGCGATCCGCCATGACGCGCCGGATGTCGAGGCGACCCGCAAGCGCCTCGGGGTGCCGGACGGCAATCAGACGGTGGTCCAGGTGATGAAGACCATCCACACCGCGCATGGCGGCAAGCTGTCTGTGTCACGCATTCTGTCGGGCCAGCTCGCCGACGCCACAGAGCTTTTCCTGTCGAACGGCGAGACGGCGAAGGTCTCCGGCATCTACAAGATGCTCGGCAAGGACCAGTCCAAGCTCGCTGCCGCCAAGGCTGGCGACACGGTGGCGCTGGGCAAGCTGGACGAGGTCAAGACTGGCCAGACGCTGAGCTCCACCAAGGGCGGCATCAAGCCGCTGATTACGCTCGCGCCCCCACAGCCGGTCTTCGCCTTCGCCCTGCGGCCGAAGGAGCGCAAGGACGAGGTCAAGATGTCGGCGGCCATCCATCGCCTGGCCGAGGAAGATCCCTCGCTCACCCTGCGCCACAATCAGGATTCGGCCGAAACCGTGCTGTCCGGCCATGGCGAGATGCATCTGCGGGTCGTGCGCGAGCGGCTGGAAGGCAAGAACCAGATCCCGGTCGAAGGCCATGCGCCGGCCGTTCCTTATCGCGAGACGATCCGCAAGACGGTGCAGCAGCGCGGCCGTCACAAGAAGCAGTCCGGCGGCCATGGCCAGTTCGGCGATGTGGTGATCGAGATCAAGCCGCTGCCGCGTGGTTCCGGCTTCCAGTTCTCGGACACCATCACCGGCGGCGTTGTGCCCAAGACCTACATCCAGTCGGTCGAAACCGGCGTGCGCGATTATCTGAAATCCGGCCCGTTGGGCTTCCCTGTGGTCGATGTTGCCGTCAACCTCTCCGACGGCTCCTACCATGCCGTCGATTCATCCGACATGGCCTTCCAGATGGCAGCCAAACTCGCGATGAAGGAAGGCATGGCGGCGTGCTCGCCGGTGCTGCTCGAGCCGGTAATGAAGGTCGAGATCGTCACTCCGTCCGAAGCCACGTCGAAGATCATCGCGCTGATCCCGCAGCGGCGCGGCCAGATCCTCGGCTACGACGCACGGCCCGACTGGCCGGGATGGGATGTCGTTGAGGCGACCATGCCGCAGGCCGAGATCGGCGACCTGATCATCGAACTGCGCTCGGCGACCGCCGGCGTCGCCAGCTATCGCTGTGCCTTCGATCATATGGCCGAGCTTACGGGGCGGTTGGCCGACGAGGCGATGAATGCCAACGGCAAGGCTGCCTGACAGGCGGTGGCTGATTCGCACAAAAAACGGCGCCCGGATGATCCGGACGCCGCTCCTATTGCGGACCGTCTTCTTGGGAGAAAAACGGCAGGTCCGCCGCATGTATCCGCCGCGCCCGACGGCACTGGCAGACGAATAGGTTCGGACGCGGTAGCCGCCTGAGCCCGGATCTTCCGAGTGATGCCCCCATCTCCCGGACGAACCACACCGCGTCCTATGATCTGCTTAAACGATGAATCGCGCCTGCGACATGTTACCTGAGGTTACATGTCACTGTTACGCGGCAATTCTGGTCGGTTTTTCGCCGGTTGCGCCAGGCCTGAAAACAAAAAAGCCGGATCAACGAAGATCCGGCTGAGTTTGATTGGAAGTGCCTGTTAAGGCTAACCTCCAGAGGGGAACACTCGAGGGCGCTAATGGGAGGAGAACGCGCCCTGGAGATGATCTATATATGTGCTCATCATGCCCAAGAAACAAGCATCTATTTTGCAACACACGCATGCAAAAAGTCGCAGGCTGTGGTCTAACCCATTTTAGGGCACGATAGGACCAGAAAAAGACTTCAAACGGCCTGCGCGACCGGCCCAATGCTGTCAGAGAACCGTAATCGGACCGATTTTTGCGCCGAAGCGCGAAAACACCAAATGATACGGAATCAGGCAGAGCGCGTTTATTTTTGCGGCATCGGCCAGAATCGGAAGGCCGGGACCGTCGGCAAGGGAGACCTGAAATGCGGACACCTCAGGCGATCGCCGGCAGCGCAGTCTTCTTCATCGCAGCACCTTGCGTCGTCGCCGGTGTGGTGCCCTGGCTGCTGACGGACCACTACCGTCTGCCGCTATCGACCGTGCCGGGTTTCGTCCCGGTTGGCGGCATCCTGATCGTCGCGGCCATCGCCCTGCTCATTCATTCCTTCGCCCGCTTCGCGCTCGAAGGGCTTGGCACGCCAGCGCCTGTGGCGCCCACCGAGAGACTGGTGATCGGCGGCGTCTACCGCCATGTCCGCAACCCGATGTATGTCGCAGTGCTGTCGATCATCCTCGGCCAGGCGCTGCTGTTTTCAAGCTGGACCGTCGTCGCCTATGCCGTCATCGGCGCGATCGTCATGGGCTCCTTCGTCAAGCTCTACGAAGAGCCGACGCTGGCCCGCCGCTATGGCGCCGATACGAGACCTACCGCCGCAACGTCCCCGGCTGGCTGCCGCGCCTGACACCGTGGCAGGGATAAGCCGAAGCTGCGCCGCAGGCCTGTTTTAGAAAGACCAGCTGCGTGCTTTCGCGATGATGAAATCGCGGAACACATGCAGCTTGGCCTGGTTCTTCATCGCGTCGGGATAGGCGAAATAGGTGTCGAAGGACGGCACCTCGGTCTCCGGCAGCAGCTGCACCAGATCGGAGTCCTTGGAGATCACATAGTCGGGCAGCATGGCGATGCCGGCGCCGCCCTGCACGGCGCGCTTGATCGACAGGATATCGTTGATCTGCAGCGTCGGCACCCTTTGCCCGCCTTCGAAATCGCCGATCGTTTCCAGCCAGTTCAGCTCCGACAGATGCGACGGCACCGGCACGCCGAAGGTGACAATGCGATGGTTCTTCAGATCCGCAACCGAGGTCGGCTTGCCGTGTTTGCCGACATAGGCCGGCGAGGCATAGAGGTGGAAATGCACGGTGAACAGGCGGCGCTGGATCAGATCGGGCTGCTGCGGCTGGCGCAACCGGATCGCGCAATCGGCCTGGCGCATGGTGAGGTCGAGTTCTTCATTGGCGAGGATCAGCTGCAGGCTGATTTCGGGATAGAGCTCAATGAACTCCTGCACCCGCTCGGTCAGCCAGCCGGCGCCCAAGCCCACCGTGGTCGTGACCCTGAGCACGCCGGACGGCCGGTCCTTGGCCTCGGTCAGCCGCGACTTGATGGTCTCCAGCTTCATCAGCACGTCATGCGCCGTGCGGAACAGCATCTCGCCCTGCTCGGTCAGCACCAGGCCGCGGGCGTGACGATTGAACAGCGGCACGCCGACATCATGTTCGAGCGCGCTGACCTGGCGCGAAATCGCCGATTGCGACAAATGCAGCGTCTCAGCGGCATGGGTAAAAGACCCAGCCTCCGCCGCAGCGTGAAACACGCGAAGCTTGTCCCAGTCCAGCGCCATAAAATTCCCCTCGTTTTCGTTTTGGCGTCTGAATGAAAAATCAGGCTTTTGAACGGCTTGTTCCGCCGTCTTGATAGATTCTATTCGGCCGCTTCGCGGTGCACCTCGATGCCGGCCAGATACTTTTCCGCCTCAAGCGCAGCCATGCAGCCGAGCCCGGCCGCCGTCACCGCCTGACGGTAGATGTCGTCGGTCACGTCGCCGGCGGCGAACACGCCGGGCACGTCGGTGCGGGTCGAATTGGGCGCCGTCCACAGATAGCCGTTCGGCTTCTGCTTCAGCTTGCCGACGAACAGCTCCACCGCCGGCGCATGGCCGATCGCCACGAACACGCCGTCGACCTTGAGATGGCTGATCTCGCCGGTCACCGCATTCTTGAGCTTCAGCCCTTCGACCGAAGGTGGCAGCGGCGTCTTGCCGGGCCGGCCGGTGATCTCGTCGACGATCGTGTCCCAGATGACGCGGACATTGTCCTTCTTCAGCAGCCGCTCACGCAGGATGCGCTCGGCACGGAAATCGTTGCGGCGGTGAATGACGGTCACGCTCTTCGCCAGATTAGAGAGGTAGAGCGCCTCCTCCACCGCCGAATTGCCGCCGCCTATGACAGCGACATCCTTGCCGCGATAGAAGAAGCCGTCGCAGGTGGCGCAGGCCGAAACGCCAAAGCCCATGAAGGTCTGTTCGGTCGGAATTCCGAGCCACTTTGCCTGTGCGCCAGTGGCGATGATCAGCGTGTCCGCCGTGTAGGTGGTGCCGGAATCGCCCTTGGCGCGGAACGGCCGCACGTTGAGATCGACCTCGGTGATGATGTCGTTGATGATGTCGGTGCCGACATGTTCGGCCTGCTTCAGCATCTGTTCCATCAGCCACGGACCCTGGATCGGATCGGCAAAGCCGGGATAGTTTTCGACATCGGTGGTGATCATCAGCTGGCCGCCCTGCTGCAGGCCGGCGACGAGCATCGGCTTCAGCATGGCGCGGGCGGCATAGACCGCGGCGGTATAGCCGGCCGGGCCGGAACCGATGATAAGGACAGGCGCATGTTTGGTGGTCATCTAAAGCCTCTGCGGGGCAGACATCAGGGTGTGCCTTGGAAAAAGACGTGAAATGTCGCCGGTAATGTAAGGGTTGCCAACCACGCCAGCAAGACGAACAGGCCGTCGTCCCCGGAAAGCTTCGGCTCAGAGGCTTATTCGCGCAATCGCCGCTTTCGTTACCGCCTTAAAATCGCCTGACCAAGGGCTGGCATCGACACAAAAGTCGTTTAATGACGAGATCGCGAAAGATTCTTGCGCTTAAGCTGAGACAGCCATGCCCCTGAAAGCCGACCTCGACGCCATCGACTGGAAGATTTTGCGCGAGCTTCAGGCGGACGGGCGCATGACCAATGTCGAACTGTCGAGCCGTGTCGGCATTTCCGCCCCGCCCTGCCTGCGCCGTGTCCGGCGGCTGGAGGAAACCGGCATCATCAGGGGCTATCGCGCCTTGCTCAACGCGCCGGCGCTCGGCATGGACGTCGTCGCCTTCTGCCTGATCGGCCTGCATCACCAGGCCGATGCGGAGCTCAAAACCTTCGCCGAGCGCACCCGCGGCTGGCCGATCGTGCGCGATGCCTGGATGGTTTCGGGCGAATCCGACTTTCTGCTGCATTGCGTCGCGAGCGATCTCGGCACGTTCCAGACCTTCGTCATCGAACAGCTGGCCTCAGCGCCCAATGTCGACACGGTGCGCACCGCGCTCACCATCCGCCGCGTCAAGGACGAAGGGCTGGTGGCGTTCAGCGCCTGACCACAAATTCCTGCACCAATTGCGGCCAGAGCCGACCTGCTCATTCGAAACTACCTGCGTTCCACGGTGAGAACGACAGGCAGCCCCCAGGGAACATCCAGCGGCGTCTGGAGAAGCGACACTTCGCCATCCGCAACCTGGGCTTCCCACCTGGCATAGTGTTTCAGCCGGTAGGTCCCGGAACGGACGCTTAGGCAGGCCACCGGCCCGCCATCGAGATTCAGCGCCGTTTTGAGGTCGAGGTCGGTCGCGAAAAGGAAATCTACCAGCCGGTCCAGCGAGAAGAAGGCGTCCTTGGTCGAACCGACGATGATCCGGCCCTGACGATCTTCTGCGACAAATGTCCGGTTCGCCAGCCAGTTGCTTTTGGTGCGGACATTGTTGCGGCCATCCTCGCCGACGAGCAATGGATAGGAAACCATGGCGTCCTCGGCGTTCGCCGTGACTGCGCGCCAATCGCGCAACGTCAGATCGACCACATGCGTGCCCGAGGCATTGACGACCCATGCCCCGGCCTTGGCATCGTATTCATGCGGGCCGAGTTGGGTGCCCATGCTGATGAAGGGCGTATCGGCCTCACCCTTCAGTCCGAAATAGCTGCCATTGACGATCAGAACCGTACCGCCCGCGCCCTCCGGTGTGAGGGCGGCCTCCCATTGGTCGATGTCCTTGGCCCCGCTGGGCTCGTTGCGGGCAACGAAACGGAACTTGGCCGGGTCGAAACGGTTGAGGTAGAGCCGGTCGATTTCGCGATCACCCGCCATGACCGAAATTTCCCTGACCTGAAATCCTGGCTCCACTTCATTCCAAGCGCTCGCGCCGGCGCTCACGGCGGGAATCTCCGGCTGCAAGGCAAGCTGCATGGCTGGCGAGAGACGCGCATCATCGGGCTTCACGGAAACCCAGTAGGTTCCACCCCGGCGAAGAACGACATTCAACCCATAAATGCCGTTTCGTTGCCAAATGTACCCTGCAGCTGAAAGCACAGCCAACAGCGACAGGACAACGACAATGGAGATCGCTTTCTTCAAATGAATTCCCCCTCACTTACTGATGGAATTACATCTGCAAATTTCTTGCTAGAATAATGTTTGATCTCTGCAGTTTTTCCGCAGAAAGCGTGTGGCGCTTCCACCAAAGGGTATGGGGTGCCTTGGCGCCTCTGTAACCTATTGAGATTGCAGTGGTTAAGCAGCTTCGGAAGCGGTCAGCTAACCCAGTCTTGATCCGAGCGCCCTGACTGCCGCCAGCAGTCCTTCCAGATCATCGGCATCGCGTAGCGGCAGGACCTCAAAGCCCAGCTGTTTGCTCGCCTCGCTGTCGACCAGCCAGCCGCGCGGCAGTCCGGCGCGTTGCCCGGCTTCCATATCCGCCGGCTTGTCGCCGACGATCAGCGAGCGGCTAAGATCGAGGTGAAGACGCTTGCGCGCCTCGATCAGCATGCCGGGATTGGGCTTGCGCATCGGATGGTCGGCGATTGCCAGCCGCCCGCTACCGGCGTCGTGATAGGCGCAGGCAAGCACCATGTCCACGAAGGCATCTTGTTCAGCCAAAACGTCAAGCACCCGCCCATTGACCCGAGCGAACGCGTCCCAGCCGTAATAACCGCGAGCGATGCCAGACTGGTTGGTGACGATTACAACGGGGATGCCAGAGTGGTTGGCCGCCGCGATGACCGGCACGATGCCGTCGCGCAGCACCATTTTGGCGGGATCGTCGGGATATCCCGTATCGACATTGATGGTGCCGTCGCGGTCGAGGAACAGCGCCGGCGTGTTGGCTGGAAACACCCGCGACCCAACCTGCTCGACCCACAGGCCGGGCTCAGCCAATGGATAGGGGCCGGAGGCGTCGCGTTCAGCCATTCGACAGACGCGCTTCAACGACTTCGCAGAGATAGTGGTAGAGGCAGAGATGCCCCTGCTGGATGATCGGCGTCGAGGTTGAGGGCACGTTGAGCAGGATGTCGGTGAGCGGCTTCAGCTTGCCGCCGGTGTCGCCGGTCAGGCTGATCACCGTCATGTCCATCATCCGCGCCTGCTCGGCAGCGGCAAGAATGCTCGGCGAATTGCCGCTGGTTGAGATCGCCAAAAGCACGCCACCTGCCGCGCCATGCGCCTCGACCTGGCGCGAAAACACTGTGTCGAAGCCGTAGTCGTTGCCCCAGGCGGTCAGCATGCCCGCGTTGGCCGGCAGCGCGATGACATTATAGGCCTTGCGCTCCCTAAGGAAGCGGCCGACCAGTTCGGTGGCGATATGGATGGCGTCGCTGGCCGAACCGCCATTGCCGCAGACCAGCAGAGCCTTGCCGGACGAAAGCGCTGTCACGACTGCGCTCACCGCGCGTTCCATCTCGTCGGTCAGGTCGCGCCCGACTGTCGCGGTGATCGCAGCCGCCGAGCGGAGAAGGTAATCGTTCAGGCCGGACATGAAATCCCTCAGTTGGTAGCGCCACCGGCGCGCAATTTGCCGATCGTGCCGGTGGTGCTCTTGCCGACGACGAGATCGACCAGCACGACACGCCCGCCGGCCTTCTGCACCACATCGGCGCCGACCACGGTTTCGACGGTGTAGTCGGCGCCCTTGACCAGTATGTCGGGCAGCAGCGCCTCGATCAGCGCCAGCGGCGTGTCTTCTTCGAAGACGACGACGGCGTCGACGGAAGCAAGCGCGGCGAGCACGCAGGCGCGGTCATGCTGATCGTTGACCGGGCGGCCGGCACCTTTCAGCCGGCGCACCGAGGCATCGCTGTTGAGCCCGAGCACCAGCCGGTCGCACTGGCTGCGCGCCGCGTGCAGCAGGCTGACATGGCCGGCATGCAATATGTCGAAACAGCCATTGGTGAAGCCGACGCTGAGGCCCTCTTCCTTCCACGCCGCCACCATGCGCGCCGCCGAGGCGGCATCGAGGATGGCGTCCTTGTGCGCGGTCGGGCCATGCGAGCGAAACAGCGCGCCGGTCAGCTCCTCGACCGTCAACCGCGCCGTGCCGCGCTTGCCCACCACCACGCCGCCGGCAGCATTGGCGATGGAGGCGGCCATGACGCGATCGGCGCCCGCGGCCAAAGCCAGCGCGAAGCTGGCGATGACGGTGTCGCCGGCGCCCGACACATCGAATACTTCGCGCGCCTGGGTGGCGATGTGGCGCGCCTCATCAGGTCCGACAACGCTCATACCCTTTTCGCTGCGCGTGGCGACGACGAAGTCGAAGCCATGTGAAGCAATCAATTCACACGCCGCCGCGACGATCTCGTCATCCGCGAAAACCGGATGACCGACCGCTTCGCCAAGCTCCTTGCGGTTGGGCGTGATGGCGGTCGCGCCGGCATAGCGGGCATAGTCGCGGCCCTTCGGATCGACCAGCACCGGCTTTCCGGCGTCGCGGCAGATGGCGATCAGTTCGGCGGCGACGCCGTCGAGCAATATGCCCTTGCCGTAATCGGACAGGATGACGATGTCCGCGCGAGAGAGAGCTTCCCGGAAATGCCGGATCAGGCCGGCCCGCTCCTTGTCGTCGAGTGGCTTGATCTCTTCCTCGTCGAAACGCAGCACCTGCTGGTTGAGCGCGCTGAAGCGGCTCTTCGACGACGTCATGCGGCCGCGCGCCTGCGCCAGGCCCGCCGTGTCGGCGCCGAGCTCGCCGAGCATGCGCACCACATTGTCTCCGGCCACGTCGGTGCCGATTACCGACACGGGAATAGCGCTGGCGCCCAGCGAAACGATGTTGGCGACGACATTGCCGGCGCCACCCATGGTCGATGTCTCGCCGCGCCCGTGCAGCACCGGGATCGGCGCTTCCGGCGAGATGCGTTCGATGACGCCATTGACGAAACGGTCGAGGATGAAGTCGCCTACCACCAGCACGGCGACGTCGCCAAAGCGGGCAATGGCGCGGTGCAAAGGTTCGGGCGAAGGCGGATTGTGCTTGATCATGTCACTGGCAATGCGAGGGAAAGGCCGATCTCAATCACGCTGAAAATTGTCAATTTACGGGCCGGATCGTTCATGGCGAAGCCGATATACCGCAAATCCACCCAGCGCAACGTCAGGCAGCCCTTAGAGACCGTTTCGAAATTCGCTCTGGCGAGTCATATGGTGGTGTTTTCGAGAACCGGAGCGGAGCGGACATAAGTCCGTGAGCACCGGGAGCGCAGAAAACGCCATCAGATGGCCGCCGGAGTAGAATTTCCAAACGGTCTCTCAGCTCTTCTGCAGGGCGACATGAACGCCCAGTCCAACCAGCACCGCCCCGCCCGCCCGCTGCATCATCCGCTGCGCCCGACTCGAACGCCGCAGCCGGCCGATGACCGCACCGGCCAAAAACACGCAGACGATATCGGCGGAAGAAAACATCAGATTGACGATCGTGCCCAAAACGACGAACTGCAGCCAGACTGGCAAAGGCGCCGAAGCATCGATGAACTGCGGCAGGAACGCCATGAAGAAGATTGCCGTCTTCGGATTGAGCACTTCGACCGTGATGCTCTCGAAAAACGCCCGTCGCGCCGATTTCCGCTCGATCGCCGGCAGCGCCGCATCGCCCTCTCCGCGCTTGCGAAACAGCGAGACACCGAGCCATATCAGATAAAGCGCGCCGATCAGCTTGACCGCCATGTAGAGCGGCGGCACGGCGTGAAACAGCACCGACAAGCCGGCGGCTGCGGCAAAGACATGGAAATAGCCGCCAAGATGGATGCCGAGCGCCGCCGTCAGCCCCGACCAGCGCCCGCGCGCCATGGTCTGCGCGGCCGCATAAAGCATGGCTGGGCCGGGAATATAGGCGAAGATCGCCGTGGTGGCGAAAAACGCAATGAGCAGTTCGGTCGACGGCATTTCTTGTCCTCTTGTCGGCAAAGCGTAGAGATCGCGCCGAACATACGTCTGGTTCAGTTCTTTGCGCTGGCTTGCGTCTCAGGATCCCACAAATCGGAAAACCCGAACGCCGTCACCAGCCGCTCGAAAGTAGGTGTATCCTGCTTTTCGCCGAAAGGCCGGATAAGCTGCCAGATGTCCTCGCTATAGAGGAGCAGCATTTCTTCCGTAGCTGCAACGACCTCTATATCCCCCGGAGCCACGTAGAAAGAGATGCCCTGGATACCGTCGGGAGAAAGCGGCGCGTAATGGACTCGAAATTCGCCGGTGCTAATTTGAATGCCATTCGTGGACGTCCCTTCGTAGGGCTCAACAATTCGGCAAATGCGTCCGATAGATGACTGGCGCAACTCCTCGAACGGCTTTCCGCGGTTTTCGTTCGGCAGAGACGAAACCCTTACGTAGGAGCCGACAAACACCGCAGTGCCTTGCCTATCGGTTGGCGTCATCTCGGAAGGATGACCTGTCATTCATCTGTCCTTGCTGCTGTCAGTCCGGCCTGCTTCATCGACAGCCCGGCTAGGCTCCCTTATAAGGACCGGAATCGCAAGCAACCAGAGGCCTTCATGATCATCGTCACGGGCGGCGCCGGCATGATCGGCTCCAACATCGTCGCCGCGCTCAATGCCGAAGGCCATGACGACATAATCGTCGTCGATGACCTCACCGATGGCCACAAGATCGCCAATCTGGCCGATCTCAAGATCGCCGACTATCTCGACAAGGACGAATTCCTGCCGCGCCTGGAGGCCGGCGACCTCGGCCGCATCGAGGCTGTGTTCCACCAGGGCGCCTGCTCGACCACCACCGAGTGGAACGGCAAGTTCATGATGGAGGTGAACTACGCCTATTCGAAGCGGCTGCTGCATGCCTGTCTTTCGCTGCGCGTCCCCTTCCTCTACGCCTCCTCGGCCTCCGTCTATGGCGGCGGTTCGGAGTTTCGCGAGGATCCGGCGCTCGAGCGGCCGCTCAACGTCTATGCCTATTCGAAGAAACTGTTCGACGACTATGTCCGGCGCACCGTCTTCGATACCGATCATTCGCAAGTCGCCGGCCTGCGCTATTTCAACGTCTACGGCCCGCGCGAGGCGCACAAGGGCGCTATGGCCTCTGTCGCCTTCCATCTGTTCAACCAGGTCGGACGTGGCGAGAACCCAAAGCTGTTCGGCGCCTATGACGGTTTTGGCCCTGGCGAACAGAGCCGCGACTTCATTCATGTCGGCGATGTCGCCGATGTCAATCTGTGGCTGTGGAAGCGGGGCTCAAGCGGCATCTTCAATTGCGGCACCGGCCGCGCACAGCCTTTCCGCGCCATTGCCGAAACCGTCATCGACACGCTGGGCAAGGGCGAGATCGAGTTCATAGAATTCCCCGACCATCTCAAGGGCAGCTACCAGAGTTTTACCCAGGCTGATATGTCCCGCTTGCGCGCAGCCGGCTATAACGGGCAATTCCGCAGCGTGGAAACCGGCGTCAGAGACTATGTCGAATGGCTGAAAGCCCAACGATCCTCGTGATCGGCCCACGCTGGGTGGGCGATATGGTCATGGCGCAGTGCCTGTTTTCGGCGCTGAAGGAACTCCATCCCAACGCCGCCATCGACGTGCTGGCTCCGGCCTGGGCAGCCCCCTTGGTCAAGCGCATGCCCGAACTGCGCCAGCAGATTGATTTCCCGCTGAAACCCGGCGCGCTCGAATTCACCATTCGCCGCCGCTTCGGCCGCCTGCTGCGCGGCCGCTACGACATGGCGTATATCCTGCCGGGAAGCTGGAAATCGGCGCTGATCCCGTTCTTTGCCCGCATTCCACGTCGCTTCGGCAATTTGCGCGAAATGCGCTATGGCCTGCTGACCGACATCGTTCCGCTGCCCGACAGTGTCAAGCGGCGAACCGCGCAGGCCTATTTCGGTCTTGCCCAAGGCGGCCATTTCCGGCCACCGCGGCTCACCGTCGATGCCGGCAATCAGAAAGAGCTTCTGGCCCGCTTCGATCTGCAACCGGGAAAATTCGTGGCCATGATGCCCGGCGCCGAATTCGGTCCGGCCAAACGCTGGCCGAGCGAAAGCTATGCCGGCCTCGCCCGCGAGATGATGGCGAAGGGGTTCAAAGTGGCGCTGTTTGGCTCGAAGAACGATCGCGACGTCACCGCCGAGATTTCGGCGCTCGCACCCGGTGTCGTCGATCTCGCAGGCAAAACGCGGCTGGAAGACGCCATCGACCTGATCGCGGCGGCCAGGCTGGCGGTGTCCAACGACAGCGGGCTGATGCATGTCGCGGCCGCCGTCGGCACGCCGGTCGTTGCCGTCTACGGCTCGACCTCGCCGGAAAACACGCCGCCGCTTGCCGAGCAGCGCGAACTGATCTGGCTGCATCTATCCTGCTCGCCCTGCCACCAGAAGACCTGCCCGCTCGGCCACCTCAACTGCCTGAAGACCCTGGATGTAGCCAAGGTAACGGCGGCGGCCGACCGGTTGCTGGAAGTCCCGGCCGCCCAATGAAGGTGCTGATCGTCAAGACGTCATCGATGGGCGACGTCATCCACACCTTTCCCGCCGTCGAGGATGCGCGCCACAACCGACCCGATATTTCCTTCGACTGGTGTGTTGAAGAGGCCTTTGCCGGCATCGTCGCCCTGCATCCGGTGATCGCAACCATCCACAAGGTGGCGGTCCGGCGCTGGCGCAAGCAGCTTTTCGACAGCGGTGCATGGCGCGAGATGGCCGGCCTCCGCCGGAAACTGCACGCGGGCCAGTACGATCTGGTCATCGATGCGCAAGGGTTGTTGAAGTCGGCCTTTGTCGCCATCCAGGCCGGCGCGCCGGTTGCCGGTTTCGACCGTGCCAGCGCGCGGGAGCCCTCGGCAACGTTGTTTTACAAGCGCAAATACGCCGTGCCGCGTGACATGCACGCCATAGAACGCACGCGGCGGCTGTTCGGGCTGGCGCTTGGTTATGAGCCGGATTTATCGGCGCTGGAATCAGGGATTGTACCGCCGCCTGGCGGCCTCGCCGGCATCGATGGCAAAACGGCTTTCCTGCTGCACGGCACCAGCCGCGAGGACAAGAAATGGCCGGCCGAAGACTGGATCGGAGCCGCTCGCCTGCTGGTTGGGCGGGGGATGACGCTGGTCACCACCTGGTCGAACGAGCGCGAGAAGGCCGTGGCCGAGGCGATCGCGCAAGCCGTGCCGTCAACAATCGTGGTGCCGAAATCGCCGCTATCCGATATCGCCGCGATCCTCGGCCGTTCGACGTTGGTCATCGGCGCCGACACCGGCCTGACCCACCTCGCCAGCGCTTTCGGCCTGCCAACGGTCGCGGTGTTCCTGGCGACGGAGCCGGGGTTAACCGGCCCGCGCGGAGCGTATGCCTCAACGCTGCTGGCCGCATCAGGGCAGCGCTTGACGCCGGCTGAGGTAGTGGCGGAAGCTGAAAAGCAGCTGGCGCTCAAATCACGAGCGCCGGCTTAGAGCCTTTCAGAATTATCTGAGGTCCTAGATGAACTGCACCTGGACGATCTCGTAGCCCCGTGCGCCGCCCGGCGCATTGACCTCGATGGCGTCGCCGACTTCCTTGCCGATGAGCGCGCGCGCGATCGGCGACGAGATCGAGATGCGGCCCGACTTCACGTCCGCTTCCTGGTCGCCAACGATCTGGTAGGTCTTCTTTTCCTCGGTGTCCTCGTCGACCAGCACCACCGTGGCGCCGAACTTGACCTTCTCGCCGCTGAGCTTGGTGACGTCGATCACCTCGGCCCGCGCGATATAATCTTCGAGCTCGTTGACGCGGCCCTCATTGAGGCTCTGCGACTCCTTGGCGGCATGATATTCGGCATTTTCGGACAGGTCGCCATGCGAGCGCGCTTCGGAGATCGCCTCGATGATGCGCGGCCGTTCTTCCTGTTGGCGCCAGCGCAGTTCTTCCTTCAATGACGCGAACCCCTCGCCTGTCATCGGGACCTTGTTCATGATGCCTAACCTTTCCTGCCGCCACCCCCGCGTTTCGGGGAAAGCCTTGTCGATGGGTACAAAAAGAAAACGGGTCCGGCAGCCTCGGGCTAACGGAACCGTTTCACCGCAATTTCCCCCAATATAGCGATCTTCGCGCACTTTTCACGCTGAAAAAGCGGGCTTTTGAAAAATCATGAGCCGATTGTGCAGTTGCCGTCACGGAATGCGCGTTGTGTTGCGGCTAAGACAACAAAAAGCCGGCTGCGATTGCTCGCAACCGGCTTGAGACGCCATTGGGGTGGGGTCAGCTTCTCATGAAATGGTAGATCTGTTCGGCCAGCATGCCGTATTCGCGGGAGCCTTTGCCGGTTCGCTTCTCGATCTCGGCCAGCTGCTCCTGGGCGCCGGCCAGGTCGCCGATCTGCAGATGCGCCTCGCCGAGATATTCGCGCACCAGCGTGTAATCGGGATTGATGCGCAGCGCTTCCTCGTAATAGCCCAGCCCGACCGTGACGCGGCCGGAATGGCGGTGCGAATAGCCGAGATAGTTGAGGATGCGCGGATCCTGCTTGTTGGCGGCCAGGCTGAGCACGGCGATCGCCTCATCATAGCGCCCGGCCATCGCCAGATCGTGGCCGGCCTCATAGATGTTGTCGTCGTCGAGCATGCCGTATTTCGGCGCGACGCACTTCTTTAACTTCTTGTCCCAGACCTCGCCCTTCTTGCATTTCGTGCTCCCGCCGTCGCTGCCGCCACCGCCGCCTTCACCGGCTGCGAATGCGGGCGCCGCAAACAGCGGCAGGGCGGCAACAGCTAGAACTTGAATCAGCAAACGTCTGCGCATCGAAGCCTCCTTGAGGGATAATGATGAAATGCTAACGCCACGCGGACGCCATTTCATCCCGGAAAAGCCGCGCCGCGAAAACTATTTGCCAAACCCACTTCAAAAGACAGGCGCGCGAGTCAGAAACCCGCCGGCGGTGAGCCAAGCCGGCCGAACGGACGTGACGCGCGCTGCAAATCCGCTATCATCCGGGAAATGACCAGCGGAGTGCGAGAGAGTGCAACAGCGCCGTGAACGGGAATGGGAGCTATCGATCGGCCCGGACACCGTGCGGCTGTTCATTCTCAAGGCAAAGGGTCTGAGCGCTGCCGTCAACGAAGACTATACCGACGGCGCCGAGCATGAGGTCGAGTTCGACGGCGACACGCACGACAATCACCACCATGACGGGCTTGCAGAGGAGAGCTCTGAAAACCTCACCGAGGAAGAGCTGCGCGAACTGATCAACGACCTCAATGTCGACGAGGCGGCCGAATTGATTGCGCTGGCCTGGGTCGGCCGCGGCGACTATGACGCAGCGGAGTGGTCCGATGCGGTGGCCGCCGCGCGCGAGCGCGCCAACAAGCGCACGGCAAAATATCTGCTCGGCATGCCGCTTCTGGCCGACTGGCTGGAAGAAGGGCTGGAGGCGATTGGCGCGTAACGCCGGGGTAACCGATCGTGATCGAGCGCATGCGCTTTTCCCGGCAACCTCCGCAAGCCCTCGCCGTTTAGGACCGATGGCGGCGCTTGTCTTTTCCAGAATGTGCGGGTTGGCGCTGGCCATCGTGGTGGCAGGATTGCTTATTGCGCCTGCCGACGCGAAGCACAGACGGCCTCACAAGCCTTCCTGGGTTGAGCAACTGCTGACACAACGGGCCGACCGGCCGTCAAAGCCGCGCAGCAAGCATCGCCTGAAACCGCGCGGCAAGCGGCATATACTGCCGAACCAGACAGAACCGAAAACGCCGGATCCTCAGCCCTCAGCTGACGATGTTCCGCTGCCCAAGGCGCGTCCCGCGGAGGCGCAGAAGACCGACGCCGCAAAAACCGAAGAGCAAAAGACCAGCGGTGCGCCCAACCGGTCCGATGACGATCGGTTCAATGAAGAAAAATCCCGATATAAAAAACAGGCGCGGCCCGAACCGTCAGGCTCGGAGCCGTCAGGCCCGGAGCCGTCAACCAATACTGAACGTAAGACTGAGCCGCCGGCCGTGGTGCCGGTTCCAACACAAAGGCCCGACGTCGCAAAGCCGGAGGTTGAGCCGCCCGTCGTCGCCCCGCAGCCGCCCGAAAAACCCGCGGATGCCGACGACGAGAAGATGCTCCCCGACCCCCGCTCGGCCGATCTGCCCGATGCAAAAATGCCGGCGGAGGAAGTTGCCTGTCGCGAGCGGCTGACGGCGCTTGGCGTCGAATTCGAGGAGCACAAGGCGGAAAGCAATCCCGATATCGGCTGCTCGATTCCCTATCCCATCATGTTGAAGTCGCTCGGAAAATCCATCGCCATCGGGCAAGCGACCGAACTCAACTGCCCAATGGCCGAGGCGGCTGCCCGCTTTGCCGCCAATGTCATCCAGCCGGCGGCAAAGGACGAATTCGGCGCCGACCTGAAATCGATCAACCAGGCATCGGCCTTTGTCTGCCGGCCGCGCCATGGTACGCGCAGACTATCGGAACACGCATTCGGCAACGCCCTCGATATCGCCAGCTTCATTTTGTCGGACGGCAGGAAGATCGAAGTCGGTCCAACGCCGCCCGAGGAGGACGCGAAGTTCCTCAACACGGTGCGCAAGGCTGCCTGCGGACCGTTCAAGACGGTGCTCGGACCCGGCGCCGACGCCGACCACGCCCTGCATCTCCACCTCGATCTCGAACCGCGCGGGCACGGCGGCACCTTCTGCCAGTGATCGTCCGCCTGCCGTATTTCGGCCGCAGGCGTGAACGCGCGCGCTGAGTTTTCCTTTACCCTTGATCGTTAAAATGCCGGACATCTAAGGACAGGGATTCTGCCCATGGCCGGAATATTTCGCGCCGCCGCGATGGTCGCGCTTCAGTCAAAACGCGCAGTGATGGCGGCCGCCGGCCTTGCGCTGGCCGCCGTTTCGGCCTGCAACACCGGCAGCGTACTGTCGTTGGAGCCTGCCGTCGACGTCGGCTCGCAGACCGCTGCCGTGCCGCAATATGAAGGCATGCAGAAGCTCGTCCCGTCCAATCCCTACATGACCGCCGCCTATCCGCGCATGGACGAGCCGATGTCGGAGCCCGAGCAGATGCCGGCCAGCGAAACCGACTGCCGCGGCGAATTGAGGCGCCTCGCCGTCGTCTACACCGACGTCCAGCCGATCCATGAGGGCCAGTGCGGCATCGACTGGCCGGTCAAGGTCGCGGCCATCGGGGGCATCCAGATGAAGCCGGCGGCGACATTGACATGCGACATGGCCGCCAGCTTTGCCGCCTGGACCAGGAACGAGCTGGTCCCCTCCGCCCGCTGGCGCTATTTCTCGGGCGTCAAAACCATCCACCAGGGCTCGAGCTATTCCTGCCGCAATATCGCCGGCGAAGGTGTATTGTCCGAGCACGGCAAGGGCAACGCGCTCGACGTCATGAGCATCGAGCTCAACAATGGCGACGACATCGACGTGCGCAAGCCCGGCCTGTTTGCCTTCCGCACCCGCGGCTTCCTCAACAATGTGCGTGCCGACGGCTGCCAGTATTTCACCACCGTGCTCGGCCCCGGCTACAATTACGACCACCGCAACCATTTCCATTTCGACATCAAGAACCGCAAGAGCGGCTACCGCGCCTGCCGCTGACGGTAGCCGGCTCTTTTGCCAAAACCCGGTTACGCCGCATAAGGTGACGCCTCGCAGGCAGGCGGCGACAGGTGGGACAGAAAAGCCTCAGACAACGCGCAACGATCTGGCTTGCGGCTTTCGTGGCCGCCTGGCTGGCGCTCGCCTATGTCGCCGCACCTGAATTCTGGACATTCAGGGATCGCGGCTTTCGCAAACAGACCTTCGAGATGGTGACGCACACGCCGCAAGGCATTCCTGGCGACCCGATCAATGTCGGCCTTGTCGGCAGCGAAAAGGAGCTTGTGCATGCCTTCGCCGTCGCTGGCTGGGATACGGCAGACGGCGTGACGCTGAAGACCGCGATCGAAATCGGGGAAAGCGTGCTGTTCGACCATCCCTATCCCGACGCCCCGGTGAGCCGGCTGTTGTTCGAAGGCCGCGCCCAGGACCTCGCCTTTGAAAAACCGGTCGGCGACAGCGCCGACCGGCGTCATCATGTCCGCTTCTGGCGCACCGATGCGACCGGCGACGATGGCCGCCCGCTCTGGCTGGGCTCGGCCAGCTTCGATCGTGGCGTTGGGCTGAGCCACGACACCGGCGCCATTACCCACCATATCGGCCCCGACATCGACGCTGAGCGCGATCTCGTGATCCACGACCTGACTGCGGCCGGCATGGTGATCTCGGTGAGCGATATCCCCGGCATCGGCGCCACCAAAGCCGGACGCAATGGCGGCGGCGATCCCTATTTCACCGACGGCAAGGCCATCGTCGGCGTCTTGAAGCGGTTGCCATAGCAAAAAGATTGCAAAGGGTCAGGTCATGGTGATCACGATCTTGCCGAACGGCCCTTTCTCCAGATGCTTCAGCGCCTGCGGCACCTCATCGAAGCCAAAAACCTTGTCGATCACCGGCTTGAGCGCCAGCGCTTCGATTGCCTGGTTCATCCGCTCGAAAGCACGGCGGTGGCCGACCGACAAGCCCTGCACGGTGATGCGGTTGCGCATGAACGGCAGGATCGGAAAGCTGAGTTCAGTGTCGCCAAGGAGGCCGATGATCGACAGGCGGCCATCCGCGGCCAGCGCATGGAGCGAACGCCGCGCATTGTCGCCGCCGACCATTTCCAGCACATGGTTGACGCCAATGCCCTCTGTCAGGTCGCGCGCGGCTTTGTCCCATGCAGGCTGGGTCCGGTAGTTGATCACCTGCCAGGCACCGAGTTGCCTCGCCCGCTCGAGCTTCTCGTCGCTGCTCGACGTAACGATGGGGCGCAGACCGAAGGCGTTGGCAAACTGCAACGCAAACAGCGACACACCACCGGTGCCCTGGATGAGAAGGGTCTGGCCCGGCACCGGCTTGGTCGCCTCGACCAACGCGAACCACGCTGTCAGCGCCGCGATCGGCAGCGTCGCGGCCTCGACATTGCTGAGCGATGGTGGCGCCAACACTGCGGCATCCTCGCCGAGGACGACGTGATCGGAAAGCATGCCCGAGAGCGACGACCCCAGCGTGTGCTTGTGCAGCACCGGTGGAGCGTCGCCATCCGGCCAGTCGGCGATCACCTGGCCGAGCACGCGTTGCCCGACGCGAAAACGGCTGACCTCCTTGCCGACGGCCACCACCTCGCCCAGTGCGTCGGATGTCGGCACAAAGGGAAATGCAAGGTCCGGGATCAGCGTGCCGTCGATGATCATCTTGTCCTTGTAGTTCAGGGATACGGCTTTGGTTCGCACCAGAAGCTCGCGCGGGCCTGGCTCGGGAACCTTGCCTTCAACCCTCTCCAGCTTGGACAGGCCAAAGCCGGTCATCTGCCAGGATCTGTTGACTTGGGTGCTCATCTTGTTTCGCGCTCCGTGGTTGACGTCCCGGGAGACATCTATGCCATTTCGCTATGGAAATTAGCGCTTCGATGCGGCATATTTGGCAACGGATTGAATACCCGAATTCTACAATAGGAAACGACCATGGAATCGGCTAACCTGCAAGGCATCGTCGCCTTCGTCCAGGTGGTGGAGGCCGGCAGCTTCACCGGTGCCGGCGAACGTATGCATGTGACGAAATCGGCGGTCGGCAAGACGATTGCGCAGTTGGAGCAGCGCCTCGGCGTCCGCCTGCTCAACCGCACCACTCGCAGCCTTAGCCTAACCAGCGAAGGCGTCAGCTACTATGAAGCCTGTGTCAGGGCGCTGGCTGAGATCGAGGCCGCCCACTCGTTGATTGCCTTGCGTCGCCAGGTGCCTTCCGGCCGGCTTCGCGTCGACGTGCCTCTGGCCTTCGGTCGCCGCTGTGTCGCCCCTGTTCTGTTCGATCTTTCCAGGCAGTTCCCGGATCTGACCGTAGAAATCTCCTTCAATGACCGGCGCGTCGACTTGATAGAGGAAGGCATCGATCTCGCCATCCGCATGGGCGATCTCGACGATAGCCTGTCGCTCGCCGCGCGTCGCATCTATGCCCAGCGCTCGGCAATCTGCGCCGCCCCTGCCTATCTCGAAGACCACGGCAGGCCGCGATCGATCGAGGATCTTGCCGCCCACAGCGTCATCGGTTACGGCCGCGACGGTGTCGTCCGGCCCTGGACCGTAAGGCATAGCGACGGACATCTCGGAAAATTCGTGCCCAAAGCGCGGCTCGTCCTCGGTCATGGCGAACCGATGCTGGATGCAGCGCTTGCGGGCAGCGGTATTGCCTTTCTGCCAACCTGGCTGGCGGCCGACTGCCTCAAAAGCGGCGAACTCGAGATGGTTCTGTCGGATTGTCTGGTCGAAAACGTCGCCGTGCATGCCATCTGGCCGGTGACACGCAACCTGGCGCCGAAGATTCGCGTCGTCGTCGATGCCCTGGTCGAGCGTTTTTCGTCGCCGCCTTGGGATGCTGCTTGAAAGACCCGCGCCCATCGTCTTGAAAAATCGCTGCCATCTAATTTCGAAAACCGCGCGGCAATGCTATTGACCCCTGATGCTATACGTCGAAATCGCTACCGTGGTCGCCCTCATCTGTGTGAACGGCCTTCTGTCGATGTCGGAACTCGCCATCGTTTCGTCGCGCCCGGCACGGCTCAAGGCGATGATCGACCGCGGCGTCAACGGCGCCGGGCGCGCACTGGCGCTCGGCTCCAACCCCGGCAAATTCCTGTCGTCGGTGCAGATAGGCATCACCCTGGTCGGCGTGCTGTCGGGCGCCTTCTCCGGCGCCACGCTGGGCGACAGGCTGTCCGTCTTCCTGGCCTCGACCGGCATCCGCGAGAGCGTCGCCGATCCGCTCGGCGTCGGCATCGTCGTCGCCATCATCACCTATTTCTCGCTGATCGTCGGCGAACTGGTGCCCAAGCAGATCGCCCTGCGAGACCCCGAACGCGTTGCCGCCCGCGCAGCCCCGGCAATGACCATCCTCGCCACCGTCTCGGCGCCACTCGTCTTCCTGCTCGACATTTCCGGCCGCGCCATATTGTGGCTGCTTGGCCATCGCGGCGAGAGCGGGGATAAGGTCACCGACGAGGAGATCAAGATGCTGGTCGCAGAGGCCGAGCATCACGGCACCATCGAATCCGACGAGCGGCGCATGATTGCCGGCGTCATGCGGCTCGGCGACCGCGCCGTGCGCGCGGTTATGACGCCGCGCACCGAGGTCGACTGGATCAATCTGCAGGCCGATGAGAGCGCCATCCGCAAGCTTCTCATGGACACCCAGCATTCGCGCCTGCCCGCCGGCGATGGCGGCGTCGATGTCATGGTTGGCGTCGTCCAGACGCGTGACGTGCTGGCGGCAATCCTTGCCGGCCGCGCGCTCGACCCGCGCAAGCATGTGCGCGCCGCCCCCATTGTCTATGACCAAGCAGACGCGCTGGACGTGCTGCAGAAGCTGAAGGATTCCGACGTGCCGATGGCGCTGGTCCATGACGAATACGGGCATTTCGAAGGCATCGTCACTCCCGCCGACATTCTCGAAGCCATCACCGGTGTCTTCCGCGCCGACCTCGACGTCGGCGAGGAGGAAAACGCCGTCAAGCGCGAAGACGGCTCATGGCTGCTCGCCGGCTACATGCAGGCCGACGAGATGGCGGAAGTTCTCGGCATCGACCTGCCGGAAAACCGCGACTACGAGACCGTCGCCGGCTATGTTCTGTCGCACATGCACCATCTGCCGGCGACCGGCGAATGCGTCGATGCGCAAGGCTGGCGCTTCGAGGTCGTCGACCTCGACGGCCGCCGCATCGACAAGCTGATCGCCACCCGCCTGCCCGACAGCCACCGCCAGGTGGTGCGCTGACAACAGCGTCCCTTCAGACCGCAGCTTCGATCGGTTCGGCAAGTCTGGGATTCGACCGCGAGGCGATCAGGCAACTGGCGACGATCAGGGCGGCGCCCGCCAGCGTGGTCCAGGTCGCCGCCTCGTCGAAGAACAGCCAGCCAAACACGATCGCCCAGATGAAGGCCGAGTACTCCGTCGGGATCAGATATTGCGCTTCGGAGCGCGCATAGGACCAGCTCATCAGGTATTGGCCGGAAAGCGACAGTGCCGTCACGCCGGCCAGGGGAAGCCAGAGATTGCCCGGCAGGGAAACCGCCAGCCAGGGCGCGGCGGGGAGAAGGACGGCGGCAACGCACAGATTCTGGAACAGCATGATCTCGACCGGCTTTGCCACCTGCGCCTGCCGCCGCGAGAGGATTAGATTGTAGGCGTAGAACACCGTCGATGCGAGCACAGCCACCGTGCCAAGCAGAGCATCCCCGGTGTAGTTCCCTTGCCCGAACTGTCCGGCCATGATGATGACGACACCGGCGATGCCCGCCAGCGACGCCCAGATCGCCTGGCGCTGTATGCGTTCACCCAAGAGCAGCGCGGCCAGCAGAAGAGCAAACAGCGGCGCGACGAAACTAAGCCCGATCCCATCCGCCAGCGGCAGCCTGGCAAGCCCCCAAAAGAAGGACAGCAGGACGATACCGACGACGATGGCGCGTAGCGCGTGCAGTCTGAGCACGGAGGGCGTGGGAAGCGAGCGCGGTCCCGCCGCCCAGGCCGTGCCCGCAATTGCGGTCGCGAGCATGCTGCGCCACAGCACCGTGTTGTAGACGCCGACGGCGATGACCAGCACCTTCATCGCCGCATCCATGGCCGAGAGAAGGAAGATCGCCAGCGCGCAGACCAGCACCGGAATCATGGGGGAAACGACGCCTGTCAGGCTGGGTGATTTCACGGGGGCAGCTCATGTGATGGATCGCGGCCGATATATCAGGGCAAAACGGCAGGGCCAGATGGCAGCCTCGTCGATATGGCAGTCCAACCCGGCCTTCGCAGCCCGTCGGTCTGAATTCGGTCCGGCTGCAGCGCCTTGCGCTATCGGTCTTCGCCGATCTCACCTATGATTGATCCGCCGTAAGAGTGGGAAATGCCGCCCAAGCCTCTATATCGATGGCCATGGATGCATCGAACGAACACGCACTCAACGACGAGCTTCTCCAAGATATCCAGCGTCTGTCCTTCGAGTATTTTCTCAACGAGGCCAACCCTGCCAACGGCCTGGTCGCCGACCGCAACACGCCAACGTCACCCGCCAGCATAGCCGCCGTCGGGCTCGCTCTGTCGTCCTATCCCGTCGGTGTCGAGCGTGGGTTCATGACGCGCGCCGCCGCGATCGAGCGCACGCTGGCGACGCTTCGCTTTTTCTGGAACGCGCCGCACGGGCCGGAGCCCGATGCCACCGGCTACAAGGGTTTTTACTATCATTTCCTTGACATGAAGACCGGCCGCCGCGTCTGGAAGTGTGAGCTATCCACCGTCGATACCGCGCTCCTGCTGGCCGGCGTTCTGGCCGCCGGCGCCTATTTTGACCAGGACGATGAATCCGAACTGGAAATCCGCCGGCTCGCCGACGCACTCTACCGCCGCGCCGACTGGCGCTGGGCGCAAAATGGCGGCGCCACGGTCACCCATGGCTGGCGGCCTGAAAAAGGTTTTCTGCGCTACCGTTGGGCAGGATTTGACGAGGCGCTGATCCTCTACGTTCTGGGTCTCGGTTCGCCGACCCACTCGCTGCCACCCGAGAGCTACGCGGCCTGGCTGTCCACTTACAAGTGGAAGACAATCTACGGCCGCGAGCTGGTCTATGCCGGCCCGCTTTTCATCCACCAGTTCTCGCATATCTGGATCGATTTCCGCGGCATTCGTGATGCCTTCATGCGCGATCACGACAGCGATTATTTCGACAACAGCCGCCAGGCAACCTACCTGCAGCGTGACTATGCCATCCGCAATCCGAAGGGATTGAGCGGCTATGGCGAGAATTGCTGGGGCCTCACCGCCAGCGATGGCCCCGGCCCGACAAAGCGTGAAATGAGGCTCGATGGCCGCCGCTTCTTCGGCTATCTCGCGCGCGGCGCGCCTTTCGGCCCGGATGACGGCACGCTGTCGCCATGGGCGGCGATTACCTCCCTACCGTTTGCGCCTGAAATCGTGCTGCCGACGATGCGGCATTTCCACGAGATGGACCTGCACGACGGCAATCCCTACGGCTTCACCGCAAGCTTCAATCCGACAATCGCCGCAGCCGACGGCCGCGCCTGCGGCTGGGTTTCGCCGGACCACGTCGGCATCAATCAGGGGCCGATCGCCCTGACGATCGAGAATTACCGGTCGGACTTCCTGTGGCGGCTGATGCGCCGCGTGCCGGCCATTGCCAAAGGACTGCGCCGAGCCGGTTTTTCCGGCGGCTGGCTGTGATAGGCGGCGATCAATCAAGCATGATCGCTAGGCATCGGCCACGGCAGGCCCGAGAAAACACAGCCTCCCGGAAATGAAAGGGGCGGCGCAAGCGCCGCCCCCTGGGACTGATCCTTGGGAGGATAATGGGAAGCTCAGGCCGCCTGGGCTTCGCCTGCAATCGCGTCGGCCTGACGCGCAGCCTTGAGCACGCGAGCCCACCAGGCAACGTCGTTGACCAGCGCGGCGCCAGCCTGGTTCAGATGTTCGATGTCCTCGAGCTTCTTCTCGCCCTGGCGTACCGCCAGGAAATCGCCCCAGGCGATGTGGACGGCGGACTTGACCGGGGCCATCTGCAGCTCGACGGCGGCAAGGCGCAGATGTTCGACCGCGCGCGAACCGCCGACGCTGCCATAGCCGACGAAGCCGGCCGGCTTCTTGTTCCATTCATTGGCGGCGTAATCGATGGCGTTCTTCAGCACGGCCGTCGGGCCATGGTTGTATTCAGCGGCGGTGAAGATGAAGCCGTCGAACTCGGCGACCTTCTTCTGCCAACGCTGCGCAATCTCGTTCTGCGACGGCGCCCAGGCGGACGAGGCAACTTCATCGAAGAAGGGCAGCGGCCAATCGCGCAGGTCAACGATCTCGACGTCGATGTCGGCATGCGACTTGGCGATCTTGGTGATCCACTGCGCCGGCACGTCGGCGAAGCGGGCGGCGCGCGTCGAACCGACGACGATGGCGATTTTGGGTTTGGACATGGGGCTCTCCATATATGTAAAAGCTGGTATCGTTTGGATACCGGCGCTATATGAGATACTGTCAAACCACTGCGCAAGGAGGCACCGTTTTGTTACTGAGGCACCCGCACAACACCGAAGACTGCCGCGCCGTCTCGGAAATCCTGCAGCGCGTCGGCGACAAATGGACCGTCCTTGTCGTCGGCAAGCTCGGCGGCGGGCCGCTGCGTTTCAATGAATTGCGCACTGCTGTCGGCGGCATTTCGCAGAAGATGCTGACCACCACTTTGCGTGGCCTGGAGCGCGACGGTTTCGTCACCCGAACCGTGTTCCCGACCATCCCGCCACGCGTCGATTACGAGCTGACCGAGCTCGGCCATGAGCTGCTGATCCCGGTCGGTGCGCTGGGCGAATGGGCGCGCAAAAACACCGTGCGGGTCCAGGCGGCGCGCGAAAAATTCGACGGCGCTCACGCCTGAAACCCTTGCGGCGCAAGGACTTCGTCCTCGAAGACACGCAGTTCAGATTTGGCTGAGTCCGCCTGGCATCCTCGGCCACGCCGTCGCGATCCAGCTGCCGCATCGCGTTCGACGGCGCACCATCATTTTGAGGCGAATAAGCGTCCTCGCTGAGAGGCCTTCAGGCCTTTGACGCAGGGTTGCTGCAACACATCGTGCTGCACGTATCGGCCCTTGCAGTTCGCTGGTTGTCGACTGTCCGGTCGTGCTTGCAGGCGACGCTCGGAAGTTCTTTCCTGATCTCGGTATAGGCGGTCGTGCCAAGCAGACAGATCACTGCGACAAGGGCTGCCACGAGCCAGCCGTTCAGCATGTGTTGACGCATTGTCTTCCCTCCGTCATCCGCAGAATCGGAGACGAAGGCAACCATTGAATGTCGCGCGGCGCATCGCCCGCGCGGGGGATGTTACAAAGGCCCAAGGTTGGCAGAATCGACTGCGTCAGCTTTCCGCTGGAATCGGCTTCGGCTTGCCGTCGCTATCCAGCGCCACCATGACAAAATCGGCATGGGTGACCTTCTCCATCAGATCGGAGAGGTAGCGTTGTGCCCAGGCCTCGACCTTGAGCGTCATCGAGGTGCGGCCGACACGCTCGACATGGGTGTAGATGCACAGCGTGTCGCCGATCTTCATCGCCTTGGCGAAGGACATCTCCTTGACCGCCGCCGTCACCACGCGGCCCTTGGCGCGCTCGGCGGCGCGGATGCCGCAGGCAAGGTCCATCTGCGCCATCACCCAGCCGCCGAAGATATCGCCGGCCGCATTGGCATCGGCCGGCATGGCCAGCGTGCGCAAGGTCAGATCGCCGATCGGCTGTCCGTCCGCGTAATGCACCATGCGCCAAATCCCCTGAAACGATTGCCCTCGATCCCGTAGCGTCACGGCGCCGGGAGGTCAACGCGATGTGCGAGGCTGGTAGCGCAATATCGTTGCCCTGTTGGCATTTCCGAACCAGGCGTCTCGCGGTCGCATTTTTCACAACGCATGCCGGAAGGCGCGGCGACGCGGCGAGCCTGCCGCGTCTAGGCTGTGGCCAGTTTTCCGGAGCCGCCCAAATTCACATGCAGACCTATGACTTCATCATCGTCGGCTCCGGCTCGGCCGGCTCGGTTCTCGCCGACAGGCTGTCGGCATCAGGCCGCTTTTCCGTGCTGGTGCTGGAAGCCGGCGGCACCGACCGCCGCTTTTACGTGCAGATGCCGCTCGGCTATGGCAAGACCTTCTTCGACCCGGCGGTCAATTGGAACTACAAGCCGGAGCCGGATCCCGGTCTCGGCGGCAATGTCGACCACTGGCCGCGCGGCAAGCTGCTCGGCGGCTCGAGCTCGATCAATGCCATGGTCTGGATTAGGGGCGCGCGCGAAGACTTTGACGATTGGCGCGATGCCGGCAATCCCGGCTGGGGCTATGACGATTTGCTGCCGGGCTTCAAGGCGCTCGAGGACAATGAGGCCGGCGCCGACGCATGGCGCGGCATCGGCGGCCCGCTGCACATCACCGACACGACGAACGCCGTCCATCCGCTGACCAAACGCTATCTCGCTGCCGGCCAGCAGGCCGGCCTGCCGCTCAACCCCGACTTCAATGGCGCTGCCCAGGAAGGCGTCGGCACCTACCAGATCTCCGCCAAAAATGGCCGCCGCATGTCAGCCGCGCGCGCCTTCCTGCGCCCGGCGATGAAACGCGCGAATGTGCGCGTCGAAACCAATGCACTGGCGAGCAAAATTCTGTTCCAAGGCAAACGCGCCGTCGGCATCGAGTACCAGCAGAACGGCGAGACCAAGACCGCCCGCGCCGGTCGCGAGGTCATCCTCTCCGCCGGCTCGATCAACTCGCCACAACTGCTGCAGTTGTCCGGCGTCGGCCCCGCCGCGTTGCTCGGCGGCCTCGGCATTCCGGTCGTGCATGCCAACGAGAATGTCGGCGCGCATCTGCAGGACCATGTCGGCATCAACTACACCTTCAAGGGCAAGGTGCCGACGCTGAACCAGATCCTGCGCCCCTGGTGGGGCAAACTGCTGGTCGGCATGCAATACATCCTGACGCGCTCGGGTCCGCTGTCGCTGTCGATGAACCATGGCGGCGGCTTCTTCCGCACCGACCCGGCGTTCTCACGGCCCAACATGCAGCTTTATTTCCAGGCCTTCTCCACCGTTATTCCAAAGAGCGGCGAGCGGCCTATCCTGACGCCGGACCCATGGCCGGGGTTCTCCATCGGCCTGTCCAACTGCCGCCCGACGAGCCGCGGCGAGATCATGATCCGCTCCAGCAATCCGCGCGATTATCCCAAGATCGTCGCCAACGCCTATTCCACCAACGCCGATGTCGACGAGATGCTGGCGGCGGTGAAATTCGTGCGCAACATCGCCTCGATGCCGGCCATGGCCGAGATCATCGCCGAGGAGGTTTTGCCGGGGCCATCGATCCAGTCGGATGCCGACCTGATTACGGATTTCAGGAAACGCTCGGGCACCGTCTATCACCCGGTCTCGACCTGCCGCATGGGCCCCGATGCCGGGTCCGCCGTCGTCGATCCGCGCCTGAAAGTGCACGGGCTCGACGCCTTACGCGTCATCGACGCCTCGATCTTTCCCGCCAACATCACCGGCAACACCAACGCCGCCTCCATCATGACCGGATGGAAAGGCGCCGAACTGGTTCTGGAGGACCAAAAATGAAGATCACCGACGTCAAGACCTGGGTAGTCGGCAACCCGCCGCCCGGCATCGGCGGCAAGTATTTCATCTTCGTAAAATTGACCACCGATGGTGGCGTGGTCGGTTATGGCGAGGCCTACAACGCCACCTTCTCGGCCCACACGACCGCGAAAATGGTCGAGGACATGGCCGAGCGCTATCTCGTCGGGCGCGACCCGCACGACATCGAAAACTTCTTCCGCCGCGCCTATTCCTCCGGCTTCACCCAGCGCCCGGATGTTTCCGGCATGGGCTGTTTTTCCGCACTCGAAATGGCCTGTTGGGACATCATCGGCAAGGAAGCCAACAAGCCGGTCTACAAATTGCTCGGCGGCCAGGTGCACGAGACGCTGCGCTCCTACACGTATCTCTATCCGCACACCGGCAGTGTCCATTCCGAGGACGCGCCGGACGGCAGGAATGTCTACAACGATCCCGAATTGGCGGCGGCCTGTGCGCTCGAATATGTCGAGCAGGGTTTCAATGCCGTGAAGCTCGACCCGGCGGGGCCTTACACCGCTTTCGACGGCCACCAGCCGCGCCTCATCGACATCGATGTCTCCACCCGCATGATCAAGGCGATCCGCGAAGCGGTCGGCACCCGCGCCGATATTCTGTTCGGCACGCATGGCCAGTTCACGGCATCGGGCGCGCTGCGCATGGCGCGCGCCATCGAACCTTACGATCCGCTGTGGTTCGAAGAGCCGGTGCCGCCCGACATGCCCGAAGTGATGGCGCAGGTTGCCCGCGGCACGTCGATCCCGATCGCCACCGGTGAGCGGCTGACAACCAAATTCGAATTCGCCCGCGTCATCGAGAACCGCGCCGCGACCATCCTGCAGCCGGACCTCGGCCGTTCCGGCGGCATTCTCGAAACCAAGAAGATCGCCGCCATGGCCGAGGCCTACCACATCCAGGTCGCGCCGCACTGCTATTCCGGGCCGATCGTCGGCGCCGCCAACATCCAGCTGGCGGTGACGCTGCCCAACTTCCTTATCCTGGAATCGCTGAAGCAGTGGGATGGTTTCCACGCCACGCTGCTGAAGAAGCAGATCGAGTGGCAGGACGGCAATGTCATCCCGTCGAAGGAGCCCGGCCTTGGCGTCGAACTCAACGAAGCCGTCTGCGATGCGCATCCCTACACCGGTAAGGATTTGCATTTGCAGATGATGCAGACACCGCTGATGCCGTGAGCAAGCGCTACGCCTTCATCGGCCTTGGCCATCTCGGCGGCAACCTTGCCGCCAGTCTGTTGCGACATGGTTTCGCCGTCACCGCCTTCGACCGTGACCCCACGGCCGTCGAGCGCCTCGTGGCGCTCGGCGCGACGGCCGCGGCGAGCCCAGCCGCAGCCGCAGCGTGGGCCGGCAATGCCATTACTTGCCTGCCCTCGCCCAAGGTCAGCGAAGCTGTGCTGACTGGTGCCGACGGCCTACTCGAAGGTCTGCCCAAGGGTGGCACCTGGATCGAGATGTCGACCAATGGTCGCGATGAGATTCTGCGCCTGGCAGCCCTTGCCTCGGCCAAGGGCGTCGAGACGCTGGAGTGCCCGGTCACCGGTGGGGTGCATCTGGCGGCAGTGGGAAAGATCACCGCGCTGGTCGGTGGCGATGCAGCTCTCTATGAGCGGCATCGTCCAGCAATCGAAGCAATGTGCGCAAAATCGTTCCTGATGGGGCCGGTTGGCTCGGCGGCGGTGATCAAGGTCATCACCAACATGCTGGCCTTCATCCACCTCGTCGCCGCCGGCGAGGCGCTGATGCTGGCCAAACAGGGCGGGCTCGACCTCGCCCAATCCTACCACGCTATCGTTGCGTCCTCCGGCAACAGCTTCGTCCACGAAACTGAAAGCCAGCTCATTCTCAACGGTTCCTACGACATCGGCTTCACGATGGATCTGGCGCTGAAGGACCTCGGCTTTGCGCTTGCCATGGCCGAACAATCCGGCGTGCCGCTCGACCTGGCCAGCCGCGTCAACGCGATTTTTGAGCAAGGCAAAGCGGCCTATGGCGGCGGCGCCTGGTCGACCCAGATCGTCAAACTGCTCGAAGACGCCGTCGACGCCGACCTGCGCGCACCCGGATTCCCGTCCAAACTTGAGGCCTAGTCGGCAAATATTTAGCAAATGTCTTCAGGGGCTTAGTCCAGCCTTCAGAATCAGAGCGTAAGGCCCTTGATTCAATATCTGAGCGTCAGCGCTCCCTGCAAAATCTCGAAGGTCGCCGGTATGCGCCCCGGCGACTCGCCATCTATGTCGACCAGCGCGCCATTTTTCTCAACATCGCCGAGCGGTTCGACCACCACTTTCCGGCCGCGCAAGATCGTGATGGCCGGATGATTGCGATGCCGTCCGCCATAGAGCAGGCGGATGTCCCAGATCAGCTTCAGCTTGCCGGCCGCGCGCAATATGACGATGTCGAACTGGCCGTCGGTGAGCTCAGCGTCCGGCGCGATCATCATGCCGCCGCCGAAGAATTTGCCGTTGGCCACCGCCACCAGCGCCATGCGCGCTTCGACCGGCGTGCCGTCGTCGACGGTGATCCGGACGTCCTGGAAACGGTAGCGGATAAACTCCACCACGGTGCGCCAGAAAAACAGCGCCTTGGCCGACACTTTGCCCTTGCGCTTGTCGGCATTGACCGCGCGGTCGGTGGCCCCAGACAGGCCGAGGCTGGCGATGTTGATGAAGTGGCGGCTGGCCAGCGCGCCATGATCATCGATGTAGCAGATGCGCCCCGCATCGACCTTGCGCGCCTTCGCCTCGGCGATCCGTTTCAGCACCGCGTCCACCTCTTTCGGCAGGCCGAGCCCGCGCGCGAAGTCGATGCCTGTGCCGCAAGGCAGCAAGCCAAGTTCGGTTGTCCGGCCGCTCTCGTCGAATGCCTGCAGCAATCCGTCGGCCACCTCGCTGGCGGTGCCGTCGCCGCCGGCCGCGATCACCAGATCGAAGCCGCTGGCCGCGAGGTCGAGCGCCAGCCTTTCGGCGTCGCCCTCGGCCTGCGTCTCGCGCAATTCGAAATCGCCGAAATGGCTTTTCAACGAAGCGGCAACCTCCGGCCAATGCCGTTTCAGCCGGCCGCCGCCGGCTATCGGATTGAGCACCACCCCGACTTTCAACGACGCCTCCCCAAAAGGACGGCGGGACGTGGTGGCCGCAAAGTCCTTTGCCGGCATTGAAACCCGTGCCGACCGCCGGAGCAAGGGGCGCAGCCGATTGGAGTGTCAAAAAGCGGGGAAGGCTGTCTAAAGCAGCAGCCGCCGAAATTCTGAGGTTCGTGGCAAACCATCCCCGATAACCCCGTTATCCACAGGCTCGTGCCCATTCCCCAAAACCCTTACCCGGCGTAAGTTTAACCCATCTCAGGCGGCTACCGATCGCCACGCCGAAAGGCAAAGCGAAAAGGCGGATTTCCTGAGGCCCGTACGGCCCGAAGCGAGAGCAGGCTTGCCTGTTCGAGGGACGGATGCCGAGACCTACGGGGCCGCGGAAAGTGTGCGAACGCCGACGGCGGACCGATGCTGCCATGAAGGACGGCAAAACCTTCGATGGCACGCTGAGCGAAGCTCGCAAGGGTGGAGAACGGCGTGGCCTGGAACGGGCATCGCCCTCGGGTGGTGACTGGCAGGGCCGTCAAAATCAAGGCCGGCATGGCGCGACGACTTTACGGAAGTTGCTGCCGCGACCGTGTCCTGATCTGACAGGGAGGCGCTGGGAGAAATCCCGGCGCCGACTGTCTTTTGGGCGCCCCACTCCCCTTTCCAGCTGGGGCTGCAACTCTCGGTAAAATCGGCTGACGTCCAGCGTCGTTTGAAGGGGATACTACATGACGCTGATCCGGACGCCGGCCGCCACCTGCATTCCGCACCGACGCTGCCGTCCTGCCACGGCATGACCGGCCATTATCCTGCTCCGCTGGCTGAAGCGTATCGTCAAGATGACGAAATCATGATCACCATGCTGTCGGCGGCCGAGCTTGGGCCGCCCGGAGGCGCCCGCGCGCTGTTCAGCCAACCGATCCCCGTCGATCCGGCTACCCACCGCACCGGACTGACCGTCGCCGTGCGCAAGCTGCACCTTGTGGCGCCAGCACTGACCAAGGCCGGCGCCAGGTTGGAGCACGTCTACGACTACTGAAGCGGCGACTGCTCAACGGCGAGGCCTGCCGGGCTACTTCTTGGGGCCCATGCCCGGGATCAATTTGAGGCCGGCGTTTATATATTCCGGCCGGATGGCGCCGCTGATGAGCGTGAAAGTTGCCAGCATGATGCTGGCCAGCGCCCCATCATGCCATGGCCTGAGGGCCAGCGCGTTAACAGCATAGGCCCAGAACGGAAAGGCAAGCATGGACATGACGATGTTGGCGCCCGGAGCCTCCGCGCTGTCGGCGGCATCGCTCACTGATTTAAGATAGATCGGCGTCATTGCCAGCGCGATGATCAACACGATCCATGAAATGTTCCAGATGCTGAAGCCGGCCATTTTGACCGTGTCTATAGCGGCCCGCACAGCGCCAGGAACATCGGTGGATTTCTCATCCAGCGCCGTTGCCAAAGCCTTGGCCACCGGCTCCTCGGCGGCGTTGTCGAGAATGGAATTGACGAAGATGAAGAACGCCACGACCTCGGCGGGCACATACTTCGCCACCCGGTCGAGATAACCATCGCCGCCTTTCGAGTCCGTTTCGCCCTGACCGTTCTGCCCGCCTTCATCGTTTTCAGCGCCTGCAACGCCCTCAAGCGTCGCATTGCCTTTCGACACCACCGCGGACCGGACAATTCTTCCCATGGCAAACCCCTCCGATATTGTTGTATCGCCCCGTCAGTATCGTAATAGAAAACCGCTCCAGGAAACAGTTGTCGCTGCCAGAGCCGGCAATATTTATTTTAAGCTTCTTTCTGCAAATGTACCATGGCCACCACCCTATCTGCTCCCGGGCGTTTCGAAATCCACCTATAGTGAGCCGTTCCCTAAACCGCATCGCCCAGCTCATTCCGCGATGGTGGCCAAAATCCCGCCTTGTTCGCGGGCGATGGAGGGGGTGGCTGCCGGGGGGCAATCCGAAGGACAAGACCGTGATCAAGACCGCCCTTGTCGCAATGACCATTGTCGGCTGCGACTGCGACGCCAAGCTTTGCGAATATATCGGCGAGACACCGGCAAAGTGGGCAACCATCGCCGACTGCGAAGCGGCGATGAAAAGCCAGATGCTGCACCAGAAGAACTTCAACTATCCGCTGGTCTCCGGCATCTGCCGCACCAAGGGCTCGGCATCCTCTTCGCAACTGGCAGCGACCGCATCCCGCCCGGAACTGAAGCCGGCCGGTCGGAGTGTTCAGTCTCAAAGCCCATTGCCGCCGGAACTGAGCCATCGGCCAAGCGTTCCCGTCGGCTCGCCGACGACGGCCATGGAAGCAGCGGCAGCCCGGCCCCTCGCCTATGAGCAGATGGTTGATGGCGGGACCGGCATGCTCTACCGCACCGGGAACGGCTATGCCGTGGTCAAGACCGACCTCGGCCGTGCCGCGTCGGCAACGGTCGACATGGCAAAGCGGTCGGCGAACTGGCTGGGAGGACTCGTGCCCAGCGGATTGTGAGCGGCCGCGCGTTCGGGCCATAACACGGTGTCGCACTGCCGTTGAAACCTCCAGATAGATGCATGATGGTGTGAGGCATCGACACGGAGGAGCGCCTTTCCATGAAGCATGCAATTCGCGTGATGCTGTCCCTGATGTTGGCGTCAGCTCCGATTTCGGCCGGAGCGCAAAATTCCCAGCAGGGCGACGACAAGGTTGTCAACGTCGCAAGGGACGATCCGGACATGGCGGCAGCCATTGCGCAGGCGCGCGCCAGCCTCGATCAATTCCTGTCCTTGTCGGAAGCACCACCAGCCGGAACCACCGATTACAAATTGAAGGTCGAGGTCAAGGACGGCGACACTTCGGAACATTTCTGGATCATCCCCTTCCACAAGACCGCAAGCGGCTTTGCAGGAACATTGGCGAATGAGCCGCAGGCCGTGCACAACGTGACTGCCGGCCAGGAACTCGAATTCACCCGGGACGATATTTCCGACTGGGGTTACACCAAGAACGGCCGTCAGGTCGGCAGCTTCACCGTCTGCGTGCTGTTCAAGGCGATATCGAAGGAAGAAGCCGCCTATTATCGCGAGAACTACGGTTTCGACTGCTGACGCGCGTCAGCCAGGCTGAACCTCGCCATCCGTCGCGCCGATCTTGCGCACCAGCGCCGCCGTCGCCAGGATCGAGCCCATATCGGCGATCATCGGCGCGATATGCTTGGTGTAATCAAGCGGCACGGAAATGGCGGGCAGTTCGAAAAAGTTCTTCGGCTGCGGCAAAAGCAGGAAACCGTCGCTGCCGTTGAGCGCGACCCGCGCCGGATCATCGCGCCATGTCTCATGCAGCCATTTCAGCGCCTGCGCCAGCCGGCCAGCTACCAGCGGTTGGGCAGCGGCGACATTGTCGGTGCGGAATTCATAGTCGCCATCGAGCAGGGGATCACCGCTCGACAGCTCCTGCATCTTGCCGGCGAAGATGCCGCGGAAGAAACCGACGACCGCATTGCTGCGCCGCGTCGCCACCAATGTGCCGGGAAATGGCGCGATCGTCTCGAAGGCGACGATGACGCCCTTGAAGACCGTCGACGAGCCTTTGCCCGTGCCCTGGCGCAACTCCGCCTCGTAAAGCTCGAACGGAAACTCCTCGTAGCGGCCTGACACGATGTCGTCGAAGCTTTGCCGGTTGAAGGCGCCGACCACGGCGCGCGGCAGCCGGTCGAAGGAATTCGGCGTCACGCTTTGCTGATAACGCACATCCCTGATGAAGCCGAAGATGATCGGCAGCAGCGTATCGCGAAACGATTGCTGCAGCCGCGTTGCCGGTCTCATCGCCACGAAATAGAGCAGCAGCGCCGCGAAGAAGCCGCCGATATAGAGAAACACATGCGGCGTCGAGAACCACTGCTCGTTCAAGTCGGCGACCTTGTTGAACAGCCAGGCGACCAGCGCAACAAAGACCAGCAGCAGCCCCAGAAACACCGGCACCCGCCAGCGCACCTGGCGATAGGCCGAGGCGCGTCCGGCCTCATAGGTTTCGATGTTCCTCCTGATGCCGGCGATGACCGTTTCATCAGGCATGAAATCCGCTGTTTCCATCGCCCCCTCGCAAGCTTGACTGTGTTCATGATAGCCGCTTTTGCGGGAAAGTCGTCAGTCGCCAAAGATTGCCCTCAGCCGGCCCTCGACCTTGCCCTTCATCCGCCCCGCCAGCGCCTCGACCGGAACCAGCCGCTCATGCCCGCCGGCACGCTTCCGCACGAAGGGATGCATCCGGTAACCTGCGATGGCGCCGCGCTTGCCGAGATCGGCGCTGACATCGACGACGAAAATGCCGCCGATGCGGCCGGGCCATGGCTGGCGCGCCAAAGCGGTACCGAGGAAGTCGCCGAGCCCATAGGCGACGAGCGTCTTGCCGACCCATTGCACCGGCTGCACGACATGGGCATGGTGGCCGGCAATCAGCCCGACACCATGCGAGGCAAGCTGTCTGGCCAGCGCCTGCGTCTGCGGGTGCGGAAAATGGCGGAACTCCCAGTCCCAATGCGGAATGGCGCAGCGCAGATCGATGTTCTTGCCGGCCGCGCCTCTGCGCCATGCCGTCGGATCGCTCTGCATCGATACAAGATCGGTGAATGGCACAGCGTCGGCATTGCGCCACAGTGTGAAGGCGGCAAAGCCGATCGTCAGTGGCCCGGCCTTGACCTGCTCGACCGGTCCCTTTTTTGCGGTGCCGATGGTTCGGATGCCGAGCCGCTTCAGCGCTGCAACGGTCTCGTCGAAACCGCCGACGCCCTGGTCCAGCACATGGTTGTTGGCCAGGGACAGCACCAGTTTTTCGCGCGCGATACCGACGGCGGTAAGTGCGTCGGCGAGAAACCGTTCGCTCATCGCATGGTGCGTGCCGAGCCGCGTGCCGAGTGCCATGCTCGGCCGCTCAACGACCGGACTTTCGCAATTGCCGATCACCAGATCGGCCGAGCCCAGCAGCTTTGCGATCATTGGATCGCACTCCGGCGCGCTGCGGTTGGCCACCGCCGAAATGTCGCCGACGAAAGCCAGCCGCACTCTCCGCGCCGGCGGCGGATCGATGATGGTTGTCGCGGCGATCGGGGCAAAGTCCCTGACATCGCCGCCGAGTGACGGCTTCAGGAAGCGCGGCAGCCATGACAGTTTGTAGGAAAGCGGATAATTTGACACGCGACGCCCAATCGTTTGCCTTGTGTAGACGGTCTGCCCGGGAAGTGTCGACCGTCAGGCCTTGAAACACTGCCGCCGGCAGACATGGCGCCAAATGCGTGTAATGTCCGCGCAGTCGCATAGTGGAGGAATGAGATGACACGTGTAGCAAGCTTGTTGGCGTCCGCCCTCCTTCTTTTGCTTCCCTTGTCTTCGGCATCCGCCGCCGCGCCCGAAGCGGCAACCGCGCTGTTCGAGGCTAAAACCGTGGCTGACCGCAACACCGCGCTCGCCACGCTCGAGGCCGCAGCGCCAGGCGATCCGGCAGCGGCCTATGCCGCCGGCGCCAGCGAATTCTTTACCGCGCTTGAGATCCTCGCCGGCGGCCTGCACCGCCACGGTTTCGAAAGCCCGCAATCCTTCATGCTGCCGCTGATGCGGCTGCCGGTTCCGGGCAATCCCAACCCCGAACCGCTGACCTATGAGCAGTTCCGCGCCATCCTGGTCGCTTTCCGCGACCGGCTGGAGAAATCCGCCGCCACGCTGGGCTCTGTACCGGCGGACGCCGATATCGGCATGGTCATCGACCTCACCCATGTCGGCATCGATCTCAATGAAGACGGCGCCATAGCGCCAGACGAAAGCATGGCCGCCATCATGGCTTCGCTTTCGCGCGGCGGCATCGCACCCGACGATACCGGGCCGCCGCTTGCCTTCCGCTTCGACCGCGCCGACGGTTACTGGCTGCAGGGCTACGCCGAATTCCTCATGGCTCAAGCCGATTTCTGGCTGGCGCATGATTTCAGGACCATGTTCGACGGCTCGTTCCACATGCTGTTCCCGCGCGCCAAACTACCACTGCAGGACATTCTCGTGCCGCTGGACGGCGGCACCAGCGGCGGCATGCTGGCCTCCGAATGGCGCATTGCCGACTTCATCTCGCTGGTGCATCTCGTCAACTGGCCGGTGGTCGAGCCGGAACGCCGGCAGGCGGCGCGCCGCCATTTGCTGGAGATGATCCGGCTATCACGCGAGGACTGGAGGGCGATCCGCGCCGAGACGGACAATGACCGCGAATGGCTGCCCGGCCCGCAGCAGAAGGGTGCCAACCCGCTGACCGGCCTCGAGGTCGGCGAGGAGCAGGTGCAGGCCTGGCTCGCCGCCTTGACCATGGCCGAGGATCTGCTCGAAGGCCGCGTGCTGCTGCCGCATTTCCGCATCGCCGACAAGGGCATCAACATGAAGCGCTTCTTCGAGGAGCCGAAAAATTTCGACCTGGTTCTGTCGATCACCGGCCCGGCCATCGCGCCCTATCTCGAGAGCGGCAAGATCCTGACCAGCGACGAGTTCGACCAGATACAGCGACAGTTCGGCGGCGCCGGGTTTTTGACCTTCGCACTGTGGTTCAACTGAGCAAGCCTTTAATCGATGCCAGGCTGACCTTCCACCTCTGCTCGCAGTTGATCGAGATAGTTGTCCGCGAAATCGATTTTCAGTTCCACGAACAAAGGCAGGTGATCGCTCATCTGGAAGGTCCGCCATTCATCTAGGTAATATGCAAGTCGTGCGGCCTTATCGTCAATAAGTTTGGTGTCGGCCGCTATACTGACATTCGCAGCAGCAATTGCTTTTGTTGCCACCTTCTTCTTGCTTTCGGAGGTGGCCGCTGCAAATTCCTGCTCCGCCTTCGCGAGATCAACCCTGGCTCCCGCAATACGCTTGTTGATGATTTGTAGAAGCGACGGATCGTGTTCGCTAAAGTCCTCATCGCGGAAAACGCAAGAGAAGAGGTTGAAGACCCCGTGCGCTTTGCCACTTTCTGGATTAGCGAGTGCTACCTCGTCCTTTTTCGGCAAAAAGGAAATCTGGTCGTAAAACTTCGTCTGCTTGGCGTTGCTCCCCTCTTTGTTCCGGAACACCTGAAAGCCATGCTTAGCCAGAGCGTCAAAAGTCTGCCCCTCGAAATTCTCGATATTGAAGTCACCGACGAGTATGTGATTGTAAGCCACATCAGCCTTGGCTCGATTGGCGATGAATCTCGCTACGCTGTCTATCTCAGCGACGCGCCGTTTGTATTCCGCCGAGTTGATTGAATCCGCGCCATAATAGATATGCACCGTAGCGAAATTGAACTTGAACCAGCCAGCTTGGAAGGTGCAAGAGAATGGCGTGCGTGCAAATTGCCGCTCCTTGGTCACATCCGAAATCTGCTGTTCGAAGGGTAGCACGATTTCACCGGCAATTCCCTTGAAGGTGATCTTGCTGCGGTTGAAAATGAACCCGAGGCGCTCGCTGTTCCCTCCTGGCCCTTCGGTAATGTCGGTGATGATGAAGGTGTGAGTCGGTCCAAGTATGCTCATCAACTGTTCAAATGGGGTTAGATCGTCGCATATCTCCTGTACCGCGATGATGTCGAATGCTGCAATCATTTCGGCGAGATAGTAGAATGACTCCTCTAATCGCGGGCCATAACCAAATCTATTGTCATCGAAGTTGCGTATGTTCCAAGTTCCGAGAAGAAGCGTTGAGCTCGCGGTCCTATTCGGCATATTTTCTCGAATTGCGTCTCGAATCCTAGCTAGGCCATCGATAGCCCGCAACCTCGCAACTCGCCTGAGTTTTGGCTCCAGTTGAGAGAAAGCGTACTTTAGCTTCCAGTAGGCAACCATTCTTCGCCCCAACTACTTTTCAATAAGTACAATAGAAGCACGACTCGAGTCTTTTTCAAAGCGGCCCCCCTCCTGACAGCCTGCTGTCAGCAGCCGCGTTCATCGGCACGCCTCGCGCCATCCCGCTCTTTCCATTTTGGCCGATACCTCCCATATTTGGGGCATGGCCAAACTTCCTGTCAAAAAGACACACTCGCTGGCGGGTGACACCAACGCTTCGCCGCCCAAGCGGCGCAGCCCGCTGACCGATTTCCTCGATGCCTCGGAGCCCCTGCACAAGGGCGGCTTCGCCGAGGCGCCGCAGGCCGACTTCACCGGCACGCCGCTGACCGGCTCGATTGCGGACTGGGCCGAGCAGATCGAGCAGGAAGCCGAGAAAGAAGGTCGCCTCTCCGGCAAGGACGGCAAATCGCCAAAGGCGGCGAAAAAGATCCCGGAGCGCTCCGCCGCGCCGGGACGCAGTTCGCGCGGCACCTCGATGGGCGGTGCGGCCACGGCCCGCGAACGCACGGCAGCGGGCCTCAACCCGGTCGCCGGCCTCGACATCTCGCTCGAAGACGCCGAGACTATGACCTCAAGCGGGGTCACCGCGACCGTCGCGGCGCTGTCGGCGCTGATCGAATCCGGCAATCCGCTGCACAAGGACGGCGTGCTGTGGACGCCGCACCGCCCTGCCCGCCCGGAAAAATCCGAAGGCGGCATCGCCATCAAGATGGTGTCGGATTTCGAGCCGGCCGGCGACCAGCCGACGGCGATCAAGGATCTCGTCGAAGGCGTCGACAATAACGACCGCACCCAGGTGCTGCTCGGCGTCACCGGCTCGGGCAAAACCTTCACCATGGCCAAGGTGATCGAGGAAACGCAGCGCCCTGCCTTGATCCTGGCGCCCAACAAGACGCTGGCCGCCCAGCTCTATTCCGAGTTCAAGAAATTCTTCCCCGACAATGCGGTGGAGTATTTCGTCTCCTATTACGACTACTACCAGCCGGAGGCCTACGTCCCGCGCACCGACACCTTCATCGAGAAGGAATCCTCGATCAACGAACAGATCGACCGCATGCGCCACTCGGCGACGCGCTCGCTGCTCGAGCGCGACGACGTCATCATCGTCGCCTCGGTGTCCTGCATCTACGGTATCGGTTCGGTCGAGACCTATACGGCGATGACCTTCCAGATGCAGATCGGCGACCGGCTCGACCAGCGCGCTCTGCTCGCCGACCTCGTTGCCCAGCAATACAAGCGCCAGGACATCAACTTCGTCCGCGGCTCGTTCCGCGTCCGCGGCGACACGATCGAAATCTTCCCGGCCCACCTTGAGGACCGTGCATGGCGCATCTCGATGTTCGGCGACGAGATCGAGGCGATCACCGAATTCGATCCGCTGACCGGCCAGAAGACCGGCGAGCTCAAAAGCGTCAAGATCTACGCCAACTCGCACTATGTGACGCCGCGCCCGACGTTGAATCAAGCTATCAAGTCGATCAAGGAAGAGCTCAAGCAGCGCCTGCAAGAGCTTGAAAAGGCTGGCCGCCTGCTGGAGGCGCAGCGGCTTGAGCAGCGCACCCGCTTCGATCTCGAAATGCTGGAAGCCACCGGTTCCTGTGCCGGCATCGAGAATTATTCGCGCTATCTCACCGGCCGCCAGCCGGGCGATCCGCCGCCGACCTTGTTCGAATACATCCCCGACAATGCGCTGGTCTTCGTCGACGAAAGCCACGTCACCGTGCCGCAGATCGGCGGCATGTATCGCGGCGACTTCAGGCGCAAGGCGACGCTGGCCGAGTATGGCTTCCGCCTGCCCTCCTGCATGGACAACCGTCCGCTGCGCTTCGAGGAATGGGACGCCATGCGCCCGCTCTCGGTCGCGGTTTCGGCGACGCCCGGCGGCTGGGAGATGGAACAGGCCGGCGGCGTGTTCGCCGAGCAGGTCATCCGCCCGACCGGCCTGATCGACCCGCCGGTCGAGGTGCGTCCGGCCAAGAGCCAGGTCGACGATGTCGTCGGCGAGATCCGCGACACCACGGCCGCCGGCTACCGCACGCTGGTCACGGTGCTGACCAAGCGCATGGCCGAGGACCTGACCGAATATCTGCATGAGCAAGGCATTCGCGTCCGCTACATGCACTCCGACATCGACACGCTGGAGCGCATCGAGATCCTTAGGGATTTGCGCCTCGGCGCCTTCGACGTGCTGGTCGGCATCAATCTGTTGCGCGAAGGCCTCGACATTCCCGAATGCGGTTTCGTCGCCATTCTCGATGCTGACAAGGAGGGCTTCCTGCGCTCGGAAACATCGCTGATCCAGACCATCGGCCGCGCCGCCAGAAACGTCGACGGCAAGGTCATCCTCTACGCCGACCAGATCACCGGCTCGATGGAGCGGGCGATGGCCGAGACCAACCGCCGCCGCGAAAAGCAGATGGAGTGGAACGCCGCCAACGGCATCACGCCGGAATCGGTGAAGTCGCGCATCTCCGACATTCTGGATTCGGTCTACGAGAAGGATCACGTCCGCGCCGACATCTCGCAGTTCACCGACAGCGCCGGCGCCATGATGGGCAACAATCTGAAGGCCCATCTCGACGCCATGGAGAAACAGATGCGCGACGCCGCCGCCAATCTCGACTTCGAAAAGGCCGCCCGCATCCGCGACGAGATCAAGCGGCTGCGCGAGATGGAACTGTCGATCTCCGACGACCCGCTGGCCAAATACGCCGACATGGAAAGCCCGGTCTCGGGCCGCGAAAAGGGCAAGCACAACAAGGGCGTGGCCAAGCATCGCACGGCTGAGGAACAGGAACGTTTCCGCAAGCTCGACGAAGCACGCGCCGCCGAAGAGGCCGCCAGGGCCGCCCGGCCCAACCTGTTCCGCAAGCCCGATCTCGACGAGATGGGCGCCGACGGCGCCGTGTCGGTGAAGAAGCCGCTGTTCGCCAAACCGTCGATCGACGACATGGGGCCTGGTACCGACATGCCTACACCGTCAGGCGCTATGTCGCGTTCGCTGTTCAAGAAACAGTCGGCGCAGGAAGCGCACGGCTCCGACTTCGGCATTCCGGGCGATGCCACCAAGCCGCTGTTCAAGAAGAATTCGCTTGACGAGATGACGGTGCGGCGGACTGAGAAGCCGGTCGAAGGAAAAGTGCCGGCCAAGCCCCAGCCAATCTCCCCCCTTGTGGGGGAGATGTCCGGCAGGACAGAGGGGGGCGCGAAGGATCGCAGCGATTCAGCCAAGCCCATCGTCCGCCAGCGCGCTGGTATTGGTTCCTACGAAGACCCAGGCGACGCGCGTCGTGAAAAGCGGCGGCCTGGCAAGACGGGGCGACCGGGAAAGTAGTTCATTCAAAACGCTGGCGGGACAGCGCCCCCCTCTGTCCTGCCGGACATCTCCCCCACGAGGGGGGAGATTGGCAGCTGCAGCGCTCCGCCCTGACGGTCCACTTGCCACCAACCCCGCCTTTGGTGTAATCGCTCCCGCACACTGAACGTCTTGTCTTGAAAGGAGGGCTCACGTGTTTACGTTTCATCGTCACCATCGTCACCATCGCCAGCGTGGCCCGATTTCTGCCCTGCGAGCTAGCTTGCAGGGCTGACCAGGGACATCACGGGTTTTTCCCGCTTCGATTTTTTGGTCTGTCCTTCGTGGTGCTGCAACGCCGAGCCTGATGGCCGGCACGCGCACCGTCAAAGTGCATCCGGAGTTGCCTCCGGCTAATTTAGACCAGAGAAATCACAATGGCCCTGATCAGCCTCAAATCCCTTGGCGTCACCCTGAGTGCGCCGCTGTTTTCCAACCTCGACCTCACCATCGGCACCGGCGACCGGCTCGGCATCGTTGCCGCCAACGGCCGCGGCAAGTCGACCTTGCTGAAGTGCCTGACCGGCGCGATGGAACCGACCTCCGGCGACATCACCCGCACGCGCGGCCTGCGCGTCGGCCATGTCGAGCAGTCGGTTCCCCCTGCCCTTCTCGGCCGCACCTTCCATCAGGTGGTGGCCGACGCCTTGCCGGCCGAGCAGGCCGACAGCGAGATGTGGCGGGTCGACGTGGTGCTGGACTCGCTCGACGTGCCCGAGCCGATGCGCGAGCGACCAATGCAGGCGCTGAGCGGCGGCTGGCAAAGGCTGGCGCTGATTGCCCGCGTCTGGGTCACCGACCCGGATGTGCTGTTGCTCGACGAACCAACCAACCATCTCGACCTCGCCAAGATCAGCCAGCTCGAAAGTTGGCTGAACGCGTTGCCGCGCGAGGTGCCGGTGGTCATCGCCAGCCACGACCGCGCCTTCCTTGACGCCGTCACCAACCGCACGCTCTTCCTGCGTCCGGAAGAATCGCCGGTGTTCACGCTAGCCTATTCGCGGGCGAGGCAGGCTCTCGACGAGCTCGATGCCTCGACGGCGCGCAGGTTCCAGCGCGACATGAAGGTGGCGCAGCAGCTGCGCAAGCAAGCCGCCAAGCTCAACAACATCGGCATCAATTCCGGCAGCGACCTTTTGACCGTGAAAACCAAGCAGTTGAGAGAGCGGGCGGAAAAGCTGGAAGACGCGGCGGTATCGGCGCATCGCGAGAAATCGGCCGGCGCAATCCGGCTGGCCAACCGCGGCACCCACGCCAAGGTGCTGATCACGCTTGACGACGCGGCGGTGGAAACGCCCGACGGCACGCTGCTGTTCAAAACCGGCAAGCGCCACATCTGCCAGGGCGACCGCATCGTGCTGCTCGGTCGCAACGGCGTCGGCAAGTCGCGTTTCGTCAACTTGATCCGCAACGCCATCGCCGAGCCGGACACGGTGCCGAATGTGAAGGTGACGCCGTCAACGGTGCTCGGCTACAGCGACCAGGCGCTGGCCGGCATCAGCGGCGACGACACGCCGCTGGCCATGGTCTCGCGCCGCTACGACGTCGGCGAGCAGCGTGCCCGCTCGCTGCTCGCCGGCGCCGGCGTGGTCATCGAGATGCAGGAGAAGAAGATCGGCGTGCTGTCCGGCGGCCAGAAGGCGCGGCTGATGATGCTGGCGCTCAGGCTCGCCAATCCCAACTTCTATCTGCTCGACGAACCGACCAACCATCTCGACATCGATGGCCAGGAAGCGCTGGAAGACGAATTGCTCAAGCATCAGGCGAGCTGCGTGCTCGCGTCCCACGACCGTTCCTTCATCCGCGCCATCGGCAACCGCTTCTGGCTGATCGACAGGCGGCGGCTGACCGAAGTCGAGGATCCGGAAGAATTCTTCCGATCGGTGGCCGAAGCAGGCGGTTGAGGGGCGAAGGATCGACGCTCGATGGACTTATGGGTGATCAATTCGTCTGTAAATTATCTGCTTACATACCCTTGATTTATGTAAGCAATATGTTTACATACGTCATGATCAAGTCCTTCAAGAATAAGGCGCTGTCGGACCTCTTTCAAACCGGGAAAACCGGCAAGATAGACGCCAAGATGCACAAGCGCATTCTTGTCCGGCTTGACCGCCTGGAAGCTTCAGAGAAGCCGGAGGAGATGAACCTCCCCGGCTTCGACTTCCACCCGCTGAAAGGCTTCGATCCCATCCGCTACACGGTCCATGTCAATGGCCCGTGGTGCATCACATTCGAATTCGACGGCATGGACGCCGCCCGCGTCGATTTCGAGCAATACCACTGAGGCGGCCAGATTGGAGAAGTTCGACTTATGACCGTGCACAAGCCGACGCGTCCGATTGAGCGTTGTCCCTCCCACCCGGGAGCGCTGCTTGAAGACATTATCCCGGCAACTGGAAAGACCAAGGTGGAAATCGCAAATCTGCTCGGGATCTCCCGACAGCAGCTCTATGACATCATCCGCGAAAAGAAACCGGTTTCGCCGGCTGTGGCTGCCCGCCTTGGGAAGCTGTTCGGCGACGGCGCCGCGATCTGGCTTCGGATGCAAGCGGCTTTCGATGCCTGGCACGCCGAGCGTGAAGTTGATGTTTCAGCCATTCCGACGCTCAAGGTTGCGTAGGCACATTCGGCGGCGTCTGAATGGGATATCAATTCTGCAGCAAAAAATTTCGACGACCTGTCGGATCGCCTGAACCTGCTGCGTCCTTGGGATGCCGACACGATGATGCCGGCTTCATCTGAGGAGAAAGCATCATGTCCATTCTGTCATCCATAGGCCGCGTCGCCACCCGTTACGCACAAAACCGCGCCCGCCATCGCAGCGAGCGCGAGCTGCTCGCCCTGCCGATCGAACTGCGCAAGGATATTGGCTGGCCGGAAATCGTCATCGACGCGCAAAACGGCCCGCGGATCTGCAGGGCGCCCTGACCATGCGGTCGGGAAATATCGATGCAGGCGGCCGCGGGGCGACCGTTGCTCAGTCATTCGTATCGCCCGACAGCGGTGTCGCCTGCATCGATCTGCGCATTTCGAACGCCTCGAACCAGCGCGTCAGCCGCACCCGCGCGCAAAACGACGGTAGCTGGCGGAACGCCATCCAGGATAGTGTGGTGGCCAGCGCTATGTGGCCGACATGGAGCGGCGCCTCATCGTCCAGCGTGCTGTCGATCCAGTCGTAGCTCGCCTCGATTTTTTCGCGGTAGCCTTCGGCAAGGGCGCCGTAACGCAATTGTTCGGGTCTTCTTTCCGTCTCCCAGCGCAAGGCTATGCCCGTCTGCGCCAACCCCTGGGCAACTGCTTGCAGCCGCAACGCTTGCCAGCGCGCCTCGCCGTCTGGCGGCAGCAGTTTGCGGCCGTCATGCAGCGTGTCGAGATAGGCGCAGATGACATCGGAATCGAAGAGCGGCGACGCGTCCGGCCGCAACAGCACCGGCACCTTGCCAAGCGGGTTTTCGGAATAGACGCGCGCATTGCGCAAAGTCGGGCTGGTCTCGTGATGAATGACCTCGAGCCGGTCGGCAAGGCCGACTTCATGGGCGAAGACCAGTGCCTTGCGCGCGAAGGGCGAGTGGGTCTGGTAGTAGAGGATCATTGTCGTCTCGGGGATTGAAGAAGCAGTCGCGTGTTCTAGCCTGCGGGTTGCGAGGATTGCGCTCTTAATGGGCGCCTCCGACGCAAGTTCATTTCATCCAAAAAAATCGCAGCGGCCATGTAGGATTGCCGCCGCCTCGTTCGTCCTAGGGTTCGCAAGACTAGATCAAGCGCCCAGACCAAACGCAAAGAGGAGCAAGACATGACCGACCAGACCCCCGTTCAGCCGGCCGCAAAAGTTCTCGGTGGATTGACCCCCTATCTGCAACTGGACGGCGCCTTCAGGGCCGCCGAATTCTACAAGAAGGCCTTCGGCGCCGAGCAGGTGTTCTTCTATCCGCCGGACGACCAGGGCCGCACCATGCACATTCATCTCCACATCAACGGCTCGACCTTGATGATTTCCGATTTCTACCCCGAAAACGGCATGCCCGCCGTCAAACCGCAGGGCTACACCATGCAGCTCCATCTCGGCGCCGACGAGATCGACGCCTGGTGGAAGCGCGCTGTCGATGCCGGCTGCGAAGTCGCCGTACCGCTCCAGTTGATGTTCTGGGGCGACCAATGGGGCAACATGCGCGACCCCTTCGGTGTCGAGTGGGCGATGAACGCGCCGGCGAAGAAAGGCTGACCATCGCCGACGACGAAGTCCCTCACCGGTTGGCGCCGGTGAGGGAGCATTTGAGACGTTCCAAGGAGAACCTCGTGTCCTATGTCGATGGTTTCGTGCTCGCCGTGCCCAAGGCTAATCTCGATGACTACAAGAAGCTGGCCAACCTCGCCGGCCCGATTTGGATGGAGCACGGCGCGCTCGCCTATGTCGAATGCATCGGTGACGACGTGCCTTATGGCGAAGTTACCTCGTTTCCGCGTGCCGTGCAGGCCAAGGACGACGAAGTGGTCATCTTCGCCTGGGCCGTCTATCAATCGCGCGCGAGCCGCGATGCCGTCATGGCCAAGGTGATGGCCGACCCGCGTTTTACACCCGATCGACCTATGCCCTTCGATATGAAGCGCATGATCTTCGGCGGCTTCCAACCGTTCGTGGAGCTGTAGCCGCTGCCTCAGGCCAGCTTGTCGAGGAGAGGCTTCAGCCGGTCCCCATAGCGCTTCCACAGATCGACCGACCCCTGATACATCGGCTGGCGCACCTGCGCGGCCGAAGCCGTGCGGACCGGCCGGTCGGTCTCGTGGAACGACAGCACCTTGTCATCCCAGGGCAGGCCGAGATGCGCGATCAGCGCCCGCGTCTGTCCCTCCTGATCGGCGACGAAATTCTCGTAGCGCACATCATGCACGACGCCGGGCAGCACGCTGCGCCAATGCGCCATGATGTCGGTGTAGAGATTGTGGAAGTCGGCGAGTTCGCCGAGATCATAACCGTAGCGGTGACTGTCGCCGCGGAAATGCACCTTGTAGATCGAAAGGCAGGTCGCCGCCGCATCGCGCGCGCAATGGATGATTTTCGCCTTCGGCAGCATCATATGGATAAAGCCGATGAGCAGGAAGTTGCCGGGCATCTTGTCGGTGACATGCCTGAAGTTGGGATAGCGGGCATGCAGCATGTCGAGATAGGCTCGGCCTGCCTCGGCAAACTCCGTGTCGGATACATCAATCAGCCCCCAGGGGAAGCCGCCGGGCATATTTGTCGGGAACTGCTTGCCGACCGCGGTCTTCAAAATGCTGAGCTCGCCCGCACCGTAGACCTCAGGATGGCTGGCGATGATCTGCTCGACCAGCGTCGTGCCCGAACGCGGCATGCCGACGACGAAGATCGGCGTGGCGTCCGATGCCGCGGCTGGCTTGTGCTTTTCGAAAAAGTCAGCGTCGAACACCGTCTTCATCGCATCGAATTCGGCGCGTGTCCTGACGGGATCGTAGTCGATGCCCTTGCGGCGAATGGCATTGCCTTCGGCGAAATAGTCGAAGGCCCTGTTGTAATCCTTCAAATCGTCATTGGCCTTGCCGAGGCCGAAGGAGAGCTGCATGCGCGCCAGGCTGTCGGCCGGCGCCTTGGCGTGCTGTGCCTCCATGCCGGCGAGTTCGGCGTCGCGCTCCTTCTGGCGCTTGACCTGCGTCAGCATCAGCCAGGCTTTGGCCATGCCCGGCGTGATCGCCAGCGCCTGCCGGAACATGTCGGCGGCTTCATAAAGCTTGCCTTTTTCCATCAGCCCGACGCCGAGCCCATGCAACAGGTCGGCATCCTTCGGCCGGATCGTCAACGCCTCGCGGAAGGTTGCCAGCGCCTCGTCCAGACGCCCGGCTTCCTGCAGCGTTTCGGCAAGCCCGATGCGGGCACGGACATGGAAGGGATTGCGCCCGACTGTGCCGCGATAAATGTCCTCCGCATCCTCGAACTGGCCAAGCTGTTTTAGCGCGGAACCCAGATTATCGCGTGCCGCGAGCTGGTCTGGCTTGAGATCGACCGCACCACGGAAGAAATCGGCCGCTGCTGCAACACGACCAAGATCGCGCATCACCGTGCCGAGATTGTTGAGGAAATCGGGATTCTTCGGCTGCAGACGCACCGACTGCTCGATCAGATCCAGCCCTTCGGCGCTGCGCCCGGTCTGGTGCAGCAGCAAGCCCAGGAAATGCGCAGCGGCCGCGTGATTGGCCTTGCGCGCCAGCACCTGCCGATAGAGCGTCTCGGCCTCCTGGCGGCGCCCTGCCTGATGCAGCTGCAGCGCCTGCTGCACATACTGGTCCAGGCCCAGCGGCGGCTGTCCGCCAGTTCCAGCACCCGCCGCTCTTCTCTGATCTCTGTTGATGGGAAACCTGCCGTGTTTGTCCGCTTGCCGGACCTAAGGCATGGAAGAGGCAGATTCAAGGGCAGATCGCAGCGGGTGTCGTCTTCGGTCCGGACAAGAACCGTGCGTAAAATCAAAGTGCTGCGGGGGTGTCCAGCCAGCGCGCTGCGCTGCAGCTCATGACAAAGCTCTCCCGGTCAAATCAGCCGGTTGCTTTCGGCAAGCTGGCGCTCCCTCCGCAACGTCCCGTCGGTGTCGGCGACCTTGCGCCGTGCCGCTTCGTCGCTCCTTATCGTCAGGCGCACAGAGAGGGCTTTCGGGAAAGCGACGGTTGGCGCGATGGTTATGGCCGGGCCGTCCGGTGTTTTCATGATTTTCATAGTTTTCGCCTTTTCAGGAAAAATAAAAGCAGGCGACAGGACAATTATTCCGGCGCGCCGTTGATAAAGGATCTGTTGAGATCATGACATCATAGCAGTTTTATCCAAGAGTTATATGTGTGAAATTTTCAAGATGGTCGAATCGATCCAGAAATTATCTTGAACAAGCCACTGTTTAAGGCTATGAGTTGTAAGATCGCTTTTTGGGCCAAGCTTGGCATATCGCGGCGTCAGAAGTTCTCGACCCGCCAAACTCATTCCAAATCGCCGATATCTGAATTGCCGGCACAGTGGCGTGCAGCGCGTCCAGGCGGAACCAGAGCCAAGCCAATGTCGGAGCGCACCACCCATTCCATCGCCCATTTCGCGGCACCCTTCGTGCTCGGCGGACTGGAAGGGCAACTGCCGGCCGGCGACTATGACATCGATCACGATGAAGAGCTGGTCGAGGGCATGTCGCGGCTTGCCTGGCGTCGCGTCGCCACCTTCATCCATTTGCCGGCAAGGGCAGTGAAGAACCCGACCACCAGCCAGCTTGTCGCCATAGACTACCTCGAACTCGAAACAGCGCTGAGGCGCGACCAGGAGAACGCAGCATGATCCGCTTCCAGCAGAATGCGCGTCCGCGCACCGACACGCCCTCGCACCGCTTCGCCGTCGGCCAGACGGTACGCATGAAGAGCCGCATCGGAATGCTCCAGAAGCCCGTGGAATTGTTTGAGATCAAGAGCAGGTTGCCGGTCAAGGACGGCTCGCCGCAATACCGCATCCGCAGCGAGCAGGAGACCTATGAGCGGGTCACCACGGAAGACAATCTCGAAGTGGCCGACGATCCGGTTGCTGCCAACAACCCGGCCGCCTGAAACGCCGGCAAAGCCAAGCCAACACGTACCATGTCCAAGGGTCAACCGCGAAACGCGCAAACGGAAGAAGGATAAGGTCGTGGCCAAGCCCGCCGCCCCCTTCGGCTCGTCGGTCGAGCAGGCCGAGAGTGGCCTGAAGCCGAAATCCAAAAACTGACCAGCCAGGGGCGCTTCGTGCGCCCCTCCGTCGCCTTAGAGCAATTCCAGGAAAGTGTGAGCGGTTTTCCGTCCGGAATTGCGAAAAAACAGAGAGATAGAGCGGTTCGCCGTTTCCGGGAAACGCTGGCGCGGCTATCCGTCCCCGGGGCGAGCCACAGGTCTCGCCCCATTCTTCGCCCGCTCAGCAGGGACCGTTATCGACGACGCGATAGTCGGCGGCACGTGCCTCGCAGGCATTGGGGAAGGTGTGCAGTTCGCCATGACGGCGGGCGCAGACGGGCGCATATTCGCGTGTGCAGAACGTCGGCTCCTCGCTGCCGCCGCCACCACCGTCTCGGCAAGGGCCGTCGCGCACGATGCGGTAGCCCGAGCGCTCTGCGAGGCAGGCATTGGCGAAGGTCTGGCGGTCACCGCCGCGCCGCGCGCAGACCGGCTCATATTCCCTGGTGCAGAATTCCGGTTCCGGCCGTGGCGGGCGCGGACGCGGTCCCGGCCCGTCATCGACGACGACAGTGCAGGCCGCGAGAAGACCCGACAGGAAGAGAATGGCAAAACCCTGGCGCGAGAAGATCGTCGCAAGAAATCTCATGAATATGCCTCCCTCGAGACCCCGTCCCGGCGCAAAACGCGCCTGTCGATCCTCGCCATTCCCTTGCCAAATGCAACCTCTGTTTGCGGCGCGGCGGAGCCATGCGATACCCTCTCCCGCACTGCTTTAACCTTGGCCTATATCAGCTGGACCATGCGTGGCCGGGCTCTGGCTGATGACCGCCAACGGGGCCAGGTTTATCGAAGCGCCTGCGTTGGGATGCGTCGATGGGCGCCGCCCGCGGCGCTATCTTGCAACTATCACGTTTCCGTGCGATAAATTTTGTGTTCGGGCATTTGCGACCCGGAGAGCGGAACGTTTTGGACGACCTTTCCCCGATACTGTGAATCTCTGACGGCCCCGTTTTCGGCGGGGGGTTTTACCATGCGCGAATGCAGGACTGCCGAAGCAACCACCGGGACTTGCCCACGATGCCAGGCGGCGGGCAAACCACAAGACTGACACGGGTGAAGGAGTTTCCCCAATGGCCCAGACCGGCACCGTTAAATTCTTCAACGCGACCAAAGGCTTCGGCTTCATCACGCCCGACGGCGGCGCCAAGGATGTATTCGTCCACATTTCCGCGATCGAGGCATCGGGCCTGCGTACCCTCGTCGACGGCCAGAAGGTCACCTTCGACGTTGAACCCGACCGCATGGGCAAGGGTCCGAAGGCGGTCAATCTCCGCGCGGCCTGAACCGACGGTGCCCGCGCGCCCGCCAGGGCGCGCGAAAAAGCACTTGAAACATGCTCGAAGCGGCTTTGTCAGCCGTCCCAGAGTTTTCGAAGGCGCGACGTTCCGGTCGCGCCTTTTTCATGTCCGCCGTCGCCGTGGCAAAGGACGCTCGACCTGTTCAGGGAATGGCTGATCGTCGGAGCGGTCGTCTGCCGCGAACTGCCTTCGCTGCAACGATCTATTTGAGACCCCTTGACCGTTGCCGCCCTCGCCAAAACTTTCTCTTGCCGATAGCGCTAAAATAAAGGACAAATTTCCCTTCGGGCATTTGCCGGCCCGAAACTGACTTTATGGGATCAAAGGGAGCTTCCCATGCCGCAGACCGGCACCGTCAAATTCTTCAATCATGCCAAAGGCTTCGGCTTCATCACGCCGGACGACGGCCAGAAGGATGTCTTCGTCCACATTTCCGCCGTGCAGGCGTCGGGTCTTCCTGGTCTGGAGGATGGGCAGAAAGTGACATTCGACACCGAGCCTGACAAACGCGGCAAGGGTCCGAAGGCCGTCAACCTGTCGGTCGGCTAAGCCGGCTCAAGACAGTCTGGACGGAGATTGATGAGGCGGAGCGCCTTCCGCGAGCGTGTGGTTTTTGCCGCATGACCTGAAGCATATCAGCAAATTCCGTTCAGCCCCCGTTCAGCCACGGTCTCCTATTAATCGTCCTCAAGGCCGGACCGCATCCCCGAAAACTACCCGGGCCGGCACGAAGGAGACCAAAATGAATCGCATTTTCAAAACCGCCATCCTGGGCGCCGCTCTCGCCGCGACCACGCTCGCCACTCTGCCCGCCGCCAACGCCGACGAATGGCGCCATCGCCATCATGGCCGTCACCACAATGGCGACGCCATTGCCGCCGGTGTCGTCGGCCTTGCGGCCGGCGCCCTGATCGCCGGTGCGCTGAGCAACCCGCAACCGCGCTACAGCAGCTATGACGACGACTACGACTATCGCGAAGTGCGGCCGGTCCGCCGTTACTATGCCGAGCCGCGCGTCGTCTATGCCGACCGCTATGCCGAGCCATGGACCCGCGACTGGTACGAATACTGCTCGGACCGCTACCGGACCTTCAATGCCCGCAGCGGCACGTTCACCGGCAATGACGGCGAGCAGCATTTCTGCACCGCTAACTGAAGGCTTCCCTGCCCCAAACAAAAAAGCGCTGACCGCAAGGCCAGCGCTTTTTTGTGTTCCGCGCTGATGCATCCGGGTCGGGAGTTTAGGTCAGGAATGGATTGGTCCGCCTCTCCTCGCCAAAACGGCCACCCGGGCCATGGCCGCAGATGAAGCCGATATCGTCGCCGAGCGGCAAGAGCTTGGTCTTGATCGAGGCGATCAGCGTCGCATGGTCGCCGCCCGGCAGGTCGGTGCGTCCCACCGAGCCGCGAAACAGCACATCGCCGACATGGGCGAACTTGGCCGCGCGGTTATAATAGACGACATGGCCCGGCGCATGGCCGGGGCAATGCAGCACCTCGAACACATGCGAACCGAACGACACGGTTTCGCCTTCGGTGAGGAACCGGTCGGGAACGCAGTTGCGCACCCCTGCAATGCCGTAGCGCTGGCCCTGCTTCTCGAGATTGTCGAGAAGCAGCTTGTCGGCCTCGTGCGGGCCGATGATCTCGACGCCGAGCGCCTCTTTCAATTCCATGGCGCCACCGGCATGATCGATATGGCCATGGGTGATCCAGATCGCCCCGGCCGAGATCGCATTGTCCTTCAGCAACGCCAGCACCTTGTCGATGTCGCCACCCGGATCGACGACGACGCCATGCTTGTCATCCATGTCGAACAGGATGGTGCAGTTCTGCTGGAAGGGCGTGACCGGCACGATGCCGGCATTGAGCTGACCCATGATTGTCCTTTCGCTGTGTCTCGCGTGATGTAGAGGCACAGGCAGGCAACGTCCACAGCTCCGCGACAATCTTGATAGACCCGAAAACAGATATGGGCGGCCCAACGGCCGCCCATATGACGAAGTCCGAGATGTCGAGGCTTATTTCTTCATCGCGCCCATGACCGCACCGATGATGCCGGTCAGGATCGCGCCGCCGCCTGCGCCGCCGACGAGGTTTTCGATGTTCAACGCGCTGCCCAACCCGCCGGTTGCCGCCGCAGCCGCTGCCGGGTCGACCGTGCCGCCGCCGAGCAGGCTGCCGAGGATCGCCGCGCCGCCGACGCCGCCAATGGCGCCACCCAGGATTTTGGTCAACTGGCCCATCGCCGCATTCTTCAGCGCAACGCCGATTGCCTGACCACCGACAACACCCGCTATTACCTGCACAACGATCGCAATGAGCGTGTTCGTATCCATGTACCTAGTCCCTCCATAGCTGCCAGCCTCCCGGGCCGACACCATCATGAGACGCCGAATTAGACGAAAGTCAAATGCGTAGATGCTGAAATAAAAGGGGCGGCCCTAAAACCGCCCCTGCTTGCGAAAAAAGCTGTGATTTCCGTTATTCTGCGGCAATCGCATGCTTAGGCTGCACTGCGGCAGAATAGTCGTTCATCAAAGTTTTGGCGATCTCGCCGACCTCGAATCGGTAGGGGCCGATCTCGGAAACCGGCGTCACTTCCGCCGCCGTTCCGGTGAGGAAGCACTGTTCGAAGCCTTCGAGTTCCTCAGGCATGATGGCGCGCTCGATCACCTCAAGGCCACGGTCCTTGGCGAGGCCAATGACGGTGCGGCGAGTGATGCCGTCGAGGAAGCAATCGGGCTTGGGCGTGTGGATCTTGCCGTCCTTGACGAAGAAGATGTTGGCGCCCGTGGCTTCCGCGACCTGGCCGCGCCAGTCGAGCATCATGGCGTCGGCATAGCCCTTGGCTTCGGCCGCATGCTTGGACATGGTGCAGATCATGTAGAGGCCGGCGGCCTTCGATTTCGACGGCGCCGTGCGCGGGTCGGGCCGGCGCCATTCCGCCAGATCGAGACGGATGCCCTTGAGCTTCTGCGCCGGATCGAAATAGCTCGGCCATTGCCAGATGGCGATGGCGCAGTTGATGCGGCTGTTCTGCGCCGACACGCCCATCTGTTCGCTGCCGCGCCAGGCGATCGGCCTGACATAGGCGTCCTGGAAACCCTGCTTCTTCAGAAGCGTGGTCGAGGCGTCGTTGAGCTCGGCCACCGAATAGGGAATCTTGAAGCCGAGCAGGCGCGCTGATTCATGCAGGCGCTCGGTATGCTCGTTCAGCTTGAAAATCGCGCCGCCATAGGCGCGCTCGCCCTCGAAGACGGCGCTGGCATAGTGCAGGCCGTGGGTCAGCACGTGGATCTTGGCGTCGGCCCATTTGACGAACTCGCCGTTCATCCAGATGAAACCTTCCAGCTGGTCGAAGGGAACGGATGCCATGGAAACCTCCCGCGGGCGGCGACCCGCACATCATTGGTGTTGTTGTTTGTTTCGCGACAGCCGCATCGGGCGGCCGGGTATCTGGAAGCGTAAGCCGATAATCGAACTCTGGCAAACTCAGGAAGTTCCGGAAAAACCGCGCTCCCTTGCCTTTTCGTTCGCAATCCGCCCAAAAGCTTGTCAAAAATTACCATTGCGGGGAAATTACGTCAATAGTACTGACATAATTTCCCTCTATGGACGGAGAAATGATGACGCATCGAAGCCCAGCTGCCGGAAAACCGATCAAGACGGCGATCACCGACGAGGACGGCATCGACTTCGCCATCATCGAACTGTTCTTCTTTGCCTATCGTGATTTCACCTCCGACCCCGACCAGATCCTGGCCGATTACGGCTTCGGCCGCGCCCATCACCGGGTGCTGCATTTCGTCAACCGCCGGCCGGGGCTGACGGTCGCCGAACTGCTCGACGTGCTCAAGATCACCAAGCAGAGCCTGGCGCGGGTGCTCAAGCAGCTGATCGACACCGACCATATCGTGCAGTTGCAGGGCCCGCGCGACCGCCGCCAGCGTGAACTCTACCCGACGGCCAAGGGCCGCGCCCTGGCGCTGGCCCTGGCGCGGCCACAGTCACGCCGCATCCGTGCTGCATTGGAAGATTCCGGAGCCAGCGAGCGTCCCTTGATCGAAAGATTCCTGGAAGCCATGGTCAATCCGGAACTAAGGGCGCAGATCGACATTGTGCCTGCAAACATGTCAGGGAAAAGCCATGGAGACCATTGAGAGGGTGGACCAGCCGGCGGCGCCGGACGATGACGCGCCGCATCTGCTTGTGGTCGACGACGACACCCGCATCCGCAATTTGCTCAAGCAGTATCTGACCGAAAACGGCTTTCGCGTCACTGTCGCCGGAAATGCCGGCGAGGCCAGGCGCAAGCTCGCCGGGCTCGACTTCGACCTCCTCGTCCTCGACGTCATGATGCCCGGTGAAACCGGCGTCGACCTCACCAAGGCGCTGCGGGAGGAGAAGAACGTACCGATCCTGATGCTGACGGCGCTTTCGGAGACCGACAGCCGCATCACCGGGCTCGAGGCCGGCGCCGACGATTATCTGCCGAAGCCCTTCGACCCGCGCGAGCTGATCCTGCGCATCAACAACATCCTGCGCCGCGGCGGCCCGGCGGCCACGCCCAAGGTCGAGCAACTGGTCTTCGGGCCCTACACCTTCCAGATCGCCAGGCGCGAGTTGAAGCGTGGCGGCGAGGCGCTGAAGCTGACCGACCGCGAGCAGGAGATCCTGGCGATCTTCGCCGCACGCGCCGGTGAAACCATACCGCGCCATGAACTGGTCGGCGACGATTCCGAAGTCGGCGAGCGCACCATCGACGTCCAGATCAACCGGCTGCGCCGCAAGATCGAGCGCGATCCGTCCAACCCGGTTTGGCTGCAGACAGTGCGCGGCATTGGCTATCGACTCAGCGTGGAGTAGCTGCGCGTCGGCCGGGCGGTTTCAGTTGCGTACTGGCGCTCTGTGCCAGGCGATGGCATTCATCGCTTCATGTAAATGCGCTCGCTAATCAATTAGTTGCTTCTTAACCAGGTCGAGCGCATCCTCTCTGCCGGCTTGAGGAGCGATTTGCGCGTGGGCTTTTTCAGAATGCTTGTGATTTGCGCGATTGCGAGCGCAGGTGCCGGCGGTTTCGTCAAGGTCGTCGAATACTTGACCTTTACCCCACCACCGCCAGTCGTAGTCGACGCCCCGGTCCTTCTGAAGAAAGACCCGCCAAAGAAGCGAATATGGCGGCGAGCGCTGACGTAACTTCCGCACCGAGGACAGGACTGTCGGCAAAACTGGCGATCTTCGGCCTTTGCTACGCTGGTATCGCGGCTGGCCTGTTCCCTGAAACCTACCTCGCGGCACTGGGAACGCAGCGGCTGCGGGCTGGATTTCGGCGTTGCATTTTTAGATCCGCGGGATCATGAATACTTCGTGGGGGAAATGGGCGTCTCAGAAACGGTTACAGCGCGGCCTTTTCGTGTGACAACGACCGGCGTGGCCGCCCTTTGCATCGCGTATGTTGCTGTGGCTGTTGCGGTAGCACCGACAACCTACTTCGAGATGTTGACGCAATACACGCTCAAAAAATACTCGCTTGCTATCCCCGTACTTGCACTTTTCGGAATGGCAGGCGTGGCGGTGTTGTCGCGGCCTTCCTCGCCTTTGGCGTTCGTCCTGGAGAAACTGCGCGTCAGGGGCAAGGGCGTGTTGCTGATCACCGGAATGTTCATTCTTGGTGCGGCCGCGTTTTCCACACTTAAACATGTCACCCCGATCTATGTCGCCTTTTTTGCCGACCCATTCCTGGCGGACCTGGATGCTGCCATGCATATGGGCGATCCCTGGAAGGGCACGCACGCCATATTCCCCCGGGTGCTGGAGCCAGCTCTGTTCGTGCTCTACGGACCTGTCTGGTTTGTCCAAATGGTAGGCATGATACTTGTGGCGGCCTTCACGTCGGATCATGCACGTCGCGCTCGTTATTTGCTTTCGTTCCTTCTCGTTGCCATCATCCTCGGAAATGTCGCCAGGATCATCGGCTCCTCTGCCGGGCCGATTTTCTTCGAGAGGATCGTCGGTGATCCTCGCTTCGCCGACCTCATTTCGGCCCTCGACACGACCGCATCCGGCAGGGGGATGATCGCCACCTCAAACTATCTCTATTCATCCTACGCCCACGACCGTACGGTTTTTGGAACAGGCATAGCCGCAATGCCAAGTTTGCATGTAGCCGTGGCGCTTCTCAACGCGCTGTTCCTGTCTCAATTTGGCCGGTGGTGCAGATATTGGGGGTTGTTCTACTTCGCCGCCATCATGTTCGGATCCGTCTATTTCGGTTGGCACTATGCGATCGATGGTTATTTGGCGATCCTCGGTGCCGTAGTGATCTGGCGATATGTTGGGCGATTTGTTGGTGAGAAGGTGATCTCGCTGGAATAGGAGGTAGCCGGGTTCAATCGCGGTACGACCAAGCTCAGTCCATTTCGACCCGACGATCTTTCATAACGATCTGAAGCCCAGGCTGGGCGTTCGACAGCCGTCCTGCAATAGCCCAGATTATTGGCGTCAACAGCATGGAAGCGTATCCATCGACCGCGTAGTGCCAGGCCAAATGCACCGAGCCCAGCTGGATCGCGGCCAGAAACGCAATGCTCGCCCAGCGGAGTAAACGCCCAAAACGCCAGAGATAAATCGCGTTCAGGGTCGCGACAGCCACGTGCAGCGATGGAAAGGCTGAAATGCCGCTGCCCAAGCGTGGCCCATCGAGCCCGGCATTGGCCAGCAGATAATTTTGCGTACCCAGCGCCGAGACGGGATAGGTCAAGTTGGTCGTCTGAAGGTAGTCCATCAGGGGAGAAAACGTACCTTCGCCATAAAAGGGCATAACGAATGCTGGCCCAACTGAAGCGAAGGCCGCCGCCAAAACGTTACCTATCAACACCCAGGTAAGGACGAACGTGACCAGAAACTGGGAACGCAGCCGCCCGTTCCTCGTTGAAAAAGCGACGCAAAACAAAACGATGAAAACCTCAGCAAACCAAAGATTGTAGAGAATGTTCAGCGAAAAGGTCATAGGGCCAAAGCCAAGCACAGGATGAAAAAATCTCCATGCATCGACCCCGCCATGAATTGCCCTGTCGATCGCCACCAGGGGCGTGTCGGCGTAGAATGGTTGAATCTTGCTGATCCCTCCCTTGATGCTGGTGAACATCGAGAAAAAGAGCGGGATGACGAGCGCAATGGGCAGTCCGGCTGCAATTCGATCCGGCAGGTTGTTGGCCAGCATGAGATCCTTCATCGCACGTAACGGTTGCTCTGGCCGTTGAATAGTCAACCGAATCAAGACTACGGCAAGAAGGATCAGGGTTACGGTTGCCCCAAAAAACAAGAAATTTCTATTATATATTTTTAAGTTGATGGCGATTTTCCAATGCACCGCGGCAATAAGCGCGAGTAGAACATAGGTGATTACCGTCATAAGAAATGGTTGATTGGCGCGCCAAGCCTCCGAAGTGCTACGGACCGCTAGCCGCGCTATCGACATAGAAGAAATCTCCGGAACCAAGCGCTAGTTAAGCTGCTGCAGTATCCCCGAGCTGCCCGCCAGCGCCAGACTTGCATAAATCTGGAACGCTATCGTGCAGATCGCAGCCGCCGAAATTGGCACGCCGAAGGGCACGACGCCCTTGCGGTCCAAGTGCTGTACATAGACGCGAAACGCGCCCGCCGGCAGCATGAAAGGGTTTTTCACGATCGCCGCGGTGGCAAGGGCGAAAACCAACAGCAGCACCGAGAACACGGCTAGACCGCTTCCACCGGTCAGAAACGGAACGACCGCCATCAGCTTGACGTCGCCGGCTCCGACCTTGCGCATGATCCAGAAAGGAAAGAGCGCAACGAACAGCACAAGTCCGGCAATCGCACTCAATCCCATATCCCACCACGATCCGCTTGCCACAGAAACAAGCTGGAGCGATCCCAGCCCGAGGCAAAGCAGCAACAGCACTTCGCGGTTGGCTATCTTCTGGGTGACGAAGTCGAGCCAGGCGATCCTTGCCAGCAAAGGAACGGCGAGCGCTTTAAGCAGCAGCGATACGGCAAACAACATTCTACCGCTCGATGTTCTGCACGCTGGACGATAGCAGCTTCAGATTGTTGACCACGGTCGGATCATTGGGCGCCAGTTCGTAGGCCTTGAGGAAATTGCTGCGCGCGTCCTGCAGCTTGCCGCGCAGCAGATAGGAATAGCCGACATTGTTGTAATATTCGGGCGACGCTCCCATCAGCTTGAAAGCCCGGGCGTAAGCCCTGTCAGCTAGGTCGAAGCGGTGGATCCGGTCGCAGGAGGCGGCCAGCCCCATCCAGGCGCCACCATCATTGGGGGCAAGCTGCGTCGCCTTGAAGAACAAGGCGCCGGCATTGCCGTAATTTTCCGCGCGGAACTGGTTCTTGGCCTCGGCGACGGCCTGGTCCGAGGCGTAGTATTCAACATCGCCGACCGTCTTCAACCCGTCGAACGCATCGCCAAAGGACGTTACGTCGCCTTTCGACGGCTCGTTGGTGCGAACGACACCGTCCGCCCCGTTCGTCTGGCAGCCGACGAGCGCCGCCATGAACAGGCCGGCCACGACTGCAATTGGCCTTTTCATACAATCTCCCCGAGTCCCCCGACCCATATAGGACCAAAGCATATACGCAACTAGAAGAAAATGCCCTTCATGCGAATGATCACCGGCAGCATGATTACCATCATAACCACCGGAAAGATGCAAAGTCCCAGTGGAATCATCATTTTGACAGGCAAGGAATTGGCGCGCTCTTCCGCCTGCAGGATCCTCTGGCTACGCATTTCCGCGCTATAGACACGCAGGGCGTCGGTCAGGCTGGTGCCTAGTTCTTCCGACTGCCGGAACAGCACGGCCAGCGCCCGCGCCTCGTCAAGGCCAATGCGGTCAGCCAGTTCGCGAAGCCCTTCCCGAAGTGGCTTGCCGGCGCGCAGTTGCAGATTCATGATCGTGAGCTGAATTCCCAGCCATTTGTGCGTGGCCGCAAGTTCCTGGCTTACCCGTTCGACCGCGGCCTCTAGGCTCATACCGGCGTCGGCGCAAGTGATCATCATATCCATGAAATCAGGGAAGGCGCGACGATAGATCTGTTTTTGTGAATTCTCGAACCGGTCCAGCATGATGCTCGGAATGACGATGCAGCCCAACCCAAACAAGGCCGCGCCACCGAAAGTCATGAATCCCGGCAGCCGTGGCGGCAGCACCCACGACAGCAGGGCATACATGGCCAGAAAGCCTATACAAACGGCGCCGAGACGACAAAGCGTGTAGACGAGAGGCGCACCCGCTCGATAAAATCCAGCGCGGAAGAGTTTCGCCTCCAGAGCATTGGGCTCGGTGCGTTCTTTCTCGATCGACTTGAAGTAAGCGTCGACGGGCTTCTGCGCCGCGATCTTGGCGAGGCGGTCTCGTCCCAGGATCGATCGCGGATCGACAGAGCCTTCGCCCAATAGGCTGTCCACGACCAGCTTTCGCGTTTGCAGTGCCGGCAGGAAGACCAGTGCCGCAAACAGGAACAGCGCCACCGCCGACGCAAAGACTGCGATGGATACAAAAAAAGTCAGGTCGTCGGTGTTCGAAAACAGATTTATGATTCGCTCCTGTCAGAAATCGAAATTTACCATCCGATACATGATGAAGTCTCCCAACAGGGCCCAGCTTCCACAGATCACGAAAGCAGGCGTAATGAGAGGACTGCTCCAGACCTTGCCGTAGTAGCCGGGCGCGATCAGCCAGAGCGCCCCAAACATGACGAGCGGAAACAAGGAAATGATCCAGGCCGAGGCCCGGCCTTCGGCCGACAACGCCCTGATCTTCAACCGCAGTTTCTGGCGTTCCCGCAGCACGGTTGAGAGATTCGCCAGGATTTCGGTGAGATTGCCGCCGGTCCTCGCCTGAATGGAAAGGGACACCGATAGCAAATTGAGTCCCTCGAAGCCGACCCGTTGCGTTAATTTCCGCACGGCCTGCTCCATGCTGAGTCCGAAAGTAATCTCGTCGGCGACGATGCCGAATTCCGTGCCAAGCGGATCAGGTATCTCGCGGGCGACGAGACCTATCGCAACTGACGCAGGATGCCCTGCGCGCAATGAACGAACGATCATGTCCAGTGCATCGGGCAATTGCTTGGCGAATTTCTTGATCCGGCTGTTACGTGCCCGGCGCAAAACAAGCACAGGCAAGGCAAAGCCCACCACAAGAAAGATGATGAAGGCTGCCGGCGCCGCTACGTGCAGGAAAAGCCAGAGCAGCAAAGCCGACGCCAGGCCGGCCAGAAAAAACGACGCTGCGAAGGTCATCGGGTTTCCGGTGATGCCGGACTGGGTATAAAGCCTGTTCAGCGAGACAAAGCCGAAGACAAAATCTCCTGAATCGGTCAGGCCGCGTTCTCGCAGCAACCCTTGCAGGGTTTTTTCCGCGGGCGCTTCATCAGCGAGACGGCGCAGCCGATGGTTCACTGCCACTATGCGGGAGCGGCGACCGGCCAGAGAAAGGTAAAGGGCTTCGCCGGCAAGGATCACCGAAGCTGCCGCGAGCATGTAGATGAAATAAAGGAGCGATTGTCCGGTAAGCATCAGAGGGCGACCTGCGGGTTGAAGGCATCCTTGGCGAAATGGAGCCCCAGCGTTGCGGCCTCTGGCGCGAAGCGCGGACGGACACCGGTGGCGCGAAAATCCCCGATGATCATTCCATCCGCGGCTACATCGCGCCTCACGAAGTTATAGATTTCCTGCAGCTGGACGACATTGCCTTCCATGCCGGTAATCTCGGAAATCGACGTTACGCGCCTGCCGCCATCGGCGAGCCGCTGCGTCTGCACGATGATGTCGATGGCTGAAGCAATCTGCGCCCGGATGGATTCGTGCGTCATTGGCATGCCGGCCATGCCGACCATCTGCTCCAGACGAGAAATAGCGTCGCGAGGCGTGTTGGCATGGATAGTCGTCATCGACCCCTCATGGCCGGTGTTCATGGCCTGCAGCATGTCAAAGGCCTCCTCGCCGCGAACCTCGCCGACGATGATGCGGTCCGGCCGCATGCGAAGCGCGTTCTTCAGCAGTTCGCGTTGACGAACTTCGCCTCTGCCCTCGACATTCGGTGGCCGCGTCTCCAGACGGCCGACATGCGGCTGCTGCAGTTGCAGTTCCGCCGCGTCCTCGATGGTGATCAGGCGCTCCTTGGCGGGGATGTAGCTTGACAGCGCGTTGAGCAAGGTCGTCTTGCCGCTACCTGTGCCGCCCGAAACCAGGATCGACTTGCGTGCCTGGACGGCGATCCGCAGCAGCTCGATCATTGGCGGGCGAATCGAATTGAACGCCATCAGGCGCTCGAGCGAATAGGGATTCTTGGAGAATTTGCGGATCGACACCAGCGGGCCGTCTACAGAAATCGGTCGCACCGCGATGTTCACGCGCGAGCCGTCTGCCAGGCGAGCATCGACCATAGGCGCCGATTCATCGACGCGCCGACCGATAGCCGAGACGATCTTGTTGATGACCCGCAACAGATGCGCCTCGTCGCGGAAACGGATCGCAGTCTCCTCTATCACGCCGCGTCGCTCGATGAACACGCGCTCGTGCGTGTTGATGAGGATGTCGGTGATGGAATCGTCCTTGAGCAGCGGTTCGATCGGCCCGAGGCCCAGCATCTCGTCAGCGGTGTCGCTGGTCAGCTGGTCGAGCTCGCGGGCGTTTAACGGCACGGCACGAATGCGAACGAACTCGCGCACGATCGGGCGGATCTCGTTGAGGATCTGGTCCTTGGACGCTGTTTCAAGAGCCGACAGATTGAACCTGTCGATAAGGTGTCGATGCAGTTCGACCTTGAGCGTCAGAAAATCGTTGCCGTGCGGTTCGACTTCAGGCGGCGGGGCTGGTGCCAAAACGCTTGCCGGGAGCGTCGCAGGCTGCTGCGGCGCCTGCGGCTCACTCGGTCCCTTGATGAAGCGGCCCAACATTTTGCCCAGCCCTCTAAAATCCCCAGGCTGAAACTAAGCGTTAACCACGAGGGGCACAAGCGCCGAACAAGGTCAAGGCGACCGATACTTACAACATAGTTAAAAACGCCTTTCGGAAAAAGACGCTTCATCTTTCCTCAAAGCGTCCGTTCGCCGAACCTCACGGAACCTTTCGGCGCGCAACAAGCCGTGCACCTCCGGAAGCCATCTCTAACCCATTAGATATAAACGAATATGCAGGACAGCTAATTCATTTGCCCCGCCGCCGCACCGTGGCGGAATTGTGAATGAATGGTTAAGACGGCTTGAAAAATTAAACGAATCAAGCTCTTGTCGAAATTTAAGTGGCTTCTGATCAGGTATTCGAAGGTTAAGGAACTGTTAATCCGTTTGACTCTCCTTTTTGGCGCGACCTAGGATTGAGGTGACGGGGGATGCTTGGGTATGGGGTTCATCCTTGGCTCTGTCTCGTCGGGTTGAAACCTCCAGAGGGAGAAATTGACATGAAAAAGCTCATGACGATGACCCGGCAGTTCCGCGACGATGAAAACGGCGCTGCTATGGTCGAATATTCTATCCTGATCGGCATCATCGCAGTCGCCTCTATCGGCTTCATCATCGGTATCGGCGGGTGGGTTACGGGCCGCTTCACCGGCCTTTGCACCGCCATGGACGATTCCGGTATCGGATCTTGCGCCAGCGGCAGCGGTTCCTGATCGTTTGATCGGCATCAGGCCCGGGTTGTCCAAACCCGGGCCTGAATTCAGTCGTGGCGGGCGAATTCCCGCTCTATTGGCTTGGGGCTTGGGGTTATGCGCGCCAACACGCTTATTATGATAGTCCTCGCCGGCGTCTTCGGAGTGCTGGCGGTTGTGCTGATCAACATCTGGCTAGCAGGCCAGCGTACTGCCTTGGCTCAATCGAACGGCACAGGCAATACGATCGTTGTCGCGGCACTACCACTGAAGTTCGGCGACACATTGAGCGCCGACAAGTTGCATGAGATAGCCTGGCCCGCGGGCGCAGTCCCGGCTGGCGCGTTCAAGACGACCAAGGAAGCCTTGGCCGGCAGCGGCGCAAGGCAGGCACTGCAGGCGATCAGCACCAACGAGCCGATCCTCGCCACCAAGATCACCGGTCCAGGCCAGCGCGCCACGCTTTCGGCCGTCCTTGGCGAAGGCATGAAGGCCGTATCCATCAGGGTTAACGACGTGCTCGGAGTCGCCGGCTTCGTCTTCCCGGGTGACCGGGTTGATGTGCTGCTGACGCGCACGGTGCGCGGCGATGACGGTGCCGACAAGAGTTTTGTCGACGTTCTGCTGCAGAGCATGAAAGTGCTTGCCGTCGACCAGGTCGCTGACGTGAACAAGGACAACCCGACGGTGGTCAAGTCGGTGACGCTCGAAGCCAGCACAAAGGACGCGCAGAAACTGACGCTCGCCGCCGGCGCGGGGCAGTTGTCTCTTGCACTGCGCCAAGCCGCCGCCAACAAGGGCGAGACGACCGAACGTGTCACGCTGTCCGACCTGACCGGCGACACGCCGGACGATGTCGCAAAGAGGCAGGCCGAACTGGACAAGCAGGCCGCAGCCGACGCTGCAGCCGCCGCCGAACGCCAGCGCGCGGCTGACAAGATCGCCGGATTGGAAAAGGCCGTGGACAGGGTGGGAAACCAGCTCGACCAGTTGAGCAAGGTCAAGCCGGTTCCGGCCGTGGTGACGGCACCCGCATCGAACGAAGTCGTAAAGGAAGTTATCAAGTATTTGGAGCCGGCACCGCCGAAGAATGTTACAGTGGGCGTGTTTCGCGGCGTGAAGCTCGAATCATATGACGTGCCGCGACAACCATAAAAGGACGCGCGGCGAAGCGAGGGCTGCCTCTGGCAGCGGTTTGGGAGATGGGGATGCAGGGGTTTTGGATGAGGGTAGCGGCGGCCGCGCTGTTCTGTTTGGCTGCGCTGCTGACGTCGAGCCTTGGGGCTGAAGCAGCCGACCGCTTCATCGACGTATCGAACCCGAGCGTCCATCGCGTCTTCCTGCCGATGTCACAGTCGGTGACGCTCCAGGTGAGCGCCAATCTCGGCGATATCGTTGTCGGCGACGAGAAGATCGCCGATGCCCAGCCGATGACTGACCGGACGCTCTATGTCATCGGTAAGAGCGCCGGCACCACCACGGTCAATCTCTTCTCCCCGGAAAAGCGCTCGCTCGGCGTCATCCAGATCGAAGTCGGCGTCGACGTCAGTGACATGGCGCAGGCGATCCGCCAGGTGGCGCCCAGGGCGCGCATCGAGATCGGTTCGATCAACGGCAAGGTCAGGCTTGGCGGCCACGTCAAGGATGGCGCCACGCTGGCGTCGATCCTTGAGGTGGTACAGCAGTATGGCCCCGACGCCATCATAAATTCCGTCATCGTCGACGACAGCCAGCAGGTGAATCTCGAGGTCCGCGTGCTGGAGGCCAAGCGCAACGCCGGCCGCGATCTCGGCGTGTCGATCAAGAGCAAGAACAGCAGCGGCACAACCCGTGTTGGAACAGGCATTGCTACAGTCGACAAGGACGGAGAAGAGCTCGGCCCGGGCGGCCTGCTCAGCGGCCTCTTGTCGGGCAGCAATCCATTTGCGGCTTTGATCACCCGGGTTATCGACAGCAACATCAAGGTCGACCTGATTATCGAAGCACTCGAGGCCAAGGGGGTGGTGCGCACGCTGGCTGAACCCAATCTCACCACGCTGTCCGGCGAGCCGGCCAGCTTCAACGCCGGCGGCGAAGTGCCCATCCGTGTCATCGGCACCGATGGCGAGGTAACCATCACGTACAAGCAATTCGGCGTTAATCTGCTGTTCACGCCGGTCGTACTCGACGACGGCAAGATCCATATGAAGCTGGCGCCGGAGGTGAGTGACCTGACCGGCTTCACGACCGCCGGCGACCCGATCTTCACCAACCGCAAGCTTGATACCGTCGTCGAACTGCGCGATGGCCAGAGCTTCGCGGTCGGAGGGCTGCTGTCCAGCAAGACCACCAAGCTGCAGGAACAGGTGCCATGGCTCGGCCAGGTGCCGGTCATCGGCACGCTGTTCCGCAATTCGAGCAACCAGAAGGAAGAGACCGAACTTGTGGTCATCGTGACGCCGCACGTGGTGCGGCCGGTTAAGCCCGGCGAACAGCTGGCGACGCCGTTCGACAAGACGCGGCCGGCCAACGATCCGGAGTTCTTCGTGCTCGGTCAGCTCGAGGTGAACAAGGACATGATCCGCAAATATGAAACGGGCGACGGCGTCACCGGCCCCTATGGCCACATGCTGGACTTCAAATCGAAGGACAAGATGCTCTATGTCAAGAAATAGCGCCTTGATCCTCATTCTGTGCGCCGGTGCACTATCGGGCTGCGCCGCCGACTATCTGAACCACTACGACACGGTGACCCTGGCCGCCGGCGACACGCAGAAATTCAATTCGCTGGCGCAGACGGTCGATCCGTTCAATCCGAACGCGAAGAACACACATATCGAAGGCGACGGCACGCGGGCTGCGCTTGTTGCCCGCAACTACAAATTTCCACCACCACCACCGCCACCGCCTGCGATCACGGTCAATGTCGGCGGGGCGGTGACCAACGGAGCAAATTGAACAGAAGGATGCGGTCGCGATGCGCCGGGTGAGCGAGGGGCCTGGTGCAAGGAAGCAGAGAGTAAGGTCATGTTGGGGACCATTAGGGCGTTCTGGAACGATCAACGCGGCATAGCGATGATCCTTGTCGCAATCATGCTGCCTGTGCTGGTTGGCTTCGCATTGTTGGCCATCGATATGAGTCGGGCCTACGGACTGCACAATGATCTTCAGAAGGGCGTCGATGCGCTTGCGCTTGCCACGGCTGCGGAACTGGATGGCAAGCCGGAGTCGATTGTCAGAGCCGAGCGGGCGGCGGCCAACCTCCTGACCGGACAGACAACCAAGTTTTCGACCGCAGGCGATCACACGCTTGCCCGGTCTGACGTGACCATTACTTACCTGACCGGCATTCCCGCCAGCGACGACACCAGGTTAGACGCTGCCGGCGTCGACTCGAACGGCAAGGACTGGTCGAGCACCGACGCCACAGCCGTGTCTTTCTCCTTGGTGACGGTGAATGCTTCCGGCTTGGCGGACGGTGCTGGCGCCTTCGCAACGATCTTTCCAGCAGCCTTTATCGGCAGCAACGACACCATGGACATCCGGCCCCAGGCCGTGGCCGGCTTCGTTCAGTCGATCTGCGAAACCGTCCCGCTATTCATGTGCAACCCGTTCGAGACTAAAGACCCGTTGACCAGCAAAACCATCCAGCAAGCTTTCGCATCGGGTGATACGTATGGTCGCGAATTTCGCATCCTGAAGGCCGGCAGCGAACCTGGCCCCGGTAATTTTGGTCTGCTCGACAACAGCCTGACCTCGCTGCGCGATGCCATCGCGATGGGAACGGCTGGCACTTGCTACAATCGAGATGCGATCACGACGAAAACCGGCGTCACCTTGGGTGCGGTCAACACTGGACTTAATACCAGGTTCGATCTCTACAGCGGCTCTCTGAGCAAGTATAACAAGGACTGGGCATACCGGCCGTCGAGCAATGTTCGCAAAGGCCAGAAGACCGGCTGCAGCAAATATGATCCCGTCGCGGATAATACTGCGCTGCCCCTCCCTCCTGGGACCAACTACGTCGAAGCGAATGGCATGTCGGACAAGATCACGGCGCAAAGCTTCTGGACCAGCTACTGGACCATAAATCATGGGACGGCATATCCAAATGTCCCAAGCGCCACCAACCCGACCGGCACCACTTCCGCTCCGGCTTCCAGATATGACGTCTATAAATACGAGATTGCGAACGGGCTCGTCGGGGACAAGTCCCAGGCGCCGACAAAGGAAACTGGAACGCCGTCTTGCTACAAGGGCGACAACCCCACCTCGGACCCCGATCGCCGTCTGCTCAACATGGCAATCGTCGATTGCTTTGCCAATACAGCCAAGATCAACGGTCACATCCAGATCAAGCCGTCTGGCTATGCAAGCGTGTTCGTGAACACTCCGGTTCAGAAGCAGGATAATACCAAAGACCCCGAGGACCCTTCGGCTGGTGAGAAGCCCATCAGCCTGGAGATCGTCGACGTCGATGGAGGGTTTGCCAACAACACCCTTGTCGACAAAGCATTCCGCAACGAAGCCCAGTTGTATCGGTAGTGTCGACATGACCAGGTTGGGCAAAATCATCCGGCGGTTCCAGGGCGACGAAAGGGGCGCCGCCTTGGTGGAAGTCGCGATCACCGCACCATTCGTATTGCTGCTGTCGGCCGGTGTGTTTGAATTCTCCAACATTCTGAACACGCGCCTGCTCCTTGCAGCAGGAGTCGAGGATGCGGCCCGCTATATGGCGCGATGCAGTAGCGACTGGGACACTTGCAAAGGGCGCGCGCAAAACCTTGCTGCCAATGGGGCGGTCGTTGGCGGCAGTGCCAGAGTGGCTGACTGGCTTCCAGCGACAGTTGACATTACCCCAACATCCACGCTTGCGACCGACGTATCGGGCACGCAGCTTTATCTTAGCAACAAGAGCACGGTCGATGTCGTAAACGTCAGTACGAGCTATTCCTATCAGGACGTCGGCTTCTTGTCGTATCTAGGCTTTGGTGCTCTTTCCCTCAGTGTCTCCCATCAAGAACGAGTCATCGGATGGTGACGGGAAGCCGAAGGATTTGCGCCGAGCAGTCGGGCACCGCGATGGTCGAAATGGCCATCGCCCTGCCATTGCTATTGACGCTTCTGCTCGGCTTCGTCGATTTCGGCTATGCTTTTTACCAGTGGAATTCTGGAAACAAAGCTGTGCAGGCCGGCGCAAGACTGGCGCAGATTTCTACCCCTGTAGCACTCGGCCTTCCGTCTGAGACGCTAACGCAGAGCGATGTAACCAAAGTCGGAATCGCCGTGCCGCCCGGCACATATGATTATGTCTGCACAGCAAGCACAGCAGGCGTCGCTTGCTGCAGTGTCGGAGGAGGCTTGTGCCAAGCCTCCAATGCGAGCCAAACATCGTTCGACGCGATCTATGACGGCACGGCCACCCGTGCCGGAATGCACGACTACCTGCCGATGCTTGAGAAATCGCAGGTGCGGATCGAATATGCCGCCTCCGGCCTTGGCTACTGGACGCGCCCCAGTGGGCCAGTGCCGACCGTGACGGTCAGCATCACCAATCATCCGTTTCAGTTTTTCTTCCTGGCCGGCCTGCTCGGATTCGGAAACATCACCATGCCCTCCATGCTGAGCACGGTTACGGGCGAAGACATGAAGAGCACGTGGACATCACCATGAACGCCATCAACACCAAGGTTACTCCGACCAAGCGAAAGCAGGTGGCGCTGTTCTCGTCGGATGCGAATTTCAAGCGCGAAGTGGCGACGCGGCTCGACGCTCTGGCAATCTACGATGTCAGGGTTTCCGAGACCGGCGACTTCCTTAGAGGTCCGCCCGTGGACACGCGCCCGGGCATCGTCATCCTCGACCTCGGCAATGGCGAGTTGCTCGGCAGGCCCGACATCGTCGAAGCGCGCGCCCTTTGGGCAACCGTGCCGCTGATCGCGGTCTCCGATGAGCTGTCGTCGGAGCAGACGCGCGTGCTGGTGCGCATGAACGCTTCCGACTGGCTGCACAAGCCGCTCGACGGCAAGGAACTGCTGAACGCCGTGACCTTCCACGACACCGGCAACCAGGGAACGAAAAGCCGCATCATCACCTTCATCAGCGCCAGCGGCGGCGCCGGCGCGACGACGCTCGCACTGTCGGCGGCGGAGCACCTCGCGTCGAAATCGAAGGAACGCGGGGCTTCTACCTGCCTGGTCGATCTCGATTTCCAGAGCGCCAATTGCGGCGCCTATCTCAACCAGTTCAATCAGTTCGACCTCGGCGGCATCATCGGCCAGCCGGAGAGGCTCGACGTCGAGCTGATGGATGTCATCAAGCTCTCGCGTCCGTCCGGGCTGACACTCTATTCCTTCGAGAGGCCGCAATTGCCTTTCGAACCGCAAGGCAGTGATTTTGTCTTCCGGCTCCTGGACCTCGTCGCCTACCGGTTCGACGACATCGTCATCGACCTGCCGAACATCGAGACGCCCTGGCACCATTCCGTGCTGTCGACGAGCGATGAGATCTTCATCGTCTTCGAACTCAACGTCGCCTCGCTGCGGCAAGGCAAGCGGCTCTACAAGAAGATCCGTGAGTTGCGTGGCAATGCTGTCAGCATCACGCTGGTCGCCAACAAGCACAAGCGCAAATGGTTCGGGAACCACTTTTCGCGCAGCGAGCTCGAAAAGATCTTCAAGGCGCCGCACATCAAATCGGTCGCGCTGGACAATGCGCTTCTGGCCGATGCGTTGAACCGTGCTATCCTGCCCGCCGAGGTGGATGGGCGTGCGCGCTTCAACAAGGACCTGAAGCGGATGTTCAAAGAGCGGCTTGATGACGCTGCCAAATAGGTATCGGCCAGGTAGGTATCGGCTCGTCCCGGGATTGGCCTGCGTCATGGGCATGGCGCTGGCGATGTCGGTCCAGGATTTCGCCAGCGCGCGATCGGCACTTTCGGACCGGCCGCCGCTGCCGGCAATGGGCCCCAGCCTGCGCAAGACTGTCGTCTTTGAAACCACGGAACAACCCGGAACGATCGTTATCCGCAAGGGCGAGAAAGCGCTTTATCTGGTGACCCGACAAGGCCAGGCGCTTCGCTATCAGATCAGCGTCGGCCGCGACGGATTTGGCTGGACCGGGGTCGTCAAGGTGGGGGCCAAGACCGAATGGCCGGAATGGCGCCCACCCCGCGAAATGCGCGCCCGCCAGCCGGAGCTGCCGCAAATGGTGCCTGCCGGTCCCTACAATCCACTCGGCGCCAGGGCGCTCTATCTGCTTCGGGACGGGCGTGACACGCTCTATCGGATACACGGAACCAACGATCCGTCAGGGGTCGGCTTCGACGGAACATCGGGGTGTTTTCGCCTTACCAACACCGATGTGATCGATCTCTTCAAACGCGTCGCGATCGGCGCAAAGGTGGTGGTTCAATGACGATGATCAGCGAACCGGACATGCCGGCAATCGAGATTGGGACAGCAACCCGCGTTGGAGAGCAGGCTGCCGTTGGGAAACCGAGCGACAAAAGCATTATCGGCGCGGTCATCATCGGCACGTCCGTGCTCACCCTAGTGAACATAATAGCCGCGGTTTATCTTTACCGCGGCATCAGCGATATGCGCTTTTTGGAAGCGCGCCTGGAACAACTCGGGACGTTCGAACAACGAATCGGGGGCCGGCTGGACACGGTCAACAACGGTTTTCAGAGCCGATTTGAAAAACTCGACAGTCAACTGCAGAGCAGCTTCGGTGAGATCAACAGGAGCATAGCCCGGCTGGAACAGAACCGGCCCCTTGCCCGTGACGACGTCATGTCGAGCGCAGCGGAACCTTCCGTCGACACGACCAGCAGCATGGCGGAGGCACCCGCCGTTCTCGATGCTGAAGGCGCGACCGAGCCCAGCGTTGTCGATGCGCCGCGTCCGCCGAAAAACAGGATCGCGAACGCAGCGCCTGCCCCAAGCCCAAACTACCAGCGCATAGAACAGGCCGACGGCAAGGTTTACTACCGAAAGATCAACTAGCGCTGGAAGACGTGAGCTGCCCTAGTATTCTCGCTGCAGAGCAACAAGCCGCGCGGCCAAAGCTTCGGACCGCTGGCGGCTTTCGCTTAGGAAGGCAACATGACAGTAGGCGCATGCTGTCAGACCCAGAAGCAGCACGAGGCTGTTCTTCAAGGTGAAATCGACCATTAGCGAGAATGGTAGGCCCCCGGGGACCGTGAACGCGGCGATCGTGCTCGCTGTTTCGGAATGACTGGTGGCGGCGATCATCAAACCGGCGAAAATCAGGGCGACGTGGTTTGCAAGGAAGAAGAAGGCCGCCGACTTTCTTGTGCGGCACGCCGTCCAGCAAACGATCGACGCGGCGGCCAGGATGGAGGCATCAACCACCATCGACGATCCCAGATAGACATCGATCTGTTGCCAGAACATCGTCGACAGCGGCCTTAGTTCAAGCCAGATCCGCCACATTGTGGGACTGGCCGGATAAGCCCCCAGCAAGAAGGCCGCCATGCGCTCCCCTGCCAAAATCAGCAGGATCAGAGCTGGGAATGCAAAGAGCATTATCGATTTGCGCTTCATGTCACCCTCGACAATCTGACATTCAAGATAGATTGCATAGATTGAGCGAGGCTTAACGGAGCGTTGGCGGTCCCGCGGCAGCGCAGCCAGTTGCGAATGGCAGCCTGCATGTCAGAAAGAGCCATTCGCCATCAGTTGTTTTGGCTGAGCACGAGTGTCACCACCTTCGGCTCGACTCGTTGCAGACATCGTTCCGGAATATTGGGCCACATCGCCTTGGCGCATCCCTCGTCTTCGCTCGGCGCCAGCGCAAGCCAGCGTTCTGATTTAAGGGCTTGCTCGGTCGTCGACAGGAATACCTGTGTAGCCAATGCAGTCGCCATGGACACCTGGACGAAGATAAGGGCGTAAGCAAATCGTCTGATCATCCGCTCGAAACGCCCAGTCCACGAAGTGGTTCCAACGCAACGCGCCGGTGAACGCCTGATCACGTTTCTTGCGACCACGTGCGTGCTGGTCATCGGCCGCCATGCCACGGCTGTTCCAGAACGGCTCGGCGTGGAATAGAATGCCACCCGATGGTCGCCGTTTGGCCATAGACGAGTGCCATCGACGAGCGACCAGCGGAAGGACACATGGCGACCACGCAACTGGAACGGCCGGAACAAGGCGGCTTCGGCACGCGCATATTACGCGCGCTGAAAGCCATGCCGCGCGCCTGGAACCGGTTCTGGCGCCTGGTCGCGCTCTATATGCCGAAGCGGCTCTATGCCCGCTCGCTCATCATCGTCATCGCGCCGATGATCCTTCTACAATCGGTCGTCGCCTTTGACTTCATGGAACGCCACTGGGCAACCGTGACGCAGCGCCTGTCGCAGGCCACCGTGCGCGACATCGCCGCCATCATCGACATGATCGAGACCTATCCGCACGACGGCGACTACGCCAACATCATCCGCATCGCGCAGGACCGCATGCAGCTGAAGGTCGACCTCTTGCCGCCCGACCCGCTGCCGGCGCCAGGTCCCAAGCCCTTCTTCTCGATCCTGGACGACGTCCTTTCCACCGAGATCACCCGCCAGATCAACCGCCCGTTCTGGATCGACACCGTCGGCAATTCCAACATCATCGAGGTGCGCATCCAGCTTGAAGGCAAGGTGCTGCGCGTCTTCGTGCGCCGCAGCCAGGCCTATGCTTCCAACACCCACATCTTCCTGATCTGGATGGTCGGCACCTCGCTGGTGCTTTTGACGATCGCCATCCCCTTCCTGCGCAACCAGATCCGGCCGATCCTGATGCTGGCCGAGGCCGCCGAAAGCTTCGGCAAGGGCCGGCCGATGCCGCGCGATTTCCGCCCGCGCGGCGCCGAGGAGGTTCGCCGCGCCGGCTTTGCCTTCATCCAGATGCGCGAGCGCATTGAACGCCAGCTGGAACAGCGCACCGCCATGCTGACCGGCGTCAGCCACGATCTCAGGACCATCCTCACCCGTTTCAAGCTGCAGCTGGCGCTGGCCGGCGGCAAGCCCGAGACCAAGGCCGCGCTCAACCAGGACATCGACGACATGCAGTCGATGCTGGAAGGCTATATCGCCTTTGCCCGCGGCGAAGCGTCGGAAGATGCCGGCCATTTCGATCTTGAGGCCTATTTCCAGAAGCTCGGCGAGGAGGCGTCGCTGCACAAGCGCAAGCTGTCGACCGTGCTCGCCGGCGATCCGGACGTGCATGTGCGCCCGCACGCTTTCGCCCGGCTGTTGTCCAACGTCGCCGGCAATGCCTTGCGCTATGCCAAGACGGTGGAGATCAGCGCCGATCACGGCCGCGGCTCGCTGGTCGTCACCATAGATGATGACGGTCCGGGCATTCCGCTGGAAAAGCGCGAGGACGTGTTCAAGCCGTTCGTGCGGCTCGACGAGGCGCGCAACCTCGACGCCAGCGGCACCGGCCTTGGGCTCTCCATCGCCCGCGACATTGCCCGCAGCCATGGCGGCGACATCATGCTGGACGACAGCCCGCTTGGCGGCCTGCGGGTGGTGATCAAGGTGCCTGCCTGATCAGAGCCGGATCCCGGAAGGCGCCTCGGCCATAAGCCACCTTCATCCGCCCGTCATGAAATCATGGTCAAGAGCGCGCATGAAGCGCGCGACCTCAGTTGATTCGGCTCAGCCGCCTCACTTCGACCTCGTGCCTGCCCGGGTACGCTGGAGCGAAGCGAGGGCAGCCGCGTGGGTGCCGTTCCGCCATCGCATCAAGGCAACCGACGATCCGAGCAAAGGACCGCCATGCGCATCCTGATGGTCACCGACGCCTGGCGCCCACAAGTCAACGGCGTCGTCCACACGCTGGAGCGGCTCACCGAAACGCTGAAATCCTTCGACGTTGCGGTCGACTTCCTGACCCCGAACATTTTTCGCACCTTGCCCTTGCCGACCTACCCCGACATCAGGCTGGCGCTGACGACGCCCGGCCATGTCGCGCGGCTGATCGATCAGCGCAAGGCCGACCACATCCACATCGTCACCGAGGGACCGCTCGGCATCATGGCGCGGCGCTATTGCCGCAACGCCGGCCGTCCTTTCACCACCAGCTATCACACCCGCTTTCCCGAATATCTCAGCGCTCGCCTGCCGGTGCCGGAGAGCTGGGCCTATCGCTGGCTGCGCGATTTCCACAATTCGGGACAAGGCACGCTGGTGGCCACCCAGTCGCTGGCCGACGATCTTGCCGCGCGCGGCTTCAACAAGCTCAGGCCATGGACGCGCGGCGTCGACACCGACCATTTCCGCCCGGACAAGAAGAAGGACCTCGGCTTTCCCGGCCCGGTGTTCCTGTGCGTCGGTCGTGTCGCCATCGAGAAGAACCTCTCCGCCTTCCTCGACCTCGACCTGCCCGGCAGCAAGGTGATCGTCGGCGAGGGACCGGAGCTTGCCAAGCTGAAGGCACGATATCCGCAGGCGCATTTCCTCGGTCACCGGCCCAATGACGAATTGGCGGAGATCTATGCCTCGGCCGATGTCTTCGTCTTCCCCAGCCGCACCGACACGTTCGGCAACGTCATCATCGAGGCGCTGGCCAGCGGCACACCAGTCGCCGCCTATCCGGTGACCGGACCGATCGACATTGTCGGCGACGGCTTTGGCGGCGCGGTGTCGAACGATCTGCGCGAGGCCGCGCTCGCCGCGCTAAACGTCGACCGCGCCGAGGCGCGCGAACGCGCCATGCGTTACAGCTGGAAAGCCTGCGCGGAAATGTTTCTCGACACGGTCGAGGAAGCGCTCGGAACGACGCGCAAGCTGGCGGCGTGATGGAGCCGGCGCGTAGGAAGCCGTGAGATGCAGACCGGGCCGAGCCGGAACGGCGGGTTCCGATAACCAGGCGGAGCATACTTTTTGGGTATGTGGCGTCTGCCCCTGGCGATGCGGAGCGGCGGCAGTTGTGTGACCTCTTCGATGGCGCCCACTCATGCGTTTCCTTCAGGAAATCCAGAACTTCGACAACTTGCCGATACTTTTAGACAAGTCTTGCGCGTGAAATTGTTGGGATGCATTGGGAGATCGTGCGCCGGCAAGCTTTGGTTCCCGTGGGCACTCTCCTTGAGAGAGCTTGCGCGGCAGTTCCTTGCGGTGCATTATTCTGCATCTGTAGTTCGCTGCGGGATTGACACCGATTTCAACGCTGGACCAGTCACCTGCCGTATCGCCGAAGCGTCGCGTCTTGCGCATCAGCAAGACCGTTGCGAAGGTGTTCGACTATTGCCGTGCGAATGCCTGGCCACTCTTCGTGGCCGCCTGGTTTCCCTGCTTTCTGACGACGCTCTGTCTGGCGGCGCTTGCTCTTATTCTTTTTGCCGATCCGGGGCAGGTGCCCGGCTGGCTTCTATCGCGAGGCTTTGACTCCAGGACCTGGCTTTCCGCGATTGTTGCGGCGCCGTTCTCGGCGATGGTCCTTGCGTTCGTTCTGGACCGCATGGCAAACGCGCCCGAGCGCGGCCGTGTCGTTGTTCGGCGCGGCGTTGAACGTGTCAAACGCTTCGCTATCCCGGGCATGCGCTTTGAGCTTGGCCAGCGGATTCTCTTGGCTGCGTTGCTTCTCGCGGTGATCCAGCTTGTTTGCGGCTTTGCCGTCGCCGGCGAGCACAGACTGCTTGTGGCCGCCCTGCTGGCCACACGTGACCTACCGCTCAACCCTGAGGACGTCACGCCTTGGGTGTCGGCGATGGGAGTCTTCAACCTGTTGGCGGGTGCTTTCGTACTTGTCTGGACATATCTTTTTGTCGGTGATTTTCTCTGGACAGGATCGTTTGATCCAATCGGGTGCTGGCGCGCGCTAGATGGCAATCATCTGCGTTTCCTCGCCATAATGTTCATCGTTTTCGCAATAGTTGCCATACTCAAATATGGGCTGGTCCTGGCCGGAGCCTTGATCCTCATTCCAACGGATGCCGCGTCGCCTTCCTTCCTGACCCTTATGCTGATGCATTTCGGACTCGCCTGGCCGTTCGACGTCCTCCATCTCGTACTCTCGGCCGCAACGGTCGGAACCATTCTCGGCGCGTTTCGGCCACCAGCTAGCGCTTCAGTCCGGCCCGCTATGACACGATGATTGCCCCTGCCGGGCTGCCTAGCGGTGCTGCGTGGACGACGGCGCCTGCTCGCTAATCTTAGAACAGCCGCCCGCCGTCCGGCACCTTGCGCTCGATGGCGCCCAGCACCACGGCGCCCTCTTCGTCGGGAAAGCCGAGCGTCAGCACTTCGGACATGAACGGGCCTATCTGGCGCGGCGGGAAATTCACCACCGCAAACACCTGCCGGCCGATCAGCGTTCCCGGCGCATAATATTTGGTGATCTGCGCCGAGGATTTCTTCACGCCGATATCGGGACCGAAATCGATCTTCAGCTTGAACGCGGGCTTGCGCGCTTCAGGGAAAGGCTCAGCCTCGACAATGGTGCCGGCACGGATGTCGACACGATCGAAATCGGCAAAGCTGATCTCGGGCTTGCGCGCGCTGCTCGAACTCATCTTCTTTCTTAGCTACGATCAGGCGTTGCCGTAGGTCTCGAACAGGACGCCGGCCAGCGCATCCTTGGCCGAGGTCCCCGACCAGACGACGAACTGGAAGGCCTGGAAATAGCATTCGCAGGCCTCCAGCGCCGACGACAAGAGCACCTCGACCTGCTGGCTCGACGGCTCGACCCCGCCGGCGAGCAGCAGCGACTGGCGAAACATGATCGCGCCCTCCTGCTCCCAGAGATCGAAATGGCCAAACAGCATCTGCTCGTTGATCAGCGACAACAGCCGCATCACTTCCAACGCACGGGCTTCCGGCACCTTGATGTCGAACGCGCAGGCCAGATGCAGCGCCTCGAAATCCTCCATCCACGAGAAAGAGACGTGATAGTCGGTCCAGCTGCCGGCGACCGAGATCGAGATTTCGTCATCGCCGGCCCGCTCAAAGGACCAGTCATTGTTATGGGCCACCTGCTCGATGACATCCACCGGATGGATTTCGCGGGAGAATTCGAGTTCGAGAAGTTCCATGGAATGCTTCCTGTGTTCAGGGGAGCGCCACACGCTCCGCGGGGGCACACACGACGAACAATCTTGTCTAGAACTCGGACGGCCAGGACTTCACGACACAAAGACCCCGGACCGGACCCCACCGCCCGGCCGCATGACCCTGCTCCGAATCATGCAACAAATTCAGTCTATTGATCGGGAGTCGCGTGAACAGCCTAATTTTTCGCACTGCGTCATCCGCATGTGGAAAGGCGTTGTCACAAAGATTCATGCATCGCCGTTAAACGATTCACGGCAAAGCACTTTTTCGGATTGCGCTTTGTGGAAAAGTTTAAAGATTATTTTTTTGCTTTGGGCTTTGCCGCCGCCGCTGGTGCGGCCTGTCCGGTCAATTCGGCAAGCCTGGCCTCGAGCGCATCGATACGAGCGGCCAGCCTGGTGTTTTCTTCCCGGGCCTTGGCCGCCATGTCGCGGGCGGCCTCGAACTCCTCGCGCTGCACCACGTCCATGGTGTTGAGGATGCGCTCGGCCTGCCCCTTGAAGGCAGTCTCGACCTCGCGGCGCACGCCTTGCGCAGCACCGGCGGCATCGGTCATCAGCTTGGCGAATTCATCGAGAATGCGGTTCGGTCCGGTCGACATGGCAAATCCTCGCTTGCTCGAATTGACGTAGTAGCGCCGCGCGCGGAATGCAAGAACGTTGCGATGCCTGCGGCGTCAGGATGCGGCCACCGAGCAAAATTGCTGGCGATTTTGGCCAATAACTATTATTGTTCGAGTGTGAATTTTGCAGGAGCACCCGTCATGGCCATCAGCGCAGACTTGGGCACCCGTCTCGAAGAAATTGTCAACCAGCTCGTCAGCACCGGCCGCTACAATTCAAAGAGCGAAGTGCTGCGCGAGGGCGTGCGCTTGGTCGAAGAGCGGGAGAAGCGCCTTGCCGCCCTCGATGCGGCCCTTGCCAAAGGCATTTCGGATGCAGATGCCGGTCGGGTCAAGCTCGGCGACGAGGTGCTGGACAAGCTTGAAGCCAAATACAAGGCAATGGCAGAGAGGACCAAATGAAGCGGCTGGTCTTCACAGACCAGGCAGAGGCAGACCTCGAAGCTATCGGCGATTACATCGCGCTGGACAACCCATTTCGAGCCGTCACGTTCATTCAGGAATTGCGCCGCGATTGCGTGGAGTTGCGCACCATGCCGGAACGGTATCCGCTCTTTGAGCGGCACCGATCCCGAGGCATTCGTCGGCGCGTCCATGGCAACTATCTGATTTTCTACCGCGTTGGCGAGATACTGCATATCCTCCACGGCGCAATGGACCCCTGGGGCCGACTTGTTCCTCGACAATTGAAGCCGGCCCCTTCTATACGTGATGGCGCCACGTCGACTATTGTGGTGCTTCCTAGTCGGCTTGCGTTAAGTCGCTCTCACTCAGGATCAACCGATGGCAACGCCTCCGCGCCGACCGACAAATCCGATGGAAGCCGCTGAAGCTGCCTTCAAGCCAATCAAAAAACCGGCGCCACCAATTCGCGAACATGCCGCCGCGCCGAACGTCAGGGAGCTTGTGTCGATCAGGATCGATCGCGCCGTGCTGGATCATTTCCAGGAAGATGGTCCCGGCTGGCAGGACAGGATCAACGACGCGCTCAGGCAATTGGTCGCCGGCAAGCCGCAGGGTTGAGCCCTCCATCTGCGACGTCAAGGCAACCACCACTTTGCCTTGACCCCGCCAAAACACTGCCGCATGGTCCGCGCCCGAACGCGAGCCCTTCCGGGAGACCCTGTTGAACGACTATTTCCTGCTGCCGATGGCTTCGCTGTCCTTCCCCAACATCGACCCGATCCTGGTCCAGATCGGCCCGCTGGCGGTGCACTGGTACGGCATTGGCTACATCGTCGGCATCCTCTTCGCCTGGTGGTACGCCAAGCGGCTCGTCACCAACACCAGGCTGTGGCCGGACGGTGTCTTGCCGATGAAACCCATCGATCTCGATGATTTCATCGTCTGGGCCGCCGTCGGCGTCGTGCTTGGCGGGCGCACCGGCTACGTGCTGTTCTACGATCTCAGGCGCTATATCGACCATCCGCTCGACATCTTCGCCATCTGGCAGGGCGGCATGTCGTTCCATGGCGGTTTGCTCGGCGTCATCCTCGCCATGACGCTGTTTTCCATCAAGCGCGGCATCCGCACATGGTCGCTGTTCGATGTCGTGGCGGCCGGCGTGCCGGTCGGGCTCGGTCTCGTCCGCATTGCCAACTTCGTCAATGCGGAACTGTGGGGTCGCGTGACCGATGTGTCGTGGGGCGTCGTCTTCTGCAACGAGCGCCTCCAGCAGACGGTGGCGGGCTGCGTCGCTGGCCTCGAACCGCGCCATCCAAGCCAGCTCTACGAGGCTTTGCTCGAGGGCCTGGTGCTGTTCCTGGTCCTGCGCTTCCTCACCCATTCGCGGCTGAAGCTGAAGACGCCGCGCTTCGTCGGCGGCGCCTTCATCTGCGGCTACGGGCTGTCGCGCATCTTCGTCGAGTTCTTCCGCGAGCCCGACCAGCAACTCGGCTATCTCTTCGGCGGCTGGCTCACCATGGGCATGGTGCTGTCGCTGCCGATGGTGCTCGCCGGCATCTGGGCGATGGCCACCGCCAAGCCGGTGCCGCAGCCACAGCCGGCATGACACGGCTGAAAACCCGCATCGTCGACCTGATCGGTGCGCTAGGCCCCCTTCCCGTCAACGAGTACATGGCGCTCTGCCTGTTCGATCCCAGCGATGGCTACTACACGACGCGCGAGCCGTTCGGCGCCGAGGGCGACTTCGTTACCGCGCCGGAGATCAGCCAGATGTTCGGCGAACTCGTCGCCGTCTGGCTGTATCAGGCCTGGTCGGCGATCGGCCGGCCGCTGCCGGTCACCATCGCCGAAATCGGCCCCGGCCGCGGCACGCTGATGAAGGACATGCTGCGCACCCTGGCGCGGCTCGATCCGGCGCTCACTAAGGGCGCATCGTTCGCCCTGATCGAGACCAGCCCGCGCCTGATCGAAATCCAGAAGCAGACGCTTGCCGGGAATTCAGCTGACATGGGCTGGCACGAAACCATCGCCACGCTGCCGCAGGCGCCGCTGCTGATCGTCGGCAACGAATTGTTCGACGCGGTGCCGATCCGCCAGTTCATCCGCACCGGCGCCGGATGGCGCGAACGGATGATCGGCCTCGATGTGTCAGATGAATTGAGCTTCTTCGCCGGCGCCAGTTCGGTCGAGGCAACGCTGCTGCCGGACAATGCCGCCGAGGCGCCGCAAGGCTCTATTTTCGAAGTAGCACCGGCCCGCGCTGCACTGATGGCGGCCATTGCCGAATGCATAGCCGGCCACGGCGGCGCCGGGCTATTCCCTGACTACGGCCATCTCCAGCCCGGTTTCGGCGATACATTGCAGGCCGTGCGCAAGCACGCTCCCGAAGACGTGCTGGCCAATCCCGGTGAAGCCGATCTCACCGCCCATGTCGACTTCGCAGCGCTGGCCGCTGTCGTGCAAGCGCATGGCCTCGATGTGGAATTGACGACGCAGGGCGACTTCCTGCTTTCCATGGGTTTGCTCGAACGGGCCGGCCTGCTGGGTAGCCAGGCAAGCGAACGATCACGACAAACCATTGCCGACGCCGTCGAGCGCCTGGCCGGCCCCGATGCCATGGGCACGCTGTTCAAGGTCCTGAAAATCCTGCCGCAAGCCAGGCTGACCGTCAGAGATCGTTTACAAGCCGCTCCGCCACACCGCCAAGGTAGGTCTCCCAGACATGATCGCACATCAGCCGGCGATAGTGCCGCGTGCTGATCAGGCCGCGATACGAAGCGCCGCCGACATGAAAGAAGCTGTTGTCCAGCATGCGATGGTCGACCTCGATGCCGCCGAGCTTCAGGCTGATCGTGGTCTTCTCGGCATTGACGATATTGCTGTCGTCCAGCCTGTCGCGCAGCATCGGCCAGTTGCCGCCGCCAGTATCGAGCCCGGTGTCGAAGCGCGGCGTGAAGTCGAGCTCAAGGTCCTCGACGACGGAAAAGCGAAAGAAGCAAAGCCCCGCCCAGAAATACCAACCGTCATGGCCTCTTTTGGCGGGATATTTGGTGCCGTAGGCGTCCTTGCCCGCCATATGCGTGGCTATATCGAGGGCAACCACCGGAAAGCAGTCATGGTCGAGAAAGCCGAACAGGTCGGGCCGCAGCGGGCGCACGATGTTATGGAAGACCCAGTTCATCGAAATGCCATGCGACCGGTTCGGATTCCATTCGGGATTTCGCGGTAGGCCGAAATAGGCAATGCCGCGCCGCCGGCAGATGGCCTCGATCGCCTGCCGCGCCGCGGGCTTAGACGAATTGTCGATGACCACCAGCGTCATCCCGCTCGAATAGGTCAGCCATGCCTTGGTTAGCGCATCGATGACCCAGGGCGTGTTGTAGGCGATGGAGAAGCAAAAATGCCGCGCGCCGGCTCGCCGCAACTCTTCGGCAAATTCCGCCCCCGACGCTGCATTGCGTGAGCGGAAATAGCCTTTCACCAGTGCGTTGCGAAAATCCTTCGCCTTGCGCACCTGCCGGTTCTGATGGATCTTTCGGATCAGGCTTTTGACTGGATTCCAGCCCATGCACTTTCGCCCGCCCGGGAAATTGTCTGGCCATTGCCTATAGTCGAATGCCCGCTTTTCGCCAACTCGGAGCCAATGCGGCATGGCTGCCGCAAATGCTTGGCCGAACTTCGCCTTGACGAAAGCGCTGGCGCGGACAACAAACCCATCCATGCTGAATCAGTCCAAACCGGATCCTGTTCGCTCGCCGCTGCTGGAAGCGGCGAAGCCGCGAGGCATCCGCCATGGCTACTTCACCCGTATCGGCGGTGTCTCCAGCGGCATCTACCAAGGGCTCAACATCGGCACCGGCTCGGATGACGACCAGACGCGGGTCGCCGAGAACCGCCGCCGCGTCGCTGCCTGGATGGGCGTGCCGGCCAGCCATCTCTTGACTGCGCATCAGGTTCACTCGCCCGACGTCGTCATCGTGAACGAACCCTTCCCCGGTCCACGGCCCAAGGCCGACGCCGTCGTCACCGACCGGCCGGGCATCGCCATCGGTGCCTCGACAGCCGATTGCGGCCCGGTACTATTCGCAGACGCCGAAGCCCGCATCATCGGTGCGGCGCATGCCGGCTGGAAGGGCGCTTTCACGGGCGTGCTTGAAAACACCATTGCGGCGATGGAAAGCCTCGGCGCCCGCCGCGAGCGCGTCGTTGCTGTTCTCGGTCCTTCCATCGGTCCTGAAAACTACGAAGTCGGGCCGGAATTCGTCGCCCGTTTTGTCGAAGCCGATGCCGAAAACATCGGCTATTTCATCCCTTCGGCCAATCCGGGGCATGCGATGTTCGACCTCAACCTCTATACGGTCGACCGGCTGAAAAAGGCCGGCGTGACCGCGGAGGGGCTTGGCCGCTGTACTTATGCCGAAGAGGATCTCTTCTATTCCTACCGGCGCACCACGCATCGCAAGGAACCGGACTACGGTCGGCAGGTTTCGGCAATTGTTTTGGAGAATGAATAATGGCGCTGCATTTCGAACGCTCCGAGTTTGACGCCCGGCGTGACCGGCTGATGATCGAGATGACCGAGAAGAAGCTCGACGCAGTGCTGCTCTTCGCCCAGGAGAGCATGTACTGGCTGACCGGCTACGACACATTCGGCTTCTGCTTCTTCCAGTGCCTGGTGGTGAAGGCCGACGGCTCGATGGTGCTGCTCACCCGCTCCGCCGATCTGCGCCAGGCGCGCCACACCTCGATCATCGACAAGATCGTCCTGTGGACCGACCGCGACGGCGCCAACCCGGCGATCGACCTGCGCAACCTGCTCAACGACCTCAATCTGCTCGGCGCCCGCATCGGCGTCGAATACGACACCCATGGCCTGACCGCCTTCAATGGCCGCCGCGTCGACGAGCAGTTGCAGACCTTCGGTCAGATCGCCGATGCCTCCGGCATTGTCGGCCGTCTGCGCCTGTTCAAGAGCCCGGCCGAAATCGCCAAGGCCGAAAAGGCCGCCAATCTGTCCGATGACGCGCTTGACGCGGCCCTGCCGCTGATCAAACAGGGCGGCGATGAGGCGCTGATCCTTGCCGCCATGCAGGGCGCGGTCTTTGCCGGCGGCGGCGACTATCCGGCCAATGAATTCATCATCGGCTCGGGCGTCGACGCACTGCTCTGCCGTTACAAGGCCGGGCGCCGCAAACTGACCAAGAACGACCAGCTGACCCTCGAATGGGCCGGCGTCTTCCACCACTATCACGCCCCGATGATGCGCACCGTGCTGACCGGCAAGGTGTCGAAGCGCCATCAGGAGCTGTTCGACGCCGCCCGCGCCGCCCTGCTGGCGGTCGAGAAGGCGATGACGCCGGGCAACACCTTCGGCGACGTCTTCGACGCCCATGCCCGCACGCTGGAAGCGCACAATCTGACCAAGCACCGGCTCAACGCCTGCGGCTACTCGGTCGGCGCCCGCTTCACCCCGTCCTGGATGGACATGCCCATGTTCTACCAGGGCAATCCCGAGCCGATCGCACCCAACATGACGCTGTTCGCGCACATGATCATCATGGACTCCGAAACCGAGACGGCAATGACGCTTGGCCGCACCTACCTGACCACCGAATCCCAGCCGAAGCCGCTTTCGCGCCATGATCTCGACTTGATCGTACAGTGAATCCATAATGGCTGGTCCACGCGGGGCGTTCACGGCTAAGGAGTTTCGGGCAGATGAGACGATCGCGTGTGACGACCGTGTCATTGCTCGCAGCGCTTGTGCTGGCCGGTTGCACCAACGCCAAGGACGTCCTCGAACCGTCCGCCATCACGCCGCCGGCAGCCTCTACCCAACCGGTTCAGCCCCCGTCGGCAGCGCCAGGCACCGCGCCAGTCACCACACCAGCGCCGACTGTCGGCGCCACCACACCCGCCAACCCTGCGCAGAGCGCCGCCGCCCTGTCGAAGACGCGGCTGCAGATCGCTCCGATCGTCGGCGCTTCGGTGGAAGCGGCAACGCCGTTGACGGCCGAACTCCAGACCCGCGCCAGGCAGCGTGGCATCACTCTTGCCGGCAGCGCCGATCAGGCCGCCACGCATGTGCTGAAGGGCTACTTCTCGACCATGACGGAAGGCAAGGACACCACCGTCATCTATGTCTGGGACGTCTATGACCCCGCCGGCAACCGGCTGCATCGCATCAACGGCCAGCAGAAGGCGGCGTCAGTCAATGCCGCGGAAGGCTGGCCCGCGGTCGCGCCGGCCACCATGCAGGCGATCGCCGACCAGACGATCGATCAGTTCGCGGCCTGGCTCGGCGGCAGCGCCGGCTGATCCGCCTGTTGCCGGCATCCGTCATGCGTGACGTTTTTGAGATTAGCCGGCGGATTCCCGTCAACGAGGCTTGCAATACCGGCACGGCTCGCTAAAAGCCCGGTTAAGAGGCCTAAGAGAGTTTGTCTGACCTCTCCATCCTTCGCCAGGAACGGTGCATGAAGCTTTTCGCGGGCAATTCCAACCGGGTGCTGGCCGAAGCGGTCGCCCGCTATCTCAACGTCCCGCTGGGCAAGGCCAGCGTCAGACGCTTCGCCGATCAGGAAATCTTCGTCGAAATCCAGGAAAACGTGCGCGGCGAGGATGTCTTCATCCTGCAGTCGACCTCGTTCCCGACCAACGATCATCTGATGGAACTGCTCATCATGATCGACGCCTTCATGCGCTCGTCGGCCAAGCGCATTACCGCGGTCATCCCCTATTTCGGCTACGCCAGGCAAGATCGCCGGGCGTCGGGCCGCACGCCGATCTCGGCCAAGCTGGTCGCCAACATGATCACCCGCGCCGGTGTCGACCGCGTTTTGACGCTCGATCTCCATGCCGGCCAGATCCAGGGCTTTTTCGACATTCCGACCGACAATCTGTTCTCGGTGCCGGTGATGGCTCGCGACGTGAAGGCGAAATACAAGCAGCTTGCCAATGTCGTCGTCGTCTCGCCCGACATTGGCGGCGTGGTGCGCGCCCGCGCGCTGGCCAAGCGCTTCGACGCGCAACTGGCCATCGTCGACAAGCGCCGCGAGCGTCCCGGCGAATCCGAAGTCATGAACATCATCGGCGCGGTCGCCGGCAAGGATTGCCTGTTGATCGACGACATCGTCGATTCCGGCGGCACGCTGTGCAACGCCGCCGATGCGCTGCTCGCCAACGGCGCCACCAGCGTCACCGCCTATATCACCCATGGCGTGCTGTCGGGCGGCGCAGTGGCCCGCATTGCCGGTTCGAAGCTGCAGGAACTGGTGATCACCGATTCCATCCAGCCGACGCAGGGCGTGCTCGACGCGCCGAACATCCGCGTCATCTCCATCGCCGACCTGATGGGCGAGGCGATCTCGCGCACGGCGACCGAAGAGTCGGTGTCGAGCCTGTTCGACTAAGCGGGCGCACACATTAGCGGCCCGTAATCTGCACTGTTGCGGGAAGCAGACGTTTCTCCTGACGCGCTTGGCATGGCATACTGCCCCTCCAAACAGTGGAGGAGTAGCAGATGCGGCGTAGGACTTTGCTCGGGCTTGCGGTTTCCATCGGGGCCGCCTTTTCGGCGCCGGCGGTGTGGGCCGCCGATTTTCCGGACCGGACAATCACAATGGTCGTCCCCTTTTCCGCCGGCGGCTCGACGGATCTGGTCGCGCGCCTCGTCGCCAACAAGATGTCCGAAAAACTCGGCCAGCAGATTGTCGTCGAAAATGTCGGCGGCGCCGGCGGCAGCATTGGGGCTGCCCAGGTCGCCCGGGCCGAACCGGACGGCTACACAATCCTCATGGGCACAGTTGCGACACACGCGCTCAACCCTCTGATCCTGAAGACAAAGCCCTATGACGCGGAGAAGGATTTCGCGCCGATATCGCTGCTTGTGCTGGTGCCGAACGTCCTAGTCGTAAACCCTGAATTTCCCGCCAAGGACGTCAAGGAACTGATCGAGCTGTTGAAGAAGGACCCGGACAAATACGCCTACGCCTCCTCGGGCAATGGCACCCCGCTGCATCTCTCGGGCGAGCTTTTCAAGACGATGGCCGGCGTCAGCATGCAGCACATTCCCTACAAGGGCGCCGGACCGGCCTTGAACGACGTCATAGGCAATCAGGTGCCGATGATGTTCGACAACCTTCCGTCCTCATCGGGCCATATCAAGAGCGGGACGCTGAGGGCGCTCGGCGTCACCACCAAGGAGCGCGTCCCCTCCTTCCCCGACATACCGGCCATCGCCGAAACCATTCCCGGTTATGAGACCTACAGCTGGAACGCATTGTTCGCGCCCGCGGGCACGCCGCCGGAAGTGGTTGCCGTGCTTCAGAAGGCAGCAGTTGAATCCTTGAAGGATCCGGATGTGATTGCTCGCATGGCCCAGTTCAGCGCCTCGATCGTGGCCTCCACCCCGGAGGAGCTTGGCGCGCATGTGAAAGCCGAGCTCGCCAAATGGGAGCCGATCGTCAAGGCCAGCGGCGTCCAGATGGACTAGCGGCGTCAATGCACTGCTCCGACGCCATTTTAGGGGGCCGGAGCCTCAAGTCGCGGCGGGGCCCGCCGCACGGCGTCGCCATTGTCGCGCGCGCCGCGCATATAACCGCGCGGCGAGGCGCCCAGCATGCGCTTGAACATGGTGATGAAGGCCGGCACGCTGTCATAGCCGAGGTCGAGCGCCACCCTGGTGATCGGCTCGCCGTCGGCGAGCCTGGGCAGCGCCGCGAACAGACAGGCCTGTTGGCGCCATGTCGACAGTGACAGCCCGGTCTGGCGGTGGAAGGCGCGGGTGAACGAGCGTCGGCTCATCCCGGCGGCATCGGCCCACTCGTCGATCGTGGCATGCGGAGACGGTGCGGCGACAAACCGCCGGCAGAGCGCCGCCAGCCTCGGATCGGACGGGAACGGCAGCCCGAGCGGCCGTTCCGGCAAGATCGGGATTTCATGCAACAGCAGGTTCATGATCAGCCCGCCGCGTCCTTCCAGTTCGCCGCCTTGCGGCAGCTTTTCCGATTCCACGATCAGGCTGTGCATCAGCTCGGTGACGCCGACGACGCGCAAACCTTCCGGCAGGCCGGGGATCGCGCCCGGCATGACGTAGACCGAGCGCATCGAGACATCGCCCAGCATTTCAACGGAATGCTCGGTGCCGGCCGGTATCCACATTGCGTGGTCGGGCGGCACCATCCAGCGCCCGTACCGTGTCGTCACCAGCACGACACCGACCAGCGCATGCAGCAACTGGCTGCGGCTGTGGCGGTGTTGCGGCACGTGGTAGCCGTCCGGATATTCGGTCGGCAAAGCCACCGCCGGCCCGGAAACCTCCTCCAGCCACTGCCAGCGGCTTTCGTGCAATCGGCCGAGATCGGCATTGCCGGCGCGGAAGACGTCCCTGCCATGTGGCATTGGCTATGGCCCACTTGCGAAACTATTGGACCAAACCACGAAAGAAGTCGCCTCGCAAGCAGCTTATAAGGCAGTCGTCCCCCAAGGCGCTTCAGACGAGCGTCCTTAAGACGGTCCGCAAGATGCGGCCGCCAAGCCTGTCTGCGGGCAAACGCCCGCCAAAAAGACCTCGGAGCCTGCCTTGACCGATACGACAGCCGCCAGCATTGCGCCAACCCCGAGCGCCAGCCTCCCTTCAGTCCAGGCGACCGCCTTCACCGTCATCCTGGCAGTAAGCTTTTGCCACGGCATCAACGACATCATGCAGTCGCTGCTGCCGGCGATCTATCCGCTGCTGAAAGAGAATTACGGTCTCGATTTCTGGCAGATCGGCCTTTTGACCTTCACCTTCCAGGTCACGGCGTCGCTGCTGCAACCGATCATCGGCATGATCACCGACAAGCGGCCAATGCCCTATTCCCTGCCCTACGGCATGGCGTCCTCGCTGATCGGCCTGATCGTGCTCGCCTATGCCGGCCATTATGCGCTGCTGCTGGTCGGCGCCTCGCTGATCGGCATCGGCTCGGCCATCTTCCATCCGGAATCCTCGCGCATCGCTCGTTTTGCCTCGGGCGGCCGCTTCGGCCTGGCGCAATCGCTGTTCCAGGTCGGCGGAAATTTCGGCCAATCGATGGGGCCGCTGCTCGCCGCCTTCATCGTCGTACCCTTCGGCCAGACCAGCATTTTCTGGTTCGCCGTTGGCTCGCTGATCGGCATCATCGTTCTGTCGCGGGTCGGCGGCTGGTACAGCCGGATGCGCGCCGCGCAGGGCAGCCGCAAGGCGGCAAGCTTCGTCTCGCCCTTCCCGCGCAAGAAGGTCATGGGAGCGCTGGCCGTGCTGACGCTGCTGGTGCTGACCAAGAACGCCTACATCGCCTCGCTCTCAAGCTACTACACCTTCTATTCCATCCATAAGTTCGGCGTTTCGGTGCAGATGAGCCAAGTCATGCTGTTCCTGTTCCTCGGCGCCTCGGCGCTGGGCATCCTGCTCGGCGGCCCGTTCGGCGACCGCTACGGCCAGAAGGCGATGATCTGGTTCTCGATCGTCGGCGTGCTGCCGTTCACGCTGGCGCTGCCCTACGCCAATTTCGAATGGACGATGGTGCTGACGGTGCTGATCGGCCTGATCCTGTCCTCGGCCTTCTCCAACATCGTGGTGTTTGCACAGGAATTGGTGCCGGGGCGTGTCGGCACGATCGCCGGCATCTTCTTCGGTTTCGCCTTCGGCATGGGCGGAATCGCGGCTGCCGTGCTCGGCGTCGTCGCCGACATGAAGGGCATCGATTTCGTCTTCCAGGTCTGCTCGTATCTGCCGCTGCTCGGCTTGCTGACGGTGTTCCTGCCCAACATGAAGGAAGCCAGGAAGGCGCAGGCGGCGACCAGTTAGAAATCAGATATCTTCCCGATCTGACAGGAGGGCGTGGCATCTGCTGCGCCCTCTTTGATTCTTTCACCACACGCCGGATGGAAAGCCTGTTAGGAGATAGTCATCAACGAAGGCGTGGGGCCTCCGAAATCTCTGGAGAATGATATGCGCAAGATCGTGTTGGCCGTGTTGAGTGTGCTTCTCGTTACCGTGCCGGCTACGGCACGCATCGTACCTTTTCCACCGGGTTTCAAGACGCAGTCCGTCGAAACCAACGGCACCAAACTCTATGTGCGCGTCGGCGGAAAGGGTCCCGCCGTCGTGCTGCTGCACGGCTTCGCCGATACCGGAGACATGTGGGGCGCCGCGGCGGCGGCGCTTGCGAAGGACCACACCGTCATCGTGCCGGACTTGCGCGGCATGGGTCTGTCTGCCCACCCGGAAGCGGGCTACACCAAGAAGAACCAGGCCGTTGATATCGCCGGGGCGATGGACGCGCTTAAGATCGACAAGGCAGATCTGGTCACCCACGACATCGGCAACATGGTCGGCTATGCGCTTGCCGCGCAATATCCCAAGCGCATCACCAAATGGGTCATCATCGATGCGCCGCTGCCAGGAATCGGCGACTGGGAAAAGATAAAGCAAAGCCCGCTGCTTTGGCACTTCAACTTCCGCGGCCCGGATATGGAGCGGCTGGTCGCAGGGCGCGAGCGCATCTATCTCGATCGCTTCTACAACGAGCTGTCGGCCGATCCCAAGAAGATCGACGAGGCAACGCGCAAGCACTACGCCAAACTCTATGCTCGCCCGCATGCGATGCATGACGCGTTCGAGCAGTTCAAGGCCTTTGACCAGGACGCGATCGACAACCAGGCGATGCTCGCCGCCGGTGGCAAACTGACCATGCCGGTGCTGGCTGTTGGCGGGGAAAAATCCGCCGGCACCACGCAGGCCGATACCTTGCGGCTTGTTGCGACCGATGTCACGGGCGCAATCGTGCCTGGCTCCGGTCACTGGATCATGGAGGAAAATCCCGACGCCACCGTCAAACTGATCGCTAGTTTTCTCGCCAGATAGGCACTGTCTCGCAGACATTCGATGAAACACAAAGGCACCCGCCTGACGGCGGGTGCCTTGCCCATCCAAGTGGCAGATTCTACGCCTTGAAGAAGGCCAGCAAATCGGCGTTGATGACATCGGCATGAGTTGTCGCCATGCCATGCGGGAAGCCCTTGTAGACCTTGAGCTCGCCCTTCTTGAGCAGCTTGACCGACAGCAGCGCCGAGTCGGCGATCGGGACGATCTGGTCGTCGTCGCCATGCATGACCAGCACCGGCACGTCGATGGCCTTCAAATCATCCGTGAAGTCGGTTTCCGAGAACGCCTTGATGCAGTCATAATGCGCCTTGGTGCCGCCCATCATGCCTTGGCGATACCAGTTGTCGATGACGCCTTGCGATATCTGGGCGCCCGGGCGGTTGAATCCGTAGAACGGACCAGCGGGTACATCCACGTAAAGCTGAGCGCGGTTGGCCGCGACGCCCGAGCGGAAACCGTCGAACACTTCGATCGGCAGGCCGCCGGGATTGGCCGGTGTCTTCAGCATGATCGGCGGCACCGCACCGAGGAGCGCCGCCTTGGCGACGCGGCCGCCTGAACCGTACTTGGCGACATAGCGCGCCACCTCGCCGCCGCCGGTCGAATGGCCGACATGGATGGCGTTCTTGAGGTCGAGATGCGCCGCTAGCTCGGCGACATCGGCGGCGTAAGTGTCCATCTCATTGCCGGTATCGGTCTGGGTCGAACGGCCATGGCCGCGCCGGTCATGGGCAATGACGCGGTAGCCTTGCGCCAGGAAGAACAGCATCTGCGCGTCCCAGTCATCGCTGCTCAGCGGCCAGCCATGATGGAAGACGATGGGCTGGCCGGTTCCCCAATCCTTGTAGAAAATCTCGGTACCGTCCTTGGTGGTGATCGTGCTGCTGCCGGGCTTGGTCATCTCAATCTCCATTTATTGTCTTTCGCGATAATCAATATCGCGATAACAATATGACTAACGCAGATCGAAACTCTTGTCTACAGAAAACATGTATCGCGATATCATTTTTCGTGGTACATATCGAAAACGCTCAGTCGGCAAAGGAATGTGTCGTGCCTCTCCCGTTGGACAACCAGCTCTGTTTCACGCTCTACGCCACCAGCATGGCGATCAACCGCACCTACAAGCCGATGCTGGACAAGATGGGGATCACCTATCCGCAGTATCTCGTGCTCAATGCGCTTGCCGAGGCCGACGGCATGTCGGTCGGCTCGATTGCGCACAGGCTCGCTCTGGAATCGAGCACGATCACGCCGCTGGTCAAGCGCATGGAGCAGGCAGGTCTCGTCACCCGCCAGCGCAGCCACACCGACGAGCGCCAGGTGCAGGTCGACCTGACCCCAGCCGGCCGCGCCCTGCTCGTCCAGTGCAACTGCCTCAACGAAACCCTGATCGAGCGCTCAGGCATGACGCTGGCTGAGCTCGACGCCCTGAACCGGCAGATCCAGACGCTGCGTGACGCGCTGAGCCGCAGTCAGGGATAGCCCTACCCGAGATCCCTGCCGGCCAGCCAGCGGACGATGTTGCCCATCAGCTTGCCGTAGAGCGGCCAGCCGAGAAAGTCCTGCGACAGCCAATGCGGGCCGATATCGGTCGCCCAGGCCACTGTGCGGCCGCGGCCATGCTCACGAACCGCAAGCAGCGGCCAGTCCGTGCCGCGATAGTGGCAGGTCGCCAGGAGCTGGGACGAACCGTCACGTCTGAAATCGAGCTTGTTCATCCCGAGGATAGGCGGCAGCGGACCTGCCACACCGGCAAGGATCGGATGCAACGGCTGCAGGATGGAAGCCTGCAGACCTTGTGGCACTTCCAGCCCGTCCGAGAATGGCAGGCAGCGCACGGGCAGCACGTCCTCGACCGGCGTATCGTGAAACCGCGCCGTCCCGAACATGCCCTGAAACCCCATATAGCCGCCGGCCAGCATCAGCCCCCCGCCGCCTTCGACATAGGCCTTGAGCACCTCGAGGCGGTTGACGCCGATGCGCCCGGCACGGGCTTCTGGCGTCACCAGCAAGGTCAGCGCGCCGACATCGGAGATCACCACCGCCTGATATTCAGCGAGCGCGTCGAGGTCATAGGGAAATTCGGCGGCACAGCGATCGCCGCCGATCTGCGTCACCACGATACCCTCTGCGGCAAGCGCGGCATTGAAGGCTGTCGCGCCGTTGACCCACGTCGCACTTGTCAGCACGTCGCCGCCGGCAGCGACCGAAGTTGTCGCCGCGAAGGTCTCGCCCGCCAGCAAGAGTTTCATCGTCGCCCTCGCGCTGTTCAGCTGAAGATTGGAAGGTGGGCGCCGGCTCGAGCCGGCGCCCGCCTGGCCGTGGGGGGCCTAGGGCCGGATGATTTAAGGGGGGGTGGCCCTGATA
>NZ_VFTC01000026.1 GCF_007003975.1 Mesorhizobium sp. WSM4306
CTGTTCGAGCCAGCCGAATGCAGAAACTTCTTCAAGGCTGCCGGATATGAGGCCAATTAATAGCGACACGCTTTAGTCCGCGCCTTCTTCGTTTAAGACCAGCGGCAGGTTCGCCATCTTTCGCCCGCTATGTTCGGCGAGCGAGATGCCGCCCAGCACCAGGACGAGCGCCAGCGCCTGGTAGATTTGGAATGTCTCACCGACGATCAGCACCGACAGCAGCGTGCCGAAGATCGGCACCAGGTTGATGAACAGCCCGGCCCGGTTGGCACCGATCAGTTCGTTGCCCCTGATGTAGAGGATCTGCGAAATGACCGAGGCGCCGACCGCGGTGTAGACGATGATCACCCAGCCGCTGATATCGGGGACGATGACCTTGCCGGCCGCGGCTTCCCACAGGACAAAAGGCAGCGAGGTGATGAGCGCTGCGATCGACAGCGCCAGCATCAGGCTTTGCCAGCGCATCTCCGGTTTCAGCCGCAGCCCGACCGAATAGCCGCTGTAGAGTATGACGGCGATCAGCATGATGGCGTCGCCGAAATTGAGTTCCAGCGTCAGCAGCCCGCGCGGGTCGCCGTGGCAGGCGGTCAGCACCACGCCCGCAATGGTCAGTACGACGCCGGCGATCTGCGCCCAGTTCACCCCCAAGCGGAAAAAGATGAAATTGGCGACGATGATCAGGATCGGCATCGCCGCCTGTTCGATCGAGACGTTGATCGCGGTTGTATAGTTGAGCGCGGTGTAGAAGATGGTGTTGAACAAAGTGAAGCCGCAGGCGCCAAGCACGCCGAGCAGCAGCCAGTGTTTTCGCACCACCGGCCAGTCTTCACGGATCGTGTGCCAGCCGATCGGCAACATGATCGCCACCGCCAGCACCCAGCGCAGGAAGACCAGCATCATCGGCGAGACATGGTCGACCGCCAGCTTGCCGGCGACGGAATTGCCGCCCCACAGCAAGGTGGTGACAGCCAAGAACAGGTAGGCGCGTCGATGCATTGGGGGATTCCGGCCGCCGCAGAAGCTGTGGTGTTGCCGGCCTATTGCCATCGCCGGCCCAAGTAAATGATGTCAAAGCCGAAAATTGTTGTGCCTCAGGGCATTTTCGGCGGCAAAGAAAGGTCGCGCTTGCGAGGTCTTGACGCTATAGAGGCCTGTCGTTTCGAACCATATCCAGGCCGCCAGGGCGGCATCTCAAGGGAAAAGAAACATGGCCAATGTGGTGGTCGTCGGCTCGCAATGGGGCGACGAAGGCAAGGGCAAGATCGTCGACTGGTTGTCGGAGCGCGCCGACGTGGTCGTGCGCTTCCAGGGTGGCCACAATGCCGGCCACACGCTGGTCGTCGACGGCAAGGTCTACAAACTGTCGCTGCTGCCGTCGGGCGTGGTGCGGCAAGGCAAGCTGTCGATCATCGGCAATGGCGTCGTCTTCGACCCGCACGCCTTTGTCGCTGAAGTGGCCAAACTCAAGGCGCAAGGCGTCGAGGTGACGCCGGACCGCCTGAAAATAGCCGAAAACACCGCGCTTATCCTGTCGCTGCACCGGGAACTGGACGGATTTCGCGAGGACGCCGCCTCAAATTCCGGAACGAAAATTGGCACGACCCGTCGTGGCATCGGCCCCGCCTATGAGGACAAGGTGGGCCGGCGAGCGGTTCGGGTGATGGATCTGGCGGATTTGGAAACGCTGCCCCTCAAGGTCGACAGGCTGCTGACGCATCACAATGCGCTGCGTCGCGGGCTTGGCCATGGCGAGGTTACCCACGAGGCGATCATGACCGAGCTGACTTCGGTCGCCGATGAGATCCTGCCCTATATGGACCGCGTCTGGAAAATCCTCGACGACAAGCGCCGCGCCGGCGAGCGCATCCTGTTCGAGGGCGCGCAAGGCACGCTGCTCGACATCGACCACGGCACTTATCCGTTCGTCACCTCGTCCAACACCGTCGCCGGTCAGGCCGCGGCCGGTTCGGGCGTCGGCCCGGGCGCCATCGGCTATGTGCTGGGCATCACCAAGGCCTATACGACGCGTGTCGGCGAGGGCCCGTTCCCGACCGAGCAGAAGAACGAAATCGGCGAGTTCCTCGGCACGCGCGGCCACGAATTCGGCGTCGTCACCGGGCGCAAGCGCCGCTGCGGCTGGTTCGACGCCGTGCTGGTGCGCCAGGCCGTCGCCGTCAACGGCATCAAGGGCATCGCGCTGACCAAGCTCGACGTGCTCGATGGTCTGGACGAGATCAAGGTCTGCACCGGCTACCGGCTCGACGGCGAGATGATCGACTATCTGCCGGCCAGTCAGGGCGCGCAGGCGCGCGTCGAACCGGTCTACGAGACGCTCGAGGGTTGGAAAGGCACCACCGCCGGCGCGCGCAGCTGGAACGACCTTCCGGCGCAGGCCGTCAAATATGTCCGTTACATCGAGGAGCTCATCGGCGCACCCGTCGCGCTCCTTTCCACCAGCCCGGAACGGGACGACACAATACTTGTGACCGATCCGTTTCAAGACTAGTTTTCTGAAGCCTTTCCGGGCATCGCGGCCGATTTGCGGGGGCCGGCGCGGAAATAAAATACAGGTCGACTGAAGCATGGCAGATTTCGTTGCTGTTCTGAAAAAGGCGCTCGACAAATATGGCGAGCCGGCGCTCGACGTGCGTACGAGGACCTACGACGGCGCCCGTGCCGCGCTGGTCAAGAAGCTTGCGGATTTTTCGCCGCCGCTGTCCGCCGAAGTCATTGCCAAGCAGAAACGCTCCCTGGAAGACGCAATTTCAAGTGTCGAGCGGGACTATGCCAAACCGGCGCCGGCATCCGATCCGCTGGCTGAGCTCGAGCACATCTTCTCCTCCATTGACCGCAACAAGAACCAGCCCAGTCATGTCAAGCCGCCAGTCACGCCCGCGCCCGCGCCGGCATGGCAGCCGGCGAAACCCGTGCAGCCGGCGCCGGTTGCCCGGACGGAGCCGAGCTGGCAGAGGCCCGCACCGACACCGCCGCCTGCCGCGCGTGCAGAAACCGTCAACGAGCAAGCCGCGGAGCTGGACGCCGACGACGATAGCGCCGATGTGTTTGCCAATGACAAGCAGCCGGCCGCGGACACGTTCCAGCGCCTGCGCCCGGCCGAGCGCAAGCGCAGCTATGGCGGGCTGATCGCCGCTGTCGTCGCGCTGCTGGTAGTCGCCGGCGGCGGCTATGGCATCTGGCTGAACAAGGATGCGTTTGGCTCGATGCTCGGCTTTGGCGACACCAAGACGGTCTCGACCGAACCGCTGGTCAAGCCGGCGCCGGCAAAGCCCGCGGTCGAGGCGCCCGCACCGGCTGCTGGCGGCGAGGGAACGAAATTCACGCAGCGCCTGACGCCCGAAGGCGGTGAGACCGACCCCGGTCCCGCGGCCGGTCAAAGCGGCATTGGCGAGGGCGAGTCCGTCGCCGCGCTGACCACGCCACCGCCTCCGGCTCCGGCCCCTGCGGCGGCGCAAGCGCCCGCGACCCCGGCGCCCGGCGACACCGCAGCCACGACGGCGCCCGCCACGCCGGCGCCTGACGCTTCCGCCACGCCGCCGGCAACGCCGCCCGCCGATGGCGCCGCTCCGCCGGCCACTGGGGCAGCACCGGCTGATGCCGCTGCCACGCCGCCGGCGCCCGCAACCGGCACGCCGCCCGCAGCACCGACGGCCGCAACTCCCGAGCCGACCGTTGCGGTCGGCCAGAAGGCGATCTTCTACGAGGAACGCACCTCGACCGCGCAGGGGTCGGCCGAACCCGGCAGCATCGTCTGGTCGCTGGTGCAGGAATCGCCCGGCGGCGACCTGCCGCCCGAGCCGGCGATCCGCGCCGAGGCGACCATTCCCGGCAAGGACATCCAGCTGCGCATGACCATCCGCCGCAACACCGACCAGACGCTGCCGGCCAGCCATATCATCGAGATGATCTTCCTGACGCCCCAGGGGTTCGACGGCGGCGGCGTCGACAACATCCTGCGCGTTGCCATGAAGAGCTCCGAGCAGGATGCCGGCAGTCCGCTGATCGGCATCCCGGCCAAGATCGCCGACGGCTTCTTCCTGGTGGCGCTCAACGACACCAAGGCCGACGAGGACGCCAATCTGACCTTGCTCAGAGGCCAGGACTGGATCGACGTGCCGGTGGTCTACAAGACCGGACGCCGCGCGCTGCTGACCATGGAAAAGGGCATTCCCGGCGAGAAGGTGTTCGACGAGGCGCTGAAGGCCTGGCAGGCGAAGACGGCCGGCTGAGGGACGGGGGCAGCACCGCCAGCCTTCGTTCAGAAGCCCTGGAACAGCATGTCCAGCGCGGCGACGATGTCGTCGTGATGCTTCGTCAGATTCAGCCGGCTTTCACCCAGTTCGCTCGCCGGAACGGTGGCGATCAGGTGCGTGGCCATAACCAGCTTGCGGCCGTTGATCTCGAAGATCGGATGAAGCTTGCGCATCGGCGGCGGGACTGATGCGACCGGCAGGAGCGGGACGACAATCCGCGTTTTGAAATTGTCGAGCAGGTCGGATTGAACGTCGAGCACATAGTTGCCTTCGGTACGGCCGGCGAAGACATCATAGCGGGGCATCAGAACTGCCGGTACTCTTCCAAGGGAATGCCATTCTTGTCGATGTAGCTGTTCCACGCATCCATCGTGGCGCGATTCTCAAGCTTCCAAAGGCGCGTCTTTTCGGCAGCCACAGCCTCCGCGATGCCTGCCTCCGCAGCACGCGAGACATTCACATCAAGCCCCTTGGCTTCTCTCATGAGGTTCGAGTCGATCGACAGATTTGCTGGCTGACGGATCGCATTCAAGGCAATCTTACGCATACTAGCCTCCGCAACATGCGCATAATGTATGCGCATTTTGGTACAGAGGCAATAATCAAGCACGTTGGTGCAGGTGCCCGGCCCTCCGCTACGGCTCCGGGCGTTTCGTCCCTTCAATCGACAAGTTTGTTGTCGATTGATCGGCCCTACGGCCGAACGCTCCTCACCCCTCCATCTCCTCGCGCAACATCTCCAGTTCCAGCCACTCTTCCTCCAGCGCGGCCAGCGTGACACGTTCCTTGTCGAGGGCGGCGATGGTCTTCTGGAACGAAGCCGGGTCACGTTCGTAATAAGCGGGGTCGGCGATGTTGCTTTCCAGCCGCGAGATCGAGGCCGTCACCGCCTCGATTTTCTTGGGCAGCGATTCCAGTGCGAATTTCTGCTTGAACGACAGTTTCTTCGCTGGTCCTTTCGGTATAGCCGTCTCGCTTTTGCCCGCTGCGGGCGTGTCGCCGACCTCAGTCTTGGTCCGCGCCTTGCGGTCGTCGAGCCGGGTGCCGCCGCGCTGCGCCAGCATGTCGGAATAGCCACCAGCATATTCGATCCACCGGCCGCCACCGTCCGGCGCGATGATGCTTGTGACCGTACGGTCGAGAAAATCGCGGTCGTGGCTGACCAGGATGACAGTGCCGGCAAAACCGGCGACGAGTTCCTGCAGCAGCTCCAGCGTTTCCATGTCGAGATCGTTGGTCGGCTCATCAAGCACCAGAAGGTTGGCCGGCCGGGCCAGGACGCGGGCCAAAAGCAGCCGCGCCCGCTCGCCGCCGGACAGCTCGCGCACCGGAGTACGCGCCTGTTCCGGCTTGAACAGGAAATCCTTCATGTAGGAAACGACATGGCGCTGCTCGCCATTGATGACGAGGTTTTCGCCGCGCCCGTCGGTGAGGTATTGCGCCAGCGTCTCGGCTGGGTCGACCGACTCGCGCTTCTGGTCGAGCGTGGCGATTTCCAGATTGGTGCCGAGCCGCACCGAGCCGGCATCCGGCTTCATCTCGCCGGTCAGCATCTTCAACAGCGTCGTCTTGCCGGCGCCGTTGGGTCCGACGAGGCCGACGCGGTCGCCGCGCTGGATCCGGGTCGAGAAGCCTTTGACCACGGTGAGGTCGCCAAAACTCTTCTCGATGTTCTTGGCCTCGATCACCAGCTTGCCGGATTCGGCGGCGTCGCTGGCCACCATGGTGGCCGAGCCTTCGGCGCCGCGATGGCCGCGAAAGCGCTGACGCATGGTCTGCAATTCGCCGAGCCGGCGCATGTTGCGCTTGCGCCGCGCCGTCACGCCATAGCGCAGCCAGTGCTCCTCGCGCACGATCTGCCGGCCGAGCTTGTGCTGCTCACGCTCTTCCTCTTCCAGCACAAGGTCGCGCCATTCCTCGAAATGGCCAAAGCCCTTGTCAAGACGGCGGGTCTGGCCGCGATCCAGCCAGACGGTGGCGCGCGAGACGCGTTCGAGGAAGCGACGATCATGCGAGATGACGATCAGCGCCGAAGAGGTGCGAACCAGCTCCTCTTCCAGCCACTCGATGACCTGGAGATCGAGATGGTTGGTCGGCTCATCAAGCAGCAAAATGTCGGGCTCCGGCGCCATGACGCGGGCAAGCGCAGCGCGCCGCGCCTCGCCGCCGGAGAGGTCGTTGGGGTTTTCCGTGCCGGTGAGGCCGAGATGCTCCATCAGATAGGTGGCGCGGTAGGGATCGTCAGCCGGCCCGAGTCCCGCCTCGACATAGGCACGCACATTGGCAAAGCCGTCCATGTCGGGCATTTGCGGGAGATAGCGCACCGTCGCAGAAGGCTGGCGGAAGACTTCGCCGTCCTGCGGTTCGATCAGCCCTGCGGCGATCTTGAGCAGCGTCGACTTGCCGGAGCCGTTGCGGCCGACGAGCGCGATCTTGTCGCCGGCGGATGCGGTGAGTTCGGCGCCGTCGAGCAGCGGCGTGCCGCCGAAGGTCAGTCTTATCCCGTCGAGGTTGAGAAGGGGCGGGGCCATGTCAGCTTTCAGGCAAGGGATAGGGATGAGCGAGCAGCAGCGCGCGGCCATGGCCGAGCGCGATTTCGAGGCCGCCCCCGGTCTTGTTGGACTTGACCTCGTTGGAGATGGTCAGCGACGAGCCGAAGGCGACCTCGACATGGTCGAGCGGCCATTTGGCGCCGGAAACGGTCAGGCCTGAGAGATCGGAAAAGCCGAGCACCGAAAACAGGGTGCCGTCGGCATAGTCGAAGCCGGCCTTGCCCGGCAGCAAGGGGATGCCTTCCTGTGCGCCGCTGGTCAACAACACTTTCGTGCCGGCCTCGGCCAGCCGCAGGCTGAGCGCCAGATGCAGGTAGGCATGGTCGGCGCGTTTGCCGCCGAAAGCGCCGGCCAGCACAAGGCTGGTGGCGCCGCGTTCCAGTGCGGCGGCGATGGCCAGCTCGCCATCGGTCTTGTCCTTTTCGGGCGGAAATACCTGGCGCGGCACGGCGGCGAGATCGGCGGGCAGGTCCGCCGGCACGGAATCGAAATCGCCCACCCATAGCTCCGGCTTCAGGCCGAGCAGGCGGGCATGGCCGATGCCGGCGTCGGCGGCGATGATGCGCGTGCCTTCGACCTGGCGGTCGAGCCGCGGCGTGCGGATGAGATCGCCGCCAAGCAGGATGGTGAATGTGCTCATATCCGGTGGCCCTTACCAGCCCCGCCGGCGAAACGAAAGGCCGGGCCTCGCCGTCGCTCTTTGTTGGAGCACGATCTTTTTCCGGAAACCGTTCCCACTTTTCGGGATCATGCTCTGGCAAACTTCCACTTGCATGGCACCTTGGCCGGGCCTATGTGTCGAAGCGCTCTAACGGGGTGCCGGACGCGATCTTCGCGGACCGGCTGAGAGGCAGTCTCGCCAACCCGCTGAACCTGATCCGGTTTGTACCGGCGGAGGGATTAGATGCTTCGGACAGCCCGACGCCTCAATTCCTTTCAACACGAATGAAGGAGGCGCCGATGTGCATGTTTTTATCCCGTCTTGCCCCAGCCCTGGGTCTTGCTGTTTCGCTTTTGGCAAGCCCTGCGTCCGCGCAGGACAAACTCACCGTCTACACCTACGAGAGCTTCACCGCCGACTGGGGCCCGGGTCCTGCGGTGAAGAAGGAATTCGAGGCCGAATGCGGCTGCAGCGTCGACTTCGTCTCGGTCGCCGACGGCGTCGCGCTGCTCAACCGCGTCAAGCTTGAGGGGGCCTCGACCAAGGCCGACATCGTGCTTGGCCTCGACACCAACTTGACCGCCGAGGCCAAGGCCTCCGGCCTGTTTGTCCCGCACGGCCCGGTGTCTGAAAACAGCGTGCCGGGCGGCTGGAGCGACGATACTTTCGTCCCCTACGACTACGGCTATTTCGCTTTCGTTTACGACACCGAGAAGCTGAAGAACCCGCCCAAGAGCCTGAAGGAACTGGTCGAAGGCGATGCCGCCGACAAGATCGTCATCCAGGATCCGCGCACCTCGACGCCGGGCCTTGGCCTGCTGCTCTGGGTCAAGTCGGTCTATGGCGACAAGGCGCCGGAGGCATGGGCGAAGCTCAAGCCAAAAGTGCTGACGGTGACACCGGGCTGGAGCGAGGCCTACGGCCTGTTCACCAAGGGCGAGGCGCCGATGGTGCTGTCCTACACGACATCGCCGGCCTACCACATGGTGGCCGAAAACACCGAGCGCTATCAGGCGGCGTCCTTCGAGGAAGGCGAATACCTGCAGATCGAGGTCGCCGGCATCACTACCACGGGTGCGAAAAACCCGCTGGCGGCAAAGTTTTTGGCCTTCATGACCGGGCCGAAATTCCAGGATGTCATTCCCGAGACCAACTGGATGTTCCCGGCCGGGAAAACCGACAAGCCGCTCAACCCGGCCTTCGACAAACTGGTCAAGCCGGCGAAGACGCTGCTGTTCAGCCCGGAAGAGGTTGCGGCTAACCGCAAGGCCTGGGTGGATGAGTGGCTGGCGGTGATGAGCAAGTAGCTTGCTATATGATCGCAAGATGAGTGCTCTACGGCACCCCCCTCTGTCCTGCCGGACATCTCCCCCACGAGGGGGGAGATTGGGTGTCGCCTCGGCTTTCGCCAACCTCCAACGTTTTGAGCGGATTGCGGAAACTGCTGATCTCCCCCCTCGTGGGGGAGATGTCCGGCAGGACAGAGGGGGGCGCGAAGGAACGCAACGCCCGCTAAAGATCTTTTGGGCGGTCCGGCGTGCAACGCTCTGACCCCCGCATCACCGCCGGCATTGTCGCGCTTGCGGCAATCGCGCTGCTGATCGGCGGCGCCTTCGCGGGCCTCATCCTAGAAGGCGCGCACGACCTCCGCGGTGCTGCGTCCGCCTTCGATCTCTATCTCCTGCGCGTCACCCGCTTCACCCTGTGGCAGGCGGTACTCTCGACGCTGCTTTCGGTCGTACCGGCGCTCTTCGTCGCCCGCGCTCTGTCGCGGCACCCGCGCTTCTTGGGCCGCGGCTTCATTCTGCAACTGTTCACCGTGCCGCTGGCCCTGCCGGCGATTGTCGCGGCGCTCGGCATACTGGCGCTCTATGGCCGGGCCGCCTACTTCGCCGGGATCGCCGGCCAAAGCTGGCCCGATATCTACGGCCTGTCAGGCATCCTTGTCGCCCATGTCTTCTTCAACCTGCCACTGGCGACGCGGTTGTTCCTCGAGGCGCTAGGCACGGTGCCTGCCGATCAATGGCGGCTGGCAAGCCAGCTCGGCATGGGGGCCAGGCCGGCCTTCCGGCTGATCGAATGGCCGGTGCTGCGGTCGGCTTTGCCGGGCGTCGCTGGCCTTGTCTTCATGCTTTGCATCACCTCATTCACCATCGTCCTCATCCTCGGCGGCGGGCCGGCGGCGACGACGCTGGAGGTCGCCATCTACCAAGCGCTGCGCTTCGACTTCGATCCCGCGCGTGCTGTGACGCTGACGGTGCTGCAGATCGCGCTGACCTTCGCCGTTGTGCTGGCGCTGACGCGGCTTGGCGCCAATGTGACCGGCGACGCCAACCTTCCCGTGGCGCCGCGCCGCTATCTCTCGGCCGGCACAACCGAAACGGCGCTCAACGCCACCCTGATCGTGCTCGCCTTGCTGTTCGTCGCCGGGCCGATGGCGGCAACCGTCGCATCCGGCCTTGGCGCCGATCTCGGCCGGCTGGCCGGCGAGAGCGCGGTGCGCCAGGCGACGCTGACCAGCGCCTGTCTCAGCCTGCTGGCGGCGCTGCTTTCGGTGTCGCTATCGCTGTCGCTGATCATGGCGCGCCGGGCGCTGTCCCTACACCGCCGTGACGGCGCCCGCTCGCTGCTCGAACATGCCACCGACACCGGCGCCGGTTTTGTCCTCGTCGTGCCGCCCATCGTCATCGGCGCCGGCTGGTTTCTCCTGCTGCGCACGGTCGCCGATGTCTTTGCCATCGCGCCGGTCATGGTCGTCACCGTCAACGCGGTGATGGCGATGCCCTTCGCCATCCGCGCGATGCGTCCGGCCTATGATGCAGCTAGCGAACGCCACGAAAAGCTGTGCGCACAGCTCGGCATTTCGGGCTGGAGCCGGCTGCGGCTGGTCGACTGGCCGTCGCTGCGGCGGCCGCTGGCCACGGGCTTTGCCTTCGCCATGGCGCTGTCGCTTGGCGATCTCGGCGTCATCGCGCTGTTCGGCAGCGATTCGGTGCAGACATTGCCCTATCTCCTGCTGGCACGCATGGGCAGCTACCGCACGGCCGACGCCGCCGGACTGGCCTTGCTGCTTGGACTGGTCTGCCTCGCACTGGTGGTCGCCGCGGACTGGCTGGGACGAGGAGAAAGATCGTGAATTCCGCCAACAAGAGCGCGGTCGTGCGGCTGGACAAGGTCGCGTTCAGCTATGGCGAGGCGCCGTTCCTGTTCGATGTCGAGTTCACTGCCTCGAAAATCACCGCCATCATGGGGGCGAGCGGTTCGGGAAAGTCGACCCTGCTCAACCTGGTGGCCGGCTTCGAGACGCGGCAATCCGGCCGCGTTCTGATCGGCGGCGCCGATGTCAGCACCGTGCCGCCGTCGGCGCGGCCGGTGTCGATGGTGTTCCAGGAAAACAATCTGTTTGCCCACCTCTCGGTCGAGAAGAATGTCGGCCTCGGCCGCTCGCCATCGCTTAGCCTGGCGCAAACCGACCGCGCCGCAATCGCCGAGGCACTGAGCCGTGTCGGCCTTGCCGGCAAGGAAAAGCGCCTGCCGCGAGAACTCTCCGGCGGCGAAAGGCAGCGTGTGGCGCTCGCCCGCGTGCTGGTGCGCGACCGGCCGGTGCTGTTGCTCGACGAGCCGTTCGCCTCGCTTGGGCCCGCACTGCGCGACGACATGCTCGACCTCGTGGCCGGCGTCCATGCCGAGCGGGCGATGACGGTGTTGTTCGTCACGCATCAGCCGGAAGACGCGCGACGCATCGGCGAGGACATGGTTTTTCTGGACAATGGTCGGGTTGCCGCAACGGGAGCTGCCGCCGATTTTTTCGACGGCACTGGTCATGAAGCGTTTCGGCGCTATATCGGCGCAAGTTCGGGCGGATCACGCGATATTGCCCGGAAGCGGACATAATTTACGACCAAACCGCCTACAGGTGATGTGGCGCTTGCTTGCCATGGTCCAGCTGATGTGGCTAGGTCCGCCCAGTACTGGTCCGGCACGAGCCGTGATTTGCCCCCTACAGCGCCGCATCCATCCGGATGCGTAAAACGCTGTAGGTTTTTTGATTTGTGCAGGATTGCCACCGAAAATTCGATTTTCGCTGGCGCGGACCCCTGGGTCCAGGTCATGCGCCGAGAGCTGAAGGGACGCCGTGCTGTCGACCGGCACTGACACTTGGAGACGCAGACCGCTGGCGCGCTTCCTCGCGCTGGCCGGCCTTGCCGTGGCACTGGCCAGTTGCCAGATGTTCACGCCTCCGGAAGTGCAGGAATCCGGCTTCCAGCCTTCCGACAAGCCGATCACGGTCGACAATGTCGCCGCCAACAGCAAGCTTGCCGAACTGGCGAAGGCGCAGCATCCGCGCATTCTCGCCACCTATGGCGGCGAATATTCCGATCCCAAGCTCGAGCGGATGGTGGCCAAGGTTGTCGGCAGCCTGACCGTGGTGTCGGCCAATCCGACCCAGACCTATCGCATCACCATCCTCAATTCGCCCAACGTCAACGCCTTCGCGCTGCCGGGCGGATATCTCTATGTCACCCGCGGCCTGTTGGCGCTGGCCAATGATTCGGCCGAACTCGCCGCCGTCATCGCGCATGAGATGGGCCACGTCACCGCCAATCACGGCCTGCAGCGCCAGCAGCTCGAGGCCGAGGAAGGCCTGGCGACCAAGGTGGTTTCCGATGTGCTCGGCGACAGCCCGACCGCCAAGGCGGCATTGATCCGCGGCAAGCTCAGACTGGCGCAGTTCTCGCGCAACCAGGAGCTGGAGGCCGACGCCATCGGCATCAAGTCGATCGGCGAAGCCGGCTACGATCCCTATGCCGCCGGCCGCTTCCTGCAGTCGATGTCGGCCTATACCGATTTCCGCTCGATATCAGGCGCCACCGATGCCAGCCTCGACTTCCTGGCCACGCACCCCAACACGCCGCAGCGCATCGATCTGGCTCAGCGCCACGCCCGCCAGTTCGGCGCGCCGGGCGTCGGCACGCGCGACCGCGATTCCTTCCTGGCTGGCATTGACGGCCTGCTCTACGGCGACACGCCGGAAGAAGGCTATGTGCGCGGCCAGACATTCCTGCATCCGGGGCTCGGCGTATCGTTCACCGTGCCGAACGGTTTCATCATCGACAATACGGCTGCGGCGGTGACGGCGACCGGGCCGGGCGACATGGCGATCCGCTTCGACGGCGTGTCGATCGACAAGGATCGTGCGCTCACCGACTATATCAGAAGCGGCTGGGTGGCCGGTCTCGACGAGACCAGCGTGCGGCAGGAGACGATCAACGGCAACGAGGCAGCGACCGCGCATGCCGGCGCCGACGGTTGGCAGTTCGACATTGCGGTGATCCGTGCCGGCGGCCAGGTCTACCGGCTGTTGACGGCGGCCCCCTCGGCCAGCGCAACGCTCGACCCGGTTGCGCGCTCGGTCAGCGGCTCGTTCCGCATCCTGAGTGCGGCCGAAAAGGCGGCGCTGAAGCCACTACACATCCGCGTCGTCACCGTTCAGGCCGGCCAGACCATGGGCTCGCTTTCGGCGCAAATGGTCGGCGTCGACCGCAAGCTCGATCTGTTCAGGGTGCTCAACGCGATGTCGCCGGGCGCCTCGGTTTCGGCCGGCGACAAGGTCAAGATCGTCACGGACAAGTAGCAGCGCAGTCCGGTTCGATAGGGCTTGCCCGCACGATGTATGGCTGTGGGCACTGCCACTCTCAGAAGTTGCTGTTAGTGTCGGTATCGGTACCGCTGTCGATATCGGTACCGCTGTCGCCATCGGTGCCTTCACTAGTGGTGTTCTCGCCACCACCGCGATTTGCAGAACGGTGCTCGGAACCATCACCGTTGTTGCCGCTCCAGGCCATTCGGCCGGTTTGCGGCACGGGTTTGGTCGGGATTGCTGCGGCTGTCCGCTTGCCTGGTTTCGGGGCCTTCGGTCTTGGCGCGGGTATGGGAACTACCTTTATTTTCGTGATGATTTTCGGGGGCCGTACCTTGCACGCCGGAATCGCCAAGGCGACCCGCTTTGGGGTGCTGAGAACACCCAGGGAATACATCTCTTGCCGCTCCATCCCGGCTCTGAAGAAGGCGAGCGCACGGTCCGGATCAGCCGGAACACCATTGCGACCTTCCATGAATATCGACGCGAGATCGTTCATGGCATCGATATGCCCCATTGCCGCAGATTTGAGCAGCAAGTCCAATCCCTTGGCGGCATCGCGCTGGACGCCGCGGCCATTGAACAGGGTGCGTCCCCACGCGGTCATGGCGTAGGGGTCACCCTTTTCGGATGCGTCCGAATAGAAGCGGTTGGCCTGTTCGGGATCCGGGGCCGTCCCGATTCCCGACGAGACGATGGAGCCGAGGGCGAAAACCGCGCGGACGTATCCCTTGTCGGCGGCCTGCTGGATTGCCTGCCTGGCCTCGTTGACCTTGCCCGAGGCCAGCAACGCCCGTCCGAGTTGGTAACGGAAGCGGGCAATCTCCGGATAGGCCTTCACCGAGGCCTGGCAGAGCTCAACCGCGTCGTCGCCAATCTCGTTCGCCAGCCGGCCCGGGACAATGCCTTGTAGGTCGAGAGGTTCGCCCGCCGCTCGATCGCAGGGATCGACGCTCGGCGACAGTTTCAGCGTCGCCGTCTTCGATGTGTTGTCGGCGCGGATCTGAAGGCCGATCTCGACCGGCGTCGCGGAGCCGATCTGCGCCTCGTAGCGCAATTTGTCGACATCGTCGGCCATCAGGCTCGATTGAGGCGACAGGATGCGGTCCGGCAGGGACAGCGTCCCCGTTGCCGGATAGGTTGCAAGCTTCAGGCTGATCGACGGGTCCTTGGCCGGGAAATCCAACTTGAGCGGAATAGGGCCGACGCCGACGGGAATTTCGATGTCGCGGTTTTCGATCGCCTCGGCGGCGTCGGCGATACGAATGCCGCGTTCAACCACCGCCTGCTTTTGCTCGGCGGCGATTGAGGCCATGAGTTGCTTGCTATCGGCGCCCGCGCCGTTTCTGATCCGCAACAACAGAACGCCTTGGGACTCGCCACCCCACTCGTTGTGCGTGGTGTAGGCCAGCGTATCCACCTGTTCCTGCCCACCCGCCAATTCGGGGGCGTCCATGCGCAGACGCGGCAGGTCGGTACCCTCGATCCTTTCGCCCATGGCCAAGGGCTTGCCATCAAGCGTCAGCTGTCCGAGTGCCGGCAGGCTTTCGATGCTGACGCTGACTGCGCCACCGTCGACGTCAACTGGCGCCGGCAGATCCAGCGCGACTGGCCCGATACCGGACGGCACGATCTTCTCCAGCACCGGCGGCAGCGCCGGGCGGTTGGCGCGGGGCATCAGAAACACATCATCGAGAAGCGAGGAATTTTCCCATGGAACCTGCTTGCCATCGGTTGCCTTGACGACGTCGCGGCGCACGGCGGCCATGACTGCCCTGATCTCCTGGTTCGGCGCCAACGCACGACGGGAGAAGGCGGAGGAAAATGGGCTGAGATTGCCGCCCCCGTCATAGGCAACGGCTCCCGGCTCGGTGGCAAAGGCGATCAGCGCGTTCTCAGAACCCTTCACCTGCGCCAACCCACTACCGCTGGCGACGATCAGCTGGTCGCGAAGCCAATAGTTCTTACGCGGAAAAGGATTGTTGCGGCAGGCGTCGAGGATGATCACCTGGATTTTCGATTTCGAGCGCAACTGCTGCAACATGTCGTCGAGCTTGATTGCCTGGACTTCCACGTCGGCCGGATCCTTAAGCGTGGCGTCGACCGGGATAAGAAAGTTCTCGCCGCCGATCTGGAAGCCGTGGCCCGAATAATAGACCACCGCAAGATCAGCACCGTCGGCCGCCGCGAGATAGGTGCGGAAGCGGTCCTCGAACTGAAGTCTGGTCAAATCCTTGGCGACGAAAACGTCGAAGCCGGCCATCCGGAACGTGCTTGCGATGTCTCCGGCGTCCTTGTCCGGGTTCTTGAGCGCCGGAAGCTCCCGGTATTCGGAATTGCCGATCACGAAAGCAACCCTTCGATCGGCACTAGCCTCGAAAGTCGTCAGGGTCACAAGGATCAAAGCTGCAAGAAACACGCAGAGTCGCGACATGGCAAAATCCTCATCCGCTATGATCTGGTGAACCCCAGCAGACACCCTGCAGCTCAGCGGGTCTGTTAAAGAATTCACAATCTGCGAATGAGGAGCGACGAAATCTGGCGTGCTGATCTTATATGCTGACTGGAAAATATCTTAATACTGCTGCCAACCAGGAATTTCAGGCTGCCTGCGTCTGAAATTCCGGGTTCTGCTTGACCAGCGCGACCTTCAGCTTTTCCATGGCGCGGGCCTCGATCTGGCGGACACGCTCCTTGGAAATGCCGAGCGTCTCGCCGAGCGCTTCCAGCGTAGCGCCCTCGTCGGTCAGCCGGCGTTCCTCGATGATCCTGAGTTCGCGGGCATTGAGCGCGCCAAGCGCTGCTTTCAACCAGAGCAGGCGACGTTCGAAATCGATGGTGTCGCTGGCGACTTCGTCCGGCAGCGGATCGTCCGAGACCAGGAAGTCCATGCGCTCGGTGGTGCCGGTATCGTCGGCGAGCGGCGCGTTGAGCGAGGAGTCGGGTGCCGAAAGCCTGGAATCCATCATCGCCACATCGGCCTCGGAGACGCCGAGCGCTACCGAGACTTCGCGATAGAGCGTGGCGTTGGAGATCGGCTCGGTGCCATTGGCCAGCCGGGCGCGCAAGCGCCGCAGATTGAAGAACAGCGCCTTTTGTGCCGAAGAGGTGCCGCCGCGCACGATCGACCAGTTGCGCAGGATGTAGTCCTGCATCGAGGCGCGGATCCACCAGGTCGCGTAGGTCGAGAAGCGCACCTGGCGCTCCGGCTCGAAGCGCGCCGCCGCCTCCAGCAGCCCGACATGGCCCTCCTGGACCAGATCGCCGAGCGGCAGACCGTAGTGGCGGAATTTCGAAGCCATGGAGATAACCAGCCGCATATGCGCGACGGTGATCTGGTGCAGCGCCTGCTGGTCCTGGTCTTCCTTCCAGCGCAAGGCGAGAACATGTTCCTCGTCGCGCTCGAGATAGGGGGCCTTCATCGCCGCGCGGACCATGGTCCGTCCTGCCGTGTCTTCGATCATGCCGCGCTCCTGCTCCCGGACATTTTCGGACGGCCTGGCGGCCGCTGGCTCTATCCTGATGCAATTTCGGACGGAAAACCGGTTTCCCACTTTTCCTGGAATTGCTTTGGGTCTGGCGCAGCTAGGGGTTCTTGAAATGGAACCGCAGCGCCCTACAACAGGGCATGAACGTGCCACACCGGGGATTGGTTCCGCCGCCGATGGCGGTTGTTTTGTGCCATCCGACAGCGCGCGCCGACAGCACAAAACGAGGGCAATCGGCACCCATCTGAGTTACTTTGAGAATCTGATTTCTGGATCGCCATTTTTTTGAAATCTGGTTCCTTATTTTGCGGCTCTCTATCTGTCAGTTTCCGGCTCTCACAAGCGCCGGACACCGGCCAAGGACGGGATCACAGAAAAATGAAATGGCTCAATTCGCTCATCGTCGCCGGAACGCTGCAGGTTCTGGCTGTCACATCCGGCCACGCCGGCGCCAACCTCGACCAGATCAAGCAGGCCGGCACCATCAAGGTCGGCACCGAAGGCACCTATGCGCCCTTCACCTATCACAATGATGCCGGCGCGCTGGTCGGCTTCGACGTCGAGATCGCCAAGGCGATCGGCGACAAGCTCGGCGTGAAAGTCGAGTTCCTCGAAGGCAAATGGGACGGGCTGATCGCCGGTCTCGATGCCAACCGCTATGACGCCGTCATCAACGAGGTCGGCATCACCGACGCGCGCAAGGCCAAGTACGACTTCTCCGATCCCTACATCGCCTCCAAGGCGGTGCTGATCGTGCGCGGCGACGATACCGCCATCAAGACCTTCGCCGATCTCAAGGGCAAGAAGGCGGCGCAGTCGCTGACCTCGAATTTCGGCAAGCTCGCCGAGACAAACGGCGCCGAACTCGTCGGCACCGACGGCTTCGACCAGTCGATCCAGCTTTTGCTCACCGGCCGCGCCGACGCCACCATCAATGACAGCCTGTCCTTCCTCGACTTCAAGAAGCACAAGCCGGACGCCAATGTGAAGATCGCGGCGCAGGAAGAAAACGCCGACTATTCCGGCGTCATCGTGCGCAAGGGCGATCCGGAACTGGTGGCCGCGATCAACAAGGCGCTGGCCGACATCAAGGCCGACGGCACCTACAAGAAGATCGCCGACACCTATTTCGGCCAGGACGTTTCGCAGTAACGAAGGTCTCCCGGCGGTTTGCCGGCAACGACACAATAGCGGCGGGCCGTCTTTGACGGCTCGCCGTTTTTCGCATGATATGACAACCGCAAAATCGCACTGCCGGACCGGTCTAGACGGCATTTACAAGGAGAGGAGCCGCTCGTGCCGCACTGGCTGCAACTGATGCTGGACTCGTTGCCGACGCTGTTGTGGGCGGCGCTGATCTTCACCGTGCCGCTGACTCTGCTGTCGTTTGCGCTCGGCCTGTTCGTCGGCCTGGTTGTCGCTCTGGTGCGGCTGTTCGGGCCGAAGCTGCTGGTCGCCGTGGTCCGCTTCTATGTCTGGATCTTTCGCGGCACGCCGCTTCTGGTGCAGCTGTTCCTGATCTTTTACGGCCTGCCCTCGGTCGGCATATTGCTCGACGCCTTTCCGGCCGCGCTGATCGGCTTCACCCTCAACATCGGCGCCTACAGTTCCGAAATCATTCGCGCCGTGATCGGCTCTGTGCCGAAGGGGCAGTGGGAGGCGGCCTATTCGATCGGGATGACCTGGAGCCAGTCGATGCGGCGCACCATCCTGCCGCAAGCCGGTCGGGTTGCTGTGCCACCGCTGTCCAACACCTTCATCTCGCTGGTCAAGGATACGTCGCTGGCTGCGGCCATCACTGTGCCGGAAATGTTCCAGGCAGCGCAGCGCATCGTCGCCACCACCTATGAGCCGCTGATCCTGTATGTCGAGGCGGCGATCCTTTATCTGGCAATGAGCTCGGTGCTGTCTGCCCTGCAGACGCGGCTGGAGGAAAGGCTCAACCGTTACGGCGGCTTCCTGGAGGCGCGCTCATGATCGGCCTCACCGACATCGAAAAGCGCTTCGGCGACAATCTCGTGCTGAAGGGCGTAACGGTCACCATTGCCGAAGGCAGCGTCACCGCGCTGGTTGGCCCGTCCGGCGGGGGGAAGAGCACGCTGCTGCGCTGCATCAACCTGCTGGAGATCCCGACCTCGGGCACGGTGCGCATCGGCGACGAGACATTGGAATTCCGCCCCGGCATCAAAATCCCCAGCCGGGACATCCAGCGCCTGCGGCTGCAGACCGGCATGGTGTTCCAGAATTTCCAGCTGTTCCCGCACCGCACCGCCATCGAGAACGTCATGGAGGGGCTGGTGACGGTGCTGAAATGGCCAACGGCGAAGGCACGGGAGCGGGCGCTGGCGCTGCTCGAGAAAGTCGGCATGGCGCACAAGGCCGATGCATGGCCTGCGACTCTGTCGGGCGGCCAACAGCAGCGCGTAGCGATTGCCCGCGCGCTGGCGCCGTCGCCCAAGGTGCTGCTCTGCGACGAGCCGACCTCGGCGCTCGATCCTGAACTGGCACAGGAAGTCGTCGACGTGCTGGGAAAACTCGCCAGCGAAGGCACGACAATGGTGATGGCGACGCATGACCTGCGCCTCGCCTCGAAGATCGCTCAAGAAGTGGTGTTTCTCGACGCTGGCGTGGTCGTCGAGAAGGGGCCGTCCGCCGTGGTGTTCAGCAATCCGGAGCGTGAGCGGACGAAGCGTTTTATCGCGACGCTGAAGCAGGAAGCGGCGAAGGAAGGCGGCGCGGCATAGGCCGCGCCTCAGCCCAAACAAAAAACCCGGCGCGAGGCCGGGTTTTTCATGAAAATGTGAAAGCGATCAGGCAGCTTCTTCCTGTTCGGATTCCTCGTTGTCGGCCTTGGCGCCGCGCTTAGGGCCCTTGTTGAGGTTGACCTCGATCAGGCGCACGGCTTCGGTTTCCGACATGCGGTTGACCGCAGCGATCTCACGGGCCATGCGGTCGAGTGCCGCCTCATAGAGCTGACGCTCGGAATAGGACTGCTCCGGCTGGTTGTCGGCGCGGTAGAGGTCGCGCACGACTTCCGAGATCGAGATCAGGTCGCCCGAATTGATCTTGGCATCATATTCCTGGGCGCGGCGCGACCACATAGTGCGCTTGACGCGGGCGCGGCCCTGCACAACCTTCAGCGCGCGCTCGACATAATCCTCTTCCGACAGCTTGCGCATGCCGATGGAGGTCGCCTTGGCGACCGGCACCTTCAACCGCATCTTGTCCTTCTGGAAGTCGATGACGAACAGTTCCAGCTTGTGGCCCGCAACTTCCTGCTCGTCGATCGAGACGATCTGGCCGACGCCGTGGGCCGGATAGACGATGTACTCGCCGGTCTTGAAACCGTGACGTGCCGCGGTGGACTTCTTCTGCGGGGTGATCGTTGCCATTACGCCCTGAACTCCTTGTTGTGGTACCGGCGGCCTGCCGGTCCGAACGCGTGCGACCGGGGACACCGATCGTTTGCCGCACAACAGATGAACCCATCGGAAAAAGCCGAGACCGGCAAACCGCATACATAGCGACTGCCTGGCCCAGATCGCTCTGGTCCGATTGGGGATTTCACCTTTCAGTGATTTGGGGCGCTTGCGCCATAAATCGACGTTGTGTCACCGGCATGTTTCAGCAGATGTAGCACAAAAAGTAGGAAGAATCAAGGTTTTGCTGCAAACGCGAAGGTCGAGCGACATCGCCGCCTGTCAAGGCAGTTAATCTATGATGCGCGTTACGCAGCGTTATGACAGCCAAGTCGGCCGCAGCATCAGTCGCCTTCGCCGGGCTCAGCGGAGAAATATTTCTCGAACTTGCCGGTCTCACCATCGAAGGTCTTGGCGTCGGCCGGAGGCTCCTTCTTGGCGGTGATGTTGGGCCATTTCTCGGCGTATTCGGTGTTGACCTGCAGCCATTTGTCGAGACCCGGCTCGGTGTCGGGCTTGATCGCATCGGCGGGGCATTCCGGTTCGCAGACGCCGCAGTCAATGCACTCGTCGGGATGTATGACGAGCATGTTCTCGCCTTCGTAGAAACAGTCGACCGGACAGACCTCGATGCAGTCCATGTACTTGCATTTGATGCAGTTGTCGGTCACGACATAGGTCATTGGTCGGCTCCGGGACGTCCCGTTTTTGCTAGGCTTTTTGGTGAGGTAACGCCTTTGCCTGCCGCTTGCAAGGGCGGCCATGCCTGGCGGGACCGGCGCTTCCGAAATGGAATTCCAGATGGCGGGCATGGTGAGGAGCGCCAAGGCTTCAGTCTTCGCTGAACAGCCGGTCGGTTTGCCTGCGCTCTTTCTTGGTCGGCCGGCCGCTGCCGGCCTCGCGCAGCGCGGGAATGGCATCGGCAACAGCCTCGCCTTTCGGCGCCGGCGGCGGTGACATATCCTCATAGAGCGTGCGCGCTTCCTCGGCGGGGCCGCGCCGCGTGCCGGTGCCGAGCACCTTCCAGACGAAGATGCGGCGCTCGTGCGTGATGGTCAAAACATCGCCGGGCTTGACCAGATCCGACGCCTGCGCTGCTTTGTCGCTGTTGATGCGGACGCGTCCGGCGACCACCAGCTTGGCCGCCAGCGAGCGCGATTTGACCGCGCGCGAGAAGAACAGCCATTTGTCGATGCGCTGACGACCTTCTGCAACCATCGCAGCGCGCCTGAGCCTACTTCTTCAGCTGATCGCGCAAGGCGGCGAGCTTAGCGAAGGGCGAATCCGGATCGAAACGCACCGGCCGTTCCTCGCGCGGCTTGGCCTGGAAGGCCGGCTTGCCGCCTTGCGGGCCGCCCTTGCCTTCGGGCCTGCCGCCCTTCCAGTCGGGCCGGCCTTCGCGGGGACGCTCGCCTTGCGGCTTGCCGTCGCGGCGCTGTTCGCCCTCGGCCTGCGGCTTGGGCTTGAACTTCGAGCGGTCGAAGCGTGGCTTGGCAGCACCGTCGCGCTGGTCGCGCCGGCCCTGATAGGCCGGCCGTTCGCCCGTTGCCGGCTGTCCGCCGGCGGCATCGGCAGGCGAGTCGGTGCGGGCAGCCTGGCCGTTGCGCGGGCGATTGCGGTTTTCGTGGCGATGACGCGGGCGCTGCTCGAAACGGCCCTGCCGCCACAACAGGATTGGTTTTGGTTCTTCAGCCTCTGGCGCGGCTTCGCCAGTTCCACCCTCCCCCTCGTGGGGAGGGTCGGCGCGCAGCGCCGGGGTGGGGGCAGCGCCGGCGTCGTCAGTTGCATCTTCAGCGTCGGCGGCGTCAGCACGACCTGCTTCGTCAGCGCCGTCACCCCCACCCGCGTCGCTTCGCGCCGCGACCTCCCCCATCGAGGGGGAGGTAAGGGCGTCGGCGCTTTCGGTGACAGTGACGTCGGCGACAGCTTCTGTAACGGGCGGGACTTCTTCCGCGATTTCTGCGGGAGCTTCGATTTGATCTTCAGAAACAGCCTCCGCTGCCTGTTCGGCAACGGCCTCTGGGGTATCCTCTGACGTAACTTCTGCGGCGGTGGCTTCAACAGCCGCATCCGGCTCTGAAGCCTCTACCGGCGCCTCGGTGACAGCATCCGCTGCGGCGGCTTCCGCCGCAGCCTTGGCAGCCGCTTCCGCCAGCTTGGCTGCCGCGGCTTCCCGCGCGGCATTGTCCTGCGCTTCCAGCCGTGCCTTCACCTCTGCGGGCGGCTTCGGCTCGGCGCGGTAGCCGAGACCCTTCAGGATCTCTTCCATATCGTCGGCGGTGGCGCCGAGGATCGACATCATCGGCGGTGTCACCATGAAGGACTGGCCGTCATAGGCGCCGTCCGGGCGCTGGCCGAGGCCGGGCTTCCAGTTGGTCGCGGGGCGGATCAGGTCGGCCAGCCGTTCCAGAATGTCGATGCGCACGGCGCGGCGGCCGAGATTGCGGTAGCCGGCGAGCTTGTAGAAGGCCTTGTCGAAAGCCGGGTCGATGACCACCGAGGTGCGGCCGGAGGCCAGCGCGTGCACCACGTCGCCGAAGCCGGGCTTGTCCTTGCCGTCATTCTTCAGCGCCCACAAAAGCGTGATCAGGCCGGCGGGTGCGGGCTTGATCAGCGCCGGCACGAAGACGTGGTAGGCGCCAAAACGCACACCGAGCCGGCGCAGGGCAGCGCGTCCCTCCTGGTCGAGTGACTTCATCTCTTCGGCGATGTCGCGGCGGTTGATGAGGCCGAAATGCTCGACGAGCTGGAAGGCGATGCCACGGCCGATGCCGGTGATCTGCTCGGCGTTCTTGAGGTCGACCAGCGGCTTCAGCAGCGACTCGATCTGGAAATTGACGAAACGCTCGGCGCGCGCGGCGACCTTGTCGCGGGCGGGGCCGGTCAGCTGCTCGTCGGCCAGCAGCACCAGGCGCGGCTTCAGCGCGTCCTCGCCGGCAACCAGCGTGCCGATCGGTGCGCCGATCCAGCGCAGCGTGCCGTCGGAGCCCAGCGCCAGGTCGCCATTGGCGCAGGCGCCGAAGCGTTCGGCGCGCGCCTCGAACTCGGCGGCCAGCGCCTTTTGCGCTGCCGTGCGCACGGCCTTGGCGTCTTCGCCGCCGGCGCTCTGGTCGGCGGTGAAGCGGAACCCTTGCAACTCGCCGACATGGTGGCCTTCGACAAGGACGGTTCCGGTAGGGCTGATTTCGGCTTCAGGCATTGTATTTTCTCTAAGGCGCCGCATGAGGACGGAAGTCCTGCGGTCTACAAACCGTTTCGTCAACCGCTCATGCAGCGCATCCGACAATCTGTCTTCGATTTCGCGCGTCTTTTCCTGCCAGTGTGCCTGATCGGCCAGCCAGCCGGGCCGGTTGGACACGAATGTCCAGGTGCGGATCTGGGCAATGCGGTGCGACAGCGTGTCGATATCGCCCTCGGTCGTGTCGGCCCTGCGCACCTGCTCGGCCATGTAGTTCTCGTCGACATGGCCGTGTTTGGCGAGGTCCGTATAGATCGAGGCGATGAGGTCGGAGTGCTGGGCCGGCGCGATCTTGCGGTAGTCGGGGAGCGCGCAAGCCTCCCACAACAGCGCCACGCGCTTGGCGTTGGTGGCGAGCGCGCGGATGTCCTCGTCGCGGGAGAGATGTTCGAGCGCCTGCGCATCGACCGCCGGCAGCGCCCGCGTCAGCCCTTCGACCGGGGCGTTGGTCTCGATCGAGCGCTTCAGCGCGTCGAGGCTGGCGAAATCGAAATGCGCGGTACGCCATTGCAGCACCTTCACCGGGTCGAACTCATGGCCTTCGATGCGCTTGACCAGTTCCTCATCCAGCGGATCGACCTGGCCGGTGACGCCGAAAGTGCCGTCGCGCAGATGGCGGCCGGCGCGGCCGGCAATCTGGCCGAGCTCAGCCGCCGTCAGATTGCGGTACTGGTAGCCGTCGAATTTGCGGTTCTGGGCAAAGGCGACATGATCGAGATCGAGGTTGAGACCCATGCCGATGGCGTCGGTGGCAACGAGATAGTCGACGTCGCCGGCCTGGAACATCGCCACCTGGGCGTTGCGGGTGCGTGGGCTGAGCGCGCCGAGCACGACGGCGGCGCCACCCTGCTGGCGGCGGATCAGTTCGCCGATGGCATAGACCTCGTCGGCGGAGAAGGCGACGATGGCGGTGCGACGCGGCAAACGGGTCAGCTTCTTCGAGCCGGCATAGGCGAGATGCGACAGCCGCGGCCGCGTCACCACGGAGACGCCCTTCAGCAGGCGCTGCAGAATGCCATGCATGGTGGCGGCACCGAGCAGCAGGGTTTCCTGGCGGCCGCGAAGATGCAGGATGCGGTCGGTAAAGATGTGGCCGCGCTCGAGGTCGCCGGCAAGCTGCACCTCGTCGATGGCTACGAAGGCGGCGTCGGTCTCGCGCGGCATGGCTTCGACAGTACAGACCGAATATTTCGCGCCGGGCGGCTGGATCTTTTCCTCGCCGGTGATCAGCGCCACTTTGTGGGCGCCGACCTTTTCGCAAACGCGGGCGTAGACTTCGCGGGCCAGAAGGCGGAGCGGCAGGCCGATGATACCGCTCTCATGCGCCACCATGCGCTCGATGGCGAGATGGGTCTTGCCGGTGTTGGTTGGCCCCAGCACAGCAGTCACGTCGCGGCCCGACAGGATCAGCGGCTCGGTGTGTTTCGGCTGGATGTTCATCGGCCCTGAAATGAGGCTTTCTGCATCGTGTTGTCGGGAGCGCACCCTTAAATGGCGCGTATGACAGGCGACACATAGGGATTTCAGGCGCGAAGCGAAAGCGGAATGTTCGGCCCGGCGTCCAGAGGTCCTCCTTCGAGGTCGGGATTCGCTGCTGCTTAACAGTTGGAACGAGTCTGGAACGAATCGGAGACGAATCAGTGACTCCTGCAGATTCAGCTTTTGTTCACGGCTATATGTGGATCTCTCAGCAGCTGAACTCACCACATGCTGAATCGTCGGAACTGGCCCGATTCATGCAGGGCGAGCTTTGCCATTAACCTTTGCCGGTGAAGCATGGTCACCGTGCAAGGGCCGTTGGCCAAGATTATGAAATTATTGACTTTTCTTAACCGGCCTTGACCATTTGGCAGAGCTTTTCGGCCTTCGCCATTAACGTTTCGGTCAAAGCAGGAACGAATCGGCGACGAATCAGCGATGAGCGGGTTTTCCCGATTTGTTCACCCCAATATGTTGTGTTATCCACAGCTTGCCCACCGAGAATTCACAGCTTGTGAAGCGGGTTTCGCACAGCCTGAGCCGGCGCCGTTAATCTTTGCGTGCCGGAACGGGGCAGTGCCGACATGGAAGCCTGAGAGCGTTGCCTGTCGACGACAAAAAACGGGCGCGAGCCGGCCCGTTTTTTCTCTCAGGCGAAATGCTGTCGCTCAGGCGAAATACTGGCCGCCATTGGCGGTGATGGTTGAGCCGGTGATGAAGCCGGCATCCTCGGAGGCGAGGAAGACGACGCAGCGCGCGATCTCTTCCGGCTCGCCGAGGCGGCCGACCGGGATCTGCGGGATGATGCGTTCGTTGAGCACCTTCTCGTCGATTGCCCTGACCATCTCGGTGGCGATGTAGCCGGGGCAGATGACATTGACGGTGATGCCCGCGCGAGCCCCTTCCTGGGCAAGCGCCTTGGAGAAGCCGATGTCGCCGGCCTTGGCGGCGGAATAGTTGACCTGGCCGGCCTGGCCCTTCTGGCCGTTGATCGAAGAGATGGTGATGACGCGGCCGAACTTGCGGTCGCGCATGCCGCCCCACAGCGGATGCGTCATGTTGAAGACGCCGGAGAGGTTGGTGTCGATGACTTCTTTCCACTGCTCGCGCGTCAGCTTGTGGAACATGGCGTCGCGGGTGATGCCGGCATTGTTGACCAGCACCGAGACCGGGCCGAGATCGGCCTCGACCTGTTTGATCCCGACGGCGCAGGCGTCATAGTCGGCAACCGACCATTTGTAGGTCTTGATGCCGGTCTGCGCCGTGAACTTCGCCGCTGCCTCGTCATTGCCGGCATAGTTGGCGGCAACCGTATAGCCCGCATTCTTCAGGCCGATCGAAATGGCGGCGCCGATGCCGCGCGATCCACCGGTGACGAGCGCTGTTTTGGTCATGAACTTCCTCCCTGTTGGTGGAGGAGCGAGTAGCGAATAGCGAGTAGCGAGCAGGGACTAGAGATCCTGCCGCGCCAACGCCATTCTTCCCTATTCGCTACTCCCTATTCGCTACTCACTTCCTTAAAGCGCTTCCACGCACAGAGCGACGCCCATGCCGCCGCCGATGCACAACGTGGCGAGTCCCTTCTTGGCGCCGCGGCGGCGCATCTCGAAGACCAGTGTGTTGAAGACGCGCGCGCCGGAGGCGCCGATCGGATGGCCGATGGCAATCGCCCCGCCATTGACGTTGACGATCGAGGTATCCCAGCCCATGCCCTTGTTGACGGCGCAGGCCTGTGCGGCGAAGGCCTCATTGGCCTCGACGAGGTCGAGGTCCTTGACCGACCAGCCGGCCTTCTCCAGCGCCCGCTTCGAAGCGGGAATAGGTCCGGTACCCATGATCGCCGGATCGACGCCGGCGGTCGCCCAGGACGCGATGCGCACCAGCGGGGTGATGCCGCGCCGCGTGGCTTCAGCCTCGGTCATCAGCAACGCGCCGGCAGCGCCGTCATTGATGCCGGAAGCGTTGGCAGCGGTCACCGTGCCGTCCTTGTCGAACGCCGGCTTAAGCTTGGTCATGGCATCGATCGTGGCGCCATGGCGGATGTACTCATCCTGGTCGACAACGGTGTCGCCCTTCCTTCCCTTGATGGTGACGGCGACGATCTCGTCGTTGAACTTGCCGGCCTTCTGGGCGGCCTCGGCCTTGTTCTGCGAGGCCAGCGCGAATTGGTCCTGGTCGTCGCGGGTGATCTGGAACTGGCGGGCGACGTTCTCGGCTGTGTTGCCCATGTGGTAGCCGTTGAAGGCGTCCCACAGGCCATCCTTGATCATGGTGTCGATCATCTTGTAGTCGCCCATCTTGACGCCGGCGCGCAGGTGCTCGGCGTGCGGCGACAGCGACATCGACTCCTGGCCGCCGGCGATGATCACCTTGGCGTCGCCGGTGGCGATCTGCTGCATGCCGAGCGCGATGGCGCGCAGGCCCGAGCCGCAAACCTGGTTGAGGCCCCAGGCGGTGGTCTCCTTGGGCAGGCCGGCATTGATCGACGCCTGGCGGGCAGGGTTCTGGCCTTGTGCCGCCGTCAGCACCTGGCCGAGAATGACCTCATCGACTTCGCCCGGCTCGACACCGGCGCGCGACAAAAGCTCCTTGATGACGACGGCGCCAAGCTCATGCGCCGGTGTGGCGGCGAAGGCGCCGTTGAAGGAGCCGACGGCGGTGCGTGCGGCGCTGGCAACGACGATTGAATTGGAAGCGGACATTTTTCTCTCCAGACTTCGAGGTGTCGTGTTCTTGGGTGTTGTTGAGGACTTTTCTTGCCCGTTCCACACCCCAAGTCAAACCGGAAATGGGCATGCCGGCCATGCGCCGCAAGCAGGGCACGGGCAGCCGGCGCGATCGCCCGGGCTTTGCTGCGCAGCATATTTAGCCCGCCATGCAGCATTAAATGATGCCGCACTGCACAAAGCGCTTGGAATTATGGAGCTTTTGCGCTTATCCTTCAAAATGGCGCAATCGTTACCGGCGGCTTACTCAGGCACGCCGGTGTCCCCGGAGGATGCTGATGGCCGCGAAAGACGACCCAATCATTATCAAGAAATATGCCAATCGCCGTCTCTACAACACCGGTACCAGCACCTATGTGACGCTCGAGGATCTGGCCGAGATGGTCAAGAAGGGCGAGGAGTTCACCGTCCAGGATGCCAAGACAGGCGACGACATCACCCATCCGGTTCTGACCCAGATCATCTTCGAGCTGGAGAACAAGGATGGGCAGAACATGCTGCCGATCCCGTTCCTGCGCCAGCTGATCGCCTTCTATGGCGACCAGATGCAGATGATCGTGCCGAGCTTCCTCGAACAGTCGATGATCGCCTTTTCCAAGGAGCAGGAGCGCTTCCGCGAACAGATGAAGGGCGCGATCGGCAAGTCGCCGCTCGACGTGATGAAGATCGCCACGCCGATCAAGGCGCTGGAAGAGCAGACGCGGCGCAATATGGAAATGTTCCAGAACGCCATGCGACTGTTCACGCCGTTCCCAAGCGCTGCCGCGGCTGCACCCGAGCCGGCGCGCAAGGAAGCGCCGGAAAAGAGCGGCGACGACCTTCAGGAGTTGAAAGAACAGATCGCCGCCATGCAGCGCAAGCTCGACACGATGTCGTAAGCGACCGCCGCATGGTCGACCGCCTCGATTGGTTGAGGCGGCCTTGCCGTCACGGGTCGATTTTCAGCTTCCACGGTTCCCAGATCTCGTCGGGCTGCCCATCGAGTGAGCGGTAGAAGGCCTTCGCCGGCAGATTGGATTTCAGCACCGTCCATTTGATGGCGGACGCGCCGATGCCGATGGCGTATTGGCGAAGCTGTTCAACAAGCGCATGGCCGACCGTCATGCCGCGCGCTGCCTCGGCGACGTAGAGTTCCTTGAGCCAGACGACCGGCTGCAGGTCGTAAGTCCAGGGGATGATGTAGTGGACGGCGATGCCGACGATGACGTCCTCTTGCTCCGCCACGAGCACGCCGAACCGGGGCGATGGCCCCAGCCCGTGTTCGACAAGGTCCGCTTCGGTGAGGCGGAACTTGTCGTCATAGCCCTCGAAGACGGCCAGCGCCCGCATAAGCGCGAGCACCGCGCCGACATCCTGCCGTCCGAACGGACGGACCATAATTGCCGCCATCTGCCTGCTTTCGCTTGTCTGCAAGGTCGACCATATAGCGAACACGCTCCCGCGCCAGCCTAGTGCTGAACCAAGGCTCATGCGTGCAAGACGCCGGGCTCCTTGCCGGAAGTGAAGGGGAGTTCCTCGTCCTGCCAGCCGGTAATGCCGCCGATCATGACCTTCACGGGACGACCGAGGCCGGCCAGCTTGTACGCCGCCCGATCCGCGCCATTGCAATGCGGTCCCGCGCAATAGACGACGAACAGCGTCTCTCCCGGCCACTTTGCCATCCGTTCGGCCGATATTTCGCGATGCGGCAGATGCAGCGCGCCCGGCACATGGCGGCGTTCATAGGCTTCCGGCGAACCGACCACATGCAAAAGGACAAAATCCTGATCGCCGCTGCGCAGCGCCGCGGCGACGTCGGAACAGTCGGTCTCGACGGAAAGCCGGCGCAGGAAATGGTCGCGGGCGATTTCCGGCGATGCCGCCGGAATGTCTGTCACGTAGCTCATCGATGACCTCCATTGCTGATGCGACGGAGAGATAAAGCACCAGGACGAGCGATTGCGGCTGGCAGCTTTGCCATATATCGTCAAGATCATGCCAAATGTGCCTTCCGCCAATCCGCGCCCTGCCAACCCTCTCGTCGTTGCCGTTGCCTATGACGGACTTTGCACGTTCGAGTTTGGCGTGGCGGTCGAAGTCTTCGCCTTGCCCAGGCCGGAAATGGGCAAGGACTGGTACCGCTTTGCCGTTGCCGGGATCGACGCCGGCGAAATGCGCGCGCTGGGCGGCGTGCGCATCGTTGCCGATGGCGGGGTCGATCTGATCCGCCAGGCCGGCACGGTGATCGTGCCTGGATGGCGCGGATCGGAGGCGCCGGTGCCGCCGGGGCTGATCGAGGCGCTTCAAAAGGCACACGAGCGCGGCGCACGAATTCTTTCGATCTGTTCGGGCGTGTTCGTGCTTGCCGCCGCAGGCCTGCTAGCAGGCAAACGGGCGACGACGCATTGGCGCTATAGCGAGAAGCTGACGGAGCTGTACCCTGATATCACCGTGGTTCCTGACGTCTTGTACATCGATGAGGGAAACGTCCTGACATCGGCCGGGAGTGCCGCGGGCATCGATCTTTGCCTGCATCTGGTGCGGCGCGACTTCGGTACCAAAGCGGCAAACATGGTCGCGCGTCGTCTGGTGGTGCCGCCGCACCGCGACGGCGGTCAGGCGCAATATGTCGAGAGTTCCGTTCCCGAGCCGCATGAGCGCAGCCGGCTCGGGCCTTTGATCGACAGAATGCGCGCGGATATTTCGGCCGACTATCCCGTCGCCCTCCTGGCCGAACTAGCCGGGATGAGCGAGCGGACATTTCTGCGCCGGTTCGCGGCCGCAACCGGGGTCACACCCGCGCGCTGGCTGCTGTCGGAACGGCTTTCGCGGGCGCGCACGCTGCTGGAAGACACCGCCATGCCGATCGAGCGGATTGCCGAGACCGCCGGGTTCGGCGCGGCAGGCACGTTGCGGCATCATTTTCGTCAGCAGTTCGCCACGACGCCCGTCGCCTACCGTGCGCGGTTTGGGGCGAAGTCAGCCTGAGAGTTGGAACGATCAGGTCAACGCTCCCTCATAGCGGCCGCGCGGCCTGATGATGCTGCCGCTCAAGATCTGCTCGACCATATGCGAGGCCCAGCCGACGCTGCGCCCAAGCGCAAACAAATGAAATGGCGCATCGCGCGGCAAGCCAAAACTACGTGTCAGTGCAGCCAGGGCAAAGTCGATGTTCGGTTGCGTGCCGGTCGCAGCGATGGCAGCTTTTTGCAACTGTTGCAGCGTCTCGTCGACGGGAATAACTGCAAGAAGTGCGGTGGCACGGGGGTCGCCATCGGGATAGAGCGGATGGCCGAATGCCGGCAAGGGCCGGTCATGGCCAAGCCAGCGCCGGATCGCCGCCTCGGCGCCGTGCCGAGCCGCATCCTCCGCCAGCTGCATCACCGCTTCGCCGGCGCCGCCATGGCGCGGGCCGGTTAGCGTCGCCAGGCCCGCCAGCAGGCATGCGGCGGGCGAGGCTCCGGTCGAGGCGGCGACGCGGGCGGTGAAGGTCGATGCGTTGAGTTCATGATCGGCAAGCAGGACAAGGGCGCAGCGGATCGCCTCCGCGCCGGTATCCTCCGCCGACCAGCCCCGCGCCAGACGCCGATGCATAGGCGCCGTGCCGCCCGCGGCGCCCAGCGATTGCGCCAGCGCCCCTATTGTGTGCGCAGCCTCGGTGCACAGCGAGGCGGCGCTGCGTCCAAGCGAAGGCCGCCCCTGGCTGGCAAGCATGGCAAGCTGTGCAAAAGCCGAAGCGCGACCGGCTGCATGAGGCGCCTCAGACGACGGTGCCTTGAAAGCCACCGGTTCGGCCGAAGCCCAAAGCACGGCGGCGGTTTCCTCCAGCGTGGCGGATTTGGACAGCGCGACGGCATCCTGCCCCCGGTAGATGAGGCGACCGTGCACAACGGTAGAAATTGCGGTCACTATCGAAGGCTCGCCCCAGGCGATCGCGCTCTCGGCGATGGCCGAGGGACTGCGGCCGCGCGCCCGGCGGGTGGCAAGTGCGGCGATGTCGTCAAGGCGATACTGGCTGCGGCGCGGGTCGGTCTCATCGGGCCGCATGCCGATGCGGCCACGGCTGACATAGGCGTAGAGCGTCTGCGGCCGGACCTTGAGCCTTTCCAGCGCCTCTTCTCGCGACAGCCATTCGGACATTTTGACCCTGATATTGATTATATTGATCAAGATTGATGAATGTGTGGTCAACCCTTATCTTCTGCGGAGAAGAGCTGCAAGGAGATGAGACATGGCAAACGGGCTCGATGATGTGGTGGCGGCGGAGACGGTGCTCTCCGATGTCGATGGTCTCGGCGGCCATCTGACGATCCGAGGTTATGCCTTGCCGAAGCTGGCCGGCCGCTGGCGCTACGCGCAGGTGGTTCGCCTGCTGCTGGACGGTTTCTTCGACGATCTGCCCAGCGATGCGGAACTGGCGGCAAGACTGGGCGACGCTCGCGTCGAGGTGTTCGAGCGGCTCAAGCCTTCGCTGCCGCTTCTGGCGCCGCTTGACGTCTACAGCGCCATGCGCGCCGGCATGGCGCAACTGCCGGACGGCGAGACGCTGGCGGACGCGTTGCGGCTGATCGCAGCGCCGGCGGTGCTGACGCCAGCCCTGCTGCGCTTCAAGCGCGGCGAGCAGCCGATCGCACCGGACGCCAAGGTCGATCATGCTGCCGACATATTGCGAATGCTCAAGGGGGCGGTCCCGTCGCCGGCTTTGGCAAAAGCGCTCGACACTTATCTGGTGACCGTCTGCGACCACGGCCTCAATGCCTCGACTTTTGCTACCCGCGTCGTCGCTTCGACGCAGGCCGGGCTGACATCTTCTGTTTTGGCCGGGCTAGGCGCGCTCAAAGGGCCGCTGCATGGCGGCGCGCCCGGCCCGGTGATCGAGATGCTCGACGAGATCCAGGCGCATGGCGATGCCGCCGCCTGGCTGCGCGACGAAGTCCAGCATGGCGAGCGCATTATGGGCTTCGGCCATCGCATCTACCGCGTGCGCGATCCGCGCGCCGATGTGCTGAAAGCGGTGGTGCGGCAACTCGGCGGTGAAGGCGATACCGGTCGCCGGCTGGCCTTTGCCGAAAAGGTCGAGCAGACCGCGCTCGAGGTGCTTCGCATCGCCAAGCCGCAGCGCTCGCTGCAGACCAATGTCGAGTTCTACACCGCGCTGGTGCTGGAGGCGGCGGGCTTTCCGCCAGCGGCGTTCAGCAATGTCTTTGCCGCCGGGCGCGTCGCCGGCTGGATCGCGCATGCGCGCGAACAGCAGACCACGGGCCGGCTGATCCGGCCGCAATCGCGCTATGTCGGGCCAGTGCCGAAGCTTGTGGCCTGAGGCTCCAGGTCTATTTCGGAAGAACATGGCCTCTCCGCCTCACGGCGGAGAGGCTTTTTCTTTATGACCAAAATTTCATGTGATCACGCGACCGTGTTCGTGTTCTTGCCTCGGTCATCCCTTATATGCTGCACTGCAACATAAGTCCGCTGCAGTCGAACCCGCCCGATTCCCGGGCGGGATAAGGCAGCAGCGACCAAACCGATACAGGAACGCCATGACGAAGAACGGCAAGGCGGAGGAAACCAAGAAGATCAACATCGCGCTGCAGGGCGGCGGCTCGCATGGGGCTTTCTCCTGGGGCGTGCTCGACCGGCTGCTGGAGGATGGCAGGCTCGACATTGCAGCGGTGTCCGGCACCAGCGCCGGCGCCATGAACGCGGTCGCGCTGGCCGACGGCTTCGTGCGCGGCGGCGTCGATGGTGCGCGGCAGAAGCTCGACGATTTCTGGCGTGCGGTGGCGGCGAAGGGCCGCTTCAGCCCGGTGCAGCGCATGCCGTGGGACGTCGCCTGGGGCAACTGGTCAATCGAAAACACGCCCGGCTATTTCTTCTTCGACACCATGTCGCGGGTGTTTTCGCCCTATGTCGCCAATCCGCTTGGGCTGAACCCGCTGCGCGACGTGGTCGAACAGGAGATCGATTTCGCCAATGTCCACGCCTGCAAGTCGATGGAACTGTTCATCTCGGCGACCAATGTCGAGACCGGACAGTTGCGGGTCTTTTCCGACGGTGAGATCGATCTCGACACGGTGATGGCCTCGGCCTGCCTGCCGCAATTGTTCCGCGCTGTCGAGATCAAGGGTGTGCCCTATTGGGATGGCGGTTATGGCGGCAATCCGGCGCTGTACCCGTTCTTCAAGACGGCGGCGACCGAGGACGTGCTGCTGGTACAGATCAATCCGGTGGTGCGTGAGGGCACGCCGAGAAGCGCCAACGAGATCCAGAACCGCATCGACGAGATCACCTTCAATGCCGGGCTTTTGCGTGAATTCCGTTCGATCGCCTTCGTCAAGGAACTGATCGCCGCCGGCCGTCTGCCGCGCGGCGAATACCGTGACATCCGCATGCATCGCATCGATGCCGACGAGGCGTTCAAGGATCTGTCGGCGTCGTCGAAGGTCAATGCCGAATGGGCCTTCCTGACCTATCTGCGCGATCTCGGCCGCATAGCGGCCAGCGACTGGCTGGAAGAGAACTACGACGCTGTCGGCAAGCGCCCGACGCTCGATCTCTCCGGCGAGTTGGACGACGGCTTCAAGCCGGTGCGCGGGCCGTCGCCGGGACGGCGGGTCAAGGAATTCCTCGCGGCGCGCAAGAAGCCTGAGGCAGAGCGCCGTCAGGCCTGAAGTGCGAGGTCGATCACCTTGACCAGCGCGGCCACGGCCGTGCGCTGTTCGTCCGGGTCGCTGATGCGCGCCTTCATGCCTTCCAGCCCGTCAAGCAGCATGTCGGCGAGCAGCCGCGCCGACAGGCCCTTGGCCGCCAGGTCGACACCGTTGCGCCTGGCTTCGCTCTCGATCGCTGTGGCGATATGGGCGCCGAGGCCATCGCGCCAGCAGCCGACTAGGTCGGCAAGGCTCGACTTCATGTCGAGCAGCTCGGCGCCGTGCGGTGAGGCAATGACGGTGCGCATCATCGAGATCAGCGCTTCGTCGATGGCTTGCGTCATCCGCTCGGCGAAGGCGCGATCGCCGGCCAGCGCCACTTTTGCCGCCTCGACCGAGCGCGACAAAATCATCATCGCTATGGCGCGAAAAATGTCGGTCTTGTTCTTGAACAGCAGATAGAGCGCCGGCCGCGACATGTCGGCGGCACGCGCAATGTCGTCCATGGTGGTGCGCGAAAAACCATAGGCCAGGAACACCTTCAAGGCGCCGTCCAGAATGCGGGTGCGCCTGGGGTCTGTGGTGGTGATGTCTTCGATCTGATTCACGGCTGCGACACTATCTGCGGAACCTCTATTGACAAAATTACGAAATTTGTCAACTTGTAAGAGCGAGATGGCAGTCGACCATTTCGCCCGGGCTATGACGACAACGAAGGGTATCCCCATGCGCCTCACAGTCGACGGCCAGTCGTTCGACATCGATGCCGATCCCGAAATGCCGCTGCTGTGGGCGCTGCGCGATCTCATCGGCAAGACCGGGCCGAAATTCGGCTGCGGTATCGCCGCCTGCGGCGCCTGCACGGTGCATGTCGACGGCCAGCCGGTGCGTTCCTGCTCACTGCCGGTTGGCCAGGCGACAGGCGCGATCACCACCATCGAGGGCATTGGCACGCCCGGCAAGCTGCATCCGGTGCAGCAGGCCTGGCTGGAGGAGCAGGTCGCGCAATGCGGCTATTGCCAGGCCGGCCAGATCATGAGCGCGGTGGCGTTGCTCGACGAAGTTGCCGATCCGACGGACGCCGACATCGACAACGCCATGGGCGGCAATCTCTGCCGCTGCGGCACCTATCCGAAGATCCGCGCCGCCATCAAGAAGGCGGCCGTCCTCAAGACGGCGGGGCTCTGATCATGGCCAGTGTCGGAAAGATCGCGCGGCGCAGCTTCCTCATCGGCGCGGCTGCCATCGCCGGTGGCGTCGCCGTCGGCTATTATTATTACCGCAAGCCCTACCCGAATCCGCTGGAAAGCGATCTCGCCACCGGCGAGGCGACTTTCAATCCCTACGTGAAAATCGGCGCCGACAACACGATCACCATCGTCGCGCCGCGCGCCGAGATGGGACAAGGTATTTCGACGACGCTTGCCGTCATGGTCGCCGAAGAGCTCGATGTCGGTCTCGACCAGGTCAAGGTCGAACACGGCCCGGCCTCCTACGCCTATTACAATGCGGCGATCCTGGAAGAGGGCGGCCCGTTCGCTTTCTTCGACGAGAGCATGACCGCGGAGGCGGTGCGCTCTGGTCTGGGCGTGGTCGGCAAATTCCTCGCTTTGCAAGGCACTGGCGGCTCGGCCTCGACGCGCGATGGTTTCAACAAGATGCGGCAGGCGGGCGCTGCCGCGCGGCAGATGCTGATCGCGGCGGCGGCGCAGAAGCTTGGCGTCGCTGCTGCCGATCTGGAAACGGCCAACGGTTCAATCCTGCACAAGGCCTCAGGCAAGTCGTTGACCTATGGCAAAGTGGCGGCAAACGCTGCCGCGATGGCGCCACCGGCCGAAGTCCGGCTCAAGGACAAAGCCGACTGGAAGCTTCTGGGCAAGCCGCAAAAGCGGATCGACATGCTTGCCAAGGTTACCGGCGCGCCGATCTTCGGCATCGACGTCAGGTTGCCGGACATGCTCTACGGCACGGTGAAGATGAGCCCACGCTTTTGGTCGAAGCCGGTCAGCGCGGACCTTGCCAAGGCGGAAAAGATGCCCGGCGTGATCAGGATCGTGCCGCTCGAAACCAACTATGGCCATGGCTTCGGTATCATTGCCGAAAACACCTGGGCGGCATTCAAGGCGGCGGAAGCGATCGACGCCCAATGGGCCGAGCCAGAATATCCGCCGGACAGCGCAGCGATTGCCGGGGTGCTGAAGCAGGCGCTAGGCGCCGAGGACTCGGCGATGCGCGACAATGGTGACGTCGCCAAGGCCTTTGCCGGCGCGCCGCGTGAAAAAATCATCGAAGCCAATTATGCCGTGCCCTATCTGGCGCATGCGACAATGGAGCCGATGAATGCCACGGCGCGGCTGAAGGACGGCCTGCTCGACATCTGGTGCGGCAACCAGGCGCCGACCCTGGTGCGTCAGCTCTGCGCCAACGTGCTCGGCATCGAACAGGACAGAGTGACGGTTCACACCACCTTCATGGGCGGCGGCTTCGGACGCCGTGTCGAGATGGACTATGCGCTGTGCGCGGCGCTGATGGCGAAAGCGGCGGAGGGACGCCCTGTCAAGGTGACGTGGACGCGTGAAGAAGACATGCGTCATGACGCCTACCGGCCGGCGGCCGTCGGCAAATTCCGGGCGCGGCTCGGCGATGACGGCCTGCCGGTCGCCGTCGACATGACGATCGCCTCGCCATCGGTGATCGCCGGCACCTTGCGCCGGCTGTTCCCTTCGATATCGCCAATCGGACCCGACAAGACCATCGTCGACGGCGCCTACGACCAGCCCTACACCATCCCGAATTACCGGGTGAGCGCCATTGCCGCCCCGGTCACCATCCCGGTCGGCTCATGGCGCTCGGTCGGCAGTTCGATCAACGGCTTCTTCCACGAAGGATTTCTGGACGAAATCGCGGTGGCCGGAAAAACCGACCCGATCGCGTTGCGCAAGACATTGATGGCCGCCTATCCGGCGGCGGTTGCGGTGGTGGAGAAGGTCGCCGCGATGGCGAAGTGGGATGAGGCGCTGCCGCCCGGCAAGGCCAGGGGCATGGCCTTCTCGCTGTCCTTCGGCAGTTGGGTCGGCGAGATCGTCCAGGTCGCCGACACGCCCGCCGGCATCCGCATCGAGAAGGTGTGGATCGCCGCCGATGTCGGTACCGCGCTCGACCCAGGCATCATCGAGGCGCAGCTGATCTCGGCCGCCATTTACGGGCTGTCGGCGGCCATGGGTCAGGAAATCACCTTCGCCGACGGCATGGTCGAACAGTCGAATTTTCACGACTTCGATGCCATGCGCATTTTTCAGTGCCCGGCCTTCGAAGTCGCGATATTGGAGAATTTCCACAAGATGGGCGGTGTCGGCGAGATCGGCACCCCGCCGGCGGCGCCGGCGCTGGCCAACGCCATTTTCGCGCTCACCGGGAAACGCATACGGACGCTGCCGCTGTCGAAAGCGGTGGCCTTCGCATGAAAAAGCTCCTCATCATCCTGACGTCTGTTGCCACCTTGTTTTCAGTGGCGCCCTTCGCAGCCGCACAAGAGAGCCAGACACCGGCGCCGGTGGCGGTCGACCTCGCCAAAGGCTTGCCTGAATGGGACAAGATCTACGCCGTGTTCTCGCATCCGCGCTGCGCCGACTGTCATGTCGCCGACGACCGGCCGCGCTGGTCCGGCGCTCATTACGGCGGCACGCGTGTTCATGCCTTCAACGTCCAGCGTGGCGCCGACGGCTCCGGCTTCGGTAATCCTGGCCTGCGCTGCACCACATGTCATTTCGCCAGCAATTCCAGTGCATTGCACGGACCGCCCGGTGCCGAGAGCTGGCATCTAGCGCCCGCCGAGATGGTCTGGTTTGGCAAGTCGTCGGCGGAAATCTGTGTCCAGATCAAGGATCGCAACCGCAATGGCGACCGCAGCCTGGACGATGTTGCGCTGCATGTGCGCGACGACAAACTGGTCGCCTGGGGCTGGGCGCCAGGTGCCGGTCGTGAGCCGGCGCCCGGCTCGGCCGAAGCGACCTATCAAGCAATCGAGAACTGGATGGCGGCAGGCGCGCCGTGTCCCGTGACGCAATGATCGCGCAACTTTTGTGACTATATTGCGCTGCAACTTTGATGTAGAAGCGCGGGTCGCCGTTCACGGCAAATTGAACACGGCCCAGCGCGCACCCATATCGGCGACGCGCCCGAGTTGAAAGACGCGGAAGCTCCTACAAGACGGCCCTCTGTTAGAAAACGATTTGGCCGAACCCCGCAGTGGAAGAATAATGATGCCGAAAATCAGGTTTCACAAACTTGCCGCTATAGTCGTGCTCATCGGTTTCGCCGCCTGGATGGGAACAGGTGCGTTCTCGTCCGTCGGCAGCGCCGCTGTCGAAGGCGCGGCCAAGACAGGCGATCAGGCGAAGCCAGGCGATCAGGCGACGCCGGGCGATCAGGCCAAGGCGCCGGATGCAGCCAAGGCCAAGGCCGCAGAGGCCGAGCCGAAGGCGCCGCTGCGCACCGTCGCGGTGGTGACGCCGCCGCGCAAGACCTATGCCCGCGCCATCCGCATTTCCGGTCTGACCGAGGCCGACAAGCGCGCCGTGCTCGCCACGCGCGTCGCCGGTGTCATCGAAAAGCTGCCGGTCAAACAGGGCGATCACGTCAAGACCGGTGATCTGGTGCTCATGCTGGCGGCGGAAGAAAAGATCTCGATGGTCGACAACGCCAGGCAGCTTGTGGTGCAGCGCCAGGCCGAACTCGACGCATCGCTGCGGCTAATGAAATCCGGCAACCTGCCCAAGCTGCAGCTCGATACGGCGCGTTCGAACCTGACTGCGGCGCAGTCCCAGCTGGAGACGGCGCAGGCGGAGCTCGACCGCAATCTGGTCAAGGCGCCCTTCGACGGCGTCATCGACCGGGTGCCGGTGGAACTTGGCAGTTCCGTCATGCAGGGCGGCGAGGTGGCGACCATCCTCAAGCTCGATCCGGTGATCGCGCGCGGCGAAATCAGCGAGCGCGACCTTGGCTACCTCAAGCTCGGCGACAAGGCCGCTGTCCGGCTGGTTAGCGGCCAGACCGTCGAAGGCACCGTGCGCTACATCAGCCGCGACGCCTCGTCGGCAACCCGCACCTTCCGCGTCGAAATCGCCGTCCCCAATGCCGACGGGTCGGTGCCGGCCGGCATGACGGCCGAGATTGCGCTCAGCGCGCAGCCGGCCGATGCCGTCATGTTGCCGCGCTCGGTGGTGACGCTGGGCGACAAGGGCGATCTCGGCATCCGCGCCGTCGACAAGGACAACAAGGTGGTGTTCTTCCCGATCGATCTCGTCGACGACTCGCCGAAAGGCTTGGTGCTTGGCGGCATTCCGGCCGATGCCCGCGTCATCGTCGCCGGCCAGGAGCTGGTCAAGGAAGGCGATGTGGTCAAGCCCGTGGAGGCCGACCAGGCGACCATCCAGAAACTGTTGGGCGAGGCGACAACGCAGTAGCGCCGGGATGGCCCCCGGGCGGGGACAAGCGGCTGCAATGCGGTTCCTGAAATCTTGAGAACAGGCGTTAGCCATGGATATCGTCAAACTCGCGATCAACAATGCCCGGTTGACCATTTCGGTCCTGGTGTTCCTGCTGCTGGCGGGCTGGGTCGCCTATTCGTCGACACCGAAGGAAGCGGAACCCGACGTTCCTACCCCTTATGTTTACATAAATGTTGCCTATCAAGGCATTGCGCCCGAGGACGCTGAAAGACTTCTGCTTAGGCCCCTGGAGGCAAAGCTTAAGAGTCTCAAAGGGTTAAAGGAGATGAAATCATCCGCCTATCAGGGCGGCGCCTTTGTCTTTCTTGAGTTTCTGCCGTCTATAAAAGTCGACACCGCGGTGACTGATACACGCTCGAAAGTTCAGGACGCGAAGGCCGACCTGCCCCAGGCGGCAGAAGAACCGGTTGTTACCGAGGTCAACATTTCCGAGTTTCCCGTCCTAGTCGTGACGCTGTCCGGCGATTTGCCCGAGCGTGTGCTGACGGCGGCGGCGCGCGAACTGCGCGACCGCATCGAGGAAGTGCCAGGCGTTCTTGAGGGCACTATACAAGGCGCGCGCGACGACCTCGTCGAAGTCGTCATCGACCCGATGAAGCTGTCGTCCTACGGGCTGCAGCTCGATCAGGTGATGCAAGGGGTCGGGGCTTCGAACAGCCTGGTCGCTGCCGGCAACCTCGAGGGTTCCGAAGGCAAATACGCGGTCAAGGTGCCGTCGCTGATCGAGACGCCGGAAGACGTCGCCAACCTGCCGGTCGTCGCTACGCCCAACGCCGTAGTGCAGGCCAAGGATATCGCCACCGTCCGTTCGACATTCAAGGACGCCGAGACGATCACCCGCCTCAACGGCAAGCCGGCCATCGCCATCGAAGTCAAGAAGCGCATCGGCGCCAATCTGATCGATACGCTGGCCAAGGTGCGGGAAGTGTCCGACGCCTACGTCAAGACCATGCCGGAAGGCATGAACATCACCTACACGCAGGACAAGTCGGTCTTCGTCAACCAGCTGCTGGGCGACCTGCAGAACCACGTGATGATTGCGGTCATCCTGGTGTTCATCGTCATCCTCTATGCGTTGTCCGGCCGCGCCTCGCTGCTGATCGGGCTTGCCATTCCGTCATCCTTCCTGATCGGCATCCTGCTGCTGGCGATGATGGGCTACACGATCAACATGATCGTGCTGTTCAGCCTCATCCTGGCGGTCGGCATGCTGGTCGACGACGCCATCATCGTCACCGAATTCGCCGAACGGCGCATGGGTGAAGGCATGCCGAAGGCGGAAGCCTTCGCGCTCGCCGCCAAGCGCATGGCCGGTCCGGTCATCGCCGCGACGATGACGCGCATCGCGGCGTTTTCACCGCTGCTGTTCTGGCCCGGCATCATCGGCGACTTCATGAAATACATGCCGATCACGCTGATCGTGACGCTGTCGGCCTCGATGCTCTACGCGCTGGTGTTCGCGCCGACGCTTGGCGCGATCTTCGCCAAGGCTCCGGAGCATCATGAGGGCGACAATCGCGACGGCTGGTACATGGCGCTGGTCAAGCAAGCGGTGCGCTTCCCCATCACCGTGCTGGTGCTCACCGCCGTGCTTTTGACCGGCGTCGGCTTCGCCTATTGGAAATATGGCGCCGGCGTCGAGTTCTTCCCCAGCGTCGAACCCGATTACGGCCTGCTCTATGTGCATGCCCGCGGCAATCTCTCGCTAGCCGAAATGGATACGGCAACCAAGATTGCCGAAAACCGCCTGCTCGGCTGGCCCGGCGTCAAATCGGTCTACACCCGCGTCGGCAAGACGCAGGGCGGCGGCCAGGACGTGCCCGAAGATGTCGTCGGCGTCATCCAGTATGAATTCATCGACTGGCGCGAGCGCAAGTCGGCGAACCAGATCCTGGACGAGTTGCGCGCCGTCATGGCCGGCATTCCCGGCGTCGATGTCGAGGTGCGCGTGCCGGAGGCTGGCCCGCCGACAGGCAAGGCGATCCAGCTCCGGCTTTCGGCCATCGATCCCAAGGGCCTCGACGACCAGGCCCGCGCCGTCGCGGCGCGCATCGCCAAGGTGCCCGGCGTCATCGACATCTCCGACGGCCTGCCGCCGCCCGGCGTCGACTGGGCGCTCGAGGTCGACCGCGCGAAGGCGGCGCAATACGGCATCAGCCCGACCGCGGTCGGAACGGTGGTGCAATTGGTGACCAACGGCTTGAAGCTTTCGGAATACCGGCCCGCAGGCGCCGACGACGCCGTCGACATCAGGCTTCGCCTGCCCGAAGACCGGCGCACGCTGTCGACGCTGGACGAGCTCAGGGTGCAGACCGCGCAAGGATCGGTGCCGATCTCGAACTTCGTCGTGCGCAAGCCCGAGCCGACGGTCGGCATCCTCAACCGCATCGACGGCGCGCGCACCGTGGTGGTGCAGGCCAACGTCGCCGCCGGCACGCAGGTTGCGGCGGTGCAGGCGGAGGTGGCCAAGGCGGTCACCGACATGAAGCTCGACAGCGGCATACGCTGGAAGCTCGCCGGCTCGAACGAGGACAGCGCGGAAGCCAGCGCCTTCCTCGGCAAGGCCTTCGGTGCGGCGATCTTCCTGATCTTCCTGGTGCTGTTGATGCAGTTCAACAAGTTCACCAGCGTGCTTCTGGTGCTGTCCTGCGTGGTTATGGCGACGATCGGCGTGTTCCTCGGCCTGCTTTTGACGGGCGAGGCGTTCGGCATCGTCATGTCGGGCATTGGCGTCATCGCACTCGCCGGCGTGGTGGTGAACAACAACATTGTTTTGATCGACACCTATGACCGGCTGCGTGAAGAGGGCTGGGACAAGATGGAGGCGGTGCTGCAGACCTGCCGCGAACGCGCCCGGCCAGTCGTGCTGACGGCTGTGTCGGCGATCCTCGGCGTGCTGCCGATCGCCTTCGGCCTCGGGCTCGAAATCTTCCATCACGAGACGACGATCAACGCGCCGTCGACGCAATGGTGGATTTCGCTGTCCTCGGCGATCGTGTTCGGCCTGTCCTTCGCCACTCTTCTGACGCTTGTAGTGACGCCGTCCATGCTGATGATCTTCACGCGCAGCAAGAACAGCCGCTTCTATGCGTTTTTCCGTAGGATATCGGGCCGCGACAAGAAGCCCGGCGCGCCCGAGGGGCCGAGACCGGGCCCGCTCGACGAACCGGCAATCGCCTACCCGAAAGCCGCCGAATAGCTGCATTCGGCCAGTCAGGCAGAAAGGCCGTCCGGAACAACCGGGCGGCCTTTTGCATTGTCCCGTCATATCCGCATTTCGCGGCGAGGGATTCCTAATGACCGTTAGCACCATCCTCATCATTGTTTTGATCCTGATCCTGATCGGCGCCGTGCCGGCCTGGCCACATTCGCGCTCCTGGGGCTACGGCCCGTCAGGCATAGCCGGCGTCGTGCTGGTGGTGCTGTTGATCTTGCTGCTGTTGGGCAGGATTTGAGCGGGGTTCAGCGATCCCTGCGACTAGCGTTCCTCACCCATGAATGCAGGTCTATCTCATAGGGGGTCGGCGCTGCCGTATGCGATTGCCCTGCAATGGAGCGTAGATGACGACCCGCTCCCTTGCGTATACGCTGCCCGCAGAACAATCATCGAGGGACCATCGAGGTGAACGCAGACATCGCCAGCCCGCCCAGGCCTCTCGCGGAGATCGCCAGCTATCACGCCCATATCTACTATGACGGGCAGGCCGAGCGGCAGCATGCCGAATGGCTGCGCCTGCGCATCGGCGAACGTTTCCGCGTGCGGCTGGGCAATTGGCGCGACGAGCCGGTCGGCCCGCACGAGCAGGCCATGTATCAGGTCTCTTTCGCCACCGAGATTTTCGCCACGCTGGTTCCGTGGCTGATGCTGAACCATGGGGGCTTAAGCATCCTCATCCACCCCAACACCACAAACCCCAAACGCGACCATCTGGTCGACCCGATCTGGATAGGCAGCCCGCTTGGGGTGCATGGCGAGGTTCTCGGCGAGGAGGATGAGGCGGAAGAGGCGCTGGAGGTGAATACCGAGCCGACGCTGGGGGCTTAGGGGTGGATGCTGACTGTCATTCACGCCGTGCCCATATTGGCCGCACTCGCTCCGGGATGCAGTACGGTCAAGCCGTTGGTGCCGCGCTGCGCCGCTCGAGCGCGGTCTTGCGGATGATTTCCGCAATCTCCGGGCTGCTGCTGCACAGCATCTGGAAATCCACCGCGTGCAGCGACAGGAGTGAGACCGCCGTTGCGGCGCTGACGGTCGCCATACGCGGTTCGCCGCTGATCAGCGCCATCTCGCCGAAGAAGGCGCCAGGGCCAAGCTCCACCGGCTTCGGCGTCGCGACGGTGACGCGGCCCTCCACGACGAAGAACATCCGATCACCGGGCTCGCCAACGCGGCAGATCACGGCGCCCGCCGGCACCGTGCGAGGTCTTAACGCGGCCACGATCTCGACCAGCACGGCCGGGCCGAGCTTCTGAAACAACGGTACGCCGGCGACCAATTGCCAATTGCGGACGAATTCCCCGCGACGAACTTCCTGATAGAAGCCCGTGGCAAGAATGCCGGCCCAGAGCGCGAAGATGCCGATGCCGCTCATCATGACCGCCCCGGCTAGGACGCGGCCGGCGAAGCTTTGCGGAATTTCGTCGCCATAGCCGGTGGTGGACAACGTGACCACCGCCCACCACATCGACTGGGGGATGCTGCCGAACTTTTCCGGTTGGATGTCGCGCTCGATGACATAGCCCGCGAGCGCGACACCGAACAGAACGACGCCGAACAGCGTGGTGACACCGATCAGGTTGCGCGCTTCGTTGGCCAGCACCCTGCCCAGCACCGGGAAGAAGGTCGAGTCGCGCAGCGGCTTCAGCAGCCAGACAGCACAGTAGAGGCTCCAGTCGGGCGTGCCGACGAGCAGAAATGCGGCAAGTGGAACCAGGACCGCGAGTACATCGATGGCGATTGCTGGCGTCCTGTCCTGAAGGTCTCCCGCCCGGCGCTTGAGCAGCGTCGCGGCCATTTGCACGAGATAGGTGCCCCAAATGACAGCCAGCACGGCAACCATGGCCAGCCTGGTTCGTCCGGAAATGTTTGGTGATGTGAGCGCAGCCACCGCCAGAAGCCCGGGCGCAGCCAGCACCGCGTTGAGCGGCGCGTAAATTCTCAGGAATGGCAGTACCGACATTTTATGCCCACAAGCGGCGACTACCCTGCAGAATAGGATGGCTTCAAGGCAAGCGCAAAGGTGCCTGCTTCGGCTGCGATGCGCATTACCAATGCTGTGATAAAATCCACGCCGGAACCGTGCTAGGATGCCTGCCGCACGCGATCTGTCGTGCTTCAAATTGGCCAGGAACGATTGTCATGCTCAATCCGATTTCCATCATGGCCGACCGGCTCGGCGACCATCTGTCGGAACTCTATCTGCAGTATTTCTCGCATCGCAATTCGGAGTATGCGGCCTACATAGGCGGCGCGGCCCGCCTTGTCCTGGAGCGCATCGGCAATTCGAACGCCCTCTATCACAACATCGAGCACACGCTGATGGTTACGCTCGCCGGCCAGCAGATCATCCGCGGCCGGCTGCTTTCGGAATCCCTGACACCCGATGACTGGCTGCATTATACCTGCGCGCTGCTTGTCCACGACATTGGCATGGTGCACGGCATATGCCCGGGCGACACCGACGACAGCTTCGTCATCAACGAGGCCGGCGAGCGCCATACGCCACCGCGCGGCGCCTCCGACGCGGTGCTTGCGCCCTATCATATCGAGCGCGCCAAGATCTATGCGCGCCAACGCTTTGGATCCTCGAAGTTCATCGACGAGGAGCGCATTATCGCGGCGATCGAAATGACGCGGTTTCCGGTGCCGGACGATCCGGCCTACCAGGCCACCAACACCGAGCCGGCGCTGGTCAGGGCCGCGGATCTGATCGGCCAACTCGCCGATCCCTTCTACCACCGCAAGCTGCCGGCGCTGTTTGCCGAGTTCTCCGAAACCGGGATGGCGGAAAAGCTCGGCTGCAAGACCGCCGCTGATCTCGGCGCCATCTTCACCGATTTCTTCACGCTGAAGGTCGAGCCCTATATTGGCGACGCGATCCGCTATCTGGAGCTGACGACCGAAGGCAAGCAGTGGGTCGCCAACCTCCACAGCAACCTGTTCCAGTCCGGGCATCGCCCGGCCAGGATCGGGCCATTCCCCGGCGTGTTGCAGCCGGCGAGCCTGTCGGTGGTGACTTAAGCGCCGGGGGTTGTTTCCTTTCCGCCGGTTCCGGCTGGCAGAACGCCGGCCCAGAAGCAGACGTCATAATTCCTTCGAATTGTCCGAGAGCCTCGGGCAGAAGCGCTTGATAGACGTCAGACTCGTTTCTCCCACGTGATGATCTGTGTTGGTGCCGGGGTGTGGGGCCGATGCAACGCCGGAAAGCGGCGTCACGATCACTCCCAAGTCAGAAATCTTCGACGGATGGGGTTTCGATGAATTCCATATCCTGCGTCGCCCTCGCCGCGGCAGTCCCGTTCGTGATCTTCCGCTGTTGGTGGAGATGTCGAGGATCAGACCGGCTGTCGATGAAAAATCTCGATCGGATGCTTCTACGCGGTTCAATGCAGAACTGTCACCGGCTTTATCTGTATCTGATCTGCTGATACATAACCCGTATGACGAGTGCGGGCCATATGTCGAATGAAATCATGGTTGTCGATCCGCTTGAGCGGCTCGACTTGTTGAAGAGCCTTGCGAGCGAGGTCCGGGTCCGGATTCTCGATCTGCTGCACCGCAAGGGGCCGAAAAACGTCAATCAGGTGGCCGAAGAACTGGGTCTTCCGCAATCGACAATTTCCGCAAACATCCAGGTTCTTGTCGATGTCGGTTTGATCGAGACGAAATCACAGAAGGCGCGCAAGGGAAGCCAGAAGGTCTGCTATTCGACCTTCTCCGAGTTGGTTGTCGTCTTTAAGGACCGCACCCCGGCGCAGGATCTCGGCGTCATAGAAGTGGCGATGCCGCTTGGACTCTACACAAGATGCGAAGTCTCCGCCCCCTGCGGCCTGTGTTCAAAGGACGGCGTCATCGGACTTCTCGATGTGCCCGACACCTTCCTCGATCCTGACCGTATGCGGGCTGGGCTGCTGTGGTTCACGCGCGGCTTCGTCGAATACCAGTTTCCCAACAATGCGACGCTTGCCAATGCCAAAGTCGGCGGGTTGGAGCTGGCGATGGAGCTTTCGTCCGAGGTGCCGGGCACCTCGAAGGATTGGCCATCGGACATCACGGTCGCGATTAACGGACACGAGATAGATACCTGGACGGCGCCGGCCGACTATGGCGACAAGCGCGGCAAGCATACGCCCGGCTGGTGGAAGCTAGCCGGATCGCAGTATGGCGACCTCGTACACTGGCGCGTCACGAATAACGGCACCTATCGCGGAGATCACCAGGTTTCCAAATGCTCGCTGGCTGATCTGGAACTCGAGCGGCACCGCTCGATCCGGATACGAATCGGCGTGAAGGAAGATGCGCGTCACCCCGGCGGCATAAACATCTTCGGCAGCGGCTTCGGCAATTACAGCAACGACATCGTTCTGCGCCTGCTCAAGGCTTGAGAGCATACTGGACCCTTGACGGGCGGATGAACTCCGCCCTTAACTGACCCGCGACCCGGATACAAACCGGAAAGTCGGATTGATAGTCCGCAGTGGGAGGGATCATGAAAGCCAGAGTCACGGCGAACGCGGCCTACGCCGTCGCGGATATCGACAAACGTCTTTACGGTTCGTTTCTCGAGCATCTTGGCCGGGCAGTCTATACGGGCATCTATGAGCCCGGACATCCGCAAGCGGACGCTGAGGGGATGCGCAAGGACGTGATCGAGTTGGTGCGTGCGCTCGACACTCCGATCTGCCGTTATCCGGGTGGCAACTTCGTGTCCGCCTACAATTGGGAAGACGGCATAGGCCCAAAGGAGAACCGCCCGCGGCGCCTCGATCTTGCGTGGCGCACCACGGAGCCGAACCTGGTTGGAATCCACGAATTCGCCGACTGGGCCGAAAAAGCCGGCACCGAGATGATGCTAGCTGTCAACCTCGGTTCCCGCGGCCTCGACGAGGCGCGGGCCTTCGTTGAATATGTCAACCACCCGGGCGGCAGCTACTGGTCCGACCTGAGGGCCAAGAACGGGCGCACGCAGCCCTGGAACTGCCGCCTCTGGTGTCTCGGCAATGAAATGGATGGTCCCTGGCAGGTCGGCCACAAGTCGGCGAGCGAATACGGCCATCTCGCCAACGAGACCGCCAAGGCGCTACGCGGCCTCGACCCGACAGTGGAACTGGTCGTCTGCGGCTCGTCGCATTCCAATATGCCGACCTATCCGCAGTGGGAAGCAACCGTGTTGGAGGCGACCTACGAGCAGGTCGATTACATCTCTCTCCACATGTATTTCGAGAATTACGAGAAGAATACGGCCGAATATTTGGCTCTTCCAGCCAAGCTCGACCGCTACATTGGCACAGTCGCGGGCATCATCGACTACGTGAAGGCCAAGACCCGCTCGAAGCGGGAGGTGAAGATCTCCTTCGACGAGTGGAACGTCTGGTACCATCAGCGCAAGCAGGACGCCGCGCGCATGCGCAGCTGGGACTGGCCGGAAGCACCCAGGCTTCTGGAGGACATCTACAATTTCGAGGACGTGCTGCAGGTTGGCTGCATCATCAACACCTTCATCCGCCGGTCGGATGTTGTTCGCATCGCCTGCATTGCGCAGCTGGTGAACGTTATCGCCCCGATCATGACCGATCCCGGCGGCGCCGCCTGGCGGCAGACGATCTACTGGCCTTTCATGCTGGCCTCCAGGCATGGCCGAGGCACCGCGCTGCAGCTCGCGGTCGAGGTGCCTACCTATGACGCGGCCGCGGCCGACAAGGTGCCATGGCTCGACATTGCAGGCGTGCATGATTCGAACGCCGGCACGCTGACCTTCTTCGCAATCAACCGGCATGGGTCCGAGACAATAGAGGCCGACGTCGCCCTCGAACGGTTCGCCGCCAAGTCCATCGAGCATACGATCATCCGTCATGACGATCTCGAGGCCTGTAACACCAAGGACGCGCCGGACAACGTGTCGCCGGTCAAAGGCAACGGGGCAGCGCTCAGCAGCAAGGGAATGACGCTGAACTTGCCGCCGCACTCTTACTCGATGGTGCGTGTGAGACTCTGAGTTAATATCCGACTATCAGATATATACCGTAAAATCCGTTGCAGGGGGTTTGGTTTGGTGTAGCATTGAAACGTTCAAGGCGGACCTAACCGCCGTACTCGGGAGGAAGCTGAGATGAACTTTCGCAGGATAATGGCCATAGCGGTGGTTGCGGCAGGAGGATTTTGGGCCGTCGCGGCCCAGGCCGAAGAAACCGTCATGTGGTGGGATTTCCTCGGCGGCGGTGACGGTGTGCGCATGAAGCAGATGATCGCCGACTTCAACACCGCCCACGCTGGCAAGATCAAGATCGACGCCACGACGCTGGAGTGGGGCACGCCCTTCTACGCGAAGGTGCAGACCTCGGTCGCGGTCGGAGAGGCGCCAGACGTCATGACCTATCATGCCAGCCGCATCCCCTTGGCGGTGAGCCAGGATATTCTCGAAGAAATCACCCCCGACGACATGAGCAAGATGGGCCTCTCGGCCTCGGACTTTGCCCAGACGACGATGGGCGCCGTGACGGTCGACGGCAAGCAATACGCAGTGCCGCTCGATACCCATCCGATCGTCCTGTACTACAATCGCGTCCTCCTGAAGAAGGCAGGCGTGCTCGGCGACGACGGCCGTCCCATGGGCATGAAAAACAAGGAGGAATTCACCGCGACACTGCAGAAGTTGAAGGACGCCGGCGTCGAGTTCCCGCTGGGCAGCGTCACCGCCGACGGCAACTTCATGTACCGCACCATTTACTCGCTGGTGTGCCAGCAAGGCGGCGAGCTTCTGACGGGCAACGAGTTCCTCGCCGGCGACAACGGCAAGAAGCTGGCGAACGCGTTGGCGGTCCTGCAAGGGTGGACGAAGGCCGGGCTGCAGTCGACCTATACGGACTATCCCGCAACCGTCGCCCTGTTCACCTCGGGCAAGGCCGCAATGATGATCAACGGCGTCTGGGAAGTTCCCACGATGACCGACCTCGCCAAGCAAGGCAAGCTGTTCGACTGGGGTGCCGTCGAGATCCCGGTGATCTTCGACAAACCATGCACCTACGCGGACAGCCATTCGTTCGCGATCCCGAAGAACAAGGGCAAGGAGATCAGCCCGGAAAAGCGTGCCGCCGTTCTCGAGGTGATCTCATGGATGGATAAGCACTCGCTGTTCTGGGCCACGGCAGGCCACATCCCGGCATACAAGCCAGTCACCGAGACGGCCGAATACAAGGCAATGCAGCCCAATGCGACCTACTCGCCGCTGACGGCCAACATGATCTTCGATCCGAAGTCGCCCAAGGCTGGTGTCGCCGGACCGATCTTCGACATCATGTCCAATTACTTCGTGCCAACCCTCAACGGCGAGATGGACCCGGGCGAGGCGGTGAAATCCATCAAGGAGGAGCTGAACAGCATGTAGGGCTCAAAGGCTGGGACCGCCCTGCCCAGGGTGGTCCCAGCCATGTCCAAGGAAGAGCCATGCTTCGCAACTCCCGAACTGAACGTCTTGTCGCGCTGGTGCTGGTCGCTCCCTTCCTGGCGATCTACTTGCTGGCGTTCGTCTATCCGACGGTCCAGATGTTTCGCATCTCCTTCACCGATGCGCCGCTGATCGGCGCGGGTCAGTGGGTCGGTCTCGACAACTACCTGCGGCTCGACAACGACCCGATGTTCCGGCGCGCGGTCTGGAATACCGCCTACTTCGTGCTGATGACGGTCATTCCCGGGACGCTCATCGCCCTGTTGATCGCGCTTGGCGTGTCGCGTCTGAAGGGCCGGTTCCAGGCGACCGTGCTGGCGCTGTTCTTCCTGCCCTACATCCTGCCGGTGTCCGTGGTCTATTTGATCTGGGACTGGACGCTGAATTTCCAGTTCGGGATTGCGATGCATGTGCTGGACTGGCTGGGAATCCCGCGCGTACCGGTCTTTAAGTCGCGCGCCTGGTTCCTGCCGGCGGTGGCCGGGGTGACGATCTGGTGGACCGCGGGTTTCTCGATCCTCCTCTTCCTCGCCGGACTACGGTCCATACCAGTGGAGATCTACGAAGCCGCGGCGCTCGACAACTCGACGCGATGGACCACGTTCCGGCGTATCACCTGGCCACTGCTTTGGCCGATCACCTCGCTGGTATTGACCATCCAGCTCATCCTGCAGCTCAAGATTTTCGATCAGGTCTATCTGTTCTCGATCGGCGGCCGGCCGAACGACAATATGGTGCTCGTCTACTACGTCTTCCAGAAGGCCTTTCAGCAGAACCAGGGAGGCAGGGCTGCCGCTGTCGCCGTCACCCTCTTCGTGCTTGTGGTCGTCGTCTCGGTCCTGCAATTCCAACTGCTTCGGCTCGCCGAAAGGCGGCGCCGATGAACGCCATGGCTGCGCAGCGCTGGACCTTTTGGGGCGGGATAATCACGGCACTGACGCTCGTCTGGGCCATCCTATGGGCATTCCCGCTTTATTGGGGTGTGATCTCATCGCTCAAACCGGACGACGAAGTCATCCGGCCTTACATCGAACTCTGGCCGGAGACGCCGACGCTGGAGAACTATATTTCCGCCGTGACCACCACACAGATCGGCACCTGGTACGTCAATTCGGTGGCGGTCGCGATCGGCGTAACGGTCATCACCATCTTCATCTCGATGCTGTGCGGCTACGCGATCTCGCAGTTGCGGTTCCCGGGGCGGATCGCGCTATGGTGGCTGATCCTCGCCTCCTTCATGGTGCCAACTTCGGCGCTGATCATCAATCATTTCGTGCTGGTCGCCAACCTTGGCCTGCTCAACAGCTGGGCTGGAATCATGTTGCCGCAGCTCATCCACCCCGTCATCATCATCGTGTACAAGCAATTCTTCGATCAGGTCCCGAAGGACTTCCGTGAGGCCGCGGTCATGGACAATGCGTCTGAATTCGGGATCCTCTTCAAAATCTACGTGCCGATGAACTGGGGGGTAACGACGGCGCTGTCGATCGTCTGCTTCATCTGGACGTGGAACGCGTTCTTGTGGCCGTTCCTCTCTGTTACCCGCACCGAGATGATGACGATCACCGTCGGCATCACGCAGGTCAATGACGCCTTCGGCGTCTACTACGCGCGCCAGCTGTCGGCAGCTGTACTGGCCGGCCTTCCCGTGGCACTGGCCTACCTCTTCTTCCAGCGCCGAGTAACCGAAGCGATAACGCTCTCAGCAGGCATCAAGGGCTAAAGCGCGTCGCGCTGAAACGGATTCAAGCGACGCGCTTTAAGTCTTTGTTTTGATGCATGTCGTTGTCCCAGAACCGCAGCGCACTTCTGGGCGACATGCACTAGCCTCGGCCCGCAAGCAAAGCGCAATGCCAGCGGGCACGACCCCGGTCGGCGGATTCAGGCCCGGTCAGCGCGCGTGCCAGGTCGATCCGTCCGCGGCGAAAAGATGGAGGGCGGCGGTGTCGAACTTCAGCCGAACGGCGTCGCCCGGTTTGACGCTCGAGAGCCCGCGATCCTGTGCTGTAACCTGCGTCCCATCAGCGAGCCGCGCATAGACGAGCGTTCGCTCGCCAAGGCGCTCGACAACCGTGGCCGTGGCGGATGTTTCACTGCCCTCGGAGACGACAGTCAGCGATTCCGGCCGCACTCCCAGTTCGCGCCAATCCATGTTGACCGGCGCGCCGGGAAGTTCGACGAGCGATCCATCCGTCAAGCGCGCCTTGAGCCTGTCGCCTGAGCCTGAAACCGTAACAGGTAGAATGTTCATCGCTGGAGACCCGACGAAGGTCGCGACGAATCGCGATGCCGGACGCGCATAGACCTCGTCGGGTCTTCCCATCTGCTCTATCCGGCAATCGTTGAGGATCACAATACGGTCGGCGAGGGTCATCGCTTCCACCTGGTCGTGGGTGACGTAGATCATCGTCGACTTCAAACGCTGATGTAGCTCGGCAAGCTCGACGCGTGTACGAGCTCGAAGCGCCGCGTCCAGATTGGAGAGTGGCTCGTCAAACAGGAATGCCTTGGGCTCCTTGACGATCGCACGCCCGATGGCCACGCGCTGGCGCTGCCCGCCGGAGAGCTGCGACGGCCGCCGGTGGAGCAACGCTTCGATCTCCAAGATACGCGCAGCCTCAGCGATCCGTTGGCGTATAACATCCGGCGCGACCCGAATGTTCCTCAGGCCAAAGGCCATGTTCTCCGCGACTGTCATATGTGGGTAAAGGGCATAGTTCTGAAAGACCATCGCAACGTTGCGCCTGCCCGGCGCCAGGTTCTCCGAGCGCACCCCGTCGATCGTCAGCGTGCCCTCGTCAATGCTTTCGAGACCGGCGATCATCCGCAGCAGCGTCGTCTTGCCAGAACCGGACGGGCCGAGAAACACGACCAGCTCTCCTGGCTCAATGTCCAGGCTAACCTCGCGGATCACTTCGACTGCGCCAAAGTGCTTTGATACGCCCGACAGCGCGATTCCCGTCATGCCTGCGATCCTTCTTTCCTCCATAATTTCGGATAAATACCCGATGTCAAGGAACGTTGGGAGCTACGGCACAAGGTTTCCAAGCTATCTTGCCAAAAGCCGACCGTCTGCAGTCGGTCCCATCCAAGACGTTCGAGGCCTTGATGCTAGGCGATGGCGGAAGCAACTCCCCATCACCCCCCAGCCAGCCGCGGCAGCAGAAAAATCTCCGCCCCCTGCGGCAGTTCCTTCGACCAGGTATCGCGATAGATCGTGCCGTCGATGGCCACCGCGATGCCCTTCTCGATCCAGGGCTCGATGCCGGGATACTGTTCAGCCAGCTTCCTGAACAGCTCCCTGATGTCCTTGGCCTCGACCTCGACCTTGCTCTGGCCGCCGGCGAGCTGGCCGAGGGCGCCCCAGAGGGTGACTTCGACCATTTGCCAGACCTCGCTATTCTTGACCGAGCATGATGTTATCCGAAAACCGCTGCGCACTTTTCGGCATCATGCCCTGCCTTCCCGTTCCGCCTCGATCGCGGCGAGGACGCGGGGCGGCGACATCGGGATGTGGGTCATGCGCACGCCGGCGGCGTTCGACATCGCATTGGCGATCGCCGCCAGCGGCGGCACTATCGAGGTTTCGCCGACGCCGCGCACGCCATAGGGGTGGTTGGGGTTGGGTATTTCCAGGATCTGCGTGTCGATCATCGGCAGGTCCGAGCAGACCGGGATGCGGTAGTCGAGGAAGCCGGCGTTCTGGAGGCGTCCATCCTTGCCGTAAATATACTCCTCGTTGAGCGCCCAGCCGATGCCTTGCGCGGCGCCGCCCTGGTACTGGCCCTCGACATAGGTCGGGTGCACCGCCTTGCCGGCATCCTGGATCACCGTGTAGCGGATCACGCGCGCGGCACCCGTCTCAGGGTCGACCTCGATGTCACAGATGTGGGTGGCGAAGGAGACGCCGGCGCCGTCGGCGACGAGTTCGCTGTGGCCGGCGATCGGCCCGCCGGTCTTGCCGGACGCGGCCGCGATCTCCTTCAGCGACAGGGCTGCGAGGTTGCCGTACTTCTCGCCCTTGGCGATGGCGTGGCCGTTCTCCCAGATCACGTCATCGACCGGGATGTCCCACATCTGCGCGGCGCGGTCGCGCAGGATCTTGATCGCGTTGCGAGCGGCCGAGATGGTCGCCATCGAGGACGAGAAGGTGCCGCGGCTGCCGTCGGTCATGTCGTTGTAACCGAGGCTGGAGGTGTCGGCGACCACCGCTTTGAGCTGGGCATAGTCGATGCCGAGCTCTTCCGCCGCCACCAGCGACAGCGACGCACGTGAACCACCTACGTCCACCGTGCCGACAGCGAGCGACACCGAGCCATCCATGCCGATGTTCAGGTCCACGCAGGTCTGGCCGCCGAAGTTGAACCAGAAGCCGCAGGCCATGCCGCGGCCCTGGTTTTTGCCCAGCGGCGCCTTCATGTGCGGATGGGTCTTCGCCGCTTCCAGCGTCGGGCCGATGCCGATCGGGCCATAGACCGGGCCATAGGAGGAGCGGGTGCCTTCCTGCGCGGCGTTCTTGATGCGGAACTCGACCGGATCCATGCCGAGCTCCTTGGCCAGCTCATCGACCGCACTTTCCACCGCGAACGCCGCCATGGGTGCGGAGGGCGCGCGATAGGCCGCGGTCTTCGGCCGGTTGACCAGCACTTCGTAGCCGACGGTCTTGACGTTATCGAGCTTGTAGCAGGCGAACGCCGTCATGGCGCCGATCTCGGCCCAGGTGCCGGCATAGGGGCCGCTGGAATAGCGCAGCGTCGCCTCGGCGGCGGTGATGGTGCCGTCCTTGCGGGCGCCGATCTTCACGTCGATCGAGGTCGCGCTGGTCGGGCCCGAGGCGCGGAACACCTCGTCGCGCGTCATGACCAGCTTCACCGGCCGGCCGGCCTTGCGTGACAGCGCGAGCGCCACCGGCTCGGCCCAGACATGGGTCTTGCCGCCAAAGCCGCCGCCGATTTCCGACGAGGTGACGCGCAGCTTGGAGGCTTCCAGCCCGAGCAGTTGCGCGCAATGCTGGCGGTAGACGAAATGCCCTTGCGTGCAGACCCAGAGGTCGGCGGTGCCGTCGGAGCTGACGTTCGCCACGCAGGCATGCGGCTCGATATAACCCTGATGCGTCTGCTCAGTCTTGAAGGAGCGCTCGACGATGAAGTCGGCGTGGCCGAAACCCTGATGGACATCGCCATGGCCGAACTGGCTGCGCTTGGTGACGTTGGAGGGCTTTACCGGCTTCTCCTCGAGGCCTTCGGTGAAGATGGTGTCGTTGATCAAGGGGGCAGTGTGCTTCATCGCCTCATCGACATCGGTGACATGCGGCAACAGCTCGTAGTCGACCTCGATCAGCTTCAGCGCCTGTCGCGCCGTGCGGGCATCGACGGCGGCGACCGCGGCCACGGCATGGCCGTCATAGAGCGCCTTGCTGCGCGCCATGCAATTGTCGAGGACGTCGTACATGGCGGCATCGCCATCGGTCAGATCGGGCAAGTCGGCTGCGGTGATCACCGCTTTCACGCCGGCCAGCTTTTCCGCCTTCGAGGTGTCGATCTTCAGGATCTTTGCGTGGGCATGCGGGCTTCTGAGGACACGCCCGACCAGCTGTCCGGCCATGTTGAAGTCGGCGCCATAGCGGGCGCGTCCCGTCACCTTGTCGACACCGTCGGGGCGGATGGGGCGGGTGCCGACGGATGCAAATTTGCGGCCCGAAAAGCGCGGATCGAAATTCATGGCTTAGGCTCCCTTCATCACGTTGGCAGCGTCCTGGACGGCGCGCACGATCTTGTCGTAGCCCGTGCAGCGGCAGAGATTGCCGGCGAGGCCGAAGCGGATTTCTTCCTCGGACGGGTCGGGGTTTTTCGCCAGCAGGTCCTTCGCCGCGATCAAAAACCCCGGCGTGCAGATGCCGCATTGCAGGGCGGCGTGTTCGAGGAATTTCTGCTGCAGCGTGTGCAGCTTCTCGCCGTGCGCCATGCCCTCGACGGTCTCGACCTGCCGGCCCTCGGCTTCGGCGCCCAGCACCAGGCACGAGCAGACCAGCCGATCGTCGAGGATGATCGAGCAGGCGCCGCAGTCGCCGGTGCCGCAACCTTCCTTGGCGCCGGTCAGCCCAAGCCGATCGCGCAGGACGTCGAGCAACGTCTCGTCGGGTTGGCAAAGGTACTCGACGTGATCGCCGTTGATTGTCGTTGAAACTGCTACACCGGCCATCATTTGCCTCCTGCACGTGCGTAGGCGGTCGTCGCGGCACGTCTGGCCAGCACGCCCGCAACTTTTCGTCTGAATTCGATGGTGCCGCGCTTGTCGTCGATGGGCCGGCAGGCCCCGGCGCAGACCTTGGCAAGCCGCTCAAGCGCTGCTTCGTCGAGCTTCCTGCCGATCAGAGCCTCGGCGGCCTCTTCGACCAAAAGCACCGTCGGTGCCGCGGCGCCCAGCGCGACGCGGGCGGCTGTGACGACGCCGTGCTCGTCAAGCGTCAGGTTCACGCCGGCGCTGACCACGGCGATGTCCATCTCGGTGCGCGGAATGAATCGGAGATAGGCATCGCCCGAACGCGGCGCGCGTTTGTCGAGCAGGATCGCCTCGATGATCTCGCCCTTGGCGAGCGAGGTCTTGCCCGGCCCGATCGGCACGGCCTCCACGGCAATGGTGCGCTTGCCCGAGGGACCGGCAATCACCGCCTTGGCGCCGGCGGCCACCAAAGCCGGGACGCTGTCGGCGGCCGGCGAAGCGTTGCAGAGATTACCGGTTATCGTACAACGACCCTGCACCTGCTTCGAGCCGATCAGCTTTGCCGCTTCGACGACGCCGGGCCATGCCGTCTTCAGAGCTGAGTTTTCTCCCAGCACGGCGCAAGCAACAGCCGCGCCGATGCTGAAGCCATCGGCTGTTTGCCTGATCTCGCCCAGGCCCTCGATCGCCTTTATGTCGACGATCAGGTCGGGTTCGACAAACCCGCCCTTCATCCTCACCAGAAGGTCGCTGCCTCCTGCCAGAATGGCGGATGTGCCGGAAGAGCCGGCCAGCAGGCCAACGGCATCTTCGATTGAAAGCGGACGTATGTAACGCATCGTCTCCCCTTGGTCATCGTGATCTCGCCGACCGTTATAAACAGTCTCCTCATAATGACCATCCGGTTGCTCATTTCCGCGATTGGGCCAGGTGCGAGTTGGGTTCCATACCAAGCGTGGCTGACGCCCTACACTGTATGCCTATGCTGCGTCTTTTGCACGAGGGGCGGTGATGCCGATGTCATCGAGCGCCTCTGCCACAGCCTGATCCAGCGGCGTGTGCGGGACATCGCCGATGATGCCTTCCAGCCGGTCGGACACGAGCCGGTGCGGTTCGAAGCGCAGATAAGACATCGAGACGATCTCGCGCCACATCGCCACGAACGGGCTGCCGGCGCGCAGCACCCACCAAGGCATGAAGGTGAGCTTCAGCGGACGGCCCAGCGCCTTCTCGGCCGCCGCCTTGATGTCCATGTCGGTGACGGCATGGCCGGGGAAGTTGAGCACCTCGTAGAAACCGAGCTTGCCCAGATTGCGCACCAGCCCGACGAAGCCGACGGCGAAGTCCGGTAAATAGGCCCATTCATGCACGAGGTTGGCCGGGCCGGGCGCGGTGTAGACGCCCTTGTTCATCTTGGCGGCGACGACAAGGTCGAACCATGATCCGCTGCCGGTGCCGCCGAAGAAGTCGCCGGCGCGCAGAATGATGGTGCGGACGCGGCCGGCATCGGCCTCGCGGCGAAACAGCGCTTCCATGGCACAGCGGATGCGGCCTTTTTCGGTGGTCGGGCGGAAGGGGGTGTCCTCGGTGACCACCTGCGGCATTGGCGAGCCGTAGTTGTAGACGGTGCCGGGGAAGAGATGCAGCGCGCCATTGGCATGGCAGGCGGCCATGACGTTTTCCGCCATCGGCAGGCATTTGCCCCAGTCGGTGTAGATCGGGTTGAGGCCATTGAAGACGATGTCGACGCCCTCGGTGGCGCTGATAAGCGACTGGGGGTCCATGGCGTCGCCGGCGACGGAAGTGGCGCCGTCGAGTTCGGCCGGCACCTTGCCAGTGCGGGTGACGGCGCGGACGTCGAAGCCGGCGTCGATGAAGGCTTTGCCAACCACGCGGCCGAGCCGGCCATTGGCGCCGAGAATTGCGATCTTGGTCATTTTTCGTCTCCGTGTTTGTGTTTGCAGGCCGAATATGATGCCTTCATCTTCGAATGAAAATTGACTACGAATGCAGGTTTGATATTCATAAGTGAATGACAGAGATCGACTGGAACCTGATCAAGAGCTTCGTCACCGTGGCTGAAAGCGGCAGCCTGTCGGCCGCGGCGCGAAAGCTATCGGCCAGCCAGCCGACGCTTGGGCGCCACATCGGCGAGCTTGAACAGGCGCTCGGCGTCACCCTGTTTCGGCGCGGGCGGCGCGGCTATGCGCTGACGGAAGCCGGCGCCACGCTGTTCGAGCGCGGCAGAGCGGTGAGCGAACAAGCGAGCGCCTTTTCACTGCTGGCGCTGGGTTCGGTCGAGGCGATCGAAGGCACGGTGCGCATCGCCGCCAGCGAGGTGGTGGCAGCCTATGTGCTGCCAACAATGACGGCGCGGCTCGGCATCGAGGAGCCCGGCATCGAGGTCGAGATCGTTGCCTCGAACCAGGTCGAGAACCTGCTGCGCCGGGATGCCGATATCGCCATCCGCATGGTCAAGCCGGCGCAGAACGAGCTGACGGCGCGCAAGGTCTGCGACATTGCGCTGTGCTGCTGCGCGGCCAAATCCTATCTCGACCGGCACGGCCGCCCGCTGGCGCCAGCCGACCTTGTCGGCCACCCGCTGATCGGCTTTGACCGCAGCGACGAAATGATCCGCGGCTTTACCCAGTTCGGCATCCCGATAACCCGCAGCAATTTTCGTTTCAGGACCGACAACCAGATCGTCTTGTGGGAGGCGCTGCGGGCGGGAAACGGCATCGGCCTCGGCCAGGAGCCGCTGGCCGACAGCGACCCGTTGCTGGAAAAACTGCTGCCCGGCCTGCCCTTGCCCAGCCTGCCGGTGTGGCTGGCCATGCATCGCGACGTGCGCACCAGCGTGCGCATCCGCCGTGTCGCGGATTTCCTCTACGAGGAGCTGAAGCGTTATTCGGCCGGGACGGGCGCGAATTCGGCGCGGTGAGCGAGCCCGGCCATCAACAGCACAACGATCAGCAGGCCCGACATGGCGACGAAGATCGGCCCGAAGCTCGAATGCTCGGCGACGAAGCCGATCGCCGACGGCGCCACCAATATGCCGGAATAGCCCATGGTGGTGACGACGCTCATGCCGGTGCCCGATGACATGCCTTCCTGGTTGCCGCCGGCCGAAAAGATGATCGGCACCATATTGGCGATGCCGAAGCCGCAGAGAGCAAAGGCCGCGATGGCGATCCAAGGCGAGGGCGCCAGGCCGGCGACCAGCATGCCGGCGGCGGCGACGATGGCCGAGCCGCGCAGCGTCGCTACCGCGCCGAAGCGGTTGCGCACGCCGTCGCCGAAGAAGCGCATGATCGCCATGACACCGGAGAAGGCGGCGTAGGCAAGACCGGCAATGGCAAGGTCGGCGCCAAGCTCTTGCCTCAGGTAAAGCGCCGCCCAGTCGAGCACGGCGCCCTCGGAGATCATGGTCAGCAGGGCCATCAGCCCGACCAGATAGACCAGCGGATTGGCCGGCAGCGCGAATTTGTGATGCTCGGCGGCCTGCGGTTTGTCCTCGGCGATGAGATAGCCGACCGCCACGGCTATGACGGCAAAGGCAAGCACCGTCACGACAGCCGCATGGGCAAGATGGCCGTAAGTCTGGATGGCGTAACCGCCGAGACCGCCGCCGGCGAAACCGCCAAGGCTCCAGAAGCCATGCGACGACGACATGATGGCGCGGGACAGCCGGCGCTCCACCACCACGGCATTGGCGTTCATGGCGACATCCATGCCGCCGATCGAGCCGCCGAAGATGATCATGGCGATCGCCGCCAGCGGCACGTTGGGCGCCAGCGCCACCACCAGCAGGCCGAGGCTGCCGCACAGGCCGAACCAGCGCAGCACGGTGCGCGAGCCATGTTTGGAGATCAGTTGCCCGCACCAGCTCATGGCCGCGACCGCGCCGACGCCGAACAGAAGGATCAGCAAACCGAGCGTGAATTTTGTGATGTCGAGCCGAGTCAGGAACACCGGAATCTGCGGCGCCCAGCTGCCGGTCAGGAAGCCGTTGGCGAGAAAGATGCTTGCTACGGCCCATCGCCCGCGAATGGCGCCCTGTATGGTGTTTTGCGCGTCCATGGGTTCGAATCCGGTCAAAAATGGCTTTGCGCGGCAAATTAGATCGATTCAATCTGCAGTCAAGCGCCTGGCTGCGAGGAATGTTTGGACCAAAGGCCAACGTGGGTCGGTACCGTTCATGGCGAACTACTACGTCGGAGATTAGGAAGACGCCTCTCCCTTCGTCATCCACGGGCGAAGCAAGGAGCGTAGCGACGCGGCGCAGACCCGAGGATCCATTCCGTGCCGTCTGTGCGGTGCTACGGCGCAGAATCAGGCATGGTGGGCGCGACCTTCATTCTGAGCCGTTGCGCTCTTCGGCCGATGTCACGGCATGGATCCCAGGGTTTCCGCTACGTCGCTTCGCAACTGCTCCACCCTAGATGACGAAGTCGCGTAGGGCCCCGCCAATCGCGGGCGCGCAGTCGCCTATAGCGTTGCCAGCGGGGTGCTAATGATCCCTCGGCCGCCTCGCCTCGAACTCTGCTTTCTTGGCGTCCGAAGCCTCGGTCTGGTTCAGCGCCTGCCATTGTGCATACGGCATGCCGTAGACGATCTCGCGCGACTGATCCTTGCCGAGGTCGACGCCCTCGGCATTGGCGGCCTCGCGATACCAGTTCGACAGGCAGTTGCGGCAGAAGCCGGCGAGATTCATCAGGTCGATGTTCTGCACATCGCTGCGCTCGCGCAGATGGTCGACCAGCCGGCGGAAGGCGGCGGCCTCGAAATCGCGTTTCTGTTCGTCGCTGAGCTCGGTCATGTCTTGATCCTCACCGCGGCCCGGTGCGCGAGCCGAACATCCTCACGTCATGTATATCGGGACGACGATTGATCGCGTCAACGATCGGCGCCAGCCGTTCAGCCCACGCGATCGCACCCTTCTGATCAGCGATCAGGTCCTGACGGATCTCGATCAGCGCATGGGCAAAGCCGTTGACGATGGCGTGCTTGAACATGGTGTCGCCGCGCAGTGCACCATCATAGGGTTCGTTGTCGCCGACGACGAGGTCTTTATCCTCCTCCAGCATGTCGATCAGCGGCCGCGCCACGCGGTCGTCGAGGTCCCACAAGATGCCGACATGCCAGGGCCGCGCAATACCTTGCATGGCCGGGGTGAAGGAGTGCACGGAGAAGATGAAAGGCGCTTTGCCTGAAGCCTGCGCCACCGAGGCGATCATGGCGCCGACCGCGTCGTGATAAGGCCGGTAGAAGCCGTCGAGCCGCCTTTCGCGTTCTTCCGGTGCCATCGGGTAGTTTCCCGGCACCACGGTGCCGTCATAGAGCTGACGGATCAGCGTCGGGTCGTCCTCGCCACGATTGGGGTCGATCAACAGGCGCGAAAAATTGGCGATCACCGCCGGTACGTCGAGCGCCGCCGCCAGTTCGCGCGTCACGGTCTCGACGCCGATGTCGTAAGCGATATGGCGCTCGAGTTGTGCCGCCGGCAGGCCGAGGCTGCCATACTCATCCGGCAAGTCGCGGCGGGCATGGTCGGCGATCAGCACGATGCCTCGCTTGCGGTCGCCTTCGACAAGATCGAAAGGCGCGAAAACTGTGGATCGGGTCATTGGCTGAAAAGGTCTGTTCGCTGGCGTCGGGGAGGGTGCTATCGTCATTACCCACGAAGAGGACGCTGGCGCAATGCCGTTGTTTGGCCACGGTTTCTGCGAAAATCCGGTCACGCGCGGCAGATTGCGTGTCGGGGGCCTTTCTAAATCGATTGGAATTGGACAGAACGGCGCGTTGACATGCGCCCGGACTTTTCCGAAAAGGGGCGTTGAGAGATGCAGATGACGTTGTTGAGGGGTTTCGGGATGGGTTCCGCCGGCAGGCCGCGCGCGCGCAGCGCCTTTGCCGTGCCGCTCCTGACCTTGACGGTGGGGCTTACCGCGCTGGTCGCGGCCTCGCCCGCCCGCGCCGATTTCCGCGTCTGCAACGCCACGCAGAACCTGGTCGGCGTCGGCATCGGCTACCGCGCCAAGGCCGGCTGGATCACCGAGGGGTGGTGGCACATCGAAGGATCGAGCTGCAAGACGCTGATCGAAGGGCCGCTGTCATCAAGGTTTTACTATCTTTATGCAGAAGACGCCGAGCGTGGCGGGCGTTGGGATGGCCCGATCAACATGTGCGTGGCCGAAAAAGAGTTTAAGATCGCCGGCGTTACCGATTGCGTCGCCCGGGGCTTCCAGCGCGCCGGATTCCAGGAATATGACACGGGCGAACAGGCAAGCTGGATGGTCCAGCTGACCGATGAGTCCACAACGGGAGGCGCTCCAGCCGCCCCGGGAACAAACAGTCAATGAGACGTAGCCGCAAGGTCAAGATCCTCGCCACCATCGGTCCGGCCTCCTCGTCCGAGGAGATGCTGCAGAAGCTGTTCGAAGCCGGCGCCGATGTCTTCCGCATCAATATGAGCCACACAGACCACGAACTGATGCGCACGCTGGTCGGCCGCATCCGCGCCGTCGAGGAAAAGGTTGGTCGTCCGATCGGCATCCTGGCCGATTTGCAGGGGCCGAAGCTGCGCGTCGGCAAGTTCGCCAACGGCAAGGAGGTGCTGACGGCTGGCCAGACCTTCACGCTCGACAACAATCCCGAGCCCGGCAATTCGACCAGGGTCTACCTGCCGCATCCCGAAATCCTGAGCTCGGTCGAGGCCGGCCACCGTCTGTTGATCGACGACGGCAAGCTGGAGCTGAAGGCTCTGAAGAGCGACGGCAAGTCGATCACCTGCACGGTGGTCGCCGGCACCACGATCTCCGACAAGAAGGGCGTCAGCCTGCCCGACACCGACCTGCCGGTCGGTGCGCTGACCGAAAAGGACCGCAAGGACCTCGATGCGGTGCTGGCAGCAAGCGTCGACTGGGTGGCGCTGTCCTTCGTGCAGCGGCCGGAAGATCTCGCCGAAGCCCGCAAGATCGCGCGAGGCCGGGCGCTGATCATGGCCAAGATCGAAAAGCCGCAAGCCGTCACCCGGCTGGCCGAGATCATCGAATTGTCGGACGCGCTGATGGTCGCCCGCGGCGACCTCGGTGTCGAAATGCCGCTCGAAGCGGTGCCCGGCATCCAGAAGCAGATAACGCGCGCGGCGCGCCGCGCGGGCAAGCCGGTGGTTGTCGCCACGCAGATGCTGGAATCGATGATCACCGCGCCGGTGCCGACCCGCGCCGAAGTCTCCGACGTCTCGATCGCCGTGTTCGAAGGCGCCGACGCCATCATGCTTTCAGCCGAGTCGGCGGCCGGCGCCTATCCGGTCGAGGCGGTGGCGATGATGAACCGCATCGCCACCAAGGTCGAAACCGACCCGACCTATGCCGGCATCATCAACGCACAGCGTTCGGAACCGGAAGCGACCGGCGCCGACGCCATTTCGCTCGCCGCGCGCGAGATCGCCGAGACGCTGAAGCTGTCGGCGATCATCACCTATACGGCGTCGGGCAACACCGGCCTGCGCGCCGCGCGCGAGCGCCCGCAGGTGCCGATCATCGCGCTGTCGCCGATCCTCAACACCGCGCGGCGGCTGTCGCTGCTGTGGGGCACGCATTGCGTCGTCTCGCCCGACGCCGTCGACCTCGACGACATGGTCGACCGCGCCTGCCGCATCGCGTTCGAAGAGGGTTTCGGCCAGCCGGGCGACCGCGTCATCATCACGGCAGGTGTGCCGCTGAGGACGCCGGGCTCGACCAACATGCTGCGCATCGCCTATGTCGGATCGGACGTGCAGGCTAGCCGCAACATAGGCTGAGAGAGGCTTCAACTCGCCTTGGTTCGCAGCGCTCTTGCCGCGGCTTCGGCGTGATCGATACGCCGAAGGAACCGGCACGCGCGAGGAACGGGGTCGTGCAGGTACTGGTCCGGACCCAGCATCTTTCGCCGGTTGAGTTCGACCGTGTCGAGCAGGTCGAAATCGACCCTGGTGATTGCGCAGTGCCATCCAGGGTTGTGCGATGCCCAGCCTCTTCTGTGGTGTTCCAGCAGCCGCTTACGAGCGGAATAGCCGTGGTAGTCGAACGCGATCACGCCGTTGGTCACATAGATATGGTTTCCGGAAAAGCCCTCGCCCGGAATGATCCGTTCGCCGTAAAATCCTTCCAGAGGAGCGTGCTCGAGAAAGGCGCCTGCGAGAATGGCGCACGCGCCGTGACCGAAGAAGATGCGGTCCGGCAATGCCCATCGCTTCTCCGGGTTCTTCTTGATGCCGTGCTTCAGGACATACATGCGGCGATCAGATCGGGGCGAGTTCCGCGTCGGGCGCCGTGATGTCGGGGCATTGTCCCTCATTATAGGCGTCCCCTGCGATCCGCATCTCCACGGTTTTCGCCATTGCCTGCAGGTCGACGTCCTTGCCGGCGACTTTCTCGATGGCGCCAACGACGAGATCGGAGGCGATCCAGTCCGGCTTGTGGCCGAGATTGTGGACCCAGATCAGCTCGGCGCCCGGAATATCCCTGACCAGGCCGACCGAATGGATCGAGGCATAGACCACCTTGTCGCGGTCACCTGAGATAACGACCGTCGGCGCCTTGATGTCGCGGTAATGCGGCGCGGCCTTGAGCGCATAGTCATAGAGGCCGGCGACATCGATGGCATTGGCGCGGAAGGCACCGGGACGCAGCACCAGCGGGATCGAGGCGTTGCCGACATAGACGTCCGGCACCTTGTTGGGCGAAAACACGCAGGCCGTGGCGCCGTTCATCTGCAGTGTGCCGGCCGGATAGGCCAATGTCTCCGAGAACAGCCAGCCAATGATGGGGATGTTGGTCAGCTTGTAATACCAGGCGGTCGCGCCGCCCGGCCAAGGGTGGCTGACCGGCGACAGGAAGACGAGGCCGAGCGTCTTGTCAGGATGCTCGCGGCCAAAGGCAGCGGTGATCACGCCGCCGAAGGAATGGCCGACGATTATGGCCTTGTGGATGCCGACGCGGTCCATCAGCTTGGCGATGGTGTTGGCTTGCGCTGCGGGGCTTTCATTGTTGCCGGGGCCGCGTTCCGACCAGCCGAAGCCCGGCCGGTCGAGGAACACCATTTCGGCGCGGCCTTCGAGCAAAGGCCGGATCGGCAGCATCTGATCCCTGAGGTTGGCGCTGGCGCCATGGATGAAGACGATCGCCGGCAGCTCGGCATTTCGCGGCGCCGGCACATGGACATAGTGGATGCGGGCGCCGTCGATCTCGGCAAATTCGCCGGCCGGCGGATTGCGCCACTCGATCAGCCACGCGCCGGCGCGGGTGACTCCGGCAAGGGCAAAGACGAGCGCGAGGAGGAAGGCACAGGCGGCGTAGATGAGGTTCATGAGGAGAGGTACGGGGGTGGAGGGGGATAAGTTCTAGGCAGTAGGCAGTAGGCAGTAGGCAGTAGGGCAGTAGGGCAGTAGGGCAGTAGGGCAGTAGGGCAGTAGGGCAGTAGGCACGGGTATCAACCGCCACCCTACTGCCTAATCCCTATCCCTACTGCCTAATCAAATTCCTTCGCCGGCAAGCTCTTCCGACAGCGTCGCGACCTGGTCCTGGGCGCTCCGCATCATCGGGTAGATGGCCAGCACCTTCTGCCAGGCTTCGAGCGCCGATTGCTTGTGGCCGGTGGCGGCCATGATCTGCGCCAGGCCGCAAAGCGCGCCGAAATGGCGTGGTTCCAGCTGCAGCGTCTGGTCGATGTCGGACATCGATTTCCCGAAATTCCTCATCATGTAGTGCACGGTGGCGCGCCGGTTCCAGCCCTCGGCATATTTGGGCTGCAGGGTGACGACCTGGTCGAGGAAGTCGAGGGCGACGTCGAACTTCTGGTCATCCATCGCCTTTTGCGACCATTGCATCATCAGGTCGATTGAGGCGCTGCCTGACTGGAACCATTCGCCCCATATGCGCCCGGCGATGCGCTCGGCAGCCTTTTCGTTGCGTTCGCGCTTCAGGTCGGCAAACAGCTGGTCGAGCCGGGCTTCCTTGGTCACGGCAACCGGCGGCGTCGTGGCGGCCGGTGGATCATCCGCTCGCACTGCTGTGGCGCTGAACAGGAAGAGGGCCGCGAAAAATGCAAAAAGAATCCGCATCGCCCGAATCTAACCCCGGACGGCGGATCGTCAAACTGAAATTAGCGTGAAAGTGCCGGATCTCCGGCAAATAACATCACAGGGACGGAGGCAACGAGCCTCCGGCCGAAAACTCAGCCCTGGCGCGCCTTGTAGCGCGGAGCGGTCTTGTTGATGATGTAGATGCGGCCCTTGCGGCGAACCAGCTGGTTGTCGCGGTGACGCGCCTTCAACGCCTTGAGCGAATTCTTGATCTTCATGGTCTTGCCCGTCGGTCTGGGCCCTGTCCGGGCCGAATTATTAAGGCGCGCCAGAAGACGCGCCTTTGAACTTGCGTGGCTCATAAACGAGGAGCCTTGCCCATGTCAACCGCAAGCGTGCTGCATAGCGGCTGAGAACGGCTTTGGCCATCAAATATCCGCCATCTCGGCTCGACGCCATTGCGCCGCCGAAGGCGGGCTGGAATGGTGCGGCGCCTGCAAGCTGATTTGGAGAGGTCCATGCGCCCGTTGTTTGTGTCCGCCTGCCTTGCCGTTCTGGCGGCGGCCTCTACTGCACAGGCGCAGGAATGCGACCGCAACGACGACAGCCAGCAGATGATGAATATCTGTGCCGGCGAGGACTATCAGGCAGCCGATGCCAAGCTCAACCAGGCCTACAAGGATCTCGTCGGCAGCAACGACGACAAGAGCAGGAAGCTGCTGCAGGTCGCGCAACGCGCCTGGATCGCCTTCCGCGACGCCGAATGCGCCTATACCACGACAGACAGCGAAGGCGGCTCCATCCATCCCATGGAGGTTTCGCAATGCCTGACCGAACTGACGGAGCAGCGCACCAAGCAGCTGACGTCCGGCGCCAATTGCCAGGAAGGCGACGCGAGTTGCGCCAGCCCCGACGAAGACGGGGATCTGAACAACGAGCTGCAATAGGGCCACGCCCCTTAGGCAAAGCGCTGCGCGCTTTCCTGGAATAGCTCAGCTACGCCGGCTGATGCGCGTGAAATGGCCCATCTTGCGGCCTGGGCGGGCTTCTGCCTTGCCGTAGAGATGCAGCATCAGATCGGGCTCGGCGAGCAGAGCGGGTACGCGCAGGACGTCGTCGCCGATCAAATTCTCCATGACGCAGTTGGAATGCCGGCCGGGGTTGCCCAGCGGCAGGCCGGCTATGGCGCGGATATGCTGCTCGAACTGTGAAACGATGCAGGCGGCTTCCGTCCAGTGGCCGGAATTGTGCACCCGCGGCGCCATTTCGTTGGCCAGCAGGGAGCCATCGGCAAGAACGAAGAACTCGACGCCGATGACGCCGACATAGTCGAGGGACGACAGGATTTTTGCCGCCGCCGCTTGTGCCGCCGCCGCTGTTTCCTGCCTGATTTGGGCCGGCAGGGTCGAGGTATGCAGGATGCCGTCGCGGTGGACATTCTCGGCCGGATCGTAGGCGGCGACCGCGCCGTCCAACCCGCGCGCGGCGATCACCGAGATCTCACGCTCGAAAGCGACGAAGGATTCCAGGATCAGCGGCACATTGCTCATGGCCTCGCAGGTGCCGGCAAAGCCGCCCGTCTCCATGTTGCGGAAGACGCGCTGACCCTTGCCGTCATAGCCCATGCGGCGGGTCTTCAAGATGCCGCTGCCCGAGAACGCTCTCAGCGCCGCCGTCAGCTCGTCGTCATTGTCGACGGCGCGGAAATCGGCGGTCTTGATGCCAATGCCGTTGAGAAATTGCTTCTCCGCCACCCGGTCCTGTGCCACTTCCAGCGCACGCGGCGGCGGATGGACCGGCACCTTGGCGGCAAGCGCGCTGGCAGCCGCCACCGGTACGTTCTCGAATTCATATGTGACGACGGCGCTGGCTGCTGCAAGTTCGGCAAGAGCGTCCGCATCGTCATAGGCGGCGGTGATCTGGCGGTTCGCGACCTGAGCCGCCGGGCAATCGGCCTGCGGTTCGAGGATAATTGTGCGGTAGCCGAGGCGCGCCGCGGCAACAGCCAGCATGCGGCCGAGCTGGCCACCGCCGATGATCCCGATGGTCGATCCCGCTGGCAGGCTCACGGCGCGTCCGTCGGTTCGGCGGCGACCTTGGCGGTCTGGGCGGCGCGCCAGGCGTCGAGACGGGCGGCAAGCTTGTCGTCGTTGAGCGCCAGCACAGCGGCCGCCAGAAGGGCGGCGTTGGCGGCACCGGCCTTGCCGATGGCCAGTGTGCCGACCGGAATGCCGGCCGGCATCTGGACGATGGAGAGCAGCGAATCCTGACCGGACAGCGCCTTGGATTCCACCGGCACGCCGAACACCGGCAGCGGTGTCATCGCCGCCGTCATGCCGGGCAGGTGCGCCGCACCGCCGGCTCCGGCGATGATCACCTTGTAGCCGGCCGCCTTGGCGCCCTTGGCGAAATCATAGAGCCGGTCCGGGGTCCGGTGGGCGGAGACGATCAGCCGCTTGTGCGGGATGCCCAGCGCTTCCAGTGTTTCGGCGGCGTGGCGCATCGTCGCCCAGTCGGACTGGCTGCCCATGATGATGGCGACGTCGGCGCGGTGGTCGGTCAAGCGCATGCTCCCGGCGGCAAAGGCGCGCCTTAGCGGAATTCGGCATCGACGGCAAGGATGCGCGGCGCTTGGTGTCTTTTGATGATATCAAAACCGGCCGTTAGATACGTTTGGCCTCCGGTGTCGAGACCAGCACGGCCGAAGCGGCGTTGGCGACAGCGAGGGCCGGCCGCAGGGCCTGTCCCCTGGCAAGGGCTGCGGCCAGCGCGCCGACGAATTCGTCGCCCGCGCCATGCGTGCTGACAACCTTGACCGGAATGGCAGGGAGCGCGAAGGCTTCGCCGCTCCGGTCACAACAGGCGACACCTTCGCCGCCCGCCGTGACAATTGCCGTGGGGCAGAGATCGACAAGGCGTCGCGCAGCCTGCGCCGCACCGTCGAGCGTTTCGACCACCGCCATGCCGGCCAGGAACTCGGCCTCGATGGCGTTGACGATGAGGATGTCGACCAGCGCGATCAGATCATCGGAGAGTTTGCGGGCCGGAGCCGCGTTGAGCACGACCCGGCCGCCCCTCGTTTTCACCGCGCGCGCGGCGGCGATGTTGGCGGCCTCAGGCACTTCGTTCTGCAGCAACAGCACCGCCGTCTGGGCCACCACTTCGGAAGGAGAGGCAATGTCGGCCTCACCCAAAGTGAGGTTGCTGCCCGAGACGATCACTGCGCCGTAATCGCCTTCCGCGTCGAAGATCGCGACGCTCATGCCGGAGCCTGTATTTCGCGCCACACGCACACAGCTGTGGTTGACGCCGGCGCGCGTGAGATTGGCCAGCAGAGCCGTGCCGAAATCATCGTCGCCGACGGCTCCGATCATCGCCGCACGCACGCCGGCGCGCGCCGCCGAGATCGCTTGATTGCCGCCCTTGCCGCCGCATTTCGGGTGCCAGGCGTGACCGGTTACCGTCTCGCCCTTGCGTGGCCGGTCAGGCGCATCGACCATGATGTCGTAGTGCAAGCTGCCAAACACGGTGACCAGTGGCGGATTGCTCATGAGCCACGGTCTTTTCGTTTTGATTTCACCGCCGACATGGTGCGGCCAAGATTGCGCTCCGCCGCCTGGTAATCGCGCTGCGCCACCGCCACGAACAGCGCGTCGAGAATATTGAGCTGTGCAATGCGTGCCGCCGCGTTTTCTCCCATCAACGGCGAGCCCTGTGCGGTCGAGCACAGCACGATGTCGGCTAGCCCAGCGAGTGGAGAACTGTCGTAGTTGGTGATGGCGAGCGTGCGCGCGCCATTCTTGCGGGCCAGCTGAATGGCATCGATGACGGCCGACGTGTTGCCCGAATGCGAGAAGCCGACGGCGATGTCGTCGGCGCCGAGCAGCGAGGCCGACATCAGCATCATGTGCGAATCGTCATAGACCGATGCGCGGATGCCGATCCGCAGGAATTTGTGCGAAACGTCGCGTGCGATCTGCGCCGAACCGCCGACGCCGTAGAAGTCGCGATTTGAAGCGCGGTAGAGCAGATCGGCGGCGCGGTCGAAATCCTCGATGTCGAGTATGGCGAGGGTTTCCTCCAGCGCCTGGATGGAGGTGCGAAACACCTTTTGCACGATCTCGGCCGAACTGTCGTCGACCGACAGTTCCTGGTGCATTTCGGCGGTCGGCAGGCGGCTGTATTCATAGACGGCGGTGCGAAAGTCGCGATAGCCGGAGAAGCCAAGCTTCTTGGCGATCTTGACCACCATCGCCTCCGACACGCCGGCTTCCTCGGCGATCTGCTTCAGCGGAATCGTCTCGTCGAAACCGCGCCGGCCAAAAACGGTTTCTACCACCTTGGCCTCGAGCGGGGTGAGATGCGGCATCATCATGCGGATGCGCGGCCCCACGGCTTTCAGATCCAGCCCACTCAGGCTCATATGTCCGGTCCAAGCATGATTTCCTGGACGATGGCCTGCGATGTCACGGCGTCCTGGCTGCCCATGGCGGCGGACAGCCGGTTGTCCTTTTCCAGCCGCTCGACGACGCCGAGCATGCGCCTGACAGTGGCGATGTTGACTTCGCATTCGCGCACAGGATCGAGCCCGGTCATGTCGGGAAACGTGTCGAAATAGATCGCGCCGGCGTAGCCGTCGCGGCGGATCTGGCGCAGCAGTTCGACGGTCTGCAGCGTATGCACCGCGCCGACCATCAGGCCGTCGTCGCGCTTGGCGTAACCATCGTTGAGATGCACGCCGAGCAGCTTGCTGTGGCGGGCGATCAGGGCGGCGGCAAAGGCCGGCTGCTCATCGGCATAGAGCACATGGGCGAAATCGAGCGTGACGCCGAGATTGGGCAGGCCGACCTCGCGGATCGCCAGCAAGGTCGTCGCCGCATCAGGCATCAGGCTATAGGAGCGTGGTTCGTTGGGCTTGTATTCCAGGCTGATCTGGCAATCGGGATCATGCGCGGAAACTTCACGAATCCCATCGATTTCGTGTTGCCAGAGCGTCGCATAGTCGGCCTGGAAGGCATAGTCGAAGCCATCCTGACCAAGCCAGAGCGTCATCAGGCTGGCGCCGGCCTCGCGCACGGCGTCGATGCCAGCCTTGGTTAGGTCGATGGCTTCGCGGCGTACCACTGGGTCCGGATTGGTGAAGGCGCCGAGCTTGAAGGCCGGATTCGAGTAGTAGCGCATGGCGAAGCCATTGATGGAAAGCCCGAGGTTACCAAGCTTGCGGGCGATTCCAGTTGGCTTTTCGCCGACATGGTCGGGGAAATTGAGATCAAGATCAGTCAGCCCTGCAACCTTGGCGGCGCGCGCCGCCATCTGCATTAGCGACGGCTTGCCCGAAAGATCGGGCCATTCGGCCTGTGGCCGTGAGGCAAAGGAGTTCAGGCGCGTGGCAAAACGATTGGCTGTCATGATTGACCCTTCAAGACTCATAACTTCACATAAACACAAATATTTGTAAAGTTATCGTTTTAAAGGGCTGCGAGCAGCGGCCTGGCCGTATCCCGGCCAAGTTGAGCAGCGCAAATGCGCACCGGGAACCGGCTATTTCCTAATCGCTGTAGGCTGGAGAACCTGTCAGGGTGGCGGCGGGATCAGTGACGAGACTGGACTCCTCACACCGCAGCCTTGCGGAAGCGGGCGACGAAATCGTCGAGTTCTGGCCGCTCCATGTCGGAGATCGCCCAGTAGGAGAAGGCGCCGTCGCTCCAGTGCACCATAGAGAAGCCGCCCGAGGAAACGTCCTTCGGTTCGGTGACTCGGCCGCCTTGCTGCGGTTCGGCAACCAGCGTGATCAGGTGCTCTCGGTGGCGGTAGACCAGCGCCGGCACCGGACGACCGGAGACGACCTCGACCCGGCCGCCGATCAGCGCGAAGCCGTCCGTGGCAAGATCGGGCGCCGGCGGCGACACGCCGATGCGGGCGTCGAGCCACGGTTTCACCGTGTGGCGGTCGGACGAGACGATGTCGATCGGGCTGGCGGCGAGCAGGCTGCGGCGATGGTCGCCGGCGATCTCGGCGGCGACGCTGTCCGATGCGGCATTGAACATCACCCACTGCGTGGCGCCGCTGGCCAGCACCGCGGTCATGACGATCGACGCCGCCATGGCGCGCCAGTCGAACGAGCCGAAGCGGCGCGCCCTTGGCGATGGCCTCGCCTGGGACGGCCGCGTATCGGTCGCTCGCCGTTGCTGGGCTGCCCCGGCGATCAATCCCGGCAGCGCCGGCGGTGCCTCGTCCTGCGCCTGTGCCGATGCCGTACCGATCGCCGCGATGCGGGCTCGAAAGGCATCGCTGACATCGGGGCGCGGCAAGCGGCCGACTGCGCCTTGCAAGGCGAGGATGCGGGCGTGTTCGGCGGCAAGCTTCGGATCGGCGGCGATGCGGCGTTCAACGGCAAGTGCGGCCGCCGCATCGAGTTCGCCATCAACCAGAGCGTGGATCATCAGCATGATGCCTTCGGGATCGTTGGGCAGTCCGTCATCATGGGCGGTCATGGCGCTCTCCCAGTTCGGACGCAAGCAGGCTGCGAGCCCGCGCCAGCCGTGACATCACCGTGCCAATCGGCACGCTGAGCATCACCGATATGTCACGGTAGCTGAGGCCATTGATGTCGCGCAGCACCAGCGTCTCGCGAAAAGGCTGCGGCAGGCCGGCGATCGCTTTCTCCAGCGCCGCCGTCTCGGCCTTGGCGATCAGGCTCGCCTCCGGGCCATCTTCATCCCGCACATTCGTGCCGTGTGCAGCCGCCATCTCGTCGAGATCGCCGAGATCACCGACGGCCATCATGCCGCGCGGCCGGTTGCGCGACATCCAGGTGTAGGACGTGTTGCGCACAATGGTCAGCAGCCAGGCGCGCGGGTTGCCGCCAGCATAACCGGCAATGCCGGTATGCGCCTTGATGCAGGCATCCTGCACGACATCCTCGGCGTCGGCGGCATTGCCGGTAAGCCAGCGCGCCAGCGCAAGCGCGTCGCCGAGATGCGGCAGCACCACTTCGTTGAAGCGTTCGGCCATAGCCTTCTCGCTCAAAGCAGCACCATGATCCGACACTCCGGGGCGGATGGGCCGTGCGCATTCAGCGTGCGACGGCGATCTCGCCCTACGGGCCAACCCCGCAGGAACAGGCAAGGCTGCCTGTTGAGGCGAAAGTGAATTCATCTGCGTCACCAGTGTCAAGCGCCAGGCAGGAGACGCCGATGACGATCATACGGTCCAACTCATGACGAGACGGCTGATGCCGTGGCCATGGTGGCTGTCCTCGTATCGATGCGGCATATCCGTCTCCTCAACGCCAGCGATGGCGTATACCGAGAAGACCTGTCGCGGCCGGGATTTATTCCCGCAGCGCGCAAATCCGGCTGTTCACAGTCGCGTGATCAGCCGGTTGCATCAGCTTTGTCTGACCTGGTTGGTGCTCAATCCGGCCAGCGCAAGGCGCCGGACGAATCCTTTCGCGGCTGTTTTATCGCATCCGCCGGCCGCTCGGCCGCCGTCAGCACGGCGCGCAGGCACTCGGCGACGATCTCGGCCTCGCCGGGATGCAGGTTGCAGGGGTCAAGGAAGAAATGGCCGCGCTCGACCTCGTGGTTGCGCACGATGATCGGCGGCGAGCCGGCCGCCAATGCCGAGGCGAGGCCGGCGGCGGTGAAGCGGCTTTCGGGCGAGATGAAGATCTGCAGCCGGTCGAGCGGGTTGGCGGTGGGGTCGGGAATGATGTGGGCGGCGATGCCCGGTATGCCTTGCAGCGCGCTCTTCCACAGGTTGAGCGCCGCTTCCTCGCGCCGGCGGATGCCAGCATGGTCACGTTTTTCCCAGGCTTCGAGTGCCGCCATGGTGCCGGCGATGCTTTCCTTGCCGACCTTCATGGCGCGGGCGACGCCGCGGTTCTGCAGATAGGCGGCCCGCACCAGATCCTTGCGTCCCGTGACAATGCCGCTGGTCGGCCCCGAGAGGAATTTATGGCCGCTGTAGACGACGATGTCGGCGCCGCGCGCCAGGAAGCTGCGCAGATCATATTCGGAGGCCGCATCGACGATCACCGGCACGCCCCTGGCGTGGCAGATCTCACAGAATTCCTCGAGGGAAAGCATGCCGTATTGCACGGTGTGGTGCGCCACGACGTAGAGCGCCGCCGCGGTGCGCTCGTTGATCGCTTCGCGCACATGGTAATCCTGGGTGACGCTGACCGTGCCCGCCGGAATGACCTTGGCGCCGGCGATGCGGATCGACTGGTCGATCGGCGCGCCGTAATTGACGATATGACCAAGCTGGATGACGACTTCCGACTTCAGGCCTTCGGTGTTGTCCGGCAGGCGCTCGATCGCCAGAAGGTTGGTGCCGGTCATCGCGCCGGCGATCGCCATGGTGATGCCTGAGGCGCAGCAAGCGGTGATGAAGCCGGCCTCGCCGCCGGTAAGGCGAGCGGTGATCACGCTTGCGGCGCGCTGCAGATCGTCCATCTCAACCCATTGCGAGGCGATCTCGGCCATGGCGCTGATCGCCTCGGGAACAATGATCGAGGCGCCGAGCGTCGTCATCGTGCCGGAGACGTTGATGATCGGCCGCAGTCCCAGCCGTTCGCGGATCGTGGTGTTGGAGCCGGTGTCGGAATAGGTTTTCATGTCAGCAAATCCCTTGACTGTCAGTCGGCGATCTCGACGACCGCTTCGATTTCGACGGTGATGTTTCCAGGCAGCGAGCCGACGCCGATCGCCGAACGGGCATGACCGCCAATCTTGTCGAAGACGTTGGCGAACAGGTCCGAGCAGCCGTTGACGACTTTCGGGTGGTCGCTGAACGTCGGCGTCGCATTGACGAAGCCGAGCAATTTGACGACGCGCACGATGCGGCCGAGATCGCCGGCGGCGGCATGCATGACGGCAAGTAGATTGAGGCCGGTGAGGCGGGCATGCTCATAGGCCTGCTCGACGGTGACGTCCTCGCCGACCTTTCCGGTGCACAGCGTGCCGTCGGCGCGCAGCGGCCCTTGGCCGGAGAGGAAGATCAGCCGGCCGCTTTCGGCATGGGTGACGAAATTGGCGATCGGCGTCGGCGGCTCGGGCAGCGTCAGGCCGAGTTCGGCGAGCCGGATGTAAGGCGTCATGGAAGAATTCTCCTTGGGGCGGCTTCAGCCGCCCACGTCAGAAATGCGAGGCGCGGAACCGCGCCAGGAAAGAGCGCAGGCGCTCATTGGTGGTCTCTTGGGCGAGGATCTCCTTCGGCGGACCGACAGCGCTGACACCGCCATCGGCCATGAAGACGATGCGGCTCGAAGCGTCACGGGCAAAGGCCATCTCGTGGGTGACCATCACCATGGTCATGCCGTCTTCGGCCAGGCTGCGGACAACGGCCAGCACCTCGCCGACCAGCTCGGGGTCGAGCGCGGAGGTGATCTCGTCGAGCAGCAGGATCTTCGGCTCCATGGCGACGGCCCGCGCTATGCCGACGCGCTGCTGCTGGCCGCCGGATAGTTCCGCGGGCAGGCTGTCGGCCTTGTGGGCGAGACCGACGCGGCTCAGCCAATGCTCGGCGATCTGGCGCGCCTCGGCCTTGCTCTTGCCACGCACCTTGGTGAGGCCGAGCATGATGTTGCCGGCGGCGGTGAGGTGCGGAAACAGGTTGAAGCTCTGGAACACCATGCCGGTCTCGGCGCGCATGGCGGCCAGGTCGCGCTCGCTGCGCCGCTGGCGCGTGCCGGCCTCGCGAAACCCGACCTCCTTGCCGTCGATGCGGATCGAGCCCGAGTCGTAGCTTTCGAGGAAGTTGACGCAGCGCAGAAGGGTCGTCTTGCCGCTGCCCGAAGGGCCGATGACGGTGACCACCTCGCCCTTGTCCACCTTGAGGCTGACCGAGCGCAGCACCTCGACCGAACCGAAGGCTTTCGAGACCCCGGCAATGTCGAGAAGGGCTGGATTATCGTGCGAGCTTGTGGCCATCGTGCTAATCCCGGATGAAGGCAAAGCGCCGTTCCAGCCGCCGGCTGGCGTAGGAAAGCGCATAGTTGACGGCGAAGTAGATGAGGGCGCCGAGGATATAGAGCGGCATCGCCTCATAGGTGCGGCCGATCACCTGGTTGATCGCCTGCATCAGGTCGGTGATGCCGAGCAGCGAGACCAGCGCGCTGCCCTTGACCGCGTCGGTGACGCCGTTGATCCAGGGCGGCAGGAAGCGCCTGAAGGCCTGCGGGAAGATGACATAGGTGAGCCGCTGGCGAAAGGTCAACCCGATCGCCATCGCCGCCTCGGATTGGCCTTTCGGGATGGAGCCGACCGCGCCCCTGAGATACTCGATGACCTGCGCCGTCTTGAACAGAGTGAGCGCCAGCACAGCGGCCCAGAAGGACTCCAGGTGGACGCCGACGGCCGGCAGGCCGTAATAGACGAAGAATATCAGCACCAGGATCGGAATGCCGCGGATGGTGTCGCTGAAGATACGCACCGCCCAGCGTAGGGGTGCTGGACCGTAGACAAGGCCGACGCCCATCGCCACGCCGGCCACGAGCGAGAAGACCACGACCAGAAGCGACACCCACAGGGTCAGGGCGAAGCCCTGGGCGAGGAAAGGTAAAGCGTAGAGGATCTGGCTCAGCATGTCAGCGTGCCGCCCTGAACCGGCGTTCGACAAGGCGCAGCGCGAAAAGCAACACATAGCCGGTCAGGAGGTACATCGCGGTCGTCACAAGATAGACCTCGACGATGCGGAAGGTGTTGAAATTGATCCACTGGGCGCCGTAGGTGAGCTCGGGCACCGAGATGACCGAGGCGACGGAGGTGTCCTTGAACAGCGACAGGAAGGTGTTCGAAAGCGCCGGCAGCGTGATCCGCAGCATCGTCGGCAGGCGCACGTGAGTGAGCCGCTGCCAAGGCGTCAGGCCGATTGCCTTGCCGGCATCCAGTTGTCCGCGCGGGACGGCTTCCAGACCGGAGCGGAAAACCTCGACCAGATAGGCGCCGCTATAGACCGACAGCGTCAGCACGAACGAGGTTGGCGCGCTGTAGGCGAGGTCGACGACCGTCGGCACGCCGTAAAAGACGAGATAGACCAGCAGGATCAGCGGCACGTTGCGGATGAATTCGACATAGGCCGCGATGATGGCGCGCACCACGCGACCGGCCGAGACATACCAGACCGCCAGCACCAGGCCGATGACGACACCGATGGCAATCGAGATCACGGCAAGCTCGAGACTGAGTAGCAGGCCACCCCACAGCTTGTCGAAATGCCGCCAGATCAGGTTGAAGTTGAGGGCATAGCCCATGCGTCTGCCTCAGTACCCAGCGTGGCATCGCGCGCTGTCGAGGAGAAGGAGGCGGAAGAGCGTTTGCTTGCCCCTCCGCCGGCTAGTGTCAGATGACCGGGAAACCAGGATGCCGCGCCGGCGGCTCCAACCCGAAATAGTCCTTGAATGCCGCGTCGTAGAGCGCCGTTTCATGACCGAACATTGCGGTCGCGAAGGTCGTATTGACGAAGGTCAGCCAGTCAAGATCGCCCTGCCGCAGTGCGGCGCCATAAAGCATCGAGAACCAGCTCTTGCCAGCATCGAAGTACTTGTCGGGATTGCGCGAGGCGAGCCAGCGGACCGTCGAGAGATCGACGGCGGCTGCGTCGACGCGCTTCGATTCCAGCGCCTGCAGCACGTTGGCCTGGGTGTCGATCTGCATCACCTGTGACTCCGGCAGGACGAGATGCACATTTGCCTCGGCATCGACGTTCTGCAGGATGGAAATGCGCGTCGCAGCACCGCCAGCGAGCAGCTTGTCGAACGTCTTGTTCTCGGCAGTCGGAAGGGTCAGCAGCGCGACGCCTTCGACGTAGTACGGCCTGGAGAAGTTGATCAGCTGCGAGCGCTGGGCGGTCATAGTCATGAACTGGATGGTGATATCGACCTTATTGGTGGTCACGTTTGGAATGCGCTGCGCCGGGTCCTGCATGACGAACTCGACCTTGGTCGGGTCGTCAAAAAGTCCCTTGGCCAGGATGTGCCCCATGGTGATGTCCATGCCGACGAGTTCGCCGGCATCGTTTTCGAAATGCCACGGGGCGTTGGTGCTGCCGGTGCCGACGATCAGCTTGCCGCGATCGAGAACGGTACGCAGCAGGCTGTCGGGTGCTGCCTGAGCCGCCGCCTTCTCGGCGTTGATTGCGGTCACTACGCCGGCCGTTGCCAGTCCGGCCATGCCCAGTTTCAGAAAATCTCGCTTGGATGTGTCGTTCACTGCGACCTCCTGTTCGTTTGAGTTCCCCTTACAGGCACATGCGTCGCCTACGTGAATTGTCTCTTACAAAAGACACATGTATCCTATACAAGACAGATACTAACATCAGGAATCAGTTATGCAAGACAGCAATGGGATCACCGATCAGCCAGTTCTTGGCCCAGCCGCGGACAAGACCTCGGGCTCGCGGGAAAAAGGTCTCAACCGGGTGCTGGAGATCCTGGAGTTCCTGCATGTCACGCAGCGCGCCATCGGCATTGGCGACCTTGCCAAGGGGGTGAATGCGCCGCGTTCGACCACCTATACGCTGGTGCGTTCGCTGGTCGACGCGGGTCTGCTGGAGATGGAAGGCGACGGTAACCGCGTCTATTTCGGCAAGAAGCTCTACCTCTACGGAATGGATTATGTCCGCGGCAACGACCTGCTCCGCCGAGGCCGGCAGGAGGTCGACAATCTGTCACGCGAGACCGGCGAGACTTCCGAATTGTGCATGCTGCAAAGCGGCCGCTATACCATCGTCCATTCCAGTCCGGGCACCAGGCCGTTCCGGATCAGCTCCGCCACCGGCCTGCAGATCCCGCTGCCATGGACGGCATCGGGGCGGCTGCTTCTGGCCGGGCTTGAGAGGGCGACTATCCGGGACATGGTGTCGGAGAGCGACCTTTTGCTGCCGGATGGCCGCAGGCTGCAGCTCGACGATTTCATCGCCGATATCGCGACGGCCCGGACGACGGGCTATTGCATCACGTCGGGGCTGGTCGACGCCTATACCAAATGCCTGGCCGCCCCGGTCTTCTCGGCGGCCGGCAATGTCGAGGCGACGATGTGCCTGGTGGTGCCGATCGATACCGCGAAGGAAAAGACCGACGAGCTTGTTGCGCTGTTGCGTGAACGCGCCGCAAGGCTTTCGATCCCGGGATAAGGGGTCAGGCTCCGAGGCTATCGCTCAGGCGATAATGTCCGGAATGATCTTGTCTTCCAGCGCCATCAGCCGGTCCTTGAGGAACAGCTTCTTCTTCTTCATGCGCTGGATCTGCAGGGGATCACAGCCCATGGCTATCATCGCATTGATGGCCGCGTCGAAATCGGCATGCTCTTGTTTCAGCCGAGAAAATTCGAGGCGGATATCAGCCTGTTCCTGTTCGGACATTATCTACCGTCTGCACGTCTGCGGCGCCCAATGATGGGCCTGATTGGGCGGGACCGGCGGGGTTTTGTAGCCGGCGCGCAGCCCATACCACATTTCACATTGTCGTGGAATGCTACCACGCAGCATTCGACATCTCAGTTGGATGGTGGCAGACTGTCATGGTGCCGTCACAGATACGACCTGCGGTGGACGTGCCTTTGACGGCTGCAATCGAGGAAACCATGAAAGGGAGAACCAATCATGTCTCTTGCATCCCATCTTGATGAGTTGCAGCGGAAACACGGTGATATCGAGCGCGAGATCGATGATGCCATGAACCATCCATCGGTCGACGACCTCGAAATCGTGAATCTCAAGCGACGCAAGCTGGCACTCAAGGACGAGATTGAAAAACTGAAGGCGAAACCGACGACGCACTGACGCCCTTCCTGGACTAGACGCGCCGCTCCGGCGCGCATCCATCGCTCCGGTGGCGAGGCGCCGCCGGAGGATAGTCGTTGTTACTGTTTCCGACACTATTGACCGGTCGACACCGTCTGTGACGGGTCGCCGCGCCACTGCGATTTGGCGGCTCAGCCCGCCTGTCGCCATTGACAAGCCATCTTTGCTCCTCCACCTCATGCCCGAACCTCAGCGCAATGCGCTGATAACTGTTTGAGCGTAGGTTTGCGCGTCAACGCGAACGCAGGTCGCTCAGGAGCTCAAGAGGCTGCCGGCATGACCGGATATTTTTCCTCCCCCTTTCCGCGCCGCGCATCGGTCGGCGTCGATGTCGGCGGTGTGACCGTCGGCGGCGGCGCGCCGGTCGTCGTGCAGTCGATGACCAACACCGACACCGCCGATATCGATCAGACCGTCGCGCAGGTTGCTGCCCTGCATCGCGCCGGCTCCGAGATCGTGCGTATCACTGTCGACCGCGACGAGAGCGCCGCCGCCGTGCCGCGCATCCGTGAGCGGCTCGAACGGCTCGGCATCAATGCGCCGCTGGTCGGCGATTTCCATTATATCGGCCACAAGCTGCTCGCCGATCATCCGGCCTGCGCCGAAGCGCTGGCCAAATACCGCATCAATCCCGGCAATGTCGGCTTCAAGGACAAGAAGGACCGCCAGTTCGCAGCGATCGTCGAGATGGCGATCAAGCACGACAAGCCGGTGCGCATCGGCGTCAACTGGGGTTCGCTCGACCAGGAGCTTTTGACCCGGCTGATGGACGAGAACCAGCGCCAAGGCTTTCCACTGACGGCGCAGGAGGTTACCCGCGAGGCGATCGTGCAGTCGGCGATCCTGTCGGCCGAAATGGCCGAAGAAATCGGCTTGACCCGCGAAAAGATCATCCTGTCGGCCAAGGTCAGCGGCGTGCAGGATTTGATTGCCGTCTATACCGAGCTTGCGACGCGCTCCAACCATGCGTTGCATCTCGGCCTCACCGAAGCCGGCATGGGCTCCAAGGGCATTGTCGCCTCGTCGGCCGCCATGGGCATTCTTCTGCAGCAAGGCATTGGCGATACCATCCGCATCTCGTTGACGCCGGAGCCGAATGGCGACCGCACGCGCGAGGTGCAGGTGTCGCAGGAACTCTTGCAGACCATGGGCTTCCGCCAGTTCGTGCCGATCGTCGCCGCTTGCCCCGGCTGCGGCCGCACCACATCCACCGTGTTCCAGGAACTGGCGCAGAACATCCAGGCAGACCTGCGCAAGAACATGCCGGTCTGGCGCGAGAAATATCCCGGCGTCGAGAATCTCAAGGTCGCGGTGATGGGCTGCATCGTCAACGGCCCCGGCGAGTCCAAGCATGCCGATATCGGCATTTCGCTGCCCGGCACCGGCGAGACGCCGACGGCGCCCGTCTTCGTCGACGGCAAGAAGTCGGCGACGCTGCGCGGGCCGTCGATCGCCGCCGATTTCGAGAAAATGGTCGCCGACTATATCGAGCAACGGTTTGGACAGCACGGCAAGGCCGCGGCCGAATAGGCCTATGCGCGAGTTGCTCAAAGCCGGTGTGATCCTGCTTTGCGGCCTGGGTTGCGCCGGACAGGCCCTCGCCGATCCGCCGCAATCGCGCTCGGCTGCGAAACGATTGATCGGCCGCGTCTGCGACCTGATCGAGGCGCATGCCGAGCAGAACGGCCTGCCCAAGGATTACTTCGCCCGTCTGATCTGGAAGGAAAGTCGTTTCGACCCCAATGCGGTGAGCCCGGTCGGCGCTGAAGGCATCGCCCAGTTCATGCCGGGCACGGCCAAGATGCGTGGCCTTGCCGATCCCTTCGACATCGACCAGGCGATCCCGGCCTCGGCAAAGTATCTCGCCGAGATGAAGGTCAGCTACGGCAATCTCGGCCTCGCGGCCGCCGCCTACAATGCCGGCGAGAACCGGGTGTCGCGTTGGCTCGGCTCCGGCGGCTTCCTGCCGATGGAAACCGAAGCCTACGTCTTCGACGTCATGGGCGAGCCGGTCGACAAATTTTCCGACAGCGCCTACGCCGGAACGGTCGAGCCGCTCGATGCCAAGACCAGCTTTGCCGTCGCTTGCCGCAAACTGCCGGTGATCATGTCGAGAACCGTCGCCATGGCCTCGATCAATGTGAAGCCGTGGGGCGTGCAGGTGGCCGGCAATTTCCGCCGGGGTGCTGCGATCAATCAATGGCTGCGGGTCAGGAGCCGGTTTCCGGCGCTGCTATCCGGGCATGATCCGGTGGTCAGCCGGGTGCGCACGCCGATCGGCCGGCGGGGCATTTATGCGGTCAGGATCGGTGTCGACGACCGCGCTGCGGCCAATGTCATCTGCCAGAAGCTGCAGAGCGTCGGCGGCGCCTGTATCGTCGTGCGCAACCGGTAGGCATGGTCGCATGGCGCCGTTGGACGTATTGGAAGCGCGGGAAGCCGCGCGTGCCGACAGGCTGCCCGGCCTGGCGCGCTGGCAATATCCTCGCGTCCACAAGGGCATGGATTACGACCTCGAAGTCGACACCAGCCAACTGACGCCGCTCGAATGCGCCCGTCGCATCCAGCAGGAATTTCAGCTATAGGCCGGCGCTTAAGTGGCCGGGCTTGCCTTGGCTCTTACGAACGACAAGGGCAGTGAATGTTAGACGGCTACATAATCTGCGGTACGCCGAGAACCGGAAGCACTTTGCTGTGCGGCTTGCTGGCATCGACGAAGACAGCCGGCGATCCGCACTCGTTCTACCGGCGGCAGAACATAGCCGAGTGGGCCGAAGAGTGGCATTTGCCGCATCCCGAGACGATGAGCGCGCATGATTTCGATGTCGCCTACCTCCGGGCGGCGATCAGGGCCGGGAAGGGCGGAACAAGCGTCTTCGGCCTGCGCCTGATGCGGGAAAATCTGGATGAGCTTTCGGCGATCCTCGACGGGATTTTCCCGGATCTGCCGTCGGACAAAGCGCGCTTTGAAAAGACCTTCGGCCGTGTTCTCTACATCCACCTTTCGCGCGAAAACAAGCTGGCGCAGGCGGTCTCGCTGATCAAGGCTGAGCAGACCGGGCTTTGGCATATCGCGCCCGACGGAACCGAGATCGAAAGGGTCGCACCGCCGCAGGAACCCCAATACGATTTCGAGCGGATCCAGCATGAACTTGCCAAACTCGAAGCCTATGACGCGGCCTGGAACACATGGTTTGCGGAGCAGGGGATAATGCCGCTGCGGATTGGCTATGAGCGGCTTTCAAGCGATCCGGCGGCTACGTTGATGGCCATCTGTGCAGCGCTCGGCGTTCAGGCGCCGAACGCGGAGGATGTGAAGCCTGGCGTCGCAAGGCTCTCGGACGAAACAAGTCTCAACTGGATGCGCCGCTATCGCCTGGACGCGGCGATTTGATCAAGCCGTCTTCGCCGCCACAGTCTCGCTGAGCCAGGTGCCGATCTTGCTGCCGAGGCGGTCGGGCGAAACGGGCTTGGGCAGATAGTCGTCCATGCCGGCCTCGATGCATTTGTCGCGGTCACCCTTCAGCGCGTGCGCGGTGACGCCGATGATCGGCGTATGGTTGCCGGTCCCCGCCTCCGCCGCCCGGATGGCGCGGGTCGCCTCGTAGCCGTTCATCTCCGGCATAGAGACGTCCATCAGGATCAGCTTCGGCCGCAGCGCCCGGTACATCTCGACGGCGGTGCGGCCATTGCCGGCGATCCGGTAGCTGAGGCCAAGGCCATTGAGGATCTGGCCGAACACCAGCTGGTTCACGTCATTGTCCTCGGCAATGAGGATATCGATCGGGCCGTTCGGCGTGGTCGTCGATTCGGGCACCGTGGCCGCAGGCATCACCGGGCCGCGAATGACGGTAAAGGCCGGTGGCGCCACCGGTGCCGCCTGCGCAACAACGGGCTCGCGAATGAATTGGGCCTTGCCGATCTGGGCGCGGGCCTTCTGGATGACCGAGATGACGGTGCCGAGCAGGATGGCCGAGCGCGCCGGCTTGGTCAGGTGCGCGGCAATACCGAAATCGATGACCATTTTGCCGAAATCGACCTGGTCGACCGAAGTCAGCAGCACCATCGGGATGGCGGAGAGACGGCTGTCGGCGGCAATCGCCTTGGCGACGTCGGCGCCGTTCATGCCGGGCATCTGGTAGTCGAGGATAATGCAATCGACGGCAGCACCGAGCTGGCTGGCCCGGTCGAGGAAGGCGAGGCCGACAGCGCCGCTTTCGGCGGCCGCGCAGTCGAAGCTCCAGCTTCTGAGCTGTTCCAGCAGGATCTCGCGATTGACCGGGTTGTCGTCGATGACCAGCACACGGGCGCCGGTGACGTCGACAGGCACGATCTCGTCGCGCGAGTCCTGCTGATGCGCAGGCAGCGGCACGGCGAACCAGAAGACCGAGCCGCGGCCGATTTCGCTTTCGACGCCGATCTTGCCGCCCATCAGGTCGACGAGACGGGCGGCAATCGCAAGGCCGAGGCCCGTGCCTTCATGGCGGCGCGTCGACGAGCCGTCGACCTGGGCGAATTTCTCGAACACGTTCTCAAGCTTTTCGGCCGGAATGCCGATGCCGGTGTCCTCAACGCGGACCTTGAGCTGGACCAGACCGTCGACCACCTCGCCGCCGACATCGATCAGCACATGACCTTTTTCGGTGAACTTCACCGCGTTGCCGAGCAGATTGGTGACGATCTGGCGGAAGCGTCCGGCATCGCCGACGACATGGGCCGGCAGGCGTGGGTCGACACGCACGATCAGCTCGAGATTCTTTTCAGCGACGCGCGCCGACACCAGCGTCGCCACGTCCTCGACCGCTTCGGCAAGGCGGAAGGGCGCCGGATCGAGCGTTAGCTGGCCGGCATTGATCTTGGAGAAATCGAGGATGTCGTTGATGATGGTGAGCAGCGCATTGCCGGATTTGACGATGACGTCGGTGAAGGTTTTCTGGCGTGCGGTCAGGTCGGTCTTGGCAAGCAACTCGGCCATGCCCAGCACGCCGTTCATCGGCGTGCGGATCTCGTGGCTCATATTGGCCAGGAATTCCGATTTGGCGCGGTCGGCCGCTTCGGCCTTGAACAAGGATGCGGCGGATTCAGTGAAGGCGCGGCGGATCGCCTTTTCCATCGGCCGGAAGATCCACAAGGCGGCAATGGCAAGAACCGCAAACAAAAGGCCGCTTGCCCACAAAAGCAGCCGGTCGCTGGAGGCGTCGGCCAGATGGCGTTCACTGTCCATGGCGGTGCGCACCCGCACCAGCATCGGCTGGACGAACAGATCGTTCTGGTTGAGGATTTCGCGCGAACTCCATTCGTCGGTCTTTTGCGCCGCCGACATCAGGTTGAAGTTGCGCACCATATCGCGCGACGACCAGAACAGGTCGCCGTTGACCGAAGCGGAGGAGAGTTCGTTGAGGGTCCTGGCCGACAGGCTCGGCTTGATCGCGGCAAGCTGGGCCGAGAGCGTTTCGATCTCACCGGTCAGGCGTTGCGAATGGCCGCGCGCGGCGGCGGCAAGGCCGTCACGGGTTTCCGTGCGCCAGGCGGTGCTGGCGGTTTCGGCAAAACTGGAGGCATTGCGCAGATCGCGGGTGAAGACGACGAGATTGCTGCTCAGCGCGTCGACGTCGTGACGAAAGGAATTGACGCGATTGAGTGCAAACATCACGGCGGCGGAGGCCAGCGCGAAGATCAGCAATCCCGAGATATAGCGGATCCGGATCGAACGGATGAAGGAAGAGTATTCCGGCATGCGCAACCCCAACACATACGCATCATTTTAATGGTCGGGATTACGCTTGATTTACATTAAAATTTCGTTCGCGCCGGTCGCCTCACATCTCCCGCAGGATGGCGGCATGCAATAAAAACCTCGCATGCATGTCACACCACCCGATCCTGTCTCGTCATGATGTCGTACCCAACAAGAAGGACTGCAATCATGACCGCCAAAATTGACCTCTTCGCCGCTGCCCCTGCGTTGATCAAGCAATGGCAGCGCGCATCGACGGAGCTCTCTGTCGCCGCCGGGCTCGAGCACAGCCTCAACGAGCTCGTCAAGCTTCGGGCGTCGCAGATCAATGGCTGCGCCAACTGCATCAACCTGCATGCGACCGAAGCCCGCGAGAATGGTGAGACCGAGCAGCGCATCTATCTGCTGCCGGCCTGGCGCGAGGCGCCTTGCTACACCGATCGCGAACGTGCCGCGCTCGGCTGGACCGATGCGCTCACGCGCCTCTCGGAGGGGCAGGACCGCGAACGCGCCTATGCCGATTTGAAGGCGCATTTCACCGAGGAGGAGCAGGTCAAGCTCACCATGTTGATCAACATCATCAATGGCTGGAATCGTATCGCCGTCGGCTTCGGGCTCTACACCGACGCGGCAGCGATACGCTCCAGCGCCAAGGCGGCGGCCGCCTGATGACGGAGGCACCTCCCGAGGATGCTGCCGCGGGCTTCGGCCCGCTGCGGCCGAGGCTGATGCGGGTCGCCTACCGTATGCTGGGTTCGGTGACCGATGCCGAGGATGTCGTGCAGGAGGCCTTCATTCGCTGGATGGGAACCGATCGGTCGCAGGTCCGCGAGCCTGAAGCGTTCCTGCGCCGTACGGTGACGCGGCTTTGCCTCGACCAGCTCAAATCAGCGCGGCGCCAGCGCGAAACCTATATCGGCCCTTGGCTGCCCGAGCCGATCGTGGAAGAGGACGACCTGGAAGACGTCACTCTGCCACTGATGCTGGTGCTGGAGCGGCTTTCGCCGCTGGAGCGGGCGGCCTTTCTGCTGCACGACGTGTTCGGGCTGGAATTCGAGGAGGTCGCGACCGCCATCGAGCGCGACTCCGCCGCCTGCCGCCAGCTGGCAGCCCGAGCACGTGGCCACGTCCGCCAGGCCCGGCCCCGCTTCAAGGTGGAGAAGCAGCGCGGCCTCGAAATCGCCGAGGCCTTTTTCGCGGCGTCGCGCAGCGGCAATATTCAGGCGCTCGGCGCGCTGTTGACGGCTGATGTCAGTTCGCATGCCGATGGCGGCGGCAAGCGTCCGGCAGCCTTGGCGCCGGTGCTGGGTTTCGACGCCGTCATGAAGCAGTACGCGCAGGTGGCAACCTGGCTGCGTGACAACCCCTCGACCCTGGTTCGCGTCGGTTTCATCAACGGACTGCCGGGGTTCGTCACGCGGGAAGCCGATGGCGAACTGCAGACGACCGCGCTCGACATCGAGGCCGGCAAGATCGCGGCCGTCTATGTCATGCGCAATCCCGACAAGCTCAGGCATTTGCACTAGCTGTAGACTCATAAGCCCTGAATCAGAATCCGGCGCAATGTGAAAGCAGCCGGTCGGCAAACGACCTCGTTCCGGCTATTGGTCATCCGTGCCAACAGGGCAACCAGAGGACATACAGTCACTGCATATGTGGTCAAACCACTCGGGAGAGCGGCAACTCATGCATAGCGACCAGGTGCGCATCGAAATCGACCTCGCGCGAGACCTGATCCGCGATCAGTTCCCTCAGTATGAATATCAGGAGATCGTGCCGCTCGTAACAGCAGGTACCGTCAACGCAATTTTCCGCATCGGCTCGAAATACGCCGCACGCTTCCCCTTGCGATTGATGGACCAAACCCAATGCACCATCCTGCTGAGGGCGGAAGCGGCTGCGATGGACGAACTGAAGGAATATTGCCCGTTTCCAACTCCTCAACCGATTGGGCTAGGCAGACCGAGCCCAGCCTACCCCATGCCTTGGCTGGTACAGAGTTGGATAGAGGGCGAAACGGCGATGCCCAACGGGCTGAGCGGCTCGACAGCCTTCTCACTCGATCTTGCTCGTCTCGTAACCTCGCTTCGCAGGGGAGATGTGAAGGGGCGACGTTTCGATGGGCGAGGGCGGGGCGGGAACCTCTCAGATCATGACGATTGGATGGAGGTCTGCTTCTCCAATAGTGAAGACCTTCTCGATGTCGCGCGTCTGCGGCACCTATGGGCTGTCCTGCGCGAACTGCCTCCTGCAGGTTCCGAGGTAATGAGCCATAAGGACCTCATCCCGGCAAACCTCTTGGTACAAGGGGAAAGTCTGGTCGGAGTTCTTGACGGTGGCAGCTTCGGCCCAGCCGATCCGGCGCTCGATCTCGTCGTTGCGTGGCACCTACTCGACCGTGCCCGTCGGGCAGCCTTTCGCGAAGCTACTCAGGCCGGTGAGTTGGAATGGAGGCGCGGCGCCGCATGGGCTTTCCAGCAGGCGATGGGTCTCGTTTGGTACTATCGGGTGACCAATCCGACCATGAGTGCTCTGGGGCGGAGCACGATCTCTCGTCTACTTGAGGATCTCGCAGTCTAGTCCGCGAATTCGGTTTCAGTATGGCCGCATCTGGCCGGTTCGCTCCCAGCTAGGATGCCTTCTCATCCTCACCTGGCTGGATCAGCCTGCGCGCCGCATCTGCTCCTGCGGCAAGGATGCGATCCGACAAGTCCGTCCCTGCCACCGCTCGGGCCAGTTGAAGCGTGCCGATGAGGGTCGCAAAGACACCCATGGCGGCGCTTTCCGGATCCCTGGTCTGCGGAAGCGCTGCAGACAACTGGCGCACCAAAACCAGCAAGCGTTCGGTGTAGACTTCGCGCGTTTCGGGCGGCTGACGCGCGAGTTCCGGCAGCAGCGCGGCGTTGGCGCAGCCCGTTCCCGGATTATCCCGGTGCTCAGCCGACAGATACGCCGCTATGCCCATCTCCGGGCCACCGGCGGCCAATACCTCGTGCAGTTGCTGCGACTGGATCTCCATGGCCGCAACCAGGCTTTCGCGCACAAGCTCCGCCTTGGATTGGAAATGCGGATAGAAGGCTCCGTTCGTCAGCCCGGCGTCGCCCATGATGGCTGCCAATCCGGACGCGGCGATGCCGTCACCGCGAAAACGCTGGGCGGCGACCTCCACGATCCGATCGCGTGACGCGTCCTTTCGGCCCTTTTCGTAGCGCATGGCAACGTTTCCTTTCTGCTATTGCATTATGTTCGTAATTTGATATTATGATCGTAATTCAACCGCTGGCAAAAAGCTAGCCCTCATGTCTCCGGAGTATCAAATGCGTACATTTTCGGGAAGAACCGCTGTTGTGACCGGAGCCTCCTCGGGCATCGGCCGCGCCAGCGCCGAGGCCTTGGCGCGGGCAGGATATACCGTCTTCGGGACAAGTCGTGGCAAGCCCGGCAACGGTCCGACGCAGGTGTCCATGCTGAGGTGCGACGTGACCGATGGCGACTCCGTCAGCGCCCTCGTTTCAACCGTACTGGCGCAGACCGGGCGGATCGACCTCTTGGTCAACAATGCCGGCGTCGGCCTGCTTGGCGGCGCCGAGGAGTCCTCGGTTGCACAGGTACAAACCCTGTTCGACGTCAATCTGTTCGGCGTCATTCGCATGACCAATGCGGTGTTGCCGTCGATGCGGCGGCGCGGCGAAGGGCGCATCATCAACATCGGCTCGATTCTGGGATTGGTACCTGCGCCATACGCAGCTCATTATTCGGCAGTCAAGCATGCGCTCGAGGGCTATTCGGAATCGCTAGACCATGAGGTACGTGCCTTCAATATTCGCGTCTCGGTCATCGAGCCGGCATACGTGCGCACCGTCTTCGACCAGAACGGCATCGAGCCAGATTCCGTATTGAAAGAGTACGATCAGGCCCGAGCCGGGGTCGACGCGCTGCTTCGCGACGTGATGCCCAAAGCCGATCGGCCGGAAGTGGTGGCGGATGTGGTCGTCAAAGCGGCGACCGATACCCGTCCGCGACGGCGCTACACCGCTGGCAAGGCCGCGCGGCAGGTCAGCCTGCTGCGCCGCTTTGCCCCTGCGGAGATGTTCGACAAGACCTTGCGCAAGCAGTTCCGTCTGCCGGTCTGAACAACGGTGAGACGGAGAATTTCGCGCACAAACGGTACACCAACAGACATTTTCAGAAAGTCACTGCCATGAAGGCATTCGTTGTCGATAAATATAACAAGAAAGGCATTCTGCGGCTGGCCGAGATGCCGGAGCCGGAGTTGCTGGACAATGATGTCCTGGTCGAGGTCCATGCCGCAGGGGTGAACCTGCTGGATTCCAAGGTCAGGACCGGCGAATTCAAGCTCATCCTGCCCTATCGCCGGCCCTTCATCCTCGGCCACGACGTGGCTGGGAGGATTGTCAGGGTGGGCTCGAAAGTCCGCAAATTCAAACCCGGCGACGCTGTCTATGCGCGGCCGCGCGACGGTCGGATCGGAACATTTGCCGAATTCATCGCAATCGATGAAGCCGATGCGGCCCTGAAGCCCGCGAACCTCAGCATGGAAGAAGCGGCTTCAATCCCTCTGGTGGGTCTGACCGCCTGGCAGGCTCTCATCGAGAGGGCAGGCCTGAAGAAAGGCCAGAAGATCTTCATCCAGGCTGGCTCCGGCGGCGTGGGGACATTCGCCATCCAACTGGCAAAGCACCTCGGCGCGACCGTTGCGACAACGGCGAGCGCGGCGAGTGCCGACCTGGTCAAGGGTCTCGGCGCCGATGTCGTCGTCGACTACAGGAAAGACGACTTCGAGAACGTCTTGTCGGGTTACGACGTCGTCCTGAACAGCCAGGACGCCAAGACGCTTGAAAAATCCCTGAATGTGCTGAAGCCGGGCGGCAAGCTCATCTCCATTTCTGGTCCGCCGGACCCCGAATTTGCCAGGAAGCAGGGACTGAACGTGGTGCTAAGGCTCCTGCTGCGCCTGCTGAGCCGCGGTATCCGGACCAAAGCCAAGCGCCGAGGCGTGAGATTTTCGTTCCTGTTCATGTGGGCGCAAGGTGAGCAGCTGAGCAAGATCACGTCCCTCATCGAAGATGGGGCGATCCGCCCGGTTGTCGACAGGGTCTTTCCCTTTGAAGCGACCAATGAGGCGTTGGCTTACGTTGAAAAAGGACGTGCCAAGGGCAAGGTCGTCGTCAAGGTCAGATAGCGCACCCACTCGCTTCGGGGCAATCAAGTGACCCTGGGCAAAGCAGCGCAAAACGGACAAATTCGAGAACGGTTTCAGCTATCCAATTGGCCAAGACGTCAGTTGTTGCGGATTGCCACGAAACTTGCCGCGGCCTTCAGCAGGGTCGCCTGGTCGCCATAGGGTTCGAGCAATTCATGCGCCTGCGTGACCAGCCCATGGAGCTGGCTGCGCGCCCAGTTCGTGCCGTGCAGCGCCACCAGCGTCGCCTTGCCGGCGGCGGCGTCCTTGCCGGTCGCCTTGCCCATCTGGCTGGCATCGGCGGTCAGGTCGAGCAGATCGTCGGCAAGCTGGAAGGCAAGCCCGACTGCCGAGCCGAATTCGGCCAGCCGGTCGCGGTCCTGCGGGGCGGCGCCGGCAACGATAGCGCCGGCTTCGCAGGCGAAGCGGATCAGCGCGCCGGTCTTCATCGCCTGCAGCCGGATGATGCCGGCCTCGTCCGGCCTGATACGCTCGGCTTCGAGGTCGAGTGTCTGGCCGCCGACCATGCCGCCGGCGCCGGCGGCACGGGCCAGCGCCAGCACCAGGGCTGCCCTGCGCTCCGCCGGCAAGGCCGTTGCCTCGTCGGCGAGTATGTCGAAGGCGAGCGTCAACAGCGCGTCGCCCGCCAGGATGGCGGTGGCTTCGTCGAAGGCCTTGTGCACGGTCGGCTGGCCTCGGCGCAGATCGTCGTCGTCCATGGACGGCAGATCGTCATGGATCAGCGAATAGCAATGCACGCACTCGAGCGCGGCCGCCACGCGCGACGCGGCCTCGCCATCGGCACCGAAAAGGGCGGCACTTTCCATGACCAGGAAGGGGCGCAGACGCTTGCCGCCGTTCAGCACGCCATGGCGCATGGCCGCCATCAGGCGCTCCGGCCGGGCGATCTCGCCGGCAAGCGTACGGCCGTCGAGCAACAGCCTGAGTTCGATCTCGATCGCCGCCGCCCGCACCAGAAGTGCGGCTTCAAAAGCCATTTGCTCGTCTTTCGTCATGGCCGGGAGCGGTAGCCGACACTCAGACGTTGCGCAAGAAGCCTCGCGCCATTATGCCGGAGGCGGGAGACTGGCGCGGGTGGGGCGGCTTGACGGAACCGATCGTCGATCATGAAATCGAAGGGCTGGACATGGCGCGACCGAGGCGCGTGAACCGCGCCGGTCTGAAGCGCGTGGCTCGGCGCTGCCTGGTCGCCGCCGCCGTGCTGGCGGCGATACCCATTGTGCTGACCTTCCTTTACCTGCCGTCCTTCGTGCATCCGATATCGACCTTGATGGTCAAAGACCTGGCGACATTTTCCGGCTACGACCGGCGCTGGGTGTCGATCGACGATGTGTCGCCGGTGCTGGCCAATTCGGTGATCATGTCGGAGGACGGCCAGTTCTGCTTCCATCGCGGCGTCGACCTCGGCGAATTGCGCGGCGTCGTCGACGATGCGCTGGCCGGCGAGGCAACGCGCGGCGCCTCGACCATCACCATGCAGACGGTGAAGAACCTCTTCCTATGGTCGCGGCCGCTGGGCTCGGTGCGCAAGGTGGTCGAACTGCCGCTGGCCGTTTATTTCGACGCGGTGATGTCGAAACGGCGGATCATGGAGATCTACCTCAACATCGCCGAGTGGGGCCCGGGCATTTACGGCATCGAAGCGGCGGCGCAGCATCATTTCGGCGTTTCGGCCAAACAGCTGTCGCGGCGGCAGGCGGCATTGCTCGCCGTCTCGCTGCCCAACCCGATCGCCCGCAATCCGGCCAAGCCTGGTCCGGGTCTGCGGCGGCTGGCGTCGCTGATCGAGCGGCGCGCCGGCCGCTCCGGCGCCTATGTCGGGTGTTTGGACTAAGCTGCACCGATATTCAGATGAGGCCGGCCTGACCTCAAATCTCGGCATACCTTGTGGTGCCGGCAAAAAAATTCGCCGCAGTGCTGGCCAAAACGGCGCAGGGCGTGTATAGGCACCCGACTTTCTCAGATTATGGCCCTGACGCGGCCCTTTCACGAGGGCTATCGGGGCATTTTGACCATGTAGTGGAGCATATCCATGGCCGTTCCGAAACGAAAAACCTCTCCGTCCAAGCGCGGCATGCGCCGCTCGGCCGACGCTCTCAAGGCCCCGACCTATGTCGAGGACAAGAATTCCGGCGAAATGCGCCGCCCGCACCACATCGACCTGAAGACCGGCATGTATCGCGGCCGCCAGGTTTTGACGCCCAAGGAAAGCTGAGACCAGCTTTTCGAAGGTTGAATACCAAAAAGGACCGGCCATTGGCCGGTCTTTTTGCGTTTGGTGGCCGCCCGGCTGCTTCGCGCCGTTCTCTATGCCAAAGGCCGGACCATCGCTGGCGATACACGCCGCCATCGCGGTGCTGTATTGCGTTGCGTCGCCGCGATTGCGGCTGAAGTAGGCGCCTGCACCGTTGGTGGGCGACAGAGGAAACCGCATGACTAAGCTCACCACAGCGCCGCGCGACGTCTTCCAGACATTCCTGAACTTCCCGCTGGTCGAGGATCTCGATGCGCTGAAGGCCGATGTCGCCATCATCGGCATGCCTTACGGCAGTCCCTATACGATCGACGAGCTGATCAACGACCAGACCAACGCGCCGACCGCGGTTCGGCGCGCCTCGCAGCGCATCAGTCTCGGGCTCGACCGTTATGATTTCGACATTGGCGGGACCCTGTTCGACGGACAGGACGTCAGGATAGTCGATGTCGGCGATGTCCTCGGCGATGCCGCCGGCGGCCACTACGGGCGGGCCGAAGCGGCGATCCGCAAGATCCGCGCCGCCGGCGCCTTGCCGATCACCATCGGCGGCGATCACGGCATCCCGATCCCGATCTTCCGGGCGCTCGATGGCGAAGGGCCGATCACCCTGGTTCAGATCGATGCCCATCTCGACTGGCGCGACAACGTCAACGGCGTCAGGGAAGGCTATTCCAGTCCGATCCGCCGTGCTTCGGAGATGGCGCATATCGCCGAGATTTTCCAGCTCGGCATCCGTGGCCAGGGCAGCGCCCGGCTTGAGGAGGTCGAGGCGGCGCGCGCCTACGGCTCCAACATCATCACCGCCGATGAATGGCAGGACATCGGAACGGCGGTGCTGCTCAAGCGCATCCCGGATGGCGGCCGCTACTACCTCACCATAGACGCCGACGGTCTCGATCCTGCGGTGATGCCGGCGGTCGAAGGGCCGGCACCTGGCGGCATCAGCTACCGGCAGACGATCGAGCTGATCAAGGGGCTGTTCGCCAAGGGCCGCGTCGTCGGCATGGACATTGTCGAGATCGCACCGGCGCGCGACGTCAACGAGATCACATCGATGACCGCCGGCACCATCATCCTCAATGCCATCGGCGCTGCCGTGCGCACTGGGCAATTCAGGCGCTGAGCCGGGTGACACGGTTGTTGCACCCGGTCTTCGACCGTGTTCGCGGCTGTCAGCGAAAAATCTTGACGGCGTGCTTGCGGGGCATTCTACAGAAGGTGCCCCCATTGTTTACGCAATTCCGGACCGCTCACACTTTCCTGGAATTGCTAGAGGAGACGCCTGATGTTCGGTGCTATCCCGCTGCTGATCGTGCCCTTCGTGGCCTACAATCTCGGACTCCTCGGAATATTCGGCAGCGGCGACGATCCGTGGGCCACCGAGATCTTCTCGTTCCGCATGATGTCTGGCGGGGTGTTTTCGATGACGCTCGGTGACCTGATGGTGGTGATCGGGCTGATCTTCCTGTTCCTCGAAATGGTGAAATCGGTGCGCACCACGAACGCCTCGATCATGGACCATCTGTTGTCGACGCTGGTCTTCGTGGCGTTCCTGGTTGAGTTCCTGCTGGTGAAGGGCGCGGCGCACTCCGTCTTCTTCACGCTGATGGTGATCGCCCTGTTCGACGTGCTGGCCGGTTTCTCGGTCTCGATGCGGTCGGCGAGCCGGGATATCAACCTGAACTAGCCTAAGTCTCAGCCCGTATCGGCGGTGAAGCCGGCGGCCTCGATGCCGGCGATGGCGGCGGCCTCGTCATTGTCCGACGTATCGCCCGAAATGCCGACTGCGCCGATGACCGTGCCAGACTTGTCGCGGATCAGCACGCCGCCGACGACCGGCAGGACGCGCCCGCCCGAGACGTCGGAAATGCCGGCAACGAGATGCGGCCGCTCCTTGGCGAAAGCCTCGACGCGGCGCGAGCCCATGCCGATGGCGAGCGCGCCATAGGCCTTGCCGGCCGACATTTGCGGGCGCAGGAACGAGGCGCCGTCCTGGCGCTGGAAGGCGACGAGATGAGCTCCGGCATCGAGCACGGAGACGCCGAGCGGCTTAAGCTTCAGCTCGGCGCCCTTGGCGAAAGCGGCGTCGATGATTTGCTTGGCCTTTTCGAGGGTCAACACGGTCATGGCAGTCTCCTGTTCAAAACGCGTCAATCATCGGCCGGGATCACGAGACGCAAAATCCCTGTTGCGGTTGAAATTGCTTCGCGTGGGAAAGCGGAATGGCGGGCGGTCAAAGCGGCGTGCAGTTGACCGGCATCCGGCCGATATGCTCAGCCGCTCCAGTCTACCATCGACGATTGGCAATCGTCAGGCGATTTTTTTCTTGGCCCGCGCCGGCTTCTTGACCGGGGCGGCGGGGGCGTTGGCGAGGTCTTCGGCTTCTTTGGCAAGGCGCAGTGCCCGCAGCTTGTTGGTCTTGGCCTGGCGGGCGTCGGCCTCGGCGACATACTCCGCCATCGCCTTTTGCCGCACCGTGGCTGCCTCTTCCTGCTTCTTGAAACGCATATCTGCCCGGGCGCGAGCAGTATCCTTAGAGTTCTCAACCAAGAGCGTTATCCAATCCCATAAATTATGTTTTTCAGCCCCTTGATAGCAGAGCCGCCCAATAAATGGGAAAATAAGTTGGTCAGGAGGCGGCGGCCTAGAGCCGGATCACTTCAGGTCGAATCGACCTGAAGTCTGAATCCGCCTCTAAATTAAAGAAGTAGAGCATGATGTCGTCCGAAAACCGCTTCACACTTTTCGGCATCATGCTCTAGGCGGCGGTCGACGCCTTGCGAGCCACCACCGCCTCGTATCCGGCCTGCAATGTGGCACGAACGGAAGGCCGCCCCGGCACAGTGGCAGGCGTGCCCAGATGCTCGTGGCGCAGCTCGTCCATGAACTGCTCCCACATCGCCGGCCCGCCTTTTTCCAGGAGTTCGGCGCGGATCGAAAGCTCCTCGCTGACCGGCAGCCAGACGCGGCCCCAGGCGCCGAGATGGGCCATGATCGGCACCAGCGTGATGGCCATTTCGGTCAGGCTGTAGATCGCCTTCTGCTTGTGCGAGGGGTCGTCGGCCTTGGTCAGCATGCCGAGTTCCATCAGCCGTTTCAGCCGGTCGGCCAGGATGTTGGAAGCGATGCCCTCGATCGAGCCGTTGAGCAGCTCGCGAAAGTGGCGTTTGCCGCCAAAAATCATGTCGCGCAGGATGATCAGGCTCCAGCGGTCGCCGAATACTTCCAGCGACAGATTGATCGGGCATCCCGAGCGGTGTTCGGTTTTCATCCGACTCTCCCCAAAAAACTGGTTGCATTATCGTATCAGTTTTATTATCGTGCAACCGATTGCAAAACGCAATCAGTTTGAGCTTAAGCGAGGAGATCCCATGACAAAGGCCGCGGCACCCGAAATCGTTTCCCAGGCGTTTGGCGACCCCCGGGATCCAGCCGTGCTGCTGATCATGGGCGCCATGGCCTCGATGCTGTGGTGGCCGGAGGCGCTTTGCAAAAAACTTGCCGGCGAAGGCCGTTTCGTAATCCGCTATGACAACCGCGACACCGGCCTGTCGACCAAATATGCGCCGGGCGAACCGCCGTATACATTCGATGACATGGCGGACGATGCCGTGCGCGTCCTCGACAGCCATGGCATAGGGAAGGCGCATGTGGTCGGGATGTCGATGGGCGGCATGATCGCGCAACGACTGGTGTTGAAACATCCCTCGCGTGTCATCTCGCTGACGGTGATCAGCAGTTCGCCGGTGGGCATCGACACATCGCATCTGCCGGGAACGACCGAGGCCTATATGGAGCACTCGGCCGACGGCGCCAAGGTCGACTGGTCGGACCGCGACCAGGTGGTCGGCTTCGTCGTCAAGGACGCGCGCGCCATCGCAAGCACCGCGCATCCGTTCGACGAGAAGGCGATGAGGGCGTTCATTGAACGGGACTATGACCGATCCGGCGGTTTTTTGAGCGCGACCAACCATTTCATGCTGAAAGGCGGCGAGGATCTGAAAGGGCGCCTGCACGAGATCAAGGCCCCGCTGCTGGTCATCCACGGGACGTCAGATCCGATCTTTCCAGTCGAGCATGGCGCGGCTCTTGCCGATGCCATCGCCGGTGCACGGCTTGTCCGCATCGAAGGCGGTGGCCACGAACTGCATCCCCAGGATTGGGGCACGATTGCCGCAGCTATCATTGCCCATACCAAGCCCTGACAGAGGCTTGACAGGCTCCCTGCGGAAATAGCCAGCTGACATTTCTGTGTTGTCAGGCAGTGTCAACGCATTCGAAAACAAGCGAGCAAGCATGTCCCTGACGTTCCATTTCCATCCGCTGGCATCGTTCTGCTGGAAACCGCTGATCGCGTTTTACGAGAACGACACTCCCTTCACGCCGGTCATCGTCGATCTCGGCGATGAGCAGTCGCGCGCGGCGTTCCTGAAGGTTTCGCCGACCGGCAAAATGCCGGCGCTGCGTGACGATGCGCGCAACCGCACGGTGCTGGAATCGACTATCGTCATCGAATATCTCGCCGCGCACTATCCAGGCCCGGTCGAGTTCATCCCCACAGACATCGATCTGGCGCTGGCCGTCCGCCAGGCCGACCGTTTCTATGATTTCTACGTCCAGACGCCGATGCAAAAGATCGTCGGCGACAGGCTGCGGCCGCAGGACAAGACCGATCCGTTCGGGGTCGAGGAGGCGCGCGCGCAACTGCGCAACGCCTACGCGATCGTCGAGGAGGAGATGCGCTCGAAAATCTGGGCGGCCGGCCATAGCTTTACCATGGCCGACTGTGCGGCCTCGCCGGCGCTGTTCTACGCCAACAAGGTCGAGCCGTTCGGCGACAAATATCCGGCCGTGAAACGCTACCACGACCGCCTGCTCAAGCGGCCCTCTTTCGCCAGGGTGGTCGAGGAGGCGCAGCCCTACTTCAAATTCTTCCCCTACAATAACGGCTGATCTGCACGATCCCGCCTAAAGCGTGTCGCTATTAATTGGCCTCATATCCGGCAGCCTTGAAGAAGTTTCTGCATTCGGCTGGCTCGAACA
>NZ_VFTC01000027.1 GCF_007003975.1 Mesorhizobium sp. WSM4306
CAGGTGACGTGAACAATCACCAGCCTGCCATGACCGCCCTCTCTCAGCGAATTTGCAGAACTCTCAGTACACTACCCTCGCCCCGGCAAGGTGTCGAGCGCAGCTCGACGGAGTGGGGGTCGACCTGGCTCGGCCTTTCAAGCCGAGCTCCGAGCGTAAAAAGGAAACATCTCGATGGATGTGTACATCCGTATTCGGCCGTACCGCTCGCAGGGCGACGGCGCCGGCATTAAACGCGAAAAAACCCGCTCCCAAAGAACAACTCTGGGAGCGGGCCGTCAGCGGCTGGACGTTGAGGGACATCCAGCCGAAGCTGCTACTCGATGATCTGAACGATCTTGCGCGTATCCGGGTCAACGAGGACCGCGTGGTCTCCGACGACCGTATACTTGTACTTGACGTCGGGGACCTCGATTGCGTGAAGCTCGACCGTATCCGGCAGAGCAGTGCCGACGTTGAGTTCCACACCGAGCAGGCTGACAGATGCGAGCTTATGCTTGTGGATGTATTCGCGAACCACCGTCTGCTGCTCAGGCTTGAGAACGATGACGTCGTCCGCTACGGCTGCGCCAGTTCCGGCGACCAGTGCAAGACCTGCGGCGATAGTGACAAGATACTTTCTCATGACAAACCTTCCGATGTTAAGGGCTGTTTCAAGAGCTGCGTATTGACTGCCCAAAACATCAAACTCTGTCAGATATCTATTGTTCCGTAAGCTTGCTAATTATTAGTTCTGTGCCCCGGCAACTAATCGCCACCGTTGGGGTGCCCGCCCGATCGTTCGTCGAGCACCCCTCACAATCGGGCCTCTGAGCGGCCGACTGGGCAATTACGCAAGCCAGAAACCAGCGAAAAGAACCGTCAAGATAAGCGAGGCGGGCACAGCAAGAAGCCACCGAGCTTCCATGACGCTGGTGTTTCGATCATCCATTGCCTTCGCTCCCTGCTAGCCGACTTTACTGGAAGCAGAACGGCGCCCCGGTGCGATCGTTCCGCCTGTGGACTACGGTCCCAGGAGGCATCCGACTGAAGTCTTAACGTCAAAGGCAGAGGGCTGGGTGCGGCAACCAACGCCTTGCTGATTCATTGGAGATGCGCGGCCGAGCGTTAGTGCCTTCGCCGGCGCGAACCTAGGGTGCCCGCTGCTGTCCCCCTGCGGCGGGCACCCCTTCTGGCGCCCCTAGCAGCGGCAATCGGCGATGACAAGGATCGCGCCGCTGTCACCGCACTCCCGAAAGACCAGCGCTTCAGTCGGCCACCCTTTGCGCCGAAGTGGGACGCCTGGTGGGACGTTCAGGATCTGGGCTGACGCCTCTCTCTCAGCCCAGCGATGCCTTTGCTGCCGGGAAACCGACGATGACCGCCAAGCCGGGCTGGCGGTCCTCGAGCGCGATGGATGCGCCATGCAGGTCGGCGATGGCCCGGACCAGGCTGAGCCCTAGCCCGCTGCCGGGCGTGGTGCGACTCGTGTCCAGCCGGTAGAGCCGCTGGAACACCTTTTCGCGCTCCTGCGCCGGGATGCCGGGGCCATTGTCGGCGACCTCGGCCAGAATGCGATCGGCCTGTCGCTTCACCGATATCCGAATGGCTGTGCCCTCCGGGCAATGCCGCAGCGCGTTTTCGACCAGATTGGCGAACAATTGCGTCAGCAAATCACGATCGCCGTGGATCAGGCATGGCGCGCCCTGCAATGGGGCGGATGACAGCGACTTGCCGTCGTCATCGGCGACATCGGCATAGATTTCGGCAATGGCTTTGACGACGCCATTAAGGTCGAGATCGACAAAGCGCGCCTTGCGCGCGCCGGCCTCGATCTGGGCAATGCGCAACAGCGCATCGAAGGTCTTGTTGATCTGCAGGCTTTCTTCGCGCGCCTCCGCAAGCTCGCCGGCAACGGCCTCGCCCCGCGCGGTCTTGTCGGCGGCCGCTTCCAAAATCATCTGCAACCGGTTGAGCGGCGTCTTCAGATCATGCGCAATGTCGGCGCTGACCTGGCGCATGCCGTCGACAAGGGATGCCAGCCGTTCGAGCGCCGCGTTGACTTGGCGCGACACGCCGTCAATGTCGTCGCCATTGCCAAGCAGCGGAATGCGGGCGTCGAGCCGGCCGTTGGAGACATCGTCCATGGTGGCGGCAATGCCGTCGAGGCGGCGTTGCACCCGCGCCGCCAGCAAGGCGCCGCCGGCCACCCCAAGGCCCGAGATAATCAAGGTTGCCCAGCCGAAGCTCATCAGCACGATCCTCTCCAGCTCTTCGGTTTCGGAGAGCGAGAAGGCAACGGTCAGGCTGTTTGGCCCGACCGAACCGGACCAGGCGCGGTACAGGGTGCCGGGCGCGACGCCGGGCAGGGAAGCGGCAAAATCCGAAAAGCCGTCGGGAAGGTCGGCCGCGGTGAAGTTCCCGGCCAGGCGATTGCCATTGCTGTCGGTCAGCGAAAACAGCTGCTCCTTCTTGGGGCTGAGCGCGGCGTGGCTGTCGACCGACAGGACCAGATCCTCCTGTTCGCTTTGCGAATAGGTGATCGCCACAACCGAATAGGTCTCCTTGACCGACTGGTCGAGCTGCTCGGCGAGGTCGGCACTCATCAACTGGTAGACGATGGCGCCGGACAGAATGAAAGCGAGCACGAACAGCAAGGCAAAGGTCAGCGCCAGCCGGAACGGCGTGCTGCGCAGCAGGCTGGCGCTTGTTTCCTTCATCGCCCTAGGCGGACTTCGGCCAGAATAGCCATAGCAGCGCCAGCGCTCCCAAAATCCAGACTGCAATCATGAAGACCAGTCCGGCCTTGCCAACCGGCCTAGCGCGGCGCGTGGCCGCATCACGGAATTCCTGCATGAGACCGGCTGGCACCAGCTTGACCGCAAGCATGATGCCGAGCGGGACGATCAGCAGATCATCCAGATAGCCGATGACCGGGATAAAATCAGGAATGAGGTCGATAGGGCTCAGAGCATAGGCCGCAACCGCTCCGGCAACGGCCTTTGCGTACCAGGGCACACGAGGGTCGCGGGCGGCAAGCCACAATGCCACCGTGTCGCGCTTGATGCCGCGCGCCCATCGCTTTGCAGAGTCCAGCATCGACATTTCGCTTATATACGGACAGCCAGTTGGACGCGCGAGGTGCGATCGAGCATGGCCCATTCAACTCGGCGCGTGCACACTGTAGCCGGTGTTGCGCACGGTGTGGATCAGCGGCACCTCGAACGGCCGGTCGATCTTGGCGCGCAGCCGGCTGATATGGGTTTCGACGACGCTGGTCTTGGGGTCGAAATGGAAATCCCACACCCGTTCCAGAAGCATGGTGCGGGTGATGACGCGGCCTTCGCCGCGCATCAGCACTTCGAGCAGGCTGAATTCGCGCGGCTGCAGGTCGATCGCCTGGCCCTGCCTGGTGACCCGGCGCTGGATCAGGTCCATTTCGAGATCGGCGATGCGCAGCGTGGTTTTCTGCTCCTGCGCCGCCGGGCGGCGGCCGAGCGCATTGATGCGGGCGAGCAGTTCGGAGAAGGCGAAGGGCTTGACCAGGTAATCGTCGCCGCCGGCCTCGAGCCCCTCGACGCGGTCGTCGACACCGCCGACCGAGGTCAGAAAGATCGCCGGCGTGCGCACGCCAGCCGCGCGCACCGCCTTGATCATCGACAGGCCGTCGAGGCCGGGCAGCATGCGGTCGGCGACGATCACGTCATAGGCATCGCGGGTCGCCGCAAACAGCCCGTCGCGGCCATCGCGCAGCAGGTCGCAGATATGGCCGGCTTCACTCAGGCCCTTGACGACATAGTCGGCCGTGCGTGGGTCGTCCTCGACGAGAAGAAGGCGCATTGTTGCTCCAATCGCTGGCCATTGGAGCCCGCTCTAATGCCCTGTTTTGGCGCAATTCCGGCCGAAAAGCCGTTTCATGCTTTTTCCTGGAATCATCGGTTGACGCCTCGCCATCGCCGCACGGAAGAGATAGTGGATGGCGAGACACCGGGGCGATGGCCCCTGCCGGAGGGCAGGAACTGTGATGAGCGACGCTCCCCCCAAGCCGGCGGCGAAAGCCTTCAACCAGCACAAGCGCCTGTTTGTCGTGCAGGTGGCCGCAGTCCTCGCCATTGCGCCGCTGCTGTTCACAAAACCCTTTCTCGTCGAAGGCTCGGACGGGCATGAATACATAGAAGCGCTCGGAATCGGCTTCGTGCTGGTCTGCATTCTCGGCCGGCTGTGGAGCATTCTTTATGTCGGCGGCAGGAAGAACGACGAACTGGTCACCATCGGTCCGTTTTCGATGAGCCGGAACCCGCTCTATTTCTTTTCCACGGTCGGCGCAGCGGGCATCGGGTTGATGTATGGCTCGGTGCTGGTGGCAGCGGCGCTCGCTCTGGTGAGCTACCTTGTGTTCCTGGTGACGGCGCGCAAGGAAGCCGAGTTCCTGTTTGGAAAGTTCGGCCCCGCCTACAGCGCCTATGCCGAGCGCACGCCGCCTTTCTGGCCGAATCCGCTGCTGTTTCACGATCAGGCCGAACGCCGGTTTTCAACCAAGGCCTTGCGGCGGACATTCGTCGACGGTCTCTATTTCCTGGCGCTGTTCCCGGTCGTCGAGACGATCGAGCAGTTGCGGATCAGCGGCGTGCTGCCGGTGTTTTTCACCCTCTACTGACCGGAGCCCCTCTACCGACCGGAACGTCGCGCCGCGCGGCGCACGCTGTAAAGCAGGATGGCGAGGCAGCCGAGCAGAAGCAGGACGCCACCGGCAAGCGGCGGCAGCGCCAGCAGCTTCACCGCCGCGGTGATCGCCACGATCAGCAGCAGCGCCAGCGTCGCCAAACTGCCGTCGTCGATGAACATGCCGACGAACTCCTTCAGAATGAGGCGGATGATACTCAACGGGTAGCTCCTTGTGCAGCCTCGGGGTCGCGCAACCAGTGCACGATGGTGAAGGACGCGACGGCGATGATGGCGAAGATGGCCAGCAGAGCCAGATCGGCGCCCGGCCAGTCGGCGCCAAGGCCTTCGCCGGTCCAGAAAATGCCGAAGCTGGTCAACATCAGGCCAACGGCGAATTTGAGCGCATTTTCCGGCACTCGGGCCATCGGCCGGTGCACTGCAAGGCCGATGATCGTCACCAGCATAAATGCTGCCAGCGCGCCAAGGCTGGCATAGAAGGTCTGCGCATGCGCGGCGCCCACGGCAATGACGATGAACACCACCTCGACACCTTCGAGCAGCACCGCCTTGAAAGCCGCGAGCCCGGCCAGGTAATCGGCGCGGCGATCGTTGGCCTGTTGCCGCAAGGCGGCGGTCTCCTTGGAAAAGGCGGCGTCCTCGTCATGCAGGGCAATGATGCCGACGCCGCGCAAGATGGCTTTGCGGAGCCAGCGCATGCCAAACAGGATCAGGAGCACGCCGACGACGAACTGCAGCACGGTGATGGGCACCAGCGCCAGCAGCGGTCCGAAGGCCAGCACCAAAGCCGCCAGCAGCGCCAGCGCAAGGGCGGCGCCCGTCAGCGCCGGCCGCCAACTGCGGGTGACGCCGACCGCCAGCACGATGGTGAAGGCCTCGACCACTTCGACGAAAGAGGCGAGGAACGAGGCGGTCACGGTGGAAAGTATGGGAGTCAGGCCATGCATGAAGGCTTCCTGTCTGCCGGGTCACCAAGTCGAGAATCACCAGGCCGGGAATCATTGGGCATTGGGAACGATACAGCGCTCCTGCGGCAGTCGATACGGATACGCTGTGGTGTGAGTCCGATCGCCGGCGCTGGAAGTTGCCCGCCGCCGATATTGACACCTGGCGAAGCCAAGCACTAACCTGTGGCGTAATCGGTTACGTAACCGATTACTAGGGACCGCAGAGGAGGAGATCATGAGCAAGAAAACAAATACGGATGGGCTCGGCCCATTTTCGCGCCGTCAGTTCCTGAAGACCAGTGCGCTGGCAGTCGGTGCGCTGGCGTTGCCGCTCGGGCCGGTCTTTGCCGCCGACAAGCCGAAGGTCGGGCTGGTCATGAAGTCGCTCGCCAACGAGTTCTTCAAGCAGATGCAGGCCGGCGCCGAGGAGTATGCCGCCAAGAACAAGGACAAGTTCGATTTCGCCGCCGTCGGCATGAAGGACGAGCGCGACTTTGCCGCACAGGTTGACGCCATCGAGAACTTCATCACCCAGAACTACAACATCATCGTCGTCGCGCCGGCCGATTCGAAGGCCATGGTGACGCCGATCGCCAAGGCGCTGCAGGCCGGCATCAAGGTCATCAACATCGACGTCGCGCTCGATACCGAAGCCAAGAAGAAGGCCGGCATCGACCTCGCTTTCTTCGGCCCGGACAATCGCGGCGGCGCCAAGCTTGCCGGCGACGCACTGGGCAAGGCGCTGGGCAAGGGCGGCAAGGTCGTCATCCTCGAAGGCAACCCGGAAGCCGACAACGCCAAGGAGCGCAAGCTCGGCTTCGATGACGCGATCAAGGAGAACGGCCTCGAGCTGCTCGACTCCAAGACGGCGCATTGGGAGACCGAGGAAGCCAACACGCTGATGACCAACTTCCTCACCCAGTATCAGGACATTCAGGGCGTGATGGCGGCCAATGATTCGATGGCGCTCGGGGTCGTCAAGGCGCTGGACGCCGCCGGCAAGTCCGGCCAGATCAAGGTCGTCGGCTTCGACAACATCCCGGCCGTAGGGCCGTTGCTCAAGGCAGGCAAAATGCTCGCCACGGTCGAGCAGTATGGCGCGCAGATGGCCGCCATGGGCATCGACTACGGCCTGCGCGAAATGGCCGGCGAGAAGTTCTCCGGCTGGGTCAAGACCGACATAAAGCTGATCACCGGCTAGGCAGGCACCGCGCTGGGACTCCCTCCGGCGCTCCGCTTGTCTTTTCACCGCCGCCGGCAAACTGTCGGCGGCGGTGATGACGCGCCCGCGCCGCTTTCGCGGGCTCTAACTATTTGTTTTTTACGCAATTCCGGACGGAAAACCGCTGCGCACTTTTCCTGGAATTGCTTGAGAGCGCAGTTTAGGATTCCGCTGCCCATGGATGCGATTCTCTCCCTTGAAGGGGTCGGAAAGATTTTTCCCGGCGCCGTCGCGCTGAGCGAGGTGTCGCTGTCGATCGCGCGCGGCGAAACCCACATCATCCTGGGCGAGAACGGCGCCGGCAAGTCGACGCTGATCAAGCTGCTGGCCGGCATCTACCAGCCGGACTCAGGCTCGATCGCCTTCAACGGCCAGGCCTATCGGCCGAAGACGCCCCATGATGCGCAGCTCAGCGGCATCCGCATTGTGCATCAGGAACTCAACCTTTTGCCCTATCTCAGCATCGCCGAGAATCTGATGCTGGAGAAGCTGCCGCGCCGCGCTTTCGGCATCGTCGACGGCAAGGCGCTCAATAGCCGCGCATTGGCGCTGCTGAAGGAGGTCGGCCTCGACATCGACCCGCGCACCCGTGTCGAGGCGCTCGGCGTCGCGCAGATGCAGCTGGTCGAGATCGCCAAGGCGCTGAGCAATGATTCAAAGCTGCTGGTCCTCGACGAACCGACGGCGACGCTGACGCCGCCGGAGATCGAGCGGCTGTTTGCCATCATCAAGCGGCTGAAAGCCAAGGGCGTCACCATCATCTACATCTCGCACCGCCTGCACGAGGTGTTCGAGATCGGCGACCGGGTGACGGTGCTGCGCAACGGCAAACTGGTCGCGACGCACGACTTGCAGGGCCTCACCGTGCCGCATCTGGTGCGCATGATGATCGGCCGCGACATTGCCGACGAATATGGCTTCGATGCTTCGATCGTGCCGGGCACCGTCGCGCTCAGCGTCGCCAACCTCAAACGCAGCGCCGAGACACCGGAGATTTCCTTCGCCGTCCGCCATGGCGAGATCCTGGGTGTCGCTGGGCTGGTCGGCAGCGGCCGGACCGAAGCCATGCGGGCGCTTTTCGGGGCCGACCCGAAACTCGACGGTGTGGTCGAGATCGACGGCAAGCCGGTGGCGATCACCGCACCCAAGGATGCGGTGCGGCACGGCTTGAGCCTGCTCACCGAAGACCGCAAGGGCCAGGGCCTGCTGCTCGACATGGCGGTGGACAAGAACATCACCATCACCGATCTCAGCAAAATCTCGCGCAACGGGCTCATCAACCGCCGGGCGGAGAGTGCGGCAGCAAATGATCTCGTCGGCCAGCTCAGGGTCAAGGCGAGCTCGATCGAGCAAGCGGTGCGCAATCTCTCGGGCGGCAACCAGCAAAAGGTGGTGCTGGCGAAGTGGCTGTTCAGGGGTACCTCGACGCTGATCCTCGACGAACCGACGCGCGGAGTCGACATTGGCGCCCGACGCGAGATCTACCAGCTGCTGTGGATGCTCGCTGCGGCGAAAAAGGGCATCATCATGGTGTCGTCCGACCTGCCCGAGCTGATGGGCATGTGCCACCGCATCATCGTCTTTTCCAAGAACAAGATCGTCGGCGACGTGCCGCGCGCCGCGTTCGACCAGGAGCACATCCTGTCGCTCGCCTATCAGGAGTATGTGCGACCATGAGCGAGACGTCGCAAGCGACTATTTCGGCGCCCGTTTCCCCGGGCCGGGCGAAATTCCTGCGCTTTCTGGTGCGCGACGCCGGCGTGCTTTTGGCGCTGGTGCTGATCACCGTGTTCTTCTCGGCCACGGCGCCCTACTTCGCCACATCGGGCAATGCGCTGAAGATCTTTGTGCAGATCGCCATCAACACGGTGCTCGCCGCCGGCATGACCTTCGTCATCCTCAGCGGCGGCATCGACCTTTCGGTCGGATCGGTGCTGGCGCTGTGCACTGTGGTCGGCGCCACCGTCATGATCGACGAAAGCCTGTCGCCGGGGGTGGCGATCCTGCTGGCGCTGCTTGCCTGCATGGCCACCGGCGCCGTCTGCGGCTTCCTCAATGGCTGGATATCGACGCGCTGGAAGATCCCGTCCTTCATCGTCACGCTCGGCATGCTCAACATGGCGGCAGGTGCTGCGCGCGTGGTCAGCGACAATTCCACCATCACCGGCCTGCCGCAAAGCTTTGTCGACTTCGGCAATCTCATCATTGGCGGCTTCCTGCCGTCGATCTTCCTGATCGCGGTGCTGGTGATCGCCGCCGGCTGGTTCGTGCTGCGCTTCACCGTCTTCGGCCGCATGATCTTTGCCGTCGGCACCAATGACGAGGCGGTGCGGCTGTCCGGCCACAATCCGGATTTTTACAAGGTTGCGGCCTTCACCATCAGCGGCCTGACCGCTGGTATCGCCGCCATGGTCTATCTGCTGCGCCTCAACATCGGCAGCCCGATCGCCGGCGTCGGCTACGAGCTCAACGCCATTGCCGCCGTCATCATCGGCGGCACCAGCCTCAGCGGCGGCAAGGGCTCGATCATCGGCACGCTGGTCGGCGCCTGCATTCTGCAGGTATTGTCGACCGGATTGCAGTTGCTCGGCGTCGGCGACAATTTCAAGCCGATCGTGATTGGGCTTGTCATTGTGCTCGCCGTCATCCTAGACGCCTACAGGGAGCGGCTTTTGCGGGTCATCCGCTAGGGGAAGAAAAACAATGACGACGATTGCCGATGTCGCGCGCCATGCCGGAGTGTCGGTCGCAACCGTCTCGCATGTGATGAACCGCACGCGCCATGTCGAGCCGGAGACGGCCGAGCGCGTGCATTCGGCCATCGCCGCTCTGCGCTACAGGCCGAACACGCTCGCGCGCAGCCTGAGGCGCGGCGAGACCAAGACCATCGGCCTGCTTTTGCCGGACAATTCCAACCCGTTCTTCGCCAGCGTGGCGCGCCAGATCGAGGATGCCGGCTTCCTTGCCGGCTACACGGTGATCCTGTGCAATTCCGACGGCAGCGCCGAGAAGGAGGAGCGCTATCTCCAGGTGCTGATGGCCAAGCAGATCGACGGTCTGATCTTTGCCGGCTCGTCCGACCATGCGAGGGTGTTCGCCAACGTGCTGCCCGGGGTGCCGGCGGTGCTGCTCGACCGTGAGATCCATTCGGTAAATGTCGATTCCGTGCTGGTCGATCACGATCATGGCGGCTATCTCGCCGGCAAATATCTGGCCGGGCTCGGCCACAGGAAGATCGGCGTCATCGGCGGTCCGCGCGATTCGAGCTCCAGCCCGGCCCGCCTGCGCGGTTTTGCCCGCGCGCTTGGCGAAGCAGGCGTGGAGTTGCCGGCGTCGTCGATTGTCGATTCCGACTATCATTTCGCCGGCGGCCGCCTGGCGATGGATCAGTTGATGGCGCAGGCTCCCGGCATCACCGCGGTGTTCGCCTGCAACGACCTGATGGCGATGGGCGCAGTCACCGCGCTGCGCTCGCGCGGATTGCACGTTCCCGACGATATGTCGATGATCGGCTTCGACGACATCCCCTACGCCGTCACCACCTGGCCGCCGCTGACGACGATCGCGCAGCCGGTCGAGAAGATCGGCACCAGGGCCGTGAGCCTGCTGCTCGCGCGTGTTGCCGAGCCGGCGGCGCATTCACGCCGCGAAGTGCTCACCCCAATGCTTGTCGAACGGGAGAGCTGCGCACCGCTTCGGCAGTAGAGCCAGCCTTCTAGGCGTCTTCACGCGGCCGGCTGCAAGCCTGCCCTGAGCAGCATGCCGAACAGGTCGCGCGGCTCGTCGGGATCGGCGAGCAGGTCGAGCTCTTCGTAGAGGCCGGTGGCCTGGAGCTGGTCGCGGACATAGCGCAGTGCCGAGAAATCCTCCGTGGCGAAGCCGACGGAATCGAACAGCGTGATCTGCTTCGCTGACGTACGACCCTCCGCCTGGCCGGTCATCACCTGCCAGAGCTCGGTCACCGGATGGTCGGCGTCGAGCTGCTGGATCTCGCCCTCGATGCGCGTCTGCGGCGGGAACTCGACGAAGATGTCAGAGCGCAGCAGGATGGCGCGATGCAGCTCGGTCTTGCCTGGGCAGTCGCCGCCGACCGCGTTTATATGGACGCCGGAGCCGACCATGTTGTCGGTGAGGATGGTGGCGTACTGCTTGTCTGCGGTCACCGTGGTGATGATGTCGACGCCTTCCACGGCATCCTGGCCGGTCGTGCAGATGGTGATGTCAAATCCCTTGCCGGCGAGGTTGCGGGCGCATTTTTCCGAAGCGGAGCGGTCGATGTCGTAGAGCCGCAGCCGGTCGACGCCGAGCAGCGCCTTGAAGGCGACGGCCTGGAATTCGGACTGGGCGCCGTTGCCGATGATGGCCATAGAGCGCGCGCCCTTGGGCGCCAGGTATTTGGCGGCGACAGCGGAAGTGGCCGCAGTGCGCAGCGCCGTCAGGATCGTCATTTCGGTTAGCAGCATCGGATAGCCTGAACCGACATCGGCGAGCACGCCGAAGGCGGTGACTGTCTGACGGCCCTCGCGCATGTTCTTCGGGTGGCCGTTGACATATTTGAAGCCGTAGAGCCTTCCGTCGCTGGTCGGCATCAGCTCGATGACGCCGTCATGGCTGTGCGAGGCGATGCGTGGCGTCTTGTCGAACAGCTCCCAGCGGCGGAAATCCTCCTCGATATAGGCGGCGAGTTCGGTCAGGAACCGCTCGACGCCGATGGTCAGCACCAGCTTCATCATGCGGTCGACGCTGACGAAGGGGACGATGGCAAGGCGGGAAGGCTGGGTCATGCGATGCTTCCGGAATGGCTGCGGGTTGGGCGGTCCATGATGCGGCGGCCCATAAGGCTGGCGGCAAGGTCGACCATGAGGGTCGCGGTGCGGCCGCGCTCGTCGAGGAACGGGTTGAGCTCGACCAGGTCGAGGCTGGAGACCAGGCCGCTGTCGGACAGCATCTCCATCACCAGATGCGCCTCGCGGAAGGTGGCGCCGCCGGGCACGGTGGTGCCCACGGCCGGGGCGATCGAGGGGTCGAGGAAGTCGACGTCGAGGCTGACATGCAGCAGGCCATTGGCCTCTTCGATAAGGGCGAGGAAGGCGCGCAGCAAAGGCGCAACGCCGTGCTCGTCGATGGTGCGCATGTCATGCACGGTCACGCCCGCTTCGTTCAGCGCCCGGCGCTCGGCCGGATCGACGCTGCGCAGGCCCATGACGCAGATGCGGGCGGGATCGACGGCGACGGGCAGGTCCGGGAAATAGCCGTTGAAGCCCGGCCGGCCGCTGGCATAGGCAAGCGGAACGCCGTGCAGATTACCGCTGACGGTGGTGTCAAGCGTGTGAAAATCCGGATGCGCGTCGAGCCACAACACGAAGAGCGGCCGGCCGCGTTCGTCCGCCCGGCGCGCTATGCCTGACACGGTTCCGGCTGATATCGCATGGTCGCCGCCAAGGAAGATCGGCATGGCCTCCTTCGAGGCCGCATAGGCGGTCTCGGCGATCGCCGCGGTCCAGGCGGAAATCTCCGGCAGCGCCTTCAGCGCAAGGTTGCCGTGGACGATGGCGCGCGCCGCAGCCGGCTGCACCGCGCCCCAGTCCTCGACCTCATGGCCGAGTTCCGAGAGAACCGAGACAAGCCCTGCCGTGCGCAGCGCACTCGGCCCCATCTCGCATCCCATCCTGCCCGCGCCGTCCTGCACCGGCGCGCCAACGATCCTGCAGCGCATGATTCTTTTTGTCCTTGCAATTGATTGGGCGATTGATGCGTGGAATGAACCATTCTCGCCCGGCAGTTTGAACAGGTGAAATTGGCATTTCGAGAAGATTGATTTATCATTCCGATCAGTCAAGTTGACCAAAATGGATAGTCTTCATGGACGCGCTCGACGAAAGGCTGGTCAGGCTGCTCAGGCACGATGCGCGGCGCAGCATCTCCGATCTCGCGGTCGATCTCGGGGTGTCGCGCGCCACGGTCCGGGCGCGCATGGAGCGGCTGGAAAAGTCGGGCGAGATCATCGGCTACACCGTGGTGCTGCGCGCCGACGCCGTCGACCAGCGGATACGCGGGGTGATGATGATCGAGATCGAAGGCCATGCCGCCGACCGCGTGGTCCGGGCGCTCGGCGGCCTCGCCGAGGTTTCGACCATTCACACCACCAATGGCCGCTGGGACCTGGTGGTCGAGCTCGGCACGGCCTCACTCACCGATTTCGACGCGGTGCTGAGGCGGATACGGCTCATCCCCGGCATAACCGGCAGCGAGACCAGCCTTCTGCTGGCGACACCGCGAACGACCAGGGCAAGGCTGGCGTAGTCAGGCCGGCATGTCTACGCGAAGCTGGGGTGCGGAACTGGCGAACGGGTCGCCTGCCTGACGAAGCTCGCATTGGCCTGCGCGGCAAGCTGCTCGGCTTCGCGCCGCGTCAGCCCCATCAGCAATCGTCCTTCTACCTCCGCCGGCAGGGCGGACATCAAATCGTAGACAAGCCAGTGGTAACATGGATCTTGCATGGCTGCGAATCGCATTGGCGCTCCTCTTGTCAGCGCACTTAAATTTTGAGGCGGCGGACCGTTCCGCCCACAATCGATAAAACTCGATTAATGAATGAAATATCGAGAAACTGAAAACGCTACGTACTGTCAGAACAGCTTCGGCTGATCGGCCTGCGCAAGCTCGAAATGCATGTAGTCCTTGGTGCCGGTGGCGGCGCCCAGCCAGCGCAGGCCGCCGCCGTCGCTGGCGGCGAGCCCGGCTGCGGCTTGCGGGGCCAGATTGAAGAAGCCGAAGCGGGCAACCGAAGCGTCGGTGCCGATGATCTTTGGCGTGGCGACTTTGGCCGCCCGGCGGGAGAGGTCGGCGGCATCGCCCAGCAGCTTCGCGGTCGACCTGGCCTTGGCAGGCGTGGCGCCGGCACCCCGAAGCAGCGTGGCGAGATCGGTCTGCTTGGCCGGCACGGCGGTTGCCAGCGCATGGGCCGTGGTGAGTTTCGCCGCTGGCAGGGTCACGCCGGCCAGCCGCGTTATGGCGTTGCCCATGGCGGCCTTGAGGCCATCGGCATTGGCGAATGCGGCAACGACAGCGGCGTTGGCCTTCGACAGCACAATAGCCGCCGGCAGCAACGTGTCATAAGGACCACCGGCGCGCAGCGTGGCGCTCTCGGCGCCGTAGAGGTCGACACCGGTGAAGGCGGCGATGATGGCCAATGGCAAATTATCCTTATCGACATTAGGGTTGATCGCCGGATCGATGTCCACCGCCCAGCCGAAGGAATGATTGCTGAGCCGCGCGGGCGAATTGACATTGGGCCTGATGTTGAACCCGCCGACGCTCTTGATCGTGGTCAGCGCGGCCGTGGCGCCCTTTGCCGTCAGCAGCGCCACCGTGTTCGCCAGCCGGGCCTTGAGCACGGGATGCACCGGCGACTTGAAGCTCGCCTTGGGGAAGCCGGCACCCGAGAGCTGGCCGTAATAGGCGTTGACGCGGTCGATCGCCTTGGCCGGATTGCTGGGCGCGCCGAACTGGGTATAGAGCCGGGTTCGAATATTCTGAAATCCGGAAAAACCATCGCTGATGTTGTTTCTGACGAAGGCCGAAAGCTTGTTCCATTCCGCCAGTATGTCGGCAGCACTTGTGGTCGCGGCGGCCTCGAGAGGGCTGATCCTGTCCAGGGTCGTCAGCAGCGCCAGCCTTAGCGTGGCGGCCAGTTCGCGCCGGCTGAGCGCCCGCGGCAACGCCGTCACGGCAGGCGCCTCGAAACCGGGAAACAATGTCGTCTGCAGATGGCCGTCATAGGACGTCAGCTGCTTTTCGAGCTGCGGCCACAGCCAGATCAGCGCCTCACGATCCCTGACCCGCGCCGTGATCGCCGCAACGATCGCCTCGACGCCTTCCCTGGTAAGCTGATCAGTATTGGCTTCAGCTGTCATGGCAAATCCCCGAAGATACGGCGCGAAACAGTCTGGAAGACCGCAGGATCGCGCACCCCCAGTGTTGCCGGCCAACGCTTGAAAGAAGACGAATCCACTGCACCCCCCGGTCAAGCAGTCGCAAACATCTTATGGGATAGTATCGCATCCCGGTTTTCTTTCAACGACGACCTGATGCTTTGGGGGCGGAACTATGATGCAAGCATCAAGTCCCGTGGATGGCTGATCTGTCTGGTGGTTACCGAGCTTTTCGAGAATGCGCGTCGATCGGCCGGGAATGCGAAAAGCGGTGGCGGACCGCGGCTTTTCGATGCTTGATTCCGCTGGAGGAAGCTGGAGCGGGTGAAGCGACTCGAGCGCTCGACCCCAACCTTGGTCAGGTCAATTTGCGTTGCCATTGCATCGGGTTGAACCGGTCAGGGACTGGAGGCTTGCTACCGGCCAAGGGTGATGGCAGGATAAAAGGCCGCAACGTGCGGCCTCTGGCGGTCGTTGCGTTTCAATGGATTATGAAGCATTTTCCCAAGGTGCGGGGTTCTCCTCACAATGTGCGGCAACCTCGTTTCCCTTTGTCGCCTCAACTTTTCGCAATATGCGCTCTGCCTGCCTCAGGCAGCAGGCCTGTAATTCCACGGGGTCAAGCCTCATGAGAGAGATTTGTGCTCGGGTCGTATTTCGTCTGCGGAGACAAGGCATCGCGCCACAATCAGCGCTCCTTGGCATTCGTGCCCAAGTAAAGAATGCCGTTGCCTGCCTCGCGCCCCTCATGTCTCAAAACGGATCGCTAGATCCGTGGCTGATTTCGAAGCTTGCGGGGTTGCCCACCGTCCGGCGAGAATTCTAAAAGACGTTCAACATGACACAGCACGCAAAAGACGCCCGAATTCTGATGTACAGCCACGACACGTTCGGGCTCGGCCATTTGCAGCGGTGCCGAACGATCGCGCATTCGCTGGTCGGGGACTTCCGCGGGCTTCAGGTGCTTATCATTTCGGGTGCGACCATCGCCGGTGCCTTCGACTACCGCGCCCGTGTCGACTTCGTGAAGATCCCCAGCGTCATCAAGCTGCGCAACGGCGAATACACCTCGCTGGAAAAGGATATCGATCTGCATGAGACGCTGAGGATGCGTCAGTCGATCATCCGCCACACCGCCGAGAGCTTCCGGCCGGATATCTTCATCGTCGACAAGGAGCCGCTCGGTCTTCGCGGTGAGATCGAGGACACGCTGTCCTACCTCAAGACGCGGGGCACCACGCTCGTGCTTGGTCTGCGCGAGGTGATGGACGCGCCGCATCTGCTCGAAGCGGAGTGGGCACGCAGGGATGTGATGCGCAAGATCGGCCTGTTCTACGACAAGGTCTGGGTCTATGGCCCGCCGGATTTCTACGATCCGTTGACCGGCCTGGATGTGCCGCCGGCTGTCAGGGCAAAAATGAGGTTCCTCGGTTTCCTGCAACGGAGCCTGCAGCGGAATGAATTGCCCGGCCACCGGCCCGAAGGCGACTATATCCTCGTTACCACCGGCGGCGGCGGTGACGGCGCTGAACTGATCCACGACGTCATCGATGCCTATCAGCAGGATCCGCAATTGCAGCATAGGGCGTTGATCGTGCTGGGGCCATACATGCCGGCGCGCAAGCGCAACAAGCTACTCAGGAAGGGGGCCAAGATCCCCTACGTCAAGATCATCGAGTTCGACAACCGCATGGAAGACCTGATTGCCGGCGCCAAGGCGGTGGTGGCGATGGGCGGCTACAACACCTATTGCGAGATATTGTCGTTCGACAAGCCGGCGCTGATCGTGCCGCGCGTCACGCCCCGCGAGGAACAGCTGATCCGCGCCCGGCGCGCAGCCGAGCTTGGCCTCGTCGAGATGCTTTTGCCGGAAGAAGCCAAGGATTCCCAACGGTTTGCCGATGCGCTGAAGGTGCTGGCGGACCGGCCGCGGCCATCGCAGAGCAACCCACATCTGACGCTGGAAGGGCTGCCTCATATCTCCGAAATCGTCGCTGAACTGCTCGACCGACGGGCCGGCCATCACCTTTCGGTCATTGAAGGCACGAACTGAGTTGCAAAACCGCAAGATCGTCGTGGTTCTGAAGGGCTATCCGCGGTTGTCGGAGACCTTCATCGCGCAGGAATTGCTCGGTCTCGAGCGTGCGGGGTTCGACCTCATACTTTTCGCGCTTAGGCGGCCGACGGACGCAAAACGCCACCCCGTGCATGACGAGATCAAGGCGCCCGTCCATTATCTGCCGGAATATCTGCATAGGGAGCCGTTGCGCGTGCTTCGCTCGCTGTTTGCCTCCGTGCCGCGGCCGGGCTTCTGGCGCGCGCTCAAATCGCTGGCTGCAGATATTCCCCGCGACTTTACGCGCAATCGCGTGCGCCGCTTCGGGCAAGCGCTCGTGCTGGCGGCCGAATGGCCGCAAGACGCGGGTTGGCTGCATGCCCATTTCGTGCACACGCCGGCATCGGTGACGCGCTATGCCAGCCAGCTTCGTGGCCAGCCCTGGAGCTGCTCGGCCCATGCCAAGGACATCTGGACGTCGGCGGACTGGGATCTGGCCGGCAAGCTTTCCTCGGCGCGCTGGACGGTCACTTGCACCAAAACCGGCTTCGACCACCTGAAAAAACTCGCCAACGGCAACTCGTCCGTGCATCTGAGCTATCATGGGCTCGACCTCGATCGCTTCGGCAGTTTCGACGCGGCGCGAAAACAGCATGACGGCTCGGCGCCGGACGAACCGGTCCTCATCTTGAGTGTCGGGCGCGCCGTTGCAAAGAAAGGTTACGACACGTTGCTGGAGGCTCTCGCCCTCTTGCCTGGCGATCTGGCGTGGCGGTTCGAGCATATCGGCGGCGGTGAGGAACTGGATCGGCTCAAGGCGCTGACGCGAAAGCTCGGACTGGAGGGTCGCGTCTCGTGGAAAGGTGCGATGGCGCAGAAGGAGGTGCTCGAGCACTATCGCAGCGCCGACATCTTTGCGCTCGCTTGCAGGATCACCGCGGATGGCGACCGGGACGGTCTGCCCAATGTTCTGGTGGAGGCAGCCAGCCAGCGGCTTGCCTGCGTGTCGACCGATATTTCCGGCGTGCCGGAGCTTTTGTCGTCGGATGAAACCGGGCTGCTGGTCCCGACGGAAAATCCGATTGCCCTGGCACAGGCGCTGGAGCGCCTGATCCGTGATCCCGCGCTGCGCGCCCGCCTCGGCGACGCCGCGGAGCGGCGCGTGCGCGGCAATTTCGATCATACGGCAAGCATTGGACAGCTCAAGGACCTGTTCGAGCGGGAGTGGCGGGCCGCCGAATGAAGCGGCTGCGCGCTTTCTTCTATGTCCAGCACCTGCTCGGCATCGGCCATCTCGCGCGCGCCAGCCGCATTGCGGCGGCTCTGGCCGATGACGGGTTTGACGTCACCGTCGTAACCGGCGGAACGCCGGTCGCAGGTTTTCCGGGACCTGCTGTGAAATCTGTAACCCTGCCGCCCGTCACCTCCGGCGATGAAGGATTTTCCGGGCTTGTCGACCTGCAAGGCAAACCCATCGACGATGATTTCAAGAAATCTCGTTCCGAGATGCTGCTGCAGGCATTTAGGGATTGCAGGCCAGACATCGTCATTGTCGAAGCGTTTCCCTTTGGACGGCGGCAGATGCGTTTCGAACTCTTGCCGCTGATCGAAGCCATCGATGCGACGTCGCCCAGACCGCTTCTGGCGACGTCGGTGCGCGACATACTTCAGGAGCGCGTCAAGCCGGGCCGAAACGAGGAAACGGTCGATCTCGTCAACAGGCGTTTCGACCTCGTCATGGTCCATGGCGATCCGGCGTTCGCAACCATCGACAAGACATTTCCACTGGCGGGAGCGATCAGGGCCGAGGTTGCCTACACAGGGCTCGTTGCCGCGTCGCCGGCGCCTGCGGCCTCCGAGCGTTTCGACGTTCTGGTGTCGGTTGGCGGCGGGGCTGCGGGAAAGGGCCTTGTCAGGTCCACAATCGCAGCGGCGCGGAATGCCAAAAACGCCTGGAAATGGTGTCTGATCACCGGCCCAAACCTGCCGAAGGACGAGTTTGACGCGCTTGCACGCGATGCCACACCGGGCCTGTCCATCTTCCGGTTTCGCGCGGATTTCGCCAGCTTGCTGACCGGCGCCCGGCTGTCGGTCTCGCAGGCGGGTTACAACACGGTCTGCGATGTCCTGGGCGCTGGGTGTCGCTCCTTGCTCGTTCCCTTTGCGGCCGGCGGCGAAACCGAACAGACGGTTCGCGCCCTGATGCTCGAAGAACTCGGCCTGGCAACGGTGCTGACGGAAAAGGACCTGACGCCTGAAGGTCTGGCGCAAGCGATCGAACAGGCGCTTGCGGGACCGGCGCCGGCCGCGCATCGTCTCGATCTGGAAGGCGCGCGCCGCTCGGCGCAAATCCTGCGCGAGCGATATCGAACCTGGTCCCCGAAAACCTGATCGCGTCTGGATTCAGGCGACGCGCTTCAAACAGTTCCGATCAGCATGAAGCGCGTATATTTTTTTGTCGGCAGTTCGCCGGAGAACCTGATCTCGCGCAGCGCCGCCATTGCTTCGAAAGCTGCAAGCGAAGGCACGCAGTTGATGTGCGTCGGCTCGCTGAAATAATCATTCGATTGCAGCAGCACAGTCGTGCCCCGCGGAAGCAGGGCAAGCCAGGCGGGCAGATCGGCTATGTGTTCGCAGCTCGTGTTGACCACCAGGTCGGGCCGCCCGGCCGCATAGTCGAGTGCGTACATATCTTCTGTCAGCGCCCGGAAGCGGTCGCCTGCTTCCCGGTTGAGTGTCCGGGCGACCGCGCCGACTTCGGGATCGATGTCGATGCTGTCGACCGCCGCTATGTCAAAACGGGCGTCGTTGAAAAGCATCGCCGGCAACACGCCGTACCATCCACCCAGAACCCATATGCGCCCGAACCGGCCGCCGCGGCTTTCGAACAGCTTGTCGAGCGCCCACATCTTGCAGGCGACCTGCTTGTGGTTGAAGGCGTTGGCGATATCGGCCTGCGGATGCTTGGCGATGACGCGCGCCAGCGCGGCCACGAGAGGGTGGTTGACGTAGGCCGCAATTCCCCGCGTGAGGTCCAGGGCTTGCTCGTGCCCTTCCATGCCGGCATTGCGTGGTTGCGTGACATCCATCATATTCGTCTTCTATGTTGGGATTTCGGGCGACACAACGCAATCTTGCCTCCCGCGAGGCTGTTCGACTTGCGGACGTGACTATGCCGCAAGTCGTTTTGCCATTGCCCGATGCCGGAGGGGACCTATTGCATCTGTTCGGACCATTGGCGTCCATCCGCCGGCACAAGTCGCGCAGCGGCGGCCCCTTGCTGTTAGGCTATTCGCCAAAATCCCACGCAAGCCGCCAGCCATTTGGCTGCCTGCATCCTTCCAACTGAAGGACCCACGGTCGCATATGGAACCCAGCCTAGCCCGCTATATCTGGAAGCACACCAGGAAGCAGCAGATCTGGATATTGATGATCGTCTTGCTTTCGATGATCCCGTATTTCATGTCCTTCGACCTGCCGAAGCTTATCGTCAACGGGCCGATCCAGGGCAAGGGGTTCGAGCAACCGGGCGCGACCCTGCCCTTCATGCGGCTGCACTATAACCTGCCGTTCATCGGCGAGGTCCAGTTCTTCTCCGGTTTTCAACTCGACCGCACGGAGACGCTGCTTGCCCTGAGCCTTGTGTTCCTGTTGCTGGTCGTCATCAACGGCCTGTTCAAACTCTACATCAACACCTACAAGGGCCGCCTCGGCGAACGCATGCTGCGGCGTATCCGCTTCGATCTGATCGATCGTGTACTGCGTTTTCCGCCGACCTACTTCAAGCGGGTGAAATCCGCCGAAGTGGCGACCATGGTGAAGGACGAGGTGGAGCCGCTGGGCGGCTTCATCGGCGATGCCTTCCTGCAGCCGGTGCTGCTCGGCGGCCAGGCACTGACAGCGATGCTGTTCATCATGGTCCAGAACGTCTGGCTCGGAATGATAGCGTTCGTGATCGTGGCGATCCAGATCGTGCTCATCCCGCGCATGCGACGGCGGCTGCTCGTGCTCGGGCGCCAACGGCAATTGACGGCGCGCGCGCTTTCGGGCCGGGTTGGCGAAATCGTCGACGGCATCGGCGCGGTTCACGTCCACGACACGTCAAACTATGAGCGCGCCGACATAGCTGCCCGGCTCGGGCTCATCTTCAAGATCCGCTTCGATCTTTACCAATGGAAATTCATGGTAAAGTTCCTCAACAATTTTCTCGCACAGCTCACGCCCTTTCTGTTCTACATGATCGGCGGCTATCTGGTCATCGCGGGCCGGCTGGACGTCGGCCAGCTGGTGGCTGTGATCGGCGCCTACAAGGACCTGCCCGGACCGATGAAGGAACTGATCGACTGGGATCAGGATCGGCAGGATGTCCAGGTCAAATATCAGCAGGTCGTCGAACAGTTCAGCGCCGAGGATATCATTGCACCCAGCATCGGGGCATTGACGATCGACGATCCCGGTCGGATGACAAACCCGCTGGCGGCGATAGGTCTGTCCATAGCAGACGATGGCGGCGCAATGCTCCTCAACCGTATCTCCATGCAGGTCCAGCCGGGTGAGACGGTGGCGCTGGTCAGCACCGCAACAGGTGGAGCGGAGGCGCTAGCAGAAGCCTTCGCGCGGCTGAACTGGCCGGAAAGCGGAAAGGTCGCTTCGGGCGCCGATGACCTGCTTGAACTCCCCGAAGCTGTGACCGGCCGGCGCATGTCCTACGCCTCGTCTGATGTTTTCCTTTTCCAGGCAAGCCTGCGCGATAACCTGCTCTACGGGTTGAAGCATGCGCCGCTCACATCGGTGACTTATGACGGCGCCGCGGCAGACCAGCAGCGCTGGAACATTGACGAGGCACGCCGGTCGGGCAATCCGGATCTCGATATCCACAGCGACTGGATCGACTATGCTTCCGCCGGCGCTACCGGCCCGCACGACCTCTTTGAAGCCGTGCGCCGGGTGCTCGACGCGGTTCTTCTGTCGCGCGACATTCTGGATCTTGGCCTGCGCTCTTCGGCCGACCTCACGCGTCACACGAAGCTTGCCGGGCGGATCGTCGAACTGCGTGCAGCGCTGCGAACCCGGCTGGAACAGGAAGGGCTGCGCGAACTGGTGGTTCCTTTCGAGCCGGGCGCCTACAATATGGAAGCGACGATCGGCCAGAACCTGCTTTTCGGCGCTGCCGCGGGCCCCGAACTGGCCGACAAGGCACTGGCAGCCAATCCCTATTTTGCTTCCGTGCTCAAGCAGGCCGGCCTCGACCGGAGGCTCTACGAAATGGGCATGGAGATCGCCGAACAGGCGATCGAGCTGTTTGCCGACCTGCCGCCCGATCACCAGTTCTTCCAGCAGCTCGCCTTCATGAGCGCCGAGGAGATCCCTGCCTACGAGACCTTGCTGCAGCGGCTCAAGAACCGTCCCTACGAGACGGTTTCGGAGGCCGACCGCGCCATGATCATCACCTTGAGCTTTGCCTATATCGAGCCCCGGCACCGCTTCGGCCTGCTGAGCGACGAGCTGATGAGCAAGATCGTTGCCGCACGCAACCAGTTCTATGAAAACCTGCCGCCCGAGCTGCAAAACGCGATCGAACGGTATGATCCCGCCAAATACAATGCCGCGGCCACCGTCATGGACAATGTCCTGTTCGGGCGTGTGGGCAACAACCATCCCGACGCGCCGGACCGCATACGCTCCATCGTCTATGACATTCTTGACGAGCTGGGGCTTTATGCCGAGCTTCTGGATGTCGGCCTGGACTTCAACGTGGGCGCCGGCGGCAGGCGGCTGACCGGTGGACAGCGACAGAAGCTCGACGTTGCCCGGGCCCTGCTCAAGCGTCCCGATTTTCTCATTCTCAACCGGCCGCTGTCGGCGCTCGACCAGCGCATTCAGGACAAGGTGCTGCGAAACGTGCTCGAGCAAGCCGAACGCGACGACCATTCGCCGGCAATTGTGTGGGTGGTGACGAGTCCGGCAATGGCGATGATGTTCGATCGCGTTATCGTCTTTGACTCAGGCCAATTGGTGGAAGACGGTACACACGAGACACTTTTGGCAGAGAACGGTATCTTCAAGGAACTTCTGTCATAGTCTGGCAGACGCGAATTTAGGAAGGTTTGCGACAATGCTGCTCAAGGATGAAGTTGGAATGCTGCAACGCGTTCCCTTGTTCTCCGGCATTGAGCCGGCAAAGCTCAAGCTGCTTGCGTTCACATCCGATCGCGTGAACTACAGCGCCGGCCAGATTCTTTTCCGGCAGGGCGACGAGGCAGACGCCGCTTATGTCATCCTTTCAGGCAGGGCGGATATTCTGGTCGATTCCGACAGCGGGCCGATAAAAGTTGCCGAACTGCTGCCAAATTCGATCGTCGGCGAGATCGCCATATTGTGCAACAGCTCCCGCACCGCCACCGTCAGAGCGGCGAGTGATCTGGAGGCCTTGAGAATCCGCAAGGATCATTTCCTGAGGCTTATGAAGGAGTTCCCGGAAATGACCATCGAGATATTGCGGGTTCTTGCCGATCGGCTAAGCCATACGACCGCGGATCTGATCGATGCACGAAACGGCTGAAGCTACGGTAGGCAAAAGGTAGCATGGACGACGATTTTTTCCTGGTCAGGTTTTGGGGCGTGCGCGGCAGCATTGCGGTGTCCGGACCGGAATTCGTTCGCTATGGCGGCAACACAAACTGCATTGAGATGCGATGCGGCAAGCATACGCTTCTGTTCGATGCTGGCTCGGGCCTGCGGTCTGCCGGCAGGGCGTTTCAGGCGGCGGATGTGACCGATTTCGACCTGTTTTTCACCCATTGCCACTACGATCACATCATCGGGCTGCCGGCTTTTGCGCCGATCTTTGACCCGAGCGTCAAACTTACGGTTTGGTCCGGGCATCTTGCAGGACGCATGACGACCCGGCAGATGATCGATGAGTTCATACGGCCGCCGTGGTTTCCGGTAAAAATGGACGTCTGCAAGGCAAAGCTCGACTGCCGCGATTTCGTGTCCGGAGATGTGCTTCGGCCGCGCGAAGGGGTGGTGGTGCGAACCGGCAGCCTTACCCATCCGGGCGGCTGCATAGGCTACCGGGTCGAATGGGCCGGCCGCGTCGTGGCGGTGATCACGGACACCGAGCACGAGCCGGGCAAACTCGATCAGGCGGTGCTCGACCTGATCGACCATGCCGACCTCGTCATTTACGATTGCACCTACACCGAGAAGGAAATGGAACGCCGCCGCGGTAACGGGCACTCGACATGGCAACAGGGAGTCAAGCTCTGTGAGGCGGCCGGTGCGCGGGGGCTTGCGCTGTTTCACCACGATCCGACACGCACTGACGGGCAACTGGACGAGATGGAGAAACTGGCCAAGGACAGGTTTGCCGGCGCTTTTGCCGCGCGGGATGGCCAGACGCTCCAATTCCCGGTCGCATTGCACAAAAAGCGTTGAGCTATTTTCCGGCGCTGCGCCCGATCAATGTCCGGATCGGGAGCCATGTGCATGCTTCAGTCCGAGCGGTGACTGCGAACAGCCGTTCGAGGAAAAGCCAGGCCGATTCATCATGGACGAGGTGGTGGGTGAGCAGGCCGACCGGTTCGCCGCCATCGAATGCATGCTGCAATTGCGCGATGATGGCCTGAATCAACAGGCCATGGTCGCGGCAGCCGCGCGTGCCATGCCAATCCATGATGTCGACATTGCTGTTGATGACGGCCAGGGGAGCCGGCTTCGGCGGCCCGTAGACCGACAATGCCGCAAATCCTATGGATCCAAGGTCGGATACCAAACCGGCGTCGATCCGGTTCCAGGGTGGCACCAGCATGGGAACGGCACGTGCGGCGTGCAGGCCGGTTAGGTGCGACAGCCCGCGAGCCAGATCGTCGAGCATCGCCTCGCGTGGCCGATGCGCGCCGAGCTCCTGCTTTTTCTGGTCCGCGGGGGCATGATTTCGGTGCGCCCAGCCATGGATGGCGACCGTGGCATGCGGCGCCTTGTCAAGCCGGACGACAAGCTTGCCGTCGGTCTCGGCCGGAATGACCGCCAGAGTGACCGGAACCGCGAATTCACCGGTGAGGCCGAGCAGCCGATCAAGCGCAGGCGTCGGATCCACGGCGTCATCGTCGCGCAGCCAGAACTCCGCCCTGCGGCCCGCCCGTTGCCGGCGCGTCAGTTCTTCCACCAAGGGCTGCCAGATCGGATTGGGTGTCATGAGACCGGGATCTTCTTGAGGAGTTCAGCCAGACGCGCCGCCGCACCACCCAGCGAGCGCTCTTCGAGGACGAAACGCCTGGCTTGTGCTGCCATGATGGTTCTTTCGTCGTTATCGGCCAGAAGCCTTGCAATGGCGGAAGCGAACGCCGCCACATCGCCCGGCGGGGTGAGAAACCCGGTCTCGCCATCCCGCACGACCTCCGGCACGCCGGCAATGTCCTGAGCCACCACCGGCAGGCCGGCGGCCTGGGCTTCAAGATAGGCAACGCCATAGGCCTCGCCGTAACCCGGCCAGACGTAAATTCCCTTGGTGTAAAGGACATCCGGCACGGCGGACGGCTCGATCGCGCCAAGCCATTCGATACGGTCGGCGGGCAAGCCGGCGAATTGCGCTTTGACCTCGTCACGGGCAGGCCCGTCGCCGACGACCGACATGGTCCAGGGCAGGTGGCCGATCGAACCGAGCGCTTGCGCCAGCATGCGATAGCTGTCGACTTTGTCGCCCGGGCGCATCATGGCGACGGTGACGAGGCGCGTCGGACGACCCCGTGCCGGCATTTCCCGGAATGCCGACGTGTCGATGAAGGGCGAAAGCATGCCGAGAGCGGCGTCAGGAACCACATCCGCCAGTCCTTGACGATCCCTTTGCGTGAAGCAGATGTTCAGCGCCGCCTGTTCGATGGCTCGCGCCACCAACGCCTGGCTATCGGCCCACAAGCCGGCATTGCGCCGCCTGGAATAGGAGGCTTCCGCCGTCACATAGAGGACGGCAAAGGTCGACGCCAGCTCGGGCCCGATCAGGTCGGGCGCCTTGTAGTAGGGATGATAGCAGAACCAGAGATCGGGCTTGCCGTCACGCTGCCAAAGCCTTGTCAGCCGTGCGGCCTCGTCCCGGGCCTCGATCTTGAGCGCATCGAAACTTTTCGGCTCCGGCTGGCGTAGATAGAAGCGCAACTCCGATGCCAGTTCGACGCTATGCCCGCCGTGCTGCAGCGCCTTGACCAGCATCCGTGCCATCTGGCGGTCGCCGGAGACAACGGGATCATTGGGCGACTTCAGCGGCGCGTAGAAGGCAATTCGCATTGCGCGATCCTATCATCGCAAAGCTGTGCCAAGTCAATTTCGACGCATGATCGACTTCACCTTCAAGCCCTGGAATGTGCTATCTGATGCTCATGGAAACAGCTGTCGCGTCCGACCCGTTTGTCGCTTCTTTGCCGGTCTTCGCAAAGTTCGAAAGCGTTGCCGATATCGATAACTATCGGCCGCTCCCCGATGGCTGGGCGCTGGCCACCGCCGACATCGTCGGCTCGACCAAGGCGATCGGGGCCGGGCGCTATAAAACCGTCAATATGGCCGGCGCCAGTGTCATTTCGGCGCTGCTCAATGCGCTGGGCCGGCAAGATCTTCCCTATGTCTTCGGCGGCGACGGCGCACTCGTGGCGTTTCCCGGCCCGGCGCTGGAGATCGCCCGCAACGCGCTGGCTTCTGTCCAGAGATGGGTGGCGGACGAACTGGACCTGACCTTGCGTGCGGCAATCGTGCCGATAAAGGACATAAGAGCGCAAGGCTTCGACGTTCGCGTGGCGAGGTTCCAGGCCTCCGAAGCGGCCTTCTATGCCATGTTCGCCGGCGGCGGCGGCAGTTGGGCGGAAGCCGAGATGAAAGCGGGGCGCTACCGCATCGACCCCGCGCCGGCCGGCGCGCGGCCGGATCTGACCGGCCTCTCCTGCCGCTGGAACCCGATTGAAGCCCGGCACGGCGAAATTGTCTCGATCATAGCCATACCAGGGGCTTCGCGAGATTTGCGCGGTTTTCAGTTTCTGGCGTCCGACATCATCGCCCTTGCCGGCAGGCAGGAACGCGATGGCCACCCGGTGCCGGTGGACGGACCGGCCTACAGTCTGCTGCCCGCCGGCCTCGATGTCGAGGCGCGGGCCACGGCGCCGCCAGGGCGGCGGTGGCTGACGAAGCTGTGGGTGATATTCCTGATGACGCTTACGGCCGTCACCGACAGAGTTGGCTGGACGATCGGCCGTTTCGATCCGAAGGTGTACAAGCGCGAAGTCGCCAGCAATTCGGATTTCCGCAAGTTCGACGACGGCTTGAAGATGACCATCGACGTTGACGCGGATGTGTTGCAACGGATCGAGAGCCGGCTGAAACAGGCGGAGGAAGCGGGCATCTGCAGCTATGGCCTGCACCGCCAGAAATCGGCCTTGATGACATGCCTCGTCATCTCGCCGCTGCAGCCCGATCACGTTCATTTCATCGATGGCGCCGACGGCGGCTATGCGATGGCTGCCGCGAGCCTGAAGGCGAAGGCGCCGGCTTGATGACGGCTTGCGGAAATCGGTTTTCCGCAATATGCCTCGGCCACGGTTCTCGGGACCAGGTGAGCCTCGCCATGGAGCGGATAGTCTGTCCGAATTGACGGGAAAGCAGATTTTTGGACGCCTCACGATCGACATATGACCGCCTTCTGAACCGGATTTCGACGCGTGCCGCGCAAGTCGGTGTGATCGGACTGGGCTATGTCGGGTTGCCGCTGTCGGTTGCGATCGCACGCGCCGGCTTCCCGGTTGCCGGCTTCGACATCGAAGCCCGGAAGGTCGAGAGCCTGAACAGCGGCCAATCCTACATCGAGGCCGTGACGTCGACGGCCCTTGCCGGTCATGTGGCGAGCGGACGGTTCCGCGCCACCGCGGATTTTGCCGAACTGGCCGTCTGCGATGTCATCATCATCTGCGTTCCGACACCGCTGACGAAACACCGTGAGCCGGACCTCTCCTTTGTCAGGAACACGGCAGCAACCATCGCCAAGCATCTGCGCCTCGGCCAGCTGATCGTGCTGGAGTCGACCACTTATCCCGGCACCACCGACGACGTGATCAAGCCCATACTGGAAGAAACCGGCTTGCATTCGAAGACGGACTTCTTCCTCGGCTTCTCGCCCGAACGCGAAGATCCCGGCAACCGCAGCTTTGAAGTCGCGACGATCCCCAAGGTCGTGGCAGGCGACGGCGTTGAAGCAGCGACGCTTGTGCAGGCTTTCTATCAAAGCGTGGTCAAAACCGTCGTTCCGGTTTCCAGCACGGCGACCGCCGAGGCGGTCAAGCTGACGGAAAACATCTTCCGCTCGGTCAACATAGCCCTCGTCAACGAGTTGAAGGTCGTGCTCGGTGCAATGGGTATCGACATCTGGGAGGTGATCGAGGCGGCAAAGAGCAAGCCCTTCGGCTACATGCCTTTCTATCCCGGCCCAGGCCTTGGCGGGCACTGCGTTCCAATCGATCCCTTCTATCTGACGTGGAAGGCGCGCGAATACGAACTGCCAACCCGCTTCATCGAGCTGGCGGCGGAAATCAACACGGCCATGCCGCGTCATGTGGTAGATGAACTGGCAAAGGCGCTGGACCGGCGCTGCGGCAAGGCGCTCAGCCGCTCGCGCATTCTCATCATCGGGCTCGCCTACAAGAAAAATGTGCCCGACATCCGCGAAAGCCCCTCACTGCGGCTCATTGAACTCATCGAGGAATGGGGCGGCAAGGCGGAATTCCACGATCCGCATGTTACCGAGATTCCGACCACGCGCGAGCATATGGCGATCAAGGGGCGACGCTCGGTCGAGCTGACCGAGGCGGCCTTGAAGGAGTTCGATGCGGTCGTCATTGCAACCGACCACGACGCGATCGACTACCAGGCGATCGCTGATCACGCTCTTTTGATCGTCGACACACGCAATGTTTTTGGCCGCCTTGGACTCGCCCGAGAGACGGTAGTGAAGGCCTGACGGCGGCTGAGCCGGCGAATTCTTTGCCCGATGTCAGGATTGGGATTGCACTCCGAGGGCAGCCTCGCCACATAATGTTTCGCGAAGTGAACGCAGTTACGCCTGTTTCCTTCCTGCAAGGACAGTCATTCGGGAAATTCTTCGCCGGCTTTTGCCCCCGAAGCCGGTTTCATTGACTTCGAGGATTTGGCAGATCAAAGGAGATGGCTCGTCTTCGACGGGTTTCGGGATAGCATGAGCACAACCCAAGCAGAAATTTCCAGCATTCTCATGGATAAGGTTGCCGATTGGCTGACCCAATCGGCGCTGGCCGGCGACGACCTGGAAGCCTTGGTAAAAGGCTTTTGTGAACGGCTGGCTGCTGCCGGCGTGCCGCTGAAGCGGGTGCATTTGAGCTTTTCAATGCTTCATCCGCTTTATGACGCGCTTGGCTTTACGTGGCTTCGCGGCCAGGGCCTGGAAGTGGAAGGCTTCCGCAGTGAGAACGGCGTTCATTCCGACAGATTCCTGACCAGCCCATACTACCATCTGCTCAGCAACAAGCTCGACCATTTGCGCCGCCGGCTCGACCCGTCGGTGCGGTCGGAGTTTCCTGTTTTCGATGACCTCAGGCTTATGGGCGTCACCGATTACATGGCTTTCGTCCATCCCTTCAACGGCGACACCAGTCAGGGCATGATGGGGTCCTGGTCGACCGACAGTGCTTCAGGTTTCAGCGACAGCATGATTTCGGCGCTGCTGCGCGTCCAGAACCATCTCGCTATCGCAGCCAAGATGGCGGTGCTCACCAAGCTCGCCGACAACATGATGACCACTTATCTCGGTGGCGACGCCGGCAGGCGCGTGCTGGACGGCCAGATCAAGCGCGGCGAGGGCGACACAATCCGGGCCGCACTGGTCATGGGCGATATGCGCGGGTCGACGAGGCTTGCCGAAACCTCCGGCCGCGAGCTCTATATCGATACGTTGAACCAGTTTTTCGATGCCATTGCTGCACCTTTCAATCGCAAAGGCGGGCAGATCATGAGCTTCCTGGGGGATGGCTTCATTGCCGTCTATCCCTGCGAAAGGCACCGCGCGCAGTCCGAGATCGCCTGCCAGGCTGCCCTTGCGGCAGCGCACAAGGCCAGCACGCGCATGATGGAGCTCAATCTGCGCAGGAAAGAGAAGGGGTTGGGCGACATAAAATTTGGCATCGGCCTGCATGTCGGCAATGTGATGTTCGGCAATGTCGGGCTTACCGACCGGCTCACATTCTCCGTCTTCGGCTCGGCTGTAAACGAGGTCCAGCGCCTCCAGACCCTGACCAAGAAATATCCGCACAGCGTTCTCGCCAGCAAAGAATTCGCCGGCTACTGCGGCGCCAACAGCTGGCTGACGCTCGGCAAGGAGGAACTGGCGGGCAGCAAGCAGAAGCTGACGGTGCTTTCACCCGACCTGTCGGGCGCTCTCGCACTCGATGAAGACGCTGCGCTGGAGCCTTTTCACGACCGGATATCGGACGCCGAGCAGGTCATGCTGCTTCATCGCGATGCCGCGCGGCTGTCGGCGGGCGACCGGAGGAAGCTCCAATGACCGCCACGATGATCTCAACGCCTTTGTAAGTCCGGTCGGCGGCTCCGCCGGGGAATTCGTTTAGAATCCAAGTTGCTCTAGGCTGGCAATACGCTAGTCTTGCTCAGGGCCTGCCGGCCGGCAGGCCGCCAGGGTGGGGGCTGGGGTGAGAATGAATTCAGGCGTTGATCTGCTGCGGATCGAGGACGTTGGCATCTCTTTTGCCATTGTCGGGGGACCGTTGCATGCCGTCAGGCGCGCAAATCTTCGCGTCCTGCCGGGCAAGGTTACCGCGCTTGTTGGCGAGTCCGGTTCCGGAAAATCGGTTCTCAGCCAGGCGGTGATGGGCATTTTGCCGAACACAGCCCATGTTCGCGGCCGTATCCTGTTTTCCGATCCCGAAAAGCCCGGCACGACGCAGGATATCCTGACGATGCCGCGTGATGGACCCGAAATCCGGGCGTTGAGAGGCAGCCGCATCGGCAAGATCTTTCAGGAGCCGATGACGTCCCTGTCGCCGCTGCACACGATCGGCAATCAGGTCAGCGAATCCCTGCAGATCCATACGCCCATGGCTCGAGCGGAGCGCAAGGCGCGGACCGAGGAAATGCTCAGCCTTGTCGGCTTTCCCAATCCCAAGCGCGCCTATGACATGTATCCGTTTGAACTTTCGGGAGGATTGCGGCAACGCGCCATGATCGCCATGGCTCTTATCTGCCGGCCCGCTTTGTTGATCGCCGATGAGCCGACGACGGCGTTGGACGTCACCATCCAGGCGCAAATCCTGCAATTGCTGCGCGGGCTGCAGACCAAGCTGAACATGGCGATGCTGTTGATCACACACGACCTCGGCGTTGTCGCCAATGTCGCCGACGAGGTGGTGGTCATGTACCATGGCGAGATCATGGAAGCGGGACCTGTGGAGGCGATATTCCGCCGGCCAGGTCACCCTTACCTGAAGGGCCTGATGGCAGCCGTTCCGCATTTCGACCTGAAGCCCGGCGAGAGGCTAAAGGCGCTCCGCGAGGTGCCGGTGAATGTCGGCAACCTGCTGGGCAAACAGACGGCGCCGGAATCGAAGGGGCCGGACGACATCCTGCTCTCGGTCAGGGATCTGAAAAAGGTCTACACCACCCGCAAGTCCGCATGGTTCGGCGGGAGCCATCAAATCTCTGTTCGCGCCGTGGACGGCGTGAGCTTCGACATCAGGCGGGGTGAGTGCCTGGGTCTGGTCGGCGAAAGCGGCTGCGGCAAAACCACCGTCAGCAAGATCCTGATGCGGGCTGTCACCCCCAGCGGCGGCTCCGTGGTCTTCAACGGCCGCGAAGGACCGATCGACGTCCTGGACGCCGAGGGAGACGCCCTGCAGTTGCTGCGCGCGAAAATCCAGATGGTCTTCCAGGATCCGGTTTCGTCGCTCTCACCTCGCATGACGGTGGAGAACATCTTGAGCGAGCCGTTGGAAATCCATCAACGTGGCAATGCCGCGTCCCGACTGGCCACGGTCAAGAGCCTGATGCAGGCAATCGGGCTCGATCCGCGCTTCATCCAGCGCTATCCCCACAGTTTCTCCGGCGGGCAGCGTCAGCGTATCGGCATCGCGCGCGCGTTGGCGCTGGGGCCTGAGCTCCTGATCTGCGACGAGCCGGTCTCGGCGCTCGATGTCTCTGTCCAGGCGCAGATCCTGAACCTTCTGAAGGACCTGCAGAAAGAACTGGGTCTGACCTACCTGTTCATCTCCCACAATCTGGCGGTGGTGGACTACATGGCGGACCGCATCGCGGTGATGTGCGGCGGGCGTATCGTCGAGCTTGCGCCGCGCCAAATTCTGCTCAGGAAACCGATCCACCCCTACACGCGCTCACTGCTCGCCGCAGTCCCTTTCCCCGATCTCGACCGGCCGATGGATTTCAAGACGCTGAAGCTCGGCGGCGCTTCCGACACCAGCGCATGGGGACCGCAATTCCGCGACGAGGGCGAAGAGGATATGCTGTCGCCGCTCGATCTTGGCGGCGGCCATCTCGTGCTGGCCAGACGTTCCGCCGACGTCAGCGAGTTGCGCCATTGATCAGCCGTCGCACCCTCCTTGGCCTCATGGCTTCGGCATTCCTGCCGGGCACGTCGCGCGCCGGCGATCTGGAGCCGGATTTTCTTCAGCCGCAGCTGACGGCCAAGGCGCTGCCGGCACTCGCTGAGCGCTTGCCCAAGAGCCCGCGCGCATTGAATCTTGCCGCCATGGGCCGGCAACCCGGCGAGTATGGCGGCACGCTGCGGACGATCATCGGCAGCCAGAAAGATATCCGGATGATGACGATCTACGGGTATTCTCGGCTGGTCGGCTATGACGAAAAGCTTAGCTTGCAAGCCGACATTCTTGAAAGTTTCGACGTAGCGGATGATCGCATCTTCACGTTCAAGATAAGGGAAGGACATAAATGGTCCGACGGCAGCCTGCTGACGCCGGAGGATTTTCGCTATTGCTGGGAAGATGTCTGGCTGAACGATGAGCTTTCGCAAGGCGGGCTCGCTCCGGCCCTGATGGCGGATGGCAAGCCGCCACGCTTCGAGATCGTCGATCCGTTGACGGTGCGCTACAGTTGGGATGCGCCCAATCCCGACTTCCTGCCCAAGCTCGCTGCCGCTGCGCCGCTATCGCTGGTTCTGCCGGCCGCCTATCTCAAGCAGTTCCACAAGAAATACCAGGATCCATTCCGGCTCGCCGGCCTGATGAAGGAGAACCGGGCCAAGAAATGGACGCTCCTGCATATCCGTATGTCGCGGCAGTATCGCCCGGAGAACCCTGATCTGCCGACGCTCGATCCCTGGCAGAACCGGACCAAGCCGCCGGCCGAGCAGTTCATCTTCGAACGCAACCCGTTCTTCCATCGAATAGACGAGAATGGCCGGCAACTGCCCTATGTCGACCGGATCATCATGAATGTCAGCTCATCGGCGATCATCGCCGCCAAGACCGGTGCGGGCGAGAGCGACCTGCAAGGCCTGGGAATTGACTTCACTGATTACGCTTTCCTGAAGGACGCGGAGAAGCGCTACCCGGTGAAGATGCATCTGTGGAAACGCACTCAGGGTTCGCGGCTGGCGCTGCTGCCCAATCTGAACTGTGCCGACCAGGTGTGGCGTGGCCTTTTGCGTGACGTGCGCGTGCGCCGCGCCCTTTCGCTCGCTGTGGACAGGCGCGAGATCAATTTGGCCGTGTTCTACGGATTGGCGCAGGAAAGTGCAGATACGGTCCTTCCGGAGAGCCCGCTCTACCGGCCGGAATTCGCGAAAGCATGGGTCGCCCATGATCCCGACCAGGCCAATGCCCTGCTCGACGAGGCCGGGCTTCAGGCACGTGACGATGATGGCCTGCGGATGCTTCCCGATGGACGTTCTGCCAAGATCATCGTGGAAACGGCCGGCGAAAGCACGCTGGAAACCGACGCGCTCGAACTCATCACCGATCACTGGCGCAAGATCGGCATCGCCTTGTTCATCCGGACTTCGCAGCGCGACATCTTCCGCAGCCGCGCGCTTGGCGGCCAGATCATGATGTCGATGTGGTCGGGCATCGACAATGGCGTGGCGACCGCCGACATGAACCCGTATCAGCTGGCTCCCACCATCGACGACCAGCTGCAATGGCCGCTCTGGGGTGCGTACTACCTATCTCATGGCAAGATGGGCGAGGCGCCCGATCTTCCTGAAGTGGTCGAGCTGATGGCTTTGCTCGAACGCTGGAACGCATCGACCGCAACCACGGAGCGCGCCGAAATCTGGAATTCGATGTTGTCGATCTACACCGATCAGGTGTTTTCGATAGGCACCGTGAACGGAACGCATCAGCCGATTCTGGTGTCCTCGCGGCTGCGCAATCTGCCTGACAAGGCGCTCTACGGCTACGACCCGACCTCCTATTTCGGTGTCTACATGCCGGATACATTCTGGCTTGGAGGCTCCTGAGCGTGCTTCGATATCTTGTCTGGCGCATCGCCGTGATGGTTCCAACGCTGCTGGTCATATCGGCACTGGTGTTCACGATCATCGAACTTCCGCCGGGCGACTATTTCGACAGCTATGTCGCCGAGCTTCGTGCCCAAGGCGAAGCGGTGGATTCCGATCGCATCGAGATGATGCGCAAGGAATATGGTTTCGACCAGCCGCCGGTCATTCGCTACTTCTACTGGGTCGGCGGGATGCTGCATGGCGATTTCGGCTATTCCTTCGAATATGAGCTGCCGGTTCGCGACGTCGTCGGGGACCGAATGTGGCTGACCGTGCTGGTTTCCTTCGTCACGATCATGTTCACCTGGCTCATTGCCTTTCCGATCGGCATGTACTCCGCCACGCATCAATACAGCTGGGGCGACTACGGCCTGACTTTCTTCGGCCTTCTCGGCCTTGCCATTCCGAATTTCATGCTGGCGCTGATCCTGATGTATTTCGCCAACATCTGGTTTGGCACGTCCATCGGCCATCTCATGGACCAGCAATATCTCGGCGAGGCGATGAGCTGGGCCAAAGCGAAGTCGATCCTCGCCCATCTCTGGATCCCGGTCCTGATCATCGGCACCGGGGGCACGGCAAGCATGATCCGGCGGCTGCGCGCCAATCTGCTCGATGAGCTACACAAGCAATATGTCGTGACCGCGCGCGCCAAAGGCCTTCATCCGTTCAAGACGCTGGTCAAATATCCGCTGCGCATGGCGCTCAATTTCTTCATTTCCGACATCGGCTCCATCCTGCCGGCCATCATCTCCGGCGCCGAAATCACGGCGATCGTGCTGTCTTTGGAAACGACCGGGCCGATGCTGATCAAGGCGCTGCAAAGCCAGGACATGTATCTGGCTGGGTCGTTCCTGATGTTCCTCGCCTTCCTGACGGTCATCGGCGTACTGATTTCCGACCTGGCGCTGGCGCTGCTTGATCCACGAATTCGTTTGCAGGGCGGCAGCACCAAATGAACACGCAATCGCCGCTGCCGGCTCCCGGCGCCCCCCTGCAGCACTACATTTCCATCGAGCCCTTTGACCTGCAGTCGGTCGAGGCGATGACGCCGGAGCAGTCGAAGGTCTTTCAGGCGTCGCAGTTACGGCTGATGTGGTGGAAATTCCGCAAGCACCGGCTTGCGCTTATATCCGGCATATTCCTGGCAGTGCTGTATTTCGGGATACTGATCTGCGAGTTCCTGGCGCCCTACAATCTGCACACGCGCAACATGGACTACATCTATTCGCCGCCGCAGCAGGTTCACCTGTTCCACAACGGCGAGTTCGTCGGGCCGTTCGTCTATGGCCGCAAGATGACGCTGGATATGGACACGCTCAAGCGGAACTACATCGAGAACCACGACGATGTTCAGCGGCTCCATTTCTTCTGCAAGGGCGACAGTTACCTGTACTGGGGCCTGATCGAAGGTGACAGGCATTTTGTCTGCCCTGCCGAAAACGGCCAGCTCTTTCTGGCCGGCACTGACAGGCTGGGGCGCGATGTGCTCTCGCGCATGATCTATGGCGCACGCATTTCTCTGACAATCGGCCTCGTCGGCATCAGTTTCAGCTTCCTGCTCGGCATCGTCATCGGCGGACTGGCCGGCTACCACGGCGGTATCTTCGACCTGATCGTTCAACGGATAATCGAAGTTCTGCAATCGATCCCCAGCATTCCGCTATGGCTGGCTCTGGCGGCGATCATGCCGATAACCTGGAGTCCGATCCTGATCTATTTCGGCATCACCGTCATCCTCGGGTTGCTCGACTGGACCGGGCTGGCGCGGGCGGTGCGTTCAAAGCTTCTGGCCTTGCGCGAGGAGGATTACGTTCTGGCCGCGCAGCTGATGGGCGCCGGGAGCAGCCGCATCATCCGGCGGCATCTCATTCCCGGCTTCATGTCGCATCTGATTGCGACGGCGACGCTCTCCATACCCGGCATGATCCTGGGCGAGACGGCGCTGAGCTTCCTCGGGCTCGGCCTGAGGGCGCCGATCACCAGCTGGGGCATCCTGCTCACCGAGGCGCGCAGCGTCAGCGTGATCGCGTTCTATCCATGGCTGCTATTGCCGATGCTGCCCGTTGTCCTCGTCATCATGGCGTTCAACTTCCTCGGCGACGGCTTGCGGGACGCCGCGGACCCCTACAAGTGAGATCGTTGTTCCGCCGCGCGGCCTGCCGACGGCTCCACCCGGAATGACGCTTGTCGGCGGCCGGTGCGTTATTGCAGGGTTCGTCGTTCGCCTCTATATGCGGCAAGCGCCGATCGGGCTGCTGTTCAGGACATACAATCGCATATGAGTCGCCTCGACAATTTCATCAGCCGGATGACCGCACAGCGCGACATTCTCAATCAAATCTGCCCCGAGGTGGCGAAGATGGAGGGGCTTGTGCTCGAACTTGGCCTCGGCAATGGCCGGACGTTCCACCATCTGCGCGAGCGCCTGCCCGGACGCCGGATCGTGGTGTTCGACCGCGAAGTTGGCGCACACGCCAGCTCAATTCCCGACGCTGAAAATCTCGTGCTCGGCGATATACGCGAGACGGCGAGGAGATTCATCGGCATCGACGCCGCTCTCGTCCATGCCGACATAGGCACCGGCTATGACGATCGCGATGCCGTGACTGCCACCTGGCTTCCCGATCTGATTGCGGGCATGCTTCGCGTCGGCGGCTTCGCGGTAAGCGGCACGCCGCTCGATCACCCGCAACTGCAACGCCTGCCGGCGCCGACTTCGGAGCCCGCCGATCGTTATTTTCTCTGCAAGCGCGTGTGAGGGTGGAGACGGGTCTTTAGGGACCAAGTCTTCAAGGGATCGCATAGACTGCTATCTCCCGCTCAATGCCGCGCAGCGAGACCTCATGAGGCACGGGCGTCAGCGCCTTCCTTTGCAACAGATCGGCGGTGAGATTGTCGTCGACCACCGCACGCGTGGCGAAGATCGCCTGTGCCTTGGCAAGGTTCTGGACCCGTGAAGCAATGTTGACCGTCTGGCCGAAATAGTCCTGCCGCTCGTTCATGGACACGGCGATGCAGGGCCCGGCATGGACTCCGATCTTGAGCAGAAGGTCCTCGCGCCCGCTCTTGTCATTGAGCGCACGCATGGCATCGCGCATCCTGAGGGCTGCGGCAATCGCACGATCTGGCGTCGCGAAGGTCGCCATCACCGCATCACCGATCGTCTTCACAACCGCGCCTGCCTCCGCCGCGACGATCTCGTGCAGAACCTGGAAGTGCTCGCGCACGAGATCGAAGGCTGAAAGATCGCCCACCCGCTCGTAGAGCTCGGTCGATCCGCGCAGGTCGGTGAACAGGAAGGTCAGGCTGGTGATCTGCAGTCGTTGGTTGATGTCGAGCGTATCCGTGCGATAGAGATCGCGGAACGTCTGGTTGGTGAGCAGGCGCTTGGCGGTCACGAAGGGCCGGCGTTTGCCCAGGAGATCATGCAATGCGTGGTCGGCGATGAAGACCGTCGGCAGCACGCGGGTATCGGTCCTGTTTTCCAGCGAAATGCGCAACGGGCCGGGTTGCATCTCCAGCGTCTGGTTCTGGACATGGTCGCGGTCGAAGACCAGAGAGAGAGTTCGGCGCTCTGTCGCAGGTTCGCCCTTCACGTCGATGAACTGTGCCGAATGGGTGACAGGCTCGAAGACGATGACGAATTGGGACGGAAGCTGTATGTGCAGAACCGCCTTTTCACCGGGCGCAAGCGCGAGATCCTCCAGCGAGAACGATGCCATCTGTTTCGCCAGATCCTCTTCCGGAAGATCGGCGCCGGACCCCCAGTAGATCTGGCGGTAATATTCCACCAACGGCAGTTCGTGCGGATTGTGGGCGGCAATCCTGCGCACGCGGGGACTGACGGTGAATGTTACCTCGACCATCTCGTCGAGGGTCGGCGAATAGTCCTGGGAGCACAGGGCGCAGGTGTATTCGTCCCTCTGCATCGTTTTCAGCGTGGCGTTGGTGTCGAGCACGCCACCACAGCCGGGGCACAGAACATTCCAGGAAATGTCAAAGATGCCCACCCGCGCCGCATGGAGAAAGGCGCTGATGGTGCGTTCCTCGTCGAGGCCATGCTTGCTGGCGAAGGCCAGCGCGTTGATTCGGCAAAGTTCGCGGTCCTTGCCTTCCGCGATGGTTCGCCGGATCGCGTCGATTGCCTGCGGATCGACATCGGTCGATTGCCGCAGAAGCGAGAACAGATCCTGAGCTTCGTTCATCGTGCAGGCTCCGGAAAATGCGCCACTAGAGCATGATGCCGAAAAGTGTGAAGCGGTTTTTCGGACGACATCATGCTCTAATCTCTTGATGTAGCGCCGGATTCAGATTTCAGGTCGGACAGAGCTGAAATCATCCGGCTCTAGGCGTGTTGGCCGGACCGCTCCTTGGTCCGAGTCCACCATTTTACGCCGAAACGGGCCGTACGGCCATTCGAATAGACAAGCCTGGTGACATTTCAATTTCCGTCCGCCGATTTTCACCGGCCGCAAGCGGCATTATGATGGTACATTGGGCATGCATTTTGGGGGCTTTCTCCATGCCGACATCCGACAACCCGCCATTTCCGGCGGCCCTGCGCATTTTCTCCTTAGGGGTCATCATCGTCCTGATCGTGGGCGCCGGCCTGTTTTTCGCGCCGGCACTGGTCAAGCCGCGTTGGCCCTGGCCTGTCACGCCATTCAGTGCCCGCTTCCTCGGCGGCTTCTACACCGCCGAAATGGCGGTGATGGCGGCGCTCTTGTTCTGGAATCGCTGGTCGCCCGGCAGGCTGGTGCTCGTCATGGCCTTCATCTTCACCGTCATCGTGTCGGCGGTTTCGTTGATCAATCTCGGCTATTTCAACTTCGGGCGAAAAGCGGCCTGGCTATGGTTCCTGGTCTATCTTGCCTCGGCCGCGGTATCCGGGCTGTTCCTGTGGCGGGCCAGGGCCCGTCCTTCAGCAAAAGGCGTGACCTTGAGCCCCGCATGGCGCGGCTACATGTTGGCAGAAACGGCGATCCTTGGGCTCTATGGCGTCGGCATGTTGCTGTTTCCCCTGATGGTCAGCAGCACCTGGCCATGGCCGGTCGATCCCTTTCACGCCCAAGTCTACAGCGCCATCTTCCTCGCCGGCGCTGGCGGCGCATCACTCATCTGGAAAAGTGCACCGCGCGAGGAGCTGCTGGTGCTCGGCTTGGCGCAGTTTCTGGTTGGCCTGCTTGCCATTCTTGGCCTTATCATCACCGACGCTGCGGTGCACCGGATCGACTGGACGGCGACCAAAACATTGTGCTGGCTCGCCCTTTTCGGCTGGATCGGCATCAGCGGTGTCTTCAAACTCACCGCCGCCTCCCGGCATTTCGGCGCGCAATCGGCATCATAGGCTGCAGAGACGGCTGGATTTTCAGGTGATGTCCGGTGCATCGTGCGGGGCTGATAGCCTTCGCCAGGAAAACCATGACTTCGCCATCCCTAGAGAAGATCCAGCCGCAGCTCCGGGCCGTACGGCCAAGCGATGCGGAGGCGCTTTGCGCCATCTTCAACATGCCGGGCTTCCGCTGGGGCACGCTCAGGATGCCGTTCGAGATGGTGGAGCAGGTGGAGCGGCGCATCGCCAAGTCCGGTCCGGAAACCACCTGGATCGTTGCCGAGATGGACGGCAAGGTGGTCGGCCATGGCAGCCTGGTCGTGCAGGGTTCGCCGCGCCGTTCGCATATTGGCGAGATCAATATCGGCCTTGACGATGGCTTTGTCGGCAAGGGCATCGGCTCTGCCATACTCGCCGCGCTGCTTGATGTGGCCGACAACTGGCGCGCCCTGAAGCGGGTCGAATTGACCGTTTATGCCGACAACGAACCGGCCATCCGCCTCTACACGAGCCACGGCTTCGAGGTCGAAGGCCGGCATGTGAAGGCCGGCTTTACCGACGGGCAGTACCACGACCTCCTGAGCATGGCGCGGCTGCGGTTCTGATGACCGCCATCCTTGCCCCAGCCCCTGCGCCTCCGGCGGAAATTCTGGCCGTGCTGTCGCTGCTCTGCCCGGAAGTGGTGCATGACATCGAGCAGAACTGGAATGCACCGGTTTCCGACTACGCCCGCCATCTGTGGCGACCGGTGGCAAGGCCTGCATCGGGCCCGTCGATCGCTGCCCGCTCGATCCTGCGCGACGTTCTGCATCAGCGCCTTGCTGCGATCATGCAGCCCGAAGAGGTCGGTAAGGCGCTCGACGAATTCGAGCACAGACCAGTGATCCAGTCCGGCCTGCACTGCCTGCTTCTGATGGACCGGATCACCTTCGATGCCCTGCTGCTTGCCTGGCTCGGCGCGGTCGAAAACGGGCTGTCGGCCTTCTTCGGCTTCATGGGAACGACGATGACCATGGAGACCGTCGGCCAGGAGGGACCGGGATGGCTCGATGTCGGCGACGACAAGATCAATTTGTTTGGCATGGGGCGCCACAAACTGTGCCGCAAAAGCGTCTGCGCGGCTGGTCCCGTCTCCCTCAACAAGCGCGCGCTCGAAGCGGTGGGCGATGAGAGGGATGCCAGCCGCTGGCTGGGTACACTGCTCGCCAGCCAGGACAAGGTGTTTGCAACCGCCGCCGATGCGCTGACAGAACTCAACGAAGACCTGGTCGCCGATTGGGATCGTACCGGCATGGCCCGGCCGGTTTTCATCGACGATCGGCTCGCCGCTTCCGCCATGGCGCGGCACCTGGACGATGATGGCAGCCTTCTTTCCAGGCTGCTCTTTGAGCCCGCAAGGCGCCAGCGTCTCGACCATGCCTTGCAAGAGGCCGCATCGGGCCCATTCGGCAGATTCCTGCCCAATGCCACTGACTATTTCTGGGGCATTCGCGAAGAGCGCGTGCGCAAGCTTGTGCTGGAGAACGGGCGCCTGATCGAGCCCGACCGGCCGCATGGTGTTTCCATCCCGTTCGAGCGGCTGCATCTCAGGCAGGCGCTGCTGGACGGCGTGCTTTTGCCCAACTTGTTCCTGATGTTCCTTGTGCTCGCCATTTTGCCGCGGGTGCGGGTTGTGGGTGGCCTGAGACAGATTGGCTATGTCGCGCTTTTCCACTCGATCCTGCTGGCAGCGCTGGACGAAAACGCGCCGGAGGAGCGCGATCTGGCTGCGGAACTGCAGGTTCGGGAAAATGCCTGGGGCATGCGGGTCATCGATGAACAGATCTCGGTCCGCGAGCAGCTTGCCGGCCTGCCGGAAGGGGCGCTCTTTGCGGATCTGCTCCGGCAATACCGTTTGCGGACATTTGCGGAGACGACCGACGACTTGAAACTGGTTCGCGAAAACGCCCGATGGCGCAAGATCGGCCGGGCCTTTGGCGTCTGAGCGGGCCGCTACCCGATCATTGCACCACACCGGCCTTGCGGAGGCCGTCGACCATGAGTTCGAAATCGGCAGGGTTCTTGTAAGGCAAGACTTTGCGACGGTATTCCAGCGAAAAGTCGGGATTGACGCGAAGCACCTCCTGCCATGCCGCGCGGGCCTCTTCCAAACGGCCCAGATGGCCGTAGCTGGCGGCAAGAAGCGCGCGCGAGACGTCGGTGACGGCGTTGCGAGCCAGCCGTTGCAGCAGGAGGTCAACGGCCTCGTCGTACCTTCCCAGCTGAAACAACGCCAAAGCCTGGAAGTGCAAAAGCACATCCGGAAAGTATGGGTTCAGGGTCTTTCCCCGGGCGAAACTCTCGAGGGCCTCCTCGGATCTGCCCGAATAGTACAACGCTTCGCCGAGGCTGAAGTGCCCTTCGGCGAAGTTCGGATTGAGGGCTATCGCGCGCTCGGCCTCGTCGATGGCCCCATCGTGCCGTCGTGTGTACAGCTTGGCCATAGCCAGCGCCCAGTGCGCCCATGGATCGCTGTCATCCAGCGTTACTGCTCGCGTTGCGACCTCTTCCGCTTGCGCCATCGATTCCGGCGGCGATGCACTCCACCTGTTCAGGTAATCGAGTCCGTGCGTGAGGGCGAGGAAAGCGTAGGCGGAGGCAAACTTCGGGTCCAGTTCGACGGCACGTTGCAAGAGGGCGCGAGCTGCGACGTTCGTCTCCTTCGTAAGCCGGTGCCATAGCTCCCGGCCTCGCAGCAAACAGTCATACGCCTCCGTGTTGCGCGGGTGCTCGGGCGCCAGCCGCTGACGGTCACTCTCAGTCAGATTGAGCGCCAGCGCACCGACGATCTGCTGCGTCACGTCGTCCTGCACCGCGAATATATCGGTCAGGTCGCGATCGAACCGCTCCGCCCAGAGATGGCCGCCCGTGGTTGCATCGATGAGCTGCGCGGTGATGCGCACCCTGTTCCCCGACTTGCGTACGCTGCCCTCGAGTACGTGCCGCACGCCGAGCTTCGTGCCCACGTCCTGCACATGGACGTTCTGGCCTTTGAAGGTGAACGACGAATTGCGTGCGATGACGAAGAGCTGCGACAGTTTGGACAGCGCCGTGATGATGTCTTCGGAGATGCCGTCGGCGAAGTAGTCCTGTTCGGCGTCACCGCTCATGTTGGCGAACGGCAGCACGGCGATCGACAGTTTCGGCGGCGCTGCAGCAGCCGGAGGGCTTATCGCGGTTTGCGAGGTCACGGCCGCCTTGGTCCCGGCGCCGACCTGCAGCGAATAGACCCGGATCGGCTCGGCGATGTTGACGCCGTCGCCCATCAGGTCGCCATCGCTTTCCTCGACCACGTCCCCCAGATGGATGCCGATCCTGAACTCGATGCGGCGGTCCTGCGGCACGCCGGCATTGCGCTCAGCCATGCCATTCTGGACCTCAACGGCGCAGCGCACGGCATCCACGACACTGCGGAACTCAACCAGTGCCCCATCCCCGGTGCGCTTGATCACCCGCCCGTTGTGCACTGCGATGGTCGGATCGATCAGGTCGCTGCGCAGTGCCCGCAACCTCGCCAAAGTACGATCTTCGTCCGCGCTCGCGAGCCGGCTGTATCCGACCACATCTGCAGCCAGGATTGCGGCTAGCTTGCGGTTCTCGCTCATGGGTCCGCCTCCTCATCTCCACGATAGCAGGAAGACGGGGAAGGAGGAAAGTTTCGCAACGACTGCCACGCAGCCGCCCGAATCGGCAGCGCTCTGCCGCACGGATGGTGATTTACACTGCCGCTTGCCGGTTGACGGCGATCGGTTCATCCTTGTGCTGGCCGTGACGAGCGTGGCGAGATCACGCGTCAACAACCCGGCCAAAGAGATAGAGCATGATGTCGTCCGAAAACCGCTTCACACTTTTCGGCATCATGCTCTGGTGAGGTGTCCATGGACTGCTCGGGCTGCGGTTTCGAGATTGAGGGCGGTTACGCCTTCTGTCCGAAGTGTGGCAGGCGCCAACCGGTGCCTTGCGCCAGTTGCGGCTACGCCTGCGCACCTGATTTCGAGTTCTGTCCGAAATGTGGGGCAAGCGTCGGTGCGTCCGCAAAAGCCGCCGAACGGCCTGCTCCGACACCAGGCCGGACCTTTGCGCCACCCTCTCGAACTCCGCCGCCGAACATCGAAAGTGAAGAAGGGCAGCCTCCCGTCTCCGACGCCGATCGACGGACGGTAACGGTCCTGTTCGCCGACCTCTGCGGCTTCACGACACTCAGCGAGCAGCTCGACCCCGAGGTCATGCAGGCGCTGCAGAACGAACTGTTCAAGGAATTGACGGCGGCCGTGCGAAACTTTGGTGGCTTCGTCGACAAATTCATCGGCGATGCACTGCTCGCCTTGTTCGGTGCGCCGGTCGCGCATGAGGACGATCCGGAACGCGCGCTTCGCGCCGCTCTCGACATGATCGCCCGGACGGCGCGGCTCGGTAAAAGCACAGCCCACTCCGGTTCGCCTCTGTTGCTCCATATCGGCATAAACACGGGTCCGGTCGTTACCGGCGGATTGGGCATCGGCACCGCCAAATCCTATTCGGTGACCGGCGACACAGTGAACACGGCGCAGCGCCTGCAATCGCTGGCCGCACCGGGTGAGGTGCTGGTGGGCGAGCTCACGCACAGGTTGACCCGGCATGCCTTCTCTTACGAGCCGCTGGGCGATGTCGTCTTGCGCGGCAAGGCCGGCAGTGTGCTCGTCCATCGACTGGATGCGCCGCTGGCCGCGCCGCGTGCGGCGCGTGGGCTCGAGGCGCTCGGCCTCAGTGCGCCGATAATAGGCCGTGATGCGGAGCTCAACAGAATGCTGGCGAGCCTTGACCAGGCGTGCGGCGGCTCGGCCCAGCTTGTCCGCCTTGTCGGAGAAGCCGGTATCGGGAAGTCGCGGCTGGTGAAGGAGTTCGTCGCCCGCGTCGGCGACGAGGATCGTTTTCGCAATGTCGCCGTGCGGCAGGCGACGTGCTCACCCCTGGGCGAACAATCATTCGGCGCCCTGGGCGCTGTGGTGCGCAGCGCCGCCGGGATGATGCAAAACGACAATGGCGACGAAATGCGGGACAAGCTCGCAGCCTTGCTGACCGATCTCGGCCTGCAGGGCGAGGAGGCGAAGCGGCTGATGCCTTTGCTCTACCATGTGCTTGGCCTTGGCGACCCCGATGCGACCTTGCAGCATGTCGAGCCTGAGCAGCTGCGGCGGCAAATTCTCTACGCAGTCCGCACAATCGTCGAACGGCGGCTTGCGTTGTCGCCGCTGTTGATTGTCGTGGAAGACCTTCACTGGGCCGACGCCGTGTCGCTCGAGGCACTGCGTTTCGTGATGGACAGGCTCGAACGCACGCGGTTGATGTTGCTGGTCACGCATCGTCCGGCGCCGGACAACGACCAGCTCGACTCAAGTCGGGTCAGTCACACCGCGCTCAGGCTTTCGCCGCTCAACAGGGATGACGGACGCAGCCTTGTGGCGGCGCTTTTCGGTGAGAGCTGGGTAAACTCCGCGGGAGGGCTTCTCGACCAGATCCTCGAGCGCGCTGGCGGCAACCCGCTTTTTATCGAGGAGATCGTTCGCGGCCTTATCGATCGCGGTGTGTTGACGCGCGAGGGTCAGCAATGGCGGACCGTGGCAGGCGAAGTCGCAACCGGCATCCCCGCCACGATCCAGGCAATGTTGCTTGCTCGCATCGACCGCCTGCCCCAGGAGGTGCGTCGGTTGGCCCAAGAGGCCGCGGTAATCGGCCCACGCTTCGATGCAACCCTTCTGAAGGCCGTGACGGCCGACCCCGGCCGCCTGGAGGCCGGCTGCGAACTGCTTTGCGATGCGGAAATCATCGAGGAAGTTGCCGGATCGGGTTCTGTCTCGTCGCAAAGCTACTGCTTTACGCAAACATTGCTGCAGGATGTGATCTACCAGAATTTGCTCCTGCAACGCCGGACCGACATCCATGGGCGGGTCGGCGCCGCCCTGGAGCGATTGTGCGCCGACAAGCCGGAACGGCTCGAGGATTTGACCGTGCTCGGTCACCATTTCGCACTGAGCGCCGAGCGCGAGAGAGGGGCGCATTACCTGCAGGCGGCGGGCGATCGCGCTCGCATGATATACGCCAATGACGACGCCCTTCGTTTCTACGAGCGCGCGCTGACCGCGTTGGGCGAGAAGGCACAAACACCGCTCAAACTGGCAATTGCAGAGCGCATTGCCGATTTGAGCGGCCCGGCAGGCCGTCGCGAGATCGCGCACCAGCACTACGAGACGGTGCTGCAGGCATACCGAGCGTCAGCCGATCGCGTTGCTGCGGCGCGCGTTTTGCGCAAGATAGGTCGGCTGCTCTGGGACGTCGGCAAGCGGGCCGACGCAGAAACCCGCTATGCCGAAGCGGCAGCGCTCCTCGATGGAGCGGACGCCCCGGTCGAGCAGGCGCATCTGTGGCAAGAACGTGGCCGACAGGCGTTCCGTAGCGGAGATCACGCGCTCGCTGCAAAATGGGCAGACGCGGCGCTGGATTGCCTACGCACTCTGACAACCGAGCATGTCCCCGAGGATGCCACTCTCGTGACCGCCGAGGCACTCAATACAAAGGGTGTTGCGCTGGCTCGCCTTGGGCGCAACCATGAAGCCGTGCGGGAGGTTGAGCGCAGCATTGAATTGGCCGAAGCCGCCGGTCTGCTGGGCGCGGCCTGCCGCGGCTACACCAATCTCGGCGTGCTTTACACGACCATCGACCCGGCCAAGGCGATGGAGGTCTGTCGGCGCGGTCTTGAAGTGGCGCGCCGTATTGGTGATCTGGGCTTCCAGGCGCGCCTCCTCGTCAATCTGGCGGTGGCTTGTTGTACTTTCACGGATCGCTGCCCAACGGAGGGCGTGCCTGCTGCCGAGAAGGCCATCGAGATCGACCGGGCGCTAGACCAGCGCGAACACCTGGCGGTGCCGTTGATCGTGCTTGGGCAGATCCACCAGTGCAACGGCCGTCCGGACCTGGCGGTTGGCTTGTTCCACGAAGCACTGGACGTAGCCCGCGAAACGGGCGAACCGCAACTGCTGTTTCCGTGCTATGATGGTCTTGCAACGCTTAATCTCGACCTCGACAATCTGGCCGAGGCCGAACGGTACTTTTCCCTGGCGCAGGGTATATGCGCCCAGCACGGGCTCGACCCGGAAGGGCTTGTGGTGCTGCCGTTTCTCGACTAGCCGGGGTGGGAGGTTGGAAATGTCCGCGCATAGTGACTTGTTGCCGCTTCAGCCGGGCGACCGTGCGCCGAACCTGGTCCTCGACGCCATTACCCAGGAAGGCAAGATCGCGCTTGACGACTTTCGCGGAGAAAGACCGGTGCTGGTCGGCCTGTTTCGAGGCCTGCATTGTGCGTTTTGCCGGCGCCATATCGCCGCCCAGGCGCGGCTTGATCCGGAGCTGCGCGAAAAGGGCGTGGGGAGCCTGACGGTGGTCAACACGCCGATCGAACGGGCGCGTCTCTATTTCCGCTACCACCCGATGCCGAACCTGCTTGCGGCCTCCGACCCGGAACGCGCTTCACATCGTGCTTTTGGACTGCCCAATCTCGAATTCACCCAAGACGAGACGAACTGGCCGTACAAGGTCTCGATGGCAGCGGCAAAGGGAATGCGGGTCGACATACCAGGCGAGTTGCCCGGTCCTATGGATCCATTTGCGGCCAGCGAATTCCTCGACAAGAGGGACCATTACGAAGTGACCGAAGCCGACGAACAGATGATGGCGACGGGACACGGACAACTGATCGGTCAGTTCCTGCTGGACCGGCAGGGCATCGTCCGCTGGAGCTTCACGGAGGTCCCAGAGGGTGGGCGATACATGTTTGCGGCGCCAAACCCGAAGGAGCTGATGACAGCCGTGTCGCAGGTCGCCCAATAGGCTTGTGAACGAGGCAAACAGGCAGGTTACTGGGCCCGAGGCAATGGTTGCGGCACGCAGTCTATCCTCGCATGATGCGATAGACAGTTGCATCGCCCTCTACACCTCGGAGAGGCGCATCAAACGCGACGACGCTTCGGCCCGCAAGCAGGTCGCTCACGCCGGGCGCACAATAGAACGCCTCTGAGATGCAGACCTGTCCGGCTTCCGCTAGCGACTGCACGCGCGCGGCGACATTCACGGTCTGGCCGAAATAGTCGAGGTTGTCGTTGAGCGTCACGGCAATCGACGGTCCACAGTGGGCGCCGATCTTGAGGATGATCCCCGGCCCGTCGTGGTCGCCGTTGAAGCGATCGATTTCTTCAAAAATGTTAAGGGCGGCCGAGATTGCATCCGATGGCCGCGAAAATACTGCCATCACCGCATCTCCAATAGTCTTGACCACCGCTCCGGAATGTTGCTGAACCGCCGCGTTGACCAGAGCGAAATGCTCGCGGACCAGGGCATAGGCGTTGAGGTCGCCAAGCCGCTCATACATGGCGGTGGACCCCTTGAGGTCCGTGAACAGGAAGGTGATCTGCCGAATGCCGAGCCCCTCCTTCTCGTCGACACGCTCGGAACGGAAAAGGTGGCGGAAGGTTTGCCGCGCAAGCAGCGCCCCGCCGGAAACGTATGGGTCGAAATCGAGCGTCGGTTTGGTCGTCAACGCGACAAGTTCGGGCGGCCAGTTGATGAGAAGCAACGCGCCACGACCGGGTCCAGTATTCGCAACCTCAATGACGACCGGACCGGGCGGCACGACCGGCAATGACGGCAGGAAACGCTTGCCGTCATAGTTGATCTTGAGAAGTGTCGGCTCCAACACCGGATCGCCTGATATGGGTACAGCGAATGCCGCCTGTGTCTGCACGTTGACGCCCGACAGGGAGCCCGGACCGAGATCGGCGCGCAGCATGGTTGTGGTGCCCGGCGGCAGGAAGGTCATGCCCCGCACGAAGCCTCGCAGAACATCCAGAAAGCGTATGTCTTGCCCGGGCAGCCGCCCGTCATTGCCGAAGCGCAGCTTCCAGTGAAAATCCTCGACAGAGAGCGTCTGGGGCTCGTGGAACGGAAGGCGCCGCAGATGGGGCGACACGGAGAAGGAGACCTCGATGAAGTCGTCGAGGTCGGTATCGCCCGATACGTCGCACAGGCCACAGACGTAATGCGTCTGCAGCGTGCGCAGGGCGCCGAAACTGTCGAGCACCATCCCGGACTGGGGACAGAGCACGTCCCAGCTCATATCGAACAGGCCGCAGCGGGCCGCGTAAAGGAAAAGGTCGATTGCTTCAGGCTCGGCGATTGCGCGGTCGCGGGCGAAGGCCAGCGGATTGACGCGATAGAGCGCCTGGTCGTCGCCGCTCCTGATAAGCGTTTCGAATTTCGAGATGACGCGCGGGCTCCATGCTCGCGCTTGCTCGATCTCGGTCATCTTGCCTTCGAGAAGGCGATCGTTGACCACCATCACGCCGAAATCCCCGATTTGCCTTGCGGCAACCTACTAGAAAATCCTGCTCGATGCGAATGGCTGGAAATCCTTCGCGTGTCTCAGGACTTGAGGCGGCACGCGCCACACCGGTTCTGACGCTGTGAATGGCGGCGTCGGGTGGTCATTAGCCGACTTTTGCACGCACCGAGCTGCAGGGTTTCATGTGGAGGCGTGGGTCCGGGATAAGATGTTCGACATGATCTGTTGCTCGCGGCCTCGCGACCAGGCGCCATTCCAACGGGGACTGACAAGCTCAGCGTTCATCCGAGCACGCCCTCGACACTGGCAACAAAGTCATCGAGCGTGCGGTCCCCGCGTATCTCGATGCGCGGAAGGTCGATGGGATCGCTATCGAGGTCCGCCGGCCCGTGTTTGCGGCCGAAGCCCACTCGATAGCCGCACTCCCTGGCCAGCCGGCCGAGCCGTCGGTCGGTGACAGAGAAGGGTGCCGCGAACGCAGTGGTTGGCCGGCCTGTCCACCGTTCGATGAACAGGCGAGAGCGCAAGAGTTCGGCGGCCAGGTCAGCGCTCGACAGACCATCGATCGCGCGATGCGTCGCCATATGGCTGCCGAAGAACGCGCCTTCGGCGGCGAGGCGTCGCACCGTCCCGGCGCCCATAAGCTGCGCCGGCGGACCGCTGTCGGCGTCCCATCCTGCAGTTTCACCCACCAGGTCCGTCACCAGGAACACTTCCGCGGTCAGGTCGTTGGCGCGCAAGATCGGCCAGGCGTGGTCGGCGAAATTCTGGAAGCCGTCATCGAAGGTGATGACCACCGGGCGGCCAGCGAAAGGCTGACGGTTGGCGATGAAGCCTTCCAACTGCTCGGACCCGATCGCGTGAAAGCCATTGGCGCGCAGCCATGCCATCTGGCTGGCGAATGCGGCGGGCGTCATCCGAAAACGGGCGAGCGCTGCCGGACCTTCATCGGCGACGCCGTGATACATGAGAACAGGGATGCGCTGGCGCCGCTCGCTGCGTGCGACGTCGCGGCGCAAGGCCCGCGCCCCGCCCCAGATGATATTTCGCGCGACCCCGATGTCGATGGGCGCGCGGATCGGCACCTGATCGATCACCGGTTCCGTCGCCACATCGTCCGGTGACAGGCGGCGGAAGCGGTCTATGCGGTAGAGCTCGGTCTGGATCGATTGCTCGAGCACGAAGCCTTCGGTCGCCGCCAGCGTCTCGGAGATCGCCTGGGCACCGAATGTGTTCCAGTCGAAGCCCGTCTTTTCGACATTGTCACGCAGCACGAATGCGTGTGCGCTGATGAAACTGCCGCCGGGCGCCAACGCCGCAGCGAATTTTTTGGCGATGCGCCGCAATTCGGCGAGATCGTCCAGATAATAGAGCACTTCCGAACAGAAGATCAGATCCATATCACCCGGCAACGTGTCGGCAGCGAAATCCAGCACGCCGAACTCAACATTCGGCTGATCGCCGCATCGCGCACGAGCCCGCTCGATGGCTATGGCGGAGATGTCGGTTGCGGTCAGATGGCCCACGCGCGGCGCCAGTTGCCGCGTGAAGTGACCCTCCGCGCAGGCCAGCTCCAGCGCCCGCGCGATGGGACCGGCAGGCAGAATTTCGAGCTGCCGTTCATATTTTTCCTGCTCATAGAGCGAACTGTAGTTCCAGGGATCCTCGGTCGCGAAATAGCTGTTCCAGAACGCCGTGCGATCATTCCTGTCCGCGGTCCGTGCTCGGCGCGGCGCTGAGGGAGGCTGTGCAGGTTCGGCGCTCGACCGAACCAGCTCCCGCGCTTGCGCGGCCAATTGCGCGAGTTTGCCGAAATGGCTGTCCGGATCAGGCCCGCCTTCCGCTGAGGTCGACAATGCCTCGGCTGCAAGGCCAAGCCGCCCAGCGGGCACGACATTCCGGATCAATTCAATCCAATGATTCCTTGTCACTGTCCCGAGTACGCCGAACTGCGCGACAGCCTCGATCCGGCCATCCATCATCAGATGGGCGTGGATCTGATCGATCCCTTCAGGCAGGTCGGTTGCGGTCGGGTTTCGAGCGTCGACGCGAATTCCAAGCGTCCGCGCCAGCCTGCGCGGCGCGGCAAGATCGTCGGCGTCGAGAAGCATTTGCTCAAGCTGATACTGGATGCGGCGAGCTGCCGCAGGATTGTCCCAGATCTTGCCGAGTCCGACGATCAGCTCGGTGATGGCGCCGCCGAACCTGTCCCATCCGGCAGCCAATTGCGCCGGCGCCGACAGGCTTCCCGCCACAAGGCCATCGACGATCACCTTGGCGATCTCACCCGCCCACTTGCGTCCTGCCGGGAGCGCGCGCAGGGACTGCGGGTCGATCGAGCGCAAACCCGAGCCGCAATCCGACGCGGCGTTCCGCAGCGCGAGCCACGCGAGTGCTTCGGCAGCGGTGCCGCCGTTCGCCGAACTGGAAACCAAGGGATTATGCGCCACGCCGTCTTACCCGCGCCTGGTGAAGCGATTCGAGCGCTCGACCAAAACCTTGGCAAGCCATTGTTTCCACGACACTTCTCGTCGCAAGCCGCAACCTGTTCGCCCAGAAAATGATTGTCCAGCGCCCCAGGGAGCGGAACGCTGTCCTTTGCGGCTCCCGTCGGAAGCCCGGTGGACGATTCACTCATTAAACCCGAACGCGCGGGGGAGCAAATGGCTACGACAACCAAGAAGCGACTGACGAACCAGGAACTTGAATGCATGACGTCGCCCAAAACAGGACGCCTGGAGATCGGGACGATTTATGCCCCGGCTTGATCCTGCGGGTCTCTGAACAAGGGGCGAAATCCTTCTCCGTGATCTACAGGGTTCTCGGCGAAGGCGGCATCACCGACACAGGCCGCCCTCTGACGGGCAAGCAACACAGGATCACGCTCGGCCGATGGCCGGTAGTCAGCCTGGGAGACGCGCGAGAGCGGGCCCGATCGATCCTAGCGAAGTCCGGTGCAGGCGCCGACCCGCGAGCCGAGCTGGCGTCTAGCGTTCGAGAGCGCGGGGCGAATACATTTTCGGCGGTGTTGGAGCGACACATAAGGCAGGACGCGGCAAGGACGATATCGAGCTGGCCCAACGTCGAGCGGGTGTTGCGCCTGCACGTTGTGCCGCATTTGGGCGACACACCGATTGCGGATATCCGCCTGACCTACAGCAATTGGCCATCGATCTCGTGATGGAACAGGCCAACGTCGTGTGTGAGAAGTGGGTGGACCATTAGGCCGCAAAACTCCCCCGGCCGCTCCCCGGCGCCAGAAAGCAAAAGGCCCGGTTACCCGGCCCTTTATGCTTTTCAAATCTAAAGAAGATTTGGAGCGGGGTGAAGCGATTCGAACGCTCGACCCCAACCTTTGCTGGGAGTATGCCGGGGCCAGGCCGGTCCCCGAGCGCCGCGCGCGGACGCCATACCTCTGCGACGCGCATTTTCCGGTCCTTGGCCGCGCATATGGTCTTGCCATAGGGCTTTCGCTATAGTCATGCGTGGTGGAACAGGTTCAACATCTCGAACGGAAGCTAGTCGCTATCCTCGCCGCCGACGTTGTGGGGTACAGTCGGCTGATGGGGCTGGACGAGACGGGCACGCTCACCCGGCTCAAGTCGCTTCGCCGCGAATTCATCGAACCGTCGATCGAGGGGTACCATGGCCGCATCGTCAAGCTCATGGGCGATGGGGCTTTGGTCGAGTTCGCCAGCGTCGTCGATGCGGTGGCTTGCGCCGTCGAAATCCAGCGGGTCACCACGCAGCAGAACCTCAGTCTTCCCGAAGATAGTCGGATCGTGTTCCGCATCGGGATCAACCTTGGTGACGTGATCATCGACAAGGACGACGTCTACGGCGACGGCGTCAACATCGCGGCCCGGCTGGAGGGGCTGAGCGATCCTGGCGGCATCGTCATCTCGGGAACGGCCTACGATCAGGCCCATAACAAGCTCGGCCTGATCTTCAAGTCACTCGGCGAACAGCGCCTCAAGAACATTCCAGAACGGGTCCGCGCCTATCGCGTTCTGCTGGAACAGACCGGAGGAGCCAGGAAGTCGCGCTCTCGGCGGTGGCCTGTGATCGGCGCGGCGGCGCTTCTTCTGGCTCTGGCAGCGGGGATTGCCCCGATGCTTTGGCCGCATGTAATTGGCCTCCTGCCTGGTCACGGTTCCCACCCGGTCGCTTCAACGCCCGGCAAGCCTTCCATCGCCGTGTTGCCGTTTACCGATCTCGGCCAGAAAGCGGGGCAGGATTACTTTGCTGAGGGGCTCGCAGACGATCTCATAACCGATCTGTCCAAGATCTCCGGGCTCCTCGTCATCGCCCGCAATTCCGCGTTCTCCTTCAAAGATCGATCCCTCGACGTCGACGAGATCGCGGCGCAGTTGAACGTCCGCTACGTGGTCGAGGGCAGTGTCCGCCGGGAGGGCGATGCAGTCCGGATCAACGTTCAGCTCATCGATGCCAAAACGGGGAGCAACATCTGGGCCGAGCGCTACGACCGCGACTACTCCCGGATATTTGCGCTTCAGGACGAGGTGATCGGGCGCATCGTCGAGGCACTCTCGGTACGCCTGACGGAAGGCGAAAGGGCACAGATTGCTCGTCTCCCTACGCGAAGCCTGGAGGCATACGATTTCTACACCCGAGCCGAGCAGAAGGTTTATGTGGTCGACAAAAGGTCTCTCGGCGAGACCCTGTCCCTGTATCAAAAGGCGATCAAGCTTGATCCTGCGTTTGCGGATGCTTACTCGGGCTATGCTCGCGCCACGGTGGACGTGCTCGGCTTCGACTATCAGGTGCTCATGCTCAGCGCCGTCGCTCGCCAGCGCGCCTATGAAGCGGCAGGGCGGGCGCTGGAGCTCAATCCCCAGTCATCGAGAGCATATGCTGTGCTCGGCATCCTGCAGATGCTGGATGGCGAATGGGACCAGGCGATCGCATCTGTCCAGAAAGCCGTCCGACTGGATCCGAACGGCGCGGAGGCAGAGCTCAACCGGGCCATCGTGCTCACCTACGCAGGACAGGGCCCGGAGGCTCTGGCTTCGATGGAGCGCGTGTTGCAACTCGATCCCAAGCCGCGAGCGCAGGTCTTCGACTACTACGGCTTCGTGCTCTACATGAACCGCCAATACGAGAAGGCCTTGCGGGCGCTAAGCCAGGTCCAGCCGGAAGAGCGCAGCGACCTCGGCCTCGAAACCCTTGCAATGGCAAATGCGCGGCTGGGCCGAATGGCCGAGGCGCACGATGCGGTTGCAGCAATCCTGAAAAATCCCGAGCAGAACCTCGCCGCTTATCGTGTCGTCTATGCCCACCACCGGCGGCAACAGGACCTCGATCATCGGCTGGACGCCCTTCGCGCCGCGGGAATTCCCGAGCGGAGCTTCGATTTTCGCGGGCGGGAAGAGGACCGCCTGGACGGCTCCCTCTTACGTGCCCTGACAGGCGATCGGACATGGGTCGGACGTGAACACAATGGTGCGCCGTTCGTCATGGAGCTGAGTGCAAATGGAGATTTCGCCCTGAGTTCGCAAAGCAGCATCATCACCGGCGCGTCCAGCCTGGATGGTAACCTCTTCTGCACGCAATCCACCGCGACCTTGCTCGGCCGCAAGTTCTGCGCCCCGGTCTATCGCAACCCCCAGGGAAGCAGCGAAACGCAGGATGAATATGTTTGGCCGGACTCCGTCACCGTCTGGTATTTCTCAGTGTCTCGGTGACGGGCACCATTCAACTTGCGGGCTCGCGACATGCGCCTCGGCTAGTTGGCGGCCGCTCTAACCTCGAATTCCTTCGCCTCCACTGCGGGCCATTCGGCTTCCGCCTTCGCAATGACAGGCGCTGGGTTGGCATCGAAGTCTTCCTCCAGGCCCCCCTTTCCGGAGAAAAGGAAGAGCTTGCCATCGACGATGCGGAACGCTTCCGGGTCAAGGTTCGCAGATGCCTCCTTCGCTGACATTCCCCCGGTGCAGAAGCCGCCGAATTGAGGAGCATAGCGCACAGGCTCGGAAATAAAGGCATCGCGGTGCTGGACGCTGGCGAAGTACCACGTCGCCCCAAGCCATTTCTTCGAGATCTTGGGCGAACCCATCGTCGCGCGACCATCCGTGAAATACGCCACCGGATCGTAGCCCAGTATAGCGACGTTGCCGAAATATCCGGTGTTCACCTCGTCGCCGGCGTAGGATGCGCTAGTGCCGAAGAGCAGGATGGAGGCGGCTACCCCCGCGCAAAGCAAACTGTCAAACGTGGAACGGTTCTCTGTCATGTTCTTTCTCCCGTAACCCTATTCGATGTCAGTTCCCGAGGGCAATGCACACCTTGTACGACGACCCCATCGTTTCCTTGGGTTGGCATTTTGCGCCGTGCTTCTTGAGCAAGACCATTACATCGGCGCTCTGAAAGAACGTCGCGCGGCTGAGAGGCGTGTAGCCGTATTCCTGGATTGCCTCGACCTGTGCTCCGTGCGCGATCAACAGCTCCGCAATGGCCGTCTGGTTCTCTTCTGCTGCCACATGCAGCGGCGTAATCTTGTGCGTGCTCAACGCATCGACCTCGGCCCCGTGGTCGAGCAGCATTTTGGCTATGTCCAGGCTTCCTGAGTAGGCTGCCGCATGAAGGGCAGTGAAGCCGCGGTCGTTGCGGGCTTCAATGTCGGCCTTGGCCTCGATCAACACAATGGCGACCTCGGTCTTGCCGGCAAGTGCTGCATCGATCAGCGGGGTCTGTCGGCTTTCGTCGCGAACATTCACATCGGCGCCTTGTGCCAAGAGTTCGGCGACCTTGCCGGCGTCGCCCCCTCCGGCAGCATCATGAAGAGGCCCCGCGATCGCCGGCCCGGCAGCAAACCAGGAAATGAAAGTAACGACGAGAGCCCGACAGGCAATACGAACCCAGCCGGTTCCGAAACGCCTGACCCGCATCGGGAAGGCCTTCGGCAGCAACAATCGCCTGGGGACCATCATCGCCTAACCCTCCGGGCGCCGCTCGCCCACAGATTGACGTGTATAAGGCCACTCTAATACATTCTGCGCAGCGCAGCCATAGGGTTCCAGGTCGTGCGCGAGTCGAAGTCGCAGCGAGGCGCCATGTGCTCAACTGGCCGTCGGCGATGAAGGTGATCGAGGGGTACGCACGATTTCACGTGGATCATGTTGGGGTTGTCCTCGAGGTCCGCCGCGGTCGCGCAGGCCCGGAGTCCGGCCTTTCGTGCACCTTCTGCAACCAGCTCGGTCTCGTGCTCCCCGTCGACTGACCGCTCGGTGAGGAACTTCTCTGTGGTCCACTCGGGGTCATCTTTCAACACCACCGCGAAAATCCAGGTTGCTTTTCTATGCCGATGCGCCGGACGCGCTACGAAAGGCACTGACACGACTGAATCAGATGGCCCTGCGACTCCGCAGAACAGAAATCCCCACTCCGCTCCCCGGTGCCAGACAGCAAAAAGGCCCGGTTTCCCGGGCCCTTTAAGCTTTTCAAATCTAAAGAAGATTTGGAGCGGGTGAAGCGATTCGAACGCTCGACCCCAACCTTGGCAAGGTTGTGCTCTACCCCTGAGCTACACCCGCTCACATGGCCCTAGGGCCGCAAGCCGGGCCTATATGGCTGAAGAGCGCGGCGATTGCAACAGGGAAATGACGGGCTTTTTGGTCGCGCCAAATCGCCTGGTCGAACCTCGTCGGCCACGCTGGTGATTCATTGACTTGCCGCATGACGCTCTTGTCTCGGCGGCATCATTGGCCATAAACGGCTTTGCGCGTGGCCAGACTGGACCAGACAGGGGAAGACCATCGATGCCGAAGACAGAAGCCGAGCTTTTCGCCTTTCTTGCCGATCTCGGCATATCGGTGTCGACCGTGCGCCATCCGCCACTCTACACGGTGGCCGATTCGCAGTCGCTGCGCGGCGAGATTCCGGGTGGGCACACCAAAAACCTGTTCCTCAAGGACAAGAAGGACAATTTCTTCCTGGTCAGCGTCGGCGAGGATGCGGTCGTCGACCTGAAGCAGATCCACACGATCATCGGCGCCGCCAGCCGTGTCTCCTTCGGCAAGCCGGAGCTGCTGATGGAGCTGCTCGGCGTTACTCCGGGCGCCGTCACCGTGTTCGGTCTGATCAACGACACCCAAAGACAGGTCAAGGTGGTGCTCGACCAGGATTTGATGGCGCATGACGTCATCAATGCGCATCCGCTGACCAATGAGGCGACGACATCGATCGCTTCCGCCGACCTCATCAGATTCGTCGAGGCAACCGGCCATGATGCTGCTATCTTGAAAGTCTCGGCTTGATCGCCACATGGATGGCGAAAACTGACTTTTTGTTTCAACGCAATTCCGGGCGGAAAACCGTCTCACACTTTTCCTGGAATTGCTCTAGCAAGGACGTCGCGCCTGCTCCGCTGGCGAGGGGCGCGACCGGAAGGGCGACGACATGAGCGACAACAACAATCCGTTTGGCGGCCAATTCGGCGGCAATTCCGGCCAGTACACCACGTCCGTGCAGTATGGCGGCGCCGAGCCGGCCAAGGCCGCGCCCGGCGCGGCTCCGGACGGTGGCGACCTGATCAAGGACACCACGACGGTCGCCTTCGCCGCCGACGTCATCCAGGAATCGCGCCGCCAGCCGGTGCTGGTCGATTTCTGGGCGCCGTGGTGCGGGCCCTGCAAGCAGCTCACCCCGCTGCTGGAAAAGGCAGTCAAGGCCGCCGGCGGCAAGGTCAAGCTGGTCAAGATGAACATTGACGATCATCCCTCGATCGCCGGCCAGCTCGGCATCCAGTCGATCCCGGCGGTCATCGCCTTCAAGGACGGCCAGCCGGTCGACGGCTTCATGGGCGCCATCCCCGAGAGCCAGATCGGGGAATTCATCACCAAGGTCGGCGGCAAGGGTAATGGCGCGCCGCCGGTCGCAGAAGCTTTGGCCGCGGCAGCCGAAGCGCATGCGGCGGGCGATGCACAGACCGCAGCCGACATTTATGACGCCATACTGGCGCAGGCGCCGGAGACGATCGAGGCGATCGCCGGGCTAGGCGAGCTTCTGTTCGAGGCCGGCGACGCGCAAGGCGCCGAGGCGCTGCTGGCAACGGCGCCGGAAGCCAAGAAGGACGCGCCCGCGCTTGCCGCGCTGCGCGCCAAGATGACGCTGGCGGCGGAAGCGGCCGCACTCGGCAATCCGGCCGAGTTCGAACAGCGCCTGGCCGCCAATCCCGGCGACCACCAGGCGCGTTTTGATCTTGCCATGGTCCAGAATGCGCGAGGCGATCGCCATGCGGCGGCCGACAACCTGCTGGCCATCATCAAGGCGGACCGCAGCTGGAACGAGGACGGCGCCAGGGCGCAGCTGCTGAAGCTATTCGAGGCCTGGGGCATGACCGACGAGGCGACGCTGGCGGCGCGGCGCAAATTGTCGTCGCTGCTGTTTTCCTGAGCCCGTTCGCCGACGAAATTACCGGCGGAACGGATGTCGGGTCTTGCGGCCGGCGTCGGCTGCGCCAGATTAGGCCGATACTGTCGCGGCCGAAGCGGGCGCCATAGGGCGGCGAAGCCATAGAAGGAGTGAAGGTGCAGGTCGGAAACGCACATTACCGGGTCGGCAAGGATCTGCCGGCAACCATCCCGGTGTTTCCGCTTGCCGGCGCGCTGCTTCTGCCGGGCGGCCGCATGCCGCTCAACATTTTCGAGCCGCGCTACCTGCAGATGGTGGATGAAGCGATTGCCGGCGCGCGGCTGATCGGCATCATCCAGCCTAGCCTCGACGGCGCCCTGCGCGCCGATGGCGAGCCGGAACTGTGCAATGTCGGCTGCGCCGGGCGCATCATCTCTATGGCCGAGAGCGGCGACGGCCGCTATCTGATTTCGCTGCAAGGCATATGCCGGTTTCGCATCGCTCATGAGCTGCCGGTGAAGACGCCGTTCCGGCAATGCAAGCTGGCGCCGTTCCTTACCGATCTTAGCGAAGATCAGGCGGCAAACGAGGTCGACCGTCCGGCGCTGCTGAAAGCATTTCGCGCCTATCTGCAGGCCAACGATCTCGAGGCCGACTGGGAAAGCGTCAGCCGCGCTGAAAACGCCATGCTGGTCAACGCGCTGTCGATGATGGCGCCTTACGGCCCGGCCGAGAAACAGGCGCTGCTGGAAGCGCCCGACTTGAGAGCCCGCGCCGAGACGCTGATCGCCATCACCGAAATGGCGCTGGCGCGCGAGAATGAGGACTTTGGCTCGAGTTTGCAGTAAGGTGTGTCAAGGCATCTTGGGCCGGTGATTGGCCGGAAAGAGGAACGATGGCTGCGGACGGGCGTGACGGCAAGGCGGCCAATGTCGATCCAAAACTGCTTGAGCTGCTGGCCTGCCCGCTGACCAAGGGGCCGCTGGCCTGGGACCCGGAGCGCGGCGAATTGATCTCGCGGATCGCCAAGCTCGCCTATCCCGTACGCGACGGCATCCCGATCATGCTGCCCTCCGAGGCGCGGACGATTTCGGCGGAAGACGTGCTGTCGCCGCCGCGGCTGAGTGGGCCGGCGCAGGCTGGACGCTGATCGGGGCAAGCACCCCTCCCTTCGATGGGCGTCTCCGCCAAGCCCTACTGGAAATTGCGGCCCTTGGGCATGACCCTCTCTGCTTTGTCCGCGAGTGCCGCAATGTCCGGACGGGCCGGCACAGCCGGCGTCATCTCTTCCAACAGCACCGTCAGCCATGGCGTCAAATCCTCGATCTTTTCGGCGACGATGTGGATGACATCCGATTCCGACTGCAGCTTGCCGGTGACCTTGACGAAGCGGGCGCCCATGACGATGGGGCGGAAGCGGGTAAACGTCCTTTCCCAGAAAATGACATTGGCGACCGCCTTGTCGTCCTCCAGCGTCAGGAAGATCGCATTGCCCTTGCCTGGGCGCTGGCGCACCAGGACCAGTCCGGCGACGGACACCCGCCTGCCGTCGCGAACCGAGCCAAGGTTGGCATTGGGGATGACGCCGGCGCGGTCGAGCCGCTCGCGCAGGAAGGCGACCGGATGCGCCTTCAGCGACAGGCCGAGCGCGCGATAGTCGTGGATGACATGTTCGCCGAGCGGCATTGTCGGCAGTTTCGTCTCGGGCTCGAGCTCGCGCAGCCGGATCGCCGACTGGTCGAACAGCGGCAGCCTTTCGGCCGCACTCTTGCCGTCCAGCGCGCGCACCTCCCAAAGGGCTGCGCGGCGGTCGAGGCCGAGCGACCGGAAGGCGTCGGCCTGCGCCAGCCTTTCGATGTCGTCGACATCGAGGCCCGAGCGCAGCCAGACATCCCGCACGGATTCGTAGCCCGAACCGCGTCGCGCCACAAAAGCCTCCATGCGATCCTTGGAAAGCCCCTTGATCTGCCTGAAGCCGAGCCGAACGGCGTGCTTTGTCTCGATCACACCGCGCATCTGGGCATGGCGCGGGAGGATGAGGGCCGGGTCGAAAGGCGCCTCTTCCAAGGTACAGTCCCAGACGGAGAAATTGACGTCGACGTCGCGGATGTCGACGCCATGGTCGCGCGCGTCGCGCACCAGCTGGGCCGGCTGGTAAAACCCCATGGGCTGCGAGTTCAGGATCGCGGCGCAGAACACGTCGGGATAGAAGGTCTTGAACCAGCAGGAGGCATAGACGAGCAGCGCGAAGGAGGCGGCGTGGCTTTCGGGAAAGCCGTATTCGCCGAAGCCTTCAATCTGCTTGAAGCAGCGCTCGGCGAAGTCCTTGGTGTATCCCTTGCCGACCATGCCGTCGATCATGCGCTGGCGGTAATTGCCGATGGTGCCGGTGCGCTTGAAGGTGGCCATGGCGCGGCGCAATTCGTCGGCCTCGCCCGGCTTGAAGCCGCCGGCGACGATGGCGATCTTCATCGCCTGCTCCTGGAACAGCGGCACGCCCAGCGTCTTCTTGAGGATCGCCTCCAGCTCCGGCTTTTGATACTCGGCTTTCTCCTTACCTTGCCGGCGGCGAAGATAAGGGTGCACCATGTCACCCTGGATGGGACCTGGCCGCACGATCGCCACCTCGATGACGAGGTCGTAGAAATCCTTTGGTTTGAGCCTTGGCAGCATCGACATCTGGGCGCGCGATTCGATCTGGAAGACGCCAAGCGTGTCGGCTCGGCAGATCATGTCGTAGACATGCCTGTCCTCAGGCGGGAGGCTGCCCAGCACATAGGGCCTGCCAAACTCATCGCGCGCATCCGGATAATGCTCGGTGAGCAAGGTGAAGGCGCGTTTCAGGCAGGTCAGCATGCCGAGCGCCAGCACGTCGACCTTCAAAATCTTGACCGCGTCGAGATCGTCCTTGTCCCATTCGACCATCTTGCGCGCCTCCATCGCCGTCTTGACGATAGGCACGATCTCGTCGAGCCGGTCCCTGGTGATGACGAAGCCGCCGACATGCTGCGACAGATGCCGGGGAAAGCCCATGATCTCGTTGGCGTGGGCGAGCACATGCCGGGTCGAGGTTTCGCTGCGGTCGAGGCCGCCGGCATGCGCCTCCTTCTCGCCGAGCTCCGAGGTCGACCAGCCCCAGATCGAACTGGAGAGCGCTGTGCGGACATCGTCCGACAGGCCCATTGCTTTCGCCACCTCGCGCAATGCCGAGCGGCCGCGATAGCTGATGACGGCCGCCGCCAGCGCGGTGCGCTTGGCGCTGTATTTGGAGTAGATGTACTGGATCACCTCCTCGCGCTGCTCATGCTCGAAGTCGACGTCGATGTCGGGCGGCTCGTTGCGCTCCTCGGAAATGAAACGCTCGAACAGCGTGTCGATGCGCTCGGGGCCGACTTCGGTGATGCCGATGCAGAAGCAGACGATCGAATTGGCGGCGGAGCCTCTGCCCTGGCACAGAATGCCCTCGTTGCGGGCGAACTGGACGATGTCGTAGACGGTGAGGAAGTAGCGCGCATAGTTCAGGCGCTCGATCAAAGCGAGCTCTTCGCCGATGCGTTGGGTGACGGAAGCGGGGACGCCCGCCGGATAGCGCGTGGCGGCCCCCTCCCTGGCCAGACGCTCGAGCTCGGCCTGCGGCCCGAGGCCCGATTGCGTCGGCTCGTCGGGATAATTGTATTGGAGATCGCCAAGCGAGAAGGTCAGCTCTCCGGCGAAGCGCAGCGTCTCGGCCAGCGCCTGCGGATGACGGCGGAAGAGACGCGCCATTTCCAGCGGCGGCTTCAGATGGCGCTCGGCATTGGCCGTCAGCTCCAGCCCGATCTCGGCGACCGGCACATTGAGGCGGATGGCGGTAAGCACATCCTGCAGCGAGCGCCGCTCGGCGCTGTGATAGAGCACGTCGTTGGTCGCCATCAGCTTCACGCCGGCGGCTTCGGCCATGGCGGCGGCCTGTTCGATGCGGAAACGGTCATTGCCGCGATAATCCGGCGCCACGCCAAGCCGCAGATTTGCGCCGAAACGATCCTTCAGCTGATGGATCACTGCCAGGGGATCATCCGCATTAGCCGAGAGATCGGGCAGCACCGCCAGCGACAGCAGATCGCCCCATTCGAGCAGGTCGCCGCGCTGGAGAAGAGTTGCACCTTTCTCGTTTTCGTCGCGCAGATTGGCCTGCGTCAGCATGCGGCAGAGATGGCCCCAGCCCTTGCGGTTCTGCGGATAGGCGAGAATGTCCGGCGTGCCGTCGCCAAACACCAGCCGGCAGCCGGGGTGATAGGCGAGCTTCTCGACCTTGGCCTGCTGCCAGGCGCGCACGACGCCCGCGACGGTGTTGCGGTCGGCCAGCCCGATCGAGGAGAAGCCAAGGAATTTGGACGCGACCACCAACTCCTCCGGCTTGGAGGCGCCGCGCAGGAAGGAGAAATTCGACTGGATGCCGAATTCGGCATAGGGGATGACGGTCAGCGCGTTCATGCGAAGACCCCATGCATGAACCAGCGCGGCGAAGGCTGGCCGGCGCCGTAGAGCCCCTGGCGGTAGAGCCAATATCGTCGGCCCTCTGCATCCTCGATGCGGAAATAATCGCGGGTCGGTGCGTCTTCCTCGCCTTGTCGCCACCATTCCGGCGCGATGCGCTCCGGCCCTTCGGCGCGGGCGACGCGGTAGAGCGCGCGGCGCCAGCGGAAATTCATCGGCGGTCCCTCCGGCATTTCGGTCGCCGGCACCTCGATCGGCTCGGGCGAACGGAACAGCCGGATCGGCCGCTCCGGCGGGAAGGTGGTTGTTGGCGGTGCGTCTTTCCGGTCCGGCCTTTTCGGCGGCGTGGTCCGTTGCGGCGCCTCCGAGAAGGGGATGGTGGCGACGGCGCGTTCCGGCAGATGGCTTTCGACGGCGATCGCTTTCAGCACAGCATTGTCGCCGAGCCGGGCGCGGATGCGGTCGGCAAACAGCGCGATGTCGGCGCCGTCATCTTGCGCTTCGCCGGTCAGGTCGGCCTGCTGCATGTCGAAGGCAGCGGCGGCCAGCACGGAAAGCCGCACCAGGTCGAAGCCGTAGCCGGCATCGATGTCCTGCTCGAGTGCGGCCAGCCGCTCGTGGAACAGGCGCTGGATCAGCTTCGGCTCGCGCAGGGGCCGTGACGTGCCGACGGCGATGCGGCTGACGGCGCCGTCGACGCGAAACAACAGCAGCGCCAGCATCCTGGCGCCTTCGCCGCGGCGCTCGAGGTCGACCTTCAGGGTCACCGCCAGCATTTCCACCAGCCGCTCGATCTCGGCGGTGAGCACAACCGGCTCGGCGAGGTGGCGCTCGACCGAAAGCGGCGCCACCGGCAGGCGCGGCGACACCGCCTCGTCGAGGCGGCCGAGCGCCTGGTCTAGCCGCAACAGCAAGGTAGAGCCGAAGCGACGGGCAAGCGGTGCTCGCGGTGCGGCCATGACTGCGCCCGCGGTTCGCAAGCCGACGCTTTCCAGGCTGGTGCGGATATCCGGCTCGATGCGCAAGGCGGCCAGCGGCAAAGGGGCAAGCAGCGCTTCCTCCTCGCCTGAGACAACGATGCGGTCGCCACAGAAGCGCGCTGCCGCCCAGGCCGCGCCCGGCGTCGCGGCAAGCCCGGCGCGAACATCGAAACCCTGCTGGAAAAAGCGCGCAAGAATATCATCCAGCATGGCGCGCTCGCCGCCGAACAGATGCGTGCAGCCGGTGACGTCGAGATAAAGCCCGTCGGCGCCGTCGAGCGCCACCAGCGGCGTGTAGCGATCGCACCAGTCGGCGAGGCCTTCGAGCAGCCTTCGGTCGGCTTCCGGATCGGCCTCGACGACGTCGATCGACGGATGCATGGCGCGCGCGTCGGCAATGCCCATGCCGTGCTTCAGATGCAGCGCCTCAGCCCGCTCGTCGAGGGCCGATATGCGCTGGGCGTTGCGGTCGCGATGGCTGATCACCAGAGGCAAATGATCCGACGGCCGGGAACGCCACGACCGTCCCAGGCGCTGGCGCAGGATCCGCTCTGCTCCGAGATGCGGAAACCACAGCGACAGAATTCTCTGGCCGTTCTTCCCGTCTTTCTTCGAAACTGTGTTCATCGGGGTTCCACTCCAGTGTGAATTGTCCAGGCAGAGCGCTGCGGCTCTTGCCGATGCTGACGGTGAAGGCGGGGCGGCCGATCGAGCCGGCGAGCGGCCCGGCGATGGTCCGGCGGCTTGCAGCCGCTGCGGCCGACACGATAAGGCGTACGGGTGCCGCCGTTGGCTCGGCCTCGCCGGCCTGGCGCAGCAGAAATACCGGCCGGCCGGCGCTTTGCGCGCGGGCGTGCAGCCGGCGCGTCGCGGTGAGGTCGAGCCGCTGCGGGCTGCCGCGGATTTCGAGGATGATTGCGGCCAGCGCGGTCATCTTCGCGGCTTCCTCGGCCACCCACAGCGCATCGGTGAGTTTCGCCGCCTCGGAAAACAGCAATTGCTTCGGCGCGATGCCGAACAGGCCCTGCAATCCCCTGGCATAGGGAAAGCCGGCCTCGCGAAAAATCTCCGACGTGCCGATCCACAGCACGGGCAGGTTCTGCCCCCTGAGGATCAGGCTGACCAGCGACAGCACAAAGCCGGCGACGGCCCCGGCGTTGCGGGTCTCGAGGCCGTGGATTTCAGTCAGCGCGGCTTTCGGCAGGCCGCCGCTCAGCGCGGCATCGAGGCGCTCGACGCCGGTGGGCAGGAAGGCATCCGGCGACGCCACGGCAAGGCCGCGCCGGATGATGGTGATATCAGGCGTGGGTTCGGGCGTACCGCCGATAGGGCTGTCAGGGCGCGCACGAGGCCGCTCGCCAGCCGGCGCGGCCAGGCGCTCGGGCAGCGTTCCCTCGATCTTCGCGATCTGGCGGCGCAGGGCAAAAACAGTCTCCCGCGCCACAGCTGATGTCGCCATGACGGTCAGTTTCTCTCACAATTGTTCCTGTTATGTTCCTATAGATTCCAGAGGGTGCCCCAAGAGTCAAGCGGAGACAGAAGGAATTTATTCCTCGATAGCCATTGACGCCATGGAATTGCCGCTTCATTGCCGAGTCCGGTGCGAAAGCCTATATGCCGGGATCAAAGGACAACGCATGGCCCGCATCTACAAGACCCGCACCTGGCACGACGAACTCTCGCCCTCGATCGAGGAAATGGAGTTTCTGGCGCTGGAGGCGTACGCGCATCTGCCGGACGATTTTCGCAAGCTGACCGGCGAGATCGTCATCATGATCGCAGAGTTCCCGACCGACGAGATCATGGACGATCTGTCGCTGGAGACGCCGTTCGACCTGCTCGGCCTGTTCGAGGGCCGCGGCATCGCCGAGCGCTGGAACCCGCAGACCGGCGAAGGCCCGAACCGCATCACCCTCTACCGTCGCGCCATCCTCGACTACTGGGCCGAGAACGAAGAGACGCTGGGCGACATCGTCACCCACGTGCTGATCCACGAGATCGGCCACCATTTCGGCCTGTCGGACGATGATATGGAGAAGATTGAAGAGGCGGCGGAGTAGTCTGCATCTGCGCTTTGCTGATTCCGCAAACCGCGTCCGTCCGCCTATCCACTCTGTCGGCTGCCGACGAAGCGACTGGAGTTTCTAGGAGATTCTCTTGCCAAGCTCCGGGCTTTCCCAGAGCCGGCGCGCAAGGAAACGGGCGTTCAGTTGCACAAGGTTCAACTTGGATTTGAGCCCAGCGACTGGAAGCCGATGACGACGATAGGCCCCGGCGTGCGGGAAATCCGCGTGCGTGACGATGCCGGCGCGTTCCGGGTGCTTTACGTCGCAAGCATAGGTGACGCCGTTTATGTGCTGCACGCCTTCCAGAAGAAGACGCAACAGACGGCGAACGAGACCTGGATCTTGCCGCGTCGCGGTTCAAGCAAATTCAGTGAGGCATATGACCATGGAACGCCAGAGTTTTAAAAATGTCTGGGACGCGCTGGAAGATACTGTGGCCGAGGCCGCCAACATGACCATGCGCTCCAGCTTGCTGATCGCGATCGAACAGCGGGTGCGGAGTTGGGACATTACCCAGGCCGAAGCAGCCAACCGGCTCGGGATTACCCAGCCACGCCTCAGCGACCTTCTGCGAGGAAGGATCGCAAATTTCAGCCTCGACACCTTGATCAACCTGGCCACGCAGGCCGGACTTACCGTGCGTCTTGATATCGCCGAGGCCGCCTAAAGCGCGTCGCGCTGAAACGGATTCAAGCGACGCGCTTTAAGTCTTTGTTTTGATGCATGTCGTTGTCCCAGAACCGCAGTACACTTCTGGGCGACATGCACTAGTCCTATCTAGTTGACCGGCTGGCGCCTACCAATCGCTCAGCTTCGTATCCGGGCCGTATTCCTGGCCGTCGACATCCTTCACGACCGACTGGCCACAGCGCATCGATTTGGTTTTCTTGTCGTAGGCGTAGGTCGGCGAGCCGTACAGGTGCCAGCCCTTGTTCAGCGCCGCGGTCACCTTGTGGCAAAAGGTTGAATCGTCGGGCGCGGATAAAAAGCGGTAGAGTCTCATGGTTCAAGTCCTGTCGTGAGTTTGTCTTGTCGGGGCGGGATCTTTTTCGAAGCCGGCTTCGGCAATCGTGCGCCGATGGCGGCGGCCTTCGCCAGCAGTTTTTCGGCCTGCGCCAGATGCAGCCGTTCGACCATCCTGCCGTTCAGCGCAATCACGCCCTTGCCGGAATTTTCCGGTAAGGCGAAGGCATCTTTCACCGCGCGCGCCTCGGCCAGGGCTTCGGACGCTGGCGCGAAGGCGCGGTTCGCCCCGTCGATCTGGGCCGGGTGGATCAGCGTCTTGCCGTCGAACCCCATGGCGGCGGCTTCCGTGCACTCGCGCGCAAAAGCATCGAGGTCGCGAAAATCGTTGGAGACGCCGTCCAGCATGTCGATGCCGCCGGCGCGGGCGGCCAGCACCATTTGCATCAGCCATGGCACGAGGTAGCGCCGGTCGGGCGTCGCCAGAATGCCGGTCTCCTTGACCAGATCGTTCGTTCCGGCAACGAAACAATTGAGGCGCGAGGCCGGATCGCGGCCGAGTTCGGCAATGGCGCCGATGTTGAGCATGGCCTTGGGCGTCTCGATCATCGCCCAGAGTTTGACGCTGTCGGGGGCAAAATTGTCGTCGAGCACGTCGCCGACTTCGAGGATGTCGCGCGGCGTGGCGACCTTGGACAGCAGGATGCCGTCGGGCTCGAATTTCGCCGCGGCCAGCAAATCATCAGTGCCCCAGTCGCTGGACAGCGCGTTGACGCGCACGATCATCTCGCAGCGCCGCTTCGGCCGGCTGGCGAAAAAGCCGGCCAGCTTTTCGCGCGCCGCGACCTTGTCGGCGGGAGCGACGGCGTCTTCGAGGTCGATGATCACGGCATCGCAGGTAAGCGTCGCGATCTTGGCCAACGCCTTGTCGTTGGAGGCGGGGACGTAGAGTACAGAGCGGCGCGGGCGGTAGGGTTCGCTTGTCATGGCCGATCTATGCCGCCTGGGGACGGGTGAGGCAAGGGGCCGGGTTCCAGCCCACGCCAATGGTCGAAGTCAGCGCTGCCCCTCACCTGCCTGCCGGCATCCTCTCCCCGTAAACGGGGCGAGGGAGGCTCTCATCGCTGATTTCGCCAATCACCAAAGTTGAACGCCGCCATTGCGGCCAGCCCCTTCTCCCCGTTCAACGGGGAGAAGATGCCGGCAGGCAGATGAGGGGCAGCGCAAACGCCGGAAAGCTCGAGCCCGAGGCCTGCACAAAAACTGCACGTCTCTGCGGAAAACCTCCTCCGCTCCGCCTCGGCGTTTTCATGCGAGCCCGCGACAACAGCGGCATGCAACAGCGAAACATCCACCATTGGTCCCTGCCCTACCGCCTGCGCAGCGAAAGCTGGTGGCTGGTCGATCCGCCGTGGCCGGAGGCCCGCCATCACCCGGAGGCAAGCCTGCTCCCTTTTATCCCCAGGCATCCGCCGGTCGGCCGGATCCAGCCCATCAGGAAAGTCCGCGCATGACATCGTTCGCCAGCCGCTTCTGCATCGCCGTCCTGCTCGTCGCGCTGGCGGATTTTTTCTTCTACGACCAGCCCATCGGCATCACCCTCCTGTTGTTCGCCATCGTGACGGCCGGGGCGGTTGTAGCCGTGCATCCCTCGTTCCTTAATTCCCCAATGCCGTGGCTCAAGCCGGCCTGCCTGTTGGTCGCGCTGCTGCCGCTGGCCGAAAACGTCAGCGCGCTGTCGGTCTCGGTCGCGCTCGTGGCCATGGTGGTGTTTGCATTGTCGCTGGCCGGGCGGTTGCAACACCGCATCGCCCGCATTGCGGGCCAGATCGCGCTGTTCCTGCTGGCGGTGCCACTGCGGTTCATCCGGGATTTCATCCGCTGGCGCAAGACGGCGCGTCGCTTCGGCCGGCGCCGGATCCGGTTCGCGTCCATCGCGGTCTGGGTGATGCCGCTGACGCTGGGCGCCGTCTTCCTCGCGCTGTTCGGCGCCGCCAATCCGGTCATCGACTACTGGCTGTCGCTGATCGACCTGATGAAGCTCCTCGATCTCATCCAGCTGGCGCGGATTGCCTTCTGGCTGGTCGTGCTCGCCTGCGTCTGGGCCTTGCTGCGGCCACGTCTGCCGCGCTATCGGCGTCTTATCCTGCGGCCGAGGCAGAACCTTGCCGGCGCCCAGCCGGCGGCCAAACCGGAGCGGCATGTCGTCGAGGATATCGTCTTCGGCAAAGGCGCCATCTTGCGCGCGCTGATCGTCTTCAACGCCCTGTTTGCGCTGCAGACCGGGCTCGACGCCGCCTATCTCTGGGGCGGGGTCGCCCTTCCCGATGGCATGAGCTATGCCGCCTATGCGCATCGCGGCGCCTATCCGCTGATCGTCACCGCACTGCTCGCCGCCGGCTTCGTGCTGGCGGCGCTGCGGCCGGGCAGCGAAACATCAAGCGATCCGCTGATCCGCCGGCTGGTCTACACCTTGGTGGCGCAGAACATCGTGCTGGTCATCTCGTCGATCCTGCGGCTCGACCTCTATGTCGGCGTCTATGCGCTGACCTACTGGCGCATCGCCGCTTTCGTCTGGATGGGGCTGGTGGCATCAGGGCTTGCGCTGATCATCGCCCGCATCGCGCTTCGAAAATCCAACGAATGGCTGTTCTCGGCCAATCTTCTGACGTTATCGGCGACGCTTTATGCCTGCTGCTTCATCAACTTCGCCGCAACGATCGCCAACTTCAATGTCGACCACTCGCTTGAAATGTCCGGCTCCGGCACGCCGCTCGATACGCAGTATCTGCGCTCGTTCGGCGCTGTCGCCATGCCGGCGCTGGACCGCTATTACATGCATAAATTCGGAAACCAAACCACCTATCTGGCCGACCAGGTGATGATCGACGATTATATCGCCGAACAAAAGAAGTGGCGCGCCTGGAGCTTTCGCGGCTGGAGGCTCGTGCAGGTTCTCGACAAGAGAGGCCCGCTCGTGCTTCCTCCCGCACAGCAACCCTCGCTGCCTGCCATGCCATCCACGCCGGACCGCTAGACCCATGCCGCATCAGATCCTGGTCGCCGACGACGATCCGCACATACGCGAGATCATCTGCTTCGCGCTGGAAAAGGCAGGGATGAAGACGCAGGCCGTCGCCGATGGCGCAGCCGCCCTGCAGGCGATCGAACGCCGCGAGCCCGATCTCGTCGTGCTCGACATCGGCATGCCGGAGATGGACGGGCTGGAGGTCTGCCGGCGGCTCAGGCAACGCTCCGACGTGCCAGTGCTGTTCCTGTCAGCGCGCGACGAGGAAATCGACCGCATCCTCGGGCTTGAAATGGGCGGCGACGACTATGTGACCAAGCCGTTCAGCCCGCGCGAACTGGTGGCGCGCGTCAATGTCATCCTGCGCCGCGCCCGCGCCGTGCCGGAGCCGGCCGACGCGAGGGCCTTTGCGCATGGCAAGCTTAGCCTGACACCGGCCAGTCATGGCGCCAGTTTCGACGGCAAGGCACTGGCGCTGACGGCGATCGAATTCTCGATCCTGAAAGGGTTTCTGGCACGGCCGGCGCATGTGCTGGGCCGCGACCTGGTGGTGGCCAGCGCCTATGCCGCCAACATCCATGTCGCCGACCGTACCGTCGACAGCCATATCCGCAACATCCGCGCCAAGCTGGCGGCGGCCGGCTGCCTCGACGCCATCGAAACCGTGCATGGGGTCGGCTTCCGGCTCGGCCGATGCGGCGCCTGAGCGACGCCAAATGGATCGGCACCAAATGGCGGCCAAGGCTGGCCACGGTGGTTCTCGCCATCCTCATCATAGTGCTGGCGCTGCCGCTGGTCGGGCTGTTCTTCTTCCGGCTTTATGAAAACCAGCTGATCCGCCAGACCGAGGGCGAGCTGATCGCGCAAGGCGCCGTCATTGCCGCCATCTATGCGCAGGATGTCCGCGACGCCGGCATCTCCCAGGACAAGCTTGGCGGGCCGGTCGACGTTGAGGGCGACGATGCCAGCCGCGGCGACGATTCGCCTTACCAGCCGATCGAGCCCAGCCTCGATCTCGCCTCCGACTATTTGCTGCCGACCCGGCCCGCCGGCATCGTGGCCACCACCGATCCGGCCTTTGCGGCGATCGGCGCGCGGTTGTCGGGCCTTCTCGACACGACGCAAAAGACCACGCTGGCCGGCTTCCGGTTGCTCGACCCGAAGGGCGTCGTCATTGCCGGGCGCGATGAGGTCGGACTGTCGCTCACCCATGTCGAGGAGGTGCGCGAGGCGCTTGCCGGCCACTACGCCAGCGTGCTGAGGCAACGCATTCCCGACCAGCCACCGCCACCGCTCTATTCGGTCAGCCGCGGCACAAAGGTCCGCGTTTTTGTTGCCATGCCGATTGCAGTCGATGGCCGGGTCGCCGGCGTGATCTATCTGTCGCGGACGCCGAACAACATCGTCAAACACCTCTATGGCGAGCGCGGCAAGGTGACGCTGGCGGCCATCGCCATGCTTTGCGGCACGCTGCTGATCGCCCTGGTCTTCCTGCGCACCGTCAGCCGGCCGATCTACGCGCTGATGGAGCGGACCAGGCGCATTGCCGCCGGTGACCGCGACGCGATCCGCCCGCTCGACCATCACGGCACGCGCGAAATGGCCGAACTGTCCGCCGCCTTCCTCGACATGGCCGAAAAGCTACAGGCGCGCTCCGACAGCATCCAGACCTTTGCCACCCATGTCTCGCATGAGCTCAAATCGCCGCTGACGGCGATCCAGGGCGCCGCCGAGCTCTTGCGCGATTCCGGCGAGGCGATGGACGCGGCCGAGCGCAAGCGGTTTTCCGGCAACATCGTCACCGATGCCGGGAGGCTCAATCTGCTGGTGCGGCGCCTGCTCGACCTGGCGCGCGCCGAAAACCTAGCCCCGAGCGGCGAAAGCACATCGCTCGATGCTGCGCTGGCGCTGCTGCCGGTGGATGGCAGGCTGGCGGTCAGCATCGAAACGGGTGGCGGCATTGGTTTGCGGATATCGGCTGAGAATGCGGCGATCGTGCTTGCCAATCTCATCGACAATTCGGCCAGGCATGGCGCGACGCGGGTTTGGCTGGCTGCGACAGCCGCCGAAGACAAAGTGGCCGTTGCGGTCAGCGACGACGGCGCCGGCATTTCACCGAGCAACCGCAGCAGGATTTTCGAGCCATTCTTCACCACGCGGCGTGAGTCCGGCGGCACCGGCATGGGCCTCGGCATCGTGCTGGCCCTCCTGAAAGCGCATGATGGTACGATCGCGCTGGTTGACTCCGGGCGCGGCACGCGCTTCGAGATTTCCTTGCCAGCCGCGTGAACGATGCGGCCGGCGGATTGGAGAACAGAGTGCGCTACGACATCGTCATCATCGGCGGAGCCATCGTCGGCTCCTCGGTCGCTTACTATCTGCGCGAGGAAGGCTTTTCCGGCTCCATCGCGCTGATCGAGCGCGACCCGCAATTCGCCCATGCGGCCACGACGCTGTCCATGGCCTCGATCCGCCAGCAATTCTCGATCCCGGAAAACATCCGGCTGTCGCAGTTCACGCTAAACCTGTTCCGGCGGCTGAAGGAAACCTTTGGCGCTGACGCCGATATCGGCTTTCGCGAAGGCGGCTATCTGATCCTGACCGGCGAGGCCGGACTGCCGATCCTGAAAGCCAACCACGAAGTGCAGGTCGCCGAGGGCGCTGACATTCTGCTCGAAGATGCCGACCAGCTGGCAAAACGCTTTTCCTGGCTGTCGACGGAAGGCATCAGCGCCGGCGCCTTCGGCCGCACCGGCGAGGGCTGGTTCGACGCGCATGCGATGCTGACGCTGTTCCGCAAGGCGCTGCGCGACAAGAAGATCGATTTCATCGCCGCCGATGTCACCAGCATCGAGCGGCAGGGCAACCACGTCACCGGCGCAGTGCTCAACAATGGCGAAAAGCTTGATGCCGGCATCGTCATCAACGCCGCCGGGCCGAATGCCGGCAAGGTGGCTGGTATGGCTGGGTTGGCGCTGCCGGTGGAACCGCGCAAGCGCAACGTCTTTGTGTTCGAGGCGCGCGAAAAATATGCCGACATGCCGCTGCTGGTCGACCCTTCGGGCATCTATGTCAGGCCGGAAGGCTCGGTCTATCTCACCGGTGGCGCCGAGCAGGAAGAGGGCGACGGCCCGGCCGATCCCAGCGATTTCGACGTCGACTGGCCGCTGTTCGAAGAGGTGATCTGGCCGGTGCTGGCAACCCGTATCCCTGCCTTCGAGGCGATCAAGCCGACGCGCGCCTGGGCCGGCCACTACGACTATAACACGCTCGACCAGAACGCGGTGATCGGACCGCATCCCGAGGTCGACAATTTCATCTTCGCCAATGGGTTTTCGGGCCACGGCCTGCAGCAGGCTCCGGCGGTCGGCAAGGCGCTGGCCGAGCTGATCGTCCATGGCGGCTACCGGACGGTGGATTGCTCGGCGTTCGGGTACAGCCGCGTGGCCGAGGGCAGGGCGTTTCGGGAATTGAATGTGATTTGAGGGGGCGGCTCCTCTTCCTTCTCCGCTTGTGGGAGAAGGTGTCACCGAAGGCGACGGATGAGGGGTGCTCGAGCGGAGTGAGACGTTGGTGTTCCCTGGAACACCCCTCATCCGTCTCGGCGCTCTCGCGCCGATCCACCTTCCCCCACAAGGGGGGAAGGGAAGGCCAATCCCCTTGTTCCGCCCCGCCCCAATCATCGTTCCGCATTGCCCAAGACCGTGCGTGAGCCTTGCCGCTATACGCATCACCCAAGTCGAGGGAAGTTCGAAACGCATTCGACGACGGCCGCCCTGTGGTTTCCTGCTCACAAAAACGGCAGGTCGGCCACCCCGGCGGATGCGTCGGACGGCCTTTCCAACGAATCGGAGGCACCCCCAAGCGGCATCCGATGCGTCTACGGCACGACCGGCGGCGCTGACCCTGCCCGCCGGTCGTGGACTTGGCCGTTCTGATTGCTTGACGCCAAAGATCAGCGCTTGCGCGAGAACCAGAAGGCGTCGGGCATGCGCATCATGCCGATGCGCTCGTAGAAGCCGACGGCGTCGGGCATTGAAATCAGGCTGATGGCGACCGATGGTCCAAGCTGCCGGCGCGCCTCGTCCATCAGGCCTTTGCCGATGCCAAGCCCTTGCGCCGATTGGGACACGGCGAGCTCTGAAATATAGCACACCCAGGAAAAGTCGGTGATGGCACGGGCCACGCCAATCAATGGTCGGCCTTCGACATTGAGCCGCGCGGTCAGCACCAGGTTCGCGCCTGAAAGCATCGCCTGCAGCCGGGCTTCGTCGTCGACGGGACGCGTCTCGCCGAGCGTGGATTCAACCAGCACGTGGCGGAACTCGGCGACGTCGAGCTTCGGCTCGCTGGCATAGATTATCTTCGAGGGTGTGGCCATGAGCGCAAGGTGCACCAGCGGCGGCCGGTTTTGAAGATGGTGCCGCGCCGATCTTTCGATCCAGGCACGCACGAACAGTTGCCTTTTATTTGCCTCCGGCTTTGTGTAAACGGTGCGTCAGCATCTCCCGCAACGAAATACGGGCACAAGCCATGGACAAATTCACCAAGCTCACCGGCGTCGCCGCACCGATGCCGATCGTCAATGTCGACACCGACATGATCATCCCCAAGGATTATCTCAAGACGATCAAGCGCACCGGGCTCGGCAGCGGCCTGTTCGCCGAAATGCGCTACAAGGATGACGGTTCGGAAAACCCGGATTTCGTGCTCAACAAGCCGGCCTACCGCAAGGCGCAGATCCTGGTCGCCGGCGATAATTTCGGCTGCGGCTCGAGCCGTGAACATGCGCCGTGGGCACTGCTCGATTTCGGCATACGCTGCGTCATCTCCACCTCGTTCGCCGACATTTTCTACAACAACTGCTTCAAGAACGGCATTTTGCCGATCACCGTCAGCCCGGAAGATCTGGAGAAGCTGATGGACGACGCCTCGCGCGGCTCCAATGCGACGGTGTCGGTCGACCTCGAGGCCAAGGAAATCCGCGGTCCGGATGGCGGCGTGGTCAAATTCGATCTCGACGACTTCAAGCGCCACTGCCTGCTGAACGGCCTCGACGATATCGGTTTGACCATGGAAAAGGCCGGCGCCATCGCCTCGTTCGAGAAGAAGAACGCCGCCGAGCGCCCTTGGGCCTGAGCAGTACGGGCTGATTCTTTGTTGGAGCATGATCTCTGGACAAAACGTTTTCCTGTTTTGTCCGAGAAAACCGGTTTCCACTTTTCGGGATCATGCTCTAGCCCGGCCGCTGCCGGCCGGGTTCGTGGCGGCTGAACGGAGGGACAGTCATGACACGTTCGCTTCTTGCCGGCGCCTGCGCGCTGGCGTGGATGCTGATGCCGGTGGCTGGCGCGCATGCACAGACCGACCCCGTGCTGGTGCCGGCTGAAGATCCGTCCGGCGGGGTCGATCCAGGCGCTTCGAGCAATGCGGCCCTCGTCGACGATGACAGCCAGGGGCCGATCCCGTTCGAGGGTGGGCAGCTGACCATCACCCAGCCGGAGCAGGATGGCGAGAAGGTGCTGGCCTATGACGGCAAGCAGCTGGCCAGCAACTACGACGTGTTCTTCGACAAGGTGGTCAAGGTCGGCGGCGTCAACGTGGCTCTGGTCAATGTCGGCGATGGCGGCAACCAGTGCGGCCCGGCCACGGTCATCGTCTGGAAGCCGGAAGGCGGGGAGATCCAGAGCATTACCATCGAGCAGGACGAATGCGGCGCGCCGCCGGCGGCGGTGGCCGACAATGCCATCTATTTCGTGCCCTATCTTTTGCCGGGCGCTTCGCAGCAGGCGCTGCAATGGTCGCCCAGCGAAGGGCTGACGATTTCGGGCGACCTGACGTACGCACCGGAACCCGGCACCGACTGGAAAGATGTCGATCCCACGAAATACCAGAACATCATCGACGCCTTCCACAACGAGGCCGTCTACAAGGAGGCGCAGACGCTGCTTGGCGACACCATGCCCGACATGGCGACCAGCCTGCTGGTCGGCGGCGGCACCGAAAAGACGGCGTCCGGCGCCTTCTACGCCACCGGCTGCGTGCCGCACGATTGCGGCGGCAGCGATGGTTTCATGGCCATCGATCCGGTCAAGCACACGCTCTACTTCGCCCGCCGCGGCGACGATGGCGAGCCGCAGGCGTGGCCGGACGTGAAAACCTGGCCGGCGGATATCAAGGAAGCGTTTGACAAGGCGCAGGGGAACTAGGGTTTTCGCGGGGCAGGCCTTCTGATCCGCCGTTTTGCACCGCCACTCCATCTGAGTTGGCCTATGGTCCGCCCGGCTCTTTCCCTGCAAAGTCCTCCGCAACAGCAGCCAGGAATCCCCATGCGCAAACTCATCTCCACCGGTTCGCCCTTCGAGAAAACCGCCGGCTATTCGCGCGCAGTCGTTCAGGGCGACTGGTGCTTCGTATCGGGAACGACCGGCTACGATTATGCGACGATGACCATGCCGGAGACGGTCGAGGCGCAGACGCGCAATTGCCTGGCCACCATCGCCAAGGCGCTGAAGGACGGCGGCTTCGACATGGCCGATGTGGTGCGGGCGCATTACTACATCACCGACCAGGCCTTCGTGGATGTCGTCTTCCCGATCCTTGGCGAGGCTCTTGGCGACATCCGCCCGGCGGCGACGATGATCGTGTGCCAGCTCAACAAGCCGGAAATGAAGATCGAGATCGAAGTTACCGCGATGCGGCGGACACCATGAGGAGGCCAAAACCATGACCGTCCGCCGCATCGTCGCCAATATCGGGACACAGGACGCGGCGGCGGCGAAGCGCTTCTACCAGGACGCGCTTGGCCTCGACGTGCTGATGGATCAGGGCTGGATCGTCACCTGCGGTACGGACGAACGGATGCAGGTGCAGATCAGCTTCATGGCTCAAGGCGGGTCCGGCACGCCGGTGCCGGACCTCTCGATCGAGGTCGATGATGTCGATGCTACGCTCGGCGCCATGAAGGCCGCCGGCTTCGCCATAGAATACGGCCCGGCCGACGAACCCTGGGGTGTGCGGCGCTTCTATGTGCGCGATCCGTTCGGCAGATTGGTGAATATTCTCTCGCATCGGTGATCACGCTTCCAGGCTTGCATGCAGCCCGCTTGGCGTTTAGCAAGGCCGCGGCTTCTCCAAACAGTATCGGGATAGTTCTGATGGCTTCGAAAAATCTTCTCCTGCTCGCCGGCGACGGTATCGGCCCCGAGGCGATGGCCGAGGTGAAGAAACTGATTGCGGCCATGAACGCCAAGCTGGGCAGCGGTTTTATCACCGATGAAGGCCTGGTCGGCGGCTGCGCCTACGATGCGCATGGCGCGGCGATTTCCGATGCCGACATGGCAAAGGCGATGGCGGCCGATGCAGTTCTGTTCGGCGCCGTCGGCGGGCCGAAATGGGACAAGGTGCCTTACGAAGTGCGCCCGGAAGCCGGGCTCCTGCGGCTGCGCAAGGATATGGAGCTGTTCGCCAATCTGCGCCCCGCGATCTGCTATCCGGCGCTCGCCGCATCCTCTTCGCTGAAGCAGGAAGTGGTCGAAGGCCTCGATATCTTGATCGTGCGCGAACTCACCGGCGGCGTCTATTTCGGCGAGCCGAAGCAGATCATCGATCTCGGCAACGGCCAGAAGCGCGGCATCGACACGCAGGTCTACGACACGTTCGAGATCGAGCGCATTTCGGGCGTCGCCTTCGAGCTGGCACGCACGCGCAAGAACCACGTGACGTCGATGGAAAAGCGCAACGTCATGAAATCGGGCGTGCTTTGGAACGAGGTCGTGACCCAGACGCAGAAGGCCCGCTATTCCGACGTCAAGCTTGACCACATGCTGGCCGATGCCGGCGGCATGCAGCTGGTTCGCTGGCCAAAACAGTTCGACGTCATCGTCACCGACAATCTGTTCGGCGACATGCTGTCCGACATTGCCGCCATGCTGACGGGATCGATCGGCATGCTGCCCTCTGCCTCGCTCGGCGCGCCCGACGTGAAGACCAAGAAGCGCAAGGCGCTTTACGAGCCGGTGCATGGCTCGGCGCCCGATATTGCCGGCCAGGGGATCGCCAATCCGATCGCCATGATCGCGTCCTTCGCCATGTGCCTGCGCTATTCCTTCGGCATGGTCGCCGAGGCAGACAAGCTCGAAGGCGCTATCGCTGCCGTGCTCGACGACGGCCTGCGCACCAAGGACATCCTGTCCGAAGGCATGACCGAGGTCGGTACGGTCGCGATGGGCGATGCGATTATCGCCAAGTTCCTTGGCTGATCCGGTGGCGGTCGACGTCCGCTGGGCGACGATCGATGATGCCGAAGCGCTTGCGACCGTACTTTGCGAGATGGCGGCGCACTACCGGCAGGCGCCGCTCGATCATGGCCGGGCTACAGCCACGGCGCGTAAATGGCTCGGCGACGAAAGCCCGGCCTATCCGCATTTCGCGCTGGCCTTCGCCGACGGCAAGGTTGCGGGCCTCGCCTCGGTGGCGATCGCCCATCCCGGCATCGATCTCGAACGCCTGATGTTCCTGAAAGACCTGTTCGTGCGTGAGAATGCCCGCAACGCCGGCGCCGGCCGGGCACTGCTCGGCTTTCTCGCCAGCCATTGCCTCGGGGAAGGAATCGGCCGCATCGATCTCACCACCGAGGACTGGAACGAGGGCGCGTTGCGTTTCTACGATCGGCTCGGCGCCGAACGGCACGGGCAGAAGGTGTTTCTCAGGTTGTCGGGCGAAGCGCTAAGAAGAACTCTCTAAACCCTGACACCATGCGGCACAGGCCCCCACTGGTTTTCGTGGCCTTGGGTCGGGATCAATCCGAACACGATGATGGCCAGCGTGCCGAAGGTCGGCACTAAAATCAGCAGGACGAGCCAGCCGGTCAGGCCGATATCGTGCAGCCGGCGAACAATGAGACCGAGCCAGGGTAGGAACGTCGCCAGCACAAACAGGCCCCAGACGCCGACCATCACGATCGGCCCGTTGCCGTCGTTGAAATTGCCGATCGACTGGTCGGCAAGAGCGCCGACAAGGCCGACCAGAATGAAGCTGACGGTCCAGAACAGGCAGTAGGCCCAGAATTCCTTGCGGCGGGCGCGCTCGGCGAAGTTGATGTAGTTGCGAGTCACGCCCCGCCAGAAATAACCCGGCAGTCCGCTATCGTGGACGGCGCCGTCTTCAGCCAGGCGGCCGAAATGCTGCGGCGCGGCTGACGCGGCAGTGGGTTTGGGCGGCGCGGCGCTTGCCGCTGGAGCAGCGGTGGCGGGATTGGCGGTCTGGGCGCGGATCGAGAAAACGTCGCGTGCCTGGCCGCTTGCCGGCAGGAACTCGACCACCCCGCCCGTGGCGATGGCCGTACCGCGGCGCAGATCCTCACGCGCGAAGGTGTAGCGGTTGCCGTCCGCCCCGGTGATGAAACCGAAGCCCTGGGCCTCGTCATAATGAAGAACTTCGCCCTGCATCCGCCTCACCCCCGTGTTGGCACAGACTGTTCAAAGTTGGAGCGGATCGCAAGGGCTCAGCGACTCGTGACCGTCATTTCCGATTGGCGGGCAAGCGACCATACTTCGTCATCCACGGGCGGAGCGGAAGCGAAGCGGACGCGCAGACCCGAGGATCCATGCCGTGAGTCCAGCGAAGGAAGCAAGCGGTGCAGAATTCTGTACCGTAGCAACGCCTTGAAGTCGCGGCATGGATTTCTATGGTCTGCGCCGCGTCGCTTCGCTCCTTGCTTCGCCATAGAATGACGAAGGAAGGTATGTTTCGGCCAACCTCCAAGGGCTGCAATATGAAGAAGCCGCTGGTTGAAAACTAGCCCGGCCGCTTCTTCGGCTTCTTGTTCTTCGGCGGTCCGGCCTTGTCGAATTTTGGCTTGCCCGCCCAAGGCTTTGCATCGCCTGTCGGGCGCTTCTCGAATTTCGGCTTTTGTGCAGTTTGTGGCGCAGCCTGGTCGAACGGCCGCTTGCCGCGATGCGGCTTCTTGTCGGGCTTGGGCGCCTGGTAGCCGGCGCGCGACAGGTCCGGCGTGCCGTCCAGGCGCTTCACCACAATATTGCCCTGCAATTTCTTGTCCGGGCCGATGGCCGCGAGGAAGCGGTCGGCCCAGTCGGCCGCGATCTGGACGAAGGTTTCCTCCTGCTGCATCTTGATGGCGCCGATCTCGCGCTTGGAGATGTTGCCGGTGCGGCACAGCATCGGGATCAGCCAGCGGGGCTCGGCGTTCTGCCGACGTCCGATCGATAGCGAGAACCAGACGCTGTCGCCGAAATCGTCGCGGCGGCTCGGCGCCTCATCCCGGCGTTCGAACTTTTCGCCCTTTTCACGCGACGGCGTGAACGGTGCGACCTCCGTCAGCTCTTCGGGCGCCGAGCGACTGGCGCGGCATTGGCGCACGAACGCGGCCGCCACCTGTTCGGCGCCATGCTTGGCAAGAAGCGCGTCGATGAAGCCGCGCTCGTCATCGGCCACCGGCTCGTCGAATGCCGGATCGGCGAGGATGCGTTCGTCGTCGCGCTTGATCACGTCGTCGGCCGAGGGCGGGCTAGCCCATGTCGCCTTCAACCCGGCATTCTGCAGCAGGCGTTCGGTGCGCTTACGGGCGCTGTTGGGCACGATCAGCGCGCTTACCCCTTTTCGACCAGCGCGGCCGGTGCGGCCGCTGCGGTGCAGCAGCGTTTCCGGATTGGTCGGCAAATCCGCGTGGATGACCAGTTCGAGATTTGGCAGGTCGATGCCGCGCGCTGCGACGTCCGTTGCGATGCAGACCTTGGCGCGGCCGTCTCGCATCGCCTGCAGCGCATGGCTGCGCTCGTTCTGGCTGAGCTCGCCCGACAGCGCCACGACCGAAAAATTGCGGTTGTTGAAGCGCGCGGTCAGATGGTTGACGGCGGCGCGGGTGTTGCAGAACACCAGCGCGTTCTTGGCCTCGTAGAAGCGCAGAACATTGATGATGGCGTTCTCGCGGTCGGGGTAGGCGACGTTCAACGCCCGGTACTCGATGTCGAGATGCTGCTTTTCCTCGCCGCCGGCCGAGATGCGCACGGCATCGCGCTGATAGCCCTGCGCCAGTGTGGCGATCGAGCGCGGCACGGTGGCCGAAAACATCAGCGTGCGGCGCTGGGCAGGCGCGGCGTCGAGGATGAATTCGAGGTCTTCGCGAAAGCCGAGATCGAGCATCTCGTCGGCTTCGTCCAGCACCACGGCCTTCAGCGCCGACATGTCGAGCGATTGCCGTGTGATGTGGTCGCGCAGGCGGCCGGGGGTGCCGACGACGATATGGGCCCCGCGCTCCAGCACGCGCCGTTCGGAGCGCATATCCATGCCGCCGACGCAGGACGCGACCGTCGCGCCGGTCGGCGCATAGAGCCATTGCAGCTCGCGCGTCACCTGCAAAGCGAGCTCGCGGGTCGGCGCCACCGCCAATGCCAGGGGCATTCCAGCCTGGCCAAAGCGCTCGGCGCCTTCCAGCAGTGTCGGCGCCAAAGCCAGGCCGAAAGCGACGGTCTTGCCGGAGCCGGTCTGCGCCGAAACCAGCGCGTCGGCCTCGCCCAGCTCCAGCACCGCCTTCTGCACCGGCGTCAGCTCGACATAGCCACGTTTTTCCAGCGCCTCTGCCAGCGCAGGAACGATACCTCTAAAATTGGACATGTTCTTCTTTCGGAATTCGAGGCCTGGACTCATCATGGAGTACATGCCGGGGCTGACGCCACGCCAGCCAAACAAGATTTTGGCGTTCGTACTTCTTGCGGCCTCTATTGTACAGAGCAAGCGGTGCCGTCTTCCCTTCTTCCCTTTGTTTGAACTGGGGACATCGCGAACAGGTGTGCGAGGACATCGCGAACAGTTTTGCGCGTTTTGCGCGAGGG
>NZ_VFTC01000028.1 GCF_007003975.1 Mesorhizobium sp. WSM4306
GACGACCGAGTTGTTGTCGCCGTCGCTGAGCGAGGCGTCGGCGATGTCGACGGTGACGGTCGGATTCTCGGTGTCGACCGCAACAGTGTCGGAGCCGCCAGCACCAGTGTTGCCGGCAAGGTCGGTGTAGCTGCCAGCCGTCACCGACACCGAGCCGGTGCCGGCGAAGCCGTCTGTTGCTGTAAACTTCGCCGTATAATGCGAAGCATCAACCATCACAAAATCAGTCAGCGTGCCGTGGGTTGTCGTAACGTCGGCTAAAGTGAAACCCGTCACCGGACCAACAAAAGTGAACGTCACGACCGAGTTGTTGTCGCTATCACTTAAGGCGGAATCGACAATATCGACGTATACAGGAACATGCCCGTCACTATCGAGAACGGTAATCCGCTCGATCGCGGAAACCTTGAGATTGATCGTGCTGAACGTAAATTCCGCCTGACCTGCTTGGCCAGTATTCGAGTTCGAATTTGCGGCAATGAAGGCACGAAATTGAGCAATTTCAGCGTTAAACGCCGTCATGAATGACGTATTGGCTAGTTGATCATTGCTTAGATAGATAGCAAGTGTATCGATCTCGGCAGTGCCTTTCGCAGCATTGCCGTTGCCGCCGTCATAGATGTCGTAGCCCGAAAAGGCTGTTTGTCCAGCGGTTGTCCCTGTGCCGTATACCAGGCTACCAAACTTGTACTGATTTTCCCACGCGCGATAGATGAGGGTGTCCGCTCCCGATCCGCCCAGGAGAGTATCGAAACCACTGCCTCCATCGAGCGTATCGGCGCCTGACCCGCCATTCAGGCGATCGCTTCCCGCGCCGCCCAAAAGCACGTCATCTCCGCTACCGCCAACCAGATTGTCGTTGCCGCTTGTGCCAAGTGTCGTCGCCATGCCCAGTCCCCTATCTTGCCAATTGTTCTTGTCGATCAAGAAGTGTCGACATCGACCTGCCGCTCGCAGCGGCGTCGCTCAAAAATTGTGAATCCATGGGGGGAAGTTCGCCTTCGCCGACAAACGGCTTGATCCCAGGCGAGAGCGCCAGATCAAATGAGTTCGCGTTCAGACCAATGACATGTGTACCAATGCCAAACGCCCAAGCCCGCGAGTTCGGCAAACACAGACTGGTGCGTGCTGAACTTTCGCAGGCAACAGCGGATTTCTTCCTATTGGTCGAGGTAGAAAACTCATCATCGATAGAGCAAAGTGCGGTTCCTGCTAAATCCTTGCTCAACACATCGAGAGATACGACGGCAAGGGGAGTGGAAATGAGCATGGTCGCATCTTCGGAAAACCTGTAGGCGCCATCACCGGCCTGTGGCGATTCGCAAAGCGACTTCGCAGTTCCGTCGCCGTCTGTGATTTGAGAAGACGCCATTTCACCCCCACTTACCCATACACAGATGCCCCCACATCCGTTTACCGACCGCACTGAAAGAAAACTGCTCCCTGTCAAAAACTCGTAGACGTCTATTGTCAGCGCATCATCCAAGAAGCCGCCGCGCTACGAGCGGTCCGCTCAGCTGGCCGTTTACAGACGGATGGCGGCTCGATGATGATGATGGCTGCGACGACATTGGTCGTCGCGCTGCGTCTCCCTACCCCTATCGCATTGTCTACTCGTTGGTTGCTGATCACGAGTTTTTATAGAATGCTAAATTAGGAGATTATTAACTCTGCCGAAGAGGAAGCGTCAACGTCCAACTTGGCAAAACAGTTAATAGTGGAGCCAAAATATTCGCGAGCAGCATGGCTGGGGAACCTGGATTCGAACCAGGACTAACGGAGTCAGAGTCCGCAAATTCTACATGCCGAATAGGACAATTTTCGCAGCAAAATCATAGTCATAGAGGCTGCAAAGCCCTAGCTCCATGTCGCATTGTGTTGCGAGCCACTACCATTGATTTACAAGGACTTCGCGCGACTATCGGCAACTCCACGCGACATGGACGCGACATAGAAAAGGCCCGGAAGCAACGAAGCCGCCGGGCCAAATTCGTCAACCAGTTTTCAGTTAATTATGGTCTGGCTGCTCCGGCATGTCTCCGGCGTCCTGCTCGCCGTCCTCAACGTGCCAGTCGTTCTCCGTTTCCTTCATGCTCAGTCGCTGGTCAATGTGTTCTGTCCAGCCCAGCGAAGGCTCCCCCTCGCTGTTCCATGACAGATGCTCCTGCTTCCCTTCGTTCTGCCAGCCGTTGGAATGCTCGTCGTCGCCGCCTTCCTCGTCGTCGCTGTCGTCAAGCTCGCGGTCGTCGTACACGCTTCCCCGGCCTTCGTGGAACGGGGAGTGAAGCGTCTGCGGCCCCCGCGTCGGCCAGCCCAGCCACGGCTCATCGTCGGCGGTTTCCTCAAGGTCCGGGTCCGGTGACAGATCATCGAGCATATCGATCAACGCCTCGATGGAGGTTGCCAGCGACTTGCGGCTGCTGCGGTCGATGATGAGCGTCAACGTCTCTGCCGCAGCGGCAGCGGCGTAGGCCTCGCCTTTCTTGGTGAGGCTGATGTCGTCGGTTGCCGTTGGTTGCGTCTGTGGGCTCGCTGTGGCCTCGTGCGGGGTCATTGGCCCATCTCCTGCTCAACTTGGCGCAGGACACGCGCGCCAGCGTCGTGGAGGGCATTGGACAGGCGGAGGAGTCTGAGGGCGAGATGCAGGCGCACAAAGCGCGTGCGGAGCGCCGCTGCGGCAAGCACCAACAGGATTGCAAGGTAGGTCATGGTCGTTTCTCACGGTTCGAACCGGCTTTCTACGGCCGGCGGAAAGCATTCCCGTGTGGAATACTTTCCATCATCGGCGGGCGGCGCCGTAGCCGGGGGGTAGAAACCAGCCGTGAGACTGGCCGAGACGCTTTTAGGGTTTCCCCCTGGACAGCACGCTCGCCCCCGGCCATAACAGTCGGGCAGAGCCGCGCCGCCAAGCGCGTCTGTCAGCTTTTCCAAGGCGGAAAAGCTAAGTCACCGCCGCCCTACGCCGCCAAGCGTCGGGCAAATTCCTGCCAAGGAATGCGGTCTATCACGGTCCGGGTTTCTACGCCCACGGACACGATGTTCTCATTCGCAGAAATCGTCAAGCCGCTCCCTCTTGCGGGGACAAAGCTGGCATTGCATCCTTCCAGAACAGACGCGAGGGGCATTTGAGGGTGACGGGCGAACCAAGCTCGATAAGCGACTGGTTGGCGCTGTCTAACCGGTACGAACGCACAGCATTGTCCATTGTCGATGACAAGCGGGCGTGTGGGCAGGCCGTATTTAATGCAGCCATCGCTACCGAATGCGCATTAAAGGCCTACATTTGGTACGTTCAGCGCTTCAATCAGTGGCCGTCGAAAGCCTCTCGTCCAGATCTTTATACACACAACCTTCGGGAGCTGAAGGACATAGCCGGAATCGCCATAAAGCGAAGCGACAGAAATGCGCCTTCTTGGCATGTTATGCTACAATGGAATAGAAATCAGGGGTACGACCCAAAACCGATGCCCCGAAAGGTCGCCCGCTCGTATGTTGAGGCAGCGTTTGGGGACGACGGAGTGGTCACATGGATACGCCAGCAATTGACGAACGTTTCCTAATTGCCGGGCAGGAATACGGCGATGCTCTGGCCGAGCTGGGCCTGGATCCGCATGCGCTATTTTGGGCCTACGATCGGGATGAAAAACGCCACGTATTGGTGTTGATCACTGATTTCTTCGACTTCAAAGGGCCGTTGGAAATATCGCGTCAATTGTTCCGGGCTTATAACGCGTCGGCCACTCCGCAAGAGATCGACCCTTTCGTAGTTCGCCTGCACAGCGTCAACCAAATGGTCGGAGGAAGTCTCAATAACTTCGTCTCAGGCGGGTGGACCTTCAACAAGATGGATAAGGTAACCGGGAAGCCAGATGGGTTGCCGATGGAGTTTGAAGCTTTTGCACAGCACGGCCTTGAGATCAAAAAGGGCTGGGTAATTCGCCACCGCAAGATTGGTCCGGCCCGAAAGTCGGTTGAACTAGGTCGCCGGTGGGATCGCTTCACTCGTAACGTTGATAAGGTTGCCGCGTAAAGTGGGCCAAAAGGCAATTGCAGATTAGACATCGCAGAATGTTAATTTGGCTTTTTGCGCATTTTGGATCGGCGAGCGGTCTTTGAAAATCGGCAAACTTGCCGGTTTTGGCCCCCCGGGGCCGGCTTGCGCGCGTGCGTCTTCTTGCGGGTTTACCGGAACGGCGGAGTGTCCCAGCGCGAATATTGTGTTCCGCTAAAATAAGGAACATGCTCCGGTTGCCGGGAGGAACTCCGGCATGGCCCGGTTGCGATCCCTCAAGTTTTCCCACGCAACCGGGCCGCCTCCCGGTCGATCCGCCGGTCCATTAGCATCCTCTTGACTAAGCGACGTGCCGCCCCAGAATCCGAATATGGGCAAGGGCGTCAAGGTGGGCGATGAAGTCGCGATCACGGCAACGGTGCGCCGACGCGTCACCGAAGACCGCATAAGCGTGTCGATCCCATCCTATGGTTTTCCGCATTCAATTGTCGATTCTGCCACAAAGGTGAAGCGCGGACAGGCAATCGAATTGACTGGCGATGTTCTGCGCGTGGATGAGGAGAAAGTGACGATTGATCTTCACCCGCCAGTCACGGTTGATCTCGACAAAGTTCGGCTTGTGACCAGCTATGTCGCACCGAAGCGCAAGCGGCCTCTGGTCGACAAGCCGGCGTAATCGATCATCGAGCGTAGAGGTACAGAGCCCCTCCAGTCAGGTTGCCGCCTGCTGTATTGAACACGCGGATTGCGTTGACGACGGAGGTGCTCGCAGCGAATTTGCTGTAAAGCCCCTGCTGGTTCTGCGCCACCTTGATGGCTCCACTGACGTTCGGGAAGATGCGGAGCGCAATGTCACGAGCCGCCGTTGCCGATGTAGAGTGGGTTCCGATAGCCGTGTTGTTGGTGGTCACCCCGGCCGACGTTATGTCGGCGTAATCACCTGACGTTGAGTAATAGGTCGAACCACCATCGATGCTAAATCTGATTGCCCTGAAGCCGCTGACTGACGTTGTAAGTGCCGTCCCGATGAGAACGAATTCCTGATAGGAGCCAAGGCCGGTAAAGTCGACTTGGGCAACGTCGCTTGCATAGGTCCAGCTTCCGGCCAGGGCGAATCCTGCCGATCCGGTTCCAGGCCCGCTTGCCACCGTTACAGTGACCGCGCCACCGGAGTTGGTTGCGACAATGCCGCTGCCAACGAAGTCGATTGAGGTCATGGCAGCGGTGAGCGTGGAGCCCTCGTCCTTTGCCGTGATAGACGATCCAGAGGTTGTTGGGGCCGAAAAGTTGATTGCTGTCGTGTTCAGCGTGCCGCCCCGATTGGACGTACACAGCCACAGCGTGTCGGCGTTCGTGGTGCCTTCCTCGACGGCGATCAGCGAACCCGGATGCTCATCATAGGTGTCGTAGTTGGACGAGCGGGCCGGCGAGGCACCGACGACGTAGATGCCGTTTTCAGCAGCGCTGGACTGATTTTTGACTAGCACCAGATCACCCGTCGCCAGCGTCACGCCGTCCAGTGCGTCCCCGTTGTTGAGGGCGGTCGAAATCGTGATGTTGGCCGTGGTGGCGACGCGCACGCGGTCGCTCGGTTCCGTGCTGGTGCCAGCGGTCGCCGATTCCATGATGGCACCATAGAGGCCCGGAGAGGCGCCGCTGGTGTAGCCGAAGAATATCTGGCCCGGCAGCACCGCAATCGTCGTGGCTGTTTCGGGTGATGCCCCGTTGGTGCTCTTGAGCGTGACGGTGTAGGAGGCGTCGCTGTTGTGGAAGACGAACGGTCGCTTTACCGCCGGCAGTGTCAGCGTGCGGGCTGCTGCAAGAGCAGCGCTTGGCTTGAAGGTATAAGCCGATCGGTATTGCGTCGAGTTCAGCGTGACATTGCCGGCCGAGAAGTCCACCGAATAGGCGTCGGTCGTGGCATTCGCCAACTGTGTCAAACCGTCATTGCTGGTCTGCCATTGGCCATCGGCCTGACTATCGGCGATTAGGCTTAGGTTCAGATCATTTGCCATTGGCAATCTCGTATGCCTGAGTAAGTGCCGCTTGAACGTCCGGGATGAGGCTTGCCTTGATCCCCAAACTTTTCGTCGCCGGTCCGCCGCCTACCGGGCCAATTGAAAAATTCAGCATGAGCGCGCCGCTGTGCTCGTGTATCCCAAGGCCAATGCGCAACTCGACGTGCGCGTTTTTGGGGATCGCAGCTATCTGGGCAATGTCATCGAGCGTTTCCATCGGTATTCGTCGGTCCAATTGTGGCGAACCTTTTCTGTTTCAAAAAACTTTTTTCTACCGCTTTATGACAACAAAGCTCCGGAGACCGGTCTGGGATTGATGGTCCTGTCGAGGCGACCACCCCCCGGAGGTCACTGGACGGAGCCGTGCGCGCTTGGGTCCATGGCGAAGCGCTTGAACTCTTCGATGCTCTCTGCCTTCCAGTTCGCCAGCGCTACCTTGCGCATGGCAAGCCAGGCCGCCATCTCGACTGGCGTGGCGCCCTTGTCGGTGATCATGATCGCGTCCTTTTCGAGCTGTTCCGCGATCTTGGTATCGAAGGCCATGTTGATCTCAGCGAGCGTTGTCATGTGTTCGTGCCTTTCCGAGCTTGGGAGGATTCGTCGTGCCTTTCGCGGCCAACTGCCACGATGTTGGATTGGTGCCTGGCAGCGTGCCTTCCTGTACGTCTTGCAGGGCCGCCCAGAGCGATCCGTCGTGCGTAACCAGTGCGCCCTTGCTGTATGGCAAGGCACGCTGAAAGACGCCCTTGTAGGCGTCGCGCTGCCCGTTCGCCTCCAGTTCGGCGACGCGCGCCTCTAGCGCCATGCAGCGATGCATCGCCCAAAGATGATTGGCGTAGACGTCACCCTCGACATTCGAGATGAAATCGAGGTGCACAGCCGTGTCAGCCGGCAGATCAGCCTTGCGGAAGTGGTCGGCCAAAGCGGCGCGCCAGTAGTGTTTTGATTCTTCGTAGGCATCCTGGAAAACATCGCCGTTGTCATTGCCGCGCATGACGGCGGGATATTCCGGTGGACCAGCCGCAACAGCCTTCTCGTCAATCTCCCAAGCTCGGCGCTGCCGTGCCGGCTGTGGCGCCTTTGGCTTTTCGATCTCGCCGATCTCGACTTTGAAGCGTTTTTCCTGCGCGTCGTCTGCCTGCTGCCTAAGGGTTGAAAGCTGGGTGCCGAGCCGCTTCTGCAAGTCGGTGTTCTGATCGAGCGCATGCTTTGCCTGGTCGGCCTTAAGAAGCTTCTGCTTTTCATCGATCAGCCGGTTGATCCGGGCGATGTCGGTGTCGACTTTGCTGAGAGCGGCTGCGCGCTGGAGATCCACCTCGATGTGTGTCGAGCGACCATCGCGGAAATCAGCCCGCTTGACCGACAGGATGCTGGCCTCGACGTTGGCCGCGAGTGTAACTGCGCTGAGCTCAAGCCATAGCCACTTAAGATATCGAACGCCGTAGGTTCCGCGAATGGGCTCCGAGTCCAGGCCTTTGAAACCGATACTCAAGCCTTTGACGAGACCGGCGCGAATGGCGCCCCAAGCCTCGTCAACCCGGTCTTTCAACTTGCCCGGATCGGCGATGGTGGCGATCTTGGCGACGATCTCGATTCCGGCGTCGGTGACCTTTGCAGCCGTTACCCAGCCCACGGGAGCATCGTGTTGGTGCTGCCAGAGTAGTGGTATCGGCAGCTTGAAAACGGCGCCGCGAGGTTCCACGACGTCATCTTGCAAATCGGTCGCGGGCGTCGTCGCGATGCCCGTTATCGTGCGCTCGTCTTCCGAGACGCTTTTGATATTTAGGACGGAATAGCCGCGGTTCATTTTTGCATTACCTCACGGCGAATTCGCCGAGCCCCAATCGACCGATGTCAGCTTGTAGACGCTGTTTGCTCGAACGACTTTGGCGCCGGCCCATGTCGACACCTGGATGGCAACTAGGCCGCGCTGGAACAGCGGAATCAGAACTGTGCTCGCGGTCGGCGGTGAATCCGGCGCATCGTCCATTTGAATCGTCGCGTGCTGGAAACGCTCCAGAATTAGCGCGTCGGTGTTGCCGGCGATGCCCGAAGCGTCGAGCGCATAGAACGTGCCGTAGGGGCAAGCATCGCAGGGAATGAGCGGCGTTTTCAGCAGCGTGCCGCCGGTGACAGGGTTGATATCGCCGAAGGCAAAACCGCCGTCGATCGTCATCGTCGCCAGCATTTTGACGGTGTCGGGGTGCGTGATGAAAAACAGCTTCGATTGCCCGCCTAGGTCGAGAGCGGCCAGCGCCGTCTTGAGGTCGTTTTGGATAGCTGCAACCGTAGATCCACCACTGGCCGATGACGTAGCGCCGGCATCGAGGATCGTCAGGAACTGAGCGTCTGCGGTGACAGAGACGGCGCCGCGCAATTCGTGCGCAATGAGCGGGTCAGCCTGGGCGCCGAGCATCAAAAGTTCTTTGGTGACGATGACAAAGCCGACTGCCCGGAAGGCGTCGATATACTCATTTTCCAGGGAGAGCCGCGTCATGCGCTTGGCCGAGCCTTCGCCGAGAACGTAGCCGGTTGCCGATGCTGTCACTGCCGAAAGCTGCGAGCGCAACGGCACGCGCAGCATCGAATCGAGGATGCGGAAAAACGCGCCAGTGTTGCGCAAGCTGTCCATGAAGCCATCGGCAACCACGCCGTACGGCGCCAGTTCCGCGCCCCAGCCCGCGCCATCAATCCGGCCGCTGGTGACTGCCGCCTTCATCTGCATAGCGGCCTTGGCGGCGTCCATGAGGCGCGGCGCCATGATGTCGGCCATGTTGTCGAGATCGCCGGGGTTTTCGTTCCTGGCAAGCATCCGAGCGACGCGGGCGAAATCTAAGCCCCGGTCGGTGTCGGTGTTTGCGATGTGGACTGTGCCTCGCATGGCAGTTTTCCTCAGAAATTAATCGTGCCGAATCTTTCGCACGTTTCTGGGTTTAGGCAGGCCACGTGTTGCCTGGCCTTTATACATCGAACTCAGCGGCTTTGCCGGCGGCGATGTAGCGTTCAAGCGCCTTCTCGATCTCCGCTTTGTCCTCGGCCAGGTTGATCGGCAGTTGCCCGGCGCTGGTCAGCAATGCCGTGACGTGCGCCTCGTCGTGCACGGTCTTCAAAACGATCAAGCCGAGCTTCTTGCGCCGCTTGCTGAGGCAGGAGCGCGTCGTCATGGCAGCGCACCGAGAATGATCGCGGCAATGAGAGCGAAACTGGCTGCAGTCAGCCAGAAAACGAACCTTGGCCCACTTTTCAGAGTTTTGCGACGCGTGGCCCAAAAACTCAGGATTTTGCGGAAACGCGTGTTACGGGACCCAGGCGGTGGGCGATCGGCTACATTTCCAGGCTTGATGGCCCGCCCCCTCATGCGCGCCGCCGCAGTAGCAGGATGCTTGGTGGATTGTTCGGCTGCACCATATGCCGCTCTCGCCACATCCGCTTTGCTAGGCCAGGGATCGCGCTGATCACCTTGGCGGTCGGCCGCTTTTGCGCCCAGACGAACAGGTCGAGTTGAGCCGGATCGTGCTTGGTGCTCATGCAACGCTCCTCTGACCTTCGACTATTGCGCGTGTCAGCCGTCCGGTTGCGAGCAGCGTTCGCATCCGAGCCATGGTGAGCGGACCTAGAGTGAGATCGGAGAAAAGGGTCGACATCATTGCCGCAAGCTCGTCGGCGCTGGACGGAACCGGAAAGGGTATGTGGCGGTCGCCTTCCGGATCGAGCCCGTTTTGAACCTGTGAAGGATTTTCCCCTTCTTCAGAGCTAATACCGTCTAGGTAGTTATCTAGGTAATTGCCTGCATTTGGCTCAATCACGTCCCTGTGGGAACTACAATCACAAGACTGATCCGGGCCTGCATTTGGCTCAATCACAGGATCGGGCTCTGACAACGTTCCGTAACGTTTCTGCCGCTGGCGTTCCTTCCGCTCGGCATCGATGCGCCTGAGGGTTTCCCTAGCGATCAGCATATGGTCGAGCACCATGCTTTCGCGCGCAAATCTCAGCCGGTAGCGATGGGCGCCGGTTCCGGTTTTGCCTGCCGGTTCCAGGTAGCCAAGCTTTACCAGGGCGTTCCGGTTGTCGATGATCGCCCGTGTACTCAGGCCGGTGGCGACCTGTAGATCGATGATCGACACATAGGGCTTGTCTGTATCAAAATCGGTGACGAACCGGAGATAGGCGCGAATAATCTTCAATGCCGGAATCGGGCATTTGGGATCTGCGTTGATCATGTCTTCAAAGTCGAATTTCCGGCTTGCGAGAGAGGTTGCGCCTCTATCCATCGTCGGCGGCGCGGTCGCGATATCGTCCTGGCTCATGCCGACCGAGCCCTCCGCAACGTTGTCTCGCGGATGACGACAATGGCTTGGTGCGCTGTCAGTCCAAACCGCCGCTGTAGTGCCGGCACGATTGGCCGCTCGACGTTGCCGAAGTTGGCGACATAGAACTCAACCGCCTGCTCGATGATGGCGCTGTGCTGGTGTTCTGGAGGAGTGAGGTCAGTCATGCGACCTCCTGCGACAGCAAGTTTTCAAAATACGCGCGCAGGGCGGCGCGTGACGCTACCCATTGCCGTCCAACCTTCCTTGCCGGAAGGAGACCGGTTTCGAGGATGTAGAAAGCCTGGCGCTCGTTCTTGAGGTTCAGCTCCCGCGCAATGGCGGCAGCGCCCCAGACAAGGCCAAGGCCTTGTTGTTCTTCAACGTGTGGATTCACCGACGAGTCCTTTCAGTCCGGCACCGTTAGAACGGTGGCCGTCCAAGGGTTGGATTTAGCAACGGAAACCGCGCCGTCGCGCCCTCAACTGAAACTTTGGTCGATCACCAACTTCTAGTGCATGTTTTGTTCCATTACAAGTCAGAACGGTTAGTTTTCAACAGGTACAAGCCGACGTTGACAAGCGGATTGTTACGCGACACATTGCGACATGATACCAGCGATTACACACAAGGGGATTGGGAATGTCGGTTCGCAAGCGCAAATGGACCACCGCCAAGGGCGCCGAGAAAGAAGCCTGGATCGTTGACTATGTGGACGGCAACGGCACCCGCCGGCTGAAGACCTTCGACAAGAAGAAGGATGCCGATGCCTGGGAGGCAAAGACCACCGTTTCCATAGATGAGGGAACGCACGTGGCCGATCGCGCGACTGTCGCGGTGGATGAGGCAAGCGTTTTCTGGCTTGAGGATGGGACGGCGGCAGCCCTCGAACGCTCGACGCTCGATCAACGCCGCCAACACCTGAACGAGCATATCCTGCCGTTCCTGGGCAAGCTGCGCTTGTCGAAGCTCAGCATCCCTGTCGTGCGCCAATTCCAGGACAGGCTTCGCACCGAGCCGCACGGCACCAAGAAGCAGGTTTGCAGCGCCGACATGATCAAGCGCGTCACCGTAAGCCTGGGCTCATTGCTGGCGGATGCGCAGGAGCGCGGACTGGTTGCCCGCAATGTGGTGCACGACATGTCCAACCGCCGGAAGCGCAAGAAGAACAGCGACCGAAAACCAAAACTGAAGGTTGGCATCGATATTCCGTCACCGGCGGAAATCAGGCTCATTGTGGAGCACAGCAAGGGCTGGCACCGCCCGCTGATCGTCACCGCCATATTCACTGGCCTTCGCTCATCCGAATTGCGCGGCCTGCGGTGGAGCGATGTGGATCTGAAGGCGGCGGAACTTCATGTCCGGCAGCGCGCGGACCGCTACCACGCGAAGAAGTATGTCGATGAAGGCTATAACCCGATTGGCCTGCCGAAATCAGAGGCAGGTGAAGACCGCACGATCCCGCTGGCGCCGATGGTCGTCAACACGTTGCGCGAATGGAAGCTCAAGTGTCCAAAGGGTCCGCTCGATCTGGTTTTCCCGAACGGGGAGGGCAATATCGAGTTTCACGCCAACATCGTTACACGCGGCTTGCATCCGCCGCAGATAGCCGCCGGTCTTACTGTCCCTGCGCTCGACAGGAAGGGGAAGGCAAAGACCGACAAGGAAGGCAATCCAATCATGGCCGCGAAGTACACCGGCCTTCATGCGCTCCGGCATTTCTATGCGAGCTGGCTCATCAATCCAAAAGACGCTGGCGGGCAGGGCAAGGATATCAAGACGGTGCAGGCGCGCATGGGTCATTCGAGCATCGTGATGACAGCCGACACTTACGGCCACTTGTTCCCGAACGCGAATGATCAGGACGAGTTGGCCGCAGCGGAAAAGTCATTGCTCGGAGGCTGAACGCGACACAAACGCAACATGGCGGCCTGATGCGGTCTGATAAATTCTCATAAGTGCTTGATTTTGTTTGGCTGGGGAACCTGGATTCGAACCAGGACTAACGGAGTCAGAGTCCGTGGGTCTACCGTTAACCTATTCCCCAGCAGGCGCTGTCGCGCTGGTGGGCCGCCGAAGCAGCCGCGCGTGCCTTGTAGCCGCCGCCGGAAAATAGTCAAGCCTGCCTTGTGTTTCAATCATGGGCTTTTGGTTTGTTCCGTCGATGCGCGCGGGCAGGGCGCTATTTCTCGCCACGGCTGTATTGCGAATGCTCGAAAAACAGCACCACGCCAAGCGCGATCACCAGCGGGATGATCAGGTAGAACAGGCGGAACACCAAAAGTGCCGCCAGCACGCCGACCGGGTCCATCTGCGACAGACCGGCGAGGAACACGACCTCGAACACGCCGAGCCCGCCCGGCGCGTGCGAGATCTGCGCCACCGAGAACGACACCAGGAACACGCCGAGGATGACGAAATAGCCGGGATTGCCCGCCACGGGCAGGGCAAAGAAGATGATCGCAGCCGCAGCCAGAAGCTCGATCGGGCCGATCAGCAATTGCCGCACCACGATCGGCAGCGCTGGGTAATGCAGCTGGAAGCCGGCGATTTTCAGCGGCTTCAGGTGCAGCCAGCTGCCGAAGATATAGGCGCCGACCAGAATGAGCAAAGCGGTGCCGGCGGCGATCGCCAGCCCGTGATGCGGGGCGCCGGAGAAGCGGCCGATGATCTGCGGCTCGAACACCAGCACCAGGCCGCCGACCAGCAGGCTGGACAGCACGAAGGTGATCCAGCAGATCGCCACCAATATGCCGACATCCTGTCCGGTCAGCCCCCTGGTGCCGTAGGCGCGGTAGCGGATCACAGCGCCCGATAACACCGAGCCGCCAATGTTGTGCGACAGCGCGTAGGTGGTGAAGGAGCAGAACGTGACGAACAGCCACGACACTTTCTTGCCGATATGCAAGAGCGCGATGTGGTCGTAGCCGGCGAGCGAGGCATAGGCGACGACCGAACTCAGAGCCGCCAGCACCCAGCCGCGCGTCGGGATGGCGACGATGCCGTCCCAGACATCGTCGAGCGAGATGCCGCGCAGCTCATGCCACAGCAACAGCAGCGAGAAGATCACCGCTGCAATGCCGATGACCGGCCACAGATAGCGCCTCCAGCTCATGGAGTTCTCGTCATGCGTTGCTGCCCATCGCCCATGCGGGCGCGAAAAAATCCGCGATTCACCAATATTGCCGCCTCATTTCAGAAATGCCTCATTGAAGCCGGCTATTCAACCGGACAAGCCCCGCTATTCAACGCCGCAGGCATTGCCGCTGCGTGATGCCGGCAAAATTTGTCCCACTGCTCTTGGTGATCCGGTCCCGCACTGCTACTCTGGCGGCAACTTAAAACATTTAGGTGCCTGCTGCGTCCGGTTTCCCGGTTCGCGCGGCGCCGGAAGGACCCGAAGTGGAAGACCACGACACCGGCGCAGGCGCGCCGGAAGTGGGCGTGTCCAGGGCTTCGCCGCCGTCAGGCGGGCCAAGCCCATCCGCCGGGCGGCCCCGCCAGGCGGGGCCTCAATCCGGAAACGGACAGGCCGGCGACGCCCAGCAGCAACGAGGCAAAGCGAGAAAGCGGCGCAAGCGCCGGCGCGGACGCAAGGTTTTTGCACGCGATGAGCTGGCGGTATCAGCCCATCTCGTTGCAGCCGGCCCGCCGGCCGTCAGCATCGCCCCGACCCCTGTGGCCGCGCCTCCGGCTGCGCAGCCCAGACCCGAACAGTCTGTGCAGCGGCCGCCGATGCAGGAACTGCCGGTGTTTGCGGCGCTCGATCTCGGCACCAACAATTGCCGGCTTTTGGTCGCGGTGCCGCAGCGCCACGGCCAGTTCCGCGTCATCGATGCCTTTTCACGCATCGTCAGGCTGGGCGAGGGGCTGACCGCCAATGGGCACCTGAGCCGGGCGGCGATGGATCGCGCCGTCGAGGCGCTGAAGATCTGCGGCGACAAATTGCGCAACCGCAAGATCCGCAAAGCCCGGCTGATCGCCACCGAGGCCTGCCGCACCGCTGATAACGGCGTAGAATTCCTGCAGCGTGTCGAGCGCGAGGCCGGCCTGAGACTCGAGATCATCGACCGCCAGACCGAGGCCCGGCTTGCGGTGTCGGGCTGCGGCTCGCTGGTCGAGCGCGACACGCAAGGCGTGGTGTTGTTCGACATTGGCGGCGGCTCGTCCGAAATCGCGCTGATCGACCTCACCGGCCAGCGCTCGCCGCGGCTTGCCAACCACATCGTGTCATGGACGTCGCTGCCGGTCGGCGTCGTCTCGCTCGCCGAGCGCTTTGGCGGCCGCACGGTGACGCGCGAAATCTTTGCCGCCATGGTCGAGGATGTCGCCGTGCGGCTGAGGTCCTTCGACGGCCGCGACCGGCTGAGCCATGTGCTGGCCAGTCCGAAATTCCATCTGCTGGGCACATCCGGAACGGTGACGACGCTGGCCGGGGTTCACCTCGATCTCGAACGCTACGACCGCCGCCGGGTCGACGGGTTGTGGATGGACCGTGACAGCGTCGACCGCATGGTCGAAAAGCTGGTCGGCTGGGATTTCCAGCAGCGCTGCGCCAACCCTTGCATCGGCGCCGACCGCGCCGACCTGGTGTTGGCCGGCTGTGCTATCCTCGAAGCCATCCGCGCGGTGTGGCCGTCGGAGCGGCTGCGCGTCGCCGACCGCGGCCTGCGCGAAGGCATTTTGAGCGAGCTGATGGCCGATGACGGCGTCTGGCGCAACAGTGGGCGTGGCCGAGCATGACCAAGAAACCGGAAAAGCCAGGCTCTGCCAGCATTCGCGTGCTGAAGACCCGGATCAAGAAGAAGTCAGGCCTCAAGGAATCGTCGCGCCGCTGGCTGCAGCGCCACATCAACGATCCCTATGTCCAGAGGTCGAAGGCAGATGGCTACCGCTCGCGCGCGGCCTACAAGCTGATCGAGATCGACGACAAGCATCATCTCTTGAAGCCCGGCATGAAGGTCATCGACCTCGGGGCCGCGCCCGGCGGCTGGTGCCAGGTGGCGGCCGCGAGGACGAAATCGACGGCGGACAATCCGCATGTCATCGGCATCGACTATCTCGAAATGGATGCCGTGCCCGGCGCGCCGGTGCTGCTGATGGATTTCCTCGATCCCGAAGCGCCGCAAAAGCTGGCCGAAGCGCTGGGTGGCGACCCCGATGTCGTGCTGTCGGACATGGCAGCACCCACCACCGGCCACAAGCGAACCGATCACATCCGCACCATGCATCTGTGCGAGGTCGCCGCCGATTTCGCGCTGTCGGTGCTGAAGCCGGGCGGGCACTTTTTGGCCAAGACTTTCCAGGGCGGCGCCGAAAACGAGCTGCTGTCGATGCTGAAGAAGAATTTTCGCTCGGTGCATCACGTCAAGCCGCCGGCGTCGCGCGACGAGTCTGTGGAGCTGTATTTGCTGGCGAAGGACTTCAAAGGGCGGGCTCTGCCTTCTCCCCCTGTGGGAGAAGGTGTCGCCGAAGGCGACGGATGAGGGGTGTTCCAACTGAGTGAGGCGTTGGTGTTCTCTGGAACACCCCTCATCCGTCTCGGCGCTATCGCGCCGATCCACCTTCTCCCACAGCGGGAGAAGGCAAGGGCCTTACTTCCCCGCCGTGCTCACCGGCTCCAGCGTCTTCGGCGTCGTCAGCCGGCCATGGCCTGACACCGCGTTGCCTGCATCCGGCGCCAGCCGCATGAACGATACGGACGCCGCCGCCGACACCGCCGCCACGATGAAGAAGGCGATGTGGAAATCGCCAAGCGTCAGCGGGCCGCCATGGATCGAGGTCGAGACTTCCAGGATGCCGCCGGCCAGCGCCACGCCGAGCGCGATCGACAGCTGCTGGAACACCGCCGTGATCGGCGTCGCCCTGCTGGTGTCTTCGGCCGACACTTCGGCATAGGAAAGCGCGTTGACGCCGGTGAAGAACATCGAGCGGATGAAGCCGCCGACCAGCAACATGGTCAGCATCAGCGCGTAGGGCGTTTCCGGCGTGAACAGGCCGTAGATGGCGATCGATGCAGCCGCGATCAGCGAGCCCCAGATCAAAACGCGGCGGAAGCCGGCTAGCCGGAAGATCAGCGCCGTGACGAACTTCACGCCGATGGCGCCGATGGCCGAGACGAAGGTGATCATGCCCGACTGGAACGGCGTCAGCCCGAAGCCGATCTGGAACATCAGCGGCAACAGGAACGGCACCGCGCCGATGCCGATGCGAAACAGCGAGCCGCCGAGCACCGAGGAGCGGAACACCTGGTTGCGGAACAGCTCCAGCGCCAGCAGCGGGGTTTTGGCGCGCCGTGCATGCAGGAGGTAGAGTGCGCCGGAAATCAGCCCGACCGCCGCGGTGATGAAGCCGATCGCCGGCGGCAGATAGGGTAGGCTGACCACCGACAGGCCGAAGACGACGCCGGAAGCCGCTAACCCGCTCAGCACGAAACCGACAAAATCAAGAGGCGGCGTTTCTGCGGCACCGGTCTGCGGCAGGAAGCGCGTCGCCAGCCAGATGCCGATCAGCCCGATCGGCACGTTGATCAGGAAAATCCAGTGCCAGGTGAAATAGGTGGTGATGAAACCGCCGATCGGTGGTCCCACAAGCGGCCCGACCAGCGCCGGCACCGTCAACCACGACATGGCGGCAACCAACTCGCTTTTCGGCGTCGCGCGCACCAGCACCAGGCGGCCGACCGGCGTCATCATGGCGCCGCCTATGCCTTGCAGGAAGCGCGAGACGACGAAGGCCGGCAGCGAATTGGAGATGGCGCAGGCGACCGAGCCCAGGATGAACACACCGATCGCCGCCCGAAACACGTTCTTGGCGCCAAACCGGTCGGCCATCCAGCCGCTGATCGGAATGAAGATCGCCAGCGACACCAGATAGGCGGTCAGCGCCAGCTTAAGCGCGATCGGGCTGGTGTGGATGTCTACGGCGATCGCCGGCAGCGATGTCGCGATAACGGTCGAATCCATGTTTTCCATGAAGAGAGCGACCGCCAGTATGAGCGGAATGATGCGGTTCAACGAACGCGTCCGAACTGGGCAAAAGGTGCGTGCCGACCGGGGCAAGCCGACACGAAAGGGCGGTTATCACGCCTTTACCCGGATGTCGCATTAATTTGCTGTCACTTTTGTGCGACCGCCTGCTCGCGCGGGCATGGCAGCGTTCCAAGGCAAGCAGAGAGAATAGCTCTTGCGAAAGGCGACGCGGCGCATTATTGTAGTGAATATAACTACTATATGGGCTTTATCATGGAAGAGGCCGTTTCGGCAGCCGATGCCAACCGCAAATTCTCGCTCCTCCTGCGCGGTGTTCGGGAAGGGCAAAGCTATGTCGTAACCAGCCATGGACGACCCGTTGCGCGGATCGTGCCCGCAGGGCAGCCCGACGCCGTGGCTTCCCGCTCGCGCACCGCGCTGCTGTCGCGCCTCGAACGCCAGCCTGTATTAGAGGCCGGGCGCTGGACCCGCGACGAGCTTTACGAGGACGAGCGGTGAAGGTCGCGCTTGATACCAACATCCTTGTCTATGCGGAGGGGATCAACGGGGCCGAGAAGCGCGACATCGTTTTCGATCTGCTGCGCGACATGGCGCAGGAGGCCGCCATCATTCCGGTCCAGGTGCTCGGCGAGCTGTTCACCGTTCTGACACGTAAGGCCGGAAGGTCGCGCGCGGAAGCCCGTGACGCCTTGTTGAGCTGGCGCGACGCGTTTCCGGTTGTCGGCACCACACCGGAGGTGATGACGGTGGCGGCCGATCTCGCGACCGATCACCATTTCGGCATCTGGGACGCAACTGTCCTGTCCGTTGCCTCGCAAACCGGTTGCCGGCTGCTGCTGTCGGAAGACCTGCAGGACGGCTTCACCTGGGGCGGCGTAACGGTTGTCAATCCTTTCGCATCGCCGCGCCATGCCCTGCTCTATGCTCTGCTGGGCAAGTCCGCCGAATAGGCAATCACCCGCTTTTCATAGGCGCCGCGACGTGTTACCAGCCAGCGCCAATCCTGAAAGGGAAGAAACGAGTCGGCGCTGTCCATTGCGGTCCAGCGCTTTTTTGTATTCTCCCAGCGCTTTTTCGTATTCGAAGGACTGGCCATGGCAAAAATCATCGAAACGTCCACCGGCGCGCTGGCGCTGACCTTTGACGACGTGCTGCTGCAGCCCGGTCATTCCGAGGTCATGCCCGGTGAGACCGACATCCGCACCCGCATCGCCACCGACATCGACCTCAATGTACCGATCCTGTCGGCCGCCATGGACACCGTCACCGAGGCGCGACTTGCCATTGCCATGGCGCAGGCCGGCGGCATCGGCGTCATCCATCGCAATTTCTCGCCGGCCGAACAGGCCGAGCAGGTGCGCCAGGTCAAGAAATTCGAATCCGGGATGGTCATCAATCCGGTCACCATCGGCCCCGACGCGACGCTGGCCGACGCGCTGGCGCTGATGCGCACCTACTCCATCTCGGGCATTCCGGTGGTTGAGAATGGCGGTACCGGCGGCCAGAAGATCGGTCGCCTGGTCGGCATCCTGACCAACCGCGATGTCCGCTTCGCCTCGGACCCGGGGCAAAAAGTCTTCGAATTGATGACCCGTGAGAACCTGATCACGGTCAAGGAGAATGTCGACCAGGACGAAGCCAAGCGGCTCCTGCACCAGCACCGCATCGAAAAGCTCGTCGTCGTCGACAAGCAAGGCAATTGCGTCGGCCTGATCACCGTCAAGGACATCGAGAAGTCGCAGCTCAACCCGCACGCTACCAAGGATGCGCAGGGCCGCCTTCGCGCGGCGGCCGCCACCAGCGTCGGCGATGACGGCTTCGAGCGCGCCGAGCGGTTGATCGATGCCGGTGTCGACCTGCTAGTCATCGACACCGCGCATGGCCATTCGCAGCGCGTGCTGGATGCGGTAACGCGGGCCAAGAAGCTTTCCAACTCCGTGCGCATCCTGGCCGGCAACGTCGCCACCGCCGAAGGCACGCAGGCATTGATCGATGCCGGCGCCGACGCGGTCAAGGTCGGCATCGGCCCGGGCTCGATCTGCACCACGCGCATCGTCGCCGGCGTCGGCGTGCCGCAGCTTTCGGCGATCATGTCGGCGGTCGAGACGGCGCACAAATCCGGCGTGTCGGTCATTGCTGACGGCGGCATCAAATATTCGGGCGACTTGGCCAAGGCGCTCGCTGCCGGCGCCAGTGCTGCCATGATCGGCTCGCTGCTCGCCGGCACGGACGAAAGCCCGGGCGAGGTCTATTTGCACCAGGGCCGCTCCTTCAAGGCCTATCGCGGCATGGGTTCGGTCGGCGCCATGGCGCGCGGCTCGGCCGATCGCTACTTCCAGGCCGAGGTGCGCGACACGCTGAAACTGGTTCCGGAAGGCATTGAAGGGCAGGTGCCTTACAAAGGACCTGTGTCTGGCGTGCTGCACCAGCTTGCAGGCGGGCTAAAAGCCGCTATGGGTTATGTCGGCGGCCGCGATCTTGCCGATTTCCGCGAGCGCGCCACCTTTGTGCGCATATCCAACGCCGGACTTCGTGAAAGCCACGCCCATGACGTCACGATTACCCGCGAAAGCCCGAACTATCCCGGCGGAGCCTGACCAGCAGCCAGAGCGGCACATGCTCTGGCGCAATCAGGCGACGATCGTGCTGCGGCTGGCGCGCCATGCCGGCGCGCTTTGCTTTGCCTCCGCGGCGGTTTTCATCGCCATGACGCTGCTGGAATTCTTCTATTTCCGCCAGTTGAGCGGTGGCCTGTCGTCGCTCGATGTACGCTTTGAAGGGTTCACGCCGGATGAGGGCATGGCCTGGCTGACGGCACTCGGCCGGCGCGGCAGCGAGATCATCCTGGTCTGGCACTACCTGACCTTCGACCTTCTGTTCCCGGCGCTGCTGTCATTGACCATGGTCAGCATGATCCTTGCCACAGGGCGGCGGCTGAAGCTCTTTCGCACCCTGCCGGTGCAGTTTCAGTCGCTGTTGGCGCTGGTCGTGGTGCTGCCCTACACCTGCGCCGATTATGCCCAGAACATTGCGGTGGCGCGGCTTTTGTCCGATGCGCTGTCGGCCAATCCGGATTCGCTGTCCTTCGCCTCGTCGCTGATCGTCACCAAATTCGCGCTTCTGGCGATACCTGTCGCCGTCATCGCGGCTTTCATCGTCGCCAGCCAGCGACGTCCGCAGGCATGAACAACAAGGCAGGGGCAACGCCATGAGCCAGACCGCAATCTTCTGGCCGATGCTGGCGCAGGTGCTGCTCGTCTATATCGTCTATGTGGTGATGGGCCAGCGCCGCTACGGTGCGGTGAAAACAGGCGAGGCCAAGGTTGGCCAATACAAGATCCGCACGACCGAGCCTGCGTCCAGCGTCACGGTCGCCAACAATCTCATCAACCAGTTCGAATTGCCGGTGCTTTTCTACGTGCTGTGCCTGGCCCTGCACGCGACCAATGGCGTCAATTATCTGACCTTGGCCTTGATGTGGATTTTCGTGATTTCCCGCTATGGCCATGCCTGGGTCCACCTGACCAGCAACAATCTGCGGTTTCGCAGCCGCGCCTTCTACATGGGCGCGGTCATTCTCTTGCTGGCATGGATTCTGTTCGCGCTGCACCTGCTCGGCCTGGTTTGAGCAGGCGCTGACTTTCCCTTCTCCCCTGTGGGAGAAGGTGGCCGAGCGAAGCTCGGTCGGATGAGGGGTGTTCCAGCTTAGCGGGGATGGCGATCCGTCACGCACCCCTCAACCGTCTCGGCGCTGCGCGCCGATCCACCTTCTCCCACAAGGGAGAAGGGAAGATCTCTACAAATCGAACACCGCAATCTTGCGCTTGTCGAACTTGATGCCGATTTCGCCGCGCACCAGCTTCAACGCAGCCTCGCCAAACACGGCGCGCCGCCATCCCTGCAGCGCCGGCACGTCGGCGGCTTCGCCTTCGGCAGCGATGCGGTCGATGTCGTCGCTGGACGCCAGCACTTTCGAGGCGACGCCTTCCTTCTCGGCGACGATTCGCAACAGCACTTTCAGCAGCTCTGCAGCCGCGCCTGAACCCTCGGGCGGCTGAAAGCTCTTGGGCAGCTTCGGCATCTCTTCCCGGGGCAGAGCGAGCGCCGTGTTGACCGCGCCGAGCAATGCGGTTGCCGTCGATGACCGTTCCCAGCCTTTCGGCGTGGTGCGCAGCTTGCTCAACGCGGCCGCATCGCGCGGCGCCTGCTGGGCGACCTCGTATATGGCGTCGTCCTTGAGCACCCGGCCGCGCGGCACGTCGCGCTCGCGCGCCTCGCGCTCGCGCCATGCCGCCACCGTCTGCACGATCGCCAGCTCCTGCGGCTTGCGCAGCCGCATCTTCAACCGCTTCCAGGCATCCTCGGGGTGCGGATCGTAGGTCTCGCGCGAGGTCAGCACCTCCATTTCCTCGTTCAGCCAATGGGCGCGGTTTTCCCGCTCCAGTTCGGCGCTGAGATGCTTGTAGACATCGATCAGATGGGTGACGTCGGCCAGCGCGTAATCGAGCTGCTTGTCGGATAGCGGCCGGTGGCGCCAGTCGGTGAAACGCGATGATTTGTCGAGCCGGGCGCCGGTGATGCGCTGCACCAGCTGGTCGTAAGAGACGCTGTCGCCGAAGCCGCAGACCATGGCCGCGACCTGGGTGTCGAACACCGGATGCGGCACCAGATCGCCGAGATGGACGATGATTTCGATGTCCTGGCGCGCGGCGTGGAACACCTTGACCACCGCTTCATTGGCCATCAGCCGGAAGAACGGGGCGAGGTTGATATCGGGCGATAGCGGATCGATCAGCGCGGTGACGCCGGGCGCCGCCATCTGGATCAGGCACAGGATCGGCCAGAACGTCGTTTCGCGGATGAATTCGGTATCGACGGTGACGAAATCCGACTTTTCAAAAGCGGCGAGAACGGACTCGAGCTCATTTTGGGTGGTGATGACGTGCATCAAATCGCTTTTTAGTAACGGGTAAGGTTCTCTTTCAATTTCAGCCGTGGGCGCTTTCGTCAAGCCGCCCTTCGGTCAAGTATGCGTCGATCCGTCGGAATCGCCATTCCTGCGCGCCAGCCGCGCGAAGACAGTCGATGTGCGCAGCAGCGCCGTGAAGCGGCTGCGCTTGCCCGCCGGCACGCCGCCACGCACCTGCATGCGGTAGAGGATGACGGCGATGAGGATGGCGTAGACCACAGCGCTGAAGACAAACAGGGCGCCCGGTCCGAAATATTGCATCACCGTCGACGCCGCGAAGGGGCCGCTGATGGCGCCAAAGGAATAGAACAGCATCAAAGCAGCATTGATCAGCACGAACTCGCCCTTGTCGGCGCGGTCGTTGGAATGCGCAGCCGACAGCGAATAGAGCGGCATGGCGAAGCTGCCGAAGATGAAGACGATGATCAGGTTGAGCGTCGGATTGGCGCCGGCGATGAAGGCCAGCGCCAGCGCTGCAAGCAAGGCGCCGCATGTCGTTGCCAAAAGCACCGCGCGCCGGTCCCAGCGGTCGGAGAGATAGCCCACCGGATACTGGATGAGGGCGCCGCCGAAAATGCCGACGCTGACGAAGGTGACGACGTCGGCCACCGACATGCCGATCTGCTCGGCATAGACCGGCGACAGCGTGCGGAAGGCGCTGTTGGTGACGCCGACGCAGATGCAGCCGAAGCAGCCGAGCGGCGAGATCCGCCAGACGCGCGCCAGATCCAGCTTGACGTCTTCCGGCGGCGTCGGGTTGGAACGGTCGCCAAGCGACACCGGCACCAGCGACAGCGTGATCATCATCGACATGATGGCGAAAATGGCAAAGCCGCCGGGGCCGAAGATCGGGATCAGGAACTGCGCGCCGGTCACCGAGCCGATATCGACCATGCGGTAGATGGCGAGTACACGCGCGCGGTCCTTGTTTTCGACGCCGGAATTCAGCCAGGCTTCCATGACGGTGAACAGGCCGGCAAAGCAGAAGCCGCCGGCAAAGCGGATCGCGCACCACATCACCGGATCGATGACCAGCACCAGAAGCAGTGTCCCCGCCGACGCGGTGGCTGCGAGCGCCGAAAACGTCCTGACATGTCCGACCGCCTTCAGGATGCGGGTGACGGCGAGGCAGCCGAGCAGAAAGCCGGCGAAATAGAATGTGCCCATCAGGCCGATGTCGGAGGCCGAGAATCCTTCCTGCGCGCCGCGCAGCGCGATCAGCGTGCCCTGCAGCCCGTTGCCGCCAAGCAGGATGCCGGCGGCGATGAGGAGCGGGATCAAAGGGCGGATGGAGGACATGAAGGAAATCGCTTGGTCGGCTTCCTTCTTGAACCATCATATCAGCCAATGCCAGTGGCAATTCTGCTAGCCAACAGGCGCGTGCCCTACAAGATCGCCGTTCAAGCTTCGTAAGCCCTCGCCAACGCTTCGCCCGCTGCCGGCGCGACAGGGTTGACCGCCCTTCGGCCAAGCGAGCCGGCGGTCAGCAGGCTGAGGATTATAAACGGGATGCCGATGCCGAAGGCCGAACGGATACCCCAATGGTCGGAGACGAAGCCGAGCAGCGGCGGGCCGAGCAGGAAAGCGACGAAGGAGATCTGCGACAGCGCCGCGACATTGATTGCCGCCGAGCGGTCCGTCCGCTGGGCGGCCGCCGAGATCGCCAGCGGAAAGATCGCACTGCTGCCGATGCCCAGCAAGGCAAAGCCCAGCATCGATACGAGTGGGGCAGGCGAGAAGAAGACGAGCAGCACGCCCACCGCCATCGTTGCCAGCAGCACCCGCGCCACGCCGCTCGGCGAGTGGCGGTCGACAAAGCTGTCGGCAAAGAAGCGCGTGCTCGCTTGCGAGAATGCAAACAGCGCCACCGTGAAGCCGGCGACGAACGGGCCGGCATCGAACACGGTGCGCATGTAGATCGCCGACCAGTCGATGCTGGCGCCTTCCATCAGCATCGCCGACAGCGTCACCGCGACGAGCACGAGGATCGGCAGCGTCGGCCGCGCCAGCCTTGGCGCCGTCTCGTCATTGCCGGCGAAGCGGCTCGGCGCCGGTTCGTAACCGCCGAGAAACAGCGCTATTCCTATCGCCACCATCGGCACGACGATGGCCAGGTGCAGGTGCGGCGATATGCCGAGATGGGCAAGTGCGGCGCCGAACAGGCCGGCGCCGAAAAAGCCTATGCTCCAGAATGAATGCGCCCGGTTCATGATCCGGCGCTTGAGCAGGAATTCGGTCCTGTCGGCCTCGACATTGAGGATGATCTCGACGCTGCCGATCATCAGGCCGACCGGAATGAGCATCAGGAACAGCGCGAGCGGTCCAGGCGCATGCACGGCAATGGCATAGGCAACCGACAAAAGCGGAACCAGCCCGAGCAAGGCGCGGCGGAAGCCGACGCGCTCCAGGATCGGCGCTGCGAGCGTCAGTGCGGTCAAGGTGCCGATCGGCGTCCCGATCAGGCTGAGCCCGAGCGTGCCGTCCTCGATGCCCATGGCATGCTTGATGTCGGGCAGGCGCGGAAAGATGTTGCCCATGCCGAACGAGTAGATCGCAAACCCGGCATAGACCCGGTGTTGCGGAGCGAGGCTGAGGCCGAAGGTCATTGCGGCGCTTTCAAGACAGGGGAGGCTTTCAAGAGGAGAGCGGGTTTCCGTCGCCTGGATGTGCCCCACATCTTGCATAAACATGCAAATCATGCAAGAATGTGCACAAAGAAACAGGATCATGCAATGCTGACCGATGAGCGGCATCAAATCATCCGCGATCGCCTGGCCGTCGAGGGAAGGGTGCTGGCCGGCGAGCTGGCAAGCCGCTTCGGCGTTTCGGAAGACACGGTCCGCCGCGACCTCAGGGAGCTCGCCAAGGCCGGGCAATGCCGCCGCGTTTATGGCGGCGCGGTCGCAGCCGCACCGTTCGCCGCCACGCCTGTCGGCCTGCGCGCCGGCCATGCGGTTGAAGAGAAGACGCGGCTTGCCCGCGCGACCGTGTCATTGCTGTCGCGCGGACAGACCCTATTCATCGACAGTGGCTCGACAAATGCCGCGATCGCCCGGGCTATCCCGCGCGACCTCGATCTGACCGTCGCCACCAATTCGCTCGAAGTTGCCACGGCGCTGTCAGAGCACGCTTTGATCGAGCTGATTGTGCTGGGCGGCCGGTTCGACCGCCATCTCGGCGCCTGCGTCGGCGCCGACACGCTCGCCGCCGTCGCGCAGCTTGGCGCGGACCTGTTTGTTCTGGGATCCTGCGGTCTTGATGCCTCGCGCGGCGTGACGGCCTTCGATTCGGCGGAGGCCGAGGTGAAGCGGGCCATGGCCAAGAACAGCGCAGGCATCGTCATCGCTGTCACCAATGACAAGCTGGCCACCGCCGCACCCTACCGGATCGCCCGGCCCGAGGCGATCCGCCACCTTGTGGTCGAAAAGACAGCGCCGGCCGCGATTCTCGGCGACTTCGAGCGTCAGGGCGCTGAGATCCATTTGGCCTGAACAACCGGCCTGCGCCCGATCACCCCGCTTGCCTTGACAAATCCGACCTCCCATGCGCTTTTCGCGCAAATTTTGGACCGGGCTTTGACGCTCGGGCCACAACCCAGCACCCCGGACTTTTGACATGACAATGCATCGTTACCGCAGCCACACCTGTGCCCAGTTGAGAAAGAGCGACGTCGGCTCTCCCGTTCGCCTGTCGGGCTGGGTGCATCGCGTGCGCGACCATGGCGGCCTGCTGTTTATCGATCTGCGTGACCATTACGGCCTGACCCAGATTGTCGCCGATCCGGATTCGCCCGCCTTCAAGGTCGCCGAGACGGTGCGTGGCGAATGGGTGATCCGCGTCGACGGCGAGGTCAAGGCGCGCCTGCCGGACACCACCAATGCCAACCTGCCGACCGGCGAGATCGAGATTTTTGCCCGCGAGATCGAAGTGCTGTCGGCGGCCAAGGAATTGCCGCTGCCGGTGTTCGGCGAGCCCGACTATCCCGAGGATATCCGCCTGAAATACCGCTTCCTCGACCTGCGCCGCGAGACGCTGCACAGGAACATCGTGGCGCGCACCAAGATCATCGCCGAGATGCGCAAGCGCATGACCGATGTCGGCTTCACCGAATTCGCGACGCCGATCCTGACGGCCTCTTCGCCGGAAGGGGCACGCGACTTCCTGGTGCCGTCGCGCATCCATCCCGGCACTTTCTACGCGCTGCCGCAGGCGCCGCAGCAGTACAAGCAGCTGATCATGGTCTCCGGCTTCGACCGCTATTTCCAGATCGCGCCTTGCTTCCGCGACGAAGACCCGCGCGCCGACCGCCTGCCCGGCGAATTCTACCAGCTCGACCTCGAAATGAGCTTCGTCGAGCAGGACGACGTGCTGTCGACCATGGAACCGGTGATGCGCGGCGTCTTTGAGACCTTCGCCAACGGCAAGCCTGTGACGCAGAAATTCCAGCGCATTCCCTATGATGTCGCGATGCGCAAATACGGTTCCGACAAGCCGGACCTGCGCAACCCGATTGAGATGCAGGCCGTCTCCGATCATTTCCGCGATTCCGGCTTCAAGGTGTTCGCCAACATCCTGGCCAACGATCCCAAGGCCGAAGTGTGGGGTATTCCGGCAAAGACCGGCGGCAGCCGAGCCTTCTGCGACCGTATGAACTCCTGGGCGCAAGGCGAGGGCCAGCCGGGGCTGGGTTACATCTTCTGGCGCAAGGAAGGCGACAAGCTGGAAGGCGCCGGTCCGCTGGCCAAGAACATTGGCGAGGAGCGCACCGAGGCGATCCGCCAGCAGCTTGGCCTTGCCGATGGCGACGCCGCCTTCTTCGTTGCCGGCGATCCGAAGAAGTTCGTCACCTTCGCGGGTGCAGCACGCACGCGCGCCGGTGAGGAGCTGAACCTCGTCGACCGCGAGCGCTTCGAACTGTGCTGGATCGTCGACTTCCCGTTCTTCGAATGGAACGAGGAGGAGAAGAAGATCGACTTCGCCCACAACCCGTTCTCGATGCCCCAGGGTGGTATCGAGGCGCTCGGTGGCGAGGACCTGCTCGGCATCAAGGCCTTCCAGTACGACATGGTCTGCAACGGCTTCGAGATCGCCTCAGGCGGCATCCGCAACCATCTGCCCGAGACCATGGTCAAGGCGTTCGAGACGGTCGGGCTGGATCGCTCCACGGTCGAGGAGCGCTTCGGCGGCCTCTACCGAGCCTTCCAGTATGGCGCGCCGCCGCATGGCGGCATGGCGGCCGGTGTCGACCGTGTCGTCATGCTTCTGGTCGGCGCCAAGAACCTGCGCGAGATCACCATGTTCCCGATGAACCAGCAGGCCCACGACCTGTTGATGAATGCGCCTTCGCAAGCCAGTCCCCAGCAGCTGCGCGAGCTCTCTCTGCGCGTCGCGGCGGTGAAGAAAGACGCCTGATCGCGAAGTTCCTGCGATTCTTTAACAAACCGCGGGAACCAACTCTTTCAGATAGGCAATCCAACAGAAAAGCCCGGCATCGCTGCCGGGCTTTTCGCCTTTGAGCGTTTCGCTCGATCAGTCTTCGTTGGCCTTCACGTGGACGCCGAGCGTCTTCGGCAGGTCGAGCGGGTTGGACATCGCACCCGCCATGATCAGCGCGAACGGCACCGCTGCCGGCGGCTCGGCCGAAATCTCCAGGCTCTTCGGGTCGTCGAGGTATTTGCTCACAGCGGTCGTCACTTCGGCGGTCAATTCCGGATTGTTGAGCTGTGCCATGCCGAACGGCACGATCGCCTTGGCCTGGTTGGCGATATCCTTGCCCGAAATGCCCTGCTGTTTGCCGACATACTCAAGCACCTTGCCGGTCAGGGAATCGTCGTCGAAGCGGACCGAGGCGCTGTTGAAGGAAAGCTGCTGCAACAGGCCGAGCATGGCCATGCCTTGCGCCGAATTGTCGGCCCCTTCGGGTTGCGCCGCCAGCTTCTTCTGCATCTCCTGCATCGACTTGACGAAGTCGACCGTGTAGCCGCCGAGGCCGAAGGTCATGCCGAGCGTGCCGGCATTCTCGACCGAGATGTCGTATTTCGACAGGTCCATCTTGCCGTCGCTCGGCTGCCAGGTGCCGCCGATTTCGATGTTGCCCGAGATGTTCTGGTAGCCGAGGGCCTCGATGGCTTCCTTGGATTTCGCATCGTCGACCAGGGTCAGGTCGGCGTTGAACTTTTCCGTGGTGGCGGAAAATTCCATCGCCTTGCCGTCGGCCGGAGGCGTGATCTGGACAGCAACGCCATCCACCGAGAAGGCGGTTTTGTCGGCGACCTTGACTGTCAGGTTTTCGAGTTCGGCGGACTTGTACATCATCATCGAGCCGAGCGGGCCTGTAGCGCCTTCGGCCGGGATGTTGGCGTCATGAATGACGAAGGGAGTGAGGTTAAGCGTTACACCGTCCTTGCTGCGCTCGAAGGCCGAAGTCGTGATGGTCGCGACATCAAAACCGCCATTGGCCTCGGTCACGCCTTCAAGCTTGACGTCGCCGATCGGCAGCGCTTCCTTTTCGGCCGCCGGTTTGACCGACACGCCCTGCAGCACCATGCTGGAATTGTCGCCGGTAACCCCGGTCCAGGTGATATCGACGCCCTGGACGGCAAGTGCGGCCTTCAGCCGGTCGGCAACCGCCGCGTCCTGCGCAAAGGCGGCATTGAGCGGCAGAGTCAGCAAGAAGGTCGAAAAAGCGAGTTTCTTGAGTATCGAGCGTTGGATTGTCATCGCGAGTTCCCTGAGAGAGTCCTGAAAAGTGTTTTCTTGAGTTCTGCGCCATCACCATTCCGTGACGAACTGGACGGGAAAAAGGCGCTTTCCCGCAGATTTGTCGAAAATCACGGTGAAAGGCAAACCGGAGCGGGAGCCTTCGTTCGATGCGGTGAATATGTCATGAAGGTCGGGCTCCCCTGAGTACCGTCTCCTGCCTTAGAGAGGGCGTGTAACAGATTGATGTTGGTTGGCAACAGCACTGCTACCGGTGCTGTTGCACAGGGACGGCAAGCTGGAACATGAAGTCCGTCACATCCGTCGTCGGATACTGAGCCGCCTTTCACAGCCCGGAGGCCGCAAATTGCGGATTTCCGCGCCTCCGCCTTGCCGCGAATCACCCGCTCGGCTAGTCCACCCGCATGGGAAAAAGGCTTTTGCCGCCTGACGATGGCGGCGGTGACCACATCGAACCGGTTGATCTGAAGAAGGCGCTGGAAGAGCGCTATCTCGCCTATGCGCTGTCGACCATCATGCACCGCGCGCTGCCGGACGTACGCGACGGGCTGAAGCCCGTGCACCGCCGCATCATGCACGCCATGCGGCTGCTGAGGCTCAACCCCGACCAGGGCTTTGCCAAATGCGCCCGCATCGTCGGCGAGGTGATGGGCAAGTTCCATCCGCATGGCGACCAGTCGATCTACGACGCGCTGGTGCGCCTGGCGCAGGACTTTTCCATGCGCTATCCGCTGGTCGACGGGCAGGGCAATTTCGGCAATATCGACGGCGATAACGCCGCCGCCATGCGCTACACCGAGGCGCGCATGACCGACGTGGCGACGGAACTGCTTTCCGGCATCACCGAGGACGCGGTCGACTATCGGCCGACCTACAATGAGGAGGACGAGGAGCCGGTAGTGCTGCCTGGCGCCTTCCCGAACCTGCTCGCCAACGGTTCGTCCGGCATTGCGGTCGGCATGGCGACCTCGATCCCGCCGCACAATGCCGCCGAGCTTTGCGATGCGGCGCTTCACCTGATCGAGGATCCGAGCGCGCCGGTGGCGAAGCTCATGGATTTCGTCCAGGGTCCGGATTTCCCGACCGGCGGCATCATCGTCGACAGCCGCGCCTCGATCCTCGAAGCCTATGAGAGCGGCCGCGGCGGTTTCCGCGTCCGCGCCAAATGGAGCCAGGAAGACCAGGGCAGGGGCACCTGGAGCATCGTCGTCACCGAAATCCCTTATGGCGTGCAGAAGGCGCGGTTGATCGAGAAGATCGCCGAGCTGTTGATCGCGCGCAAATTGCCGTTGCTCGAAGATATCAGGGACGAAAGCGCCGAGGACATTCGCGTCGTGCTGGTGCCGAAGAGCCGTTCGGTCGATCCCGGCATCCTGATGGAATCGCTGTTCAAACTGACCGAGCTCGAAAGCCGCTTTCCGCTCAACATGAACGTGCTGTCGCGCGGCAAGGTGCCCAACGTGCTGTCGCTCAAAGGCGTGCTGCAGGAGTGGCTGGAGCATCGGCGCGATGTGCTGATCCGCCGCTCGAAGCATCGCCTGGGCGAGATCGAAAGGCGCCTCGAGATCCTCGCCGGCTACCTGATCGCCTATCTCAACATCGACGAGGTGATTAAGATCATCCGCGAGGAGGACGAGCCCAAGCAGGTGATGATGGCCCGCTGGTCGATCACCGACACCCAGGCTGAAGCCATCCTCAACATGCGGCTGCGCGCCTTGCGCAAGCTGGAAGAGTTCGAGATCCGCAAGGAGTTCGATGGCCTCACCACCGAGAAGAAGCAGATCGAGGCGCTGCTGGCGTCGAATGCCAAGCAATGGTCGACGATCAAGTGGGAAGTCGCCAGCATCCGCGACAAGTTCGGCCCCGAGACCGAACTCGGCAAGCGCCGCACCCAGTTCGCCGACGCGCCGGAACACGATCTGACTGACATTGCGCACGCCATGATCGAGCGCGAGCCGGTCACCGTGGTGGTCTCGGAAAAGGGCTGGCTGCGGGCCATGAAAGGCCATCTGGCCGATCATTCGACCTTGACCTTCAAGGAAGGCGACAGCCTCAAGCTCGCCTTCCATGCCCAGACCACCGACAAGATCCTGGTCTTCACCACCGGCGGCAAATTCTACACCATCGGCGCCGACCGGCTGCCGGGCGGCCGCGGCCATGGCGAACCGATCCGCATCATCGTCGACATGGACAACGACCAGGACATCGTCACCGCCTTCGTCCACGACCCCAAGCGCAAGCTGCTGCTCGTCTCCTATGATGCCAACGGCTTCATCGTGCCGGAGGAAGAGGTCGTCGCCAACACCCGCAAGGGTAAGCAGGTGATGAACGTCAAGGCGCCCGACGAGGCCAAGGCCTGTGTCCCGCTTTCAGGCGATCACCTCGCCATTGTCGGCGAGAACCGCAAGATGCTGGTCTTCGCACTGTCCGAAATCCCCGAAATGGGCCGCGGCAAGGGCGTTCGCCTGCAGAAATACAAGGATGGCGGTCTGCTCGACCTCAAACCCTTCACGCTGGCGAGCGGCTTGTCATGGCAGGATTCGGCCGACCGCACATTTGTCAGGTCGCGCGAGGAATTGGCCGAGTGGATCGGCGCCAGGGCCTCGGCCGGACGGATGGTGCCGAAGGGATTCCCGCGGACGGGGAAGTTTGGCTGAAGCTGCTGATCTCCCCCCTTGTGGGGGAGATGTCCGGCAGGACAGAGGGGGCACTGTCCCGCCAGCGTATCAAATAGTCATGGCTGCCCACACCTTCCCATTCTTGGGTCTTTAGCGCGCGCCAGGTTGGCGATCCTTCACGCCCCCCTCTGTCCTGCCGGACATCTCCCCCACGAGGGGGGAGATTGGCAGCTTCACCAACCCATTTGGACTATCGTCACGATTGCGGCACTATAACAGTGCATAAACGCTTGGTATGCCGGGGAGAGATGGGCGTTTGAAGGAAGCGAAGATCCAGAAGCCGGAGCGTCAGCAGCGTCTGTTCGGCCTGTCGACGCCGTTGAGGGCCGCCGTCATTCCGCCGCTGTCGGCGGCGCGCTGGCTCTTGGTGCTGATCGTCGCCGCCGGCGTCTATTTCTTCCACGGCTTCCTGTTTCCGGTGCTGGCAGCGCTTGTCATCGCCTTCGCCAGCTGGCCGCTCTATCGCCGGCTGCTTGCCGGCGTCGGCGGCAACCGCACGATTGCCGCGACCTTTGCCATCCTGTTCATCCTGACCTTCCTGGTGGTGCCGATCGCGCTCGCCGGCACCTATGCCATCAACGAGGTCCGCGAATGGGTCGGCTGGGCGATCGAGACCAACCGCCATGGCGCGGTCACGCCGCATTGGATCACGACGCTGCCAGTGATCGGCGAGTGGCTGAACGAACAGTGGGTCGACAATTTCGGCCATCCCGGCGGCATTGGCGAACTGATCCAGCTGGTCAGCGGCGCCAATATAGGCAGCATCTATCGCGGCGTGCTGGCGGCAGGCGGCAGCGCCTTCGGCCTGTTGCTGACGTTGCTGTTCATGATGATTGCCCTGTTCTTCGCCTACCGCGACGGCGAGCAGTTCGCGGCCCAGATCGACCGTCTCGGCGAACGCATCCTGCCGACGCGCTGGGAGCGGATTTCGCGCGTCGTGCCGGCAACCATCTCGTCCACCGTCACCGGCATGACCGTGATCGCCATCGGCGAGGGGCTGGTTCTGGGCGTCGCCTACTGGCTGGCCGGCGTGCCGTCGCCAGTGACGCTCGGCGCACTCACCGGCGTGATGGCGCTGATCCCCGGCGGCGCACCGCTGTCCTTTACCCTGGTGTCGATCTACCTCGCCGCCAGCGGCTCGCCGATGGCGGGACTGGCGCTGTTCATCTGGGGCGCGGTGGAGCTGTTCATCGTCGACAAGACCTTGCGCCCGAAACTGGTCGGCGGGCCGATCAAATTGCCATTCCTGCCGACCTTTTTCGGACTGATCGGCGGCGTCAAGACCATGGGCTTTCTCGGCCTGTTCATCGGCCCCGTGCTGATGGCGCTGCTTGTGGCGATCTGGCGCGAATGGCTGCGCGAGGTGGAACTGGCCGAGGATGCCGTTCCCGAGGCAGTGGCAGGGCTCGAAGGCGGACCGCCGCAGATCGAGATTGTCGCCGGCCCGGCGAAGAAAAGTCAGACCGGGTAGGCAACCGCGAGCGCTGCCCGACGCTTGCGCCCCTCATGCAACTGCCACAGGGAATGCGCGACCAGCGTGACGATGAGGATGGCGCCGCCGATCAGGCTGTTGCGCGACGGCGTCTCGGCAAAGATCATCCACACCCAGACCGGCGCCAGCACGGTTTCCAGGAGATAGAACATCGCCACTTCCGGACCTGAAATGTATTTCGGCCCGTTAGCGAGGCAGAAGAAGGCGAACGGCATGACGACGGCGCCGTTGAGGATGATCCACCATGGCGCCTCCACTTGAAAACCGGTCCTGGAGACCATGAAGACCGCCAACCCAAAAGGCAGGAGGACACCGGTCAAAGCGGTGAAACCCATATCCTTGCCGCTGGCGCGCGAGATGGTGATGGCGCAGGCAATTGCGAAGGCCGAACACAACGCCATCACGTCGCCGAACAGGTGTCCGGTGCCGATGGAATCGCCGACGATGATGGCGATGCCGACGATCATCAACGCCATTGCCGCAAGCGTCAGCGGCCGCGGCCGTTCGTTCAAAAAGAGCCATGACAGCAGCGCCGAAAACATGGTGGAGAAGGCCAGGATGAAAACCAGATTGGCGGTCGAGGTGTTGTAGACGCCGGTGATGAAGGCGACCGCGCCGAGCCCGTAGATCACGGCGACAATCAGCCCCGACCAGCCGGGTATGAGCTGCGGCGCATTCTTGCTGAACGAGCGCCAGACGGCCCATACGATCAGCGCCGCCACGAAGGTGCAGCCGGTGCGCAGCAAAAGGATCGTCCACGCATCGCCATGAGCGAGCCGGATCAGCGGGATGTCGACGGTCAGCATCAGCCCGCCAAGCGCGGTGAGCAGAAGTCCTTTGGTGTGAGCGTTGTGAGATGACATGCAATGACTTTCGCAATGGACGAGAGGCAGGATGACCGGTCGGCGCAATCGCGCACTCTCCGCCAACAGCAGAAAGACCGGCATCGTCCCCGTTGAAAATGTTCAGGCCCGGATTTGGGAAAGAAGAAAGATCAGCGCGTGACCGCTTCGTGGTCGTAGCGTTCCCAGCCCTTCGGGCCGAGATGCTCCTGCGGCATGAAGCGCATCTTATAGTTCATCTTGCGCGAGCCGTTGACCCAGTAGCCGAGATAGACATGGGGCAGGCCCATGGCCCTGGCGCGGGCGATATGGTCGAGGATCATGAAGGTGCCGAGCGAACGGTCCTCGAACTCGGGATTGAAGTAGGAATAGACCATCGACAGGCCGTCGGCCATCTTGTCGGTCAGCGCCACGGCGATCAGCTCGCCCTGGCCCTTGCCGGTGATGAAAGTGTCGGGGCCGCGCTTGCGGTATTCGATGACCTTGGTGTCGACATGGGTGTCCTCGACCATCATGGCGTAGTCGAGCACCGTCATGTCGGACATGCCGCCGCGACGGTGGCGAGCGTCGAGATAGCCGCGGAACAGCGAATACTGCTCGGTTGACGGCTGCGCGTCATGCATGGCGCCGATGAGATCGGAATTGCGCTGGATCACCCGCTTCATGTTGCGGCTGGCGGTGAACTCCTGCGCCAGGATGCGCACCGAGACGCAGGCGCGGCAGGTCTCGCAGGCCGGCCGGTAGGCGATATTCTGCGAGCGCCGGAAGCCGCCTTGCGTCAGCAGGTCGTTCATCTCCGGCGCCTTGTCGCCGACCAGATGCGTAAACACCTTGCGCTCGAACTGGCCCTCAAGATACGGGCACGGCGATGGCGCGGTCAGGAAGAACTGCGGCGACTGGGTCGGATGCTGCGTCATCGAACCTTGGAAACACTCCTGCGAATCGCTCTACCTTTGGCCTCGCCGGCGAAAAATTCAACAGGATTCCGAAGGCGTGTGTGAAAGGACGCCTTCACATTTGTGCGCCGATGGTGGTCGGGAGGAGCTGAAAGCCGGTTCAACGGTCGCTGCGGCTGACAACCGTGCCAAGCAGCAGGTCGTGCAGCGTGCGCTTGCGATCGGAAAACAGCGTCACCAGGAGGATGAGCGGCGTCAGGATGACAGTGCTGGCCCAAAACAGCACCGAATGGACAACAGCGGTGAGCCCGTCGATGCGGCTGCCGTCGAGACGATCGAGCCGAATGCCCATCATCCTCATGCCTGAAGTGGCCTGGTTGCGACCGCCCAGCGTGTTCCAGATGTAGAGAATGGCGACCGCCGGCACGAGGATGGAATAAAGCGCCCAGCCAAGACCGAAGGTCAAAAGGCCAAGCACGGCCACCAGGATCGCGAACGGAATGGTGAGCAGCGCCACGATGCAATAGTCGATGATGAAGGCGAAGATGCGCCGCGTGCGCACACCGTCATAAGCCCTGACGTCGTCGAGCCTGCTGGTGATGATTTCGCCGTCAAGTACGCCCGCGTTCATGTCACGTCCTCGTCACGGCATCCAATGGGGATACCCGTCGCCCTTTCAAATGGTGAGGGCGACGGCGAATTCAAGAAACGGACACTGCGGCGTTCGGCTGGCCGTTCCTAGAAGATGCCGGGCACAAGGCGATAGCGGACCCTGTCCATATACTCGCGATATTCCTGCGTCCTTGCCAGGATAGCTTCCTCCCGCAGGATGCGATGGATCTGGAAAACCGTGATGATGGCATAGACGGTGAAGTTATAGATCGAGAAGCTCGACAGCAGGAACAGGATGTGTCCTACCAAATAGCCGGCATAGATTGGATGCCGCACGAACCGGTAGGCGCCGCCGGTCACGACGCCGCGATTGGCGGGCAGGATGGCGAAGGAGCGGCCAAGCGACACCTTGCCCCAGATGACAACCCAAAGCCCGATGAACTGGATCGGCGCCGCGATATAGAGCGGGATGATTGGAGCGCCGACCTCCATCGAGACGAAGCCTGCCCCGAAACCGGCTGCCAGAGCGATGAAGACGGTCAAGGGGTTCCAGTCGCGCACCAAGGGTCGCCGCGCCGTCAGCAACCAGATGAAAGTCAACGAGTCGGAGATCATGAGCAGCAACAGGTTGAGACGAGCTGGATTGACGACCAGATGCTGGATGCCCCGATAGACAAAGAGCGCGGCGACAGCCAGCGCTATGAAACGGAACAGTCCCTCGCGCAGATCGACGAGGACCTCGCGGCTGCGCAGGCTGGACCAGAAACCCGCCTGCACCCCAGACAGCGGCTCACTTTTGGAAATAGCCAAATCAGTCACCCGGTGATCCCCTCGAGGGTGACCATTGCACGCAAGCGTTGCCGTCCCGTTAAGCTCTCTCGAGCAGTTCTCCCATTACGCCGAAAGATTCATCACAGTTGCGCCGAACCGCACGAGTTTGCGGTCTGGGCAGTTGAACATGACACTCTTCCCAGTTTAGCTTGCTGCGGCGCAACAAGACGCCGAGGGGACGGGGAAATATGGATTACGACATGCTGGTCATCGGCAGCGGCCCGTCCGGCCGCCGCGCTGCGGTGCAATCGGCCAAGCTCGGCAAATCGGTGCTGGTGGTCGACAGGGGCCGGCGCCTCGGTGGCGTCTCGGTGCACACCGGCACCATCCCGTCGAAGACGCTGCGCGAGACGGTGCTCAACCTCTCCGGCTGGCGTGAGCGCGGCTTTTACGGCCGCGGCTACCGGGTCAAGCAGGACATTTCGATCGGCGATCTTGTCGATCGCCTACACAAGACGCTCGACCACGAGGTCGAGGTGCTGCAGCACCAGTTCATGCGCAATGCGGTCAAGAGTGCACGCGCCACGGCGAAATTCCTCGGCCCCAACAAGATCAGCCTGACCGCCGACAATGGCGACTACTCGGAGGTCGGCTTCGCCAATGCGCTGATCGCGGTCGGCACCAGGCCGCACCGGCCGCGCGACGTGCCCTTCGACAAGGTCCGCGTCTTCGACAGCGACGAGATGCTGGAACTCGACCGTTTGCCGCGCACACTGACGGTGATCGGCGCCGGCGTCATCGGCGTCGAATATGCCACCATCTTTTCGGCCCTCGACGTGCCGGTGACGCTGGTCGAGCCGCGCAACACCATTCTCGATTTCGTCGACCGCGAGATCGTCGACGACTTCATCCACCAGATGCGCGACCGCGGCATGACCATTCGCCTCGGCAGTACGGTCAAGGAAATCGTCTCTAAGCCGGACTATGCCGAAGTGACGCTGGCCGACGGCCGCACCATCCGCTCCGAGGTCGTGCTTTACGCCGCCGGCCGCAGCGGCAATCTCGGCAGCCTTGGCCTCGACGTGGTCGGCATCGATGCCGACTCCAGGGGCCGCATCAAGGTCGATCCGCAGACGTTCCAGACCGCCGTGCCCAACATTTATGCCACCGGCGACGTCATCGGCTTTCCGAGCCTTGCCTCGACTTCAATGGAGCAGGGCAGGGTGGCCGCCTGCCACGCCTTCGGCGTGCAGCTGCCGCCGCCGCCGGAAACCTTCCCCTATGGCATCTACGCCGTGCCGGAAATCTCCACTGTCGGCCAGTCGGAGGAACAGGTGCGCGAGAGCGGCGCCGCCTATGAGGTCGGCGTGGCGCGTTTTCGCGAAACCTCGCGCGGCCACATCATGGGCGTCAACACCGGCTTCCTGAAGCTGCTGTTTTCGGTCGAAACACGCCGGCTGCTCGGTGCCCACATCGTCGGCGAGGGCGCCACCGAACTGATCCATATCGGCCAGGCGGTGATCAATCTCGGCGGCACCGTCGACTTCTTCGTCAACAACACCTTCAACTACCCAACGCTGGCCGAAGCCTACAAGATCGCCGGGCTCGATGCCTGGAACCGGATGGGGCGGGGGTAGGCGCGTCCGCATCCACATCTTTCAGCCGGCTTACTGTTTTCAGTGGCTCGCTGCAGCGTTATGTGAGTTGATGGGGTGGACGGGCGCGACAGGAGATCGAGATGCTGGGCTGGTTCCGCAAGCTGCTGCCGCGCGAAGATCGCTTCTTCGATCTGTTTGAACGGCATTCCCGTACCGTAGTTGGTGGCGCCGAGGCGCTGGAGCAGCTTCTCCAAGGCAAGGATATCGAGCGCTGGTGCCAGAAAATCATCGATCTCGAGGACGAGGCCGATCACATCACCGCCGAAGTCCTGCTGGCGGTGCGGCGCTCCTTCATCACGCCCTTCGATCGCGGCGACATCAAGGATCTTATTCAGTCGATGGATGATGCCATCGACATGATGCACAAGACCGTCAAGACGGTGAAGCTGTTCGAAAAGAAGGAATTCGACCCGCTGATGCAGGAAATGGGTGGCGTCATCGTTGCCGCTTCCAGGCTGGTTGCCGAGGCGATCCCGCTGCTTAGCAAAGTCGGCACGCACACCGTGCGCCTCAACGCCATCGCAGAAGAAGTCATGCGCGTCGAAAGCCGCGCCGACGATTTGCATGAGCAAGGATTGAAGGACCTATTCCAGCGGCATGGCCGTAGCGATCCGATGGCCTACCTGATCGGCAGCGAGATTTATGGCCAGCTGGAGAAAGTGGTCGACCGCTTCGAGGACGTCGCCAACGAGATCAGCGGCATCGTCATCGAGAACGTTTAGGCAATGGAAGCCACCATCGCCTTTCCCGTGCTGGCCGGCCTTGTAGCCGTCGCGCTGTTTTTCGATTTTCTCAATGGCCTGCATGATGCCGCCAACTCCATTGCTACCATCGTCTCCACCCGCGTGCTGAGGCCTCAATATGCGGTGCTATGGGCGGCTTTCTTCAATTTCATCGCCTTCATGTTCTTCGGCCTCCATGTCGCCGAGACCGTGGGAAAAGGCATAGTCGACGTCACCATTGTCACGCCGGCGGTGATCTTTTCGGCACTAGTCGGCGCTATTGTCTGGAACATCGTCACCTGGATTGCCGGCATCCCATCGAGCAGTTCGCATGCGCTGATCGGTGGGTTGGTCGGCGCGGGTATTGCGAAGGCCGGCGTTGGCGCCATCGTCTGGACGGGGCTTGGCAAGACGGTCGCCGCAATCGTCGTGTCGCCGGCGACCGGGTTTGTTCTGGCGCTGGTCCTGATCCTGGCCGTTTCCTGGCTGGTCGTGCGCCAGACACCATTCGCCGTCGATGGCAGCTTCCGCATCATGCAGTTCTTTTCGGCCTCGCTCTATTCGCTCGGGCACGGCGGCAACGACGCCCAGAAAACCATGGGCATCATCGCCGTACTGCTCTACTCACAAGGCATCCTAGGCGCCAATTTCTACGTGCCACTATGGGTCGTCCTCACCTGTCAGTCGGCGCTGGCGCTGGGGACGTTGCTCGGTGGCTGGCGCATCGTTCACACAATGGGCTCGAAAATCACCCGGCTGAATCCGATGCAGGGCTTCTGCGCCGAAACCGGCGGCGCCATCACTCTGTTCGCGGCCACCTGGCTCGGCGTTCCCGTATCGACCACCCACACGATCACCGGGGCCATCATCGGCGTCGGCGCTGCCCGCCGCGTCTCAGCCGTGCGCTGGGGCATTGCCGGCAACATCGTCATCGCGTGGATTGTCACCTTGCCGGCCACGGGGGCAATTTCGGCACTCACCTATTTTGTCACGCGCCTCGGCGGCTGACGCGGAGCGGGCGCCAAAATCTGAGTATGGGCGATGAAGCGTCCATACAGATCTGACGCAAAAGCCTAGCCCTGAAGTTCGTTTGATCTTCTCGCCAAAAACCGTGTCGCCCCAGCCACCTTATCGGGTTTTTGCCGGATTTCTGCTGGGCAGCAGTTCCACGACGCCGGCCTCTTTGAGGGTTTTGAGCGCTTCCTCTTTGGTGAGGCCAAACTTGCGGGCAAAGTAGGCGGCTTCGATCGCCATTTCGCGATCTGCCTGGGGTTCGATTTTCTGCTTTGCCTTCTTGCCCACGACAAGAATCATAGCACATTCCACTAGATAGATCCAAAGAGGCTCGTCCACCGGGCTTTGTACACGGGCTGCGGCCAGTGGGCTCCCGGCTTACTTAGCCTAGATCGCGGCGCGGTCGCGAACGTCGATAGCTCTCTCAATCCGGGCCACTTTCGGAGGGATGGCCACATTGCCGGCACGACCCGGTAGTAGTGATGATTTGCTATGCAGCAATCGGCGCAGCAAGCCATTGCCTGGCGATCGCGGCGTCAGGGTCGCCGATGTCATGACCTGAGGCGACGATCCGGGCATCGACGTCGGCGCCGCGTTTGGTGAACAGCGTCACCAGTGCTGGCGCAAACGGCCCGTAGGTCGCGTCGCCGGCGCCGGCAATAATCAGAACCCGCGTCCCCCCGAGGTCGGTTGACGGCGTATCGTCAAGCACGGGCATCGCTCTCAGCAACGCTGCTTGTCGTACGAGGCCGGGGTGGAGCAGCATCAGGCTGGAAACCAGATTGGCGCCGTTGGAATAGCCGAGGAATGTCGCCCGGGCGAGATCAAGCCGGTGCCGCCTTGCGGCCTCGCTTGCAAACGCCGCGAAGGCGGATGTCTCGGCGCGGATGCTTGCCTGCTCGAAGCGGGTCGGGGTGATCCGCTCGAACCAGCGGAAGCCGTCCTCCTGCGGGATGCGGCCCCGCACCGCGACCAGCGTGGCATTGGGGGCGATCTGCGTCGCAATCGGCAGCATCGTCGTTTCGTCGACGCCCGATCCGTGCAGCAAAAACAGGCACTCGCCGCTTGCATTTACCGGCTCGAGGAACCGGTAACGGAAGGCCAGATCCTGGTGCAGAACGTCATGCTTTTCGGTATATTCAGGCACGCTCATATCTCTTTGATTTCGTGATTGTTTTGTTCGTTTGCCGGCTTCAAAACGGAATATTTTCACGCTCCGCGAAATGTGATTGAACCAGGCCCATTTCAGACCGTTTCTGCGCCGATATGCTTCCCGCGGGAGGAATCGAAGCGGTGTGCGCCGATGGTCGCATCCCGGCATGAACAACACGAGCACCTTGCTCTCGCTTTGAGGCCTTTTGTCGATGACTATGCAACTCCCGCCGGATCGCGCCGAACGCGACACCCGCATTGACGTGTTCCGCGCGCTCGCTCTCTTGACCATCTATATCGACCATGTGCCGGGCACCGTCTTTGAAACGCTGACCTACAAGAATCTCGGATTCTCGGACGCGGCGGAAGCCTTCGTGCTGATCTCCGGCATGTCCGTGGCGCTCGCCTACGGCAGCAAGTTCCAGACCGGTGGTCGGCTATGGGCGACGTTGAAGATGTGGCGCCGCGCCGGCGTCCTCTACACCGCCCACATCGTCACCACCATGGTGGTGATGGCGATGTTCTGCGCGGCGGCGGTCTTCGCCCACCGGCCCGAGCTGCTGAAACTGATAAACATCGAACCGCTGATGAAGAACACGCCCGAAGTGATGGTCGGCATCGTCACGCTCGGCCACCAGCTTGGCTACAACAACATCCTGCCGGTCTATGCGGCGCTGCTGTTGATGGCGCCGGTCTTCCTGCTCTTCATCAGCTACAGGCCGCTGCCGGCACTGGTCTTTTCCGGCGCGCTGTGGCTTGTCGCCGGCATCTGGCAGATCGCGCCGCCGAACTATCCCGAGCCGGGCTTCTGGTTCCTCAACCCACTGTCCTGGCAGTTCCTGTTCAACATTGGTCTCGCCGGCATGCTGCATGTCCGGCGCGGCGGTACGATTCCCGTCAATCGCTGGCTGGTGGGCGCAGCGGCGACCTATGTCGCGGCAGCGCTGGTCTGGGTTCACAGCCCGCTCTGGGGCCAGATCACCTGGTTCGATCTGCCTGTGGTGATCGGCGGCTTCGACAAGACCTTCCTGTCGCTGCCGCGGTTGCTGCACATTCTGGCAGTGAGCTATCTGGTTGTGGCCCTGCCGGCATTCTCGAACCTGTTCCGCCTCAGTCGCGACCATCCGCTCGCTCTGCTCGGCAAGCGGTCGCTGCCGGTGTTCCTTGCCGGCACAGTGATCGCCATGGTGGCGCAGGTAATGAGGGTGATCAATCCGGGCGGCCTTGCCTATGACGCCTTGCTGATATCGGCCGGCATCGCCATGCAGTTCGCGCTCGCCTTCTATCTCGAATGGCTGTCGACCATCGGCTGGTCGGGCAAGAAGCCGGTTCGCACCGAAGCTCCGGCCGCTCGCCAGCCTTTCGGCATGGCGCCCGTGGTGGCAAGGCTGAGTAGGTAATCCAGTCGGCCTGATCTAGCCAGGCGAGGGGCCGGATGAAGCTCGCACCACAAGATCGACTGGCAGCAATAGCCGTTGGTGCGAGCCGTCGTTCTCCAGGATCGCCTTGACGGCGAGCCGGCCCATCTCGGCAATCGGCTGGGCGACGGTGGTCAGCGGCGGCTTGGAAACGGCACCCTCCGGCACGCCATCGAAGCCGACGATAGACACGTCGCCCGGCACGGCGATGTCGCGCTCGCGCAGCCAGTCGAGCGCATGCAGCGCCATCCTGTCCGACATGGCCAGGATTGCCGTCGGCCGCTGCGGCAGCGCGAAAATATGCTCGAGACCGGCCCGTACGGTCTCTTCGTCATTCAGGGTTTCGTAGATAGGCACCAGCGACACATCGATTCCGAAGCGGGAGAGCTCGGCGAAGTAGCCGCGCAGACGGTCGCGCGTGCCGGAATAGAGGGACGACGTCTCGACCTGCTCTTGCGTGACCGGACCAAAGCCGGCGTCGGCAGATTCCAGGGCCAGAATGGCGAAGCGGCGATGGCCGAGCTCTGCCAGATGGCGCGCGGCAAGGCTGCCGCCGGCGATGTTGTCGATGCCGATTGCCGCGACCGCCTCATTCTCCGAATCGAGGTCGAGCGCCACGAAAGGCAGTTTGCGTTCGCGCGCCAGTTCGACCAACCGCGAACCGCCTTCGATGCAAAACACGATAAAACCGTCGACCAGTGCGCTCTGGATGTTCCAGGCGAGCTGTTCGTTGTTGGCGGCGGATACCAGCGAAATCCCCGCACCGGTGGCATCGCAGGCCTGTGAGATGCTCGCCATCATGACGCGGGCAAAAGGATCGTCGAAGAAATACGACAAGGGTTCCGCCGTGGCGACGCCGATAGCGTTGACCTTGCCGGCGCGCAGCAGCCGGCCCTTGGGGTCGGGGCCGGCATAGCCCATTGCCTCAGCTGCCGCCTTGACGCGTTCGCGCACCTCTTCACGCACGATCTCGGGTCGAGCGAACACGTTGGACGCCGTGCCGTGCGAGACGCCGGCTGCCTTGGCAATGTCGGCCAGCCGCACTGGTCTCGTCTTCCCGGAAGTCAATGCCGTCATCTTCGTCTCCTCAACCGGCTCTATCTAACACTTTCGTTGGATCGGTTCAAATTTTCCCTTGATCGGAGGGCGGGGAAGGTCTATGTTTGAATCGATCCAAAGAAGTTTACCGGCTATCTGTTGGATCGGTTCAAGAGGAGGGTGCCATGCATCCCATGAATTATCTGTTCGAAGACATCTACGGCAATGACTGGGGCATCGCCTCGGATGCCGCCAACCGCAAGCGCCGTGGCCGGACTGGCCCGTGGAAGCGCGACCTGCATTTCCTTGTGGAGCGCAAGCGGAGCTGATCGGCAAGGCATTTTCGTGCCGGCTAATTGGATCGATTCAAATTCTCTAAGAGGAGACCGAACCATGCACCCCGTGAAGCATCTGTTCGAAGACATCTATCGCAACTACTGGGGCATCTCGCCGGCTGCGGAGCGCCCGGAACGGCAGCGGCTGACCAAGCCTGCCAAGCGCAAGCGCGACCTGCTGCCGGAACGCCGGCAGGATTGAGCCCCGTGTGAGAAATTCTGATGGGGCAGGGTTATTGCCCCGTCAGGGGCGCTGGCGCACCAGCGCCGAGGCCGCGATCGCGAGCCAGCCGGCGATCAGCAAGCTGCCACCGATCGGCGCCGACATCGGGAAAAGCCGCGATCCCACGAAAGCGCGCGCCAGCAGATCGCCACAGAACAGCACCAGCCCGATGAGGAGCACCAGGCTGCCGATCCGCAGGATCCGGTTTGCGCGGGCGAGGCCAACGGCCAGAAACACCGGCGCATGCATGATCAGGAAGGATGCGGCGGTGCCGACAAAGGCGCCGCCCAGATGCGCCGATGCCGCCGACAGCGCCACGCCGGCTGCGCCGCACAGGCCGCCGGCGAAGACCAGGATGCGGGCGCTGCCTTCTGCCGGATGGTCGGCGATGCTCATGTCTCAGGCTCCTGTGATTGGCGATAGGCGGCGCAACCTGTCAGGATTTGCCTGATACCGCCAGCATGTCACGCGTGCGGCGTGACTGGATCAGCCAGTTGTATGCAGCGCCGCCGGCCATTAGCACGGACGTACCGAGAAACACCGCGCGCATGCCGAAATGACCGCCGACGAAGCCGCCGAGCAGCGGGCCTGCGACCTGGCCGACATATTGCGCCGAGATCGCCAGGCCCAGCACATTGCCGCCGACGCCATCGGGAACATTGTGGCGGATGACGCTGGTAATGCAGGGCAACAGCCCGCCCAGCACCAGGCCCATCAGGAACCGCAGGCCGACAAGCTGCCAGCTGTCGGTGACGAAGGCTTGTGGGATGAGCAGCAGCGCCGAGACGGCTAGCGATGCGACGATGACGTTCCAGTGGCCGATGCGGTCGGCGAGCTTGCCCAGCCGTGACGCCGACAGGATTGCGCCGAGTGCGGCCGCCGACATGACGACACCCGAGATCAGCGTCACCCGACTGGCATCCGCGACCAGTTGCTGGACATAGACAGTGATGATCGGCTCGATCGACATGTTGGCGAAGGTGAACAGCATGCCGGTCGCCAACATGGCGACGACAGGCCGCTTGTCGGGGATCTGCGCCCAGCCACCCTTAGGCTTCTCCTTCGGTTTTGCCTGCATTGGCGGACGAGGCATCTCCTTGATCAGGAACGTCGTCGCCAATGCCGCCAGGAAAATGACGCCGCCGGCGATCAGGAAGGTGGAGCGGATGCCGATCAGCGGCGGCAGCGCGCCGCCGAGCAGCGGACCGACCAGGGAGCCTGCGGTGATGCCGGCCGACAGCACGCCAAGCGCCCAGCCGGAGCGTTCCTTCGGCGTCTGCATGGCGACCAAAATGGTCGAGCCCGAGGAATAGCCGCCGGCAAAACCGATCAACAGGCGCAGCAGCACCAACTGCCAGACGGTCTGCACCATGCCGGTCAGCGACATGCAGATCGCCATGCCGAAACTGGCGCGCACCAGCATCACCTTGCGGCCGTAACGGTCGCCTAGCCGTCCCCAGAGCGGCGCGACGAGGGCCGCGGCAAAGAAGGTTGCGCCGAAAGCGATGCCCGACCATTGCACGATCGCTGCGTGGCCCACGGCGCCCAGCTGCTCGACATAGAGCGGCAGGAACGGCAAGAGCAGCGTCATCGCCACAAGCGTGCTGAACGATCCGGCAAAACACACGAACAGGTTGCGCCGCCAGTGCACATTGTAGGTCGAGGGCGCTTGCACTGCACTGTCCTGCGGCATGTCATGTCCTGTCCGCTTGCTGCGGATACCATTTTGGGATACCAAGTTGGTATCCGTCTTGAACGCAAGCTTTGCCGCTGTCAATGCGGCGCTCTCAAACGTGATCGGCCAGACCTCAATACGAGGCCGATCGCCGGCAACGGAACCAAAGATGTCGCAGATGCAAACCGTCGAAAAAGCGCTTCGCGAGATGATCCTCGGCCTCGAGGTCGGGCCTGGCGAAAGGCTGACGGAACGCTGGATCGAGAGCCGCTTCGGGGCCTCTCGCACGCCGGTCAGGGCAGCGCTACTGCGGCTTGAGACGGAGGGCCTGATCTGCCGCGACGGGCGCGGCTGGACGGTATCGCCGATCAACCTTGCCGAACTGGAACAGATCGCGGTCTATCGCGAGGCGGTCGAGGTTGCGGCCGTCAGGCTGACTTCGGCGCTGGCCGAGAGGAACGCCGTCGATGTCATCGAGGCGATGCTGGACTCCTGCGACACCACTACGCCGCGCGAGGAATGGCACCGCGTCGGCATGGATTTCCACATCGAACTGGCGCGGCTCTCCGGCAACGAGTTCCTGTTCCGGGCGGTGCGCGATGCCATGACGCGGCTGTCGCGGGCGCGCTGGTTGGAGGTGCGTGACGAGGCAGCACTCGGCCGCGCCTGGAGCGAGCATCACGCCATCCTGGCGGCGGTGCGGGCGGGTGACGCCGATGCGGCGGCAGAACGGCTTTCCGCCCATATTGTCGGCAGCCGCGACCGCCTGGTGACGTCGCTGCACAATGACCGGCGCGGTCTGCGCGCCAGGGGATTTGCCGTCGTCGCCGCTTGATATCGGTCACGAAGGTGACAGAACGCCGGCGCCATCCGCTTTCGGCCTCGCTTCATGAGCGCCGATGGCGTAAGGAGCAGCCATGGAAAACAACCGATTTGAAACACCCGTGACCGTCAAGGCAGCCGCGGGGGGAGAAAACCAGCTCCTGCGCACGGCCCGCGAGGCCTCCGATTACCTGCTCAACAGCTGGCCCGGCAAGCGCAGCCCCAAGCATCGCGAAGCGCTGCAGGCCTGTCATGATGCGCTGGCCGGCGACAAGCCGGCGATGATCGCAAGGCGCGCCTTCATCGCCGCGGCGCGCGAAGTGAACGTTTTCGTCAGCGACAAAGCGACGGCCTGACCCCAGCAGCATCGCCGGAATCCGGCCCGCTTCGCGGCCGGACATCGCGCAATCCTGTCTTGCCTTATTTCGCCGTTTCGGTCTTGGTTTCGGACCCGGCCTTGTTCTCAGGCTCGGAGCGCTCCTTGGCCGCAACCTTGGCGGCCAGCTTCTCCGCCTTCTTGGCGGCCTTCTGCCGGTCGCGCTCCTTGCGTTCCTGACCGTAGTTCGGTGGTCGCGCCATATCGTTTCCTTTCGCTGTACCTGATCCTGCCTAGAAGCATTGGCCGGCAAACACAACAGCGCGGGGAGGGCATATGCCAGCGGTTCGGGACTTGCGTGATGGCTAACACAATGGTTTAGAAAAGGCTGCGGGACAGTTACTGGAGCCGCCGCCGACCGATTTCGAATCAAAACGACCGATGGCCACGCTTCAAAGAAACGCACAGAAGCTCGTCTATTATGCGCGCAACGCCATGCGCGACATCGCGCCGCCGGTCCTTTTCCGGCGCCAGCTCGGCCGTCTGCTCGCTCAGGCCAGGCTTTCCGATGCATCGGTCCGTGAGCGGCTCAATTATTACAACACGCTGCGGGAGCCCTTTACACCAAGCCCCGAGGCCGTGCCGGTCAGTCGGCTGCCGACGGACCGCAGCATGTACTATTATGATCTGAAGGAATTCACCCGCTATTTCGATCCGGGTCTGCGCATCGACCTGGAATTCGGCGACGTCATCGAGGTGCCGAAGATGCCGTCGATCGTCAAGGACCGGCCGCTCGTCGGCGACAACGGCAACGGCGTCCTGTTCAAGCTGAACAAGTTCCGTCATTTCCACATGCCGGTCGACGATGTCGCCTTCGCCGACAAGCATCCGCTCGTCGTCTGGCGCGGCGAGCTCAACAATCCGATCCGCACCTTGCTGCTGGAGGCCGCCCGCGATCTGCCGATCTGCGATGTCGGCACGCCAAGGGCAACGGCGCCGGCGGAATACCGAAAACCCTATCTCACCATCGATCAGCAGCGGCGCTACCGCTACATCATTTCCCTCGAAGGCAACGATGTCGCGACCAATCTGAAATGGATCATGAGCTCGAATTCATTGTGCCTCATGCCGCCGCCGACCTACGAGACCTGGTTCGCCGAGGGGCAGCTCGAGCCCGATGTCCACTATGTGCCGCTGGCGGCCGATTTCAGCGATCTGGCCGAGCGGGTGCACCACCTCGAGAAGCACCCGGCCGAAGCCCAGCGCATCGTCGCGGCGGCCAACGCCTATTGCCGCAAATTTGCCGACGAGCGGGCCGAGCAGGCGATCAGCCTGCTCGTGCTCTACAAATATTTCGTGCTCAGCGGCCAGATCGAGCCTGATCCGGAAGTCTGGCGGTTTATCTCGGGCTAGCTGTTTGCCTCAGATAGCGCTGCGGTCGAGAACCAGATCGGCCGGGCCGAACCGGTCCTTCGCCGTTAACTGCTGGTGCCAGTAGGGGTAGAGCACCGGCGGCCGGCTGACGGCATCGAGACGGTCGCGTTGCTCAGCGGTGAGGGCGAGCGCTGCGGCGGCAAGATTGTCCTTCAACTGGGTCTCGTTGCGAGCGCCGATCACCAGCGAGCTGACAGCCGGCCGGCCGAGCAGCCAGGCAAGCGCGACCTGCGCCGCCGAGACGCCGCGTTCCGCACCGATGTCGACGAGAACATCGACGATCCGCCACAGCCGGTCTTCATCGCGGATCGGCGGTTCCGACCAGCCGGCGAGCTGGCGCGCGGTCGGGCTGTCGCGCCTGTATTTGCCCGATAAGAGGCCGCCGGCGAGCGGGCTCCACACCAGCACGCCAAGGCCCTGGTCAACCGAGATCGGCAAGAGTTCATATTCAGCCTCGCGCGCTTCCAGCGTGTAGTGGATCTGCTGGGTGATGAAGCGCGGCTGGCGCTGGCTGTCGCTGATGCCGAGCGCCTTCATCACCTGCCAGCCGGAATAGTTGGAGCAGCCGATATAGCGGATCTTGCCCTGGGCAACCAGCGTGTCGAGCGCGGCAAGGGTTTCCTCGAGCGGCGTCGCACCGTCCCATTCGTGCAGGAAATAGATGTCGATGACATCGGTCCTGAGGCGCTTCAGGCTCTTCTCGCATTCGCGGATCAGATGATGGCGCGACAGGCCTTCGTCATTGGGACCTTTGCCGATCCGCATGCGCGCCTTTGAGGCGATCAGCACATCGTTCTTGCGCTTGCCGCCGAGCGCCTCGCCGATGATCTCTTCCGACAGGCCATTCGAATAGACATTGGCGGTGTCGATGAGATTGATGCCGGCATCGATGCAGGTGTCGATGATGCGTGATGCCTCAGCGACATCGGAATTGCCGACGGCGGCGAAAGGTCCGCTGCCGCCGAAGGTCATGGTGCCCAGCGTCAGCGTCGAAACTTTCAAGCCGGAACGGCCAAGCGTGCGATATTCCATGTCAGATCCTCGCAATTTTGGTGGGGTGGGGCGGTTTTGGTCGAGAAGGGCGGGGGCAGCCCGAATGGGTCAGCCATTTGTAGGACAATTTAAGCGGTTTGTCGCCATGCCCCGGCAATGGATCGACCAAACCCCGCCGATTTGCGGCGATGATCGACCGGCCGGCGGCTTGCAATAAAACCGTCATTGCCGGCCTATATCAAGTCGGCTCAGGGTTTCATGTCAGCCGGCAAGCGGAGCAGTAGATATGACTGAGTTAAAGCACAACACTCCGGCCAGGGATTGGCTTGAGGCCGAACTCGCCGACACGCTCGACGAAGACTATGAGCTGGAAATGTCGGAGCCGGCGCTGTCGCTGGAGATCGCCAAGATCTACAAGAACGCCCATCCGCCATCGATCGACCGCATGCAGTATTTTCGCGACCTGATCAGCCTGCAGTCGGAACTGATCAAGCTGCAGTCCTGGGTCGCCTACCACAAGAAGAAGCTGGTGGTGATTTTCGAGGGCCGCGACTCCGCCGGCAAGGGCGGCGTCATCAAGCGTATTACGCAGCGCCTCAACCCGCGCATCGCTCGTGTCGTGGCGCTGCCGGCGCCGACCGAGCGTGAGAAATCGCAATGGTATTTCCAGCGTTACGTGCCGCATCTGCCGGCCGGCGGCGAGATCGTGCTGTTCGACCGCTCCTGGTACAACCGCTCAGGCGTCGAGCGGGTGATGGGCTTTGCCGACCAGGATCAGGTCGAGCAATTCTTCCACGACGTGCCGGAGTTCGAGCGCATGCTGGTCCGTTCCGGCGTCACGCTGGTCAAATACTGGTTCTCGATCACCGACGAGGAACAGCAAATGCGCTTCATGATGCGCATCCACGATCCGATGAAGCAGTGGAAGCTGTCGCCGATGGATCTGCAGTCGCGCGTGCGCTGGGAGCAGTACACCAAGGCCAAGGAAGAGACGTTTGCCCGCACCAACATTCCCGAGGCACCGTGGTACATCGTCGAAGGCAACGACAAGAAGCGGGCGCGGCTGAACTGCATCGATCACCTGCTCAAGCAGATGCCCTATGAGGAGGTGCCGCACGAAGAGATCACGCTGCCCGAGCGGGTGTTCAATCCGGAATACGAACGACAGGTGTTGCCGCGGGAGCTTTACGTGCCGGAGAAGTATTGAGGCACCTTTTTCCTTCTCCCCTGTTCACGGGGAGAAGGTGCCCGAAGGGCGGATGAGGGGCGGCGCTAGCGTTGAATGTTGACGCTGGCCAGGCCCTGCCCATTCGGTAGGCTATTTCTGCGTCGTCAGCGCCGCCCCTCATTGCCCTGCCGGGCATTTCTCCCCGTAGAACGGGGAGAAAGAGCCTAATCCCGCTTGATCGTCACATGCGTGGCAAGCGCCGTTGCCACCTGCTCGGTGCATTGATAGCCGAGCTTGAGCATATCCAGGCCTGCAAACAGATTCTCACCCCTCCCGAGCAGCACCGGCGAGATCGCCAGGTGCAGCTCGTCGATGAGCCCGTCCTTGAGATACTGTCGGATGGTGGCCACACCACCGCCGACCCGCACATCCTTGCCGCCGGCCGCGGCCTTCGCCTGGTCGAGCGCCGAATGAATGCCGTCAGTAACGAAATAGAAGGTGGTGCCGCCTTCCATTTCGATCGGATCGCGCTTGTAGTGCGTCAGCACGAAGACCGGCACATGATAGGGTGGGTTGGTGCCCCACCAGCCCTTCCATCTATCGTCCGGCCATTCGCCGCGGATTGGCCCGAACATGTTGCGGCCGAGGATCCAGGCGCCGACATTGTCGAAGCTGCGGACGGTAAACCGGTCGTCCACATCGGTGGTGCCGCCATCCTTGCCGACCATCTCGTGGAAGGTGCGGGTGCCGGTCATCCATTTGTGTAGCTCCTCGCCCCCAACGCCCAGCGGGTTTTGCAGGGTCTGGTCAGGACCGGCGCCGAAACCGTCTAGCGACAGGGTGAATGCATTGACACGCAGCTTGGACATGAAAGCCTCCGAGGTAACCGGTTGTTATTTGCAAGTGGTTATCTTGTAGCAAACCGATTGCGAATTGCAAGTGGTTTTTTTAAAATCACAAAGATTTAGAATATTCTAATGCTTGACGGAAAAAGCCGCCGCGTTACCTTCGGGAGGCCCTGAGTCGGGAGCGCACGAGATGAAGGCATATCGCGTCGAGAGGATGGACGGAGAGGTCGTCCAGGAGAGTCAGGAGACCCAGGCCAGCACACCGTTTGGAGCAGCCGAAAAGGTGATCGGCCGGAAGGTCACCTTGCGAGGCGACGCCTGTAAATGGATCCGCGTGGTAGACCTGACAGACAAGGTCCCGACGCGGCGTCGCCCCAGCATTTACGAGTATAGAGCGCTGGCGGGATAGGTCAGCAAATTTGCAGCGCCTATGACGGCAACTGGCCTCAAGCCGCGGCACGCTTCGGCATCACCGCAAATGGGCTGAGGCCAAGCCAGACCTGCATTTTGCCGGCGACATCGAGATCGCCGGTCAGGCTGATCTTGTCGCGTTCCTTGTGAACCGTGGTTAGCCCCATCCAGATCGACGTCATGGTGCACAGGTCCGTCGAGACATAGAGATCGACGTCAAAGCCCGGATCGTACCAGCACAGATCGACATCGCCGTGCTTTTCGACGATCAACCACCACGAGCGTTTTGACGCCGGCAGGTCATGGTACAGGAATTGTATCACGGTGCGCCCGTCCGGCAGCGGACTGGGGTTCAGATTGCGACGCATGTCCCACATCAGCAGCGACGGATCGAGGTTTTTGAGCGACAGCCTGGCCTCCACCCATTTCTGGCCCCAGAAGCCCATCGCCTCGACCACCGGGCGCAAATCCCGGCCCGCCTCGGTCAGCCTGTATTCGAACACGCCCTTTTCGGATTCGATCTCGGTGCGCTCGACAATGCCGCCCCCTTCAAGGTCCTTCAGCCGTTGCGACAGAAGGGTTGGCGACATTTTCGGCACGCCGCGGCGCAAATCGTTGAAGCGGGTCGATCCCGCCACCAGTTCGCGCAGCAGCACCATGGTCCAGCGTGTGCACAAAAGCTCCGCTGCCATCGAGAGCGGGCAGAACTGCTTATATCCGGCTTGCGTCATGTGGCGATCTCCAAAAGATGTTGCCGGACCTTATTCAGAAAACCTGAGATCAGCCAGTACAGAAGCTGTACTGGTCCCCCTGGTACAGTTTGGTGACTGGAGGGGCCCGGCGCCGTCATGCGAGGCAGCGGTCACGTCGCCGGGCAGTCCGGCGCCGATCCATTAGGAGTAAGACAATGACCGCTTACGTGATCGCAGACATCAAGGTGAAGGACGACAAATGGGTGCCGGCCTATGCCGCTTCGGTGCACGACCTCGTGCACAAGCATGGCGGCAAGTACCTGGCCCGCAGCGGCAACGTGAAGACGCTCGAGGGCAAGCCGCTCGACACCAGCCTGATCGCCATCATGGCGTTTCCGTCGGCAAAGGCAGCCGAAGCCTTCACCAACGATCCGCAATACGCCCCGTTTGTGGCGGAGCGCCAGAAGGGCAGCGACAGCCGCTTCCAGCTGATCGACGATACCGATCTGGCTGGAACGATTCCCTATTTGCCCAAGGCGTGAGAAAAAGCCGGAACCCGGATTTTCCGGGTTCCGGCTATCCCTTCAGCATCTGCGCCACTTCAGGCGCGAAATAAGTCAGAATGCCGTCGCAGCCGGCGCGCTTGAAGGCAAGCAGGCTCTCCAGCATCGCCTTCTCGCCGTCGATCCAGCCATTGGCCGCTGCCGCCTTGATCATCGAATATTCGCCCGACACCTGGTAGGCGAAGGTCGGCATCTGGAACTCGTCCTTCAGCCGGCGGATGATGTCGAGATAGGGCAGGCCGGGCTTGACCATCAGCATGTCGGCGCCCTCGGCGATGTCCTGCTCGGCCTCGCGCACCGCTTCGTCGGAATTGGCGTGGTCGATATAATAGGTCTTCTTGTCGCCCTTGAGCAGGCCGGCGGTGCCGACCGCCTCGCGATAGGGGCCGTAGAAGGCGGAAGCGAATTTCGTCGCGTAGGACATGATCGCCACGTCTGAAAACCCATTGGCATCGAGCGCGTCGCGGATGGCGCCGATGCGGCCATCCATCATGTCCGACGGCGCAATGATGTCGGCGCCGGCCGCCGCCTGGATGACGGCCGCGGCCGTCACCTGTTCCACCGTCTCGTCATTGACGATGATGCCGTCGCGCAAAATGCCGTCATGGCCATGCGAGGTGAAGGGGTCGAGCGCGGCATCGGTGATGATGCCGATCTCCGGCACCGCGTCCTTGATGGCGCGGGTGGCGCGGTTGATGATGTTTTGCGGGTCGAGAATGTGCGATCCGGTCTGGTCGCGCAAAGCGAGTTCCACATTGGGGAAGGTGGCGATCGCCGGAATGCCGAGCTTTGCCGCACGCTCCGCCTCCTTGACGGCAAGGTCGAGCGACAGGCGGAAGACGCCCGGCATGGCGGCGATCGGCTCGCGCGTGTTCTTGCCGTCGATGACAAAGATCGGCCAGATCAGGTCGTCGACCGACAGCCGGTTCTCCTGCACCAGGCGGCGCGACCAGTCGGCCTTGCGCATGCGCCGCAAGCGGCGGCTGCCGGTGATCTGATCGACGCTGCGCGCGCCGGCGGGCTTTGCCGGCGCGATTTTGTTCATCGTCGCGGGGGTGAATTTGTTCATCGCCATAACTCCGGATCGCGCGGCTTTTACCACGAGCCCCGCCGCCATTTGAGGCGGCTTTTACCACGAGCCTCTGCCGCTGACCAATGCGACACGATTGTGCCAGCCGATCTCGCCGCCATGCCGTCGGCGGCCACGCCAGCTCCGGCCCCCCGGGTCACAAGACAGGCTGTTACCGAGATGGTGTTTCGTCGGGACTTTTGCGCGCATTTTTGCCTGGGGCAAAGCACGGTCGCGTTCCCTTGCGAAAATCCAAACCACCTCCGCCGGTTGACGCACCTATGCGCCACCTTTAGCAATTCAGTCCCGCAGGCGCGGGGAGGGAATCTCTGACGATGGATTTTGGCGGCGGCGACGAGATCCGCTTCGAACGGTTGGGCAAGGCAGGCGTCGTCACGCTGACGCGGCCGCAGGCGCTCAATGCGCTGACGCATCGCATGATCAAGGCGCTGGACAAGGCGCTCGGCGCTTTTGAGCGCGATGCCGGCGTCGATGTCGTCGCCGTCAAGGCCGAGGGCAGGGCGTTTTCAGCCGGCGGTGACATCATGCATGTCTATGAGGCCCGCGCCGGAAAGCCGCCGGTCGAGTTCTTCGCCGACGAATACCGGCTCAACGCCCGCATCAACAGCTTCAAAAAGCCTTATGTCGCGCTGGTCGACGGCATCGTCATGGGCGGCGGCGTCGGCATCTCGTTCCACGGCTCGCACCGGGTGCTAACCGAGAATGCTCAGTTCGCCATGCCGGAGGTCGGCATCGGCTTTTTCCCCGATGTCGGCGGCAGCCATCTTCTGCCCGATCTTGGCGGCAGCTTCGGCATGTACCTGGCACTGACCGGCAACCGTATCCGTTATGGCGATGCGCTGTGGTCGGGCCTGGCCACCCACACCATCAAGGCCGCTGACCAATCTGCGTTCCTCGACCGGCTCTGCACCAATGGCGATCCGGAATCGGTGCTGCGCGGCTTTTTCGTGCCGGCCAAGCGCGAGACCGGGCAGCCGGTGCTGGAAGCGATCGCCCGTCATTTTGCCCAACCTTCCCTGGCTGATATCATCACCAGCCTGGAACGGGCGGCCGGCGCCGACGAATTTGCCGCCAAGACGCTGACCACAATCCGCACCCGCTCGCCCACCAGTCTCAATGTCGCCTGGCGCCAGATCAGCGCCGGGCTGACTTTGTCGATGGAGGCCTGCATGAAGATGGAGTTCCGCATCCTCAACCGCATGCTGGCCGGCCACGACTTCTATGAAGGCATCCGCGCTGTCATCGTCGACAAGGGCTCGACGCCGCAATGGCGGCCGGCAAGTCTCGCCGAAGTCGACGCCGCGGCGGTGGACGCTTATTTCGCGCCGCTCGAACGGGAGCTCGATCTGTGAGCGAGGTCACGTCAAGGCGCATCGTGCTGCAGCCCTCGGGCGTCGAAATCATCTTCGCCTGGTTCCAGCGCGTCATAGCGGGCTACTGCCTCTTGTTCGGCATCCTGTACTGGATCCGGCTGATCGGCTTCTATCCCGGCCCGCTCTGGCGCTTCGACCTGATGCCGGTGCACTGGCAGGTGGCGGCGGTGATGCTGGCCGTGTTCTTTCCGTTCGCCGCAGCCGGCCTGTGGATGCTGGCGTCCTGGGGCCCGGTGATCTGGTTCATTTGCGCCGTCACCGAGATCATCATGTATGCCGGCTTTCCCGATCTGTTCGGTCACCGGCCGCTGATCCTGTTCTCGCACTTCGCGGTGGCGCTGCTTTACGTCGTCTTTCGCGTCGTGATCTGGATGCAGAAGCGCCCCTCGCGCGCCTGAAACGCCGCCCTGCCGCCATTGGCTAAATCTTTAGGTTAATTATCCTTGCTCGGGTGACCGTTCGTTAAGCGTCTTCCGAAACCTATTATCGGTAAGCTCTTGTTAGCCCTAGCGTTTAAGTCGAATTTTATGAGTATTCGATAGTGTCGCGATCAAGGTGAAAAACAAAAAATCACCAGGGCGACAAACGAGAGGCAAAGACAATGATCAATTCGCGTCCGGCGGCGAAGACCGCCAACGTATCCGACGATCGCCGCGAGGCAATCCGTTCGCTTTACATGGAATCGCTGCAGCTGGTGGAGCGTCTGCATCGCCGTCTGCTTGACGTGATCAAGGACGAGTTCGACCGCAACGGCCGTTCCGACATCAATGCCATCCAGGCGCTGCTTTTGTTCAACATCGGCAACTCCGAGCTGACCGCTGGCGAACTGCGCTCGCGCGGCTACTATCTCGGCTCGAACGTCTCCTACAATCTGAAGAAGCTGGTCGATCTCGGCTTCATCAACCACCAGCGCTCGCGCATCGACCGCCGTTCGGTCCGCGTCTCGCTGACGCCGAAGGGCAACGAAGTTGCCGACGTCGTCGCCGGTCTCTATGAGCGCCATGTCGGCTCGATCGAACAGGTCGGCGGCATCAACAGCGAAGAGTTCAAGCAGATGAACCGCGCGCTGCAGCGCCTCGACCGCTTCTGGAACGACACCATCGCCTACCGGATGTAATCCGCAGGAATTGAATAGCAGCCGCGCCGGAAGAAGCGCGGCCGGAGAGGGAAATCAAGGATCGGTGCCCCGGGGGGGCGCCGGTCCTTTTTTATGGTCACGGCTATGCCCGCGATTGGCCTGCCGCCACGCCTGGCTGCGGTTTGCTTTCGCTTCCGCAATGCCTAATCTCGCCGGGCAGGGGGACGACATGCGTTCAGGCATCAATTTGAGAATCTATCCGGTCGCAATGCTGCTTTTGCTGACGCCGCAATTGGCGTTTGCGGAGGAGTGGTGGCAAGGCGCCTTCGCCAATGAAGGCTCGAGCCCGTGCGACAACAATGACTCCATCGTGACGTTCACCGACAAATCGGCCGACATGTGGGAAGTCGGCTGTAGCGTCCAAAAAGTCCAGAAATTGAAAGGCCTGGACGTCGTCATTCTCGACATGACCTGCTCGGACGATGAGCAGAGCGTCGACAAAAGACGAACGCTGTTGCTCAAGCTGGATGACAACAAGCTGTTGCGATATCCGGAGAACCAGGTGCTGCAACGCTGTTCGGAGCTGGCAGGCAACGCAAAGAACTGAGCCGGACCAGCGAGCTTCGAGGGAACAGTTCAGGAACGGTACCGAAAAGCACCGGTCGCTCCATTTCAGATCGTCGTCGGGTCCAAATTCGGCGCAAAGCCACGTTGCCGCCATATTCGCGGTGGAAGCGAGGATGCGGGTGATGCTGCGGCGAAAGCCATTGATCTGCCCGTAATGTCCGCATCGCGGTTCGCTTTCACGGCCAAGTGATGCAGGTCATGGTTGGCTAATTGTTAACAGTGCCAACTTTAGAGTGCGGGCGATATCGCCCAATGATCGAGCAAGTAGCGGAACGCTACGCGCCAAACGCTACAAGCCAAGTGCTACAAGAATGTCTGGAACGTCGATGAGAACCAGCCGCCGCCTTTTCCTTTCCGGAGCCTCCGCGCTCGCCGTCGCCATGGTCGCCAATGCCGCCAGCGCGCAGGACGTCATCGACGATATCCTGAAATCCTCGGCCCGCGGCAACTGGGACGACCAGTTCGACGCCCGCGCCTCGGAAGGCGGCAAGGTCGCCTCGACGTTGCCGATCTTCAGCCTGCAGACGGTTGCCTTTACCGAACAGGCAGTGGCGCAGTACCAGAACATTGTCGCCCAAGGCGGTTGGGAAGAGGTACCGGCGACCAAGAAACTGCAACTTGGCGTCGACGATCCGGATGTCGTGCCGCTGCGCAAGCGGCTGATAATTGCGGGCGATCTGGCACAGAGCGCTGGCATTTCGACCTCCTTCGATTCCTATGTCGACGCCGCGGTCAAGCGCTTCCAGACCCGCCATGGCCTGCCGGCCGACGGCGCCATGGGCAAGTACACCTATGCCGCCATGAACGTCTCGGCGCAGATCCGGCTCGGCCAGTTGCAGACCAATCTCGAGCGTTTGCGCGAGAAGGCCGGCACGCTGGGCAGTCGTTATGTGCTGGTCGACATTCCGGCGGCCCAGATCGAGGCGGTGGAGAATGACCGCGTCGTGCTGCGCCACACCGCAATCGTCGGCAAGATCGACCGCCAGACGCCGGTGGTCAATTCCAAGATCAACGAGATCATCGTCAATCCCTACTGGAACGCGCCGGTCTCGATCGTGCGCAAGGACATCATTCCGCTGATGCGGAAGAACCCCGACTATCTCAAGGACAGCCATATCCGCCTGTTTGCGCCGGATGGCAGCGAAGTCGACCCGATGAATGTGGACTGGTCGACGGACGATGCCGAAAAGTACCGCTTCCGCCAGGATCCGGGCTCCGGTAATGCCATGGCCTCGGTCAAGATCAACTTCCCGAGCCCGGACGGCGTCTACATGCACGACACGCCGCAGCAGAGCCTGTTCGGCAAGATGATGCGCTTCGATTCCTCGGGCTGCGTGCGCGTGCAGAATGTGCGCGATCTCGTCACCTGGATCCTGCGCGACACCCCCGGTTGGGACCGCCAGCATTTCGAGGCGACCATCAAGACCGGTGAGAACACGCCTGTGCAGGTCGTCAACCCGGTGCCGGTGCACTTCCTCTATCTGTCGGCATGGTCGACGGGTCCGGGCGTTGTGCAGTTCCGCGACGATGTCTATGCACTCGATGGCGCCCAAGAACTGCAGATCACATCTGCGCTCTAAGCGATTGATGTTATTGAACAAAAGGCCGCCTTTGAGGCGGCCTTCTCTTTTGCGGAAGAGCTCTTAGATCAGCCGCTGGTTCACCAGCCTCGCCACTGCCTGCGCACGGTTGACGGCGCCCAGCTTGCCCGCCTCGGGCGGGTCTCGACACGTCGGTAGCTATCCATGCGCAGGGCGGTCACGTCCGGCGCGACCACCACGCCTGAGGCGTACTGTCCGGTTGCCCGGTGCCCCTAATGAAGCTTTACGCTGACGCTGGGCGTCGGCCTTTTTTGGCGCCGGCGTGGCTGGACGCAGCGCCTCGGTTTACGCATGGTCCGGCAAAACAGCCGGAATCGTGCCATGCAAGTCGCCGTCTTCATCCTCACCGTGCTCGTTTTCGTTGCCCTTTCCGGCGCGCTGGTGCGGCTGGTGCGAGTGCCACTGCCGGTGTTGCAGATTGCCATCGGGGCTGCGCTCGCCTGGCCGGTGAAAGGCATCCATGTCGAGATCGACCCCGAACTGTTCCTGCTGGTGTTCATCCCGCCGCTGCTGTTCGGCGATGCCTACGGCGCGCCCAAGCGTGAGTTGATTGCCCTGCGCGGGCCGATCCTCGACCTGGCTATCGGGTTGGTCTTCTTCACCATTGTCGGCTTCGGCTATGCCTTGCACTGGATGGTGCCGAGCATCCCGCTGGTCGTCGCTTTCGCGCTCGCCGCCGTGTTGTCGCCAACCGATGCGGTGGCCGTGTCCTCGATCGTCGACAGGAGCCTGGTGCCGTCGCGGCTGATGCATATCCTGGAGGGCGAGGCGCTGCTCAACGACGCATCGGGCCTAGTCATGTTCCGCTTCGCCGTCGCGGCCGCACTGACCGGCAGCTTTTCTTTCGCCGATGCATCGCTGTCTTTCGTCTACGCCGTTGCCATCGGCATCGTGGCCGGCATAGCGGCGCTGTTCATCGCCGCCCGGCTGCTGCAGTTGTTGAACCGCATCGGCGGCGTACCGGCCGAGGTGCAGGTTCTGGTCATGGTGCTGCTGCCGTTCATTGCCTATCTCATCGCCGAGCATCTACATGCTTCGGGCATTTTGGCGGCGGTCACGGCTGGCCTGTTGACCGGCGGCTCCGGCGTGTTTCGCTTCCTTGGCGTCTCGGCCCGCATCCAGACCATGTCGCTGTGGACGACTTTGTCGTTCGTCTACAATGGCGCGCTGTTCATCGTGCTCGGGCTGCAGCTTCCGGACATCATCCGCAACGTGCCGCCTGAACTCAGCAGCCGCTACCCCATCCTCCAGCCGATCGCGACGGTGCTTGCGCTGACGCTGTGCCTGATTGCGCTGCGCTTCCTCTGGATATGGGTCGGCGACATTGCGGCCGGCCTCAAGGCGCGCCTGCGCAAGCGCAAGGCCGAGCCGTTCGGCATGCGCGTGCGGCTTGCCGGCTCGGTGGCCGGTGTGCGCGGCGCGATCACGCTGGCCGGCATCCTGTCGCTGCCGCTTGCCATGCCGGACGGCTCGCCCTTTCCGGCGCGCGACCTGGTGATCTTCCTCGCCGCCGGCGTCATTATCTGCTCGTTGGCCCTGGCCAGCGTGGCGTTGCCCAAAATAGCGAAGGGGCTGGTCGAACCCGGCGAGGATGGCGGCGCCATCGAGGAACGCTCGGCGCGTGTGGGCGCCGCCAAGGCGGCCATCGCCCGCATTGAGAGCATGGCGGGCGCCAGCGACGACGACCAGGGCGAGGTGCCCGGTATCAGGCTAGCCGCTGCCGAAAACATCGTCGCCGGCTACCGGCGCCGCATCGCCACCTCCGATGAGGCTGATGAGGCCCGTACCCAGGCCCGTGAGGCCGGGCGGCTTGAACTCGAAATGCGGCTTGCCGGCATCGAGGCCGAGCGCACCGCGGTGCGCGACATGTTCCGCAGTGGGGCGATCAACGACCATACGGCACGCGCCCTGTTTACCGAGATCACGCTCACCGAGGCCTTACTGCGAGGCCGGCAGGAGCGGAAATAGCGGCCTGCGGGTCCGCTCTGCCGCAAACCGGCCAGCAAATTTCGCGCCGCAAACGTGGCGAGGCCAAAACAACTGTGTTAATGGCGCGGCAATGCATGTCGTCTGGGGCTGCGCAGCGGTTTCGGGTGAAAGATATGCATAGATAAATTGCCCCGAACCGGAGGATTTCAGGCCATGGCAACTGCAGCGGCAGCGTCGAACAAATTCGAATCCTTCTTCGAGACCACGCTTGCCGATGCCGATCCGGAGATTTTCGGCGCCATCCGCAACGAACTTGGCCGCCAGCGCCATGAGATCGAGCTGATCGCCTCGGAAAACATCGTTTCCCGCGCCGTGCTCGAGGCGCAGGGCTCGATCATGACCAACAAATATGCCGAGGGCTATCCGGGCAAGCGCTACTATGGCGGTTGCCAGTTCGTCGACGTCGCCGAGGAACTCGCCATCGAGCGCGCCAAAAAGCTGTTCGGCTGCAATTTCGCCAACGTCCAGCCGAACTCCGGCAGCCAGATGAACCAGGCGGTGTTCCTGGCGCTCTTGCAGCCCGGCGACACCTTCATGGGCCTCGATTTGAATTCCGGTGGCCATTTGACCCACGGCTCGCCCGTCAACATGAGCGGCAAATGGTTCAAGGTCGTCTCCTACGGCGTGCGCAAGGAAGACCATCTGCTCGACATGGATGCCATAGAGAAGACCGCGCATGAGACCAAGCCGAAGCTGATCCTGGCCGGCGGCACCGCCTATTCGCGCGTCTGGGACTGGAAGCGTTTCCGCGAGATCGCCGATGCGGTCGGCGCCTATCTGATGGTCGACATGGCCCATATCGCCGGCCTCGTCGCCGGTGGCGTGCACCCGTCGCCGCTGCCGCATGCCCATGTCGTGACCACCACCACGCACAAGTCTCTGCGCGGCCCGCGCGGCGGCATGATCCTGTGCAATGACGAGGACATCGCCAAGAAGATGAATTCGGCAGTCTTCCCCGGCCTGCAGGGCGGCCCGCTGATGCATGTCATTGCCGCCAAGGCGGTTGCCTTCGGCGAAGCGCTGAAGCCGAGCTTCAAACTCTATGCCGAGAGCGTCGCGGCCAACGCGAAGGCGCTGGCGTCGAGCCTCAAGGAAACCGGCCTCGACATCGTTTCCGGCGGCACCGACAACCATCTGATGCTGGTCGATCTCAGGCCCAAGAACGCCACCGGCAAGCGCGCCGAGGCGGCGCTCGGCCGTGCCAACATCACCTGCAACAAGAACGGCATCCCGTTCGATCCGGAAAAGCCTTTCGTCACCTCCGGCGTTCGCCTCGGCACGCCGGCCGGCACCACGCGCGGCTTCGGACAGGCCGAGTTCCGCGAGATCGGCAAGCTGATCGCCGAAGTTCTGGACGGACTGAAGGTTGCCAATTCAGACGAGGGCAATGCGGCTGTGGAGGCGGCGGTGAAGGCCAAGGTCGTGGCGCTGACCGATCGTTTCCCGCTTTATCCCCATCTCGGTTGACCGCGCGCCGCGCGTCGTCTTTTATCCTGCGCTCTGCGCCGCCCCCGTTCGGGCGGCGCGGTCTACTGGAGATTTGATGATGCGCACGTTCCGTCTTGCCACTCTGGCCTTCTTTGGCTCGCTTGCCGCCTTCACCGTGTCAGGCGCGATTGGCGAGGAGCAGACGCAGCCAAGCACGGATATGCCGGCCACCAGCACCTTTGGCAGGTGGACCACCATCATTGACGCGCTCGACACCGGTCAGGATTCGCACAAGACCTGTGCGGCCTCGACGGCTTTTGTCGATGGCAACGGCAATGCCGGCACGCTGACGCTTTCGATCTCGACCGGCGACGCGCTGCCGCCCGACGCCTATCCGGCCATCATGATCACGGTCGCCAACAAGGACCTGCCGATCGGCAAGAAGATCGCGGCGACCTTCGGTGATCCCGGCGTCAAGGTTTCCGCTACTGTCTATTCCAACGATGCCGCCGGCCGCCCGAGCTGGGCGGTCGACAACCAGGCCAAGACCAGCCTCGCGCTGCTGCGTGCCATGCGTCAGGTCATCTCGCTCGATGTGACGTTCGGCAAGCAAACTGTCGCCAGCATTCCGATGGATGGCTTCACCAAGGCTTACCGCAACCTCGGAACGTCCTGCGGCTTCCCGACCAAGGACGTCGCGCCCTGACCTATCTGGCGCCGCTGGTAATTTTCCTCGCGCCTCGCTATCTCTGAGGACGCGAGCGGGCGTTGCCGAACCTTTGCCCGTCCCGGCAAAAACCTCTAAGCCTCTCGTCTAAAGCATGATCCGGAAAAGTGGGAACCGGTTTTCGGAAAAGATCATGCTCAACAAAGAGATAGATCAGGATACCGATTCGGTCATGCAACCAAACGCTATCCTGATCTAGCCAGAATCGCTAACCCGAAGGCTCTCCATGCGCTGTCCCTATTGCCAGTCCGAAGATACGCAGGTGAAGGATTCTCGCCCCGCCGAGGATGGCGCCGCGATCCGCCGGCGGCGCGTCTGCCCCGATTGCGGTGGCCGTTTCACCACTTTCGAGCGCGTCCAGCTGCGCGACCTCGTGGTGGTCAAGAAGTCCGGCCGCAAAGTGCCGTTCGACCGCGACAAGCTGCTGCGTTCGGTCGAGATCGCGGTGCGCAAGCGCAATGTCGATCCCGAGCGCATCGACCGCGCGGTGACCGGCATCGTGCGCCAGCTCGAAAGCTCCGGCGAGACGGAAATCGCCTCGGGCGAAGTCGGCCGCCTCGTCATGGAGGCGCTGAAGTCGCTCGACGACGTCGCCTATGTCCGCTTCGCCTCGGTCTATCGCAACTTCCGCGAGGCCAAGGATTTCCATGACGTGCTGGGGGAACTCAAAGGTGACGAGCTCAAGGGCGACGAGCTGAAGAGCGAAGAGGACGCCGGCTGAGCATGGCAAGCCAAACGTCAGGGAAGGCCGATCAGCAGGCCCTCGACCGCCGTTTCATGGCGGCGGCGCTGCGGCTGTCGCGCAGAAATGCTGGCCGCACCTCGACCAACCCTTCGGTCGGCACAATCCTCGTTCGCGATGACGGCGCCGGGCCGATGATCGTCGGCACCGGCGTCACCGCCGTCGGCGGCCGGCCGCATGCCGAGACCGAGGCGCTGGCTGAGGCGGGCGAGCTCGCGCGTGGCGCCACGGCTTACGTCACTCTCGAGCCCTGTGCCCATCATGGCCGCACCCCGCCTTGCGCCAATGCGCTGGTCAATGCCGGCGTGGCGCGGGTGGTGGGCGCTGCCAGCGACCCCGATCCGCGCGTGTCCGGCAAGGGCTACGCCATCCTGCGCGCCGCCGGTATCGAGGTGGTCGAAAAGGTGCTGGCCGCGGAAGCCGCCGAGCAGATGGCCGGCTATCTCACTCGATCGCTGAAAAAGCGCCCCGAAGTGATTCTGAAGCTTGCGCTTTCCAGCGACGGCAAGATCGGTATGGAAGGCTCTGGCCAGGTCGCGATCACCGGCGAGATTGCACGCCGCGAAGTCTATCTGATGCGGGCTGAGGCCGACGCCATACTGGTCGGCATCGGCACGGCGTTGGAGGATGATCCGGCGCTTACCGTGCGGCTGCCGGGGCTGGAGAACCGCTCGCCGGCGCGCATCGTGCTCGACCGCCAGATCAGGCTGCCCGAAGCCTCGAAGCTGGTCTCCGGCATCGACCGGGTGCCGCTCTATATCGCCGCCTGCCTGGAGGCCGACCCGCTGCGGCGGTCGGTGCTGGAGCGTGCCGGCGTGCGCTTCATCGGCACCGAGACCCATGAAGGCGGCGTAGCCTTGCCGGAACTGCTTGAGGATCTCGGCGCGCTCGGCATGGCCAGCGTTCTGGTCGAAGGCGGCGCCAAAGTGGCCACCGCCTTCCTCGCCGAGGGACTGGTCGACCGCATCGTGCTGTTCCAGGGGCCGGAGGCGATCGGCGAGGACGGCATTGCATCGCCGATTGACGCCAACCATATCCCGGCAGGCTTCCGCAAATTGCGCGACATGCGCTTTGGCGAAGACGCCTATGCGGAATGGATACGACCATGATCCCAAAAAGTGGGAACCGGTTTTTGGGAAAGATCATGAAAGATAGAGATTTCTGATGTTTACCGGGATTGTCACAGACGTCGGCACAGTTGCGACCGTGCGGCCGCTGAGGGAAGGCGTCGGCCTGCGCATCGACACCGCCTATGATCCTGACAGCATCGCCATCGGCGCCTCAATTTCCTGTGGCGGCGTCTGCCTAACGGTAACGGCGCTGCCGGACAGCGGCTCGAACGCGCGCTGGTTCGAGGTCGAGGCCTGGGAAGAGGCGCTTCGGCTGACGACGGCGATGGGCTGGAAATCCGGTACCCGGATCAATCTGGAGCGGGCGCTGAAGATTGGCGACGAACTCGGCGGCCACATCGTCTCCGGCCATGTCGATGGCATGGCCGAAATCGTCGAGCGCAAGGATGAGGGCGATGCCGTGCGCTTCACGCTCGAGGCGCCGCGCGAACTGGCGAAATTCATTGCGCCCAAAGGCTCGGTCGCGCTCGACGGCACCTCGCTCACCGTCAACAAGGTCGAAGGCACGCGCTTCGACGTGCTGTTGATCCACCATTCGCTGACCGTCACCACCTGGGGCGAGCGCAAGGTCGGTGACCGCGTCAACCTCGAGATCGACACCATGGCCCGCTACGCGGCGCGCCTGGTCGAGGCGGCGGCCGAAGGGCTTTGAAAACAGTCAAGCGGTTCCAGCGAGGCGACCCGAATCGCTAAATGGCACGTCGGGGGCAGCACGCCGTTCAGAGCGGCTCCCGCTTCACTTGTGCTCGAACCTCTCGTAAGCTTGCACTTGGCCAGAGGGGAAGCCATGACCAACCCGTCGCAACAGGTAATGAGGCTGGGTTTCGGATTTGCCGTGTCACAGGCGCTGCGCGTCCTTGTCGAACTCGGCATTCCCGATCTTATGGCCTCAGGCGGACAGTCGGTTGAAGACTTGGCGGCCGCCGCGAAAGCAGATGCGGAATCTCTCTACCGCGTCATGCGGCTTCTGGCGCCGGAGGGGGTGTTCACTGAAATTCGCCCTCGTCATTTTGCCTTGACGGAAGTTGGCGCAACACTTCGTTCTGATCGACCCGGACCGGGCGATTTCATCCGGATGATCAACAGCGAGGCTTATCTTGCATTCGAGCAGCTTCTGCATTCCGTCCGCACAGGAAAGCCAGCTTTCGATAAGGTGTTCGGAAGTTCGAGATTTGATTGGCTCTCGGTCCACTCGGAGCAGGCCGCCCTGTTCCAGCGCGCCATGGTCGCATTAAGCCAAGGTAGCAACGAGGCCGTCGCAGCGGCCTATGATTTCGGCCCATACACGCGGGTCGTCGATGTTGGAGGCGGACATGGACAGCTTCTTTCGGCCATCCTTGCCCGCAACCCCCATTTGAGCGGCGTACTTCTGGATTTGGCCTCCGGTATTGCGGCGGCGCGTCAAGGAACCGGAGGCGACCTGCCGCGTACGGAGTTTGTCGCCGGTAACTTCTTCGACAGCGTTCCCGTTGGCGACGTCTATGTCATCAAGAAGGTGATCCACGATTGGGACGATGAACGCGCGGGGTTGATCCTGCGGCGCTGCCGCGAAGCCATGCCAAAGCATGGCCGGGTGCTCGTCGCCGAGACACTAGTGCCTCCGGGCGACGAGCCGGCCCAGATCAAGTCCATCGACGTGGTCATGCTCGCCGTCACCGGCGGCCTGGAGCGGACTAAGGCGCAATTTGCCGGCTTGTTCGAAGGCGCAGGTCTGAAGCTTGAGCGCGTGATCGGCACCGGAGCACCGATCTCCATCCTCGAGGCATTGCCTGCCTAGCCAAGGAACGTCCCGAAAGATCGCGCAACGCGATTTTCGTGAGAGACGAACCGTCGAGGGATGAGAGGGCGGTGTCGGTTCGCCAATCTTCCGCTTGCGATCACTCCGGCTTCGGCCTAAGTCACCGGCGACCCCCGGAGACATTTATGGCTGGCACATCCCAACACGGCAAAGCGTTCATCCGCCCGAAGAAGAAGGCCCACCTTCTGATCATCGAGGCACGTTTCCATGACGATCTTGCCGACGCGCTTCTCGACGGCGCGACGAACGCACTCGACGAAGCCGGCGCGTCCTACGACGTCGTCACCGTTCCCGGTTCGCTGGAAATTCCAGCCGTGATCACGTTTGCGCTCGACGGCATGGGCGAAGGCGGCAAGGACTATGACGGCTTCGTCGCGCTTGGCACCATCATCCGTGGCGACACCTATCACTTCGATATCGTCGCCAATGAATCGAGCCGCGCGCTGATGGATCTGTCGGTCCAGGAAGCGATTGCGATCGGCAACGGCATCCTGACCACCGAGAACGACGCGCAGGCCTGGACGCGCGCCAAGCGCTCGGAAGGCGACAAGGGGGGCTTTGCCGCACGCGCCGCACTCACCATGATCGCACTCAAGGAGAAACTGGGAGCGCAATCGTGACCGAACCCGCTTCGCCCGGTCCGCGCCACGCCAACAAGCGTGGTGCTGCCCGTCTGGCCGCCGTGCAGGCGCTTTACCAGATGGACGTGGCCGGCAGCGGCGTCTTCGAGATCACGGCGGAATACGAGGCGTTCCGGCTCGGCAAGGAAGTCGACGGCGCGCTTTATCGCGAGGCCGACGCGCAATGGTTCCGCGCCATCCTGACCGGCGTCGTCGAGAACCAGAAGACCATCGATCCGATCATCCGCCAGGCGCTGACCGAGGACTGGCCGCTGTCCAGGCTGGATTCGACGCTGCGCGCCATCTTGCGCGCCGGCGTCTATGAACTGATGAAGCGCGACGACGTGCCGGTGGCGGTCATCGTTTCGGAATATGTCGACATCGCCAAGGCCTTCTACGAGGAAGACGAGCCGAAGCTGACCAATGCCGTGCTCGATCGCGTGTCGCGCCGGGTGCGCGGCGAGGGGCGCGGCAAGGACGCGTCGTGACCGCTGCAGCAGCAAGGGAGGGCCGCCGCACGGCCATCATTCTTGCGGCCTCCCAGGCGATCATCGGTTCAGCAGCACCGATCGCCATTTCCATGGGCGGGCTGGCCGGGCAATATTTGCTTGGCCCCGACAAGTCGCTGGCGACGGCGCCCATCACCGGCTTCAACATCGGCGTGGCGCTTGGCGCGCTGCCAGCCGCGGCCATCATCCGCTGGCTTGGCCAGCGCGGTGGCTTCATGACCGGCACCATCGTCACAGCACTTGGCGGAGTCATCTCCACCCTGGCGCTGTTCCAGGGCAGCTTCTGGCTGTTCGCTTTCGCCCTTTTGGTGATCGGCGTCGGCGGCGCGTTTGTTCAGCAGTTCCGCTTCGCCGCCGCCGACAATGCGCCGCCGGAATTCAAGGCGCGCGCCATCTCCTTTGTGCTGGCCGGCGGCATCATCACCGCCATTCTCGGGCCGCAGATCGTCATCTTCACCCGCGAATTGCTGGCGCCGGTGATGTTTGCCGGCTCGTTCGCGGCCATTCCGGTGCTGGCCGCGGTCGGCGCCATCATCCTGTCGTTCCTGCGCATTCCGGCCAAGGCAGCCGGCCACGCTGAACTCGCCTCCAGCGACGCCCGCCCGCTCGCCGAAATCGTCACCCGGCCGCGTTTCGTCGCGGCATTGTTTTGCGCCGTCGGCAGCTATGCGCTGATGAGCTTCGTCATGACCGGCGCGCCTCTGGCCATGGTCGGCTGCGGCCTGTCGACGGACGACGCCACGCTTGGCATTTCCTGGCATGTGATGGCGATGTTCGCGCCGAGCTTCTTCACCGGATCGCTGATCCATCGCTTCGGCGCCGAACGCGTCGTCGCCACCGGCCTGGTGCTGCTCGTCGGTTGCGCCGCGGTGGCGTTGTCTGGCCTGCATCTGTGGCAGTTCTGGACGGCGCTGATCCTGCTTGGTCTCGGCTGGAATTTCGCCTTCATCGGCGCCACTTCCATGGTCGCCAACAGCTACCTTCCGTCCGAAAAGAGCAAGGTGCAGGGCTTCCACGACTTCGTCCTGTTCGGTTCCGTCGCCTTCGCTTCACTGATGTCGGGCGCGATCTACAATGCCTGGGGCTGGGAGATGCTGAACTGGCTGGTCTTCCCGGTGGTCGCGCTCTGCTTCGTGGCGCTTGGTACGCTCAAGCTGACCGGATTGCGCAAAGCCCGCGCCTGATCCCTGACACGGTCTGTCAGCATGACGCCGGCCGAAATCGCGGCGACGGCACAAAATTATTGCGCCTGTGCCACTTGTTATGAAACCGTGTGCCCCGACGGGGCGTTGAAGCCATGCTCATATGCGGCGGCCGCATTCCGGTTCAAATCAAGAGGTTTTCATAAATGTTTTCAGTCAAGGTTCTGGCCGGCGCGGCATTGGCGCTCGGCATCACCGCGGCTTCCGCCAATGCGCAGGTCGTCGTGTCCTCGAAAATCGACACCGAGGGCGGCGTGCTCGGCAACATCATCCAGCTGGTGCTGAACGCCAACAACATCAAGACCACCGACCGCATCCAGCTCGGCGGCACGCCGGTGGTGCGCAAGGCGATCATCGCCGGCGAGATCGACATCTATCCCGAATACACCGGCAATGCCGCCTTCTTCTTCGAGAAGGCCGACGATCCGGTCTGGAAGGATGCCGCCAAGGCCTATGAGACCGCCAAGAAGCTCGACTACGACACCAACAAGATCGTCTGGCTGTCGCCATCGCCGGCCAACAACACCTGGGCGATCGCGCTGCGCAAGGAGGTTGCCGAGACCAATAAGCTGGCGACGCTCTCCGACTTCGGCAAATACGTCGCCGGCGGCGGCACGGTGGTGCTCGCAGCCTCGGCCGAGTTCGTCAATTCGGCGGCAGCCTTGCCGGCCTTCCAGACCACGTATGGCTTCACGCTGAAGCCCGACCAGTTGATCACGCTGTCGGGCGGCGACACAGCGGCGACCATTGGCGCGGCCGCCAACCAGACCAACGGCGCCAACGCCGCCATGGTCTACGGCACCGATGGCGGTATCGCGCCGTCCGGCCTGGTCGTGCTCGACGACGACAAGGGCGTGCAGCCGGTCTACCAGCCGGCGCCGATCATCCGCGAAGCCGTGCTGAAGGAGCATCCGGAGATCGAGACGCTGCTGAAGCCGGTCTTCGCCAAGCTCGACCTCGTCACGCTGCAGGACCTCAACGGCCGCGTCCAGGTCGGCGGCGAGCCGGTCAAGGGCGTCGCCGAAGACTTCCTGAAGAAGAACGGCTTCCTGAAGTAAGGCGATTCCGGCGCGCTGCTTGCGCGGTGCGCCGGATCGACTGACGGGGGAGGGCGTGAATATCCGTTTCGACAAGCTCGGCATCGTCATCGCGGCGATCGTTGCGTATGCAGCGTTCTTCGCCTCGTTCGCCACCTTCCGCGCCAACCGCATCGTGCCGGGCGAGGCGCGCTCGATCTTCGAAGCGCTGCCGCCGACGATCGGGCCGCTGCTGCTGGCGATCGTCGTGGTGGCCGCGATTATTGCGCTGCTGAAGACGCCGCTTTTGTTGCGCCTTGCGGCAAGCGTGGTCGCACTCGCCGCCCTTGCCATCCTGATCGGCGTTGCCGGCACCTTCCTGACGCCGGCGGGCAACACCTTCGCCCGCATCTCGCCGGCCTCCGGCTTATGGTTGCTGATCTTCGCCTTCACGCTGCTGCTCGCCGATGTGCTGACCAGGCTCAACCTGTCACCACTGGGCCGCGTCGGCGTGCTTGTCATCGCGACACTCGCGATCGGCTTGCTGTTGATCTCCGGTCAGTGGGACAGCCTTTCGATCCTAAAGGAATATGCCAACCGCGCCGACAGTTTCTGGGCCGAAGGCTCCAAGCACATCACGCTGGCGCTGGGCTCGCTGGCGGCCGCGGTGATCATCGGCCTGCCGCTCGGCATTCTGTGCCATCGCGTCGAACGGTTGCGCGCCGGCGTGCTCAATGTGCTCAACATCGTCCAGACCATTCCCTCGATCGCACTGTTCGGCCTGCTGATCGTGCCGCTCGGCTGGGTGGCGGCGCATGTTCCGGGTGCTGCAGCGCTTGGTATCAGAGGCATCGGCACCGCGCCGGCTTTCGTCGCATTGTTCCTCTATTCGCTGCTGCCGGTTGTCGCCAACACGGTGGTCGGCCTTGCCGGTGTGCCACGCGCGGCCAACGATGCCGCGCGCGGCATGGGCATGACCGACCGCCAGCGCCTGTTCGGCGTCGAGTTTCCGCTGGCTTTTCCGGTCATCCTCACCGGCATTCGCATCGTCCTGGTGCAGAACATCGGCCTGGCCACCATCGCCGCCCTGATTGGCGGCGGCGGCTTTGGCGTGTTCGTGTTCCAGGGCGTCGGCCAGACGGCTATGGACCTGGTGCTGCTTGGCGCCGTGCCGACGGTGGCGCTGGCCTTCGCCGCGGCCATCATCCTCGACGCCATCATCGAAATGACCGCCACCAAGCGCAGGGTTGAAACGGCATGATCGAGATCGAAGGCATTACCAAGCGCTATGATGCAACGACCGTGGTCGACGACGTCTCGATGGTCATCGAGCCGCGCACGGTCTGTGTCATCGTCGGCACCTCCGGCTCCGGCAAGACGACGTTGCTGCGGATGATCAACCGGCTGGTCGAGCCGACCGCGGGCGTGATCAAGCTCGACGGCAAAGACAACCGCTCGCTGCCTGGCTACGAACTGCGCCGCAGCATTGGTTACGCCATCCAGGGCCACGGCCTGTTCCCGCATCGGACCGTGGCGCAGAACATCGCCACCGTGCCGGTGCTGCTCGGCTGGGACAAGGACCGCATCAAATCCCGCGTCGCCGAACTGATGACGCTCTACCAGCTCGACCCCGAGGCCTATGGCCCGCGCTATCCGCACGAATTGTCCGGCGGCCAACAGCAGCGCGTAGGCGTCGCCCGCGCGCTCGCCGCCGAACCCAACGTGCTTTTGATGGACGAGCCGTTCGGCGCGCTCGACCCGATCATCCGCACCAAGGCGCAGGAAGATTTGCTGGCGATCCAGAAACGCTTCGGCACCACCATCATCCTCGTCACCCACGACATGGAAGAGGCGGTGCATATGGGCGACAAGATCGCCGTCATGGATGCCGGCAAACTGGTCCAATACGCCACGCCGGAAGAGATCCTGGCCAGGCCCGCCAACGCCTTCGTCGAAACCTTGGTCGGCGCCAGCGAAAAGCCGTTCCGGCTGCTCTCGCTCGGCCGCGTGCGCGACGCCGTGGAGAAGGGGACCGCCGACGGCGAGGCGATCCCCGGTGACGCCAGCCAGCGCGATGCGCTCGCCGAACTTCTGTGGTCGGGCCGGCCGGCGCTGCCGGTCAAGGGCGAAGACGGCAAGCCGCTCGGCCGCGTCACCGTCGACGGCTTGGTGAGACGCGCGGCGAGGCCGGCATGAAAGCCTGGCTGCCTTCGCTGCTCAGGCTTGCCCTTGTGGTGCTGCTTGTTGCCTTCGTCACCAATCCCGGCTGGTTCGAGCCGCTGCTCAAGCCGCTGACGGAGAACAATGCACCGGCGATCTACAATCAGGGCAGCCTGCTGACGCTGACGCTGCTGCATCTCAGGACGGTGCTGATCGCTACGGTAGCAGCAACCATCGTTGCCGTGGCGCTTGCCATCCTGGTCACCAGGCCAGCCGGCGCCGAATTTCTGCCGCTGTCGCGCAGCCTGGTCAATATCGGCCAGACCTTCCCGCCGGTGGCGGTGCTGGCGCTCGCGGTGCCGGCCGTCGGTTTCGGCGAGAAGCCGACGCTGATTGCGCTGTTCCTCTACGGCCTGCTGCCGATCTTCGAGAACGCGCTGACCGGCCTGACGACGCTGCCTGGCAATGTCATGGAGGCTGCGCGCGGCGCCGGCATGACGGGCTGGCAAAGGCTGATCAAGGTCGAACTGCCGCTCAGCGCGCCGATCATCCTGGGCGGTATAAGGCTGTCGGTGGTGATCAGCCTGGCCACCGCAACGATCGGCTCGACGGTTGCCGCCAAGACGCTGGGCGAGGTGATCATCGCCGGCCTGCTGTCCAACAACCTCGCCTTTGTGCTGCAAGGCGGCCTGATCGTCGCCGCCCTTGCGGTGCTGATCTATGACGGCCTGTCGGCCATCGAGCGCTACACGGCGCGCCGGATGGGGCAGGAGACCGGCGACTGATCTCCGGCCGTATAGTGCGCCAGGGCGGACTGACGCGGCGTCATTTTAATCGATCTAATAGCAAGGCATCGGTGACGGAAATGTTCTGGCCCAAACCTTTTGGCTGAAAGCCGGGCAAAAACCGAACAATATCTTGACGTTCCAAGCCCTGTTTCGCATACACCGCTGCGAAGGAACGGATTCCGCCTGCCGGCATCCGCTCCCGTCTCAACGGCCCAGGGAGGGGTTCTTTTGGGCCATCAATCGAGGAAAATTCGGCAATGACCATCCTATACGCCGTCATCGCCTGCGGCTTGCTTTCAGTGCTCTACGCCATCTGGGCGACACGATCGGTTCTTGCAGCCGATCAGGGCAATGCACGCATGCAGGAAATCTCCGCCGCCATCCGCGAGGGCGCGCAGGCCTATCTGGCGCGCCAGTACACCACCATCGCCATGGTCGGCGTCGTCGTGCTGGTGCTCGCCTGGTGGCTGCTTTCCATCACCGCAGCGATCGGCTTCCTGATAGGCGCCGTGCTCTCGGGCGCTGCCGGCTTCATCGGCATGCACGTATCGGTGCGCGCCAATGTGCGCACCGCGCAGGCAGCGTCCAACAGCCTTGCCGCCGGCCTCGACATCGCCTTCAAGTCGGGCGCCATCACCGGCATGCTGGTGGCGGGCCTCGCGCTGCTCGGCGTCTCGATCTACTACCTGATCCTGACCGGCCCGATGGGCCTGCAGCCCAATGACCGCATCGTCATCGACTCGCTGGTCTCGCTCGGCTTCGGCGCTTCGCTGATCTCGATCTTCGCCCGTCTCGGCGGCGGCATCTTCACCAAGGGCGCCGACGTCGGCGGCGATCTGGTCGGCAAGGTCGAAGCCGGCATTCCCGAAGACGATCCGCGCAACCCGGCCACCATTGCCGATAATGTCGGCGACAATGTCGGTGACTGCGCCGGCATGGCCGCCGACCTCTTCGAAACCTACGCGGTGACCGTTGTCGCCACCATGGTTCTCAGCGCCATCTTCTTCGGCGGCACCGCGGTTCTCGGTGCGGCGATGCTCTATCCGTTGGCGATCTGCGGCGCCTGCATTCTGACCTCGATCGTCGGCACCTTCTTCGTCAAGCTCGGTTCCAACGGCTCGATCATGGGCGCGCTCTACAAGGGCCTGATCGTCACCGGCCTGCTGTCGATCGCCGGGCTCGCCGTCGCCACTTCTGTATGCCTCGGCTGGGGTGAAATCGGCACCGTTGCCGGGATGGCCATCACCGGCAAGAACCTGTTCATCTGCGGCCTGATCGGCCTCGTGGTGACCGGCCTCATCGTGGTGATCACCGAATACTACACCGGCACCAACAAGCGCCCGGTGATCTCGATTGCCCAGGCCTCGGTCACCGGTCACGGCACCAACGTCATCCAGGGCCTTGCGGTCTCGCTGGAATCGACGGCGCTGCCGGCTATCGTCATCGTCGGTGGCATCATCTCCACCTACCAGCTTGCCGGCCTTTACGGCACAGCGATCGCGGTCACCACCATGCTCGGCCTGGCCGGCATGATCGTCGCTCTCGACGCCTTCGGCCCGGTCACCGACAATGCCGGCGGCATTGCCGAAATGGCAGGCCTGCCTAAGGAAGTGCGCCACTCCACCGACGCGCTCGACGCGGTCGGCAACACCACCAAGGCGGTGACCAAGGGCTACGCCATCGGTTCGGCCGGCCTCGGCGCACTGGTGCTGTTTGCCGCCTATTCGAACGATTTGAAGTTCTTTGCCGCCAATGGCGACAAATATCCCTACTTCCAGGGCATGGGCGACATCTCCTTCGACCTCTCCAACCCCTACGTCGTCGCCGGCCTGATCTTCGGCGGCCTTATCCCCTACCTGTTCGGCGGCATCGCCATGACGGCCGTCGGCCGCGCGGCGGGCGCCATCGTCGAGGAGGTGCGCAAGCAGTTCCGCGAGGATCCCGGCATCATGGCTGGCACCTCCAAGCCGAACTATGCGCGTGCCGTCGACCTTTTGACCAAGGCGGCGATCCGGGAAATGATCATCCCGTCGCTGCTGCCGGTGCTGGCGCCGCTCGTCGTCTATTTCGGCGTGCTGTTGATCTCGGGCTCGAAGGCATCCGCCTTTGCCGCGCTCGGCGCATCGCTGCTCGGCGTCATCGTCAACGGCCTGTTCGTCGCCATCTCGATGACCTCGGGCGGCGGCGCCTGGGACAACGCGAAAAAATCGTTCGAGGACGGTTTTGTCGGCAAGGACGGCGTCAAGCACCTCAAGGGCTCCGAAGCGCACAAGGCTTCGGTCACCGGCGACACCGTCGGCGATCCCTACAAGGACACCGCCGGTCCGGCGGTCAACCCGGCGATCAAGATCACCAACATCGTCGCGCTCCTGCTGTTGGCTGTGCTCGCGCACGGCTGAGGCAAAACCACTGCTTCAGGAAAAACCCGCGGGAGCGATCCCGCGGGTTTTTGTTTGAGAGTGGTGGACGGATGCGGGGAAGCTTTCTTAGCTCTCATCCGGCGCGGTGCCGGCATCGCCGCGCTTCCTGTAGCGATCGAGTAATTCCCTTGCGCCAGGCTCGCGCTCAGGCAGGCATTTCGGCATGACACCGTCGGAAGTCCGGCAAAGTGAGGCACGCCTAAAGGAGACGTGACCTCAAAAAACAAAAGCCCGCAGGATCGCTCCCGCGGGCTTTTGGTCGCCTGAGATGATGTTGCTTCGAGGGAAGCAAAAAGCGAGAAAATCTTGGAGGAAGCCGCCGCTCTTAGGCGCCGCCGCCGGGAATGCCGGGCGCCAGCTTGCTTGCGCCGTTGATGATCTGGCTGAGGAAGTTCTGGTCCTTGCCGCCGGTTGGCGTGGTGCGCGAGACGAAGTCGAAGATCTTGCCGTCCTTCAGGCCATAATTGGCGATCTGGGTGACACGCCCGTCATCGCCGAAATAGACCGCCAGTACTTTCTGGTCGACCAGGTGGGGCTTGTCGAAGGCGACATAGCGCTTGCGCGTCTGAGAGATGTAATAGAAGGCTTCATTGTCGAAAGTTGCCGTCGTCGACGGCGTGCCGAGTGCCAGAAGCACCTGTTCGCGGCTGGAGCCTACCGGCACCGAGTCTACCGCCTGCTGGTCGATGACATAGCCCTGCGTCAGCGTCTCGCCCGGGGTAAGGTCGCCGAACATTTTGGATGAATTGCAGCCTGACAGCGCGGAAGCCACCAACACCAGCGAAACCGCCGCGGTAGCCCCGGGCAGCAAAGTCGACTTGAATTTCAGCGCGCGCAACAACAACTCCATTAGCTGACCGCAACTTGCGCTGGGCGGCAAAACCGGTAAACCAGCTTGCTTGCCGATGCAACAAGGCCAATTCAAACAAACGGTCCCCAGGAGACCACCCTCAATGTTCCAGCGCCTTTTTGGCCGCGAACGCAACGCCAACCGCGCTATCACCGAGGCGCTTTACGCACAAATCGTGGCAGCGGCGCGGCAGATTGTTTTTTATTCCGACTGGAATGTGCCGGACACGCCGCTCGGCCGTTTCGAGATGCTGTCGCTGCACATGTTCCTGTTTCAGCACAGGCTGCGCGGCGAAGAGGGCGTCGCGCAAGAGGTCGCGCAGGTGCTGATCGACGAGTTCTTTCTCGATGTCGAGCATTCGCTGCGGGAACTGGGTGTTGGCGATGTCGGCGTGCCGAAGCGCATGAAGAGGCTGGCGAAAATGTTCTACGGCCGTACCGCCGCCTATGACGATGCGCTGGAACGCCGTGATGGCGATGCGCTTGCTGCCGCCCTGGCGCGCAATGTCAGGCCCGACGCCGGCGCCTGGCCGCAGGCCCTGCCGCTGGCGTCCTATGTGATCGATGCCGCAAGGCAGCTTGAAGCACAGCCGTCCGAATCGATCCTCTCCGGCACGGTGGCGTTTCCCGTCGCCAAGGCGCAATGAAGGAAATCAAGAGGGAGGCTGAGATGAAACATGCGGACACACCGAGCCCGGTGTCATTCAAGGCGAACGTCGGTCGCCTGCCGCACAAAGGCCTTCCGGTGGTAATCGATGCCGACCCGGCGCAGCGCGCCGCCCTTGCCGCGGAGCATGAGCTACTCTCGGTCGAAAACTACCGCGCCGAACTGCTGGTGGCGCCATGGAAGCGCAACGGCGTCAAGGTCAGTGGCCGCGTCGAGGCCGATATCACCCAGGCCTGTATCGTTACCCTCGAGCCGGTCGCAGCCCATATCGACGAGGAGGTCGAGGCGCTGTTCCTGCCCGAGCAATCCAAGCTCGGGCGACAAGGGTTCGAAGGCGGCGGCGAGATACTGATCGATGCTGAGGGGCCTGACAGTCCTGAAACATTCTCCGGCGATACGATCGATGTCGGCGCGCTCGCCGAACAGTTCTTCGGGTTGGCGATCGATCCCTATCCGCGCAAGTCCGGCGCCTCGCTGGAGGCGGCTGGCCCGGACGAGCCGGTCGAGAACGAATTCCAGCAAAAGCTGCGACCCTTGCTCGGAAAATCCTGAAACACGATGCGATCGGAGAAAAGTCGGTTGTGCGGCAGCCCAAAACCGCTATTTTCGCCGAACCTTCGCGAGCCCCCTTATTTCGCGAGTTTCGTATTTCGCGGGCCATGTGCCCTGGCCCAAGCTAGTGAGATAAAGACCGCGTGATCAGGATTTCCATCGATGCCATGGGTGGCGATCACGGGCCAAACGTGGTTATCCCGGCACTCATGACGGTCGCTGTCAGGCGTCCCGACATTCGCTTCATCATCTATGGCCGCGAGGAGATGGTGCGTCCCGAGCTCGCCAAATTCCCCAAACTGGCCGAGGTCTGCGAGTTCCATCATTGCGAGATCGCGGTCAGGATGGACGACAAGCCGAGCCAGGCGCTGCGCCATGGTCGCTGGAAGTCGTCGATGTGGAAGGCGGTCGAAGCGGTCAAATCAGGCACGGCGCAAGCCTGTATTTCGGCCGGCAACACCGGCGCGCTGATGGCGATGTCGAAATTCTGCCTGCGCACCATGGCCACCATCGACCGCCCGGCGATCGCGGCGATCTGGCCGACAATGCGTGGCGAGAGCGTTGTGCTGGACGTCGGCGCCACGATCGGCGCCGATGCGCATCAGCTGATCGATTTTGCCATTCTCGGCACCGGCATGGCGCGTTCGGTGTTCGGCATCGATCGGCCGAAAGTCGGCCTGCTCAATGTCGGCGTCGAAGAGATCAAGGGCCAGGAAGAGGTCAAGGAAGCCGGGCGCATGCTGCGCGAGGCCAATATGGCTTCGATGAATTACCACGGCTTCGTCGAAGGTAACGACATCGGCAAGGGCACGGTCGATGTGGTCGTCACCGAAGGATTTGCCGGCAACATCGCGCTCAAGACGGCGGAAGGCACGGTGCGCCAGATCTCGGGCTATCTGCGCGCCGCGATGAGCCGCACGCTGATGGCCAGGATCGGCTATGTTTTCGCCAAGGGCGCCTTTGACCGCCTGCGTGAAAAGCTCGATCCGGGCCGTTCCAATGGCGGTGTCTTCCTGGGTCTGAACGGCATCGTGGTAAAAAGCCATGGCGGCGCCGATTCGGATGGTTTTGCGGCAGCGATCGAGCTTGGCTACGATATGGTGCGCAACAATCTGATCGACCGCATCGAGGCCGATCTCGATCTGTTCCATGCGCGCAATCCGCATGCCCAGGCAAACAGGAAAGCCGACGCCGCCGTCGACGCAAAGGAATAGGAAAGAACCTTGATTAGATCAGTCGTGGGGGGGACCGGTGCCGCGC
>NZ_VFTC01000029.1 GCF_007003975.1 Mesorhizobium sp. WSM4306
GCACCCATATGTGCCCACGCGTCCATTCGACCATGGCTGCTGCGAAATCCAGGACAGCGTGTCATAACCGTCGTCCCCTATATGTTCCCTAGCGTATACGCCGCCGGAATCGAAGACGCCACGACGCTCCTGCACAAGTACAGCGAACCCTTGTCCAGCAAACATTCTTGCCACTTTGTGGCGAGGCTCAACCGGACAGCGATAGGGCGTCTTACCGTATGGAGTTCGGATAAGGATTGACCCGAGTTCCCCAGTGTAACCAATAGGCCGATACAGGTCCGTGGCGAGCTCAACGCCGTCCCGCATTGGAACGCGCAAGCCGGTCTGCAAAACCACTTCGTATCGCGGCGTTGGCGGTTTAATCGGGCCTAGTTCATTACACACTTCAGAGTGCCTCCCAGACATTGAGACTGATTCAAGATGGAGTGGCCAATTTCGACGGGTCTCAGCATTCTATCTGCATGGTGGTGTTCCAGCCCACCTGCCTGTGCAATACCAGATGGAATACGCTCATTGGGGTGGCGCTGATTGCATGCCTTTCACTTAGCGAGCCAGCAGGCTGACAGGTGCTGTGGTCCAACTTCGATCGCCGGCGGCTCCTCAGCTTTGCAACGGTCGAAGGCAAGCGGGCAACGAGGATGGAAACGGCAGCCCTTCGGCACGCGCGCGGCACTTGGAACCTCGCCCTGCAGGGCCGGCAACTCGGCGCGACCTGCGTTGCCGCCAATCTGCGGTGTGGCGTTGCGCAAGGCGACGGTATACGGATGGCGAGGGTTGAATGTGATCTCGTCGGCGCTACCAATCTCGACCAATTTTCCAAGATACAAGACCGCAATCCGGTCGGCGATCAGCCAGGCAAGGGGCAAATCGTGGGTGATGAACAGCAGCGCCATGTTGTGCCTGTCGCGCAAGTCAACCAGGACCTGAAGAATCTGAGCGCGTATCGAGACATCGAGCATCGATACAGGTTCATCAGCAACGATGAGTTCCGGCCGGACGGCAAGCGCTCCTGCAATCACGACGCGCTGGCGCTGCCCGCCGGATAGCTCGTGCGGGAAGCGGGCGAAGAAATCGCCGGGAGGATTGAGCCCAGCGGCCGCAAGCGCTTCACTCACCCGGTCGGCGAGTTGAGTGGCGTTACCGACCAGCCGCAGGGACTGCAACGGCTCCGCCACGATGTCGAACACGGTGTGTCGCGGATTGAGGGCCTGATAAGCGTCCTGGAAGATCATTTGCACGCGACGCCGGTACGGACGTAGAGCCGAGAAGCCCTCTACCGACCTCATGTCGCGGCCTTCGAACAGCATTCTGCCGCCAGTCGGCTTGGCAAGCTTGGTGATGACGCGGCCCACAGTGGTCTTGCCGCTTCCCGATTCGCCGACCAGGGCGACGATCTCGCCCCGCCCGACGTTGAGGTCGATCCCGTCTACCGCGCGCATGGCGCCGACAGATCGGCCCAGGACACGGTCGAACAGACCGCCCTGGATAGGAAAATGAACTTGCAGGCTCTCGAGACGCAGGATGCCGGCAGTGTCAGGCATGAACAGCGACCTTGTCTTCTTGCGTCAAGGACCGGTGAAGGTGACAGGCGACACGTCCCCGCCCGAACTTATTGAGGCTGGGGACTTCGGTCGCGCACCCCCCCATGACCGACGGGCAACGCGGATGGAAAGCGCAGCCCGAGGGTCGATTCACCAAGTTGGGAGGATCACCCGGTATTGGCCGGATCATCTTTTTGCCGCTCGCTGGGTTCGGGATCGATTCGATCAGCTGTCGGGTGTAGGGATGTTTGGGCTGGGCGAAAATCTCGGCGACAGTGCCATCCTCGACGATGCGGCCCGCGTACATGATCATTACGCGATCACAACACTTAGCCACCACAGAAAGGTCGTGGGTGATCAAAATCAGGGCGAGGCTCAACTGCGATCGCAAGTCGCCTAGCAGGTTAAGGATCTGAGCCTGAGTGATGACGTCGAGCGCTGTGGTGGGCTCGTCACCAATGATAATCGAAGGTCGACACGCGAGCGCCATGGCAATCATCACCCTTTGTCGCATTCCGCCCGACAACTCGTGAGGGTAGGCGGAACCACGATCCGCCGGGATGCCGACCAGTTGAAGCAACTCACTTCCCCGCTTGGTCGCCTCGCCCCGCGACATGCCGAGCTTCAGCATGCATGGCTCGGCGATCTGCTTGATAATGCGGTGAACAGGATTAAGTGCGTTCATCGCGCCCTGGAAGACAACGGACGTTTCGCTCCAGCGATGTGGCCGCATCGCCGCATCATCGTCGATCGGCAGTCGGTTGCCACGATAGCGCACTTGGCCGCCGCTGACCCGCGCGTTGGGTGATAGTAGACCAGCGATCGCCATCGCGGTCGTGGTCTTGCCACTGCCCGATTCTCCGACGAGGCCCACGGCCTCTCCGGCTCGGAGCGCGAAGCTTACGCCGTCGATTGCTCGCAATGAAACGCCCTTGAGCCCATAATCGACAGAGAGCCGGTCTATTTCCAGAAGCGGTGTTTTGTCCTGGGAGGAGCTGGTCATGGGATCACCCTCCGCCGTGGATTGAACGTGTCGTCAAGGGCACTGCCAATCAGGACGAAGCTAAGCGAAACCGTGAGTACGCACAGTCCTGGGGCGCCGAGGTACCACCAGGCTCCAGCACTGGCCGCGCCGGCGCGCTGAGCGAGCGAAAGCAAAGTGCCCCATGAAGGCTGCAACGGGTCCCCGAGTCCAAGGAATGAGAGCGATGTCTCGACATAGATTGCGCTGGCGACCACCAGCGCACCATTGGCTGCGATTTGCGGCACGAGATTGGGGAGGATGTGCCGCACCATGATGCCGAAATTACTGCTACCCGCAACGCGCGCACGATCAATGAATGGTCGCTCCTTAAGCGACAGTGTCTGACTCCGGACGATACGTGCAACAAAGGACCAGCTTGTCATGCCTATAACGACAATGATCACGAAAAGAGAAGGACGGAAGCCCAGGATTTCTCCACCGCGCCCCATCACCTCGAGAACCACGGGTGTAATGACCAGCGCCAGCACGAAGGACGGCATGACAAAAAAGAAGTCTGTCAAGCGCATCAGCCAGACGTCGACCCTGCCACCATAGTAGCCAGCGGTCGTACCGATTGTAGTCCCAACGACGAGGCTGATCACAGTCGCGAGTAGCGCAATCGTAAGCGAGATCCGGGCACCATGGAGGACCAGATTGAGCACGTCCCGCCCGATTTCGTCCGTGCCGAGCAGATGCTCGCCTGATGGGGGTGCGAGGAAATCGCCAGTTGCATTGATCGCAGTCTGGAGCGGTCCCGCCAGAATATTGGGGACCGCTCCCACAACAAGAAAGAATACCAGACATACGAGGCCCACCTGAGCACCGCCATAGCTGAGAAATTGACGCAGAAAGCCTTTTATTGCGCGCGCCCGGCCTCGCGGGCAATATCGAACAATATTGTCGCTCATTGTCGGACCCTCGGATCTAGAAGGCTGTAGGCAAGATCGGCTACGAGGTTTGCGAGAACAATTGAAACGCCAAGCAACAGGAATATGCCTTGAAGGACTGGGTAGTCCCGTGCGTTGAGTGCTTCCACCGTCAGCCCGCCGATACCCGGCCAGGCGAAAACGGCTTCGACAGTGATGGCCCCGGCGACCACATAGCCAATATTGAGGGTGATCAAGGTCACGACCGGTAGCATTGCATTGCGAAATGCATGACGCATCAGCATTTGACCGTTGGTCAGCCCTTTCGCCCGTGCGGTTACCATGTAATCCTCGGTGAGTACGTCACTCATTGCGGCACGAGCGACGACGACGTACTGGCCGATTAGCCCAAGCGCCACCGCAGTGGCGGGAAGCGTGAGATGTTGCAGGTAGTCGAGGAACGAACCAAGAGAGCCCGTGATCAGGCCGGGCGAGTATGCACCATAGCCCGGGAGCCAACCCAATGCCGTGCTGAAGATTACCACCAGGATCATGCCGAGCCAGAAAGCCGGCGTAGAATAGAGCGCCAGAGAGGCTCCGGTTGCGATACGGTCGCCGGCTCCTCCCCGGCGCCAGCCTGCGTAGATCCCAAGCATCACCCCAATAACGATTGCCATTATCTGAGCAACCCCGACTAGGACTATGGTGTCCGGCAGGCGTTCCGCTATCAGGTCTGCGACATGCCTGCCCCTGAACTTGAAGCTGTAGCCGAAATCGCCGCGGAGTGTTGCCGACAGGTAGTCGACCGCCTGGTCCGGGAACAGCGGCCGGTCAAGGCCCCAACGTTGGTTCTGCGCCTCAATCTGCTCGGCGGTGACGCTGACGCGCGCCCCGCCAAGCAAAAGAGATGCAGGGTCACCTGGAATAACTCGGAATAGGATGAAGTTCAGGACTGCCACCATCAGGAGGGTTATAGAGGCCCTGACGATGATGCGCAGGATGTGACGGCTCCCTCCCCCTCCGTTCACGGCGCGGGCACCGGCTTCAAGCGATCGAATGGGAAGTAGCTGTCCATCGACATGATGCCTTGCTTTCCCCAACCCTCGAAGCAATCCCTCCGGTGGGCTTCGAGCAGGGTGGGGTAACATAGTACGATGTAAGGCGCTTCAGTATAAATTAGTCGCGCTGCCTGGTCGACCAGCTTTTGGTTTTTCTTGAGGTCAACGGTGACCTGCACCTCCGCGAACAGTTTGTCGAACTCCGCATTCGTCCAGTACGCCTTGTTCTTGATGCCGATGGAATTGCTGCTGCCGAAGATGAGCAGGTCTTTAGGTGTTGGGCCTTGCCAGGTATCGGAAATGAGCAGATCCCACCCTCCGCCGCCTTTCGCCGGAGCTGCGGCGCGGGCGCTCAGCGCACCGGAGTCGAGCCGAGTCACCGATACAGGGATACCGATTTGCTCCAACCAGCCAGCGATAAACTGCACTGCCGCGACCGGCATCTCTATATTTGCTGAAGGTCCAGACACCAGCTCTAGCTGGAAACTCTTCCCGTCCTTGTCCTCCCGAATGCCATCGCCGTTCGTGTCCCGGTACCCTGCGGCGTCAAGCCGGCGGTTGGCTTCGGCGAGATCGAAGTGGCGCCTGATGTCGTTCAGATCTGAATAGTAATCGGCCGCCACCGGCATTGCGAGTCCGACACCAGGGTCGGCGTGTCCGCGCATGGCTCGATCGACGATGGCCTTCTGATCGATCGCGTAGCCGAGCGCATCGCGAAACGCCGGATCCTGCAGAGCCTTGGTGCTACCTGCGCCATCTCCCGAAGCGGTGTTGAAGGCGAGATAGGTTTTCTGAGCTATGCGGGATTCACCGACTACAATGTCGGGATCCTTCGAGAGATCAGCCCACTGGGCGGACGTCAGGTAGTTGCCATAATCGAGTTCCCCGCTCTTAAGACCTTGCGCAATCGGATCGGCGGCATCGAAGGACCGCAGGATCACCCCCGCGATTTGGGGCTTCCCCGTACGGAAATAGGGGTTCGGCGTCAGGCGTGTAAACTGGCCCTGGTGAAACTCCGAAACGATCATAGGTCCCGTACCCACCAAAGGCGGATCGTTGCGGAAGGTTACGCGTGCGTCAGCATAGCTGATGTCCTTCCAAATGTGCTCGGGAACGATCATTATGATATTGTCTATTGGCCAGGTCGCGGGGAACTTGGTCACGATCTGCAAAGTCTCGTCGTCGAACGCTTTGATGGACTCGACGTTCTCAAGACCGCTGGTGCTGTTCCACCCGACGTTTAGCTCGTCGGGCTTGCCTATGGAATCGTGCAAATAACTATAAGTGAACGCCGCGTCCCTAGCGGTAGCAGGCTGGCCGTCCGACCACTTCATGCCGGGCCAGATCTTGAAGGTCCAAGTGAGGTTGTCGTCGGCGACGGACCAAGATTGGGCAAAGCCCTTTCGATCGTCGTATCGCTGGGCGTCTATGCAGACCAAGAAATCATAGCAAATAGCCAAGGGCCAAAAGGAGCCCCAAGTGGCGAAGGGGTTCATCGAATCAGGGCCTCCACCCAGTCCGCCGATTCGCAGGATGCGATCGTCGCACGACGAGGCGAACGCCCTCGAGTTAATCCCCCAAGGGGTCGCCGAAATCGCCAGCATTGCCTTCATAAGCGCACGACGATTATATGAGTATTGGCTCATTTTATCCTCCCTGTTTGCCGGCTTTATCATCACTTCATGTTCACACGACCACGATGATCTACGGCCTCAACCCGGAACATCTGGCTTCCTTTTGACGGAAGCTCCACAGTCCCCTCATTCCAGATAAGTAGCAGTGCCCAGGGGGGTGGTTCCTGCAAATTGGCCGCTGTGCCTGCATGAATCCGGCGTTTTTCTCGATTCTGGGCACAGCTAGCCAGAATTAAAGTCGATTGGCCGGTTCCAGCTCCTGGCGGCGCCCACGGACAATTCGCATATAGCAAACGAGGCAGTCATTCAGGTTCTGTTCGCGACCTCGGGTTGGAGGGTCCCGTCGAGCCGCAAACGCCTTTATCACGGATGTGTGATGTCGGAATGTCGATGCCGAAATTCCAGAGGATATCCTCTTCCGGCACACGACGGTCTAAGAGGCGTTCGACAAGCTGCGCGCCGCGCAACAACACGGAGCTTGAGCCGCCCGTTGAAAAACGATGTAAACGCTGATGGATCTCCAGCCTGATGCGTGGCCGCCAGCTCGTCGACCGTGAACTATCCGCAAGCCATTGATCTGGCCTTTTGATTGAGGCGGATAGCGTCTTTTGAATTGCAGGATTAGCGGTATTTGGACGCTGTTTTCCTGCAATTCGGTTTTGCGATTCCCTTGTGCTGCGGAGCGTGATTCACTCGGTTCGGCGGCGGCGAATCGAGGGGACGGCGAATGTCCAAGCCACGCGAGACGGGAGAGCAGGACCTGTTCCGCTCCAGGCTCGATCAGATCATCAACATGAAGCAGGCGATCGACCGGCCGGTGCTGGAGGAGCGTTTCGGCGCCGTCTATTCGGACGGCCCCGGCATGCCGCCGCTGCCGACCCGGCTGATGGCGGGGCTGGCGATCCTCAAGCACACCTTCAACCTGTCGGATGAGGTGCTGTGCGAGCGCTGGGTGGAGAACCCTTACTTCCAGTATCTCACCGGCGAGACGTTCTTTTGCCATACGCTGCCGTTCGACCTCTCGTCGATGACGCGCTGGCGCAGCCGCATGGGCGAGGAGCGGATCGTGGCGCTGTTGCAGGAGAGCCTCAGCCTTGCGGTCAAGACCGGGGCGATGAAGCCGGCCGACACGCGCCAGGTGATCGTCGACACAACCGTGCAGCCGAAGAACGTCATGTTCCCGACCGACGCCAAGCTCATCAACCGGGCGCGCGAACGGCTGGTGCGGCTGGCCAAGAGGGAAGGAGCTCCATTTGCGCCAGAGCTATCAGCTGGCGCTGATCAGCCACCAGCGCTATGCCCACGCCAAGCAGTTCAAGCGGGCCAACAAGGCGCTGCGCAGGCTCAAGACCTATCTCGGCCGGACCATTCGCGACATTTCTCGCCAGATCGCCGGCGATGCGGGGCTGGACGCGCTCTTCAAATGGCCGTTCTACCAGGCCGCCACCGTTCTCTAGCAACGCCAGCGCCAGCGCGGCCGCAAGATCTACAGCCTGCACGCGCACGAGGTGGAATGCATTGGCAAGGGCAAGGCGCATATGCCCTACGAGTTCGGTGTGAAGGTGTCGGTGGCCACCACGCTGAAGCGCTCCAAGGGCGGCCAGTTCGCCCTGCATGCAAAAGCGCTGCCCGGCAATCCCTATGACGGCCACACGCTGGCAAGCGTCATATCGGCCACATCAAGAACGAACACCGCATGGGCCGCAACTACCTCGCCGGCCAGCAGGGCGACGCCCTCAACGCCGTCCTGGCCGCCGCCGGATACAACTTCTCCCTCCTGCTCAGGTGGCTGAAGTGATTTTTGTGGCCCTTGATCGCCCTGCTTCAACTCCGGCCGAAGTCGGTCGCCGCTTAGCGTCTGGATCACGGTCGACCAGCACGAGTTCCAAAAATCCAACCTGCATCTCAGGCACCGCGTCCTGACCTCGGAAATCGAGGATCCAGTCTCGACAGAGTATTCGACAAGATGCGGACGTGTGTTACAATAACGAGCCGCAACTCATACCAGACATGAGCTCATATTTTGGGATAGTGGCCTCCAAGCGGTCAAGCCACGGACGCGAATGTCATCCGATAAAGGGTCGCGGCGTCATAGATGGGCAGTCCTGTCCTACGACGGATTGCTGACGTCACCATCGGGAACAATGTACATTCAAATAGGAGGGCGGCAATCCCCGGATGTGCGGCGCCAAGTCGCGCGACACAGGCTGCAACCTCCGACTCCATTTCAACAACACCAGCCGGCCACGCGTCACCTTCAATGCCGCCGATGACTACTCTTGCCTCTGCGGATGAATCTATGCCCAGCAGCTCTTTGCCGCAGTGTCTTGAGTCTGCGGCCACAACGGCGAGCTTTGCGTCAGCTGGAAGCTGCCGGAGTAGCGTGGGCGCCAGTAGCAGGCTCGACATGGCCACCGGGACTTCGACAGACGCGGCCACTGCAGCCTGGTACCGGATACTGAACCCGCAGTCCCCGGTTATCGCGACTGCTCCGCGCTCGACCAACCGCCTGGCAGCTGCAATGTAGGCCGGCTCGAGAGAAGCATCACCGGGAATGACCCTCTCCTCCAAAGCCCCGGCCGCGGTCTCTATTATAATTGGGAAGTCGAAAGTTGCCGGGTTGAAGACCGACTCCGGTTGCGGTGGCGGAAATTCACGAGGCGGAAGTCCGATCTCCAGCCCAATAATTCCGAGGGCCCTTTGTTGAGTTGTCACGGAAGCATCCTTCTTCTGGAAGCAGCTAAGATGGTGATTTCGGCAGCAAATGCCCATCACCTGCGCGATACAGGTTCTCTCTGAATGCACGAATTTAACAGCGTCGAAACGGCTGTTTCAGAGAAACATGCCTTTCCAGGCGCAGTAAGTCGGCATTGTTTTGGTGCATTCGCATGAAAGCCGTAAAAACTGGGAAACCGCAGAACGCTTGTGCGACCCTCCCCGGGCCTGTAGGATACCGGGTTTGCGTCCGCCGTCAGACAATCGTGTTAGGGCACTTTCCAGAGCCCAGATGCCCTGAATGGCAGATTGAACGCACATCAGATCTTCAAGCTCGCAACTGCCGAACGGGCAGCGCTATTTACCTAACTCGACCAATCTGGGGCTTGGACCGGACGATCCTAGTTATGCAGTCCTGAATGAACTGGGGCAGTAACCTCGACATCAACCCGGCCCTGAAAAACCGCGCGTAGGTTCGTCGCAGGGCAGCCTGCTCCGAACGGACCAGTTCCTGCCCGGAAGCCACCCACGGGATAACTCAACTAGCGGCACAACCCGCAACTCACCTCGTCTCCAGCACCGCATTGAGAAACTGCTGCGTTCGCTCGTTTTGCGGATTGCCTAAAAGCTGGCTGGGCGGGCCTTGCTCGACAATCTTACCGCCAGAAAAGAAGCACACGCGATCGGAGAACTCCTTGGCAAAGCCCATCTGGTGCGTGACCATCAGCATTGTGAGGTCATGTTCGGCGCTGAGCTTGCGGATGACGTTGAGCACCTCTCCAACCAGTTCCGGGTCAAGCGCTGATGTCACCTCGTCAAACAGCATCACCTTGGGCCGCATGGCCAACGCCCGAGCGATCGCCACGCGTTGCTTCTGGCCCCCGGAAAGCTGGATCGGGAAATGGTTCTTCTTGTCGCCGAGGCCCACCAAGTCGAGCAGCTCTGCCGCTCGGGCCTCCGCCTCCTTCTTCGAGAGCCCAAGGACGGAGATCGGCGCCTCCATGCAGTTCTGCAGAGCAGTCATATGCGGGAACAGGTTAAAGTGCTGGAACACCATACCGATCTTGGCACGCACGCGACGGAGATGACGCTCGCTCGCCGGCACTATTTGGCCGTTCTTCTGCGTATGCGTCAACGGTTCACCGTCGACCCATATCACCCCCCCGTTGATGTGCTCAAGCGTCATCAGCATGCGCAGAACGGTGGTCTTGCCCGAGCCGGACGGACCAATGATGGACACCTTCTCGTTGCGTGCGATCTCGAGATTGAGTTCGTCCAGCACCGTCAACGCGCCGTAGCGCTTTGTGACGTTCTCGAAGCGAACTATGGGTTCGTTCATGACTTTTTCGCTGCGCCTGATATCGAGGTCAAGCTCGTCCCGCCTGGCTGATGCCCTAGGGCGCTTCGTGAGATCGTCCTCGAAGCGAAGCACAAATTCGCTCATAGTATAAGGCCTCCCTATTGCAGATGGTAGCGGCGGTTGAGCCAGACGCGGACCGACTGCACGATAGCGGAAGCAACCAAGCTGAACACGTAGTAGAAGAAGCCGCACATAGTGATCGCTTCTATGTATCGATAGTTATTGCCCCCGAAATTTTTCGCCTGCTGCAGCATCTCGAAGATCGAGATTGCCGCCAGGACCGGCGTGTCCTTGAACATGCCGATGAAGTAATTGCCCAGAGCTGGCACCATGGGCGGGATCGCCTGCGGCAGAATGATTGTTCGCCAGGTCCGCGTTCGCGAAAGGTTTAGTGCCGTACAGGCCTCCCACTGGCCGCCATCCACATTCTCGATGCCGCCGCGGAAGACTTCGGAACAATAGGCTGCATAGTGGATCCCCAGCACGCCAACTCCCGCCGTCCAGGCAGGAATGAAGATTCCGATCTGCGGACCAACGAAATAGACAAAGAACAACTGCAGCAGCAAGGGCGTTGAACGGATAAACTCCACGATCTCCGCCATGGTGGTCGAGACGTAGCGGTTTGGCGACTGGCGAATCATCGCGAAGACAAGACCCAATATCAGCGCGATCGCAAACCCGAGCAGCGTAGCCTCAATGGTGACGATCGCTCCCTGATAGAGATATGGGAAAGCCTCCCATACGTAAGACCAATCCCAGATCTTCAAGCCACCTGCTCCCGAACGAAACCGCGCGAGACGCGGCGTTCCAGCCAGCGCACGAAAGGAGTGATGAGGGCGCGCGCGATGATGTAATAACCGAATAGTGCAACCGCAAAGAACAGCATATAATCGCCAGTTGCGTCGGCCGCCTGCTTGGCGGCGCTAGTAAATTCGGGAATGGTGATGAAGAAGACGAGCGAGCTACCCTTAAGCACATCGATGAGCATGTTACCCCAGGTCGGCAGCATGGCGCGCATTGCCTGTGGGAGGATAATACGCCGCATCATGGTGAGCCGCGAAAAATTGAGCGCTGTAGATGCCTCATACTGGCCCCTATCAACGGCCTGAATGGCGGCGCGGACATACTCGGCTGCGTAGCCAGAGGCATTCATTCCGATCCCCAAAATTCCGACAGTCCACGGCGACAGGAAAATACCGAAAATCGGCAATACAAAGAACCACCAGTAGAGCTGAACCAGCATGGACGTCCCGCGGAAGAATTCGATGTAGGCGATACTGAACCAGCGCAACTGCCGACGGGGAGAGACTCGGGTCAGGCCCACGAAAAGCCCAAGGACGATCGCTACGACGCAGGCGCCAAGAGTGACGATGACCGTAGTCATGACGCCCTTGGTGAGCACGGCAAAGATAAAGCTGAGATCGACCTTACTCATATGCCCTCCCCACTGACCGCCTACCGGCCAAGGGCCGGGGAGCGGTCAGACGCATAGCTTCAGCCCTTGCAAAGATCAGCGGTCTTGCTGCCATCCGGGAGATCGCGTTTGGTGTAACCATATTTGCCGACCGCGGCCATCATTTCGTCAGAGCCAATATAGTCTTTCAACACAGCATTGAACGCGTCTACCGCAGCCTGTTCGCTGAGCGGGAAGGCTATGGCGGGATGTTCATTCGGTCCCGGCGGGGTATACGGGTCAGCCACCTCAATGCTGGGATCCTGCTCGGCAAGAGTCGTCGCGTTCAGACTATAGAGCGAGCCGGCAGCGGCGCGGCCGGCCTTTACAGCCTGTACGACCTCGGGCGGTCCGGCGACCTGCATAACCTTGTCGTCAGGGAAACCTAATTTCTTCGCCTGCTCGACTGCGGTGGTACCCGTCATGATGGCCAGGGTAAGCCCCTTCTTCTGAGCGTCATGGAGGGAATGCAGCGCTTCCGGATTGCCCTTCGGCACGATCATCGAATCATTGCTCGATGCGATCGGTTCGCTGAACAGGACGTTGCGGCACCGCTCCGGCTTAATCCACATGCCGCCCGTGATGATGTCAAAGCGACCAGCCTGGAGGCCCGGGACAAGGGAACCCCAATCGGTTACGACCGGCTCGATTTTGGTCGTTCCCATCTTTCTCAGAACGTCCAGTGTCATCACATTGACCAGGCCAAGCGGCTCGTTGTTCGCACCAGGATAGGCACTGGGAGGCTCATTGGTGAAGCCAAGACGGATCGTTTCTCCGTTCTTAATCTTATCGAGCAGCGACTCCGCCGAGGCCGAACCGGCAAAGGACGAGATTGTCATCGCCGCCAGGCCGAGCGCGGCAATCCTCTTCAAGATTGCAGCCTTAAAGCATTCGTCGAGTTTCCACTTGACCACTGGTTAGTCCTCCGTTTTCGCATCGCCGATGGTCTCCCGATATGCCTCGGGAAAAGACCATTGCATCATTTGTTGAGCTTGTAGTCCGGCGGTTCCCATCATCGTGTGAGCTGCAGGGTCCCCACTTAGGTATAGATTCCTCCAGTCGATCCTTTGCTACGCCACTTGTGCATGCTTCGTGAGCGTAGCAGCGCAGCTGTGGTGCTTTGTGCGAGAAATGCAAGTTATTCGCAGAAATTCGGTGATTTTTGGGTGCATACGCACATTTCCGTCATCCCCGTGGTTCGTTGGAAGTGAACAATCGCGAGCTGTGGTATGGCCAACTGAGGCACACCACGTCTTGCATGACTCCTGCCCTGCCCGGTTGGATGGGCGCCACCGCCTGGGCTATGCCCTTGTTGCCATGGCAGGGCACAAGTTCGTCGTATGCGACACGCCGCTGAGAGATTCGCCTCGGAGACGCTGGCCCGAGCATTGTTCCCGTCACAGTTGATCATTCGTGCCATTGACGGATGAGTCTGTTCACGGCTTCGCTCCGGATCAACCTGGACGGAATCGCCGGCATTATTGAGCAGATGGAAATCTGAATTCCTGATCAGCTTCGCCAGGTTGATCCCTTGCTCCGGCGTCGCGGTAGGGTCGTTCTTGGACCAGATGATCAACGTCTGGGCCTGAAGCTGATCAAGGTAGGGGAAGATATACTTCTGCTGCAGCAGTGGATAACGATGCAGGTTTGTCTCGTCTTCCGGCAATCTCTGCCAGATCTCCCATTGTCCCCGAGCCGCGGCCCGCCGATAGGCTTCTCGCTCGGCGCATTCCACATCCTGCCCGTGGGCGCGGCAGCTTTTCCGCCGTGCGGTGATGTATTCCTCTTCGCTCGGCATCGGGCCGGAACAGCCGTAAGCCTGCCGGCAGGCCTCCAGCCAAGCTTCGTCACGGTCATCTCCGAACGCCGGCGACACGGAGTTAGCGGTCAGCAGGACAAGCTTAGAAACAAGATCGGGACGCACGATCGCGACCCGCGCGTCGACGAATGATCCTTCTGAATGGCCGACTAGCGTGATCTGCTTCAAACCCAGTTGTTGGAGGAAGCTAATTACATGATTCACACGACCGAGCCGGTTAATGTATTTGCAGTCAGCAGGATAATCCGTTCCCCCAAAATGGAGTTGATCAATCGCTACTACCGTAAATTGATCGGATAGCCCGTTCAGCTGCCGAACAAAGGAACTCTTAGCCTCTGCACGGAAGCCCGCCCCCTGCAGGAAAACAATCGGCCTACCAGCTCCGTTCTCGCAGTACGATGTCTCGACACCATCAACCGATACGCGATGCTTGGTGATCATCGGTTCCTCGGCAAAAGGAGGGGCATCAGGTCGGCATTGCGACATGCGAGATGGACTGCCATTGCTCACTCCTGAGCGTAGCAGCCTCACATGCCACGTTGCCGAACTATCTCGTCTGAATACCGGAAATCGGCACCCCGGAGCCTCGCGTCTTGTCACTTTGCTCTGTCGTCGCCCAGCCACTGCGGCCGGGAGCCTTTTAGGTGCATGGGTGGCATTCCCCGCAAGATTTCAACCCTTGCACAGGTCGCCGGTCTTGGTGCCGTCCGGCAGATTGATTTTGGTGTAGCCGTATTTTGACCGACTGCATCATTTGGTCGGAGCCGATATAAGTATTCAATACCTCGTTGAAGGCATCGACCGCCTGCTGATTGGGCAGGAAGGCGAGACTTGGGTAGCCGGCCTTCCCAGCCGGCGGGGTGAACGGATCTGCCATTTCAACGCTGTCGACCTTGTCAGCGAGCTCCTTACCGTGAAGTAGTTTAGCGACCCCGCCGCCGCGCGGCCGACCTTCACTGCCTGCAAGAATTCGGCCTGGCCGGCGACCTGCATGACACGATCCTCCGGAATGCCCGCGTCTTTGGCGGTCGTGACCGTGTCGGAACCGGCGGTGGTGACCAGCGTTAGGCCCTTATCACGAATATCGTCAAAGGAGTGCTGGTCTTTTGGGATTGCCATTCGGCATGAGCAGGGCTTCGGTGAACTTAGCAAGCGGCTCGGTGAACACCACATTGCGGCAGCGCTCCGGCAGAATGTACATGCCGCCTGGCCTAGCTCCGTCTGCCGTCTCTCAAGGTTGTGTCGGCCAATTTCTCAGCCACCATAATCGTCGGAATGTTTGTGTTCGCCCGAGGGCAAAATGGCATGACGGAAGCGTCGGCGATCCTCAAACCCAAAATACCATGAACGCGTCCCGACGGATCGGTCACAGCGCCAGGATCCGCGGCTGCCCCCATCCTGCAGGTCGACGTCGGATGCCAACTTGGGATGACGTTCTGGCGAATATACCGATCCAGATGTTTCTCGTCGTTGACGAGATCGGAAATGCTATCCCCATCCGTTATGACGCGCCTAATCAGCCCACGGCGCAGCCGCGGCGACGCGTCCATGAGCAGCGCCAGAAATGACGTGAGTGCATAGTTTGTGCTTGTGACCTTGCTCACCAGCTTCGCTCGCGCATTCAACGCTGACGGAAACGGGTCCAGCGCCACAGAGGACAGCGAATCTTGCTGCAGCAGGCGGACTATGAAGCGAAAGCCCTGCTTGAGGCGCTCGGCGTCCCGCTTGTCGCTCAACCAGTTGAAATCGACCTCCGGCTCTATTTTATGCGAACTACCCTTGAGCGCCACAGTTCCCGTCGAGTAGCTGCGATTGACCCACACGGCGAGAGTGCCGAGGCGCCTCCCCAGCGGGTGCCAGGATGATTTGGCAACAGTCGATATTGCCATATCGGTCGACGGGCAGCCTTCGTAACCCGACGAGTAGCGGGCGTGCATCTGAATATATTCGCTCACGCCGGGTGACAAGCGATCGGCCGGCTTCAAATAGGCCGAAACGCAAATCGTGGGGTGTTCCTGAAGATTCTGGCCCACACCTTTCAAATCTGCAACGATAGGGATTCCGAATTGTACTAATTCCTTCGCGGGGCCGATCCCGGAGCGCATCAATATGGCGGGTGAATGGAGTGCTCCTGCGCACAGGATAACGCAAGAAGCGCTATACGATTGCACGCCCGATTTGTTCTCCGTCTCGACCCCCGTTACCGTTGTTCCCAAAAAGGTCAGCCGCGCAACTGTCGTTTCGGATAAAATCGTTAGATTGCGGCGAGAGCGGACGGTTTCGGGTAAGTACGCCATCGCGGAGGAGACCCGATGACCATTGCGGTTGGTCAATGGGACAACTGAATAGCCATCACCGAATGCACCATTGAAGTCTGGCCTGAAATGAAGCCCCAAAGCATCGTAAGCATCGGAGATTGCCCGGATGAAGCCCGACCAGTCTGATTGGCGCACACGTTTGATTGGCAAGGGGCCGTTCGTGCCATGAAATTCCCCGCCGAAATCCAAATCGCATTCTAGACGACGGAAGTAGGGCAGCACGTCTTCCCAACCCCAGCCCGTTGCACCGCTTGAGGCCCACTCATCGTAATCTCCGGGCCCGCCGCGGTTGGCGACTTGGGCATTGATGCTGGAGCCGCCACCCATGACGCGCGCCTGTTCGTAATGGACAGGCTTGCGGCCACCTCGCACCGTTGTCGCGTGGAGTGACTGCCATCGATAACCGGGATTAAGGTAAGCACGCGTTGGGTCGCCATCCTGGATGTCGTCAGGAATGGCATTCGGCGGCGTATCAGGGCCAGCTTCAATGAGCAGCACGCGAGCGCCATAGGCGGAGAGCCTGCTCGCCATCACGCATCCAGAGGAGCCACCACCCACGACGATATAATCGAAAACCACGCAAACTCGCAAATGTCTGAGTCGGGCAAAAATCTAGCAGACGGCGAGCAAGCAAAAACGCGCAATTATCTTGCAGGACGCAGGAAATCAGCGCATTCTTAAGAGATTCGCATTATGGCGGCCTCCCAACGGGGCGGAACGTTTAAACATGACCTTGCCAGCAGTCCATCAGGGCTGAAGGCGATGCCGGAGCGTCGTGACTTAAGTGGACAAAGCGCATCGCGACTGAAGGGGACAAACCTATCGCGAGATACATCAGAATGCAGCCCGGTAGGTCCAGAAGTGCTTTTGCAGCATCGCGCTGACGAGGCCGTTGTAAGGAGCAGAATGATGCTTCGCCTTGCGCTCCATCGCCGCTTTAGCGGTACGAAAACTCCCGTCCCAATCATGGCCGGCGGGCAAGGCGGCTGACCCTTGCGCCAGTCATCGGTGAATCGGATCAACCAGTTGTTGAATGCGCGTAAGATTGCGCGTTCTATACATCGATTGGCACCGCCAAGGTTACCTTCGTGCGATCCATCACAATCATCGTGCTGTAATTTCTAACAGCCGGGCTATCAAAGAAGAAACGCCTCGAGAATGCGTCGTACTCTGCCAAGTCACGCACGGAGAGAAGGAGAACGAAATCGGCGTTACCGGTGACCGCATACGCGCTCATTACTTCAGGCGCCTTCTGTAGAGACTGCTTGAAGCGATCGATGACGTCGGAACGATAGCGCTCAATGTCGACCAAGACCAGCATCATCAGGGACCTGCCCACCGCCTCAGGCGACACGATTGCAACATCAGCCTCAATTACGCCAATTTGTCGCAACTGCTTCAATCGCCGCTGACAGGCCGTGGGCGATATACCGGCCAGTTGGCCCAATTCTTCCGTTGTTTGGCGATTGTTGCGCTGAACAGCGCTTAAGATTTTCAGATCTATCCGATCCAATTCCATGGTCATTCTCCGGAATAGCTGCAATTTGCGCAGAAAAACTGCGATATGCACTCGACTGTAGCCTCAACCCCGCGCAGACGGAAGCCCAAACGATCAGGCCAGGCATGGGACCAAAGTCGGCTATCGTCCTCGACGTCAGTTATAGCCATTGGCCGAAGAGTGCTGTCCACCATCGCCCAACTGACAATGGCAGCCGACGGTCAAAAGCCGAGGCCTTGCGCCCAGTTCGGCCGAGGAAACGTCTCGGAACTTAAACGCTAAGCCGACTGGACGATGATGATAGGGGGGACCTCTATTTCCGCGCTTCGGCTTCCATTCGTTGGCTCACGCTGCCAAGAGTCTCATCTGTGTATAGGGAATCGAGCGCTAGGTTCGCCTGCCCCGGTTGCTGCATCAAATGCAGCCGTCTTGAGGTGGTTGGGAAAAATCGTCACCGCAGCCACACAAACCGCCGGCCTTATGCAACCTGCCGGCAATTTCGCATAATTACTGCATCCCGCCGCTCAGAATTTGCGCAAGGCGCCCAATGTAGCGCGCTATTGTCTCACAACGGCACCTACACGCCACTTCATAAAGCAGAAGAGGCCTGGCTTTGCAGGCTTCAGATTGAGGAGTTCGCCTATGAGCAAGCAATTCGCACCTGAAATGGATGCAGGTCTCGCGGTTTTCAATCGCCTGGAGTCTGAGGTGCGCAGCTACGTCCGCGCCTTCCCCGCCCTATTCGATCGCGGAGTCGGGACCACTCTCATCGCTGCAGACGGTCGGGAATATCTCGACTTTTTCGCCGGTGCAGGCGTTTTGAATTATGGGCACAACAACCCCGTCATCAAGAAGGCGCTGCTGGATTATATCGAGCGCGACGGAATTGTGCATGGGCTGGACCTTGCCACGACGGCCAAGAAAGCCTTCATCGAAGCTTTCGAGCGATACATTCTCAAGCCTCGTGGTCTGACATACAAATTACAGTTTCCCGGCCCCACAGGTACGAACGCGGTCGAAGCGAGTCTAAAACTGGCTCGCCAGGTGACCGGGAGATCGAACATCGTCTCGTTTACCAACTCGTTCCATGGGGAAAGCGCTGGAGCATTGGCAGCGATGGGAAACAAGGAGCACCGGGCCGCTGCCGGGTTTCCCCTCGCCCATGTGACATCGTTGCCATACGAAGGCTACCTGGGGGCGTCAGTTGACACAATCGATTACTTCGAAAAGCTTCTCAATGACCCCAACAGTGGCCTCGACAAACCTGCCGCGGTGATCCTGGAAGGGATCCAAGGTGAAGGCGGCATCAATGCTGCGAGCGTTACTTGGCTGCAACGGCTGCGCGAGCTAACGTCGCGGCACGGAATCTTGATGATCCTCGATGACATCCAGGCCGGGGTCGGTCGCGCGGGCAGTTTCTTCAGTTTCGAAGCGGCTGCAATTGTGCCGGACATCGTTACCCTGTCCAAATCTTTGTCGGCGATCGGAACCCCAATGGCCCTTATTCTCATCAAGCCTGAACTTGATGTCTGGGCCCCGGGCGCACACACCGGGACCTTCAGAGGCAACAACTATGCTTTCGTCACTGCTCGTGCGGCCCTCGAAGCTTACTGGTCCGACTCCAAGTTCGAGGATGAGATCGCTCGCAAGTCTGCGATCTTGGTCCAAGAACTCAACGCGATTACCGAGGAATTCCCCACCCTCGGCCTGAGCGTGCGAGGCCGCGGTCTGATGTACGGACTCGTTTCACCGAAGCACCACTCCTTGCCAGGTCTGGTCTCCCAGGAGGCTTTTCGTCGGGGCTTGGTGATCGAGATCGCCGGCTCATACGGTGAGGTGCTTAAGTTCATGACTGCCCTCACCATCGCCGAGGCTGACCTTCGGCGTGGTCTGTCCATCATTCGCGACAGCATTGGCGCAGTAGCGACTACCCTCGACGGTGGAGGCGCGGCTCGCTAGCCGACAAAGCACCGGGCCACTAGCAGGTCCAAAATCGGGCCGCTCGCAGTCACGGAACGGGAAGGCCGTTCCGTGGCATGTGGCAGTGGGCGAACTCGGAGCGGCTGAACGGCAGACTAGGGCTTTCACTGCCGGACCGATACCACGGTTGCCGTTCTTCCTGCGGCGCCGACCACTGTCGCTGCGCCAATTCGAAGAAAATCGAGCGATAAGAAAGAGGACTGGATGGCCAGCAACGACGTAGTCAAAAATTATATCGATGGCGAGTGGCGGGATTCTGTGTCCGGCACACGCATCGAGGTCGATGACCCGGCGAGCGCCGAAACGATTGCTGTCGTAGCTGAAGCAGGACCCCAAGACATCGAGCTTGCCGTTACTGCTGCTCACCGCGTTTTTCGCGACCGCGTGCTGATAGACATGCATCCGTATGATCGCGGTCGCATGTTGTTTCGCGTTGCCGACGCCCTTGAAGCGCGTTTCGACGAGATCGCAGCCATTAACTGCGCGGAGACGGGGAAGGCATTGGAACTTGCCGATGGCGAGGTTCAGACCGCCATCAGATACCTGCGATACTATGGTGGCTTGGCCGACAAACTTGAAGGGCGCTCGATCCCGCGCGGGGCCAACCTGGTCAACTACACAGTCAGAAGTCCCTTCGGCGTGTCCGCCCAGATCGTTCCGTGGAATGGTCCACTTGAACTGACGGCCCGCTCGCTGGCCTGCGCCATCGCAACCGGCAACTCAGTCGTGGTGAAGTCGCCGGAACTAGCTCCCCTTTCCGGAGTTGAACTTGCGCGTGCCTGTGAGACAGCGGGGCTGCCTGCCGGAGCGGTCAACGTGCTCACTGGATACGGCCAAACGGCAGGCCAGGCGCTGATCGAACATCCCGACGTTCGCCACATCGTCTTCACGGGCTCGATTACTACTGGGCGGACGGTGCTCAAGACGGCAGCGGATCGGATCGTGCCCTGCATAATGGAACTGGGCGGAAAGTCGGCTGCAGTTGTGTATTCCGATGCCGACCTCGACTGCGTTGTGGAAGCGGTACGCGTCGGGACCTTTCTGAATGCAGGCCAGAATTGCAACAACCTTACACGTCTTATTGTGGAACGTTCTATTGCAGACAAACTGGTGGAAAGAGTGAGGGTCTGCGTCGAAGGACTGTCGGTCGGTCCAGGACGCGAAAACTGCGACATCACCCCGTTGATCTCCCGAAACCAACGACAAGGAGTTGAGCGGGCCTGCCAGACGGCCCTCTCGCAGGGCGCGCGACTCGTAACCGGCGGGACTGCGCTTTCGGAGCGGAGCGGTTACTTTATGGCGGCCACGGTGTTTGCCGATGTCGCGCGAGACAGCAATCTCTTCCAGCAAGAAGTATTCGGTCCTGTTCTTGCCGTTACCACGTTCGATAATCCGGGAATGGCCGTCAATCTCGCGAACGACACCGTTCACGGTCTGGCAGCGGGCGTGTTCACGCGGGATATTGACCGGGCCCTCTGGACCGCCGACCGCCTTTGGGCCGGTCAAGTGTACGTGAATGGGTGGTATGTGGGCGGGGTGGAAACACCGTTCGGTGGGATAAACCAGTCCGGCTACGGCAGGGAGAAGGGTCAGGAAGCGCTGGACGGCTACGTTCAGACGAGAAACGTTGGTATCCGCCTCTCGCAGCCACCATCTGGAAATTGAACGCTTGCTGATCCCTACCGACGGCGCGGCTGTCGGGCGATGCAGGATTCAATGACCTCGACCAAATCGAAATAAGCCCGGCGAGAGAATCCGTATCGGAGGTCATCGAGAACAACTCTAATCATAGGATTTTTGGCTGCGGACGGGCTTTACCCACCACGGACATGTAGGAGCGCATTGCCTAGCCCGCTGCGTGGGTCGCATGGGTCAGGAGAGGATCACAGTGCTTCAGAGACAATTGAGATTCGCAGAGCTGCCGCCGAAGATTTCGACAAGTTGGCAATGTTGAACCGCGAGTTGATCGAGGCCGAGAAGCATCGAAACCCCGATGACGGTTTCAGAACTCAAGGAGCGGTTTATTCAGTTGGTGAATCGCGAAATTTGGATGGTCGACCTCTTCAGCCAGAACGGCGAGATTGTGGGCCTCGCCACTCATCGTTTGGAGCCAGACAATGCGGAGCCGAGTGGGCAACGCGTCTTTTTGAGGCAATTCTACGTCAGCTGCCAACACCGACGTTCGGAGATTGGCTGCAGGACCCTTGAGCTGCTTATTCGGTCTCGTTTCCACAACAAATCAAGGATTTTCCTCGACGTGCTGGAGACCAATCCTGGCCGCAAGACCTTCTGGTCTCACACCGGTTTTGTCGCCTACAGCACGCTCATGGAGCGTCTCGTTGAAAAAGCGGACACCAAATAACCTGCGGTGCTGGGAATTAATTTGGGGATCGGATTGTCTGGCATTTGCGTGCGTCGCGCAAAAACACGAGAATAGAATCGAGCCGGTCGTAACCGAATGGGGCTCACTTGTCCCCGGCCTGCAGGCTAGCCGCTTCGACTTCATCACGGCCGGCATGTGGATCAAGCCGGAGCGCTGCCGCAACGTGCTGTTCAGCGAACCGATCGCTACGGAGAGAGGCGCACTGCTGGTGCCTAAGGGCAACCCGGAAGGGCTGCATTCTTATGAGGATGTGCGTGACAAGGGACTCACCTTCGTCAGTGATACAGGCTACACCGCGGTCCAGGACGCGAAAAAGTCAGGCATCGCCGACGACAAAATCATGCAGGTCGCCGGACCGCCGGCGGACAGGCTGTCGCGCCGCCGCCGGTGCCCTCGACTACTTTACAGCGACTGGACTTGTTAAGAAGGACCACAGCCTTGAGCTGGCCGATTCGTTCATCGCGCCAGCCAACTATCCTGCTATCGCCTTCGAGCTCAACGAGCAGGCTGCGGTCGACGCGTTCAATGCCGTATGCAGGACTATGTTGGCTCTGGCGAAATGATGGCAGTATTCGGCAAATACGGCTACGGCAAAGACAACCTGCGGACGGCAGCAAGACCGCTGACCTCTGCAGAGGCTGAAGGCAATGTGCCTTAACACGTCCCCGGTCATGGCGGGGACGTGTTCAGTGGGCAAGCGTCTGTGAGGCGATTTCAGGTCCACCGTGGCGGTGCTCACAAGACGCGCCTCATTGCCTGAAACAAACACATCTACACTTCATCGGGTGCGCACATGTGAGCGTCGCGGCCCACAATACGACGGCCAATATGCGGGCTGGCTCACCTGCCACATCAGGCAACTGCGCAAGCAAATCCCCTGACGTGTGCCGGAACGAGAAGCAGGAGAATACTGTGGAAATCAGAGTTGTACGCCCGGGCGACCTTTCTCAATTGCGCAAGATTTGTGACGAACACATCGACTTGGAAGGGGTGACAATAGCGGACCAGGACCTGAGTCCTTATTGGAACTCGGCGTTTTTTGGAACACCTGCCCAGTTGTTCGGTTGGGTTTGTGATGAAGGAGGGTGTGTGCTGACAGTTCTGCAAATTCGCTGAGAGAGGGCGGTCATGGCAGGCTGGTGATTGTTCACGTCACCGATTCCCGCGAAGGAACGCCACCATGACCAAGATTGAAAGTAAGACCGGCAGCGCTGCCATCAAAGACATTCTGCTTTCGGACCCGGACGGACTTCACGAAGTGATCCGTGCGGTGATGCAGGAGGTACTCGAGGCCGAGATGGACGAGGCGCTGGGGGCTTCGAAGAGCGAGCGCACACCTGAGCGGCTCGGCTACCGCTCGGGTTATTACGGCCGCACCCTTGTCACGCGGGTCGGCAAGCTTGAGCTGCGGGTTCCGCAGGACCGGGCCGGCCGCTTCTCGACCGAGCTTCTCGAGCGTTACCAGCGTTCGGAGCGGGCCTTGGTGGCGACGCTTGCGGAGATGTATGTGCAGGGCGTGTCGACCCGCAAGGTCAAGGCGATCACGGAAGAGCTGTGCGGCCATGCGTTCTCGGCCTCGTCGATCTCGGCCATCAACAAGCGGCTGGACGAGAGCCTCGCTGCCTTTGCCAGGCGCCCCCTTCAAGAGCCGTTTCCTTACCTCATCCTCGATGCGCGCTAAGAGAAGGTGCGTGAGGCCGGCGTCGTCATGAGCCAGGCGGTGCTGATCGCTGTCGGCATCGACTGGGACGGCCGGCGCCAGATCCTGGCCGTCGAGATGGCCAATCGCGAAAGCCGCTCGGCCTGGAGGGATTTCCTCGTCGCGCTGAAGGCGCGCAGCCCCAAGGGCGTCGAGCTGGTTGTCTCCGCCAATCATGCCGGCCTGGTCGCGGCGATCGGCGAGGTGATCCCCGAAGCCGCCTGGCAGCGCTGCTACGTCCACTTCCTCAGGAACGCGCTCGATCACCTGCCGAGAAAGCACGGCGCCGACTGCCTGCAGGACTTGCGCTGGCTCTAATGACCGGCGCGATCTCGCCGAGGCCAAGGCCGATCTCGCCGCATGGCTGTCCAAATGGTCGGGCCGCTATCCGCGACTGACGAGTTGGGTGGAGGAGACCATCGAGCGCACGCTGACCTTCTTTTGCCTGCCGCGCCAGCATCACAAGCATCTCAAGAGCACCAACATGCTTGAACGGCACAATGAGGAAATCCGCCGGCGCACCAATGTCATGCGCATCTTCCCCAATGAAAGCTGCCTGCGCCTCGTCAGGGCGCTGGCTGCGAGACCAACGAGAACTGGATGGAGGCCAACCGCTACATCAACATGGACGATCTGCGCGAGCACAAGAAGCTCGCTCTACGCCAAGCCGCATGACCAGCATCGTGGCCGCCCCATTTTGCAGAACTTGACGCACACAACCTGAAGGAGGTAAGCGTCATGACAACTCTTAGAGGATACATGACCGCGTCGATCCGGCTTTTCCTTGTTGGTCAGGGGCGATCCTCGGGTACGCCTCCGGCGAGGGCCGCCTTGCGCGATCATGGCACGGTAGCGAGGCTGGGCTCTTAAGGTCGTCCTTAGGAGCGTAAGCCCCGCGACCATCCCATCGCTGAAAACAAACCCTTGATCAGCGGGCGCCCGACGGACCGCCTCTGTCGTCGTGGCGCTCCCATGAAGAACCTGGCCCATAGTGCATCCTTTGATTCGGAAGATAAGGATGCCCCATCAAAACCTGAGATCAAACATTTAGGCAGGCCTCGACTGGGACAAGTAAAACGGCCGCATTCGAGGCATGAGGCTGCACGCGTCTAAGATCCGAACAGCCAATACCCGAGCGTCCTCGACATCCCCGCCGCCAGAAGTCAACGATGCCCAGATCGGCCGCACGACCACCAGCAGAAGGGCGCCACCTCAACCCGTCCTACACTCAACATTTTGTCGCGTCCGCGACGTGCCTTCTTGATCCGATCCGTGGTCTGCTCACCTAAATAGCTGAAAGAGATCACGCATTTCTGTTTCCGGCCTGATTAGCCAGTTTGGCACGAGGTTTGCAACTTTGTGTGCGATCCAGTTGAACGGGCCGATTGGCACAGTCACCTGAAATCACAACTAATTAAAGGAACGGAACATGTCGGAACTGTATCGGATGGCATTACCAATGGGGGACAGCCGGCCGGCAATGCCTCCGCCCACCACAACCAGCCTTCGCCTGACTGTCTCGTGCTGGCCACGCCAGAGTAATCAATTTTGTCCTAAGAACCACAATACGACAAATCGCAGAACGTCCATCCATCCATCCTGAAACCAAGACACAGCAATCGCTTGTCGACGCAGTGTCCCACCGCCGAGAGGAAATGTAGATGAGAAAATTTGTTGCCGCCAAGCTTCATGGAATAACTGTGACCGACGCGAATTTGAACTACCGGGGCTCAATAACTTTGGATCCAGATCACTGCGACGAAGCCGGCATCCTTCCAATGGAATTCGTTGAAATCTGGAATAAATCATCGGGCGCTCGAATCAGCACTTACGTGATTTATGGAGAGCGGGGTTCTCGTTGCTGCGTGCTGAACGGAGCCGCTGCTCGCACCTGTCAGGTCGGGGACGAAATAATCGTTTGCTCCTCCGCATACATCGAGGAGCATCAGATGGTGGAGATCAAGCCGCGAGTGCTGACTTTCCACCGGGATAATTCTATCTGCGACCACATGTTCTACGAGGGTGCAATAGACGACGATGGAAGGATAACGTTCTCGATTCGCGAGGGCTCTCCCGGCGATAACGCGCTAAAACTCACTCCCTAGTAGGGCCTTTCGGTGACAGCTCGTGGCGCCGGGTCCCGGTCAAGGGCGTACTCGTCCCCAGTACTCTGGTACGCGATACAGTGCATTATCCCACTCGGCCACTATTCGGTCAGTTGCCATCAAGCCCAATCGGTTCTGCCCAGATCTGGGAAGACGATTTTGCTGCGCCAAAGGCAACTTCAGCTTCAGCCAGCGGCTGCGGGTAGAGGCGACCAATTTCACGGAATGTTTGGCCTTGGATCGTTGTCTTTAAGTCTGAGGTCCACGATGGCAAAACGACCTATCGACAAAAACGCAGAGTGGAGAACAGCCAATGTCAAGGAAAGCTCTCATCCTGGTTGAAGGCCATGCAAGAGGTAATGGAATACGATACATCCACGCGGCCCGGCGTCTTGGCTTTCATCCAATTACACTATCAGTTGATCCAACACAGTACGAGTATCTTGCGGCGGAAAGAAGCGAGGCAATCCGTGTCGATACAACCAATCTTGATACCTTGATTCGCGAATGTTCCAGGCTGCGTGAGACCAATGACATCGCTGGTATCACGGGCTTCTCGGGCATCGACGAGTCGGTCTATGCAACCGTTGGCAAACTATGTCGGCATTTCGACTTACCGGGACCCAACCCCGAATTGATTGAACGATGCTGTGACAAATTCTCTCAGCGCCAGCTACTTGCGGAAGCCGGAGTTCCGATACCCGCTTATCGCATGGCGCTGAATGTGGCAGAAGTAGAAAGCGCTGTCGCGGAGATCGGCTTTCCCGTAATTGTTAAGCCGGCAATCGGCAGCGGTAGCATCGGTGTCCGATTGTGCCGCAACGCCGATGAGTTAGCTGACCACACGACCTATCTGTTGGGTGGGAAGCACATCTGGCCGTCTTCGCCGAGGATATTGGTTGAGGAATTCGCGCGCGGCCCTTTTTATAGCGTGGAGATAATGGGCAATGAGGTTATTGGGATTGTCGCCGTTGATTTCGGCCCCCCACCGCATTTCGTCTTCCGTGAAACGACCTTCCCGGCCCCGCTTGCGGAAGACGATCATGACCGTATCGTTGATGTTTCGCTGAGGTGCTTGCAAGCTCTTGGCCTTAATTGGGGGCCAACGAACATCGAGCTCCGGTTGACTAATCATGGCCCGGTTGTAATCGAAGTGAATCCGCGTCTTGCTGGTGCGCTTGAGCCTGAACTGGTCCAACTGGCGAGCGGTGTCGATCTGGTCACCGAGCACATCAAGCTTGTCGTCGGCGAGGAATGGGATTTGCGCAGAAGGCATTTGCAGACCGCAGCCGCGCGGTTCCTAGTTGCTGATTGCGACGGCACCCTCGATTGGATCGATGGCGGCAGTCAGGCGATCGCGGTACCAGGTGTCGCTGAAATCAAATTGTATGTTGAACCCAACGCGCCGATCTTCAGGAAAGGCGATTTTCGAGACTGGATAGGACATGTCGTCGCCGTTTCACCCAGCCTTGCTCAGACCGAAGCGATACTCCAACGAGCTGTCGACTTAATCGCTTGGTCTATCACACCGCCGTCGGGCGAACAGGAGCGATCTGCAGCCCCACGACTCCCCCCCAACTGAGAGGTGATCCGTCGCCAGCATAAGAACTCTTACCCGCAATAGCTCGCCTTGTTGTCAAAAGCATAGCTGGAGTTCAAACTTATGAATATATCCAAGGGACCCCAGGCATTCCCTAGAAGTGAATACCTTCGCCGGCTCGGCTCGGTGAAGTTCGAAATGGGTCGGTGCGATATCGACGCGCTCGTCGTTTCCGACCAACATAACATTACCTATCTCACGGGGTACACCGCGCTATCAGCCTATGTTCCTCAGGCCGTTGTGGTTTCGATACGAGAAGAGGAACCGACGTTCATTCTGCGCCGCTGTGATGCGCCGGCAGCCATTCATCAATGTTTTATGGAGCGCGACAAAATCGTCGCATACCCCGAAGCGTATATTGGAAATCCTGACAAGGATGGCTATGACGCGGTAGTCGATTACTTGGAGGACGTCGGCCTCGCGAGTCGAGGCATAGGAATCGAGCTATGCTGCCTTCCATCGCAATCGGCGAAAAAGTTTAGGATGCGCCTGCCTGGTGCCACGATCGTCGATGCTACTAAGGCGGTCACTTGGAAAAGGCTCATCAAGTCAGATCTCGAGATAGCTGTAATGCGGGAGGCGGCGGCAATCTCAGACGCCGCGATTCGACGCGCTGCTGAGGTAATACGCCCCGGGGTGCGTGAAGCAGACGCGTGCGCGGAAATTGTGGCAACGTTGGTGCGCGGCGCAAACGGTAAGCCAGGAAGCGGGATCGAGGGAATAAGTTTGTGTTCATCACCGCGAACGGGAACGTGCCACATTCCGTGGAGCGAGGACGTTTTTCGCTATGGATCGCAGGTGAATCTCGAAATCGGCGGTGCGCGATATGGTTACTGTGCTGGGCTTATGCGCACTTACACGATCGGCTCACCCTCCGATCGTCTACGTCGCGTGCATGAGATCCAAGTCGCCGGCCTTGAGGTCGCTCTTGATGCGATACGGCCAGGAGCGACTTGCAGCGATGTTGCCAACGCCTTCAATCGCAGCATCGAGAAGCGGGGCCTCAAAAAGGAGACGCGTTGCGGCTATGCACACGGCATTGGTTGGTTGGAGCCGACCGCAAGCCTTAAGGATGGCGATATGACAGAGTTGCTACCAAACATGACCTTTCACCTGATGTTAGGTAATTGGATCGAGGAGGATTTTGGATACGTCATCAGCGAAACGTTCCGTGTCACAGACTCCGGCGTCGAGGTACTGACCACTGCTCCCCGGAAGATTTTTGAGATCTAAATTAGAATATGGCTTGTCATAACGACAGCGCGGACGTCCGGAATAGATCTTGCCGGTCGACGAGATGTCGCCTACCTTGTTGAAGTGCGGACGGCGAGCGGCGGTCGGCATGCGGGGCCGATCCGTGTCGAGGCGAAGCCGAACGCACGCTGGTCGCTGTACGACCAGTTCTCCTGCGGCCGATCAACTCGTCGACGACGTGACGCGCGAATGCCTTACGCGATTCCGGACACAGATCTCTGGTCGCCGCGTTGCTCGCGAACTGACGACCTGATCGCCCAGCGCGGCAAGCCCGGCATGATCGTCGCAGACCACCGCACGGAGTTTACCTCGAACACGGTCCTTGCCTGATCAATGGATCATCGCGCCGAAAATACATTCCGCTGCAAGCCCATGTGCGCAACATAAATGGCTGCACCTCTAGTCTACTCGCCACTGTTTAAAAGACTGGGGCAGGTCAATGCGCTTTCGTTACGACCTCAGAGCAAGTCTACAGGTCATAGTAGTAGGTAAGGTATGGACTCAATTTACCGATCTTGTCATAGAGCGCCCGCGCATGATAATTTGATCTGTCCGTATTCCAATAGATTCTCAGCCAGCCTTGGTCGCGACCGTAGGAGGCCAGATTCGTGAGCATGGCTTGGCCAATCCCCTGGCGCCGCGAAGACTCGTCGACATAGAGATCTGCGAGAAAACAGACCGGACGATCGCTAAGAGTATACGGGTGAATGACAAAGGTAGCAAAACCTATGGTAACGCCAGTTGCTGAGACCGCGATCAGCGCGTTAATCGGTTCGTCTGGGCGCTCGATGCGCCGCCAGATCCTATCTGTCGCCTGTTCTGATGAATTGAGACCTTGGTCGGCGCAATATGCGTACCAAAGGGACCGCCATGCATCGCGGTCGGCAGTGCCTGCGAGACGAATCTCCATGAGGGGCGGGCTCCGGCTGAGAATGGGCTCCAGGGCGCGAGGTGTTCGGCCTGAAAGGTTGACGGCTTGCGATAACTGCCACCGGCCCGCAAGACGTGCAGCACGCGACCGCCGGGTGTTATAAGATCTTTCCGCCTGTGACGGCGTCGTGGTCGCGCTGGAACTGGTTCCCGGGAGCTCGGTTCGCGATACGTCAAGCGCGAGTTGGGCGAGCGTTATCATGGGATCAAGTTCCCTCAGGTTTTCCCGCAGCACGTTTGCGACAGCGGTGCAGATCTAGTGCGATCTTTCCCTGCGACCACACGATGCAAACAATCTGACACCATAGGTGCATTCATCCCGAAGCGGGCTTCCGACCGCCGCGCTACACGCGCGACGGCGGGACAATCTAGCGGATGCGAGAGTTCTTCCAGCTTACCACGGAGATCTGCACCGCGTCGGCGCCATAATTGCGCATGCTTTAGAAAAGCAGACAATCATTGCAGTTCGCGCGCGCGTCCGGCGCCATTCCCAGTCACCCATATTGACTCAACGTTGCGCAGCATCATTTCTACAACACTAACTTGCTGCCCTTGTCGCGAAGTCAGGCGAGCGTCGATCTCGGGATAAATAAAGAAGGGCAGCGAAATTCGATCAGTCGGACCACTATGCACGACCTGGTGGGGCGTACTCTTGAAGCGGCCGTCGCTCAAGACCTGAAGGAGGTCGCCCAGATTGACTACGAGACTATCGGGCAGGCTCGGCACCGGCATCCATCGACCGCGGAACCACACCTGCAAGGAACGCAGGGGGAGTTCCTCTTGCAGCAGCAGCGTGAAGAAGCCATGATCCGTGTGCTTTGCGCAAGTGCCGCCGCGAGCTGGATACCGTATCACGCGTTGCCCAAGCGTCGGCGTGCTGAAATGGCGTTGGAACCATGCCTCTTCCATACCTATCAGGTCCGCCAGCGCATCCCCGATCTGGGGGACAATCCCGGCGAGCACGGTAGCCTGCAAAGCAAGCAGGTTTCTTGCGAAGCCAGGAGCCAAGGCTTCATCCGGAAGGCGCGTGCGGCCGGAGAACGGACGCCGGTCGCCTTCGTTCTCAATTCCGAGGTCGAATACCTCCTTTGGATCGAAGCCGGCCTCAGGATGTAGCATTTCGCCGTGTAAAGGACTGTATCCACGGGCGGCAGTGGGGTACACGTCCTGAAAGGCGTGCCCGTAGCGTTCCTTAACCGACTGTGGCAATGCGAAGAATCGCCGGGAAGCCTCAATGGCTTGCGCGATCTGTTCCCCGGGGATGCCGTGCTCGACAAGGTAGAAGAACCCGTATTCCTGGCATGCCATTTGCAGGCGCTGGCGCTCGTCACGTCGCGTTGCATCGTCTCTCAATTTCGAAAGTGAAATTTTCGGCAGCGTGGTCATAGTCAATCCCCTTTTTGGGCGCTTAAGTTGATTAGTGTTTGCCGCGGCTCTCAAAGTCGACAGTTCCTTGGATGTGGGCAACGCGCCGTCTCTTCCAATAATAACGAAAGTCGACATGATGTCCCATTCTAAGGCTAAGCCGATGGCTGGGCGGTGATTCCGTCTTAGCAATTGATCTCTAGCGCTTCCTGGTGAAGATAACAACGATTTGTATGTTAATATAGTTGTATATATTGTTACATCCGTCGCGGTTAGTTTAACATTATCACGGCCAAGATACTAAGAGCGATTTACAATTCTGAATTGCTTTATGACTTCCAGGCTCAATCCAGACCAGCGCCGACCTCCGGGTTTCATGGCAGGATCGGCCATCTCGAAGAGCTCTATGACGCGAGGTATCGCCAGCTACCTGAGCTCGTCCATCACACACGCCGTCCCGGACGATGGCCGAATGGCAGAAACCGACCGCTCGAAATTTTCCTATCCCATAGTCTTTTTCGACGCTATCCGGGTCGAGCGGTCAAGCTCAGGGACGAAGACTTCGTTCGCAAAAAAGCCATCTACATCGGGTTCGGCGTTCTGCCTGGCGGCACCAAGGAGCACATGAGCTGAGGAAGCGCTTGTCGACGTTATCCGCCGTCTCGACGAGACGACTAGCCGAGCAGCAAAGCAGGCAGCGATTTAGCTCCGTCTGCCGTCTCTCAAGGTTGTGTCGGCCAATTTCTCAGCCACCATAATCGTCGGAATGTTTGTGTTCGCCCGAGGGCAAAATGGCATGACGGAAGCGTCGGCGATCCTCAAACCCAAAATACCATGAACGCGTCCCGACGGATCGGTCACAGCGCCAGGATCCGCGGCTGCCCCCATCCTGCAGGTCGACGTCGGATGCCAACTTGGGATGACGTTCTGGCGAATATACCGATCCAGATGTTTCTCGTCGTTGACGAGATCGGAAATGCTATCCCCATCCGTTATGACGCGCCTAATCAGCCCACGGCGCAGCCGCGGCGACGCGTCCATGAGCAGCGCCAGAAATGACGTGAGTGCATAGTTTGTGCTTGTGACCTTGCTCACCAGCTTCGCTCGCGCATTCAACGCTGACGGAAACGGGTCCAGCGCCACAGAGGACAGCGAATCTTGCTGCAGCAGGCGGACTATGAAGCGAAAGCCCTGCTTGAGGCGCTCGGCGTCCCGCTTGTCGCTCAACCAGTTGAAATCGACCTCCGGCTCTATTTTATGCGAACTACCCTTGAGCGCCACAGTTCCCGTCGAGTAGCTGCGATTGACCCACACGGCGAGAGTGCCGAGGCGCCTCCCCAGCGGGTGCCAGGATGATTTGGCAACAGTCGATATTGCCATATCGGTCGACGGGCAGCCTTCGTAACCCGACGAGTAGCGGGCGTGCATCTGAATATATTCGCTCACGCCGGGTGACAAGCGATCGGCCGGCTTCAAATAGGCCGAAACGCAAATCGTGGGGTGTTCCTGAAGATTCTGGCCCACACCTTTCAAATCTGCAACGATAGGGATTCCGAATTGTACTAATTCCTTCGCGGGGCCGATCCCGGAGCGCATCAATATGGCGGGTGAATGGAGTGCTCCTGCGCACAGGATAACGCAAGAAGCGCTATACGATTGCACGCCCGATTTGTTCTCCGTCTCGACCCCCGTTACCGTTGTTCCCAAAAAGGTCAGCCGCGCAACTGTCGTTTCGGATAAAATCGTTAGATTGCGGCGAGAGCGGACGGTTTCGGGTAAGTACGCCATCGCGGAGGAGACCCGATGACCATTGCGGTTGGTCAATGGGACAACTGAATAGCCATCACCGAATGCACCATTGAAGTCTGGCCTGAAATGAAGCCCCAAAGCATCGTAAGCATCGGAGATTGCCCGGATGAAGCCCGACCAGTCTGATTGGCGCACACGTTTGATTGGCAAGGGGCCGTTCGTGCCATGAAATTCCCCGCCGAAATCCAAATCGCATTCTAGACGACGGAAGTAGGGCAGCACGTCTTCCCAACCCCAGCCCGTTGCACCGCTTGAGGCCCACTCATCGTAATCTCCGGGCCCGCCGCGGTTGGCGACTTGGGCATTGATGCTGGAGCCGCCACCCATGACGCGCGCCTGTTCGTAATGGACAGGCTTGCGGCCACCTCGCACCGTTGTCGCGTGGAGTGACTGCCATCGATAACCGGGATTAAGGTAAGCACGCGTTGGGTCGCCATCCTGGATGTCGTCAGGAATGGCATTCGGCGGCGTATCAGGGCCAGCTTCAATGAGCAGCACGCGAGCGCCATAGGCGGAGAGCCTGCTCGCCATCACGCATCCAGAGGAGCCACCACCCACGACGATATAATCGAAAACCACGCAACTCCCCATCAAGGTACCAAGTGTGATGGGCTTCTTCAGCAAAGCGCTCCTCCTACCGCCTGAGATATGGTCACTTACGGCGCGGCAGCTCCACATCATGCCGTCTGTAACGGAGCGATTTGATCGCCAAATCGGTCGAGGGCATGCCCGAAGCGAGACCGAGCGACCCATCTGAACTATCTCTGAACCGACAAGCTCTCAATTCCAGGGCACATGCATCTCCGGACACGCCGGTGCGTCGGTGTGAATGATTGCAAGTTCGTAGGGCGAGAGCAGCGCTCGCCTACGGTTTCTTGCATCACCGTCTTCCGAGAAACAATGATACTAACAAGAGATAACGACGACTTTTTCGATTTTTACAGCAGTCAAGACTGTCACTTCAAAATATCGCATAACTACGTTATTGTAGACCCGGTCTCTTACATAGCGAAGGCCTACTTTCGGTGCTTTCCGAAGCGAACGCGTGTTCGTTGGGCGAATGAATGAAGTGACCTTCTCGAGCGTTAGGTTCTCGAAAGCAAACTGGATCGCTGCCCTGCCGGCCTCTGCGGCGATCCCCTTACCGGAAGACGCAAGGTGGAGGCACGATACGGTTTCCACATTAGTGGGATCTTCGGGCAGATACGGGCCACTGTACATCAATCCACAGTAGCCTGCGAATTTTCCGACTTGGCCTTCGCCTTTTACGAACACCATCCATAAGCCGAAACCATTGCTCTGCCAATGATGGATGAACTGTTGTAGTTTAGCTTTCGATTGCTCTCGGGTCGGATAGACTCCATCCCACATGGCATTTACCACAAATGGATCGCTATGAAGCTCATGTAGAAGAAGCTCGTCGCTATGCGACGGTGGCCTTAGGATTAGGCGCGGCGTTTCTAGAATGTACATGAGAAGCTCCCTTCTAGCCATAAGTTAGAGCCGCACTTACCTCCAACGCGGCCATGATCTCCTAGCATGAGCGTCAAGGCCGCAGTGCTTGATTGAAGGCGTTCGACGAGGTTTATGCTTAAGGTAGCGAGGTCTACACAAATCAAGCTTTGGGCGCCTAACCGTGTCAGTGTTGACGGCACCTGGAAAGCCGGCCCGAAGGCGATAAAAAAATTAGGCGCCTCCTTTCAGAATGGAAGCAGGCGACGCGCTGGTGAGCGGGCGCCTGATACGCGCAACATGCTGCGGCGGCGTTTACGCAAGGGGTTGCTTACCCCAAGGGGGGGGTATGGTATTGGCCCAAAACCGGCTAACTACATTGTTCATTTAAAATACGCGCCTCCTTCAAGCTTAACCTGCACTGGTCACTTTGCGAATGCCCGCCAGTGGGTTCTTCAGCGTGCCGACGGTGTGCAGGTATTCTCCCGGATCACCGAAGTCCACCATTTGCTGGTTTTTTTGTATCTGCAGTCGATTCATACATCGTCGCAGAAATTCTGGAGCGAATAGGTCATGCTGCCTGTATTTTTCGTCATATTCCGGATGTTTCGTCTGGTAGCCAAGGATGGACTCGCTTACGAGCTGCCAGAAGTGTGTCGACGGAAAATCAAGATGTTCTTCGAGTGTTACAGCCAAGTAACGAAAGAAGCAGTCGAAAACGTCGGTGAAAATGAAGTCGTGCTTCATGTCGCGATTTACTTGAATGCAGATCCTCTTAATCTCCTCCGGCACGTTGAGATCTCCGCCTAGAATACGAAGCTCCTCGCCAATGTCTTTCATGATAACTCGCGTCGGAGCGTGATCTTTCATAACTAGAATTATATTTTCTCCATGTGCCATAAACGCTAGATCGTAAGCATAAAAGCAGTGGAGAAGCGGCGCCAGATAAGATTCAAAATAGCGGCGTAGCCAAGCGGCGGCGTCTAACCCCGAGGCATTGATGAGGGCTGTCACGAGTGCTTCACCATTGTAATCGACATGAAGCAGCGACGCCATTGTCATCAGACGTTCCCCTTCTTTCAACTGCCGAAGGGGGCTTTCCCTCCACAGCGCAGAAAGCATCTGCTTGTAAGGGGAGTCCTTCTTGAGGGCGGTGTTGAAACAACGATTGCGATAGCCAATCGTCGCGACCTCGCGAAGGATGCTGAAGCCGTTGGCGGCTAAATAGGAGTCACTGTCGAGCAAATTCTTCAACCATTCGTTGATGGCGGGCGTCGCCAGCATGTGTGTCGGTGACAAGCCGCGCATAAACCCCATGTTAAGTATCGACAGCGCCGTTTTCACGTACCGTTTATGCGGATCGCTTATATTGAAAAGTGTGCGGATCGATTGCTGGGCATGATATATGTCCTTCCCCTGGCCTAGGCAGACAATGTGCCGGTTGGCGATATCCGCCGCGAAGATAGTTGAGAGCCGATTGAACCATTGCCAAGGATGCGCTGGCATATAGATGTAATCGGTCGAGTTTAGTCCCTTTTGACGCAACGCTGCGTCGAACTGTTCCAGCGCCTGTCGACCGAGTTCCTCGTGCATGAGAAGGTCGTAGTCGAGCGTTGAAATGGACTTAAACGTTGCCATTTCTTTATGGACGGCCAGCCATATGAGTCTTATCGAACTGCCCACCTCCGGCGCATAGCGACTATAGTCGAGCGCGTCAAAGCCAATGCGACCGTTATTCGCGATAAAGGTCGGGTGGCCCTCCGTCATGCCAGCCTCAACGATCTGGTAATCGGCAAAAGCCAGTTCTGCGGCGGATATCTCTGTTTTGGCCTGCTTGTACGCGCTGCCATACAGCGTGCTGCTGATCTCCTGCAGGTAAACCGGCATCATCTCTTCCTTTATGCCAAGATGGCGGCTGAACTCAATAACAAAATCAAGCGCATCCAGGGGGGCCGGCCTGCCCTCAATCCTTTTCTCCAGAGAGCCGGCGTCCACTTGCCAGTGATCTAGCAGGAGGCGCCGAGCCTGGAACCAATACTCCAACCCAGGGGTCTCGCTTTCCAGCACATACTTCCCCCAGTCGCCTTCCATTCGCTGGAGTCGAGGAGCAATTAGCAACTCGTGTGCAAATTCGCTGATTGCTTTACGGATAAGGAGCCGGTTGGCCTTTGCCCATAAATGCGGTTTCAAATGCTGCGTTACGCGTTCGGCTAGGCTTATCTCATCGTCTCGGGCTGTCATATCACTCACGATCTCAACTCCTTCAGAACGTAACGGTGTAAGGTTCGCGAACGCGCCTTACACTCGTCTCGCCAAACTTCGACGTCGCACAAAATCCGTTCTATTTTTCATCAGAAAGGATAAGAAATACCGGACCTCTTATACAAGTTAATTTCTAATGTGTTGTGTACCGTTCGTCTTCGCTCGTGATAAACCAGCAATATTACCATCTTACTTATATAATATATTAGAATACCGGTTTCACCGGCCCTGGACGTCGTCCTTCATCTTGCAACGAGCAAGAAGTGTGTATTGATTTGCACATGCCGTACTGTCGTTCGATCACGTCAAGCGGTCGGTGTCCATTGTTTGAGCTCTCCGAGTGTCCATTTTTGCTGTCCGTCTCCATACAATCGCATACGTCTAAAGCGGAATTTCCTTTGCTTGATAAGCCCAGACTGGGTAGGGGGGACTGAGTGAATGCCTACTCCGCTGAAATGCTGTCCTGCACCGCGCCAATGCTGTCGCGTACGATCGACAGACCACGGCGCAGTTCAGCCTCGGTTATGGTAAGGGCTGTCATGAACTTGAGCACCTCACCATACGAGCCAGCGATCTCGATCACCAAGCCGCGACGAAAAGCTTCCCGGGAAATGAGCCCCGGCAATGAGTGGTGCTTTGGTGATACGAGTCCATACATCAAGCCGCGGCCTCGGACATTCAGAGCAAGGCTGGGGAAGTCGTCTGCGATCGACTTGAGTTCTTGAGCCAAGATGGCTGATTTGCGAGCAATCTCATCTTCAAACTTGGAGTCGGACCAGTAAGTCTCAAGGGCCGCACGAGCAGTGACGAAAGCATAGTTGTTGCCCCTGAACGTGCCGGTGTGCGCACCCGGCGTCCAGACATCAAGTTCAGGCTTCATGAGGACAAGGGCCATAGGCGTTCCAATTGCAGACAACGACTTTGACAGGGTAACGATGTCCGGCACGATCTCAGCCGCCTCGAAACTGAAGAATTTCCCTGTGCGACCGACACCAGCCTGAATATCATCGAGGATCATCAGGATCTCGTGCCGAGAGGTCAGATCACGCAGCCGTTGCAGCCATTCAACGGTAGCAGCATTGACACCGCCTTCGCCCTGCACTGCTTCTAGGATCACCGCAGCGGGTTTGCCGAGACCACTGCTAGGATCATCGAGAAGCTTCTCGAAATACTCGATCGTGTCTGAAGCGCCGAGATAGCCCTCGTACGGCAACGATGTCACGTGCGCGAGGGGAAAGCCGACAGCATCTCGGAACTTCGTGTTTCCGGTTGCCGCCAACGCCCCAGCGCTGACTCCGTGAAACGAGTTCGTAAACGAAACGATGTTTGACCTGCCGGTCACTTGGCGAGCTAGCTTCAGAGCCGCCTCGACCGCGTTCGTACCTGTGGGGCCAGTAAATTGCAATTTATAAGACAGACCGCGGGGCTTCAAAATAAACTGCTCAAAAGCTTCGATGAAGGCCTTCTTGGCGGTCGTAGCAAGGTCGAGCCCGTGCACAATTCCGTCGCGCGCAATGTAGTCCAACAACGCCCGCGTGAAGGCTGGGTTGTTGTGCCCGTAATTCAAGGCTCCCGCGCCTCCCAAGAAGTCGATGTATTCCCGACCGTCTGTAGCTATGAGGGCAGTGCCGACGCCTCGATCGAACAGAACTGGGAACGCACGGACGTAGCTCCGCACCTCAGACTCAAGACGATCAAAGATCGCGAGGCTTACATCGTTTGTAGGAGTAAACTGCTTCTTCATAGGGCGAGTCCTGAATTGTAGCCTGCAAAGGCATCAGCCCAAACTGTCTGGCGAAGGCCATTTCAATCGGTTCGAGGTTCGGCTTGTATGACGGCAGCATGAGCAGTCACACGCCTGGCCACGCCAACTCACGGCCCAAGCCAGTCGATCGCTGCGAGGTCCAACGTCACGTCCACCAGAGAACAAGATCAGGCCGCGCAAATCCGAAAAAGCAATTCAGCACTAGGCGACGCTTTCCGTCGCCTAATTGACCGGTAACCCCGTGAACGAAGCCGCCATCGATTAGGGCGATATCCCCGGTTTTGAGCTCGAACTCGCGGCAAGGGACGGCTTCCAGATAGGCTGCCGAATAGGGATATCCAGTGGTCTCCACACCTTGCGATATCCGGTCCGCAACCGTCGGCTTGTGGCTCCAGAGCTTCAGATTGCCGCCTTCCTCAGGCATGCTGGGATAGAGGTTGAGCGCTGCGACCGTATTGTGCGCCACCGCAGAAAGCTCGTAATCATCGCCAGCACGTAAGACTTGAGCGACGTCGTCGTGGGGATCCAAGGAAAATGTGCCTGTGCCCGACCAACTGAGGCCGCGACAAACATTGGCCTGGCCGTGTTCGGAACGGGCTAGCCGCAATTCGATTCCCTGGTTGTGAAGCTCTCGCTTCAACGCCCTGAATACTGCTCGAACCGGGTCAACCAAATTCTTAAAAAGGGCATCGACGTACGGCCGCGCGTTTTCGGCGTCTGCGAAATAGGTGGCTGCATCCTTCCTGTAGTGAGATGCGCCGACATATTGTCCGGGCACACCATCTTTACGCTCTCTGAGACCAGAGCTTCCAATAAAGTTCGTAGTGATCTCCTCGGCTACTTCGGTGCTGAAAGCTTGCTTGATGTGCAGAGCGGTGAGCTCACCTTTCAGGACCGAGATGATCTCCGCCGTGTTGATCGACCCGGTCCGTTCTTTGATCGAAACCGGCGAGATGGCTGGCACTTGAGATATCTGACTAGGCATTGTCTTGCTCCTGTAGTGCGTGTTCAAGGATGGTGATGCCACGATCGAGTTCGGCATCGGTGATGGTTATCGGTGGGAGGACTTTGATAACGTCGCGATTTGGCCCCGAGGATTCGATAAGAAGGCCATTTTCGAATGCGACATCGTGCACGCGGCCGACAACTGCCGGTGAACGGCATTTCAGGCCGGCCATCAGACCGCGGCCGCGCTTCTGTTCGATGTATCTTGGAAATTTCGCAACCAGGCGATCGAGGTGCGTTTGCAGCCTGACGGCTGTCCGCTCGACACCTGCAGTAAATTTCCTATCCGACCACATCTTGCACATGGCTCCTGCCGTCACGAAGGCGAAATTGTTGCCTCTGAAGGTCCCGCTATGTTCTCCGGGCTTCCATATGTCCAAGTCGGGTCGAATCAGAACGATGGACAACGGACTACCTGAACCGCTTAGGGACTTGGAAAGACACACAATATCCGGTTCGATTTTCGCGGACTCGAATGAGAAGAAATCGCCAGTTCGGCCCGCACCCGCCTGAATATCGTCGACGATAAAAACAATGCCGTGCGTACGGCAAATGCGCTGAATTTCCGTGAGCCAAGCTGCGGATGCGGCGTTCATGCCGCCTTCGGCCTGGATGGTCTCCAGAATGATTGCGGCAGGCTTTTCTATGCCGCTCCCCGGGTCGCTCAAAACGCTGTCGATGTAACTGGCGGAATCGAAAGCTTGGCTCGGATAGCCGTCATAGGGAACACGGATCACATCGTGGCGAGCGACGCCTCCCAGTTCCCTGGTTGAGGCCGAGCCCGACACCGCTAGAGAGCCGAGCGACATGCCGTGGAACGCATTCGTAAAGGCCATGACGCTCGAGCGGCCGGTGTATTTTCGCGCCAGCGCCAGCGCCGCTTCGTTGGCGTTCGTGCCGGTCGGCCCGGGAAACTGAATCTTGTACGAAAGGCCTCTGGGTTTCAGGATCCAATCGACGAACCCTTCAATGAAGTCACGCTTTGCCGCCGTATGCATATCAAGCGACAGAAGAATGTTCTCACCGACGAGATATTCAATCGCTGGCGCCATAATATCCGGATTGTTGTGCCCGTAGTTGAGTGCGCCGGAACCCACCAGGAAATCGATAAAGGGCTTACCCGTCTCGTCCCAGATCGTCGCCCCAAGGGCCTTCGTAAAGACGGTGGGGAACGCCCGGCAATAACGACGAACGTTAGATTCATGAGCCGTGAAAGCGTCGGTGTCCATATCAAGTCCTCTGCACATAGTCTTTCAAAGAAGAGAGCTGTTTAATGGCTAGTGGTTTGCGGCAGATGTTCGTCGCTTAACGTTGAAGCAGAATGCCGGAGGCAGCTTTGTTTGGTCTGGGTTTGGTCTGGTGATGCCGGCATCCTCATCAAATATTGTTGGGTTGCGTTGCCCTCCATTCGGATGCTTTCGAATGTGCTGCAACAGGATGGCTTCTAAAGCTTCCGCGAAAGCATCGCTACTATGGCATCAGGTAGTTGACGTACCCACCCTTCGCTGCCCATAGCGCTCCGGACAAATGAATGAGTCCAAGGAGATCAGCAGGGTCGCGTCGCCAGAGGTTGTGTCGCTCGGCGGTAGCGAAGCCGCTCGCGAGCGCGCTCCTCAATAGCGCCGTAGCGAGCGAGCGGCTTCGCGGCGGTCATCAATATTCGCCGTTCAACCTCGGGCTGCGGACACCAACCTGATTCAAGAAACTATTTGATGACCGATGACACAGCGAAAGCCACGCTCTCTTTGAGAAGAATGCGGATTCCGATCTCTTGCGCGATGACTGGCCCGAGCCGCCGGATCAAGAGGGCGGGGCCGCCGTGGACCCCCTTGACGGAAAGCCCGTTCGTAGGCCAGGCGGAAGCAACCGGGAGACGCGCTGGCGAAGGGCCGCATCGGTTTCGAGAACGTCCACTACCGCGACGGCAACCATCCCCGGCCGCAGCTGGGCTGCTGCCTTCAGGCGAGTCGAAAAGGAGATCGTCCGGGAGGGTGAAGGCGTTGACGAGGTGAGCCGTGAGTAAGCAATCAAGCTCTGATCGGGATCGACTAACACTGTTTCCATCCGACCGATGGTTGACCTGTGATCGGCGTTACCTCAAGCTAGGCAGGCCGACAAGCTCGGTTGGAAGGCGAAGACCTTTCGATGAGCTCGTCTCCGAAATGCTCGAGGCCCACTGCCGCGCCTACAGGAACATACTGGCGTAACGTGAAAACACGATGGCGTCGCGGGCAGGTGCATCTGTCGTGGGGCCATCCGCACTGCCAGGCACGCCCTCTCGGCCGGCATGCACTCAGGTCCGGTCGTTTGGGTCGGCGAATTCACACATCCTGCAAAGCAGAAAACCATCTGCTCCATTCATGCGGTCGACGATTTCGCGAAAAACTGGCTTTTCAAACAGAGCGGAGTAACCCTCATATAGAAGGTTGCCCAATACGTGACGCCGTTCAAAATCCATAGAGCACAGGGTAACGTCGCCGTTTGGAAGAAGAACATTCCGATACTGTCGTGCGTCCACGCAGGTTAGGGCTCCGACCACTGGCTGACGTGGTGCAACGATCTTAGGGTCGACGCTTCCACCCCTACTGCTCACCGGCCGCGCTTTTATCAGGGCTTCGGTAGGAATAATGTCGGCTATATCTGGGTGGGGCTCGCCCAAGGCCACGAATCGGATCAAGGGGATGTCCGCGTCGACGAGTTGACGAACCAGATCGCGATACTTGTCTCCGACCAGGCGGCTGTTCATGTAGGTGCCGTCATCGAAAACATGGACCACGAATACGCCCAAGCGCAAGGCTTGCAATCGCTGCAGGTCCTGCCCGTTCATTCCCACCAGCGTCGTAAAAATCCTGATGCCATGGCCTTTGGCGAAGGCGTGCTCCACCATTTCGGTACAGTCCGGATTGAGCCAAGGTTCGGAGTATCCCGCAAAACCAATGTCGACGGAAGTCGGTACGCGGGCCAGACACCGCTTGAAATCTTCAAGATCCAGATGACTCGCATGAGACACTTTTCTTTGCCGGACCGCGAACTTGTCCTGGGGACAATATGAACATCCTACGACGCATCCCGTGGTCGTCGTTATCTCCAAAACCCTGCCGGCTGTGTTTGCTGAGCGAAGTTCCGGTAAAATCACTGGTGATTACTCCCATCTACTTCCTGCGAAGCGCCACGATGGTGTGCGTGTGCCTTTGGCTTTCTGATACCGCCTGCTGATCTACCGAGGCAACGCAGACATCTACCCTTTTTGGCAGCCTAAGCCGCCCGGTTCACCGATTTGCCGGGCCGACCCTTCACAAACTTCCAGCGCGTCGGACCAGAGACAGCATTGCATCTTTCGAGGCATCACTCGCTCCGGAGATGTAGCCTCAACCGTTGGTCGCTGGCCCGTCGCCGAGATGCGCGCGCAGCACCCTCGAACCCGCCGGAGAGAAGCTTTCTGGATGCCGTCGATCATCCTTCATCGAGCGAGTTCCGTGTTCTCATGCGGGTCAGCCCTCACACTATATTGCCGCACATCGACCAGCAAAGGCCGAGCTAGTGCGCCTGGCGCGCAGTTACTGCGAGATAGGCTTCGAAAAGCCCGACAGGGCTAAGACGCTCCGCTGTATTGAACCCGAAATGTTTTCTGACAGCTGTCAGATTTTGGACACACATCACTCATCGTCAGTCGCTTAATACGGATGGTAATTTCTTCCAGGAATCGGTGACATTGAACACCACCCTGTCATGACCGCCCAATCTCAGCGAAGCGAACTCAGCATCGCCACCAGGACCAAGCCTGAAGATAAATCCGCCGTAGCAGCGTCAACGACATTTTGCTTTCGAAGCCGGATGGATTGCACGAGGTGATTCGCGCCGTGATGCAGGAGGTGCTCGAGGCCGAGATGGACGAGGCGCTGGGTGCTTCGAAGAGCGAGCGCACGCCGGAGCGTCTCGGCTATCACGCGCGCTACTACGGGCGGAGAACTAGCTGCGCACCTACGGCGGTTGGATAATCCCAAGGTTCAAAGCTTTTACAACAGCTACCGTTCTGCTGGTCGCATCCAACTTCCGCATTACATTTTTTAAATGGAAATCTATCGTATTTCGTGATCTGCCTAAAATAGTTCCTATTTCCCAAGATGATTTTCCTTGTGACACCAAATCAATGCACTCTATTTCTCTCGGAGACAGGTTATGAGCTCGTTCCGACGCAGTCGTAGTGTCGAACTTCGTAACCATCCGATGAAACCGCAGCGCGGCCATTTGCAGGTAGGTGATCGCTCTATTCTGCAATTCGCAGTCCGAGGATTGAGCAAAACTCACAAACCTAAAGCTGCCACCAGGGCCATGTAATGGGACGGTAACGCCTGACCTCAAGCCGAATGTTGCTGCTTCGTCCAAGACGCGGCGTCCATCTTCAGTTATGTTTTCATCAGTATACACCTCGCTCCATCGAAAGGGTCCCGCCTCCTTTCGACCTTTCTTGATGAGGGGGTCTATTTTGGCATAGCCCATTCTCGAGTAGCGCTCCTGCCATTCAGCAGGATAATTCCACATCACCACAGAACCCTCCCGGTTCGGCTTGAAAGCCCTCTCTGATGCGAGCGGCCCATAGGCAATCCACGGGCAATCGAAATTCAGCGCAAACGCAGACAACAGTTCGAACAACTGTTCGGATTGAGCGACATCATCAGTCATCTTGAGGAATAGGTCTAACTCCACCGCAATCCGCCGGAGTTCCATGATGTCTCCTTCATTGCGTTCTCATTGGTGCACAGTTTGCTCCAACCCAGCCTCGCAACATCCGAAGTCAACGGGACTCGAGCCGGAGTTCCTTCCGCCACCTGGAGTACCCTCAAGAGTCGTGCCAGCTTGCGAGCGAAGCTTCTCCTTCAGGTCGTCAATCGACGGGGGAGGTACCCAGGAGGCGAACCGACAGCACTGTGTCGGGGAGCGCACAATCCGACAGTCGAGCATTCGATTGACGGAATATGGGCAGGAAAGTATTCGCGGCGCGCTTTTGAAATCAGCACCTAAGTGCCGGGCCTGAGAAAGCTGCATTGCAACTGTACTTATTTGATCGAGGCAAGAACAAGCTCAAAATTCAATCGATACATCGACCTTCTTTTCCAATCTCCCGAGTTGAGCAGCCGTAGCAATCGTATCGACTGGATGGCGGCTGACTTTCTCCAGGCTCGGTAACCTGCTGAATTTGTCCTTCGGATGTTCCCGCTCAGTTGGCACGACTTTTGAACTCACCGTCGTGAGGCGGCAAGAGCTGCCCGCCAAAATTGATGCTGTTATGGGGGAGGTCGAAATTCCAGTTTTGTCTTTTATCGTCTTTGGGACCGAGCGTGTTGATGCGCCCGCTTGGAAACTATGAGACGTTTCCCCGTCCATGGGCGCGGCGCCACTTGTCGCGACGTTTTCGCCTTCACTGTTCGCCTCTGGAACAGGCAGCCGGCCCGGCTCGCGATCATCATGACCGCGATGCTCGCCTCCACGCTGGCTGACGTGTTGATGCCGCTCTATTCTGGCCGACTCATCGACGCTGTTTCTCGTGCTGCTAATGCGGCAGCACCAGCTTCGGATTCAGCTGTTGCAGCATTCTCTGTACCGATTGCATTGGCACTCGGTGGCATTGCCATGCGCCACGTCGCCTTCATTGGCCTGAGCGACCTGGTGTTGAAAATGATTTCCGACGTCGCGACCGAAGCGTTCCATCATGTGCAGCGCTTTTCGACAGACTGGCATGCAAACAGCTTCGCCGGCTCGACAGTGCGCAAGATAACGCGCGGCATGTGGGCGCTCGACCTCCTCAACAGCACGATACTCGTCACGCTGCTCCCGTCGTTTGTCATCTTGATCGGCTCGACGGTGCTGCTCGGCTGGCACTGGCCGGTCATGGGCGTGATCTTTGCTTGCGGCTCTCTCGTCTACCTTGCGTTTTCGATTTCGCTGTCGCTCGGCTATGTCGCGCCAGCGGCGAGCCTTGCCAACCGATGGGACACAAGGCTCAGCGGCGCGCTTGCGGACGCGGTCAGTTGCAACGCTGTGGTCAAGGGCTTCGGCGCAGAGGTTCGCGAAGACGAGCGGCTTGCAAATATCATGACGAAATGGCGGCACCGCGCGCGCCGGAGCTGGGTGCGCGGAACGATCATCGGCTCAACCCAAGGCGTAACTTTGGTTGCGCTCAGGGTGGCGGTGGTCGGATATGCCCTGCTTCTGTGGTCGCATGGACAGGCAACGCCGGGCGAGATAGCATATGTTCTCACGTCCTTCATCGTCCTGCAGGGCTATCTGCGTGATGCCGGCATGCATGTCCGCAACGTGCAGCACTCGGTTAATGATATGGAAGAACTGGTGGCCATCCACAATCAGCAGGTGGATGTTGCCGATCGTCCAGAGGCCAAGCCGATCCGGATCACGAACGGCCGTATCGATTTCGAGAACGTCCACTTCCGCTACGCCAACCATCCCCTGCCGCTCTATAGCGAATGTTCGCTGTCGATTGAAGCTGGCGAAAGGGTTGGGTTGGTTGGACCCTCCGGTTCCGGCAAGACAACATTCGTGAAGCTGATCCAGAGACTCTACGACCTGAGCGGCGGCCGGATCCTGATAGACGGTCAGGACGTCTCGGAGGTGACCCAAGAGTCCCTTCGTTCGCAGATCGCGATCGTGCAGCAGGAGCCGATCCTGTTTCACAGGTCGCTTGCCGAGAACATCGCCTATGGCCGGCCTGGCGCGAGCCAGGCCGAGATCGAGCAAGCGGCACGACTGGCAAGTGCCCACGAATTCATCGCGCCCCTGCCGAAGGGCTATGGGACATTGGTCGGCGAAAGGGGTTTGAAGCTCTCCGGCGGCGAGCGCCAGCGCGTGGCGATCGCGCGCGCCTTCCTCGCGAACGCGCCGATCCTTATTCTGGACGAGGCCACATCGAGCCTCGATTCGGAATCCGAGGTGCTCATTCAACAAGCGGTGGATCGGTTGATGGTGGGCCGAACCACACTCGTCATCGCACACCGGCTGTCGACGGTCCGCTCGCTCGATCGGCTGCTCGTCTTCGACCGTGGCCGCATCATGGAGGACGGCGATCATGCCGCCCTGATCAATCTCGATGGTGGCATTTACCGCCGCCTCTTCGAACGGCAGGCGTTGGAACTCGCGAAGGGCCTGGCCTGATCGCTAAACCGGCTTGCGCGATGCGCCGAGCCGTTGCCGGAGAGGGGTGTGGCAGTGACGAGCGGCGGGCGTTAGGCGGCAAAACCAGCACGGCCGGAACTGTCCGCCAAACGGGCGAGCGGGAATGCACCACGTCTAAGCTTCGGCGAATGCGCGCAGTTACACGCGGGCACCGAATTGTCGCGCCTAACGGCGCACGCACCAAAAGGGCGGGAATGTCGACGGCCCGGGAAGAGTGCGGCCCTCGCCGTTACCCACATTTCGCCAAAGGAAGCGAAGTCAACGCACATTGAGAGGGCGGTGCTTCCCGGCCGGCCGGGATCCCTGTCGCTGGCCCAACCTACCGCACGCTGGCCACGTCAACGGTTCAAAGTCCCTTCGGTTCGCAAAGTCGTCCCCTTGGAGACCCGGAAGCGCAGGAGCTCCGACCGCAGTCTTCGCTCAACTCTGGCCATCTGCTCCGGGATTGGATTCCGTTCCCTTGCTAGCACAGTGGCAGCTGAGCACGAACTCGCCGGCCCCGTGTCTTTCGATTACGGCCAACGGGCTTAGGAAGAGATTGGATTCGCCGGCCCTCTGCGGAGCGAATGAACAGTTCTACAGATCATCGACGTCCGCGAAAAAGAGCACGCAGCCGAAATAGCAGGCCTGAAGCAGCAGCGAACAGGCCAGCGTCGTGACGACTGCCACACGGATCGAATCCAAAGCGAAGTAAACCATCGACGCATTGCTGCACAGGACCAGCCCCACGAGCCGACAAAAAGATGAAGTGCAACGCCGTTCTCCTGGTTTTCGCCAGATCATGTTGCGAGCTCGTCGGCCGCAACATGCGTCTGGCAGTTCTTGGGGCAGACGCGGCCGCAGGCTCCGCAGCCTATGCAGCGGCCGGCATCATCGACAACCATGATCATGCGATTGAGCTTGCCGTCGAAATCGTCGTCCTCGTCATCGCAGGGGCCGAGGATTTCACCCGCATCATCAACGCCGTGAAGATGCATGACATCGCGCGAGCAGACCTTGAAACAACGGCAGCAGCCGATGCAGGTCTTGCTATCGATGGAGGTCAGGTACGACGGCATCCAAATGGAGCCGTCACGGGTGGTGAATGTGCGCATCATCCTAAATTCTTCATTGAAGCGAGTTCTCTCTTGGCAACATCCAACTCGGCATAAACGGCTTGGGTTTTCTCGGCGACTTCCTGTATGTCGGCCCACTTGCCCGGCAGACCCTCGACAAGGTCCTGCAATGCCATCTTGGCAATAGCTGCACGCAACTGGAGCTTTCGGACTTTCTTCCTCATCTTATCTAGGTCTGACATAGATCCTTCCTGGAACAATGGTTTTGTTGATGCGCTCCATCTCGGGCTAGGCTTCAATGGCTGCAGTCGCATCGTCGACCAGTTTCGTACCGGCCTCAGCAAGTTTGCGGAAAGTCTCGAAGCCGAACCGGTGGACGTCTCGACAGAACGCCCAACCGCTGGAAGCCCGCAGGGGCTTCATTCCAATTATTGGCGACGTCGACACGCCGGAGCGCTCCTCGATCGCAAGCGCTACGGCGGTGTAAACATGTCGAGCCTCCACAGCGCGTCAGGATCGGGATCGCCGCCAAAGGGTACCGCACGTTGCTGTTGCTTGGTGATGATGAACTCGGCCAGCAGCTCGGCATCCGAATGGCCTTCCCATAAGCCGAAGGAATCCTGAGTACGAATGAGCCGCAGGAGGCATTTGACGAACGGGGAAGCAAGGGCCTCGTCGTCATTGTTGACAGCAGGGCCAACCGGAGGAATTTCGTTGTTCGTCATTTCAGTCTTCGTCTTCGAGGTACGATTTCCTTTTCCTGCGATGCCCACTCCGGGTCCGCTTGCGTGGCCGACGAATGGCTTGGGCGGGCCAACCCCAAGAGTGCCCCGTGGCCGACCTCGACATGTCCACGAGTGCGAGACCTGCGGCGCGAATTCGCGGCGCACATCGTCTGCGCCGCGATCCGACCGGTGGTCAACGCAATTGAAATCCAACCTTCCGCAAGCCGCCGCCCTGCTGCATCGACATACTTGCTGCGAAGAGAGCTTCGATGGGCGGATTGGCCAGTGTTCAATTCCAATTGTCAGTCCCTTCGCGATTCTTGCTCAGGAAGTGACTTCGTTTTGAGTTTCGGGTGCCTTCTTTTGCGGAGCCACACAAAGATCCGCGTGACAGGCAGGCTCACCCGTGTAGTTGGCCAGTGCTTCGAGCAATGGGGTAAGATAGTACTGTTTGGTGTGGTCCGGAATTGGCCCCAGCCGGTCCACCGATTTCAGTGCCACCTCGATCAACTCGATTGCGCGATCTTTGTTGCCGCTCTCGTAATAATACTGAGCTACCGGGAGGTACCGGAGGTATTTAAACGGGCCATCGCCGTTCGGGGGATTGAGTGCCAGTATCTGTTCCGAGAGCTCGTTGCCCATCGCAAAGCGCTCCGCGCGCGGAAGATGGGAATTGTCCATCGTGGGATCGAAGAGTTGGTTGAGGGCCAAGGCCATCCACGACACCGCGTCGGACGTTTTGTCGATCGCGTCCTCGACCAATTCTCGCATGACCGGCATGCCGGTCTTGATGTCGCGCAGCTTGTGAAGCAGAAGATCCGCATGAATCTGCCGGAACTCACAAGAGTCTGGCATCAAGGCGAGGCCTTCTTCGATGGCCAAGAGCGCCGCCGTCCAATCCTCGGCCTGCATCGCCGGCTCAAGTTTGGCGTATATCGGCCCGGTAAGCGACATTTCGCGCGCTGCAAGTTGGTTATGCGCGATGCGCTTTGCATCGGCGGCTTTCGCTTCATAGCTGCTGCGCCAGCTGCCGTTAAGGACTTTCGGCAAAACGTCATCGAGTTCCGCCGGGTGGCCGATAAAAGCGATGTGGCCGTCGCGGTCGACCACGAACGAGGTGGGAATCCCAATCGAAGAGCTGGGATCCATCCAGAGCTTGTTCATTTCGCCAATGTAATCGAACCCGATACGATAATTCAGATTCGGGAACTCCTCGGTCAGCCAGGCATCCACGTTGGTCCGCGCCTCGTCTGCGGTAGGACCCTGTTCGCAGGCGGCAACTCCGACCGCCTCAAATCCGCTGCCTTCATATTTCTCCTGCAGTTCGATCAAATGGGGCATGGCGTCGACACATGGTCCGCACCAAGTCGCCCAAAACTCAACGAGGTAGACCTTGCCGGGCCGAAAGTTCGTGAGGGGCTCGCCACGCAGCCAGTTCTCCACTTTGATCGCAGGAGCCGGGGACCCCATACGCAGTTCCATCTTGGTGTCCAAAGTCATTCCACACCTTTCGTCTCTTTTGTCGCGGAATATTTTCCAGTCAAAATCGGACACGGTCTCGAGGGCATCGCTCCCTCTGGCTTGCTTCAGCGAAGCTCTCACCGTGTTGCCGCACATCAAGCTGCAACGGAGGTGCCAATTCCCTCAGCTCCGGTAAGCGGCGGGAAATGCTTTGAAATTCTCCACGAGGCCAAATGCGGCCGATTGTCGTGAACCCGACATGTCTTCTGCCGCTGTCGGGTTTCGCCCTATCACTCTTGAGAGCTTGGACGGCTCGCCTGTGATTAGACTGGCCTCGGCCCTCGAGCAGTGGCAGTTTGGCGCCAGTTCGAAAGCGCGAACTCGCCGGCTTGGTCCTCGTGCCGCCACCGCCGCGTGTGGATTCTTGCCCCGGAGTCAAAATTCGCCTCGCGGTTGCCAACGGCGGCATGCGCTCAATGCGCGTGGCGTTGAGCACCGACAGCACGTAATGGTACCAATTAGTGGATGCCCGTCGCTGCCTCCACTTCTCCAGCCAAGCGCTCGAACGACGCTACCTACCCACGTTCGAGCGCGACCGCGGAATCGCAGACTGCCGAACGTCAGCCGTTGCGAAAGGTGTAGCCGTACCCGTTGATCGCCGGTGCGCCGCCTAGATGTGCGTAGAGGACCCTCGATCCCTGTGGAAAGAAGCCCCTCTGGACGAGGTCGATCATCCCTTGCATCGATTTGCCCTCGTAAACGGGGTCCGTAATCATGCCCTCGAGCCGCGCGCACAAACGGATTGCCTCTTTGGTTTCCTCCGATGGAACGCCATAACCCGGGTACGCGTAGTCCATGAACAACACCACGTCTGCCTCGACAATTTCCGCTCCGAGGTGGACGAGCTTCGCTGTATTTTGGGCGATGCCAAGCACCTGCGCCTTGGTCTTGGCGGGCATGGCGGAGGCATCGATACCGATCACGTTGCGCTGTCGACCATCCTTGGCGAACCCGACGAGCATGCCGCCGTGGGTTGAACCAGTCACCGTACAGACGACGATATAGTCGAAGGCAAACCCAAGCTGCTCTTCCTGGGCACGCACCTCCTCAGCGAACCCCACATAGCCCAGGCCGCCGTATTTGTGGACAGAGGCGCCGGCAGGTATCGCATATGGCCTGCCGCCCCTTGCCTTGACTTCATAAAGTGCCTTTTCCCAGCTGCGGCGGATGCCGATGTCAAAGCCCTCGTCAACCAGGCGCACCTCTGCCCCCATGATGCGGCTCAAGAGGATATTGCCGACCCGGTCGTAGACAGCATCATCATGTGGGACCCAGCTCTCCTGGACCAGGAGGCATTTCATGCCGATCTTGGCGGCGACCGCAGCGACCATGCGCGTATGGTTGGACTGCACGCCACCGATTGTGACGAGCGTATCGGCATCTGACGCGATCGCGTCGGGCACAATGTATTCGAGCTTGCGCAGCTTGTTTCCGCCGAACGCGAGACCGGAGTTGCAGTCCTCGCGTTTGACGTAGATTTCCACCTTGTCGCCCAGATGCTTGCCGAGGCGGTCGAGCCTCTCGATCGGCGTGGGTCCAAAGGTGAGCGGATAACGTTCGAATTTTTCCAGCATGCTATCTCCAGCAAAAAAGTACCTGAACCTGCTACGCACCGGTCAGCCCAGGGGTATGGTCGCGTGTTAGCCGAACACAGATTCCCTATACGATCAGCTCAGTCATCAGAGGGTGACCAAAATTGGTGTGGGTCTGAGCACTGATCCTGTCATCCGCGCATCAAAGCAGCAGCACATGCTGGGCATTCGACCAAGCCGGGACACAGCTGAAAATTGCATTCCGCAGTTGATCAGAGTCAGACGACTGGTACCCGAGCTTTCCTGTAACCATCGGCATGCTGGCCCCTGTGGCGAGTTCCACGAGCGCGGCTAGAGGACTGCCAGATCAGAAAGAGCACGCGGCCGAAGTAGCCGGCCTGAAGCAGCAGCGAACAGGCCAGCGTCGTGACGACTGCCACACGGAGCGAATCCAAAGCGAAGTAAACCATCGACGCATTGCTGCACAGGACCAGCCCCACGAGCCGACAAAAAGATGAAGTGCACGCCGCTCCCCTGGTTTTCGCCAGATCATGTTGCGAGCTCGTCGGCCGGAACATGCGTCTGGCAGTTCTTGGGGCAGACGCGGCCGCAGGCTCCGCAGCCTATGCAGCGGCCGGCATCATCGACAACCATGATCATGCGATTGAGCTTGCCGTCGAAATCGTCGTCCTCGTCATCGCAGGGGCGAGGATTTCACCCGCATCATCAACGCCGTGAAGATGCATGACATCGCGCGAGCAGACCTTGAAACAACGGCAGCAGCCGATGCAGATTTGCTATCGATGGAGGTCAGGTACGGCGGCATCCAAATGGAGCCGTCACGGGTGGTGAATGTGCGCATCATCCTAAATTCTTCATTGAAGCGAGTTCTCTCTTGGCAACATCCAACTCGGCATAAACGGCTTGGGTTTTCTCGGCGACTTCCTGTATGTCGGCCCACTTGCCCGGCAGACCCTCGACGAGGTCCTGCAATGCCATCTTGGCAATAGCTGCACGCAACTGGAGCTTTCAGACTTTTTTCCTCATCCTATCTAGGTCTGACATAGATCCTTCCTGGAACAATGGTTTCTTGATGCGCTCCATCTCGGGCTAGGCTTCAATGGCTGCAGTCGCATCGTCGACCAGTTTCGTACCGGCCTCAGCAAGTTTGCGGAAAGTCTCGAAGCCGAACCGGTGGACGTCTCGACAGAACGCCCAACCGCCGGAAGCCCCCACGGGTTTCATTTCTATTGTCGGCGACGTCGACACGCCGGAGCGCTCCTCGATCGCAAGCGCTACGGCGGTGTAAAACATGTCGAGCCTCCACAGCGCGTCAGGATCGGGATCGCCGCCAAAGGGTACCGCACGTTGCTGTTGCTTGGTGATGATGAACTCGGCCAGCAGCTCGGCATCCGAATGGCCTTCCCATAAGCCGAAGGAATCCTGAGTACGAATGAGCCGCAGGAGGCATTTGACGAACGGGGAAGCAAGGGCCTCGTCGTCCCCGTGGACAGCAGGGCCAACCGGTTCATGAGGAATTTCGCTTTTCCCCAATTTCAGTACTCCTCTTGAAGGACGATCTCTTTTTCTGCGATGTGTGGTTCGGGCGCTTGCGTGGGCGGGGAATGGCTTGGGCGAGCCGATCCCACGCAACAGTGTCCCGTGGCCGACCTCGAGCACGTCCACCAATGCGAGACCTTTCACCGCGGCGCGAACGCCTGCGCCGCGGTTCGACCCGAGGTAAACGCAATGGAAATTCCACCTGCCGCAAGCCGCGCACTTTTGCGGCATCGACGTTATTGCTGCGAAGTGCGCCTGGGCGGGCGGATTTGCCGGTGTTCAATTCCAATTGTCATGCCCTTCGCGATCCTTGCTCAGGAAGTGACAGCGTTTTGAGTTTCGGAAGTCTTGTTTTGCGGAGCCACACAGAGACCCGCGTGACAGGCAGGCTCACCCGTGTAGTTGGCCAGGGCTTGGAGCAACGAGGTGAGGTAGCGCTGTTTGGTTTGGTCCGGCACTGGCTCCGAATGGTCCAGCGATTTGATTGCCACCTCGATCAACTCGATCGCCCGGTCCTTGTTGCCGCTCTCGTAATAATACTGAGCGACCGGAAAGTAACACCCGAATTTAAAGTCTCCATCGCCTTGCGGAGGATTAAGTTCCAGGATCTGTTCGGAGAGCTCCTTGCCCATCGCAAAGCGATCATCATGCGGAAGATGGGAGTTGTCGATCGTGGGATGGAAGAGTTGGTTCAGCGCCATCACCACCCAAGACATCGCTTCGAACTTTTTGTTGATCGCGTCCTCGACCAATTCGCGCATAAGCGGCAAGCCGGTTTTGATGTCGCGCAGCTTGTGAAGCAGAATATCCGCATGAACCCGCCGAAAATCAAAAGAGTCTGGCATCACGGCGAGGCCTTCTTCGATGGCCAATAGTGCCGCTGCCCAATCCTCGTCCTGCATCGCCGGCCCAAGTTTGGCGTATATCGGCTGACTCAGCGACGATTCGCGCACACGCGAGATTCGCTTTGCATCGACGGCTTTCGCTTCATAGCTGCTGCGCCAGCTGCCGTTAAGGACTTTCGGCAAAACGTCATCGAGAGGTGCCGGGTGGCCGATATAAGCGATGTGGCCGTCGCGGTCGACCACGAACGAGGTGGGAATCCCGAACGAAGAGCTGGGTTCCAGCCAGAGCTTTTTCATTTCGCCAGTGCAATCGAACGCTGTCCGATAATTCAGATTCGGGAACTTCTCGGTCAGCCAGGCATCCACGTTGGTCCGCGCTTCGTCCGCGGTTGCAGCCTTTTCGCAAGCTGCGACTCCGATAATCTCAAATCCGCTGTCTTTATATTTCTCCTGCAGTTCGATCAAATGGGGCATGGCGTGGACACATGGTCGGCACCAAGTCGCCCAAAATTCAACGAGGTAGACCTTGCCGGGCCGAAGGCTCGTGAGGGGCTCGCCACGCAGCCAGTTCTCCACTTTCAGCGCAGGAGCCGGGGACCCCATACGCAGTTCCATCTTGGTGTCCAAAGTCATTCCACACCTTTCGTCTCTTTTGTCGCGGAATATTTTCCAGTCAAAATCGGACACGGTCTCGAGGGCATTGCTCCCTCTCGCTTGCTTCAGCGGAGCTCTCACCGTGTTGCCGCACATCAAGCACGGCAAAGGGCATGCCAACCCTTCTTAGCTTCGGCAAGCGCCGGTACCGCCTTGAATAAGCGAGCCCTAACACGGCCAGCTGACGTTAACCTGAATGTCGGCTTTCGACGGCTCACCTTAGCGGCTGCCGTTTAGGAAGGTGAGAGTTTGGCTGGCCCGCTGGCGATAAGACCGGCTTCGGCGTCCTGGAGTAGTCGCACTTCGGCGATGGGGTCGAAAGTGCGGGAGAGGCTCGGTACCCTTGCAGCCACCGCCGCATGTGGCCCGGCGTCATAATTCGCGTCGCGGTTGCCAACGGCGGCGTTGGGCTCGATCCACGTGGCGTTGAGCCCGACAGCACGTAAAGCTGCATCGTGATTGAATGCCCTTTGCTGTTTCACGCCAAGCAGGAGTCGCGCGACGCTACCTTGCTCAAGCGCGAGCAGAGCGATCTGACGCCGTAGGAATATTGCTCGTCCCGCTTTTGCCGCCAGAGGCGGAAATCTTTCCTGAATGCCACCGCCGATCATCAATATCGACGAATCATATCCCGCTGCCCATTTGTTCGACTCCGAGGTCGGGCCAGCACTCCGTCAAGGGACGGTTGATGAACCCTAGATGCTCGGGATTGGCGCATGGCGCGCGCCGCAGAAGGCTGTCAAGGATGCGGCGCGCTCGCCAGGCCAGCAGCCCAAAGTTCGGATCAGCCAGCCCGCGCTGTCCAAGGCAGGCGTTCTGAACGAAAAGGCGTCGGTCTCGCGGTCCGTCCCAGTACACCGAAAAATCCTCGCCGATGGCGAGCTCATTGCCGATCTGTTCGAGGCGATCTGCGATCGGTTCTAGGAAACCCGGCAGCGGTTTCTCGTACCCGGTGGCCAGGATGACGATATCGGCGGTTACTTCTCCGATGTTGTCCAAGCCGCGTTGCAGCGTGAGCCTGTGCCCTGCTCCGGCATTGATGCAGCGCGACACGTTGCAACTTGGCCGCAATGTGATCTCGCATTGGTGTGGCTCGAGAAAGGCGTGGTGGTAGAGCGCCTGATAGACCGCGCGCAACTTGCTTTCTGAAATGCCCTCGGAGGCAAGCGCGAAACGCCGCAGGAACAGCTGTCGATGCACCTCGCTCATCGCAGCAAAACGATCCGAGAAGCATGGCGTGAACAGCCCGTTTGTGAACGCGTGGTCGTCGAAAGGCATCTCGCGCGTCAAGACCCATGTGATCGCCGCGGGCCGCCGTTCTTTCGGCCGGCCGACAAGGTGCAGTAGCAGCTCGGCTCCCGACTGTCCGCCGCCAACAACGCAGACATGCTTTTTTTGCACCTCAGGATTGATGTGGGCCAACTCAGATGAGTGGAACAGGTTGGGTCCAGTCCAGCCATGAAACTGAGGCGGAATTTGCGCCTGCTTGCCTATGTCGATGACGAGGTTTCTTGCATCAAGGACCGCGTTGTCCGTCCGCACGCGAAACTCGCCGTCAAAGCGGATTTCGCGAACGGCCTCGCCGCCACGGACAAGCGGATTCTTCTGGAACGCCCAGTTGAGATATTGGGCGAACTCGGCTCTAAGCACCCCGTGAAATTGCGCATTGAGGAAATTGTAAAGACGCCCGTTCTCGTGGAGGTAGTTTACGAATGTGTAGGCTGATCGCGGATTGACCAGAGTAACCAGATCCTGGAAGTGGCCGACCTGGAGCTCCGCGCAATCGAAAGCGCTGCCTGGATGTCCTCGGAAATCGACCTCCCGGTCCAGGAACAGTGCCCCTTGCGCAATCTCTTCCTGTATCTGACACGCAAGGCTCAAATTAGATGGTCCAGCACCCACACCAATACAAAAGAGGTCCACTTATCCTTACTCCTCTAGGAGTGTTTTCCAACTCAGCGGCATGTTGACGTCGATTGCCGGGCATTGAGCAATGCGAACCTCACAGGCATGCTTGAGCCGCGGTCCCGACTGAGAGGACAGCAAAAGCGTGTGCCGCCTTCCAGGTCTTGGGCTCAATGTCGGCGGCATCGACAGCGGCGCGGCGTGATCCGAACCCAAGAGCAGAAGGAAAGTGTGTGATGCTGTCGCGCGGCTCTTCCGGATCTTACGGCGGCTTCTAGCGCCGGCCTCCACCCCAGGAGTGGCTGTTTCCCTGCCACGACGGAAGCGGCTCTTTCTTTCGAGGGGCGTAACCATGGATAACGGCTCTTAATGCTTTCGGAGACTCCCATGCATGCGGCGTGCCGGATAAAGACCTGTCAAACCAACGAGTTCGCGCAGTTCCAGCTCGTCTGGAATCCGACATTGTCGCACGCCCGACGATCGGGCAGGGGAAGCTCCGCGGCAGCGGCCCTTGCACACCGCAGGCTGACAGGGACAGCCGCCGATTTGACGCGCGTCCGGGTACTGATAAGGGGCCTTCCAACAGGGTTCGCGCACGAGGCGGGGTCTCCTGGTACACCCGCCCTGTGGCTTGGCTGCGGTCTGCTGCAGCCGTTCGTCTTTACTGCCCGTTGCGGACGATCTCGCACGAGTTGGTTCACGAGAGCGTCGTGAAGCAGTCGAGGCGTCCGGTTTGGCTCTGACAAGCGTCGCAAGATGTTCGCGGATCCAGCCATGTCTCCGCAATCCGACCGGTAACCGACGACGACTTCGGACTGGTTGGCGGTCCTACGACCTGATCGGTGTTCCTACGGAGCTGATCAGCGAGCCAAAAACAGCGGCAATGTGGTCTTCCCAAAGCTCCAGCTCGGCGGACCGCCGAAAATCCGCTCACGCAGCCCACGGCTGCCATAAGCACCCATAACCATCATGTCAGCACAGATGTCGTTCGCGTGCTGGGTCAGCACTGTGCCCGCCGATTTGCCGGCGCTCTTAAGCAGGTCAACGGAGACCCGAGCACCGTGCCGAGTAAGATAGGCAGCGATGTCAGCTCCAGACTGCGCGCCTTTCCCGTTGTTTTGCGCCTTTGGATCGACCATAGCGACACAGACTTCCTTGGCAGCGGATAGGATACTAAGAGCTTCCCGAACCGCACGCGAGGCCTCTACACGCGAATCCCAGCCGACCAGCACGCGTCGAGGCGACAGCGTCGCCTTAACGCCCTTCGGCACGATGAGCACCGGCTTTCCGCTATCGAACAAGCAGCCGTTGACAACAGGAGGTCCGAGAGTCTCATCGTTGAGGAGGTCTCCTCCAACGATCGTCAGGTCAGCGCAGAGCGCCCGCTGTCGTGCCACTTCACCGAGGCTAGCCGGATCGCAATAGTCGGTGTCAACGTCACAGGAAAGCGACATAGCTTTCAGCCTTTTGAGGATATCCGCGGACCGTCTTTCCATTCTGGTCACGTCCTGTGAAAATTTCTCGATTTGCTGAAATCGATAGTTCGGTACTGCAATTGCCTGTGCACGTCCTGTATTCCATTCGGGGGGCGGAGACGACATCAAGAGCAATGGAGGCGGTATAATGAGTACCGATAGGTGCGCGCCGACCTCGGCACACAGTCCGGCAGCTGTTGTGAGGTCCTCATCAGAATGATCAGCACCCGTCACACTGAATATGCTTTTAAATTCCATTTGCCTGCTTCTCCTGGTCTTCGTTAGGAGCGCCTCAAAGCGGCAACACCGCTCTCAGGAGGAAGAGAGAGCGGCACCACGTTCGATCACCGATTTCAGTCGTCCGGCTTCTCGAGCGAGTAGCCGGCCGACCTGACGGTGCGAATGACGCTGCCGGGCAAGGCCGTTTTCAGCGCCCTCCTGATTCGGCTGATATGGACATCGACGGTGCGTGCACCGACATGAATGTTGGGCAGCCAGGCCGCCCCGATAAGCTCGTCCCGGCTGAAGACCTTGCCGGGGGCCTCAATCATAAGCCGCAGCACGTTGAAATCGATCCGTCCGAGATGGATGTCGTGGCCATTACCGCGAACCCGATGGGCATCGAGCTTCATCTCCAGGCCTCCACAACAAATCCAACTGTCGTTTTCAACCCCGTTCGGACCACGCTTGGTCAGCCCGAGCCTCGCCCGCAGGCAGTCGAGCAGCTTGGCCGGAGCCACCGGCCGCACAAAGCTCTCAACGCCTGCCTTCAAGAGATCGAGGTGCTGGTGCTCGGCGCCAGGCGCGATCAGGGCGATGATAGGCAGGTCGGTGGTGCGCGGTTCCCGCTTGAGGTGGGCGCAAATTGCGGACCCGTTTATGCTGGCTGGGTCGCAATCCAGCACTACGGCCTGAAGCTCCCGTTGTTCGGCCAAGGCCAGCGCAGCCTTCGCGCCGTCTGCCGTCTCACTGCTGAAACCGTCAACCTCCAGTATGTGGCTGTAGAGCAGATAGAACTCGGCATCTTGCGAGCAGATCAGGACCAGCGGCTTCTTCATCGGCGATACCCCAACAACCTGGTCGGCCTCGAGTCCCTGGATCGAGGGGACTGGCCAACATAGTTTCTCGGGTCCGTCATGATGGCCTTTCTCGAAAATCGCGCCCATCATGCCAGCGCCACGTGGGGAAAGGTTTCGATGACTGAAATCGCATCGTCGACCAGCTTCGTACCGGCCGTGGCGAGCTTCAGGAGCGTCTCGAAGCCAAACCGGTGGACATCGCGCAGCGTTTTGGACAAAACGACCAGCCGTCCGGTCGTGAAAAGCACCCGACCAAAACCCTCATGGCTCACCTGGATCATCGGCGATGCCATAAGGCCGCAGCGCTCCTCGATCGCAAGCCCGATGGCGGCGTAGTACTTGTCGAGCCTCCACAGCACGTCGGGATCGGGATCTCCGATGATTGGGATCCCTCGGCGCTGTTCCTTGGTAATGATGAAGTCGCCCAGCAGCTCAGCGTCCGCTTTGCGTTCCCACGAGCCATAGGAATCCTGAGAACGGATCAGCCGCACGAGGCATTTGACGAACGGGGTGCAAAGAGCCGCCTCGTCTTCGGCGACAGCTGGGGGGATTGCGGGGTCAGGCATTGGCGTCCTCCTCTTTTCAGTCCTCGTCCTCGAAGGACGGTTTCTTTTCGGCAATGCCCGCTCGCGCCAGCACCTTGCGCAGCCAAGGCGGAGGACACGTCCTGAGCATCATCTGCGTGCGCAAGAGCACCTGTGGGATCGATTGGGGCTCCGCCACTTTGATCGGGTGGATTTTTGCCGCGACAAGCTTGGCTGCCGAAGGGCCGCCAATTGCCAGACAAAACAGGATCTGACAGCCCTTGAGCGCATCCACCTTTGGCGTGATGCGATCATCGCGCTCGGCCCGATGCTCCCCGCTTTCATCGGACACGTCATCGAAGGCCACGGCTTCTACGAGATTCCATTCCTCGCGCGTCACGTCGTAGACAGCAAAGCGCCTGGCCGACCCGAAATGGGCGTTGAGGTCCTGCATGTCCTGAGTGGCGATCGCAACGCGCAATGCGCCCTTACGTCGTTCAGGCATCGGGGCGAAAACCTCACTACTGACCAGCGAGAGGCGGCGAACAGCGTTCATCGTGATATTTCTCGATTACGGAGTGGATCAAGCGCCTCAGGAGTGGGCGCGTGTTGGTTGGCCTGGAAGATGCTGGCGACCTCGAAGATCATGTCGCGGGTGCCCTGATAGAGAATTGCGAGCTTGTGCTGGCTGCCTAGTCGATCGAAGACCGGGAACCCGATGCGCATGAGCGGAATTCGGAGCCGCTCCGATGCTTGGCGCCCGTGCGAATGCGTGACAAGCAGGTCAGCACCGACGGCAAGACTTTCCAGATCGCCGAGATCGCCGATCTGAACCGAAACCGCCGGGACTTTCTCGAGAATTTTAGACCTGTCGGTCGTTGTGACGGCCGCGGCTATCTCGGAGCCGAGGCCAGCAAAGAAGGTCGCAAGTTGGAACAGCTGGTCTGGTTCGGCAGCGATGGCAATTTTCTTGCCGCCGAAATGGAAATGTCCGTCGAGCATCGCGTCCTGCAATTGCGCCCGGCGCCGGCGCACGCGGGCCGGTACCGCCGCGCCCGAAATCGCAGACAGCAGCGACACGAAGCGGTCCGTGTCCTGCAGCCCAGTCAGTGACTGGAACAACACGTAAGGCACGCCGGTCAACCCGTGCAGCGCTTTCGCCGGGCGGCGCATGTGCTCACCGATGGCGATGCATTGCATGGCCGTGCCCAACTCGCGAATGTCTTCGACGCTGGTGCCGCCGTATGTGGTCGCTACCCAGCGGTCAGGAACCGTACCGTCGAGCGAGCCTGAAATGTCGGGCAGAATAACCGGCTTGAGCCCAAAGCTTTCAACCATGTCACGCATATGCTCGATGTCGGCGACAGTGAGGTTGCATCCGGGCAGGATCGCGATCTTCTTCGGCTGCCGCGCACGTTCGCCCGAGCCTGTAATCCCTTTGATCATTGCGGTGACTGCCTTGGCCCAGCCCTCTTCGATCGCGCCGTCAAAATCCGGCGTGTTGGCCAGCACGACCTCCGTACCCGCAAGCTCTTGCGTGTGCTTCAGCTTGATGTTCGCAATATCACTCGCGCAATCTTCGCCACGCGTCTCCACCAGCGCGGTCGTGCACACCCCGATCAGCTTTGGCTTCGTGCGGTTCTTGAGGTTGAGGATGGCTTCTTCAAGATGGTCGGCAGCGCCGAGGATGGTCGCCACCTCATCCATCGCTGTTGTCTGCAATGGAATCGTTTCTTTGAAGTGCCGTACGAAGAGCACGAGCGCGAAGCTTGTGCATCCCTGGCTGCCGTGGAACAGCGGCATCGCGCCGTCGACCCCAAGAAAGGCAAAGGCGGCACCCAGCGGCTGCGACGACTTCAGCGGGTTCACCGCCGCGGATTTGGTCTGGGGAAGGATGCGGGCCATCGGTCGCCTCAACACTCGCTGAACTCGTGTGCCGTCGCGCCGGCGAATTCATCGAACAGGTGCCCGGACTCCTTCTTCGTGCATGGCAGTTCGTCTTTTAGATCAGGCTGGCAATCCCACGGGGCCGGCTGGCGCACCTGAGACCAGACCGGATTGTGAATGGCGAGGTCGATCTGGCGTACGAGTTCCACCATGCCGGCATAGCCGGCATAAGGGTGCTGGCGCTCCTGGTTGATATCGAGCCAGGGCGTCTTGGCCTTGAGCGCAATGAATTGCGTGCGACCGCCCGACAGCATGATATCGGCCCTGTGTTCAGAGAGCATGGCGTACAGCTCGCGCGCAGCCATGTATTCGAACATATGCTTGTCGTGCTTGAGAACTTGTTTGATGCGCTCCTTGTCCTGCACCGTAGATTTCTTGACCGAGGTGCCGACGATCTCGATTCCGATCTCCATCAGCGCACGGACAACCGACCAGGACTTCACACCGCCTGTGTTGAGCAGCACGCGCTTGCCTTGGAGCCTTTGCCGGTAGGATTCGAGTTTCTTCCACGCGATCGCCTCCTGCTGCGCGATCAGCGTCTCCGTGCGCTCGAGGATCTCCGGATCGGCGCCCTTCCTCACCAGCAGCCTGACAAGGTTGCGAAGAGCTTGCGATGTGTCGGAGATGCCATAGAAGGAGCCCTCGAAGAACGGGATGTCCCAGCGCTCCTCCATCTTGCGGGCAAGACTGATCAGCGCGGTCGAGCACACGATCATTGCCGCCCGGGCGCGGTGCGCGGAAGCAATGTCGCGGTAACGCGCATCGCCGGGAATGCAGGCGCGCACCCGGATGCCGAGCCGATCGAGGAGCGGCTTTACAAGCCAGAATTCGCCCGAGAGGTTGAATTCGCCAAGGATGTTGATGTCGTAGGGCCCGGGGTCGTCGGGTTCGACCGTGCCGATGACATGATCGAGCAACGCCTCGGCGGCGAGCTTGTTGCCGAGGTTCTTGGAGCCTGCCAGGCCAGGCGCATTGATCGGCACCACGGCCAAACCGAACTTTTCCGTGGCGCGTTTGCACACGGCCTCGATGTCGTCACCGATCAGCGCCGTTACGCAAGTTGAGTAGACGAAGATCGCCGGCGGCGCGTATGTGTGCTTGATCTCGCGGATCGCCTTGAAGAGTTTCCGCTCGCCCTGCCCCATCACCAGGTCGAGTTCGGTGAGGTCGGTCGTGAAGCTTGTCCGCCACAAGGTCGGCCCTGACGAAACCGCACCACGGTTGTCCCAAGAATTGCCCTCGCAGGCGAGCGGCGCATGGACCAGATGCGCAACGTCGGTGATCGGCTGCAGGACGATCTTGGCTCCGTCAAAGGCGCAGCCGCCGGCTGCCGCCCCTGGTGTCAGCGACTTCGAGCAGCCCTCCTTGCGCGCCTTGGCATCTTTGCCACGGTTCTTATCGCAGGCGGGCTCATCGAAGGCGTCCTTGATTTTGGCGCTGAGGGAGGACATCGCTCAGCCTCCCCAGTCCATTGGGCAAGGAATGGCCTCGGCGAAAAGCCGGCCACGGCTCTTAGCGCGTGAGGTCATAGGAATAATCCGTCACACCCGTCTCGCTCGTCTCGCGATCGAGTTTGTCGAAGATCTTGTCGAGGATCGTCGTCAGCACGCGCAACGCGCCCTGGTAGCCAAAGAGCGCAAAGCGGTGATGATGGTGCCGATCGAAGATCGGAAACATCAGCCGGATCAGCGGCGTTCCGGTGTCGCGCTCCAGGTACTTGCCGTAGGAATTGCCGATCAAAAGGTCCACCGGCTCGGTAAAGAGCAGCGAGCGCAGCGCCCACAGGTCCTTGCCCGCCCAAACCTGGGCAGCCTTGCCGAAAGGCGAGGATGCTAGCAGCTTCTTCAAATCGGCTTCCCATGCCGAGGTGCCATTGGTGGCGAGGCAATGGGTTGGCTCGCCGCCGGTCTCCATGACAAAGCGGGCCATTGCGTGAACGAAGTCGGGATCACCGTAGATGGCGTATTTCTTACCATGCAGCCAGGATTGGCTGTCCGCCATGGCGTCTACCAGTCGGCCGCGCTCGAGGCGAATTGCCTCGGGAATCTCCTTGCCGGAAATCGCCGCGACCTCCATCAGGAATTCGTCCGTCGCCTGAACGCCGAGCGGATAGTGGAACGAGGCCGTCGCCTGCCCGACCTCCTCGCAATAGCCCAGTGTCTTTCGGGTGTTGTGATGCTGCAGCGAAAGCGTTGCCTCGGCGTTGAGGGCCTTCTTCACCTCGTTGATCTTCGTGCCCCCGTCATACATGCGGTATTCACCGTCCGAAGGCGTATCGAACTGGTCAGAGGCATCCTGGATCAATGTATAGGACACGCCCATTACATCGAGCAGGCGCTTGAGCTCCCGGTTGTTGCCGACGCAGAAGCCGTCGAAGCCCGGAATGATGTTGATGGTTCCTTCGATTTGCGTACGCTCCTGACCTTTCCAGAAGTGCTCCAAAATGCCTTTGACCATGTTGTCATAGCCGTCGACATGACTGCCAACGAAGGCCGGGGTGTGGGCAAAGGGCACGTCGAAGTCGCGCGGGACTGAATCTTCGTCCTTGGCGTTCTGGATGAAGCTGTGCAGGTCGTCGCCAATGACCTCTGCCATACAGGTCGTCGACACGGCAATCATCTTGGGGTCGTAGAGCTGGTAGGTGTTGGCGAGCCCGTCGACCATGTTCTTCAGGCCGCCAAACACCGCCGCATCCTCGGTCATTGAGGAGGAGACCGCCGCGGCAGGCTCCTTGAAATGGCGCGACAGGTGCGAGCGGTAATAGGCGACGCAACCTTGGCTGCCGTGGACGAAGGACATGGTTCGCTCGAAGCCGGCGGCAGCGAATACCGCACCCAGCGGCTGGCAGGCCTTGGCCGGGTTCACGACAAGCGCTTTGCGGGCGAGGTTCTTTTCGCGGTATTCCCACGTCTGGGTGAAATCGCGCTGATCGGAAACGATTTCATCGGGGTGCGGACATTCGAAGTTTAGCTTCTTCTCAGCGAGCATCTTTCTGTATTCCGGCTCGCGGAACAGGGGAGCGTGATCGAGAATTTTTTCAGCCGACTGCGGCATGATGATTACCTCTTTTGCATCTGGCTGCGCGGGACGGCAGCTCAGGACGTCAAGACGTTCCAGGCTCCGGCGGATCAGAGGCCGCGGGAGTTCACCGTCTCAGTGGGAGACTGGGGCTGAAGCAAATGTTTATTCGGCAGCCATCGCCCGCTCATCGCCCCGGCTTCTTTTCCAAGGCGCGTGGAATAGGTCCCAGACCGGGTTGTTAATGGCGAGATCCACATCACGTGCGAAAATGGCAAAGCCGTCGTAGCCGTGATACGGGCCTGAATAATCCCAGGAATGCATCTGGCGGAACGGTATGCCCATCTTCTGCACCGGGTATTTTTCTTTGATTCCCGAGCCGACCAGATTTGGGCGAATCCCTTCGATGAATTTCTCCAACTCATAGCCGGTCACGTCATCGTAGATCAGCGTGCCGTTCTTCACGTAGTGGCCGGTGCGCTGATAGTCGTCGCTGTGGGCGAATTCATAGCCGGTGCCCACGATGACCATGCCGAGGTCCTCGTAGGCCGTGACGACGTGGCGGGGGCGCAGGCCGCCGACATAGAGCATCACGGTATTTCCTTCCAGGCGCGACAGGTACTTGGCGATGACCGCATCAACAAGCGGCCTGTACTTGGCAATGACCTTTTCGGTCTTCTCCTCGATTTCCGGCCCAAAATGCTTGGCTATGTTGCGCAGAGAGGCTTCGATCTGGGAGGGACCGAAGAAATTGTACTCCATCCAGGCGACGCCATACTTTTCCTCCATATGCCGACAGATGTAATTCATCGACCGGTAGCAGTGGATAAGATTGAGCTTAGCCTTCGGGGCGCGCTCGATCTCTGCGAGTGTGGCGTCACCCGACCAGTTGCCAACCACGCGCAGCCCTATCTCCTCAAGCAGTATGCGCGAGGCCCAGGCATCGCCGCCGATATTGTAGTCGCCGATGACGTTGACGTCGTAGGGGCCGGCCTCGAACTTGACATCCTTTTTGTCGAAGACCCAATCCCGGATTGCATCATTGGCGATGTGGTGGCCAAGCGACTGCGAGACGCCGCGGAAGCCCTCGCAGCGTACCGGCACGATCGTCTTGTCATACTCCTTGGTCTTTTTGCGAGAAACGGCCTCGGTGTCATCGCCAATCAGGCCGATAGGGCATTCGGACTGCACGGTGATGCCGTTGTTGAGCGGAAACAAGACTTCAATCTCGTCAATGATCTGTTCCAGCTTCTTGTCGCCGCCGAAGACGATGTCCTTCTCCTGGAAATCGGAGGTGAACTGCATTGTCCCGAACGTGTCGACGCCCGTTGTACCGACGTAGTAGTTGCGGCGCTGCGACCAAGAATATTGGCCGCAGCCGACCGGGCCGTGCGAGATATGGACCATATCCTTGACTGGCCCCCACACCACGCCTTTCGAACCAGCATATGCACAGCCGCGAATCGTCATCACCCCGGGAATGGACTTGATGTTCGATTTGACGTCGCATTCGGAAAGGACCTCGCTTTCCCCGCCAGCCTCGTTGCCGCTCTTTGCGACGTTGAGGTGCTTCTTGCGGCGCTTCGCCGCCTTGTCGGGATAATGCGACAGCACCTCTTCGATAAGCTTCGCATGAAGAGCACCGTCATTCTCGTATTCCCGGCTCATGAGTCCCCCTTTCAAGGTTGGGTGACGCCTCAAAGAATAGGCGCCGTTCTCTGCAAGGCGCGCCGATTCATGGCAGCGCTAATGTCACTACTGGGCCGCCGCCTTCGCCGCTTCCTTGGAGTGAAGCTCGGCAAGCATCTGCTCGTCGGTCTTCATGATGCCGAAGTCGAGCAGCATCTCCTCCAGCTCCTCCATGGTGATCGGCGTCGGGATCGTACCCTGGCCCGAATTGGCGTGGATCTTCTCGGCCAGAGCGCGGTATTCCCCTGCCTGCTTTGAGTCCGGCGCGTACTGGATCACCGACATCTTCCTGAGTTCGGCATGTTGGACGATGTTGTCGCGGGGCACGAAGTGGATGAGCTTGGAATTCAATCGGCCAGCCAGTGCTTCGGCCAGATCGAGTTCGCGGTCGGTTTGACGTTCATTGCAGATCAGCCCGCCCAGCCGCACACCGCCCGAATGGGCATATTTGAGGATGCCCTTGGCGATGTTGTTGGCGGCATAGAGCGCCATCATCTCGCCGGACATGACGATATAGATCTCCTGGGCCTTGCCTTCGCGGATCGGCATGGCGAAGCCGCCGCATACCACGTCGCCGAGGACGTCATAGGAGACATAATCGACATCGTCATAAGCGCCATTCTCCTCGAGGAAATTGATCGAGGTGATGACGCCGCGGCCGGCGCAACCGACACCCGGCTCGGGGCCGCCGGACTCCACGCACTTGATGCCTCTGTAGCCCACCTTGAGCACGTCCTGGAGTTCGAGGTCTTCCACCGAGCCTTCCTGTGCGGCGAGATCCAGGACGGTATCCTGAGCTTTCGAATTCAGGATCAAGCGTGTGGAATCGGCTTTGGGGTCGCATCCTACGATGAGGATTCTCTGCCCGAGGTCGACAAGGGCAGCGAGCGTATTTTGGGACGTGGTGGACTTGCCGATGCCGCCTTTTCCGTAAAAGGCGATCTGACGCAGACCTGACATAATAGCTTTCCTTCCTTCGTTCTAATTATCGCGACTGCCCGCGACACAAGTGCCGATAGGCAGCTCGTGCCGCCTCACACCAAGCATCGCAAAAAGCGTACCAGCGTGATCGGCCGATCCCAGAAGAAACTTTGTCATTAAATTCCAGCCGCTTAGACGGCGGCAAAACGCGCGAACGGGCCTTTCAGGCGTCTGTCACGGACACGACAAAGCCGACACAGATTGTCGTGCGCCATCCAAACCGCCGTGTGTCGAGCTCGAAGCGGGAGAATGGGGAAGTTAGCCCAAAGCTGATGGCGAGACCATCGGAAGACATCGGCTCTTGTCTTTCCAGCCTGCCATTGATCGGGCGGTCGCTGGATGAGCAGGAGCCTGGGGCTTGACCGCGGCGCGGGTAGTTCAGGCAGGCTTACAGAGCGGGAACGCCGGCGGCCGATAGACATCCGCGCTTAACCTTTCATAGCCCGTCTACAAGTTGGTTCCGCCGACGCGCTATATGGAAGCCAAATAATTCAGTAGCTTAGCCGAGAGCATTGATTTTTTCAGAAAGATACGTGTTATACGCGTATGAACCGCCGAACCCATGGTCGGCGCCCTCATGCGCGTGAGACCCCGTTGTGGGCGAGGCTCGCGACTGGCTGCACGATCCTAGCCGGCCTGCTTGCCATTGAGTTTGGTCCCGCCGCGGTAGGCTGCGGCATCAAGGGCAACATCAGCTACAACACTGGCAAGAAGATTATCACGTTCTTGGACAGGAATCTTACTGGGAGACACGCATCAACCTATTGAAGGGCGAGCGGTGGTTTTGTTCAGAGGAAGCTGCACGAAAGGCGGGCGGGCGGGCTTCGAGAGGTTAGTGTCGCGGCAGCTTGCAGATCTGCCCACGGGGCCGCCACGATCGCAAAGTGTGTACAAAAGCGCCCTCTCTGCCGAACTGAACAGTGCTCACGGCCATAGCCTCGGATGAGCCCGACTGGCTTGACCTCTGCATGATGAGAGCAGCTTTTACACCAGGTGCGCAGCACATGTCTTTAACGAACGCATCGTCTTCAAGAATATAGAGAGCAATTCGGAAAACCGAGTAGTTGGCGGCGAAGCTAGGAGAAGGTATACACTACCCTCTTGTTACCCCAGAGTAGAACGTGCAGCTGCGGCAAGACGCGGGCTTCGAACCACCTGTCGCTGGTCACCTTTTCTACCAGCGGTTCCATGCGCATCATATTCCGTCGGACTCGACAGAGACGTCTTCATTACCACGGCGGGGCGGCGTGTGATTGCCGGGTTGCAGACAAACCTCGCCGCGACGTATTTGGGACGAGTGGTGTCGGCACCGAATCCCTATCATTTAGACTAGCCAGCTTGGGGAGCGCCGTCAGACCGCCAGACCGGAAGAGGAGGCTTCGCGCCAACTTGTGCCAAGAATGTTGGACCGTGCGGAACCGCTGGGGCGGCGCTCAACTCTGGCGCAGGATGAAGCGTCGATTGGGTGAATGAATAGGGCGCGCGTTCGACGGGTAGAGTGAGGCAAATCGCTGGATGTCTGCCGGATCAACGTCAACCGGTTCCATCGCCACCATCCACTCGACGTTTTCGGTGCACGGCGGCGTCGTCAGTGAGCCCTCATAAGTCCAATAGCCAAGCGAGGCTGGCAGAAGCCAGTTGGGATTCACCTCGTCGATCGTCACCTCCCCATTCGGCAGTTCGGGAAAGGCCGCAGCAAGGGCAGCAAAGCTGGCATTTGTCGCGCCGGGCGTTAAAAAGACGCCCAGCACGCCCAGAGTACCACTTTGCGTGTCCTTGTGAACGAAATGCACCTCCATCGGGAAGCTCTTGCCCGCCACGTGATGTTCGCTTGGCGCATGGAAATGGAACTGTACCAGTTCGTAGACACGATCGCCGCGGGTCAGCGTGCTGCCTTGTGGCATATTGATTTGAATGGTGTGGCCGTTGTTCACCATATTGCCGCCGCCCTTGTGCCAGCCGATGGCGATATGCGGGATATCCGCCTTGACCGCGCTGTTGATATTGATCGGCGATTGCTGCGTGCCGGCAGAGCATACGAAATTTTCCTTATCCAGATCAGCCCAGTGCTCCGGTCCGACCGGACCGGTGTACCCCCAATGGGCACTGGTCGCTTGGGCGGCTTGAACGCAAATCCGGCATGCGCCGAGCGCAACCAACCCTTTGATCAGGTGACGACGATACATATTACTTTTGCTCCTCTTGCGAACTGATGTTGGTGGCTGCCCTAATGGACGCGTGATGGCCAATCGGCGCGGCCAGTATTGTCCTTTGCAACTGATAGATGCCCGCACGCCTTGGCGTGCTTTCATAAGTGCGGCTGCCGTTTCTCGGCTGGCCGGCTTCTGCAGCCCGCAACGGGGGCAGTTTCAACCAGCTAAACGATAAAAAATTTTAGCAGACCAGCGCTTGACCCCCGCCGCAAAGGCACAGGCGAAGGTGATCACTGCGCGGCTGCCGTTCGCGCCGGAGGCCGCATCGCTATACTTTACACTCGCTGCCCAAGGAGACGCAGGCGACCCCAATACGTTTTCATCGCTACTCCCGACGCAGCCGACCCACGCCACGAAAACGTTGCTATATTTCACGTTGGGCCAATGAGGAAATCGATCTTCTTTATGGAAGGCATTTGCGCAATGGATGCATTCCCATGCTGACAGTCGTGCGTCAGGCCGGACAATGAGATACATCGATAAGAGCTGGACAAGGATGAGGGGATGACGTGCTTGCGACGGAGCAGGTGGGGCGAGAAGGCCAGTTCTTGCGGATTTCAACTTTGCGTGACGACAGCTCATCGGAGTCAAGGTGACACACGCCGGCAGCGGGGTGTCCGGGCGGTTTCCAGCCGCACAATCGCGAGACCGCTGACGCGAACAAAGCTCGGCTGTACTCGGCACGCGAAGAGAGCCTGCCAAGCCGTTGGAGCCCGGCCTTCCGGTGCGACGCAAGCCACAGACTAGACCGCCCTCTTGTTACCCCAAAGCAGAACGTGCAGCTGCGGCAACACGCGGGCTTCGAACCACCTGTCGCTAGTCACCCTTTCGACAAGCCATTCCATTCGCATCATTATTCCGTCCAAGTCGACAGAGGCGTCTTCACTGCCAGGGAGCGGCGGCGTGTGATTGCCGGGTTGCAGATAGATCGGAAGGTGCGGATATCTCGCCGCGACTTCTTTGGCGTAGGCATAGTCACTCTCGTCGAAAACGACGAGCTTGAGCACGATTTGCGGCTTCTCTTGCGCCGCTTCGAGGCATGCATCAAACGCAGCCCAACGGGTCGTCATCTCGCTGGACGGCGGCTTTGGGCTAAGGGTCAGCACGTCAAGATCCGCAAACCACTCCCTCACCACGGAACCCTGCGTTTCCAGTGCAAAACGATAGCCCTCGCGATGGCCTCGTTCTATGAGGGGACCGAACGGCTGAATGGCCGGGTTGCCGCCTGACAAGGAGACCATAACCGGCCTGCCGCCGGAAAGCGCATGGACGGTTTGCCACACGGCATCGATCGGCATCGGTAGCCATTCATGGCGATACTGATTGTCCACCGCGTGAAGGCTGTCGCACCATGAACAGCGATAATCACATCCGCCGGTTCTGATGAACACCGTCGGCAAGCCGATGAGCACGCCCTCGCCCTGGATAGTCGGCCCGAATATCTCGCTCACACGGATTGCGGGATGCATGTCGGTCACGGACGGTATTCCGCCCAAGTTTTCGGTGTTTCGCTAACGCGCACGGCCGCGGTCTGCGGCAGACGTGCCTTGCACCATTCATAGAAATGTCTGGCCAGGCATTCCGCCGTGACCTTCTCATGTCCCAGCACGTCGTTGAGGTGCCGATGGTCGAAGCTCTCGTCAATGTAGCGTTTGAGCGGCGCCAGATCGTGATAGTCGCGCACGAAGCCGTGGGCGTCCAGTTCCTTGGCCGACAGCTCCACTACGACGACATAGTTATGCCCGTGCAGGCGCGCGCATTGATGGTTGGGAGGCAAGGAGGTGAGCTGATGCGAGGCCGAGAAGTGGAATTCCTTGCTGATGTGGAACATTACGCGCGCCTCCTGCGCAGCGCCTCAAGCCAGAAATCGGCGTCCTCGTAGTCGGTGGGATCAGCGTGCCCGGCGAGATGGAACGCTTCGCGCCGCTCGACGCAGGTCCCGCATCGTCCGCAGTGACGCACGCCGCCCTTGTAACAGGACCAGGTCTCAGCAAACGGGGTGCCGTATCTTGCGCCATCCGCAACAATGTCAGCTTTTCCGAGATTCACATACGGTGCATAGAGGCGTATCTGCGCATAGCCGTCGAGCGCGCGGTCTTGCATTGTCTGGAAAGCTTCAATGAAGGCCGGACGGCAATCGGGATAGATGAAATGGTCCCCACCATGCACGGCCGCCGCCACCGCTTCGGCGCTGTGGGCGGCGGCGAGACCGAAGGCGATTGCCAACATGATGGCATTGCGGTTCGGCACCACCGTAATCTTCATCGTGTCTTCGGCGTAGTGGCCGTCCGGCACGTCGATACTGCTAGTCAGCGCTGAGCCGGAAAGGCCACGGCCAATTTCGCCGATGTCGATGATCTGGTGCGGGACCTTCAGTCGCTGCGCGCAAAGAGCGGCGAAGCCCAATTCCTTCCTGTGCCGTTGGCCATAGTCGAAAGATAGAAGGCCGGTGAGTTCGTGCTCCGCTGCCACCATGTGAGCAAGGGAAACGGAGTCCAATCCGCCAGAGCAGACGGCGAGAGTCTTCATCATTGGTATCCTTGTTTTGACCGGGTAAGGCTGCGACCGGAGATTTCTCTGCGCCCCCACTACTCCAGCGACTCAGTTTTGTGAACCGGGAGAATTTGCGCTCAGCCCGATTGGAACGGGAGTGCGTCGCGTCCAACACGCGTGATCAATAAAAGTTGAGCGCTTCAGCAGTTTGTTTCGCATCGCGCCAACTTTCGCAACCTGCTGTCCGATCGTCGACTTCGAGACAAGGTGATGTTCGGCCGACATCGGCTGACTCTTAATTAAGCCGCAGAACACATGTTGGCTTTCTGGCCTTCGCTTGTGCGGTTGGCGAGGGCGACATGGATGCCAGCAAATTTGACATTGGCGACATCCGCCTGGAGAACCCTGCGCGGCGCGATTGAGGCCGCAGGCGAGCCTGCTCTAACTGCCGCCCTACAGTCCCGACTTCAATCCGATTGAGAACGCCTTCGCCCAACCTAAGGCGCTGCTGCGAGCAAAGGCCGAGATAACCATCAAGGCTCTATGGGACTGACGTTGCCCCAGCAGTTTTGAGTTCGTTTCCGGCGTGGGTTGTGCCCTGCTGGGCGGGTGAAGCGACGGGCGCTGGCGCGGAGCCTTTGGCATAGCGCAGCGCGAGCGACCGTCGCGGATTGAAGGTGCTGGCGAACTTGGCCGGGGTCTGCCAGGGGGGAGTGCGGCCGCGCGGTGTTGTAGTCGGCGTGCCACAGGGCGATGGCTACGCGCGCCTGAGCCAGCGAGGTGAACAGCGTCTCGTTGAGCAGTTCATCGCGCAGTCGGCCGTTGAAGCTCTCGATGAAGCCATTCTGCATCGGCTTGCCGGGCGCAATGTAATGCCATTCGACGCGGTTCTGATCCGCCCAGGAGAGGATGGCGTTCGAGGTGAACTCGCTGCCATTGTCGCTGACGATCATCCTGGGCCGGCCCCGCTCGGTGATGAGCCGTCCAATTCGCGGGCAACCCGCATGCCCGAGAGAGACGTATCAACGATGAGTGCGAGGCACTCTCTCGTGCAGTCGTCGACGACGGCCAGGATGCGGAAGCGGCGCCCGTCGGTGAGCTGGTCCGATACGAAGTCGAGCGACCAGCGCTCGTCGGGCCTCAGCGGCACCAGCATCGGCGCCCTGGTCCCGATCGCCCGCTTGCGGCCGCCACGGCGGCGACGGCGAGCTTCTCCTCCCGATAGAGCCGGAACAGCTTCTTGTGGTTCACGACCAGGCCCTCCCGCCTCAGCATCACGAGAAGACGCCGGTAGCCGAACCGGCGACGCTCCTGCGCGATCGGCCTTCATCCGCTCGCGAACCTCGCGGTCGTCCGGCCTGCTGGTCTGGTAGCGAACCGTCATGCGGCAACAGCCGATGGCTTTACACGCCCGCCGTTCGCTCATCCCGAAGCCTTCCTTCAGGCGAGCGACAGCTTTCCGCTTGGCGGCGGGCGTCACCATTTCTTTCCCACAAGGTCCTTCAACGCGGCATTGTCGAGCATGGCGTCGGCCAAAAGCCGCTTCAGGCGCGTGTTCTCGTCCTCCAGCGCCTTCAGGTCGCCGAGCCTCGGTGACATCCATCCCGCCGAAGCGGGCCTTCCAATTGTAGATCGAGGCGTCGCTGACCCCGTGCTTGCGGCACAGATCGCCAACCGATACCCCGGCCTCGTGTTTCTTCAAAATTCCGATGATCTGCTCTTCAGAGAAGCGGCTGCGTTTCATGTCCTGGTCCTCTGGATGGGCCAGAACGAACTTCAAACCGGATTAGATCAGAGGGGCAAGGTCAGGACGCCTCGGCGCGGTCGTCGACCTCTTCACCCCAGCCGAATGTGCCAACTACTTCAAAGCCGCAGGATATGACCTGGATCAGATAGGACGTGCTCCAATGGTTTACACCTGACACAGGAGTCCGGCCCCCACAACCGTTTCGCAATGAGGAGCAGCGCTGCCGCTGCTCCTCCAATCACACGACGGATTCACGATGCGGCAACTCGAGCCATGATTTCGGATCCAATGGCCGATGCGGTGTATAGTGAGGCATCCAGCGGCAAATCCCCAAATGCCAGTTGACACAGAAGATAATTAGCACCTGCCTCTTCCAGCTGATCAAGGAGAGCTTTTCGGACAGAATCTGCCGTTCCCACGACGCACAATTCACTTTCAATTGCTGCATCGAAGTTCAAAGGCAAGTTTGGTGGAGTGGAAATGGCATTTAGTTCGTATAGAAATTTGAAGCTATTGAGCCATCGTTCATAGGCAGGTGCTGCGAGCAAATACGCATCTGTTTCAGAACGCCCTATCACCACCATTCGGAGCAATCCAAGAAATGGCGCTTGCTGGCCAATGTCAGCATCGTGAATTCGGGCGGCGCGGAACGCGTCGGTAACGCTGCGAACAGAAGTGGAAGGTCCGACGCAGGCGATGTTTGCCCCATTCGCAGCGGCCCAGCTAGCCGGCTCGGGTCGATTGGTGGCGATCCATGTCGGCGGACGGGGATATTGGTGAGGTCTCAACGTCAGCGGAACATCTTTCAACTCAAAGTGGCGGCCCTGATAAGAAAGCGTCCCGCCTTTCATCGCATTGATGAGAATCTCACTGGCCTCCGCATACTGTTCTGGTGCTGCTTCTACAGCAACCCCGAAGTATCCCAATTCAGTGGGAGCAGAGCCGCGCCCTATGCCGAGTTCAAGCCTGCCGCCGCTCAACTGATCAAGCATGCAGATCTCCTCGAAGGCACGCAGCGGATGATAGAGCGCAAGTAGCATTACCATGGGACCAACACGAAGACTGCGGGTTCGCTGGGCGACGCTCGCTAAGAACAAATTCGGTGATGGACCTCTGCCATGCGGCGTACAGTGGTGCTCGGCGAGATGATACGCATAAAAGCCATAGCCATCGCACGCTTCTGCTAGGCTCAGCCGATCTGCATATTGTTGTGCGATGTCATCGCCGTTTTCGTCCAGATGATCGAAGATGCCGAAGGTCAGGCCCGAAGCGGAAATTTTCTTCAATTAATTGTTCTCCAAATTACCTATATTTATTCGCTAATCATCATAGCTCACGACATATCATTACTTGATGCTTAATGTGAATCGACTTCATGCTTGTGAGCACCGCGATCCTTCTTAAAGTTCATACAGACGCGTTCGGCGGCAGCAAGGAATTTGTCCATCTGCTCTGTGGTGCCAATGCTGACGCGAATACAGTTCTTCAAATCTACGTCAGGAAAGCTGGCGATGAGGATCGCCTGCTCTTTCAACGCGGCTTGCCAGCATGAGCCCTCCTGTCCCGCCGGCACACGGGCCAGCAAAAAGTTTGCGTGGGAGGGTGTTACGGAAAAGCCAAGTTGCAACAGCGCCAGGGTCACTCGCTGTCGTTCATGCTTGATGTGCCTGTGGTTCTCTTCGTAGGCGTGGCGATGCGCAAGAATGCTTTTCCCGACCGCCTGCCCGATCACGTTCATGTTGAAGACATTCTGGATGTTGCGCAGCCTGCCAATGATTTCTGGGTGACCGAAACCGAAGCCGACTCGCACGCCAGCGGCAGCATAGCTCTTTGAAAAAGTCCTCAAGATCAAAAGATTCGGATGTCTATTGACGAGGCGCAGGGCATTGTCGGGTGCGAAGTCAACGTAGGCCTCATCCAAGACGACCAAGCGATCTGCTTGCTCCACAAGGCGTTCGATTTCGGCCACCGGCACGAATGTTCCGGTCGGATTGTTCGGATTAGCCAACAGAATGAACTTCGCGTCTTTTGCGGGGCCGGACAGCAGTTTTTCTATCGGCAGGGGATGAGCTTCGCTCGATGCGATTTCGAGAAACTCGGCACCCTGCAACATGGCAAGTTTACGGTTGAACGAAAATCCGGGCGACAGCATTGCCACTCTATCTCCTGGGGCGAGGAAAGCTCTGTAGATGAGTCCGAGCAGCTCCGACGAACCGTTGCCGGCAATCACCTGATCTTTGGAAAATCCGTAAGCATCGGAGGCAGCTGCCCTTAAGCTGAGATTGTCGTCTTCCGGATAAAGATACTGGTGTTCGATCGCAGCAATTGCACTTTGCATTACGCTCTTCGGCAACGGAAACGGGTTCTCGTTCGTATTTAGCTTAACGCAGTTTGCATCCGTCGCTGGTCCGTTGGACGAGAGAGCATCTAATTTGCTGGCCACCGGCGAAAAAAGCGAAAGCACGGTCTTCAGTTTTGCATCGCACATGTTCTTCTCCGTTTTTCAGTCCCGCAGGGCATGTGACATGAGGCAATCGTTGATCGTGACTTGATCGACGTTCGGCTATATCAGCGCTGCCTTCCCACCCTGGTGGGGATCGCCGACCACGGTTTGGATTTGACACCGGGAAGCTGTCGAGAACCTGATGACGACCCAACGTTTGGCCGACGGCCGATTCGGCGCAACAGACGGTGTTTCAACATCGCATCGTCCTCAAAGCCGCATGCAGGGCCTGCACGACAGCCCGTCTCCAGCGCCCGCAGATAGGTGGAAGCCGAAGTCTTGCCGAACCTCAGTTGCTCTGCCACCTTGGCCCACCGGACTGCCCTGTTTATGGGTCAGGCGCAGGATATCTCTGACGCTCGTTCGTCTTGCTTGCTTCCGTCTTGGCATGGGCTCTCTCGGTTTGCTGATGAGAGAGCCAAATACCGGCTCATCTGAGCATGAGACGCAGGCCTGACGATATGGAGCGTCGCTGGTGGCGCGCGTAGCCGAGAGGGTTCGCCTCGCTGGCGGGGCATGCAAGACGGCGCACCTCCTTAGCCATCCTGTCCCATCGTCTCAGATCGTGAGGCGCACCTTATAGTCGGTGAGGAGATCTTGCAGGGTCAGGTTACGCCCTAGCGCTTAAGGTTGTTGGTCGCACCGAGCAAGCGCGGGACCTGTCGACGGACAACAGCGGTGCCACTGCCGGCACTAGGTGTGAGCTTTCGAGAGGTTGTCCATTCGGACCGGACCGAGGAGACTGGAGTTACCACGCTTCAGCATCCATC
>NZ_VFTC01000002.1 GCF_007003975.1 Mesorhizobium sp. WSM4306
CCTGTTCGAGCCAGCCGAATGCAGAAACTTCTTCAAGGCTGCCGGATATGAGGCCAATTAATAGCGACACGCTTTAGCGATCTTGGCTTGCCGGTGGATTCGCTTCCAAACCCCCCGTCCGTTTAGTCGAAAAACGCCTCGACCACGTTGCGCTTGCCGAGCATGAAGGCGTCGGCGACGTGCTGGAGGGGCGCAAGGTCGACATCGGAGACGCCGGCGCGCACGATCTCGGCGAAGCGCCGGTAGAGCTGGGGATATTCGGCCTCCGGCTCGTCATGGACCACCTTGCCGTCGACGGCGAGCCTCGTGCCGCCGCCGGACAGCACCATCTTGCCTTTGTCGGTGTCTGCCAGGATGTCCCAGCTCTGCGGGCCGGTCTGCAGCCAGTCGAGTTCCATCGTCACCGGCAACCCATCGGAGGTGCGGAAATTGACATGGGCGGCAACCGGAGAGGCGCGGTTTTCGGGAAAGTCGAGCACCGCCGAGGTGATGAACATTGCCGGCAGGATGTGTGTCACGATCGACAGCGCGTTGATGCCGGGATCGAAGACACCGAAACCGCCCGCAGCCCAGATCCAGTCCTGGCTCGGGTGCCAGCGGCGGACGTCTTCTTTCCAATTGATGGCGGCTGAGGTGACCTTGGCCGAAGCCAGAAAAGCGCGTGCGGCTTCCACCGCCGGCGCGTAGCGCGAATGCCAGCTGGCGAACAGCGTCACACCATTGGCCTCAGCCACCCGCTTCAGATCCTCGACCTCGCTGACCGTGGCGCCTGGAGGCTTTTCCAGGAAGACATGCTTTTTCGCCATCAGGGCCGTGCGCGCCGCATCGTAGCGGTACTGCGGCGGCATGCAGAGCGACACGGCCTCGAGTTCGGGCACCGCCTCGAGCATCGCCTCGATGGTCGGGAAGTTCGGGATGTCGTCGACCTTGCCGTGCCGGCTGGCGGCGGCGATCAGGCGGTAATCCCCGTCCTTGGCCACCGCCGGCAGATGCTGGTCGCGCACGATCTTGCCCACGCCGACGATGCCGAGCTTGATGGGACCATTGTTGGAGGACATGGGGACTCCGCAGATTGGAATTTGGACTGTTCTTAAGTTGCTTGGTTCTTAGCAGAGAACCGATGCCCGGCAAGCCGGCGCGATGACAAGTGCGAGCCGAACCCGATTCTCAGGCTTACAGCGGGACCTCGAACGTCACGATCGATACTTCGCCTTCGAGGGCGCCCTGGAAGGCCGACAGATGCGGCTCATCGTCGGGCTCGCCCTCCATGTCGCCGATCTGGTCGAGCTCAGCCTCGGCATAGCCTTCGGCGGCGAGCGATTCGAGGGCACGGCGCACGGCCGAATCGTCGTCGGGGGCAACCAGCATCACATGGACGCCTTCCGGCTTGCCGCCCTTCTTTTTCCAGACGCGGCCGGTGATGATGGTGACCGGGCGCTCCTCATTGTCGTTCACGGGCTGATTCCTCTTGAGATTCGGGCGGGCATGGGGTTTGGGGCTGTCCATGGCGCCTTTTGCCACGAAGCGGCGGTGCAGGACAGCCGCAAGCCGGTCACTTTCTTCCTTCCCCTTGCAAACTTAAGAAAGAAAATTACGTGCGTTTTTCGCATGGCTGCCAAGCCTTGGTCAGCGCGCAATATTTGGCGTGCCGGGGTTGACGGTTCCCGGTCTTGCGAGTAGAAGCCGCCCAGTCAGAACCGATGTGAGGCTCTCCCTTCCGAAGCGACACGCTTTGGAGTTTGCCTCAAACAGGGTTCGTTTTACGAGCGAAAAGACATTTCCGGCGCGCATGAGGCGGTTTCCGCTTCCTCTGCATTTTGTTCGGGCAGGACCGCGAGGCGCGGTTTATGGCCCGAATTTGCGTATGGAATTGACGCTTTGAGCGGCCCTGACCGGGCGAGACACGGAATTGAGAGACAAGAGGGTTTAATGCCTACCGTCAACCAGCTGATCCGCAAGCCGCGCATTGCGCCGGTGAAGCGCAACAAGGTCCCGGCCATGCAGCAGAACCCGCAGAAGCGGGGCGTCTGCACGCGCGTCTATACAACGACGCCGAAGAAGCCGAACTCGGCACTGCGCAAGGTGGCCAAGATCCGCCTGACCAACGGCTTTGAAGTGATCGGCTACATCCCCGGCGAAGGTCACAACCTTCAGGAACACTCCGTGGTCATGATCCGCGGCGGCCGCGTCAAGGATCTTCCGGGCGTGCGCTACCACATCATCCGCGGCGTGCTCGACACGCAGGGCGTGAAGAACCGCAAGCAGCGCCGTTCGAAATACGGTGCGAAGCGTCCGAAGTAAGGTTTTCCGGCTTCGGCGCTTTTTTTTGACAGCGCCGGGCTATGAGAGATTGAGAGACAAAAGCCATGTCCCGTCGTCACAGTGCAGAAAAGCGTGAGATCAACCCGGATCCGAAGTTCGGCGATCTGATCGTTACCAAGTTCATGAACGCCGTCATGTATGACGGCAAGAAGTCGGTCGCCGAGACCATCGTCTACGGCGCGCTCGACCAGGTTCAGTCGAAGACCAAGCAGGAGCCGGTCACCGTCTTCCATCAGGCGCTCGACAATGTCGCGCCGCATGTGGAAGTCCGGTCGCGTCGCGTTGGCGGCGCCACCTACCAGGTTCCGGTCGATGTGCGCCCCGAGCGCCGCCAGGCCCTGGCAATCCGCTGGCTGATTGCAGCTGCGCGCAACCGCAACGAGACCACGATGGTCGACCGCCTCTCCGGCGAGCTGATGGACGCGGCCAACAACCGCGGCACGGCTGTGAAGAAGCGTGAAGACACCCACAAGATGGCAGAAGCCAACCGCGCTTTCGCGCACTACCGCTGGTAAAGCGCGAACGAGACTGAGAAGGCATCCACGATGGCCCGCGAATATAAAATCGAAGACTACCGCAATTTCGGTATCATGGCGCATATTGACGCCGGCAAGACGACGACCACCGAGCGCGTCCTCTATTACACGGGCAAGTCGCACAAGATCGGCGAAGTGCACGACGGCGCTGCCACCATGGACTGGATGGAGCAGGAGCAGGAACGCGGCATCACCATCACGTCGGCCGCCACCACGACCTTCTGGAAGGGTCGTGACGGCAAGATGCACCGCTTCAACATCATCGACACTCCCGGACACGTCGACTTCACCATCGAAGTCGAGCGTTCGCTGCGCGTGCTCGACGGCGCCATTGCGCTGCTCGACGCCAATGCCGGTGTCGAGCCGCAGACCGAGACTGTCTGGCGCCAGGCCGACAAGTATCGCGTTCCGCGCATGATCTTCTGCAACAAGATGGACAAGATCGGTGCCGACTTCTACCGGTCGGTCGAAATGATCGGCTCGCGCCTCGGTGCGCAGGCTGTCGTCATGCAGCTGCCGATCGGCGCCGAGACCGAGTTCAAGGGTGTCGTCGACCTCGTCGAGATGAACGCGCTGGTCTGGCGCGACGAGACGCTGGGCGCTGCCTGGGACGTCGTTGAGATCCCGGCCGACCTCAAGGCTCGTGCTGAAGAATACCGCGAGAAGATGATCGAAGCCGCCGTTGAAATGGACGAGACGGCTCTCGAGAACTACCTCGAAGGCAAGATGCCGTCGAATGACGAGATCCGCTCGCTGATCCGCAAGGGCACGATCGCGGTCAAGTTCTACCCGATGTTCTGCGGCTCGGCTTTCAAGAACAAGGGCGTGCAGCCGCTGCTCGACGCCGTCGTCGAATATCTGCCGTCGCCGGCCGATGTTCCCGCCATCAAGGGTGTCGACGCCAAGACCGACGCCGAGATCGAGCGTCATGCGGACGACAACGAGCCGCTGTCGATGCTGGCCTTCAAGATCATGAACGACCCGTTCGTCGGCTCGCTGACCTTTGCCCGCATCTATTCGGGCAAGCTGACCAAGGGCGTCTCGCTCGACAACACCGTCAAGGGCAAGAAAGAGCGCATCGGCCGCATGCTGCAGATGCATGCGAATTCGCGCGCCGACGTCGAAGAGGCTTTTGCCGGCGACATCGTTGCTCTGGCTGGCCTCAAGGACACGACCACCGGCGATACGCTCAGCGATCCGCTGCACCCGGTCATCCTCGAGCGCATGGAGTTCCCCGATCCGGTCATCCAGATCGCCATCGAGCCGAAGACCAAGAACGACCAGGAAAAGATGGGCCTCGCCCTTCACCGCCTGGCCGCCGAGGATCCGTCCTTCCGCGTCAAGACCGACGAGGAAAGCGGTCAGACCATCATCTCGGGCATGGGTGAGCTTCACCTCGACATCATCGTCGACCGCATGCGTCGCGAGTTCAAGGTCGAGGCCAATGTCGGCGCGCCGCAGGTGGCTTACCGCGAGACGATCACCCGCAAGCACGAGCAGGACTACACGCACAAGAAGCAGACCGGCGGTACCGGTCAGTTTGCTCGCGTGAAGCTGCTGTTCGAGCCGAACCCGGAAAGCTCGGAGTTCGAGTTCGAGTCGAAGATCGTCGGCGGTGCGGTTCCGAAGGAATACATCCCGGGTGTCGAAAAGGGCATCAACAGCGTGATGACGTCGGGCCCGTTCGCAGGCTTCCCGATGATCGGCGTCAAGGCGACGCTCATCGACGGCGCTTACCACGATGTCGACTCCTCGGTGCTCGCCTTCGAAATCGCCGGCCGCGCCTGCTTCCGTGAAGCTGCGCCCAAGCTTGGCGTGCAGTTGCTCGAGCCGATCATGAAGGTCGAAGTCGTGACGCCGGAAGACTATGTCGGCAGCGTCATCGGCGACCTGAACGGCCGTCGCGGCCAGATCCAGGGCCAGGAAGCGCGTGGCGTGGCTGTCGTGATCAACGCGATGGTGCCGCTGGCCAACATGTTCAAGTACGTCGACAACCTGCGCTCGATGAGCCAGGGCCGTGCGGCCTACACGATGCAGTTCGATCACTACGAGCCTGTGCCGACCGCGGTCGCCCAGGAAGTGCAGAAGAAATACGCGTAACCCGAACGGGTTGCAGCGGTAACTTAATTCAAGGCCCGTATGGGCGAGCAGATTGGAGACATCACATGGCAAAAGGTAAATTCGAGCGCACTAAGCCTCATGTGAACATCGGCACGATTGGTCACGTTGACCATGGCAAGACGTCGCTGACGGCGGCGATCACGAAGTATTTTGGCGAATACAAGCGCTACGACCAGATCGATGCGGCGCCGGAAGAGAAGGCCCGCGGCATCACCATTTCGACGGCTCACGTCGAATACGAGACGGCCAACCGCCACTACGCCCACGTCGACTGCCCCGGCCACGCCGACTATGTGAAGAACATGATCACCGGTGCCGCGCAGATGGACGGCGCGATCCTGGTGGTGTCGGCCGCCGACGGCCCGATGCCGCAGACCCGCGAGCACATCCTGCTTGCCCGTCAGGTCGGCGTGCCGTCGATCGTCGTGTTCCTGAACAAGGTCGACCAGGTCGACGACGCCGAGCTGCTGGAACTGGTCGAGCTCGAGGTTCGCGAGCTTCTGTCGAAGAACGAGTTCCCCGGCGACGACATTCCGATCGTCAAGGGCTCGGCTCTTGCCGCTCTGGAAGATTCGAACAAGACCATCGGTGAAGACGCGATCCGCGAGCTGATGGCTCAGGTCGACGCCTACATCCCGACGCCGGTTCGTCCGCTGGACAAGCCGTTCCTGATGCCGATCGAAGACGTGTTCTCGATCTCGGGTCGTGGCACGGTCGTGACCGGCCGCGTCGAGCGTGGCGTGGTCAAGGTCGGCGAGGAACTGGAAATCATCGGCATCCGTCCGACGACCAAGACGACCTGCACGGGCGTTGAAATGTTCCGCAAGCTGCTCGATCAGGGCCAGGCTGGCGACAACATCGGCGCGCTGCTGCGTGGCGTTGACCGTGAAGGTGTCGAGCGCGGCCAGGTTCTGGCCAAGCCCGGTACGGTGAAGCCGCACAAGAAGTTCGTGGCCGAAGCCTACATCCTGACCAAGGACGAAGGTGGCCGTCACACGCCGTTCTTCACCAACTACCGTCCGCAGTTCTACTTCCGCACGACCGACGTGACGGGCATCGTGTCGCTGCCGGAAGGCACCGAGATGGTGATGCCGGGCGACAACATCACGGTCGATGTCGAGCTGATCGTGCCGATCGCCATGGAAGAGAAGCTGCGCTTCGCCATCCGTGAAGGCGGCCGCACCGTCGGTGCCGGCATCGTCGTCACCATCAAAGAATAATTAGACTTAAACCGATCTGTCGCGGGCGCGGAGTTGCCCGCGCCGCGCCAGAACAAGGAAGTGACGCATGAACGGACAGAATATCCGCATCCGCCTGAAGGCGTTTGATCACCGGGTGCTCGACGCCTCGACGAAAGAAATCGTGTCGACGGCCAAGCGCACCGGAGCAAACGTCCGCGGCCCCATTCCGCTGCCGACGCGGATCGAAAAGTTCACGGTCAACCGGTCGCCTCACGTCGACAAGAAGAGCCGCGAGCAGTTCGAGATGCGCACGCACAAGCGTCTGCTCGACATCGTCGATCCGACCCCGCAGACGGTCGATGCTTTGATGAAGCTCGATCTGGCCGCCGGTGTCGACGTCGAGATCAAGCTCTAAGGGAATGAGAGCGCGGTAAGGGGCGGTGCCCCTGGCCCGGAACTCTAAAGGAATTGAACCGATGCGTTCAGGTGTGATTGCAAAGAAGGTGGGAATGACCCGCATCTATAATGATGCCGGGGAACATGTTCCCGTCACCGTTCTCCAGATGGAGAACTGCCAGGTCGTGGCTCAGCGCACGCAAGAGAAGAACGGCTATACGGCCGTCCAGCTCGGCGTTGGCCTTGCCAAGGTGAAGAACACGTCGAAGGCGATGCGCGGCCATTTCGCGACCGCTTCCGTCGAGCCTAAGGCGAAGGTCGCCGAGTTCCGCGTCTCCGCCGACAACATGATCGACGTTGGCGCCGAGATCACCGTCGAGCATTTCGTCGCCGGCCAGAAGGTCGATGTGACGGGCACGACGATCGGCAAGGGTTTCCAGGGCGTCATCAAGCGCCACCACATGGGTGGTGGCCGCGCGACGCACGGTAACTCGGTTTCGCACCGTACGCACGGCTCGACCGGCCAGCGTCAGGATCCGGGCAAAGTGTTCAAGGGCAAGCATATGGCTGGCCACATGGGCGACACCCGCGTCACCACACAGAATGTCGAGATCGTTTCGACCGACGCCGATCGCGGCCTGATCCTGATCCGCGGTGCGGTTCCCGGATCGAAGGGCGCCTGGATCCTGGTCCGCGATGCGGCCAAGGTGGCACTGCCGGCCAATGCGCCGAAGCCTGCCGCGATCCGCGCTGTCGCGAAGAACGAGGCTCCGGCCGCAGAGGGAGCAGAATAATGGATCTCAAGATCACAACGCTTGGCGGCAAGGACGCCGGCAAGGTGAAACTCTCCGAGGAGATTTTCGGCCTTGATCCGCGCGAGGACATCCTGCAGCGCGTCGTGCGCTGGCAGCTGGCCAAGCGCCAGCAGGGCACGCACAAGGCCAAGGGCCGCGCCGAAATCGCGCGCACCGGCGCAAAGATGTACAAGCAGAAGGGTACGGGCCGCGCCCGTCACCATTCGGCACGCGCTCCGCAGTTCCGCGGCGGCGGCAAGGCCCACGGCCCGGTCGTTCGCAGCCACGAGCACGATCTGCCGAAGAAGGTGCGCGCCCTGGGCTTGCGCCATGCTCTCTCGGCCAAGGCCAAGAGCGCGTCGATCATCATCATCGACGAGCTGAAGCTGACCGAGGCCAAGACGAAGGCGCTGATCGCGAATTTCGCGACGCTGGGCCTGACCAACGCTTTGGTGATCGGCGGTGCCGAGCTTGACCAGAACTTCAAGCTGGCGGCGACCAACATCCCGAACATCGACGTGCTGCCCATCCAGGGCATCAACGTCTACGACATTCTTCGCCGCGGCACGCTGGTCCTTTCGAAGGCCGCCGTCGAGGCTCTCGAGGAGCGCTTTAAATGACCGACCTTCGTCATTACGACGTGATCGTCTCGCCGGCGATCACCGAAAAGTCGACCATGGCTTCCGAGAACAACCAGGTCGTCTTCAACGTCGCCAAGAAGGCGTCGAAGCCGGAAATCAAGGCCGCTGTCGAAGCGCTGTTTGGCGTCAAGGTTACGGCCGTGAACACGCTTGTCCGCAAGGGCAAGATCAAGCGCTTCCGCGGCACGATCGGCCGCCAGAGCGACGTCAAGAAGGCGGTAGTGACGCTGGCCGATGGCCAGTCGATCGACGTCGCGACGGGTCTCTGAGCTAGGCCGCGAGGACAGGACAATGGCACTTAAAAAATTCAACCCGGTAACGCCGAGCACCCGCCAGCTGGTCATCGTCGACCGCTCGGGCCTCTACAAGGGCAAGCCCGTCAAGGGCCTGACCGAAGGCCTGACCAAGTCGGGCGGCCGCAACAATCACGGCCGCATCACGGCCCGCTTCATCGGCGGCGGTCACAAGCGTTCGTACCGCATCATCGACTTCAAGCGCCGCAAGTTCGACGTCGTCGGCACGGTCGAGCGCATTGAATACGATCCGAACCGCACCGCCTTCATCGCGCTGATCAAGTATGACGATGGCGAGCTGTCCTACATCATCGCCCCGCAGCGCCTTGCCGCCGGCGACAAGATCGTGGCAGGTGAATCGGTCGACGTGAAGCCGGGCAATGCGATGCCGCTGGCTTCGATGCCGGTCGGCACGATCGTCCACAACATCGAGCTGAAGCCGGGCAAAGGCGCCCAGGTCGCCCGTTCGGCCGGCGGCTACGGCCAGCTGGTCGGTCGTGACCAGGGCATGGCGATCCTGCGCCTCAACTCGGGCGAGCAGCGTGTCGTTCACGGCTCCTGCATGGCCACCGTCGGCGCCGTGTCGAACCCCGACCACGGCAACATCAACGACGGCAAGGCCGGCCGCACGGTCTGGCGCGGCAAGCGCCCGCACAATCGCGGCGTGACCATGAACCCGGTCGACCACCCGCATGGCGGTGGTGAAGGCCGCACCTCCGGTGGCCGTCATCCGGTCAGCCCGTGGGGCAAGCCGACCAAGGGCAAGAAGACGCGGTCCAACAAGGCGACCGACAAGTTCATCCTGCGCTCGCGCCATCAGCGCAAGAGCTAAGAAGAGGTAACGCCAAGTGACTCGTTCTATTTGGAAAGGCCCCTTCATCGACGGCTACCTTCTCAAGAAGGTGGACAAGGTTCGTGAAGGTGGTCGCAATGAGGTGATCAAGATGTGGAGCCGTCGCTCCACCATCCTGCCGCAGTTCGTCGGCTTCACCTTCGGTGTCTACAACGGCCAGAAGCATGTTCCCGTCTCGGTGAACGAGGACATGGTCGGTCACAAGTTCGGTGAATTCGCTCCGACCCGGACCTATTACGGTCACGGCGCGGATAAGAAGGCGAAGAGGAAATAATCATGGGCAAGGCCAAAGCTCCGCGCAGGCTTGCTGACAACGAAGCGCGCGCCGTTCTGCGCACGATCCGTATCAGCCCGCAGAAGCTGAACCTGGTTGCCGCGCTGATCCGCGGCAAGAAGGTCGCGACAGCGCTTTCCGATCTCGAATTCTCGGCCAAGCGGATTTCCGGCACGGTCAAGAAGACGCTGGAATCGGCGATCGCCAACGCGGAAAACAACCACGACCTCGACGTCGATGCGCTGATCGTGGCGGAAGCCTATGTCGGCAAGTCGATCGTCATGAAGCGTTTCCACGCTCGTGGTCGCGGTCGCGCCAGCCGTATCGAAAAGCCGTTCTCGCACCTCACGATCGTCGTTCGTGAAGTCGAAGAAAAAGGGGAGGCCGCATAATGGGCCAGAAAGTCAATCCGATCGGTCTTCGCCTCGGCATCAACCGCACCTGGGATTCGCGCTGGTTCGCGAACACCGGCGAGTACGGCAAGCTGCTGCATGAGGACATCAAGATCCGCAAGTATCTTGAGAAGGAACTCAAGCAGGCTGCGATCTCCAAGGTCGTGATCGAGCGCCCGCACAAGAAGTGCCGCGTCACCATCCATGCGGCGCGTCCGGGTCTGATCATCGGCAAGAAGGGCGCCGACATCGAGAAGCTTCGCAAGAAGCTGATGGAGATGACGAAGTCCGAGACGCACTTGAACATCGTTGAAGTCCGCAAGCCGGAAATCGATGCGACCCTGGTCGCCCAGTCGATCGCCCAGCAGCTCGAGCGTCGTATCGCGTTCCGCCGCGCCATGAAGCGCGCCGTGCAGTCGGCGATGCGCCTTGGTGCCGAAGGCATTCGCATCAACTGCGCCGGTCGTCTCGGCGGCGCCGAGATCGCGCGCATGGAATGGTACCGCGAAGGCCGCGTGCCGCTGCATACGCTGCGCGCCGATGTCGACTACGGCACGGCCGAAGCGAACACGGCTTACGGCATCTGCGGCGTCAAGGTCTGGGTGTTCAAGGGCGAAATCCTCGAGCACGATCCGATGGCTTCGGAACGTCGCGCGACCGAGGGTGATGCTGCGCATGGCGGTGGTGGTGATCGCGAACGCGGTCGTCGTCGCGAAAACGCCTGATTATTTAGGAATTTGGAGTTAGAACGATGCTGCAGCCAAAGCGCACAAAGTTCCGCAAGCAGTTCAAGGGCCGTATCCATGGTACCGCAAAGGGCGGCACCAACCTGGATTTCGGTGGTTTCGGGCTGAAGGCGCTTGAGCCGAACCGCGTCACTGCGCGTGAGATCGAGGCGGCCCGCCGCGCGATCACTCGTGAGATGAAGCGTGCCGGCCGCGTGTGGATCCGTATTTTCCCTGACGTGCCGGTGACGTCGAAGCCGACCGAAGTGCGCATGGGTAAGGGCAAGGGCGCGGTCGATTACTGGGCGGCGCGCGTCAAGCCGGGCCGCATCATGTTCGAGATCGACGGCGTCAACGAAGAAACCGCCCGTGAGGCGCTGCGTCTCGGCGCGGCCAAGCTCTCGGTCAGGACGCGCTTCGTACAGCGCATCGCAGAATAAGGACGGGCTGATCATGAAAGCCGAAGACATCCGGACCAAGACCCAGGACCAGCTGACCGACGAGCTGGCCAGCCTGAAGAAGGAGCAGTTCAACCTGCGCTTCCAGAAGGCCACCGGCCAGCTCGAGAAGACCGCGCGCGTGAGGCAGGTCCGCAAGGACATTGCGCGTATCAAGACCATCGCTGCGGAAAAGTCCGCGGCCAAGAAGGCTTAAGGACGAAAACCATGCCAAAGCGCATTCTGCAGGGCACTGTCGTCAGCGACAAGAACGAGAAGACGGTAGTCGTCAAGGTCGAACGGCGCTTCACGCATCCCGTGATGAAGAAGACCGTGCGCATGACCAAGAAGTACAAGGCGCACGACGAGAACAACGCCCACAAGGTCGGGGACCAGGTGTTCATCCAGGAATCGAAGCCGATTTCCAAGGACAAGCGCTGGATCGTCGTATCCTCGGATCAGGCGTAAACAACGAATTTTGGACAGACCGGGGAGGGGCTTTGAGCCCGTCCCGTTAGAAAAGAAGAAGGCGGCCAGTCATGATTCAGATGCAAACAAACCTCGACGTCGCGGATAATTCCGGCGCGCGTCGTGTCATGTGCATCAAGGTGCTGGGCGGCTCGAAGCGGAAATACGCTTCCGTGGGCGACATCATCGTGGTGTCCATCAAGGAAGCCATTCCGCGCGGCCGCGTTAAGAAGGGCGATGTGATGAAGGCGGTCGTGGTTCGCACGGCCAAGGACATCCGCCGCCCGGACGGCAGCGTGATCCGTTTCGACAAGAACGCGGCCGTTCTCGTCGACAACAAGAAAGAGCCGATCGGCACGCGTATCTTCGGACCGGTTCCGCGCGAACTCCGCGCCAAGAACCACATGAAGATCATCTCGCTCGCGCCTGAAGTGCTGTAAGGAGCCGGACCAATGCAAAAGATTAGAAAAGGCGACAAGGTCGTCGTGCTGGCCGGCAAGGACAAGGGCCGTTCGGGCGAAGTCCTCTCGGTTCAGCCCAAGGAAGACACCGCGCTGGTGCGCGGCGTCAACATGATCCGTCGTCACCAGAAGCAGTCCCAGTCCCAAGAGGGCGGGATCATCACCAAGGAAGCGCCGATCCAGCTGTCGAACATCGCGCTGGCCGACCCCAAGGATGGCAAGCCGACCCGCGTCGGCTTCATCTTCCAGAAGGACGGCAAGAAGGTGCGCGTCGCCAAGCGCTCGGGAGAAGTCATCAATGGCTAAGGCTCAAACCACGAAGCCCAAGGCTGAAAGCAAACAGTCCAAGGCCCAGAACACGCCGCGCCTCAAGCAGGTCTACAACGAGACCATCCGCAAGGCGTTGCAGGAGCAGTTCGGCTACGACAACGAGATGCAGGTTCCGCGCATCGACAAGATCGTGCTGAACATGGGCGTCGGCGAAGCGACCGCAGATTCGAAGAAGCCTTCGATCGCGGCCGAAGACCTGGCGATGATCGCCGGCCAGAAGGCCGTCGTCACCCGCGCCCGCAACTCCATCGCCGGCTTCAAGGTCCGCGAGAAGATGCCGATCGGCGCCAAGGTCACGCTGCGCAAGGAACGTATGTACGAGTTCCTCGACCGCCTCGTGAACATCGCACTGCCGCGCGTTCGCGACTTTCGCGGACTGAATCCGAAGAGCTTCGATGGCCGTGGCAACTACGCCATGGGCATCAAGGAACACATCGTGTTCCCGGAGATCAACTACGACAAGGTTGATCAGATCTGGGGCATGGACGTCATCGTTTGTACGACTGCGAAGACGGACGACGAAGCCAGGGCATTGCTCAAGGCCTTCAACTTCCCCTTCCGCCAGTAACGGCAGCGAGAAAAGGAAAAATCTGAAATGGCAAAGACCAGCTCAGTCGAGAAGAACAACAGGCGCCGCAAGCTTGCCGACCAGTACGGTCCCAAGCGCGCTGCCCTGAAGGCGATCATCATGGACCAGTCCAAGCCGATGGAAGAGCGCTTCCGCGCTCAGCTGAAGCTTGCTGCCCTGCCGCGCAACTCGGCCAAGATCCGCATCCGCAACCGCTGCGAAGTGACCGGCCGTCCGCGCGCCTATTATCGCAAGCTCAAAGTATCGCGCATCGCGCTTCGTGATCTCGGCAATAACGGCCAGATCCCGGGCCTGGTCAAGTCGAGCTGGTAAGGAGGACATAACATGTCATTGAGCGATCCTCTCGGCGATATGCTGACCCGCATCCGCAACGCGTATGGCCGCAAGAAGTCGAGCGTTTCGACGCCGGCCTCGCGCCTGCGTACCCGCGTCCTCGACGTGCTGAAGGCTGAAGGCTATATCCGCGATTACAGCCAGACCGACTTCGACAACGGCAAGTCCGAGATCGAAATCGAGCTGAAGTATTTCGACGGTGCTCCGGTCGTGCGCGAAATCGCCCGCGTCTCGAAGCCTGGCCGCCGCGTTTACGTCTCGGCCAAGTCGATCCCGCACGTCGCCAACGGCCTCGGCATCGCCATCCTTTCGACGCCGAAGGGCGTGATGGCCGATCACGAAGCACGCGAACAGAATGTCGGCGGCGAAATCCTCTGCCAGATTTTCTAATTCGGCAGCGTGATCCCGAAAAGTGGAATCCGGTTTTCGGGCAAGATCACGCTCGAAACAGAGACCTGAAACAAGAGAAGTGACGAGGACAACAAAATGTCTCGTATTGGAAAGAAACCCGTTTCGCTGCCGCAGGGCGTGACCGCGACCGTCAACGGGCAGACCGTGACGGCGAAGGGCCCCAAGGGCGAGCTGAAGTTCGTGGTGAACGACGAAGTGCTGGTCAAGATAGAAGGCAGCGAGATCGCTGTCCAGCCGCGCGACCAGACCAAGACCGCCCGTTCCAAGTGGGGCATGTCGCGCACGCAGATCGTCAACATCCTGCAGGGCGTCAAGGACGGTTTCGAGAAGAAGCTCGAGATCACCGGCGTCGGCTATCGCGCCGCCCTTCAGGGCAAGAACCTGCAGCTGGCTCTTGGCTTCAGCCATGATGTCGTCTACGAGACGCCGGCCGGCATCACGATCACTGTGCCGAAGCCGACGGAAATCACCGTGACCGGCATCGACAAGCAGCAGGTCGGCCAGGTTGCCGCCGAGATCCGCGAGTATCGCGGTCCCGAGCCCTACAAGGGCAAGGGTGTCCGCTATGCCGGCGAGAAGATCGTCCGCAAGGAAGGCAAGAAGAAGTAGTGGGCCTGGCCCCGAAAAGTTGAAGACTTTTCGGAAAAGGCCAAGCCAAAGAAGTGCAACGCCGCGGGGAGCGGTCGCGGGAGGCGCTTTCGCCTACCGCATATGGCGGCCCCCGTCTTTTGAAGGCAAGGAAGACTATCATGGCCGACAAGGAATCCATCCAGCGCCGCGCGCAGCGCGTCCGCCGCCAGATCAAGAAGGTCGCCGGCGAGCGTCCGCGTCTGTCGGTGCACCGCACGTCGAAGAACATCTATGTTCAGGTCATCGACGACGCCAAGGGTCACACCATCGTCGCCGCCTCGACGCTCGAGAAGGACCTCAAGGGTTCGCTCAAGACCGGCGCCGACACTGCGGCTGCGGCCGCGATCGGCAAGCTGATCGCCGAGCGCGCCACCAAGGCCGGCGTCAAGGAAGTCGTCTTCGACCGCGGCGCCTACATCTATCACGGCCGCGTCAAGGCGCTGGCCGAGGCTGCCCGTGAAGGTGGCCTGAGCTTCTAATTTTCACCGTCGGCGACCCAAAGCGGCGCCGGCATTCAGCAACCCGTGCTTCCGGAAAAGAATAAGGAACAGGATATGGCACAGGAACGTAGGGATGGCGGCCGCGGCCGCGATCGTGAAGAACGCGATGACGGCATGGTGGACAAACTCGTCCACATCAACCGCGTCGCCAAGGTCGTCAAGGGCGGCCGTCGCTTCGGTTTTGCAGCACTCGTCGTCGTCGGCGACCAGAAGGGCCGCGTCGGCTTCGGTCACGGCAAGGCGCGCGAAGTGCCGGAGGCCATTCGCAAGGCAACCGAATCGGCAAAGCGCGACATGATCTTCGTGCCGCTGCGCTCGGGCCGCACGCTGCACCATGACGTCGAGGGACGCTGGGGTGCTGGACGCGTGCTGCTGCGCGCTGCCAAGCAGGGTACCGGCATCATCGCCGGCGGCCCGATGCGCGCTGTCTTCGAGACGCTCGGCATGCACGACGTGGTCGCCAAGTCGATGGGTTCGTCGAACCCCTACAACATGGTTCGCGCCACCTTCGACGCGCTGAAGAGCCAGATGCATCCCAAGGATGTGGCTGCTGCGCGCGGCATCAAGTATTCGACCCTTCAGGCCCGCCGCGGCACCGCCGTTGCGGCTGAAGAATAGTCGATCTGACCAGGGATTTTGACCATGGCCAAGAAAGCAACCAAGACCATCACCGTTGAGCAGATCGGTTCGCCGATCCGCCGCCCGAAGGAACAGCGCGCAACGCTGGTCGGCCTCGGCCTCAACAAGATGCACAAGCAGCGCACGCTGGAGGACACTCCCTCGGTGCGCGGCATGATCGCTGCCGTCCAGCATCTCGTCCGCGTCGTGGACGAGGGCTGAGCAAAAGCGCAGGAGAACCCAGATGAAACTCAACGATCTGCGTGACAAGGACGGCGCGACGCACTCCAAGAAGCGTCTTGGCCGTGGCATCGGCTCCGGCTCGGGCAAGACCGGCGGTCGCGGCGTCAAGGGCCAGAAGGCGCGCTCCGGCGTCGCCATCAACGGCTTCGAGGGTGGCCAGATGCCGCTCTACCGGCGCCTGCCGAAGCGTGGCTTCAACAACATCTTCGCCAAGAGCTTTGTCGTCGTGTCGCTGGCCCGTATCCAGACGGCGCTCGATGCCAAGAAGCTCGACGCGAAGGCGACCGTGACGGCTGAGGCACTCGTTGCCGCCGGCGTCATCCGCCGCGTCAAGGACGGCGTGCGCATCCTTTCGGATGGCGAGCTCAAGGCAAAGCTTGCCTTCGACGTCGCCGGCGCCTCAAAGGCCGCGATCGAGAAGATCGAAAAGGCCGGTGGTTCGGTCAAGCTGCCGGAAGCGGCCGCTGCCGAGTAACGGCAATTTGAAGGGCGATCAGCAAGAACGGCATCCGTTTTTGCTCACGATTGCACTTTGATCCGATCAATTAAGCGGCCGCGTCAACGCGGCCGCTTGCATGTTGAGAGCCCGGAGCTTATCTCGTGAGCTTCGGTGAAACGCGCCGCCTGAGCTGCGGGCATCGAGCGTGACATAGAAATCAAGAAGTAGCGCATGATGTTGTCCGAAAACCGCTTCACACTTTTCGGCATCATGCTCTAGCGGAGAATCAGGCATGGCTTCGGCTGCTGAACAACTAGCCTCGAATCTGAATTTTGCGGCCTTCGCCAAGGCGGAGGACCTGAAGAAGCGAATCTGGTTCACCATCGGCGCGCTGCTCGTCTATCGTCTCGGCACCTATATCCCGCTGCCCGGCATCAACCCGGACGCGTTCGCCCAGGCCTTCTCCTCGCAGGCCAAGGGCGTGCTCGGCATGTTCAACATGTTTGCCGGCGGCGCCGTGCAGCGCATGGCGATCTTCGCGCTCGGCATCATGCCCTATATCTCGGCCTCCATCATCATGCAGCTGATGACCTCGGTCATTCCCTCGCTGGAAGCGCTGAAGAAGGAAGGCGAACAGGGCCGCAAGGTCATCAACCAGTACACGCGCTACGGCACGGTGCTTTTGGCGCTGGTGCAGGCCTACGGCATTTCGGTGGGCCTCGAAGGCGGCAACGGCATCGTCAACGATCCAGGGATGTTCTTCCGCATCTCGACCGTCGTCACGCTGGTTGGGGGCACCATGTTCCTGATGTGGCTGGGCGAGCAGATCACCGCGCGCGGCATCGGTAACGGCATTTCGCTGATCATCTTCTCCGGCATCGTCGCTGGCCTGCCTCGCGCCATCTCCGGCACGCTGGAACTCGGCCGCACCGGCGCCTTGTCGACCGGCCTGATTCTCGCGATCATCGTGCTGGCCATCATCGTCATCGCGCTGATCGTGTTCTTCGAGCGCGCACAGCGTCGCCTGCTGATCCAGTATCCGAAGCGCCAGGTCGGCAACCGCATGTTCCAGGGCGACACCTCGCATCTGCCGCTGAAGCTCAACACGTCGGGCGTCATTCCGCCGATCTTCGCGTCGTCGCTGCTGTTGCTGCCGGCAACGGTTGCCGGCTTCTCGCAGTCGACGAACCTGCCGGCGTGGGCAAGCACTGTGCTCGCCTCGCTCGGCCACGGCCAGCCGCTCTACATGCTGTTCTATGCGGGGATGATCGTGTTCTTCGCCTTCTTCTACACGGCCATCGTGTTCAACCCGAAGGACACGGCGGACCAGCTCAAGAAGCATTCCGGCTTCATCCCGGGCTATCGTCCTGGCGAGCGCACCGCCGATTACATCGACTATGTCCTGACGCGCATCACCGTCGTCGGCGCCATCTATCTGGTGCTGGTGTGCCTGCTGCCCGAGTTCCTGATTTCGGCGACTGGCGTACCTTTCTACCTCGGTGGCACATCGCTTCTGATCGTGGTCAGTGTAACCCTCGATACGGTGGCGCAGATTCAGGGTCACCTGATCGCGCACCAGTACGAGGGCCTGATCAAGAAGTCGAAGTTGCGCGGGGGGAAGAAGGCCAGATGAGATTGATATTGCTTGGGCCGCCAGGAGCGGGCAAGGGGACGCAAGCACAAAGACTGGTAGACAGACACGGCATACCCCAGCTGTCGACGGGCGACATGCTGCGGGCGGCCGTGCAGGCCGGCACCGAAGTCGGCAAGCGCGCCAAAGCGGTGATGGACGCCGGCGAGCTGGTTTCCGACGCGATCGTCAACGCGATCGTGGCCGAGCGCATCGATCAGCCAGATTGCGCAAACGGGTTCATCCTCGACGGCTATCCGCGCACGCTGGTGCAAGCCGATGCGGTTGAATCGATGCTTGCCCAGCGCGGCATTGGCCTCGACGCCGTGATCGAATTCGTCGTCGACGACAAGGCGCTGGTCGGCCGCATCGTCAAGCGCGCCGAAGACGCCAAGGCCGCCGGCCAGCCGGTGCGCAAGGACGACAACCCGGTTGTGTTCGAAGAGCGCCTGCGGGAATATTACAAGAAGACCGCGCCGCTGATCGGCTATTACTACGCCAAACGCACGCTGAAGAGCGTCGACGGCATGGCCGGCATCGACACTGTGACAGCCGAGATCGAAGCGCTTCTCAAGGCAGTGACGCGGGAGACCGTTACGGCAAAGTAAAGATTGCGCTTGACTGGAACGGTTCGCTGGGTTATGGCGGCCCGTCTTCCTATCAGGCATGAGGCTTGCTTGTCCGCAAGGGCAAGGCAGCCGCATTGAAACCAGGAAACTCCCGCATGGGCCGGCCTCCACCGGACGCGGGGTAATTTGAACAGCGCCGGGCCCGCCTTTTGAAGGTTGGCCGGCCCACATGGAGAAGAGAAGAATATGGCTCGTATAGCCGGCGTCAACATTCCGACCAACAAGCGCGTCGTCATTGCGCTTCAGTACATTCACGGCATTGGCAAGAAGTTCGCACAGGAGATCGTCGACAAGGTCGGCATCCCGGCCGAGCGCCGCGTCAACCAGCTGACCGACGCGGAAGTGCTGCAGATTCGCGAGACCATCGACCGCGACTACCAGGTCGAAGGTGACCTGCGCCGCGAAGTGTCGATGAACATCAAGCGTCTGATGGACCTCGGCTGCTACCGCGGCCTGCGTCACCGCCGCTCGCTGCCGGTTCGCGGCCAGCGCACGCACACCAATGCACGCACCCGCAAGGGCCCGGCCAAGTCGATCGCCGGCAAGAAGAAGTAAGTGAGCGAATAGCGAGTAGCCATTGGCGAGTAGGGGTCCCTATTCGCTATTCCCTACTCACTACTCGCTTTCAAAGGTGGAGCCGCTGGCATTACGGCGGTGTAGAGATCAACTGAAAGGACTATCATGGCCAAGGAAGCCGCTCGTGTTCGCCGTCGCGAACGCAAGAACATCTCGTCGGGCGTTGCCCACGTCAATTCGACCTTCAACAACACGATGATCACCATCACCGACGCGCAGGGCAATTCGATTGCCTGGTCGTCGGCCGGTGCCCAGGGCTTCAAGGGTTCGCGCAAGTCGACCCCGTTCGCCGCCCAGATGGCTGCCGAAGACGTCGCCAAGAAGGCCCAGGAACACGGCATGCGCATGCTCGAAGTCGAGGTCTGCGGACCCGGCTCCGGTCGTGAGTCGGCGCTTCGCGCCCTGCAGGCGGCCGGCTTCACCATCACCTCGATCCGTGATGTGACGCCGATCCCGCACAATGGCTGCCGCCCGCGCAAGAAGCGCCGCGTCTAAGACATTACCGAACGCCGCGCGAGCGCCTCAGGCGCTCCTCCACGGCACTCCAGGTCGCCCGCCACGATTGGATGGTGGCGGGTCAACGGAAGGAAAGCATCATGATCCAGAAAAATTGGCAGGAACTGATCAAGCCGAACAAGATCGAGTTCTCGTCGAAGAAGAAGACGCTGACCACGCTGGTCGCCGAGCCGCTCGAGCGCGGCTTTGGCCTGACGCTCGGCAACGCGCTGCGCCGCGTGCTTCTGTCTTCGCTGCGCGGTGCGGCTGTGACCGCCGTGCAGATCGACGGCGTTCTGCATGAATTCTCGTCGATCGCCGGCGTCCGCGAAGACGTGACCGACATCGTCTTGAACATCAAGGAAATCGCCATCCGCATGGAAGGCGATGGCCCCAAGCGCATGGTCGTTCGCAAGCAGGGCCCGGGTGCGGTTCTGGCTGGCGACATCCAGACGGTTGGCGACGTCGAGATCCTCAACCCCGACCACGTCATCTGCACGCTGGACGAAGGCGCTGAAATCCGCATGGAATTCACCGTCGACACCGGCAAGGGTTACGTGCCGGCAGAGCGCAACCGCGCCGAAGACGCGCCGATCGGCCTTATCCCGGTCGACAGCCTGTATTCGCCGGTCAAGAAGGTCTCCTACAAGGTCGAGAACACCCGCGAGGGCCAGGTCCTCGACTATGACAAGCTGACCATGACCATCGAGACCGACGGTTCGATCTCGGGCGAGGACGCGGTGGCATTCGCCGCTCGCATCCTGCAGGACCAGCTTGGCCTGTTCGTCAACTTCGACGAGCCGCAGAAGGAAGTCGCCACCGAAGCCGTCACCGAGCTCGCCTTCAACCCGGCGCTGCTCAAGAAGGTCGACGAACTCGAGCTTTCGGTGCGTTCGGCCAACTGTCTGAAGAACGACAACATCGTCTACATCGGCGATCTCATCCAGAAGACCGAAGCCGAGATGCTGCGCACCCCGAACTTCGGCCGCAAGTCGCTGAACGAGATCAAGGAAGTCTTGGCGGCGATGGGCCTGCACCTCGGCATGGAAGTGCCGGACTGGCCGCCGGAAAACATCGAAGACCTCGCCAAGCGTTACGAAGACCAATATTGAGCATGAATTCCAAGGATCGGCGGCGTGAGCCGCTCGATCCGACGGTCATGCGGAAAGCCATCAGAGGCCGTGGCCTCTTGAACAACTGAAGAAGGAAAAGAGCCATGCGCCACGGTTTCAAAGGCCGTCGTTTCGCCCGAAGCATTAGCCATCGCAAGTCGATGTTCGCCAACCTCGCCGTGTCGCTGCTCGAGCACGAGCAGATCGTCACCACCCTGCCGAAGGCGAAGGATTTGCGTCCGATCGTCGAGAAGCTGGTGACGCTCGGCAAGCGCGGCGATCTGCATGCGCGCCGCCAGGTGATTGCCCAGATCGGCAATGAAGGCGTCGTCAAGCGCCTGTTCGACACGATTGCGCCGCGCTACGCCAACCGCAATGGCGGCTACCTGCGCATCATGAAGGCGGGCTTCCGCCACGGCGACAATGCCGCCATGGCGGTCATCGAGTTCGTCGATCGCGACCCCGACGCCAAGGGCGCCGGCGACCGCGCCCGCCTCGAGGCCGAAGGCACCAACGAGGAAGCCGCGGCCGCATAAGGCTCGGTATTTCACAAAGCGTTCAAAGGGGCCTGCGGGCCCCTTTTTCGTTGCCTTTACGTGACCGGCTATCGAAGGAAATCTCCAACGGGCCGAAAAACCAATAGAGCGGAACAAGATCGCCATCGCCGATATTCCAGCCGTCTGGTGAACCGAGTGTCTCGGCGACCTCAATCAGCTTCATGCCAGGCGTCACCGGTCCCAACTTGCCGGTGGCCAGAAAATCACGGAATGAAGCGAGCTGTTTTTTCATGCGATCGACAACGGTACCGGTTGCAGACAGAGCTTTAGCCGATTACTGGGCTGAAAATAATTCGATTTCATCGTCTTAGCCTTTCATTCTGCACAATCGTCGGGACAATGACGCCCGATCTGGAGGATTCGGAATGCACTTCAAACGGCTGTTTCTTGTCGCCCTTTGCGCGCTGGCCGCCTTTGCCGCGGCACCGGCCGTGAGGCAGGCGCTGGCCGAGGACGCCGCCAAGCCAGCGGATCCGGGGCTCTCCGATGTGCTGACCGATCTGTTGCACGGCGTCGAGGGCGAGAACGGCACCTCCGGTCCCGACAAGCGCGTGCCGTTCGGCCGCGAAGAGGTGCAGCTGTCCTTTGCACCACTGGTCAAGCAGACGGCGCCGGCGGTGGTCAATGTCTATGCCTCACAGACGGCCAAGGTCACGTCGCCCTTCGACGGCGATCCTTTCTTCGAGGAATTCTTCGGTCGCGCGCAGCCGCGCGCGCAATCTTCGCTCGGCTCGGGCGTGCTGGTTGACCCGAGTGGCGTTGTCGTCACCAATTTCCACGTCATCAAGGACGCCGATGAGGTCAAGGTCGCGACCGCCGACGGGCGCGAATTCACCTCGAAGGTCATGCTCAAGGACGAGACGCTCGACCTTGCCGTGCTCAAGATCACGTCCGACAAGCCGTTTCCGGTGATCGCCATCGGCGATTCCGACGCGCTCGAGGTCGGCGATCTGGTGCTGGCGATCGGCAATCCGTTCGGCGTCGGCCAGACCACCACCAGCGGCATCGTTTCGGCACTTGCCCGCAGCCATATCGGCGTTTCGGATTCGGGCTATTTCATCCAGACCGACGCTGCCATCAATCCCGGCAATTCCGGCGGCGCGCTGATCAACATGGGCGGCCAACTGGTCGGCATCAACACCGCCATCTACAGCCGCAGCGGCGGCTCGATCGGCATCGGCTTTGCCATCCCGGCCAACATGGTGCGCGCCTTCGCCGACGCGGCCAAGGCCGGGCTCGATTTCTTCGAGCGGCCCTATATCGGCGCCGAGTTCGAGGCGGTCACACCGCAGATCGCCGAATCGCTCGGCATGGAGAAGCCGACCGGGGCGCTGGTCTCGTCTGTCGAGGAGGCCGGACCGGCAGCCAAGGCAGGGCTGAAGCCCGGCGATGTCGTGCTGCAACTTAACGGCACGACCGTCGAAGGCATCGAGGCACTGGATTACCGCATGGCAACGCTGTCGATCGGCACCAAGGCGACCTTCGCCATCCTGAGCAAGGGCCAGCAGGCGACGATGGAGATTGCGCTGGAGCGCGCGCCGGAGGGCGCCAAGGCGTCGGAAGTGACGCTGCATGGCCGCAGCCCGTTCTCCGGCGCCAAGGTCGCCGAACTGTCGCCACGGCTTGCCCAGCGGCTTGGCCTGCGCACCGACCTGAAGGGCGTCACCGTGGTCGACATCAACCACGATTCGCCGGCTGCCGATTTCGGCTTCCAGCCCGGCGACATTGTGCGCGAAGTGAACGGCACCGCCGTCGATACCGCGGCGACACTTGCGCAGCTTGCCCAGCAGGATACACGCTGGTGGCGCTTTACCGTCGAGCGCGGCGGGCAGATACTGCGCCAGGTGTTGCGTTACTGAGGCGCTCTTCCCATCTTGAGGGTCGTCCAACAAAAAGACTTGCATGGCCGATCTGTTCAGCGTCGATGAACCGGAAAGAGCGCCACCTGGCCGGCCGCTCGCCGACCGGCTGCGCCCGAAAAACCTCGGCGAGGTCGTTGGCCAGGAGCATCTGACCGGGCCCGATGGCGCGCTGACGCGGCTGATCAATTCCGGCTCGCTCGGCTCGATGATTTTTTGGGGACCGCCGGGGACCGGCAAGACGACTGTTGCGCGGCTGCTGGCCGGCGAGACCAGTCTTGCCTTCGAGCAGATATCGGCGGTGTTTTCCGGCGTCGCCGACCTGAAGAAGGTGTTCGAGGCGGCAAAACTGCGGCGCGCCAATGGCCGCCAGACGCTGCTGTTCGTCGACGAGATCCATCGCTTCAACCGCGCCCAGCAGGATTCCTTCCTCCCGGTCATGGAGGACGGCACGGTCGTGCTGGTTGGCGCCACCACCGAGAATCCCTCCTTCGAGCTCAATGCCGCGCTTCTATCGCGCGCGCGGGTGCTGGTGTTCCATTCGCTGGGCGAGGAGAGCATCGCCAAACTGATGACGCGGGCGGAGGAGGCCGAGGGCAGGGCGCTGCCGCTCGACGACGAGGCGCTGGCGATGCTCATCCGCATGAGCGATGGCGACGGTCGTGCCTCGCTGACCTTGGCCGAAGAGGTCTGGCGCGCCGCCAAACCTGGCGAGGTTTTCGATCCAGAAGGGCTGCAGCGCATCGTCCAGCGCCGCGCGCCGATCTACGACAAGGGCCAGGACGGCCACTACAATCTGATCTCGGCGCTGCACAAATCGGTGCGCGGGTCCGATCCCGACGCGGCTCTCTACTATCTCGCCCGCATGTTCGACGCCGGCGAGGATCCGCTCTATCTCGGCCGCCGGCTGGTGCGCATGGCGATGGAGGATATCGGCCTCGCCGACCCGCAGGCGCTGGTCGTGGCCAACGCAGCCAAGGACGCCTATGACTATCTGGGCTCGCCCGAAGGCGAACTCGCCTTCGCCGAGGCGACCGTCTATCTCGCCACCGCGCCCAAATCCAACGCCGTCTACACCGCCTTCAAGGCCGCCACGCGGGCGGCGAAGGAGTTCGGTTCGCTGCTGCCGCCCAAGCACATCCTCAACGCGCCGACCAAGCTGATGAAAGAGGAGGATTACGGCGCCGGCTACCGCTACGACCATGACCAGCCCGATGCCTTTTCCGGCCAGGACTATTTTCCGGAAAAGATGGGCCGGCAGACATTTTACGATCCGCCCGAACGTGGCTTCGAGCGCGACATCCGGAAACGGCTGGACTATTGGGCGAAGCTGCGCAGCGAGCGGGAAAAATAGGCTTGCGCGCGCCTGTGGTTTTGGCGCCCCAGGACGAAACCGTGGCATGGGGCATTCCCGCCTCTATCCTTTCCTGTGCACTGAACTAAGTGGAATACAAAACTCCAAATAATTTTGCCGGCAACCGCCGACGGCCACCCCAGCGCCGCGCGATGGCATTGTGCGTGGGGACAAAAGACCCTATCAAGGCGCACGGCCTCGGGGGTGGCCGTCGCCAAGATGCTTGGCGATTGTCGTCGCAACAGGAATCGCGCCCGGCGGCGCGAGAAAAAAATGAAAAAGTCCCTTCGCAAATCCCTTCGCCAGGCTGTGATTGCACTGCCGGTTCTCGCGCTCGGCTTCTATTTCATCCCGATCCTGACGACGATCTGGATCGTCTGCGGCCTGATCGATGTGCTGCGCAATGCCAACAAGAACCTGTCGCTGTTGCGCGGCTATTTCCTCGGCAACGGCATCTTCACCTGGCTGCTGTCGCCCTTCAACCTTCTGGTCGATCTGCTTAGCTACCGCAACCCGGGCGTGTGGAAGCTGGAGCAGTTTCCGCCGGACTATCAGCGCGAGGTCAATGAGGTTCTCGACGTCTTCAAGGCGCGCAAGGACGAGATCATCGCCGATATAGACGCCAATTTCGGCACCGCCAGGCGCGGCATGTATGTCTATCAGTGGTACGGCAAGCACAAGATCGACAACGTCGCGGAATTCAACAAGGATTTCAAATACATCAAGACCATCGCCGTCTCGGTCTTCAGGAGCAAGGAATCGACCTCCTGGCATTTCGGACCGCTGCGGCTCAGCCTGCGCATCCTCTACAATTTGCTGCCGGTGAAGGCCGAGATTTTCGTCGAGTGCAACGGCGCCAGGAACTACTGGCACGACAATCCGCTCTATATATTCGACGACACGCTGCTGCACCGCTCGGTCAACGAGTATGACGGGCGCCGCTACTGCGTGTTCATGGACATCATCCGCCCATCGCCATTCCCCGGCCTTATCGCCGGCCTTCTGGCCATCGTCTCGGTCAGCGTCGAGCGCATCAACTCCATGTTCTACAAGAACTGGAAGATGCTCGGTTCGAGCAGGGCAAAGAAGGTCGAGACAACCTGACGCGTAGTCTTGACCGGCAAGAGGGAGCGCGATGTATCACCTGTTGCTTGTCTGTCTTGGCGGCGCGATCGGCGCGATGGCCCGCTTCTTCCTGTCCGGCTTCATCGCCCGCCGAATCGGCGAGACCTTTCCCTGGGGTACGATGGTCGTTAACGTCTCGGGGGCGTTTGCGATCGGCGTCGTCGCGCATGCGGTGGCACGCGACGGAATGCCCGCCATCTGGGCCTTTGCAGTTACCGGCTGCCTCGGCTGCTATACCACGGTCTCTTCCTTCAGCCTGCAGACGCTGGCGCTGGCCCGCGAGGGTGAATGGTTGCGCGCCGGCGGCAATGTGCTGCTTTCGGTTGTTCTGAGCCTCGGCGGCGTGACGCTGGGCTTTGCCGCGGGAAGTCTCCTGATCGGCAACGGGGCGCCATGAGCAGTCCGCGGAAGCTTCGCTCCGGCGGAACGGACGCCGCCGCGGCAGGGCACGCGGCGCGCCTCATTGGCTGGCGTAAAACGAGTGAAACGGTTCGGATCTATGCTACCGTGGCAGCCGGCGGCATGATCGGCGGCGTGCTGCGGGCGCTTGTCTCATTGGCGAGCAATGCCTTGTGGGGCAGTGGATTCCCCTTCGGCACGCTCCTCGTGAACATTATCGGCTCATTCCTCATCGGCTTCTACGCGACATTGACGGGGCCGGAAGGCCGTGTCTTCGCCAGCCCGTTGCAGCGCCAGTTCTTCATGGCCGGCTTCTGTGGCGGCCTGACGACCTTTTCCGCGTTCAGCCTTGAAACGCTCATCCTCGCGCAAGGCGGGGACCTTGTGGCGGCGGGGCTCAATATCGCGATCTCCGTGGTGGCGTGGCTTGCCGCCGTCTGGCTTGGCCACATCTTTGCAATGCGCCTCAACCGACTGAGAGGATCCGGGCAATGAAAATACCGACACAGGCGCAATTGCTGCGCATATTCATCGGCGAGAACGACAGGGCAGACGGCCGTCCGCTGTATGAGGCAATCGTGCTCAAGGCCCGCGAAATGCAGGTTGCCGGCGCGACCGTCCTGCGCGGAGCGATGGGGTTCGGCCATTCCAGCCGGCTTCATACCACGAAGATCCTCCGTTTGTCAGAGGATCTGCCCCTTGTGATCGAGATCGTCGATGGCGAGGAAAAGATAGCCGCTTTCCTGCCAATACTTGAGACAATCATGACAAGCGGTCTGATCACGCTGGAGAAAGTTCAGGTTCTGCAATATGGAACCGACAACGAATGACCGAGTATGAGGTTGCGGGTGCCGGCGAATGCCGCTGCATGCCGCGGAACGGCGATTGGAATTATGGCAGGCGTTGAACAGATCACAGTGGAGGCCGGCGAGGCGGGCATGCGGCTCGATCGCTGGTTCAAGACCCATTTCCCCGGCCTCGGGTTCGGCCATCTGCAGAAGTTGCTGCGTTCCGGCCAGATCCGCGTCGATGGCGGTCGGGTCAAGGCTGACAGCCGTGTCGAGCCGGGCCAGGTGGTGCGCGTGCCGCCGCTCGAGGTCGACAAGAAGGGCGAGAGCGCGCTTACCGGTCACTCGATCCGCAACCAGGGCGACGCCGATGTACTGGCCAAGATGCTGATCCACGAGGACCCGAAGGTCTTTGTCTTCAACAAGCCGGCTGGCCTGGCCGTGCAAGGCGGCTCGGGTGTTACCCGCAATGTCGACGACATGCTGGAGGCATGGCGCAGCCAGAAGGGCGAGAAGCCGCGCCTTGTGCACCGGCTCGACCGCGACACGTCGGGCGTGCTGGTGGTTGCCCGCACCCGGCTTGCGGCGATGAAGCTCTCAGAGTCCTTTCGCGCACGCGAGACCAAGAAGACCTACTGGGCGCTAGTCAAGGGCGTGCCGCCCAAGCGCGAGGACAAGATCTCGACCTGGCTGATCAAGGAGCCGACCGAGGACGGTGATCGCGTGCGGGTGGCCGCCCATGGTGAAAAAGGCGCCGACCACGCCGTGTCCTACTACCGCATCATCGAGCAGGCGGCGCAGACGATGACCTGGCTGGAAATGGAGCCCTATACCGGCCGCACCCACCAGCTTCGCGTCCATGCCGCCTATATTGGCTGCCCGATCATCGGCGACCCCAAATATTTCGAGGCCGACACCAATTGGGATTTCCCTGGCGGCATTCAGAATCGCCTGCATCTGCATGCGCGCCGCATCGTCATTCCGCACCCGGACAAGGGCGTCATCGACGTCACCGCGCCGATGCCGCCGCATATGCGCCAGAGCTGGAACCTGATCGGCTTCGACGACGCCAGCGCGGAGGACTGACATTGGCTGTTGCCTCGGCATTGGACCGCCGCGACGCGGTCGATCTGGCGGCTGCTTCGATCATGGTCGGGCTGACCTTTTCCTGGGGGCTGAACTACGTTGCCGGTGAGGCGCCGACAGTCAGGATCTTCGTGGCGCTTGGGCTGATCGCGGTCGGCCTCATCATCGTCAATAGGCCGGCGCGCAAGCAGGTTTTGGCAAATTTATAGAGCATGATGTTGTCCGAAAACCGCTTCATACTTTTCGGCATCATGCTCTAAGGAGTTCGAGATGCGCGATATCCTCAACGACCTCGAAGCAGGCAAGCAACTGTCCGATCCGGATCCGGTGCGCCGCGCGCAGATCCAGATGAAGACGCATCTGCCGAAGCGTTTCTACAAGGACGTTTCCGTCGTGCCGGTGGACGACGGCTTTGCCGTGCATCTCGACGACAAGCCGGTGCGCACGCCGGGCAAAGCGTTGCTGGCGCTGCCGACCGAGAAGGCAGCACAGTTGGTAGCCGGCGAATTCGACGCGCAAGGTGAGACCATCGATCCCGTCACGATGCCGGTGCTGCGTCTGGTCAACACCGCCATCGACGGCGTCGCCAGCGACCCGCAGGCGGTGCTGGAGGACGTGTTGCGTTTCGCGTCGTCCGATCTGACCTGCTACCGCGCCGACGCGCCGCAGGGACTGGTCGAGCGCCAGAATGCGCATTGGGATCCGGTGATTGACTGGGCGCGCAGCGCGCTTGGCGCCCGCTTCAATCTTGCCGAGGGCATCATCCACGTCGAACAGCCGCGTGAAAGCATCGCCGTGCTCGGCGCTCATCTTGCCCAGCGCGCCGAGCCGCTGCGGCTCGCTGCCATCCATGTCATGACCTCGCTGACCGGGTCGGCGCTGCTGGCGCTTGCAGTCGACTACGGCGCGCTTGACGGCGAGGCGGCTTGGGCCGCCGGCCATGTCGATGAGGACTGGCAGATCGAGCACTGGGGCCAGGATGCCGAGGCGGTGGCACGCCGCTCGGCCCGCAAGCGTGATATGATGGGCGCCGTCAGCCTGCTGCAAGCGCTCAAGGCCTGATGTCAGGCTCAATGCCGCACTGCACCTAATACCAAAGTCATAAACCCAAGGTCGGTCTGCCTCCGGCTGCCGCTTTCTGTCATTTTTGCGCCGATGGCTGAGCTGAGTCCGCGTTCGGAGGGAACGTGGGCGTTGAAGCACAGCATCGAGGCAGACGGGATCTCACGGGAGGACATTTCCATGGCAATGGCATCGACCGCCGGCGGAAGCAGCCGAGGCATGACGCGGGAGGAGAAGAAAGTCATCTTCGCTTCTTCGCTCGGCACCGTTTTCGAATGGTATGATTTCTATCTCTACGGGGCGTTGGCGGCCGCGATCGGCGCCGCATTCTTCGCTTCATATCCAGAGGCGACCCGCAACATCTTCACGCTGCTGGTTTTCGCCGCCGGCTTCCTCGTGCGTCCGTTCGGCGCGCTGGTGTTCGGCCGCATCGGCGATCTCGTCGGCCGCAAATACACATTCCTTGTCACCATCACCATCATGGGCCTGTCGACCTTCCTGGTCGGCCTGCTTCCCGGTTCGGCGAGCTGGGGCATTGCGGCGCCCATTATCCTGGTTGGGTTGCGCATGCTGCAAGGCCTGGCGCTTGGCGGTGAGTATGGAGGTGCGGCGACCTATGTCGCCGAACATGCTCCCGACGACCGCCGAGGCTTCTATACGTCGTGGATCCAGACAACGGCCACGCTTGGCCTGTTTCTGTCGCTGATTATCATCCTGATCGTGCAGAATTCGCTGAGCAAGGAGGATTTCGCGGCCTGGGGCTGGCGTATTCCATTCCTGGTCTCGTCCATCCTGCTCGCCATATCGGTTTGGATTCGTCTGTCGCTCGCCGAATCGCCGACCTTCCAGCGGATGAAGGACGAGGGCAAGGGCTCCAAGGCGCCTCTGTCGGAAGCCTTCGGCCAGTGGAAGAACGCCAAGATCGCGCTTCTGGCGCTGCTCGGCCTCACCGCCGGCCAGGCCGTGGTCTGGTACAACGGCCAGTTCTATGCGCTGTTCTTCCTGGCCAATGTGCTCAAGGTCGATCCGCAGTCGGTCAACATCATGATCGCGATCGCGCTGGCGCTCGGCTCGATCTTCTTCGTCGTGTTCGGCTGGCTCTCCGACAAGGTCGGTCGCAAGCCGATCATCATGGCCGGTCTTGCGCTGGCGATCGTCACCACCTTCCCGCTGTTCAAAGCGCTGACCTGGGCCGCCAACCCGGCGCTCGCCACCGCGCAGCAGAACACGCGTGCCACGGTGACCGCCGCACCGGGAGACTGCAAGTTCCAGTTCAATCCGACCGGAACACGCAAGCCTCTCACTTCGTGCGATATTGCGACCGACTTCCTTGCCAAGAGCTCCGTGCCCTACGACATCGTCACGACGGCGGCACCGGGAACCGCGGCCAGTGTCAAGATTGGCACCGAAACGGTGGCGTCCTATGATGCGGTGGCAGCCGCGGACAAGGCGGCTTCAAACGATGCTGCTTTCAAGAAGGCAGTCAACCTCGCGCTTCAGGCCGGCGGCTATCCGTTGAAACGTGCTGCCGCCAAGGTTGCCGACCAAAAGCTCGACGCCTTTGTAGCGGCCAATCCCGAACTGAAACTCGACGCGGCAGCCATTCGCGCCGGCGAAAAAGCCAGTGTCCCGCTCGCCCAGGCGGTCAAGGACAAGGTGCTGACGGCAGATGACGCCGCCGGCGCCACCGACGTGACGGTCTACAGTGTTCCGGCGGCCGGTGCATTCTCGATGTTTGCCGACCCGGCAGCCGTCAACTGGGCAAAGGTCATCGGCATCCTGTTCATCCTGGTCGTCTATGTGACCATGGTCTACGGGCCGATCGCTGCGATCCTGGTCGAGATGTTCCCGACCCGCATCCGCTACACCGGCATGTCGCTGCCCTATCACATCGGCAATGGCTGGTTCGGCGGCCTGCTGCCGGCGATCGTGTTCGCGCTCAGCGCTTCCAAGGGCGATATCTATTACGGCCTCTGGTACCCGGTGGTGATCTCGGCGATGTCGCTGATCATCGGCATGATCTTCGTCAGGGATACGCTGGGAACCGACCTGCATACTAAGCAGTAGCCGACGGCGTGGTATCAAACAAAACCCGGCGCGAGCGATCGCGCCGGGTTTTTCAATGGTCAGACCTGCTTTTCAGCTGTTGGTCCGGGGAGACGGCTAGCTCTTGCGAGGCTGCTCGGCTTCCGCGATGGCGGCCTCGTGGTACCAGGCCTCGCCATAACCCAGGGGATGATCGCGCAATGAGGCAAGCTCTGCCGCGAACTTGGCCTTTACGCCTAAATTTGAGGCAGCTGCACGCGCTGCCATCGGGAACATCAGGATTTTTGCCGACGGACGGGCTGGCGTGATTTCCACTGTCGGTCTCCTTTCTTCTGGAGAGGCTTGTCGATTCATCTTTCCACGAAAGTAAGTCCTGCAATCCGTTTAGGCAAGATGCCTAAAGAAAGATCAGCATTTGCCTGTTATTTAAGCAAATTCCGTCTTTGATCGATCGCGGCGCATTGCTTAGACGGCTTGGCCGCATCGCTGGCAAAAATGGGCATTTTTGCCGCACCCCGCGCAGCGGAAATGGCACATGACTTGCATTTTATCGACCGGCAGCCGGCCTGCCGGATGGCTCGGCATGCGCCGGCGTTATCCAGCTTCGGTGATCAAGCAACGAGAGGCTCTAGAATGACGAAATACAAGCTCGAGTACATCTGGCTCGATGGTTACACCCCGGTCCCCAATCTGCGCGGCAAGACCCAGATCAAGGAGTTCGCCGAGTTCCCGACGCTCGAGCAGCTGCCACTGTGGGGCTTCGACGGTTCTTCGACGCAGCAGGCCGAAGGCCACAGCTCCGATTGCGTGCTGAAGCCGGTCGCCGTGTTCCCCGACCCGGCCCGCACCAATGGCGTGCTGGTGATGTGCGAAGTGATGATGCCCGATGGCGTGACGCCGCATGTCTCCAACAAGCGCGCCACCATCCTCGACGACGAGGGCGCCTGGTTCGGCTTCGAGCAGGAATATTTCTTCTACAAGGACGGCCGTCCGCTCGGCTTCCCCGAGAGCGGCTATCCGGCCCCGCAGGGCCCGTACTACACCGGCGTCGGCTACTCCAATGTCGGCCCGGTTGCACGCCAGATCGTCGAGGAGCATCTCGACCAGTGTCTCGCCGCCGGCATCAACCACGAAGGCATCAACGCCGAAGTGGCCAAGGGCCAGTGGGAATTCCAGATCTTCGGCAAGGGCTCGAAAAAAGCTGCCGACCAGATGTGGATGGCCCGCTATCTCTTGCAGCGCCTGACCGAAAAATACGAGATCGACATCGAGTATCACTGCAAGCCGCTCGGCGATACCGACTGGAACGGTTCGGGCATGCACGCCAACTTCTCGACCGCCTATATGCGCGAAGTCGGCGGCAAGGCCTATTTCGAAGCGCTGATGGCTCAATTCGACAAGAACCTGATGGACCACATTGCCGTCTACGGCCCCGACAACGACAAGCGCTTGACCGGCAAGCACGAGACCGCGCCGTGGAACCGCTTCAGCTACGGCATCGCCGACCGAGGCGCCTCGATCCGGGTGCCGCATTCCTTCGTCAACAATGACTACAAGGGCTACCTGGAAGACCGCCGCCCGAACTCGCAGGGCGACCCCTACCAGATCGCCTCGCAGATCCTGAAGACGATCGCGGAAGTTTCGACCAGCGCCCAGGTTTCGGCGGCTGCGTAAGCATTCGCTGAGGCGGAGACTTGGTCTCCGCCTCAGCCTGTTCTTCCGGTATCGGACGCCAGACGTCGGTCGTTTGGTCAAAGAAAAACCCCGGCGTCTGGACTGACGCCGGGGTTTTTCTTTACTTCGAGACTTGTCGCTCAGACCGAATAGTACATGTCGTATTCGACCGGATGCGGGGTCATTTCGAAGCGCATCACTTCGGCCATCTTCAGTTCGATGTAGCTGTCGATCTGGTCGTCGTCGAAGACGCCGCCGGCTTTCAGGAAGCCGCGGTCCTTGTCGAGGCTCTGCAGGGCTTCGCGCAGCGAACCGCAGACGGTCGGGATCTTCTTCAGCTCCTTCGGCGGCAGATCGTAGAGATCCTTGTCCATCGGCTGACCCGGGTGGATCTTGTTCTTGATGCCGTCGAGGCCGGCCATCAGCATGGCGGCGAAAGCGAGGTAGGGGTTCGCGCCCGGATCGGGGAAGCGGACCTCGACGCGCTTGGCCTTCGGCGAAGAGCCGAACGGAATGCGGCAGGAGGCCGAGCGGTTGCGCGCGGAGTAGGCGAGCAGCACCGGGGCTTCATAGCCAGGCACCAGGCGCTTGTAGGAGTTGGTCAGCGGGTTGGTGAAGGCGTTGATCGCCTTGGCATGCTTGATGATGCCGCCGATGTAGAACAGGCACGACTCCGACAGGCCGGCATATTCATTGCCGGCGAAGGTCGGCTTGCCGCCCTTCCAGATCGACTGGTGAACGTGCATGCCCGAGCCATTGTCGCCGAAGATCGGCTTCGGCATGAAGGTCGCCGTCTTGCCGTAGGCATTGGCGACCTGGTGCACGACGTACTTGTAGATCAGCATCTTGTCAGCGTTGCGGACCAGCGTGTCGAACTTGATGCCGAGCTCGTGCTGGGCGGCGGCCACCTCGTGGTGGTGCTTTTCGACGCGCACGCCCATTTCGGCCAGCACGGTCAGCATTTCGGAGCGCATGTCCTGCGCGCTGTCGATCGGCGGCACCGGGAAATAGCCGCCCTTGATACGCGGACGGTGGCCGAGATTGCCGGTCTCGTAGTCGGTGTCGTCGTTGGACGGCAGTTCGGTGGAGTCCAGCTTGAAGCCGGTGTTGTAAGGATCGGCCTTGTACTTGACGTCGTCGAAGACGAAGAACTCGGCTTCGGGGCCGACATAGATGGTGTCGCCTATGCCTTCCGCCTTCATGTAGGCCTCGGCCTTCTTGGCGGTGCCGCGCGGGTCGCGGTTGTAGGATTCGCCAGAGACCGGATCAAGGATGTCGCACAGGATGACCATGGTCGACTGGGCGAAGAACGGGTCCATGTGGACGGTGTCCGGATCGGGCATCAGAACCATGTCGGATTCGTTAATCGCCTTCCAGCCGGCGATCGAGGAGCCGTCGAACATGACGCCGTCGGCGAACATGTCTTCCTCGACCTCGATGACATCCATCGTCACGTGCTGCAGCTTGCCCTTCGGATCGGTGAAGCGCAGGTCGACGAATTTCACGTCGTTGTCCTTGATCTGCTTCATGATGTCTTTGGCTGTCGTCATGTCGTTTCTTCCCTGTGTGATGACGTTTCGAGGAGACGCTAATCTGAAATCAGAAAGCTCAGACGGCGTCCATACCCGTTTCGCCGGTGCGGATACGAACGACTTCCTCGATGTTGGAGACGAAGATCTTGCCGTCGCCGATGCGGCCGGTCTGCGCCGCCTTGCGGATGGCTTCGATCGCGCCTTCGACGGCGTCGTCGCCAAGCACGACTTCGATCTTCACCTTGGGCAGGAAGTCGACGACATATTCGGCGCCGCGATACAGTTCGGTATGGCCTTTCTGACGGCCGAAACCCTTGGCTTCGGTCACGGTGATGCCTTGCAGCCCGGCCTCCTGAAGCGCTTCCTTCACTTCGTCCAGCTTGAATGGCTTGATGATCGCTTCGATCTTTTTCATGTAAAAAGTGGCCTCCACTGCCAAAAAGACGGGTTGTGTGCCCCGCTTGCGCCTCCATCAAGCACGAACTGTGCCAATTTCAGCCCACGAGAAGCGGTTTCGCGCAATTCCAATGCCGCGCCGGGCCGGGATGCACATTCGCGTCATCCACTGCTTCGGAAGCGGCGCGGGTGTTCGGAGCCTACACATTGCTGCTGAAGGCGTCTGCACGATAATTAGGCAGATCGCGCATTTTGCGGGCGGCATGCATCGCGGCTTCCAAGGGATTGGCTGCACGCCAGCTCGGCGCCTGGCCGTTTGCTTCGAACTCGAAACTGGACAATGCTCGACCGGCACAAAGAGCCTTGAGCGAAATACGGATCGGCAATCCATGAGCAACGAAGTCTTGTCGCCGGCCGAGATGGCGGAGGCCGACCGGCTGGCGATCGCGGCCGGTCCGCTCGACGGCTATGGCCTGATGCAACGCGCCGGCGAGGCGGTCGCGGCGGTGGTGCTGGCGCGCTATCCCGCCGCAAGCCGTGTGCACGTGCTGTGCGGCCCCGGCAACAATGGCGGCGACGGCTATGTTGTGGCGCGGTTGCTTGGGGAAAGTGGTGTCGATGTCACGCTGTGGGTGTCCGGTGAACCGAGGGCAGGCAGCGATGCGGCGATTGCCACGGCCGAATGCTCGCTGGAGCGCCGGCCCCTGGCGACTTTCGTCGCTGAGCAGGGCTCGTTGATTATCGATGCTCTCTATGGCGCGGGGCTGTCCAAGGACCTCTCGGGTGATGCGGCGCGTGCCGTAGACATTGCCGCCGGCCTGTCTGTCGTTGCCGTCGATTTGCCTTCAGGTGTTTCCGGTGACAGCGGCCACATTCTCGGCACGGCGTTTCGTGCCGATATCACCGTCACATTCGCGCGCAAGAAACCGGGGCACCTGCTGTTGCCCGGTCGCGAGCGATGCGGCGAGATCGTTGTCGCCGATATCGGCATCGGCAACGGCATCATCGCGCAGGTCGCGTCGCGGACGTTGGAAAACAAGCCAATGTCCTGGCTCAGGGAGTTGCCCGTACCCACGGTCGACACGCACAAGTACAAGCGGGGCCATGTCGGGGTCTTTTCCGGCGGACCATCGGCGACGGGTGCGGCGCGGTTGTCAGCTCTTGCCGCAGCAAGAAGCGGGGCAGGGGCGGTCACCGTGCTGTCGCCGGGAAATGCCATGCAGGTCAATGCCGCGCATCTGACCTCGATCATGCTGCGCAAGACCGATGCTATCGAGGATGTGCACGACTTTCTCGGTGATCGCCGGTCGTCGAGCTTCGTGCTTGGCCCGGGTTTCGGTGTCGGTGACAAGGCGCGCGATTTCGCCCTCGCCGTGCTCGCCGGAAAACGGCAAGAGGGTGGTGTCGAGGGGCTGGTGCTTGATGCCGACGGCATCACGTCGTTCCGCAACGCGGCCTCAACGCTGTTCGAGGCGGCCAGCAGGCCGGATGCGCCAGCACTGGTCATGACGCCGCATGAGGGTGAGTTCGGCCGGCTGTTCCCTGATATCGCTGATGACAAAAGCCTGTCCAAGCTCGCCAGCGCGCGCGCGGCGGCGGCGCGCGCCAATGCCACTGTCATCTACAAGGGCGCCGACACGGTGATCGCGGCACCCGACGGTCGGGCGGCGATCAACAGCAATGGCGCGCCATGGTTGGCTACTGCCGGGTCGGGCGATGTGTTGGCAGGCATGATTGCCGGGCTCTTGGCGCAAAGCATGCCATGCTTCGAAGCAGCCTGCGCCGCAGTCTGGATCCATGCAGAAGCCGGCAGCCGCTTCGGTCCGGGGCTGATCGCCGAGGATCTGCCGCTGGCGCTGGTTCCGGTGCTGCAGGAGCTGGTCGAAGCCCGGCAGAAAGTGCCGATCGGATGAGGCATTTCGCGTTCGTCCTCGCGGCCGTCATGGCGCTGTTCGCGTCGCATGGCGTGCGCGCCGAGCAGCCGGTGACCATCGTCGACGATCCGGCGGTGCTCGCCGCCCTCGATGCCAAGGGCTTTGGCTTCTCAGGCCTATTTGCCGTCGACGGCGACGACGATCTGAAGACCCTCTACAACGAGGCGCCGGCCTATCATGCTGTTGTCGACATGGTGGCGGCCGATGTTGCCAAACTGCGGGCCGAGATGAAGGCCGGCGGGCGCATGCTCCATGAGGTGACCGACGGCAATGTCGGCCGCATCATGGACATGCGCTGGCTGAAGACTGAAGCCGCGCGCTTCCGGCTGGTCGGTGTCGTCAACCGGCTCGACCGGCGCGATTTCGCTTCCCTGTCGGGCGATAAAAGCTGTGGCGAGGTGCGCTTTATCTATCGTCTTGCCTATAGTTTTCGCAAGAACGGCAAGGTTCTGGCCTCGCGGCTGCCGTTCAACTTCAACGCCGTCTACAGCGTGGCGCCCGATGCCGATGGCGGTTGTGTCGGCGTTGCCGGGCGCTGGACGCCGCAGCTCGATGAAAACGTCGATGCCGGCTGGCTGGCCGGCGGGCCGCTGGAACCGGAGGAACTGACTTTCAAGCAGCTCGAGCTCAACGCGCAGGTGGTGCGCTTTCCCTCGGGGCAGGAGACCGAGTTCGGCGGGCAGGCGGCCTACCTCATGCGGATCTTTGGCATCGATGGCGCCACCGTCGTCGAGAAGCCGCTGGAGAATACGCCTGACACCGCGCGGCTCGCGGACGATGCGGCACTGAAGAAAAGGCTCGCCGATTATGTCAGCGCCAATGTCGCGGCGGTCGATCTCGGCGTCTACGAAATCCCCGACGAATTCCTGGCGAAGAAGATCATCTCGTGGTCGACCTTCGGCAGCGCGAGACAGGCCAATCATCCGTTTACCCCACTGTTCCAGCCAGCGGATTTCGCCGGCCTCGACTATGCAGCGCTGAAACTGGTGCGCACACCGGAGGCGCTGGTCGAACGGCTGGACAATGGCGCCTGCCATGGCTGCCACCAGGCAGGCTCGACCGCCGGCTTTCATTTCATCGGCCTCGACGACAAGACGACGTCACCGCTCAACCGCATTGAGGTCGGCATCTCGCCGCATCTCCATGCCGAGATCCCGCGGCGCGAAGCCTGGTTGCGCGCAACGCAGGAGGGAAAGGAGCCGAACCGGTATAGGCCGCTGTCCTTCGCGCCGCCGGCGACGTGGACAGATACCGGTGATGTCGACTATGCGCCCGCCGAGATGGCGATGCCGTGCCTGATGCCGAACGATGGCAAGCGCTTCGGCGCGACCTGGCAATGCGGCGGCGGCACCGTCTGCACGCCGCTGGCGACCGTATCAGGCGTGCGCACCACGTTGGCGCAGTGTCTGCTGCCGAAGGACAGCCCAAAGATGTTTTCCGGCCATCCCTGCCTGACCGGCTCGATCGCCAGCAACGCGTCGCAGCCTTTCAACGACCGCTACAAGATCACCGGCCAGTTCGCAGCCTTCGCGCCGACCTTTTCGCGAACCGCCTACACCTGCCGGCCGCCGAAGATCGGCGTGCCGGCGGGCATTGCTTACCGCGCCTGCGACGACAAGGACCGCAGCTTCGCCGCCTTCAAGGCGGGAAAGCCGATGCCGGATGAAATCTGCGGCCTGGTCGGCGGCAAAAAGTTCGACACTTGCGTGGCGACCAACAATTTCGATCAGTGTCTCGGCGGCGCGGTCAACCGCGGCAACCGGCCGGCATGCTCGGCCGATCATTTCTGCCGCGAGGATTACATGTGCCAGTCACTGCCGTCGGATACGCCGGGCGCCGCCAAGGTGAAAGGCATCGGCTTCTGCTCGCCGACCTATTTCATCTTCCAGATGCGCATCGACAACCACGCGACACCCTGGGCGAGTGCCACCGATGCTACCAGGGATGCTGGGTTCGGCGCGGCGGAAGAGGAGTAGGCTCCTAGCTCAGCGCTGGAGATAGTCTTCTGTCTCAGCGGTCCATTTGGCATTGAATTCCGCGATATGCCGTTCGGCGGCACTCGAAGTCACCAGCGTCGAGAGGGCGGTTGCCGCTATCGGGTTCAGATCGGGCGGCTCGGCATAGCCAAGCGCGGCCAGCCTTTGCGCCCATGATGGATGGGTGGATTTTTCGCGCTGCGGGCTTTCCCACGCCTTGCGGGCAAAGGCATTCAGGCAAGCGGGCTCGCGCAACTCTCCGGCGGTGCCCAGGAGCCGATCGAGCAGCGGTCGTGGCGCACGTAGCGCACCCCGCAACTCGTGTTCCAGGGGATCATAGACCTTTTCTTTGAAATGCGTGTCCGCGGCGCCGATGAGCAACAGAGCGCGGGCAGCTTGAGCCGCATCGCCGGAGGATGCCGCGTGCCGGTCCGCCTTGATTTCAGCATCGCGCGACAGCCGGATGGTTTCCCGTTCCAGGGATTGCGACAGCCAGCCGATTGCGGCGTATAGCAGACTGCCGGTAATCGTAGCACCGGGCGGGGCGTACTCGAAGACAAATCCGAAACCGTTTTCGAACTCAGCCAGATTGAGGCTGCCATTGGTGTCTTTGTTGCGCACATGCGCGTCCTCATGGGCGAGGATGGCGGCAAAGGCTGTCTCATCGGTTACGGCCAGCATGGGAATGCCGACGGTCAGGAACAGGCGGTTGCCGAGAAGGCCAAAAAGCGTGCGCTCTTCGTGCACGCTGGCATTCAGGTCGTCCTCTAGTACGACAACCGTCCGCGCTGCCCGGCGCGGCCCGGCGACGCTCCGCCAGAGCGCCCACAGGCCAGGCGCCTCCGCTTCGCTGATGCCCTTGACCTTGCTGCGCCGAAAGCCGGCAAACAATGTGCCGAACAGGAACGCCAACGCGGTGGTCGCGATCGGCATGGCGACGAAACCGCTGGCAATGAACCAGATCGGATGGCTGTCGAGCAGGGACATCCAGACGCAGAAAATGATGAGAGCGGGGACAACGAAAAGCAGGACCGCGAACCTGCCGAACCGCCGCCCGACGCTGATGATCAGTCGCGACATCGGTGGACTACAACGGAATGTTGTCGTGCTTCTTCCAGGGGTTCTGCATGTCCTTGTTGCGCAGCATCCTGAGTGCGCGGGCAATGCGGCGGCGGGTTGAGTGCGGCATGATCACCTCGTCGACGTAGCCGCGTTCGGCGGCGACGAAGGGTGACAGGAAGCGATCCTCGTAAGCCTTTGTATGCACTGCGATCTTCCCGGCATCGCCGATATCCTTGCGGTAGATGATCTCGACCGCGCCCCTGGCGCCCATCACCGCGATCTGCGCCGTCGGCCAGGCATAGTTCATGTCGCCGCGCAGATGTTTTGAGGCCATCACGTCATAGGCGCCGCCATACGCTTTGCGGGTGATGACGGTGATTTTCGGCACGGTCGCTTCGGCATAAGCGAACAGCAGCTTGGCGCCATGCTTGATCAGGCCGCCATATTCCTGCGCGGTGCCAGGCAGGAAGCCGGGGACATCGACAAAGGTGACGATGGGAATGGAAAAACAGTCGCAGAAGCGCACGAAGCGCGCCGCCTTGCGGCTGGCGTCGGAATCGAGCACGCCGGCCAGCACCATCGGCTGGTTGGCGACGAAGCCGACCGTGCGGCCCTCGACGCGGCCGAAACCGGTGACGATGTTTTTGGCAAAGCTCTGCTGGATCTCGAAGAAATCGCCTTCATCGGCAACCTTCAGGATCAGCTCCTTGATATCGTATGGCTTGTTGGCGTTGTCCGGGATCAGCCGGTCGAGCGACAAATCGTGATCGGTGACCGACTGGTAGCATTCGATCTCGGGAAGCTCCGACGTGTTGGAGGCCGGCAGCAGATCGACCAGCCGGCGCATCTGCAGGAGCGCCTCAACGTCATTGTCGTAGGCGCCGTCGGCGATCGAGGATTTGGTCGTGTGGACGGAGGCGCCGCCAAGGCTCTCGGCGGTCACCGTCTCGTTGGTGACGGTTTTGACCACATCCGGTCCGGTGACGAACATGTAGGAGGTGTCGCGGACCATGAAGATGAAGTCGGTCATGGCGGGCGAATAGACGTCGCCGCCCGCGCACGGGCCCATGATCACGGAAATCTGCGGAATGACGCCCGAGGCCAGCACGTTGCGCTGGAAGATTTCGGCATAGCCGCCAAGGGCCGCCACGCCTTCCTGGATGCGGGCGCCGCCGGCGTCATAGAGGCCGATGATCGGCGCCCGGTTGCGCAGCGCCATCTCTTGCACCTTGATGACCTTCTCGGCATGCGCTTCCGAAAGCGAGCCGCCGAACACGGTGAAGTCCTTGGCGAAGAGATAGACCGGACGGCCGTTGACTGTGCCCCAGCCGGTGACGACGCCGTCGCCGGCGATCTTGGTCTTCTCCATGCCGAAATCGGTCGAGCGATGCTCGACATACATGTCGAATTCCTCGAACGAGCCTTCGTCGAGGAACACCTCGATGCGTTCGCGCGCCGTGAGCTTGCCCTTCTTGTGCTGGGCGTCGATGCGCGCCTTGCCGCCGCCCATGCGGGCGATGTCCCGGCGGCGCTCGAGTTCCTTCAGCACGTCCTTCATCGCTCGGTCCCCAGAAATGGAAGCTGTGTTTGTGGTAATGATGCCTGCAGGCGCGCGCAAGCGCCGCTTTCGCCCTCGATTTTGCTGCGCTGCAACATGACGCCTCTTGCATTCCGGGGCGAACTCAGCCATATGCAGCCCATAGGCGCTTGGGCCGGGAGATTCCGGCCTTCTCGACGAATGAGACTGGTTGCGTCTGTTTTCCCTCTTTCCGTTAAATCGACTTTAGGTCGATCGGCAAGGTGGCGAAAAAGCCCCGTGGCATGATGCCTGCGGGCACGACAGCGCAGCCGAGCGGACGTCATCGTCCGCCCGCCTTGTCGTTTCATATCAATTTACTCGACAGCAGGTTGCGCCCTGCCGCGTCGATGTTTGCGGCCATCGGCCGCGTGAAAGAAGACTATTTTGACCAACGAAAACAATCTTGCCGGCAACACCATCTCGACCGGCAACACTGCGGAACTCGCCGGTTTCGCAGCCCTTGGAATTAGCGGCGCGCTGCTCAAGGCGACGCATGGCGCCGGCTTCACCGAGCCGAAGCCGATCCAGATGCAGGCGATCCCGCCGCAGATGGAAGGCCGCGATATCTTCGGCATCGCCCAGACCGGCTCCGGCAAGACCGCGGCCTTCGCGCTGCCGATCCTGTCGAAGATCATCGCGCTCGGCACCAAGCGCCGGGCCAAGACCACCCGTGCGCTGATCCTGGCGCCGACGCGCGAACTCGCCGTACAGATCGAGGACACCATCAAGATCCTCGCCAAGGGCGCGCATGTCTCGACCGCTCTCGTGCTTGGCGGCGTCTCGCGCTTCAGCCAGGTGAAGAAGGTCGCTCCCGGCGTCGACATCCTGATCGCCACGCCCGGCCGCCTGACCGATCTGGTCCGCGAAGGTGACCTAATCTTATCCGACACCAAATGGCTCGTGCTCGACGAGGGCGACCGCATGCTCGACATGGGCTTCATCAACGACGTCAAGCGCATCGCCAAGGCGACCGCGCCCGACCGTCAGACGGTGCTGTTCTCGGCCACCATGCCGAATGAAATCGCCGAGCTGGCGAAGGGCCTGTTGAAGAACCCGATCCGCGTCGAAGTCGCGCCGCAAAGCACCGCGGCAGCCGAGATCGTCCAGGGTGTCGTCTTTGCCCGCACCAAGCAGAAGCGCCAGGTGCTGTCGACGATGCTCGCCGACGCGGCGATGAAATCTGTCATCATCTTTTCGCGCACCAAGCATGGCGCCGACCGAGTGACCAAGGACCTCGAGCGCGACGGCTTCAAGGCCGCCGTCATCCACGGCAACAAGTCGCAGAACGCCCGCCAGAAGGCGCTCAACGATTTCCGCGAGGGTTCGGTGCGCATTCTCGTGGCGACCGATATCGCGGCGCGCGGCATCGACGTCCCCGGCATCAGCCATGTGGTGAATTTCGATCTGCCGGACGAAGCCGAAAGCTATGTCCACCGCATCGGCCGCACTGGCCGCAACGGCATGGACGGCATTGCGATCACGCTTTGCGATCCTTCGGAAAACAGCAAGCTGCGCCAGGTCGAGCGCATCATCCGCAGCAAGCTGCCGATCGTTGCTGACCATCTCGGCAGCCCCGATCCGGTGCGCAATCCGGCTGAAAAGAACGAGCGCTTCGAGCCGGCCAACGATCGCAACGACCGCAATGGCCGTCGCGACGGCAGGCGCCCCGGTGGCCAGAACAACGGCTTCGGCAAGAAGCGCTTTGGCGACAAGCCGGCCTTTGCAGGTGCAGGCGAGCGCAAGCCGGAAGGCGCCAAGCCCTTCAAGGGCAACAACAAGCGCCGCTTCGGCGGCAAGCGGCCTGCGGCGCGGGCTGCTTGATCGGACAATCGGCCAGGCGCGTCGCGCCTGGCTTGATTGCTGACTGTAGAAATGAGGACGGACCGAGCAATGCTTCGGCCGTCCTTTTCGTTTTGCGGCTACTCGGTAATTGCCTTCACCCAAACGACAATCCGCTGCGCCAGGAATGCCGTGGTCGACGGCGACAACGCGTCGCCGGCGATGACGTGGTTGTCGGGATCGCCATTGTCGTCGACCGGCACCAGTTCGTGCGGTGCGCCCCAGCGGCCGGCGATCTCGCGGGTGCGGTCTTCCCGCACCACGCTGTCTGAATCCGAGAAGATGAAGAGAGCCGGTATCTTCGCTTTTTCCACCGGTGCTGCGTAGGCAAGCTCGGTCAATGCTGCCATCGGCAGTACGGCCGCCATCGGATAGGTGTGCGTCCAGAGTTTCTCGTGCAGCGCATTGCGCGTTGGAAAGCTGCGTTGTTTGCCGCCGACAAGCTCAGCGATCTGCCTGCCCCAGGGCATGGTCAGCAGTTCGGCGCCTGAAGCCCTGACGCCGAAATTCGGCGAGATGAACGCGATTGCGGCGACGCCGTCAGATGCGCCAGGCTCGGTCGCCGCCCATGCCGCCAGTGAGCCGCCGGTCGAGGTGCCGATGACGATCACCTTGTCGCCGATGGCCCGGCCGATGGCGAGCGCCTCCTCATAGTCGTTGATCCAGGCATTGACGCTGCCTTGCGCCATGGCGGTACCGTCCTGCCCATGGCCGGTGAGGCGGGTGTAGAGAAGGTTGGCGTCGAGCTGGTCGGCGACCTCGTCGGCCAACGGGCGAACCTCGCCCTTCGATGCCGAAAACCCGTGGATATAGACGATCGCCACCGGCGTCCTGGCGTGAACCATCGGGTCGGCCCAGATGATTTCTTTCTCGAGCCCGTCGCGGATGTTGGGGACGGCCGCTTCTTCGCGCGCGAGATAGGCCTGCGGATCGTCGCCGATCACTTTGGGATCGAAACGGATCGTGGTGTCGACGGGAACGCGCGGACCAAGCAGGAAGGCCAGGACAAGGATGACGATGACGCCCAGCACCGCAAGCACGATCCGTCGCCCCATCGCAGACTCCACGCAACAAATCTCAACCTATGGCGGCTATTGCGCCCGAGCAACAGCCGGCCTGTGGACAGCTAGAGCGTTTCACCGTTTCACGGAAACGGCGAACCGCTCTATCTCTTTTTTGTTTTGCGCAATTCCCAAGGGCAAGCGCTACGCGCTTCTCCCGGGAAAACCGCTCACACTTTTCCTGGAATTGCTCTAGTCGTTCGGCGGCTTGCGATCGAAATTCAGTGGTCGCCCAGTCCAGCGGGTCGCCGTGCTGATGAACCAGCGGCAGACGGGCCTCGGCAGCAGCGCCAGCAGCTTCAGCCCCCAGCTCAATCGGCGCGGGAAAGTGACCTCGAAGCCGCCGGTTTCGATGCCGCGCAGCATGCGTCGCGAGGCGCGGTTGACCGGCATCAGTCCCGGCATCGGCAGCATGTTCTTTTCGGTCAGCGGTGTGTCGATGAAGCCCGGATTCATCACCTGGACGCGGACATTCATCTTGTCGAAATCGTATTTCAGCGACTCGGCCAGGATGTTGATCGCCGCCTTCGAGCCGCCATAGGCGGCCGTGGTCGGCCAGCCGAAATAGGCGGTCACCGAGCCGACAAGCACGATATGGCCGCGCGCGCGGATGCGCATGCGCTTCATCAGCGGGACGAGACCATTGATAATGCCGAAATAGTTGACCTCGAAGGACTGGCGAAAGTCGCGGACCCTGAGGTCTTCGCCGGGTGTGGCGATGTAGTTGCCGGCGTTGAAGACGGCGAGCACGATCGGGCCGAGATCCTTTTCGATCGCCGCCACATTGCTTGCCATGCGCGGCTCGTCGGTGACGTCGCAGGGATAGGCAACTACGCGTCCCGGCATCTGTGCCGTCTCGACGATGAGCGAGTCGATCGGATGCTCGTCAAGCGCGCTCACCGCGACGACAAAGCCCTTTGCCGCAAGATCCTTGGCCAGAGCGCGGCCGATGCCGCTGCTGCCGCCGGTGATCCAGGCGACGCCGTGCTTCGGGTTGGCCCGGTAAAGTGTCATTCTGCGCCCCGCCGATCTGTCATTAGTGCTCTAGCGGTGAAAAAATCGAATGAAAAGAGCGCTTTTTAGCACAAGGTTGAAATGATCGTCATCGCGCGCCATCCGGCGGCAGGAGATTGCAGTACCCGAAATGCGACTGGACCAGGCGAATTCTTGCCTTGAAACGCAAGCTTCGGGTTTCTAGGGTCTCGCCGCAGCTACATGAAGGAATCCCGGATGCCCCGTTCTGTGATCGAAGCGATCGGCAACACGCCCCTGATCCGCCTCAACAAGGCTTCTGAGCTGACCGGCTGCGAGATCCTGGGCAAGGCCGAGTTCATGAATCCGGGCCAATCGGTCAAGGATCGCGCCGGCCTGTTCATCATCCGCGACGCCGAACAGCGCGGGCTGTTGAAGCCGGGCGGCGTCATCGTCGAAGGTACGGCCGGCAATACCGGAATTGGCCTGACGCTGGTCGCAAAGGCGCTGGGCTATCGCACGGTGATCGTCATTCCCGACACGCAGAGCCAGGAGAAGAAAGACACGATCAAGCTGCTTGGCGCGGAATTGATCGAGGTGCCGGCGGTGCCTTACAAGAACCCCAACAACTATGTGAAACTGTCGGGGCGGCTGGCCGAGCAGATGGCGCGTTCCGAGCCCAACGGCGCGATCTGGGCCAACCAGTTCGACAATGTCGCCAATCGCGACGGCCATATCCGCACCACCGCGGAAGAAATCTGGACGCAGACCGGCGGCAAGGTCGACGGCTTCGTCTCGGCTGTGGGTTCGGGCGGCACGCTGGCTGGCGTCGCCTTCGGGCTGAAGGCCAAAAGCAAGGACGTCAAGATCGCGCTCGCCGATCCGCTCGGCGCCGCGCTCTATTCCTTCTACACCAGCGGTGAATTGAAGTCCGACGGCAGCTCGATCACCGAAGGCATAGGGCAGGGGCGCATCACGGCCAATCTCGAAGGGTTCACGCCGGACTTCTCGTTCCAGGTTCCGGATGAGGAGGCGCTGCCGATCGTCTTCGACCTGATCCAGGAAGAGGGCCTGTGCGTCGGCGGCTCGACCGGTATCAATATCGCTGGCGCGATCCGGCTGGCGCGTGAGCTTGGCCCCGGCCACACCATTGTGACCATCCTGGCCGACTATGGCACCCGTTATCAGTCGAAGCTGTTCAACCCGGAATTCCTGCGCGAGAAGAACCTGCCGGTGCCGGGCTGGATGGACGAGCGTAGCACAATTTCGGTGCCGTACGAGAAGGTTGCCTGATGGCGCACAAGACCGAAGCGCTGTTTCGCGACGACGCCTATCTGAAGACGGCCGAAGCCACGGTGGTCGCGATCAACGAGCGTGGCGGCATCATTCTCGACCGGACGATCTTCTATGCCACATCGGGTGGCCAGCCCGGCGATACCGGCACATTAGAGCGCGCCGACGGCAGCCGCATCGCTATTGCCGCCACCATCACCGGCGAGACCAAGGACGAGATCATCCATGTGCCGGCGCCGGAGCAGCCGGTGCCGGAGGTTGGCGAACGGATAAAACTCGCGATCGACTGGGAGCGGCGGCATCTGCTTATGCGCATGCATGCCGCCTGCCACCTGCTCACCGTCGTCTGTTCGTTTCCGATCACCGGTGCTTCGGTTTCCGAGGATGACAGCCGTGTCGACTTCGACGCTCCCGATGCCGGCTTCACCAAAGAGGATGTCACCGCCGGGTTGATGGAGCTGGTACGGGCCGATCATCCGATCTTCATCAGGCTGATCACTGACGAGGAACTGGCGGCGAATCCGGGCCTGGTGAAATCCAAGAATGTCCGGCCGCCGGTCGGCACTGGCAAAATCCGTCTGGTTTGCATCGGCGACGACGCTTCGGTCGACAGCCAGCCCTGCGGCGGTACCCACGTCAAAAGCACCGGCGAGATCGGCGAGATCCACATCGGCAAGATCGAAAAGAAGGGCCGCGAGAACCGGCGTTTTCGCATTCGCTTCGGACCGCTGCCGGCAGCTTGAACCAGAAAATGCCTCGCAGAGGCGGGGCGGGAGAACAACAATGGCCGATGACAGCCCTTTCACCGTCGACGCGGACTGGTTGCAGAGCCGTCTTGGTGAGCCTGGCCTGACGATCGTCGATGCGTCCTGGTATCTGCCGGCGCAAAAGCGCGATGCGCGCGCCGAGTATGAGGCGGCGCATATTCCGGGCGCGCGCTTCTTCGACCACGATGCGGCCTCGGACCCGGATGCCAAGCTGCCACACACGCTGCCGTCGCCGCAGCATTTCGCGCAATATGTCGGCACCATGGGCATTTCGGCCGACGACACCATCGTCGTCTATGACGGTCCAGGTTTCTTCTCGGCGCCGCGGGCGTGGTGGATGTTTCGCGTCATGGGCGTGTTCCAGGTCTATGTGCTGGACGGCGGCTTCGACCGCTGGAAGGCGGCGGGCCGGCCGGTGACGGCGGAACCGACGAAGATCGCGCCGAATGTGTTCTATGCCGATTTCGATGCCTCCCGGGTCGCCAGCCTCTCCGACATGCGCCGCATCGTCGAAACGAAAGAGAGCCAGATTGCGGACGCCCGTGGCGCCGGCCGCTTCACCGGAACCGAACCCGAGCCCCGCGCCGGTGTCCGCTCCGGTCACATGCCTGGCGCGCGCAACCTGCCTTATTCGGCGCTGTCGCAAGATGGCGAGCTGTTGTCGAAGGATAGGCTGCGCAAGGCCGTTGAGGATGCCGGCATCGATCTGTCGAAGCCTGTCGTCACCTCGTGTGGCTCCGGCATCACCGCGGCTGTCGTCACGCTGGCGCTGGAGACGCTTGGCCACACCGACAACAGGCTCTACGACGGCTCATGGACCGAATGGGGCGGGCTGGCCGATACGCCCGTTGCAACGGGCAAGGAATGATGGCGATGGAAAACGGCGCGCTGGACAACATTGAGGTTACGGTCACGTTTCTGGAAATGCATGTGCCGCCGGCCTATTCACCGCCCGTGCCGTACAACAAGCAGATCGCGCTGTTGAAGACCAAGGACATTCCGCTGCATTTCTACCGCTATCTGATGGATCGGGTGGGGCGCAAATGGCATTGGGTCAATGTGCTGCGGCTGGACGATGACGAGCTTGCGGCCGGTATTCACCGCGAAGACCGCGACATCAGGGTGCTTTATCTCGACGGCGCGCCGGCGGGGTTCTTCGACCTCAAGCCGCATCTGCCGGAGGAAGTCGAACTCGCTTATTTCGGCATGATGGAGCATGCGACCGGGCAAGGCATCGGCCGCTGGTTCCTGGGCGCGGCGATCGCCGCCGCCTGGTCATACGGGCCGAAACGGGTGACGGTGCAGACCTGTACGCTCGATCATCCGGCCGCCTTGCCGCTCTACCAGAAGCTCGGCTTTGCGCCGGTGGCGCAAAAGAAGGAGACCGTGCATCCGCTGCCTTTTGCCGAGCGCTCGGCCAGCGTCATGCGACCCTAATCTCTCCGAAAGCTGAACCAGCCGTTCATCGGCGCTTCAGGCTGCCTTTGCCATGGTGGCGTCAACACGGACGCGGCCATTGCCGAGGAGAAAGATATGCTGAGCCGACGTACATTTGCCGCAGCGCTGATTGCTGCACTTGCACTGCCGACCCTTGGACCGACCTTGGCCGCCGCACAGGCGACCACGCCGTCGGCGGCAACGATCGAGCGACAGCTCGACGCGGCGCCCCGGGTGAAACTGCGACCCAACCAGCGCGTCACCATCCGCGAATTCAAGCGGCGGCCGGATCTGAGGCGCCAGGCGCGCTCGATCGACATCCAGTCCATCAATTTCGCCTTTGGCCCGGCGGCCATTTCCAGTTCGCAATACGGCAAGATCGAGAACATCGCCGACGCGCTGGAGCGCATCCTGCGCCGCGATCCCCGCGCCCGCGTGCTGATCGAGGGCCATCTGACGCGGTCGGCTCCTTCCGGTCGAACCAGGTCCTGTCGGAGCAACGCGCCGCCTCGCTGAAGCGCACTTTGGTTCGCGAGTTCGGCGTGCCGGGCTATGCGCTGGAAACTGTCGGCTATGGCGAGGAATTCCTGCTGGTGCAGACCCAGGACGAAAACTGGCGCAACCGCCGTGTGACGCTGCGCCGCTTCGACGATTTCATCCGCTGACCGGGACAGGTTTCTGATGCAACGTTTCAGCAGTCCGGCTTGAAAATGGCCGGGCTGCTGGGGGCCTCACAGTCTTGGCAGGAATCGGGTGGGAGGCAGCCGCTTCGCGGCATATTTTCCGGTCAACGACACCGGAGATTCAGCCATGACCGTTCAGTTCAAAGCCTTGCCGACAAAAGACGTCAGAGCGCTGCAGCGCGGCGGTCCGGACGCCTATGGCCGCACGCCGGAGCGGAAGGTTTCCGATGGCGACGGCATGCCGTGCCGGCATTGTCTGAGAAACGTCGCCGAAGGCGATGGCTATCTGATCCTGGCCTACCGGCCGTTTCCTTCTTTGCAGCCTTACGCCGAGACCGGCCCCATCTTTCTGCATGCGCAGGAGTGCGAACGCGCAGCCGAGACAGAAGCGCTGCCGGACATACTGGAGAGCAGCGACTATATTGTGCGCGGCTATGGAGCGGATGACCGCATCGTCTATGGCAGCGGCGGCGTCATTCCTACGGTCGATATAGCGGCGCGAGCCGAGACATTGTTCGAGCGCGACGACATCGCTTATGTCCATGTCCGCTCTGCACGCAACAATTGCTATCAGTGCCGCATCGAGCGCGCCTGACAAAAAAATGCCCGCCGGTGATCTGGCGGGCAGTTGGGAGCCGTGTGACGGAAGCTGCTGCCGAGGCCTGCATAGGAGACATCAGGCGTTCGGAGGCGGCTGGGGCCGTCAAGTTGGCAGCATCTGTCTGCGCAGGTTTTTCGAATGCCTGATGTGAAACACTTCACACAGCGCCAGCGATCGTCGCGAACATGACGGCGCGCGGCCGTAGCTGGCTGAGAGCTGTCGCACTCCCGTCGCATTCATTCGTTAAAAGGTGAGTGTCGATGGATTTGCCGACCGCGGATGAACCGGCGGGAATCTCGATGACTGAGGAAGCGGGGCTTTGGCTCCGCTTTTTTGTTGTCAGCCGACCTGTCTAATTATGACCTTGCGCAAAGAAAAAGCCCGTCGGAATTGACCGACGGGTTTTTGACCGTGCCTGGCCGGGTTTTTTAGTTGAATTTATACTTCGCACCGAGGCGAACGGTCTGGAACGAAGGCTCGTCAGTCAGCAGGCCGCCCGAGCCGAAGTCCTCTTTCTCATACTGCGAATAGCGGTATTCGAGACCGAGCGTCATGTTGGAGGAAAAGGCCGTTTCCAGACCGCCACCGACTGGCTAGAGCCTTGTTCCATCCCGATGGTATCGGGATGGGGCGCTATTTTTTTGTTTGAGCATGATCTTGTCCGAAAACCGGATTCCACTTTTCGGGATCATGCTAAGATCAGGTCAGGCGGCCAGGACCGCCTTGGGTTCTACCAGCTCATAGCCGAGAGCCTCGGCGACGGCGCGGTTGGTGATCTTGCCCCTGTGGACGTTGAGACCGTTGCGCAAATGATGGTCGTCGACCAGCGCCTTCAGGCCCTTGTCGGCCAACTGCAGGCCATAGTGCAGCGTCGCGTTGTTCAGCGCGTGCGCCGAAGTGACCGGCACGGCGCCAGGCATGTTGGCGACGCAGTAATGGATGACGCCATCGACCTCGTAGGTCGGATCGGCATGGGTGGTGGCGTGCGAGGTTTCGAAGCAGCCGCCTTGGTCGATGGCGACGTCGACCAGCACCGAACCCTTCTTCATGCCCGACAGCATTTCCCGGGTCACCAGCTTGGGTGCCGCCGCGCCCGGGATGAGCACGGCGCCGACGACGATGTCGGCGGAGAAGCATTCTTCTTCCAGCGCCTCGACAGTGGAATAACGGGTGTGGACACGGCCGGCAAAGAGGTCGTCGAGCTGACGCAGGCGCGGGATCGAACGGTCGATGATAGTGACGTCGGCGCCAAGGCCGGCGGCCATCCTGGCCGCATGCAGGCCGACGACGCCGCCGCCGAGCACGGTGACTTTGCCGGGCAGCACGCCGGGCACGCCGCCGAGCAGCACGCCGCGGCCGCCATTGGCCTTCTGCAGCGCTGTGGCGCCGGCCTGGATCGACAGGCGGCCGGCGACTTCCGACATCGGCGCCAAGAGCGGCAGGCCGCCGCGGTCGTCGGTCACGGTCTCATAGGCGATTGCCGTGACGCCGGAGGCGAGAAGACCCTTGGTCTGTTCCGGATCCGGAGCCAGGTGAAGATAGGTGTAAAGGATCTGGCCATCGCGCAGTTGCACCCATTCATTGGGCTGCGGCTCCTTGACCTTGACGATCATGTCCGACTTGGTGAACACATCTGCGGCGGTCTTGGCAATGGTGGCGCCGGCGGCGCGATAGGCATTGTCATCGGCGCCGATGCCGGCGCCGGCGCCGGTTTCGACCAGCACCTCATGGCCATGCGCGACATATTCGCGGACTGAGCCCGGCGTCAGGCCGACGCGGTATTCGTGATTCTTGATTTCCTTGGGGCAACCGACGCGCATTCTTCTTCTCCTGATCCGGCCCTTGGGGCTCGTTCCCTGTATCAATGTAGTCAACCATGAATCGTTGCGCAGATGTTTGCGAATGCGCTTGCGCGCCAGGACGCGTTTCGATAATCGTTGCGCCAAATCGCAGGATTTTCGCAGGAACCACGAAAAATGCCGCTCGACAGGATCGATATCGCCATTCTTGAGACTTTGCAGAAGGATGGGCGCATACCCAATGCGGCGCTCGCGGAGCGGGTCGGCCTGTCGCAGTCGGCCTGCTCGCGACGCCTCGACAATCTGGAGAAATCCGGGACCATTCGCGGCTATCACGCCCGGCTTTCGAATGCAGCGCTCGGGCACCAGATGACGGCGATCGTGCACATCTCGTTGTCGGGGCAATTCGAAAAGACGCTGTCGGATTTCGAGGCGGCGATCAAGCGCTGCCCCAATGTCTTGTCATGCCACCTGATGTCAGGCGAATACGACTACATCCTGCGCATCGCCGCCAAGGACCTGGTCGACTATGAGCGCATCCACAAGGAGTGGCTATCGGCGATGCCGCATGTGACCAAGATCAACTCGTCATTTGCCTTGCGCGAGATCGTCGATCGCACGGCCATGGGGATGAAGCCGGAACTGGCTTAACGCCAAAGGCACACCCGGACGCTTTCAAGCCTCGGTGACGAGCCGGTCCATCGGGATGTCGTGCGGCTGCGGGTAGATGGTGGCGATGCGCTGCAACTCGTAACCGACGCCGATGACCAATGGCTTGAACGGCATCGCCGCCAACGTACGGTCGAAGAAGCCGCCGCCGTAGCCCAGGCGGTAGTTTTGCGGATCGATGCCGACGATTGGCGAAATGACGATGTCGGGCAGCACCGGGTCGCCTTGGGCGGGGATGGGGATGTTCCAGACGCCTTTTTCCAGCCGGTCGCCAGGAACGTAGGCGCGGAACATCAGTGGTTGTCCTTTCTCGATGACGATGGGGAGCGCCGTGCGACCGCCGCGCTCGTTGATAGACGCCATCCAAGGCCGCAGGTCCGGCTCGCCGCGAAACGGCCAGTAGAGGCTGACCATGCGACCGGCGATGTCGCCGATCACCGCGTCCAGTCCGTTGGCAATGCGCTGCGACATGGTTGTGCGCGCATCGGCCGAACCCGCCAGACGCGCCGCGATCAGCCGTTCGCGCTCGACCTTGCGCCAACGGCGCACATCGGTCCAGTCGGTCAATGGCGCCCGAAATTCCGGATCGAGTTCGTGCATGAAGCAAGGCGGCGAAGAATATTGCGCCGGGCCTTCGCCGTCTTTCGCGCCGTGACTATCGTTGGCCATGCCTCGCTCCCGTGGTTCCTTCCCCTGCGAGGCTATACCCGTCTGAGCCTGCCGACATGGGCATTCGCGACATTGGACGGCGAGTCCGGGGCAGCCTTGATGCATGACAGTCTTGCGCCCCACGACATTGTTGCGGTGCACAAAAATCATTAGATAAGGACGGTGAAAACGAGGTGAGTGCGATGAACGAAACGAGCCATCATGTCGTTGTCGTCGGTGCGGGATTCGGGGGTCTGGAACTCACCCGCGCATTGGCCGGCGCGCCCGTGCACATCACCATGATCGACAAGCGCAACCACCACCTTTTCCAGCCGCTGCTCTACCAGGTGGCAACCACATTGCTGGCGACATCGGAAGTTGCCTGGCCAATCCGTCATCTGCTGCGCAAGCGCAAGGATGTGACGACCTTGCTGGGTAATGTCACCGGCGTCGACCGCGCCGGCAAATGCGTGCTGCTCGAGGACGGCAGTTCGGTTCCCTACGATACGCTGGTGCTCGCCACCGGCGCGCGCCACGCTTATTTCGGCCATGACGAATGGGAGCCTTTTGCGCCCGGACTGAAGACGCTTGAGGATGCCACCACGATCCGCCGCCGCATCCTGCTTGCTTTCGAGCAAGCGGAACTCGAGACCGATCCAGCCACGCGCCAGGCGCTGCTGACGCTGGTCATCGTCGGCGGCGGCCCGACCGGCGTCGAGCTTGCCGGCACCATTGTCGAACTCGCGCATGAGACGCTGCGCGGCGAATTCCGCAACATCGACCCGCGTGAGGCGCGTGTGGTGCTGGTCGAGGCCGGTGACCGGATCCTGGCCAACTTCGCGCCGGAACTGTCCGACTATGCCCGCAAGGCGCTGGAGCGGCGGGGCGTCACGGTGGAGCTTGGCCGCGCCGTCACGCGCCTCGATGCCGAAGGCGTCGTCTTTGGCGATACGCATCTGCCGGCGCGGACGATCCTTTGGGCTGCCGGCGTTGCCGCTTCGCCCGCGGGAGAATGGCTGGGAGCGCCGGTCGACCGGGCGGGCAGGGTGATGGTCGAACCAGATCTGACCGTGCCGAATAGCCCGGAGATATTCGTCATCGGCGACACTGCGCATGTGTTGCGGCCGGATGGCAAGCCGGTGCCGGGCGTGGCGCCCTCCGCCAAGCAGGAAGGCAAGCACGTTGCGGCGACCATCAAGGCGCGGCTGGCCGGCGATAGCGAGCCGCGTCCTTTCCGCTACAAACATGCCGGCGATCTGGCAACGATCGGCAAGTGGGCCGCCGCGATCGATTTCGGCTGGATCAAGCTTACCGGCTGGCTCGCCTGGTGGCTGTGGGGTGTGGCGCACATCTACTTCCTGATCGGCTTCCGCAACCGGCTGTCGGTGTCGCTTAGCTGGCTATGGATATATTTCACCGGCCAGCGCAGCGCCCGTCTGATCACCCAGGGCGATGACGACAAGGGCTGACGCCCTCCCGGCAATTCATCCAGCCGTCACCTTTTGCTGATCGATTGACTTCCCGATGGACATGGCCAGTTTTCGGCGCGAAGCTTTCGGCCGGGGCTGGGATGTTCACATCGCTGGGAAGGAAAACCAATGTCGCCTTTGCTCCACCCTGTCTCACGTCGCGGTTTTCTTGCCGGCGCCGCCGCCAGCGGGGCGCTGATCATGCTGCATCCGTTCTCCGCCCGCGCTGAGGCCAATCAGGCGCATCTGAGGATCATGGAGACGACGGACATCCACGTGAATGTTTTGCCGTACGATTACTACGCCGACAAAGCGAACGACACGATGGGCCTGTCGCGGACGGCCTCGCTGATCGCTGCGGTGCGCCAGGAGGCCACCAATGCGATGCTGATCGACAATGGCGACCTTTTGCAGGGCAATCCGATGGGCGACTACATCGCCTACGAGAGGGGACTGAAGGACGGCGACCTGCATCCGATCATGAAGGGCATGAACCTGCTCGGCTATGAATGTTCGACGCTCGGCAACCACGAGTTCAATTACGGTCTGTCGTTTCTCGACAAGGTTCTGGCCGGGGCCAATTTTCCGTTCGTCTGCGCCAATCTGATCCGCGGCACCGAGCTCGCCGCCAGCCCGCGCGACGACAAGCTCTATCTCAAGCCGTACGTCATCCTCGACAAGAAGATCAAGGACGGGTCGGGCGCCGAGCAGCCGATCAAGATCGGTATTGTCGGTTTCGTGCCGCCGCAGATCATGGTCTGGGACCTGAAGAACCTGGAAGGAAATGTCCGGACGCGCGACATTGTCGAGGCGGCCAAGGCCTGGGTGCCTGAGATCAAGGAGGAGGGCGCCGACATCGTCATTGCGCTCTCGCATTCCGGCATCGACGTCAAGCAGGGCGACGGAATGGAGAACGCCTCGTTCTTCGTTGCCGGCGTCGAGGGCATCGATGCGGTGTTTACCGGCCATCAGCATCTGGTCTTCCCCGGCAAGAAGGATTTTCAGGCGCTTGACGGGGTCGACACGGAGAAAGGCACGCTGCAAGGCAAACCGGCGGTGATGGGCGGGTTCTGGGGTTCGCATATGGGCTTGATCGACCTTTTGCTGGAACGCGATGGATCGAAATGGCGCGTGGTCTCGGCGACCTCGGAGGCACGGCCGATCTACGAACGCGTCGACAAGGCGAACAAGCCGACGGTCGCGGATGACCAGCGCATCGTCGATGCGCTGAAGGCGGACCATGAGGCGACACTTGCCTATGTCCGCCGTCCGGTCGGCAAGACCTCGGCGCCGCTCTATTCCTATTTCGCGCTGGTGGCCGACGATCCGTCGGTGCAGATCGTCAACCAGGCGCAGAGCTGGTATCTCAAGGACATTCTGAAGAGCACGCAGTGGAAGGATGTGCCGCTGCTGTCGGCGGCAGCGCCCTTCAAGGCCGGCGGGCGCAACGGGGCCGACTACTACACCGACGTGCCGGTTGGCGACATCGCCATCAAGAACGTCGCTGACCTTTATCTCTATCCCAACACGGTGCGCGCGGTTGAGATCACCGGGGCTGAGGTCAAGGAATGGCTGGAAATGTCGGCCGGCATTTTCAAGAAGATCGAGGCCGGGAAAGCCGACCAGGCGCTGATCGACACCGAATTCCCGTCCTACAATTTCGATGTGATCGACGGCATCAGCTACAAGATAGACCTGTCGCAGCCGCCGAAATACGATGCCAAGGGTGGCGTCGCCAATGCCGGCTCCAGCCGCATCGTCGACCTCAGCTTCGATGGCAAGCCTATTGATCCAGCAGCGAAATTCGTCGTCGCCACAAACAATTACCGCGCCGGCGGTGGCGGCAGTTTCCCTGACATCAACGCCTCGAAGATCATCTATGAGGCGCCGGACACCAACCGCGACGTGATCGTGCGTTATATCGTCAGCGAAGGCACGATCAATCCCTCGGCCGACGACAATTGGTCGTTCACGCCACTGCCCGGAACCAGCGTCGTGTTCGAGACCGGTCCCAAGGCGAAGGATTTTATCGCGGGGGTCAAATCGCTCAAGATCGAGCCGGTCGGCGAGGGCGAAGCCGGGTTTGCGAAATACCGCATCCTGTTTTGAGGGAACGGGCGGGCAGGCGCTCGATACCGTTTTCCTCGGAACTACGCCTTGTAGACCACCTGGCGAACATCGATGTAGCTGGCGCGGAAGCCGGCTTCGCAATAGTGGAGATAGAACTCCCAGAGCTTCTTGAAGCGGTCGTCGAAGCCAAGTGGGACGATCTTTTCCCACGACTGCCAGAAGCGGTTGCGCCATTCGGCAAGCGTGCGGGCATAGTCGTCCGGAAAGACGCGCTCGCGCAGATGGGCGAGGCCATGGTCGCTGCCCAGCGACTTCAGGATCGACGGCGTCGGCAGCATGCCGCCCGGGAAGACGTAGCGCTGGATGAAGTCCGGCCGCGCGCGATAGGTGTCGTAGGCGGACTCGTTGATGGTGATGATCTGCAGGCCGGCGGTGCCGCCGGGGCGCAGGCAGGCCTTCATCTTGCCGAAGAACACCGGCCAGTATTTTTCACCGACCGCCTCGAACATCTCGATCGACGCGATGCGGTCGTAAGTGCCCGTTTCGTCACGATAATCCTGCAGCTTGATGTCGACCTTGTCGGCAAGGCCGGCCTTCTGGATACGCTCCTTGGCGAAATCGTGCTGTTCGCGGCTGATGGTCAAGCCGGTGACGCGGCAGCCGATCTCGCGCGCGGCAAATTCGGCAAAACCGCCCCAGCCGCAGCCGATCTCCAGCACATGATCCTTCTTGCCGATGCCGATGTCCTTGGCCAAAGCGCGATATTTGGCGGCCTGCGCGCTTTCCAAATCGTTGGCTCCGGTCGCATAGAGCGCCGACGAATAAGTCATGCTGGGATCAAGCCATTGCTTGTAGAAGGCATTGCCGAGGTCGTAATGCGCCGAAATGTTGCGCTTCGAGCCGGTTCGGGTGTTTTCGTTGAACCAGTGGCGGATGCGCTGGACGGTGTTGATGAGCCAGTTGGCGCCGCCGGCGACGCGTTCGCCGATGGCCGAGTTGACGACGAACAGTTCGAGAAAGCTGGTCACGTCAGGGCTTTCCCAGTCGCCGTCCATGTAGGATTCGGCAACGCCGATGGTGCCGCCGGAAAAGGCGCGGCCGGGCAAGCGCCAGTTCTTCAGCACCAGTTCGGCGTCGGGACCGGGCGCATTGCCACCGACAAGAACGGCGCGGCCGTCCGGCATCCTTACCTTGAGCGAGCCGCGCGGCAGTTTCATCGCCGCCGACAGCACCATGCGCGCCTTGGCCGGCAAGCCTTTGACGATCTCGGCGAAGTTGAGCTCGTCCAGCCTGATGGCGTCGCCGACGCCCTTGTGTTCCCTGGCAGCCATCCCACATCCCCCTGGACTTCCGCGGGGACGGCGCAAGATCTGCCGGCCTCCACATCCTCCACATTTCATTCGCAGGCGCGAACGCCGCAGCCTGCGTGAATTTTCGCCACAATCTTCCATGGCATTGGCCGAAACTTCAAGAGGCAAGCTTTGCCCGGCACTGACCCAGGTCGCCGGCCTGAGGCCAGAATCCGCGGGAGAGCGCGGCCCTCGGCGAAATCACTATGGTTCCGAACAGCCACATACGTTAGCTTCAGTCATGCGTTACGTCGTCGTCATCATGGCCATCGCCTTTTTCCTGATCTGGGACGGCCTCTATAATCAGGGCCGCTATCTCGACACGACGGTCAGGGAGATGTCGCGCATCGTGCGCTACGTCACCGGCGGGGGCTAGCTTCTTGCGCCTCTGCAAAGTCGCCTTCCGGCGCTGCCGGGCGCGACATCGTGGCGGTTGACGCGACTGATCCGCTCACACAAAACATGCCGGCAAATCGATCGAGGAGGCAGGCGTGATCCGGCATATCGTTTTCTTCAGCGCGCGGCGCAAGGACGATGTCGAGGCCGTGCGCATGGGCTTGCTCGCGCTGGGCAAGATCCCGCATTCAAACCTGTTCGAGGTGACGCTCAACACCAAGGTCGACCCGCTGTCGGACGCGATCGACGTGGTCGTCTATGCCGAGTTCGAGGACGAGGCGGCCTTGGCCGCCTACAAGGCGCACCCGCTCTACGCCGAGACGACCAGCCGGGTCAAACCATTGCGCGAATTGCGCTATTCGGCCGACGTCGTGGCGGTGGCCTGATCAGTCCGGCAAGAGGCCTCGCTTCTTCACAGGCGGAATTGGCTTCCGATTGGGGAAAATCGCAGGAAACGGTGCCGGAATGGCATGGTCATTCATGGGCGGACTCCGCCGCGATCCGGGCCACCGGCGGAAACGCTTGAACCGATATCCGGAATGATGCACACCGCGCCGGCATGACCCGCACAACCCATCCGCTTGACCATCTGGTGCTGCCGACGGCGAGCCTCGCCATGGCGCGGGCGCGGCTGACGTCGCTTGGCTTCATCGTCGCGCCAACCGGCATACACCCCTTCGGCACCGAAAATTGCTGCGTCTTCTTCGCCGACGGCACCTATCTCGAACCGCTGGCGATCGGCGACGAACAGACGGCAGCGCGCGCGATTGCCGGCGGCAATGTCTTTGTCGCGCGCGACCGGCTTTATCGCGCCAGCCTGGGCGATGAGGGCTTTTCCGCCGTAGTGCTGGGCACCGGCGACGCCGATGCGGACCATGCACGCTATGTTTCTGCCGGCCTGTCGGCCGGAGACGTGTTGAGTTTTTCCCGTGCCTTCACGGATGCGGCGGGAAAGAGCGATATGGCGTCGTTCAAGCTGGCTTTCGCCTCCGGCTCTCGGGCAACAGACGCGTTCCTGTTCGCCTGCGAGCGGATCAATGCGCCGAAAATCGACCGCACGGCGCTGCAGGCCCATGCCAATGGCGTGGCCGGCATCATCGAAATCGTTGCGGTCAGCGATGCGCCTTCCGCACAGGCTCTGCTGATTTCGGCAGTGGCTGGCTCGAAGCAGGAGAGCGGCGCGGTCTTCGATCTGCCGAATGCGTGTCTGACCATTCTCGATCCTGCGGCTTTCACCGCGCGCTTCAAGATTGCGGCCGGCGCGCCGACGAAACTTCGCTTCGCGGCGATCGTCTTTTCGGTCCGCAGTGCCGACGCCACGGCAAGCCTGCTTGCACACAACTCCATCGAGCACGATATAGCGGGCAATGATATTGTCGTGCAGCCGGCATCCGGGCAGGGCGCGGCTTTCATCTTCCGGGAGATCCCATGAGCAAGCCCCTGGCGCCCAATTCGGCGGTAACCGTCGGCAATGTCGTTTTCGACAACAACGCAGCTCTGGCGCTGATTGCCGGCCCATGCCAATTCGAATCGCGCCAGCACGCCTTCGACATGGCCGGCGCGCTGAAGGAGCTGACCGGCAAGCTCGGCATAGGCCTCGTTTACAAGACCAGCTACGACAAGGCCAACCGCACCTCGCTGTCGGCAACGCGCGGCGCCGGGATGGATGCCGCACTTCCGGTCTTCGACGAGTTGCGCAAGGAATTTTCGCTTCCCATTCTGACTGACGTCCACACCGAGGAGCAGTGCGCGATCGTCGCGCCGCATGTCGATGTCCTGCAGATCCCGGCCTTCCTGTCGCGTCAGACCGACATGCTGGTCGCGGCCGCCAAGACCGGCAAGGTGATCAACGTCAAGAAGGGGCAGTTCCTCGCCCCCTGGGACATGAAGAACGTGGTCGCCAAGATCACCGGCTCCGGCAACGCCAATGTGCTCACCACCGAACGCGGCGCTTCCTTCGGCTACAACACGCTGGTGTCGGACATGCGGGCTTTGCCTGTGATGGCCGAGATCGGCGCGCCGGTGATTTTCGATGCCACTCATTCGGTGCAGCAACCGGGCGGGCATGGCGGTTCTTCCGGCGGTGAGCGCCGTTTTGTCGAAACACTTGCCCGCGCTGCCGTTGCCGTCGGCGTCGCCGGCGTCTTCATAGAGACCCACCAGGATCCGGACAATTCGACCTCCTCCGACGGTCCGAACATGCTGCCGCTGAAGGACATGCCGGCCTTGCTCGAAAGACTGATGGCGTTTGACCGCATCGCCAAGAACGCCGCCTGACTGGCCACCGTGATGGTCAGCTTGAAGTCGGCAAAGGCCAGCTGTAGGCTCCTCCTTGCAAATGAGCGTCTTGGCAGGAGGAAGCCATGTCTGTTGCCCGCGTCACCGAAATCACATCGTCGTCACAAAAGAGCTTTCAGGACGCCATCGAGAAGGGAATTGCGCGCGCCTCACAGACCCTGAAGAACGTCGAAGGCGCCTGGATCCAGGACCAGAAGATTGTCGTCGAGGACGGCAAGATCGCGGCCTATCGCGTCAACATGAAGGTCACGTTCATCCTCGCGGAATGACCGTCCAACGTTTCAAAAAAGTCGGGAACTTTCGCCCGCGCCCCTCATTGTCAAAGTACGACCAACGACAAAAGAGGAGCATCAGACATGACCACTCAGACAGGTCACACCGAAGCCATCGCCGCTTCGCGCGTCATCGGCACGTCGGTCTACAACACAGAAGGCAAGACCATCGGCAGCATCGAGGACGTCATGCTCGACAAGACGTCGAACGGTATCATGTTCGCAGTGATCGGGTTTGGCGGTTTTCTTGGTATTGGCGAGAAATATCACGCCATTCCGTGGGCAAGCCTCGACTATGACGAGAATAAGGGCGGCTATGTCGTGCCGTTTTCCAAGGACCAGTTGAAAGCGGCTCCGTCCTATTCGATCAATGAACTGACCGGCGCCGATGGCGAGACCGCACGTGACGCTTCCTATGACTACTACAAGGTCACGCCTTATTGGCATTGATCCGGCGCGCTGACGCCTGACGTGGAAAGGCCTCCGAAATCGGAGGCCTTTTCACTGCAATACTCGGTTCCTATTCTGCGGCGTAAAGCGTCGACAACTGCGCTGCCGCCTTTGGCGGCTGCTGGTTGTCGCATGACGTCAGGAACGCCGCCGCGATCAGGAACAAACTCACAATACCGCTCAACTCAGACATGGCGAAACTCCTCCTGTTTCGCCCCGCGCGGCATGATCCTAATCGACGCCTCGAATGTTGCTCGTGAATTATCGTGACGCCACGTTGTCGAACGTGATCAAGGCGTGCTCAACCGAGCAGTCCCGCATTCTTGACCGCCTTGAAAATCTTCTCGTGCCAGGCAATCCGGTCCGCCTCGCCATTGGCCGGCGTGGTCGAATTGGCGTTGCCGACGTTGATCGCGCGCGAGATCTTTTTGATCAGACCGGAATCGGCAAAGGCATTGCAGCCTGACGCTTTCCATTCGGCGCAAGCTGCGAGCAGAGAAATCTGCGGGTCCTCGATCAGCTCAGGATGATTTGCGAGGTCGACCTTGGCGAGCTTGCCTTTGGCCGTGTACGCGTCGCGCCCCGTGGTCTGGAACGTGCCGCCGCCGCGGAAATTGAAGCCGTCCAATGTTCCTTTCACATTGCCCATCCGCCCGCCATACGCCCAGTCGCCCAGCGCTTCCGGCTTGCGGAGCAGATTGTCCTTGATCCACTGATCGGTCTTGCTGGCGGCTCGCGATTTCCACGCCTTCCGGATCGCAGCCACGGTCGTGTAGGTTAGGGACTCGCGAATGAGGGTGAAGCCACCGGTTTCCATCGCCGCTTGTGCGAAGAAATGCATCAGCCGATCATAGTTGTTGCACACGCCATGATCGCCGAGCGTTTTGAGGCCTTTGTCGGAGGTAAAGGCGCCGATGTAACCGTCATAGGTCGCCCGCCTGGACCCGCTTGCCGGTCTCGGCGCGAATTTCTGGAAGACCGCTGCGGGTAAGCCCTTCTTCGGATCGCCCGCAACCGCTTCGAGCACGCTCTCGACGCTCTCGGTCGACAGCACCGGTTCGCCTTCGATGACGACCGAAGCTTTGGGAATTGACTTGCCGTTGGTTTTCGGGAAACCACTGCCGGCAAAGGCTTTCAGATCGTCGATGAGGGCGATCACCCGGGTTCGGCTCTCCGTGAAGTCCATGTCGGAAAGCGGACCGCTCACCTTCTTCGTCGGATTGATGCATCCGACGCTGGATAGGAAATTGACGCCTGGATGAATAAGGATTTCGGTGCGCTTGTTGGTCTTAAGCAGTTCGAGTCCAGGTTTGGGTGGCGTCTTGCCGCCAGTGTAACCGATCGTCACATACTTGCCTCCGGCCTGTGTCGCCAGTGGGTAAGTGCCGGGCTCGATGCGCCTGCCGTTGTCTTCTTTGGAATTGTCGCCTGGGCCGCGAGATTCACACACGAACCCCGATAAGCCCGTGACTGCCGTGCCGTTGTGAAAGACTTTATAGGTTCCAACCGTTCTGCGCCTGGCACCCCTCATATGTTCGACTTGCCGGTTAATAAGAAGTTCCCAGCCAGTACCTGAAATTGTTGCCATTTCCACCTCCCCAAAGATTTCTAGTTTATTGATTTCATTGTTGTCGTCAAATAGTTCGCATTGTAGATGCGACCCTAACATCTTCGATGTCTCTGCATTGTGATGTTTGTCACATTGGCGGCAGCCTCTTTTGAAGCATCGGCTGGAGTTTGTGTGCCGCCTAGTATTTCGTGACAAAGGCATTGCCGCATAAAAGGGGAGGGCGCGCGCCTCATGCGGCGCCAGACATATGAGGTCAGGTCGGGCTGTTTGCGTTCAGATGTCGTCGCCGGTGCGCCCAGGCCTGGAGGCGCATGGGCGACTGTCACTATTATTTCATGCCATTCCCAATTGCCTTTTACGGCGCTTTGGCTAAGAGGGGCGCGACGCTTAATCGATCAATCGGGGACATCGCAATGACCGCCATCATCGACATTATCGGGCGTGAAATCCTGGATAGCCGTGGAAATCCGACCGTCGAGGTCGACGTCGTTCTCGAAGACGGCTCAATGGGCCGCGCCGCAGTGCCGTCCGGCGCCTCGACCGGCGCGCATGAAGCCGTCGAACTGCGCGATGGCGGCGCCCGCTATCTCGGCAAGGGCGTGCTCAAGGCAGTCGAGGCCGTCAATGGCGAGCTGTTCGAGGCGATCGGCGGCATGGAAGCCGAAAACCAGATCCACATCGACCAGACCATGATCGAGCTCGACGGCACGCCCAATAAGAGCCGGCTCGGCGCCAACGCCATTCTTGGCGTGTCGCTGGCGGTGGCCAAGGCGGCCGCGGAAGCCGCCGGCCTGCCGCTCTATCGCTATGTCGGCGGCACCAAGGCGCATGTGCTGCCGGTGCCGATGATGAACATCATCAATGGCGGCGCGCACGCCGACAATCCGATCGATTTCCAGGAATTCATGATCCTGCCGGTCGGTGCGCCGACGCTGCGCGAAGGCTTGCGCTGGGGTTCGGAAATCTTCCACACGCTGAGGAAGAAGCTCAAGGACGCCGGCCACAACACCAATGTCGGCGACGAGGGCGGTTTTGCCCCGAACCTGAAGAGCGCGCCGGTGGCGCTCGATTTCATCATGGAATCGATCGAGAAGGCCGGCTTCAAGCCGGGCGAAGAGATCGCGCTCGGCCTCGATTGCGCGGCGACCGAATTCTTCAAGGACGACAACTACGTCTATGAGGGCGAGAAGAAGACCCGCGATCCCAAGGCGCAGGCCAAGTACCTGGCCAAGCTCGCTGCCGACTATCCGATCATCTCGATCGAGGACGGCCTGGCCGAGGACGACTGGGAGGGCTGGAAGTACCTGACCGACCTTATCGGCAAGAAGACCCAGCTGGTGGGCGACGATCTGTTCGTCACCAACACGGCACGTCTGCGCGACGGCATCCGCATGGGCGTCGCCAATTCGATCCTGGTCAAGGTCAACCAGATCGGCTCGCTGACCGAGACGCTCGACGCCGTCGAGACCGCGCACAAGGCCGGCTATACCGCTGTGATATCGCACCGCTCGGGTGAGACAGAGGATTCGACCATCGCCGATCTCGCCGTCGCCACCAATTGCGGGCAGATCAAGACCGGTTCGCTGTCGCGCTCCGACCGCATGGCCAAGTACAACCAGCTCATCCGCATCGAGGAAGAGCTCGGCAATCAGGCGCGCTACGCCGGCAAGTCGGTCGTGAAAAGCTGATCTGGGCGTCCTCGGTCAGGCCCTTGGGCAAGATCTGGGCGACATGCACCAGCGAGCTTGAATCGGAACGCTTTCTGCGGCGGCGGAAAGCGCTCAAGCGTTTCCCGTGCGATGTACGCCTAGCGCCACCGAGAGATTTGCAGTGATTTTCTGCATTACATCCGGCAAGTTTCGGTCGACACCGTAGACGAAGCCCGGGAAATCGAGCGGTTTCTGGTGAGACCAGATGGCCTCATGCTGGTCCGGAGGCAGGAGCTGAGCCGGATCGCCCACGGCAATCCAGCCGATCGGTACGACCGTACCAGGCTCGAGGCGGGTGCGCAGGTGAACGATGCCATTGATGCGGACTTCCGATCCGCGCCCTATGTGCGCACCATGGAAAACCGCCGCACCTGTGGCGATAAAAACTTCATCGCCGACCTCTGCGCCAACCATGTGGCTGTTGGGGCCTACGAGGCAATAATTCCCGATAGTACAAGGATGACTTGCTGTGGCCCGGATCACCGCATTCTCCAACACGATACAGTTGCGGCCAATTCGGATCGATCCGCCAGACTCCGCCACAAGGCGGGCGCCATGCATGACCCGGCTGCCGGCGCCAATGACGACATCGCCGGATATTGTGGCATCCGGAGCGGCCCAAGCATCGGGATCGATGGCAGGCGAATGCCCCGCATAGGAAATGATCACCGCTCGCTCTCCTTTCTCTCGATCTCAGCCGCTCGGCAGCCGATCGGGCAAATTTGGGGTCCGCAAAGATCATGCTCGCAGAGGCGACAGGTTGTTCTCGCGAAAGGACGGGAAGTAGTCGCGCCCGCAAGAATCTCGTCCAGCATGGAAACAAAGCGCCGCCGCTCATCCGGTTGCAGCACAGACAGCAATCCGTCGAGCGCGGCGAGCCGGAGGGCTTGCATTTCCCTTACCTGTGCGTGGCCAGTCTCCGTCAGCGTCAGCGGAGTGACACGACCCTCCGGTTTGCCGCGTCCTATCAGCGCCTGCCGTTCCAGCCCGTCGATCAAACGCACGGCAGTCGGTTGACTGACGCCGACGACCTCGGCGAGCTCCGTCGTCATTAACCCCGGTTTGAAGTGCAGCATCGACAGCACCGCCGCCGCGCTCGGCGAAAGCTCTCTCAAGGACGCTTCCGTCCTGTCGCGAATCATGGCGCCGAGCGCGCCAAGTTTGTTGGCGTCTAACAATTGCATAGCGTATGCATATATTACTTGAGGAGAACGTCAACTGCTTTTCGCGCATGCAAGCTGTGACGCAAAGGATGGAGAAGAAAAATCGACGAGGTGGACGCAACTTGCCGGGTGGGCCATTTCCCGCTCGCAAAATCCCGGGGTCCGTAACCGTCCATTAAGCACAATCGGGCGAGATAAGGAGGTCAAAGGATTGCGAGCATGTGGACACGCCAGCACAAGCAGAGAAACACCGGCCGGCTGATCATCCCCTCGCTTTGCGTGGCGTTCCTGGCGTATTTCGGCTTCCATGCCTATCATGGCGAGTTCGGCATCTATTCCAAATACCAGCTCGAAGCGCAGACCGTCGAATTGCAGGCCAAGTACGATGCCATCAAAGCGCGCCGGGTCGATCTGGAGCGGCGCGTCCAGCTGATGCATGAGGGCACGCTTGAGAAGGATATGCTTGACGAGCAGGCGCGCAGGGCGCTCAATCTGTCCCAGGCGGATGAAATTACCATCATGCTGCCGGCTAACTCGGAATAACCTGAATTCAGTTAATCTCCGTTATTTCTAATGATTTTAATCGCTTAGACGCATGACAGCCATGCATTTTTCAGCATGGCGAAACGCTTTCTCGCGTGTTAGCCTCTTCAAATCGGTGGGGAGAGCTGATCTCCCTCGGAGCAGATTTTCGTGCTGCTCTCGTGTCCGCAAAGAGACGCCAACAGGGAGTGATGCATGGCCACCGCCGCCAAAAAAGCGCCTGCCAAATCCGTCAAATCGACATCCGCCAAATCCACGGGGTTTTCCGCCCCCAAGCCAGCCGACTTCACCAAGGACGAGGAGCTTGCCGCCTACCGGCACATGCTGCTCATCCGCCGCTTCGAGGAAAAGGCCGGCCAGCTTTACGGCATGGGCTTCATCGGCGGCTTCTGTCACCTCTATATTGGCCAGGAAGCGGTCGTCACCGGCATGAAGATGGCGCTGATCGACGGCGACCAGATGATCACCGCCTATCGCGACCACGGCCACATGCTGGCGATGGAGCTTTCGCCGCGCGGCGTCATGGCCGAACTGACCGGACGCCGCGGCGGCCTGTCGAGGGGCAAGGGCGGCTCCATGCACATGTTCTCCAAGGAGAAGCATTTTTACGGCGGCCACGGCATTGTCGGCGCGCAGGTCTCGCTCGGCACGGGCCTCGCCTTCGCCAACCGCTACCGCGACAACAACAATGTGTCGCTGACCTATTTCGGCGACGGCGCGGCCAACCAGGGCCAGGTCTATGAAAGCTTCAACATGGCCTCGCTGTGGAAGCTGCCGGTGATCTACATCATCGAGAACAACCGCTACGCCATGGGCACGTCGGTGTCGCGCTCGTCGGCCGAAACAAATTTTTCGCACCGCGGCGCCTCGTTCAAAATCCCTGGCATCCAAGTCGACGGCATGGATGTGCGCGCGGTCAAATCCGCCGGCGACCAGGCGACCGAATGGTGCCGTGCCGGCAACGGACCGATTATTTTGGAAATGCAGACCTATCGCTACCGCGGCCATTCGATGTCGGACCCGGCGAAATACCGCTCTAAGGAAGAAGTGCAGAAGATGCGCTCCGACCATGACCCGATCGAGCAGGTCAAGGCACGGCTGACGGCCAAGAAGTGGGCAAGCGAGGACGAGCTCAAGAATATCGACAAGGAAGTCCGCGACATTGTCGCCGACGCCGCCGAATTCGCCCAGCACGACGCCGAGCCGGATCCGTCCGAGCTCTGGACCGACATCGTATTGTAACGGGAGGGCAAGGACATGCCGATCGAAATTCTCATGCCCGCTCTCTCGCCGACCATGGAAGAGGGCAATCTTTCCAAGTGGTTGAAGAACGAGGGTGACAAGGTTGTCGCCGGCGACGTGATCGCCGAGATCGAGACCGACAAGGCGACGATGGAAGTCGAGGCCGTCGATGAAGGCACGCTGGCCAAGATCGTGGTTCCCGCCGGCACCGAAGGCGTCAAGGTCAACGCGGTGATCGCCGTGCTTGCGGTCGACGGCGAAGACGTCGACAAGGCCGGCGAAGGCGTCGGCGAGGAGCCCGCCAAGGCTGAAGTAGCCGCACCCGCGCCGGCGCCTGCCGCGGCCAAGAGCGAGGCCGCGGCACCTGTCGCGGCGGCCCCGAAAACCGAAGTCGCCACCGATCCAGACGTGCCGGCCGGCACCGAGATGGTTTCGACCACGGTGCGCGAAGCGCTGCGCGACGCCATGGCCGAAGAGATGCGCCGCGACGGTGATGTCTTCGTCATGGGCGAGGAGGTCGCCGAATACCAGGGCGCCTATAAGATCACGCAAGGCCTGCTGCAGGAATTCGGGCCGCGCCGCGTCGTCGACACGCCGATCACCGAACACGGTTTTGCCGGCGTCGGGGTCGGTGCGGCAATGGCCGGCCTGAAGCCGATCGTAGAGTTCATGACCTTCAACTTCGCCATGCAGGCGATCGACCAGATCATCAACTCCGCCGCCAAGACGCTCTATATGTCGGGTGGCCAGATGGGCGCACCGATTGTCTTCCGCGGACCGAACGGGGCCGCCGCCCGCGTCGGCGCCCAGCATTCGCAGTGCTATGCCGCATGGTACAGCCATATCCCCGGGCTGAAAGTGGTGATGCCGTATACGGCGGCGGATGCCAAGGGGCTGCTCAAGGCAGCAATCCGCGATCCGAACCCGGTCATCTTCCTCGAAAACGAAATCCTCTACGGCCAGTCCTTCGACGTGCCGAAGCTCGACGATTTCGTGCTGCCGATCGGCAAGGCGCGCATCCACAAGCAGGGCAAGGACGTCACCATCGTGTCGTTCGGCATCGGCATGACCTACGCAATCAAGGCCGAGGCCGAGCTGCGCGGGATGGGCATCGATGCCGAGATCATCGATCTCAGGTCCATCCGCCCGCTCGACCTCGACACCGTCATTGCCTCGGTGAAGAAGACCAATCGCCTGATCGTGGTCGAAGAAGGTTTCCCGCAGAGCTCGGTCGGCGACCACATCGCCAACCAGGTGTCCCAGCGCGCCTTCGATTTCCTCGACGCGCCGGTCATCACTATCGCCGGCAAGGACGTGCCGATGCCTTATGCGGCGAACCTCGAAAAGCTGGCTTTGCCCAATGTCGGCGAGGTCATCGAGGCGGTCAAAGCCGTCACGTATCGCTGAGCCCGGCGGGAGGACAAACAGATGCCAATCAACATCACCATGCCGGCGCTCTCGCCCACGATGGAAGAGGGCAATCTTTCCAAGTGGCTGGTCAAGGAGGGCGACAAGGTTTCGCCGGGCGACGTGATCGCCGAGATCGAGACCGACAAGGCGACGATGGAAGTCGAAGCGGTCGATGAGGGCACGGTCGCCAAGTTGGTCGTTCCGGCCGGCACCGAAGGCGTCAAGGTCAATGCGCTGATCGCCATTCTGGCCGGCGAAGGCGAGGATGCCGGGGTTGCGGCGAAGGGTGACGGCGATGCCGCGCCCAAGGCCGAGGCTCCGAAAGCCGATGCGCCAAAGGCCGAAGTGCCGAAGCCGGCAACCGCTGCCGCGGCGCCTGCGCCGACGAAAGCAGAAGCGGCGCCAGTTGCTAACGGTCACGCCGCAGGCGATCGTACCTTCGCCTCGCCGCTGGCTCGGCGCATCGCCAAGGATGCCGGCGTCGATGTGTCCGCCGTGACAGGCACCGGCCCGCATGGCCGTGTGGTCAAGGCCGATGTCGAGGCAGCGATTGCCGGCGGTGGCGCCAAGGCGGCACCTGCGGCGAAAGCAGCACCTGCCGGCGCTCCGGCGCCTGCCGCTCCTGCTGCCGCGCCCAAGGCGATGTCGGACGAGCAGGTGCTGAAGCTGTTCGCGGAAGGCTCATACGATCTCGTCCCGCACGACAATATGCGCAAGACCATTGCGCGGCGGCTGGTCGAGGCCAAGTCCACCATCCCGCATTTCTACCTGACGCTCGACTGCGAGCTCGATGCGCTGCTGGCACTGCGCACCCAGCTCAATGCCGCGGCGCCGACGAAGAAGACGGACAAGGGCGAGGCTCCCGTCTACAAGCTGTCAGTCAACGACATGGTCATCAAGGCGATGGCGATGGCGCTGATGGCGGTGCCGGACGCCAATGCTTCGTGGACCGACAGCGCAATGGTCAAGCACAAGCATGCCGATGTCGGCGTTGCGGTGTCGATCCCCGGCGGCCTGATCACGCCGATCATCCGCCACGCCGATGAAAAGACGCTGTCCACCATCTCCAACGAGATGAAGGATCTGGCGAGCCGCGCCCGCAGCCGCAAGCTGAAGCCCGAGGAATATCAGGGCGGCACCACGGCGGTGTCCAATCTCGGCATGTTCGGCATCAAGGACTTTTCCGCCGTCATCAACCCGCCGCATGCGACGATCCTGGCGGTGGGTGCCGGCGAGCAGCGCGCGGTGGTCAAGAACGGCGAGATCAAAATCGCCAACGTCATGTCGGTGACGCTGTCGACCGATCATCGCGCCGTCGATGGTGCGCTCGGCGCCGAACTTCTGGTCGCCTTCAAGCGCATGATCGAAAATCCGATGGGCATGCTGGTCTAGGAAGGGAAAAGGCGGTGCGGACATTCTTCACCTCCTTCATGGCCTTCTTCCTGTCCTTGCTTGTTGGTGCCATCGTTGCGGTGGGACTGGCGATAAACACAGACGCGCACGAGGAATACATTCTCGTTTTCTTCGCGTGCGGGTTAGTCACCACTGTCGTGACGATATTGTTTTTCATTGCACAGTTTTTTCCCAATCCGCTCAAGGCCATCAATTGGGTGGGGTTCGGCACATTCGCCTTGTTCGTGCTGATCGGTTTCGGCTTGATCGGCTGGACTTTTTCCCAACCGCCCGAGGGACGCGATTGGGGAGAGAAGCTGCCAATCATCGCGGGTTTGGTTCTGCCGAGCCTGGTTACGATTGTGGTGCATTGGCTATTCGTAGGCTGGCGGGTTATGCGCGGGCAGCCGGGTTTTGGCAGAGGCGAGGCAAGGGCGTGAAGACAATTCTCTGCTACGGCGATTCCCTGACCTGGGGTTATGACGCTGCGAGCCTCGGCCGCCACGCTCTTGCAGACCGCTGGCCGAGCGTGCTCAAGGCGGCGCTGGACGACGATGATATCGAAGTCATCGCCGAGGGCCTCAACGGCCGCACCACGGCCTTCGACGATCACCTGGCCGGCGCCGACCGCAACGGCGCCAGGCTTTTGCCGACAATCCTGACCAGCCATGCGCCGATCGACCTGATTGTCATCATGCTCGGCGCCAACGACATGAAACCGTGGATCCACGGCAATCCGGTGGCGGCCAAGCAGGGAATTAGCCGGCTAATCGATATCGTGCGCGGCCATGATTATCCGTTCGACTGGGATGCCCCGCAGATCCTGATCGTGGCACCGCCGGCGGTCAGCCGCACGGACAATGCCGAATTCAAGGAAATGTTTGCCGGCGGCGATGAGGCCTCGAAGCGGCTGGCGCCTCAATATTCCATCCTGGCCGACGAGGCCGGCTGCGGCTTTTTCGATGCCGGAACCGTGGCCACGACCACGCCGCTCGACGGTGTCCATCTCGATGCGGAAAACACGCGCAATATAGGTGAGGCATTGGCGCCGCTGGTGCGCGTGATGCTGGAACTCTAGACAAAGACAATCAGGGAGAAACCCCGTGGCAGAATCCTACGACGTCATCATCATCGGCTCCGGCCCCGGCGGCTATGTCACGGCTGTGCGTTCCGCCCAGCTCGGCTTCAAGACGGCGATCGTCGAGCGCGAGCATCTCGGCGGCATCTGTCTCAACTGGGGCTGTATCCCGACCAAGGCGCTGCTGCGTTCGGCCGAGATCATGCACTATTCGGACCATCTCAAGGACTTCGGCCTGAAACTCGAAGGTGGCAAGGTCAGCGCCGATACCGCGGCCGTGGTCGACCGTTCGCGCAAAGTGTCGCTGCGACTGAATGGCGGCGTCGCTTTCCTGATGAAGAAGAACAAGGTCGATGTCATCTGGGGCGAGGCCAAGCTGTCGAAGCCGGGCGAGATCGTCGTCTCCAAGACGGCAAAGAAGCCGATGGAGCCGCAGCCGCCGGTGCCGAAAGGCGTCAAGGGCGAGGGCACCTACACCGCCAAGCACATTATTCTCGCCACCGGCGCCCGGCCGCGCGCGCTGCCCGGCATCGAGCCGGACGGCAAGCTGATCTGGACCTATTTCGAGGCGATGGTGCCGAAGGAGATGCCGAAATCGCTGCTGGTGATGGGCTCCGGCGCCATCGGCATCGAATTTGCCTCCTTCTACCGCACCATGGGCGCCGAGGTGACGGTGGTCGAATTGCTGCCGGCGGTGATGCCGGTCGAGGACGCGGAAGTTTCCAAGTTCGCGCAAAAACAGTTCGAGAAGCAGGGGATGAAGATCATCCTCGAAGCCAAGGTGACCAAGGTTGAAAAAGGCGCCAATTCCGTGACCGCGCATGTCGAGATGAAGGACGGCAAGGTCGAGAAGATCACCGCCGACCGCATGATCTCGGCCGTCGGCGTGCAGGGCAATATAGAGAATCTCGGGCTCGAGACGCTCGGCGTGAAGACTGACCGCGGCTGCGTCGTCGTGGACGGTTATGGCAAGACGAACGTTCCCGGCATCTACGCCATCGGCGATGTCGCCGGACCGCCGATGCTCGCGCACAAGGCCGAGCATGAGGGCGTGGTTTGCATCGAGAAGATCGCCAATTTCCCCGGCGTGCACGCCACCGACAAGCTGAAGATCCCGGGCTGCACCTACTGCAACCCGCAGGTCGCCTCGGTCGGCCTGACCGAAGCCAAGGCCAAGGCCGAAGGCAAGGACATTCGCGTCGGCCGCTTCCAGTTCGGCGCCAACGGCAAGGCGATCGCGCTCGGCGAGGACCAGGGTTTCATCAAGACCATTTTCGACAAGAAGACCGGCCAGTTGCTCGGCGCCCATATGGTCGGCGCTGAGGTGACCGAACTGATCCAAGGCTTTGTCGTGGCAATGAACCTGGAGACGACGGAAGAAGAACTGATGCACACAATCTTCCCGCATCCGACGCTGTCGGAGATGATGAAGGAAAGCGTGCTCGACGCCTATGGGCGCGCGCTCAACGCATGATAAATTGCTGCCGCGAGACTCAGACGCATGCGCCGGAGGAACCTTGCGGCAAGACAGTTCGTTTCCGGGTGCATTTTCACCTGACGCAGGAGGAGTTGGCATATGCATATGAATGGCGTCGGCTGGATATCAGCCATTATCATCGGCGGCCTGGCCGGGTGGCTGGCAGAGATGGTCATGAAGAGCAACACCGGCATCTTCATGAACATAATAATGGGCATTGTCGGCGCGGTGGTTCTGAACGCGATATTGCAGGCTCTCGAAGTCAGCGACTTCGGTGTCGGCCGGTGGGCTTATCTGATTACGGCCTTCATCGGCGCCTGCCTGCTGATCTTTGCAGGGCGACTCATTCGCCGATAAAACGGCTCGCCGTTTTATCTCCTTCTTCAGACGCAATTCCGGACGGAAAACCGTGTCACACTTTTCCTGGAATTGCTCTGGATCCCCGCTATGCGAAAACGGCTGTGGCGGCATGCGCCGCCGCGGCCTTTTTCTTTGCCCCGAAAAGTCTTAAGTGACGTTCTAAAGGCTGACGCCGACGGGCGGACGCCAACAAGTCAGGTTTGAGATGGTCACCGTCCTCGACACGATCGCCAACGCGCCGCGCCTGCGGCATCCCGAGAAGGCGCACAAGCCCGACCAGGATGTGCTGCGCAAACCCGACTGGATCCGCGTCAAGGCGCCGGTGTCCAAGGGCTATGCCGAAACACGCGAGATCGTGAAATCGCATAAGCTGGTGACGGTGTGCGAAGAGGCCGGCTGCCCCAATATCGGCGAGTGCTGGGAAAAGAAGCACGCCACCTTCATGATCATGGGCGAGATCTGCACGCGCGCCTGCGCCTTCTGCAATGTCGCCACCGGCATCCCGACCGCGCTCGATGCCGATGAGCCGGCGCGCGTTGCGCATGCCGTCAAGCAGATGGGGCTGACCCATGTCGTCATCACCTCGGTCGACCGCGACGATCTCGCCGATGGCGGCGCGCAGCATTTCGCCGAGGTCATCCGGGCGATCCGCGCGGCGACGCCTTTGACCACGATCGAAATCCTGACGCCCGATTTCCTGCGCAAGGAAGGCGCGCTGGAGATCGTCGTCGCGGCAAAGCCCGACGTCTTCAACCACAATCTGGAAACCGTGCCGTCGAACTACCTGACGGTGCGGCCGGGTGCGCGCTATTTCCACTCGATCCGGCTGTTGCAGCGGGTCAAGGAACTCGATCCCTCGATCTTCACCAAGTCCGGCATCATGGTTGGTCTCGGCGAGGAGCGGAACGAGATTCTGCAGCTGATGGATGATTTGCGTTCGGCAAATGTCGACTTCATGACCATCGGTCAGTATCTGCAGCCGTCGAAGAAGCACCATCCGGTGATCCGCTTCGTCACGCCGGAAGAGTTCAGCTCCTTCGCGACGATCGGCAAGACCAAGGGTTTCCTGCTGGTGGCGTCGAGCCCGCTGACGCGCTCCTCGCATCACGCCGGCGACGATTTCGCCAGGCTGCGGGCGGCGCGCGAGGCGCAGCTCAAAAAAGCCAGCTAACGCTCTGCTTTAAGTTATGCATGTCGTTTTCTCAAAACCGGGGCCACTTTTGAGCGACATGCATTAATGCCGAAATTCGAAGCCACTCGCCGCGTTGCCCACACACCGGAGCAGATGTTTGCGCTGGTCGCCGATATCGAGACCTATCCTGAATTTCTGCCGCTGTGCGAGGCACTGACGGTGCGCTCGCGCAAGGAGCGCGACGGCCGCACCATTCTCGTCGCCGATATGAGCATCGGCTACAAGGCGATCCGCGAGACCTTTACGACGCAGGTGCTGCTGAAGCCGGACGAGAACACCATCGACGTCAAATACATCGATGGGCCGTTCAAATATCTGAGCAATATCTGGCGCTTTGAGCCGGCAGACGGTGGCGGATGCAGCGTCCGCTTCTTCATCGACTACGAGTTCAAGAGCCGCATTCTCGGCGCGCTGATGGGCACCATGTTCGACCGCGCCTTCCGCATGTTTTCCGAGGCGTTCGAGAAGCGCGCCAACGTCGTCTACGGGACCACGCCCATTTCGTGAGTGTCGCCGAGCGCACGCAGGCCGATCTCCAGCGCATGCCTGACCGTCTCTCGGCGGATGAAGTCGCGGCCATTGTCGGCAAACATATTGAGCTCGGCGGCCACCGGCCCACCCCTCAGGGCAACCCCGAACCAGACTAGGCCGACCGGTTTTTCCGACGAGCCGCCGCCCGGGCCGGCAATGCCGGTGACGGCAAGCGCCAGGCCGGCGCGCGAGCGGGCCAATGCACCGGCAGCCATTTCCAGAACCGTTTCGCGCGAGACGGCGCCGTGCGCCTCGAGCGTGGCCGCCGAGACGCCGAGCATCTCCATCTTGGCTTCGTTGGAATAGGTGATGAGGCCGCGGTCGACGACGGCCGACGAGCCGGCAATGTCGGTGAGGGCGGCGATGATCATGCCACCGGTGCAGCTTTCGGCGGTCGCCAGCATGATGCCGCGCTGCTGGCAGGCCTGGAGCAGGGCGTTGGCGAGATCGCTATTGCTCATGCCGGCACGTCCCCGGGGAAGACGACGCTCGCGGTGGCGATGGCGGCGATGCCTTCCTCGCGGCCGACAAAGCCGAGTTTTTCATTGGTCGTCGCCTTGATCGAGATGCGATCGCCGGAAATGCCCAGCATTGCCGACAGCGCTTTCGTCATGGCCTCGCGATGCGGGCCGACGCGCGGCGCTTCGCAGATCAGCGTGATGTCGGCATTGGCGATGCGCCCGCCGCGCGCCCGCACCAGCTTTGCCGCATGTTCGACGAAAATTCTTGAAGCCGCTCCCTTCCATTGCGGATCGGAGGGCGGGAAATGCGTGCCGATGTCGCCGGCGCCGCAGGTGGCAAGCAGCGCGTCGGTCAGCGCATGCAGGCCGACATCGGCATCCGAATGTCCCGACAGCTTTTTGCCGTGCGGAATGGCGACGCCGCACAAGGTGACATGGTCGCCGGGTTCGAAGGCATGCACATCATAGCCATTGCCGGTACGGATGTCGGGAAAACGTTCGCCGGTAAGCCGCTGGTCCGCCATCGCAATATCCCTTGCCCAGGTGAGTTTGACATTGTCCGGCGACCCCTGGACGATTTTGACCGGAATATGCGCCCATTCGGCGATCGCGGCATCGTCGGTGAAATCCGTCTTGCCGAGACGATGGGCCTTTTCGTGCGCCGCGAGCAGCGGCCAGAACGGAAAGCCTTGCGGTGTCTGCGCGGCATGAAGACCGGCCCTCGGCACCGTCTCCTCGATCATGCCGGTGGCCGATTCGCGCTTCAGCGTGTCGGCGACGGGGAGCGCCGGCAATGCACCCTGGCGCTCGCCAATGGCCGCGATGGTGCGGTCGATAAGGGCCGCGTCGACAAACGGCCGCACGGCGTCGTGCACGAGGACACGGCCCGGCGCCTGGCTCCTCAGTTCGAGCAGTCCCAACCGAACCGAAGCTTGGCGCGACTCGCCGCCGACCACCGTGGTGACCCGTTCGGGGTTGGTGCCGGCTGCTTTGTCAAAGAGCTGGCGATCATCGGCATGGATGGCGACGACGACGGGGCCGATTGCCGGATGCGCCAGGAATGTCTCCAGCGTGCGCGCAATGACGGCGCGGCCGCCGATGCGTTGATACTGCTTCGGCCCGTCGGCCTGCCCGGCGCGCGCGCCGCGACCGGCAGCGACGATGACCACGCCGACCTTGCCGTCGTCGCCCAAAGCCCGATTATCACTGGTGTCTGTCATTGCGATTGGTGGTAGTCGGGGTAAAAGCCGAAGGCCAGCATTTTCCCAAATGCGCCGCAATGTGACGTCATTGCGCGTTGCACAATGCCTTTCTTATGGCTAGAGAATGTGCAGCAATCCGATATGCTTGGTTTTTGTGCATGCCTGAAGTGACAAAATTGGCTTTGCCGCTTGATGTCGGCGGCGTGACGATCCGCAACCGCGTGTTCCTCGCGCCGATGTCGGGGATAACGGACGAGCCGTTCCGGCAGCGCGCCTACGCGCATGGCGCGGGCCTTGTCGTGTCGGAAATGGTGGCGAGCGGTGAGCTTGCCAAGGGCCGGGCCGGATGCGACCTGCGCATCCGTCATTCCGGGCTGCCCGTCCATATGGTTCAGCTTGCCGGCCGCGAGGCGGTACACATGGCCGAAGGCGGGCGGATCGCCGCCGGTGAGGGCGCCGACATCATCGACATCAATATGGGCTGCCCGGCCAAGAAGGTGACCGGCGGCTATGCCGGCTCGGCGCTTATGCGCGATCTCGACCACGCGCTGTCACTGATCGAAGCGGTGGTTGGAGCGGTCGAGGTGCCGGTCACGGTCAAGATGCGGCTCGGATGGGATGAGAATGCGCTGAACGCGCCCGCTTTGGCGCGCCGCGCTGAAGAGGCCGGCGTCAAAATGGTGACGGTGCATGGCCGCACGCGCTGCCAGTTTTATCAAGGCAAGGCCGATTGGGGCGCGATCGCCCGGATCAAGGACGCCGTCTCAATTCCCGTCGTCGCCAATGGCGATGTCGGCTCGCCGGGGGAGGCTGCCGAAATCCTGGAGCAGTCGGGCGCCGATGCGGTGATGATCGGCCGGGCGCATTACGGCGCGCCGTGGACGGCGGGCAGGATCGCTGCGACGGCTGCGGGCGAGGTGCCGTCCGGCGTGCTGGAAAGCCCGCAAGCCATGGCCGACTACATTGCCGCCCATTACGAGGACATGCTGGCGCTTTACGGCATCGAAAGCGGCTTGCGCCAGGCGCGCAAACATCTCGGCTGGTATCTCGACCGACACGCCGCCGGCGTCACTAACGACCGGCGCAAAGCCATCCTCACCTCGTTCGAGCCTGCCCGCGTCATTGCCCTGTTGCGCGAGGTGTTTTCCGGCGATGGCGACGCCGCACCGTTGCGGAGTGCCGCATGAACGCGCCTGCTGCACCGGGCACCGAGATGGCGGATGCCGCTCATATCGTGCTCAACACCATCCGCCGACCGGTGATCATGGTCGATCCCGACGGGTTCATCACCTACGCCAATGCCGATGCGGAAGATTTCTTCCGCTCGAGCGCGACCATGCTGGCGCGCAACACGCTGTCCAAGCTCATCCCGTTCGGCAGCCCGCTGTTACAACTGGTCGACCAGGTGCGCGAACGCCGCGCGCCGGTCAATGAATACCGTGTCGACGTGTCGTCGCCCCGTCTCGGCATCGAGAAGGTCGTCGATCTCTATGTCGCGCCGGTGCCGGAATTCCCAGGCTCGATCGTGGTGATGTTCCAGGAGCGCTCGATGGCCGACAAGATCGACCGGCAGATGACGCATCGCGGTGCCGCACGTTCGGTCACCGGCCTTGCCGCCATGCTGGCGCACGAGATCAAGAATCCGCTGTCGGGCATACGCGGTGCGGCGCAGCTGCTCGAACTCTCGGCTTCCGACGAGGATCGCGCGCTGACCCGGCTGATCACCGACGAGACCGACCGCATCGTGTCGCTGGTCGACCGCATGGAGGTGTTTTCCGACGAGCGGCCGATCGACCGTTACCCCGTCAACATCCATGTCGTGCTGGATCACGTCAAGGCGATCGCCAAGAACGGTTTTGCCAAAAGAATCAGGATATTGGAGGACTATGATCCATCATTGCCTCCGGTTTTCGCCAACCGCGATCAGCTGATCCAGGTGTTTCTCAACCTGGTCAAGAACGCCGCCGAGGCCATCGGCGGCGACCCGCAAGGCGAGATCGTGCTGTCAACCGCGTTCAGGCCGGGCATCCGCGTTTCCGTCCCGGGAACGCAGGACCGTGTGTCGCTGCCGCTGGAATTCTGCGTGCGCGACAATGGGTCGGGTGTTTCGGAAGACATCCTGCCCATCCTGTTCGACCCGTTCATCACCACCAAGCCGAACGGCTCGGGGCTCGGGCTGGCGCTGGTGGCGAAAATCGTCGGCGAGCATGGCGGCATCATCGAATGCGATTCGACGCCGCGCGGCACCACCTTCCGCATCCTGATGCCGGCCTGGAAAGAAGCACCGAACGACACTGCAGATGAAGGCGAAGGAGACCGCAAATGACGGTTCGCGGCAATATTCTCGTCGCCGACGACGATGCGGCCATCCGCACCGTGCTCAACCAGGCGCTGTCGCGCGTCGGCCATGAGGTGCGCGTGACCTCCAACGCCTCGACGTTGTGGCGCTGGGTGGCGGCGGGCGAGGGCGATTTGGTCATCACCGACGTCGTCATGCCTGATGAAAACGCGTTCGACATGCTGCCCCGCATCAAGAAGGCGCGGCCCGAGCTGCCGGTCATTGTGATGAGCGCGCAGAACACCTTCATGACTGCGATTCGAGCTTCCGAAACAGGAGCGTACGAGTATCTGCCGAAGCCGTTCGACCTGACCGAGCTGCTCAGCATCGTCAACCGGGCGCTGTCCGAGCCGCGGCGGCCGAAGATCGATACGCGGCCGGACGAACAGCCTGACGCCATGCCGCTGGTCGGCCGCTCGGCCGCCATGCAGGACATCTACCGCATGCTGGCGCGCATGATGCAGACCGATTTGACGGTGATGATCTCGGGCGAATCCGGCACCGGCAAGGAATTGGTGGCGCGCGCGCTGCACGAATATGGCCGCCGCCGCGGCGGGCCGTTCGTCGCCATCAACATGGCGGCGATCCCGCGCGACCTGATCGAATCGGAACTGTTCGGTCACGAGAAGGGCGCCTTCACCGGAGCGCAGAACCGCTCGACCGGCCGTTTCGAGCAGGCCGAGGGCGGCACGCTGTTCCTCGACGAGATCGGCGACATGCCGATGGAGGCGCAGACACGGCTGCTGCGCGTCCTGCAGCAGGGCGAATACACCACAGTCGGCGGACGCACCCCGATCAAGACGGATGTGCGCATCGTTGCCGCCACCAACAAGGATCTGCGCACGCTGATCAACCAGGGGCTTTTCCGCGAGGATCTGTTCTATCGCCTGAACGTCGTGCCGCTGCGGCTGCCGGGCTTGCGTGAGAGGTCGGAAGACATTCCCGATCTGGTGCGGCATTTCTTCAAGATCGGCGCCAGCGAAGGCTTGCAGACCAAGCGCATTTCGACCGGCGGCATCGAACTGATGAAGCGCTATCCCTGGCCGGGCAATGTGCGCGAACTGGAAAACCTGGTGCGCCGGCTTGCCGCGCTCTACTCGCAGGACGAAATATCCGCCGAGATCATCGAAGCCGAGCTGAAGACAGGCGAAAGGCCGGTCGTTCCCGGCGGCGGCAACCTGATCCCGGACGATCTGTCCATCGGCCAGGCGGTGGAGCACTTCCTGCAGCGCTATTTTGCCTCTTTCGCCGGCGAATTGCCGCCGGCCGGCCTCTATCAGCGTATCCTGTCCGAGGTCGAATATCCGTTGGTGCTGGCTTCCATGACGGCAACGCGCGGCAACCAGATCAAGGCGGCCGAATTGCTGGGTTTGAACCGCAACACGCTGCGCAAGAAGATTCGCGAACTCGGGGTCAACGTCTACAAATCGTCGAGATCGTGAGCGCGTACCGCTCGAAGTGACGCGTGGTCATCCCCTTTTCAGGGGATCGGCGGCCGAAAGTTTCCCTCGCGGCCACACTTGTTGCATAATCGCCACAATGCGTTGCATACATCCGACGCAATCACTGGCTTTAGACGGCGACATGGCTTCGCAGGCTCTTACATCAAACGAACCGCTTTTCAGCAGACCCGGCGGAAGGGATGGACGCCGGTTGCTTGCGCTGCCCGGTGTCGTCGCGATCGCCGGTGCGCTGGTTACGGCGGCAATCTCATTTGCGATCCTCGTCGGCGCGACGCCGATCACGCCGGACGCAAACACGACGCTGACGCTGATCGCGGTCAACGCCGTGTTTGTGCTGGCGCTGATCGCCCTGGTCGGCCGCGAGGTGCATCGCATCGTCATGGCGCGCCGGCACGGCAAGGCGGCATCGCGGCTGCATGTGCGCATCGTGGCGATGTTTGCGCTGGTCGCCGCCATCCCCGCCATCATGGTGGCCATCATTGCCTCGATCACGCTCGATATCGGCCTCGACCGCTGGTTCGAGATCCGCACCAAGACGATCGTCAACTCGTCGCTGTCGATCGCCGACGCCTATGTCCAGGAAAATGCTCGCAATCTTCAGGGCACGACGCTGTCGATGGCTTACGATCTCGACGCTTCACGTACGCTTTACGGCCTCGATCGAACCGGTTTTCTCGACCTGATGAACAAGGAAGCCGTGGGCAGGACCCTGGCGCATGCGGCGCTGATCAAGCCGGATGGCTCCTTCGTCATGAGCGCGAAGACCGATACGAATTTCGCCATGCCGGAGCCGCCGGAAGGGGCTGTCGCGAGCGCGGCCGACGGCAAACCGGTGCTGATCGAGCCGAAGACGCGCAACATCATGGGCGCCATCGTAAAATTGCGGGAGATCGAAGGCCTCTATCTCTACACCATTCGCCTCGTCGACCCCCAAGTGATCAAGGCGCGGCAGATCGTCCAGTCCAACACCGCGGAATATCGCGGCCTGGAAGATAACAGGCGGACCTCGCAGGTGGCGTTCGCGCTGCCCTACCTGTCGCTGACGCTGATCATCATCCTGTCGGCCATCTGGACCGGCATAGCGGTGGCCGACCGCCTGGTGCGGCCCATTCGCCAGCTCATCGGCGCGGCTGACGAGGTTGCCACCGGCAATCTCGATGTCGCTGTGCCGGTGCGGCCTTCCGACGGTGATGTCGCCTCGCTTGGCGATACGTTCAACAAGATGCTGCTCGAGCTGAAATCGCAGCGCAACGAGATCTTGTCGGCCAAGGATTTGATCGACGAGCGGCGGCGTTTCTCGGAAGCGGTGCTGGCCGGCGTCACTGCCGGCGTCATAGGCGTCGATCCCTACGGTATCGTCACCATCGTCAACAAGTCGGCCGAAACGATGCTGGCCATATCGGCGACGGCAGCGCTCGGGCAGAACCTGTCGGCCGTGCTGCCGCATGTCGGCCGCGTCTTCGAGATCGGCCGCAAATCCGGCAAGCCGGTCTATCGCGAGCAGGTCACCTTCTATCGCGCCGGCGCCGAGCGGACCTTCAACGTACAGATCACCATCGAGGCCGGCGATGACGGCTCGGAGGAGAAATCCTATGTGGTGACGGTCGACGACATTACCGACCTGGTCCAGGCGCAGCGCTCGTCTGCCTGGGCGGATGTGGCGCGGCGCATCGCCCATGAGATCAAAAACCCGCTTACGCCGATCCAGCTCTCGGCCGAGCGCATCAAGCGCCGCTACGGCAAGGTCATCACCGAGGACCGCGAGGTTTTCGACCAGTGCACCGACACCATTATCCGCCAGGTCGAAGATATCGGACGCATGGTCGACGAATTCTCCGCCTTCGCCCGTATGCCGAAGCCGGAGATGAAGGCGATCGATCTGCGCGAGGCGCTGCGTGAGGCCTCTTTCCTGGTGGAAGTCAGCCGTGCCGACATTGCTTTCGAGCGCGTTTTCGGCAGCGAGCCGCTCAAGGGCACCTTCGACAGCCGGCTGATGGCGCAAGCCTTCGGCAATGTCATCAAGAACGCCGCTGAGGCCATTGATGGACTTGATTCAAAGGATCGTTCGGACGGCACAATTCGGATTCAAGCCCGGCGCCAAGATGGCGCCATACGAATCGACGTTATCGATAATGGCAAAGGGCTGCCGCGCGAGAATCGCCAAAGGTTGCTCGAGCCCTATATGACGACGCGCGAGAAGGGGACCGGGCTCGGTCTCGCCATCGTCAAGAAGATCGTGGAAGACCACGGCGGCCGACTCGAACTGCACGATGCGCCGCCGGATTTCCATGGTGGGAGAGGTGCGATGATCTCGATCATCCTGCCACCCGCTGCCGCAACCGCGCCGCCACGCGGTCAAGGCGAAACGGGACACGAAAGAGAAACTGAAAAGGTCGGTAATGGCGTCTGATATTCTCATCGTCGATGACGAGGAAGACATCCGTGAACTCGTCGCGGGCATATTGAGCGACGAAGGGCATGAAACCCGCACGGCATTCGATGCCGACAGCGCGCTGGCGGCAATAGCCGATCGTGCGCCGCGGCTGATTTTCCTCGACATCTGGCTGCAGGGCTCGCGCCTGGACGGGCTGGCGCTGCTCGACGAGATCAAGACGATGCATCCGAGCCTGCCGGTGGTGATGATCTCCGGCCACGGCAATATCGAGACGGCAGTGTCGGCCATCCGCCGCGGCGCCTATGATTTCATCGAGAAGCCGTTCAAGGCCGACCGGCTGATCCTGATTGCCGAGCGGGCGCTCGAAACGTCGAAATTGCGGCGCGAGGTCTCCGACCTCAAGCAGCGCAGCGGCGAAACCTTCGACCTGATCGGCATGTCGTCGGCAATGAGCCAGTTGCGCCAGACCATCGAACGCGTTGCGCCGACCAACAGCCGTGTCATGATCATCGGCCCGTCCGGTTCGGGCAAGGAGCTCGCCGCGCGCGCCATCCACACGTTGTCGGCGCGCAAGGGTGCGCCGTTCGTGACGCTGAGTGCTGCCAACATCACGCCCGAACGCATGGAGATCGAGCTGTTCGGCACCGAATCCAACGGCACCGAGCGCAAGGTCGGCGCGCTGGAGGAGGCCCACCGCGGCATTCTCTACATCGATGAAGTCGCCGACATGCCGCGCGAGACGCAAAACAAGATCCTGCGCGTGCTGGTCGAGCAGCAGTTCGAGCGGGTCGGCGGCACCAAGCGGGTCAAGGTCGACGTCCGCATCATTTCCTCGACCTCCCAGAACCTCGAAGCGATGATCGCCGACGGTCGTTTCCGCGAAGACCTCTATCACCGTCTGGCGGTGGTTCCGGTCATGGTGCCGGGCCTGGCCGAGCGGCGCGAGGACATTCCGTACCTCGTCGACAATTTCATGAAGCAGATTGCGCGCCAGGCCGGCATCAAGCCGCGTCGCATCGGCGACGACGCGCTTGCCGTGCTGCAGGCGCACAACTGGCCGGGCAATGTCCGCCAACTGCGCAACAATGTCGAACGGCTGATGATCCTGGCGCGCGGCGACGATGTCGATTCACCAATCACCGCCGACCTGTTGCCATCCGAGATCGGCGATGTCATGCCGCGTACGCCGAACCAGTCCGACCAGCACATCATGGCGCTGCCGCTGCGCGAAGCCCGCGAACAGTTCGAGAAGGATTATCTGATCGCCCAGATCAACCGCTTTGGCGGCAACATCTCGAAGACGGCGGAGTTCATCGGCATGGAGCGTTCCGCGCTGCACCGCAAGCTGAAGTCGCTGGGGGTCTGATCCCCATTGTTATTGGGCCAGCGAGCTGTGGCCCAGCAATTGCCGGTTACGGCAGCGGCGGAATCGCCTAAAAATACCGGGACTGTTCTGAGGGATCACTGAATGCCGCGCATTGCCTATGTGAACGGGCGCTATGTCGCCCATGCCGACGCTGCCGTGCATATCGAGGATCGCGGCTACCAATTCGCCGACGGCGTCTACGAGGTCTGCGAGGTGGCGCAAGGCTTTATCGTCGACATGCCGCGGCATCTTGCCCGGCTGAACCGCTCGCTCAGCGAACTGTCGATCGACTGGCCGGTCACCAAGGGCGTGCTGCCGCTTCTCCTGCGCGAAGTCGTGCGGCGCAATCAGGTCGTCAACGGCCTGGTCTATGTCCAGGTCACGCGCGGCGTCGCCAGCCGCGACTTCGTTTTCCCTAGTGATACACTGTCGTCGCTGGTCATTACGGCCAGAAAGGCCGACCCGGCGGCGGCCGCAAAGCGGGCCGAGACCGGCATCAAGGTCATCACTGTGCCGGAAAATCGCTGGGATCGGGTCGACATCAAGAGCACCGGCCTGCTTCCCAATGTGCTGGCCAAGCAAAAGGCGAAGGAAGCCGGCGCGCAGGAAGCATGGTTCGTCGACACCGACGGCAACGTCAAGGAAGGCGGCTCGTCGAATGCCTGGATCGTTACGCGTGACGGTGTTCTGGTGACCCGGCCGGCCGAGCACGGCATCCTGCGTGGCATCACCCGCACCACCATGTTCGAGGTGGCGGCCAAGCTCGGTTTGAAGATCGAGGAACGCGGTTTTTCGGTCGCCGAGGCCAAGGCGGCGCGCGAAGCTTTCATCAGTTCGGCAACGACAATCGCCATGCCGGTGGTGGCAATTGACGGCGCCTCGGTCGCCAATGGCCATCCGGGTTCGGTAACACTTTCCTTGCGGCAGGCCTTTTTTGACGTTGCGGAAAAAAGTCCAGCCTGATAACCGCACAGATGGACTGCACATCAATATATCTCGTTCTGGTTGTCGTTACTGACGGCAAGGGGGTGTTTGCAAGCTTGACATGTGCCCGCTAATTTGGCGCACTGGCCTGCAAACCGAAGGGGATCGGCGAAAGACAAGAACAATGGCGGAACGATCGCAAAACCTTCAGGACCTGTTCCTGAATTCTGTTCGCAAGAGCAAAAATCCACTCACCATCTTTCTCATCAACGGCGTCAAGCTGACCGGCGTGGTCACTTCCTTCGACAATTTCTGTGTTCTGCTGCGGCGCGACGGCCACTCCCAGCTCGTCTACAAGCATGCCATTTCCACGATCATGCCGAGCCAGCCGGTTCAGATGTTCGATGGCGAGGAAAGCCAGGGCGCCTGATTGCCACGTGAGAAAGACGCGGACCGAAGCGTTCGCGGGAAACCAGCGCATCACCCCGGGACGGAAGCCAATGGTCCGACCCGGGCGGTTGTTATTGTGCCGGTGCTTGCCCGGCACCAGCGCAGCGATGACGACACAAATCGTCCGCGGCTGACGCGTTCGGCGGACGCGCGCCACGACGAAGCGGTCGGCCTTGCCCGCGCCATCAATCTCGATCTGATCCACACGGCTGTGATGACCGTCAACGATCCACGCCCCGCAACCTTGCTCGGCAGCGGCAAGGTCGCGGAGTTCGCCGAGATCGTCAAAGAAGGTCACGCGGAGGTTGTCATCGTCGACCATCCGCTGACGCCGGTGCAACAGCGCAATCTCGAGAAGGAATTCAACGCCAAGGTGCTCGACCGCACCGGGCTGATCCTTGAAATCTTCGGCGAGCGTGCGCGCACCAAGGAAGGCACGCTGCAGGTCGAGCTTGCCCATCTGAACTACCAGAAGGGCCGCCTGGTGCGCAGCTGGACCCACCTTGAACGCCAGCGCGGCGGCGCCGGCTTCCTCGGCGGCCCCGGCGAAACCCAGATCGAGTCGGACCGGCGGCAGTTGCAGGAAAAGATCATCAAGCTCAAACACGAGCTGGAAACGGTGCGCCGCACCCGCGACCTGCACCGCGCCAAGCGCAAGAAAGTGCCGTTCCCGGTGGTGGCGATCGTCGGCTACACTAATGCCGGCAAGTCGACGCTGTTCAACCGGCTGACCGGAGCCGACGTGCTGGCCGAAGACATGCTGTTTGCCACGCTCGACCCGACGCTGCGACGCGTACGCCTGCCGCACGGGACGCCGATCATCCTGTCGGATACGGTCGGCTTCATTTCGGACCTGCCGACGCATCTGGTCGCCGCCTTCCGGGCCACACTGGAAGAGGTGGTCGAGGCGGACCTGGTCATCCATCTGCGCGATATTTCGGATCCGGACACCGCCGCGCAGGCTGAGGACGTTGAACGCATCCTGGCCGATCTCGGCGTCGATGCCGGCAATGCCAAGCGGGTCATCGAGGTGTGGAACAAGGTCGACCTGCTCGACGACGGCAACCGGGAGCGCCTGCTTGCCGATGGCGCCGATGCCAACAAGGCGCCGCCGATCGCCATCTCCGCCATCACCGGCGAGGGGATCGATGCGCTGAAGGCGCTGATCGAGATCAGGATGTCGGGCGAACTGGAAGAGCTGACGGTGACGATCGAGCCAGCGCAGTTCGGGCTCGTCGACTGGCTCTACCGCAATGGCGACATCGTTTCGCGCACCGACAATGAGGATGGCAGCGCGACCATCGCGCTCAAGGCCACGCACACAGCCCGGCAAGAGATCGAAAGCCGATTGCACCGCAAAAACAGAGCGTAAGCCTGCTTACGTCTTGCCCTTGGCCTGCTGCCAGAGCGCTTCCATTTCGTCCAGCGTGGCTTTATCCAAGGTGGTTCCCGACGCCTGCAGCGCGCGCTCGACATAGTGGAAGCGCGAGCGGAATTTTTCGTTGGTGCTGCTGAGCGCCGCTTCCGAATCGAGCTTGAGGTGACGCCCGAGATTGACGACGGCAAACAGCATGTCGCCGAACTCGTCCTTGATCTCAGCCGTTTCGCCCTTGGCCAGCGCCTCGCGCAACTCGCCGATCTCTTCCTCGATCTTGTCGAGAATCGGCGCTGCCTCGCTCCAGTCGAAACCGACCCGGGCTGCCTTCTCCTGCAGTTTGAGGGCCCGGGTTAGGGCGGGCAGGGCGACTGGTACGCTGTCCAGAAAGCCCTTCCCATTGTCTTCCGGGTCGAGGCCACGGGAGAGGCGCGCGCTTCGCTTTTCGGCCTTCTCCTCAGCCTTGATCTTTTCCCACATGCCCTTGGCCATGCCGGCACTGCGCGCATCTTCGTCGCCGAAGACATGCGGATGGCGGCGGATCATCTTGGTGGTGATGGCCTCAACCACATCGCCGAAGGCGAAGTCGCCCGTCTCCTGCGCCATCTGCGCGTGGTAGACGACCTGGAGCAGGAGATCGCCGAGCTCGTCGCGCAGATCGTCGAGGTCGCCGCGCGCAATGGCGTCGGCGACCTCGTAAGCCTCCTCGATCGTATAGGGCGCGATGGTCGAGAAATCCTGCTCGATGTCCCAGGGACAGCCGGTCTTCGGCGCCCGGAGCGCTGCCATGATCTCGATCAGCCGGGAAATGTCTTTGGATGGCGTCATGCGGCGAATGCTATCCCGCTCCCCGTCGCTCGGCCAACGCTGTCAGCCGGTAGCCTAGCCTTGTCCACAGCCTAGCCTTGTCCACAGCCGAGCCGTATCAGTCGAGCACCGAGACAACCGCCTTGGCGAGATCGTCCATGCCGTCCTCGGGCAGGCCGGCGACGTTGATGCGGCTGTCGCCAACCATGTAGACGCCATACTCGGCCCGCAGCCGTTCGACCTGTGCCTCGGTGAGGCCGAGCCTTGAAAACATGCCGCGATGGCTGGCGATGAAATCGAAGCGGTCGGAATTGGATTGCCGGCGCAGCGCGTCGGCGAACTGGACGCGCAGCCTCAGCATGCGCAGCCGCATCTCCTCGAGTTCCGCCTCCCAATCGGCGCGAAGACCATCGTCTTCCAGCACCATGCGCACCGCGGCGGCGCCATGGTCCGGCGGCATCGAATACATGGCGCGCGCCGCCGCCAGCATCTGGCTCATCGCCACATCGGCCTCGGCACTGTTCCTGGCCAGGATCATCGCCGCGCCGACGCGGTCACGGTAGACGGCAAAATTCTTCGAGCAGCTCGAGGCAACAACCATTTCCGGCACCTTCGAGGCCAGCAGGCGCAGACCGGCGGCATCGGCATCGAGGCCCTCGCCAAAGCCCTGATAGGCAATGTCGACAAAGGGCAACAGTCCGCGCTCGACGACGAGATCGGTGACCTTGGCCCATTGCGCGGCGTCGAGATTGGCGCCGGTCGGGTTATGGCAGCAGCCATGCAGCAGCACGATATCGCCGGCCTCGGCAGTACCCAGCGCCGCCAGCATGGCGTCGAAGCGCACCGCGCCGGACGCCGCATCGAAGTAGGGATAGTCGCGCACCTTGAGGCCGGCGCCGCGCATCACCGGCGGGTGGTTCGGCCAGGTCGGATCCGACAGCCAGACGGTTGCGTCGGAGCGGGTCCGCTTCAAAAGCTCGGCCACCAGCCGTAGCGCGCCGGAGCCGCCCGGCGCCTGCGCCGCGCGAATGCGCGTCATGTCGGCTGCGGGGCCGAAGGCCAGCTTGACCATCGCCGTGTTGAAGCCGGTGTCGCCGGGAAGACCGAGATAGGTCTTGGTGTCCTGGCCCTGCAACAGCCGCTTCTCGGCCTCGCGCAAAGCGCGCATGACCGGTGTCTTGCCGTCGCGGTCCTTGTAGACGCCGACGCCGAGGTCGATCTTGCCGGGCCGCGGATCGGCGCGATAGAGGCCGATCAGGGCGATGATCTTGTCGGCGGGAGCAGGCTGCAGCGTTTCGAACATGGAGATCGGTTCCGGTGGCGGCGGATTGATACGCAAATCGGGCGGGCTTCGCCAGCGCTTTCATGTGCACCAGACGGAAAGCCGGGCGAGGACCATCGTCGCCGCCTGAATCGCGCCTACACGTTCCTGTCACATGGTCGTAGTTTGAATAGCTTGGCCGGAACAGCCGAGGCGCCGCGGCGAAAGGACAATGATGAGCCAGCAAGACAAATTCGATCTCGCCATTGTCGGCGCCGGCATTGTCGGTCTTGCGCATGCGCTCGCAGCCGTCCGCCGTGGCCTTTCCGTCGTCGTCGTCGACCGTGACGCGCAGGCCAATGGCGCCTCGGTGCGCAATTTCGGCTTCGTCACGGTGAGCGGCCAGGAACGCGGCCAGGTGTGGCGGCGCGCCATGCGCTCGCGCGACATCTGGCAGGAAGTGGCCGGGCCGGCCGGCATCGACATCATCCAGCGCGGCACGGTCGTCGTCGCGCGTCGTCCCGAGGCGCGCAGCGTCGTCGAAGCGTTCCTGCGGACCGAGATGGGCGAGGGGTGTTCGCTGCTCGAACCGGACGATTTGCGCCTCCAATACCCACAGCTTGCCGGGCAGGACTTTGCCGGCGCCCTGTGGAGTTCGCATGAGGTGCGCGTCGAGTCGCGCCAGGCGATCCCCCAGCTTGCCGCCTTCCTTGCCGAACGGCACGGCGTCCAATTTCGCCGCGAGACGGCAGTGCGCGCCATCGAGCCGCCAGCCATCGAGACCAGCCGCGGCACAGTTCGCGCGGACAAGGTGATTGTCTGCCCCGGCGACGATCTGGCAACGCTCTATCCCGAGCGTATTGCGCTCTACGGCGTCCGGCGCTGCAAATTGCAGATGATGCGCCTTGCCAATCCCGGCTTCCGGCTTCCATCTCCGGTGATGTCGGATCTCGGGCTTGCGCGCTATTCCGGCTTCGGCGCCCTGCCTGAAGCGACAGCCTTGCGCCGCCGGCTCGAGAGCGATCAGCGCCATGCGCTGGACAATGGCGTGCATCTGATCGTCGTGCAGAGCGCCGACGGCACTTTGGTGGTCGGCGATTCGCACCATTACGCAGCGACGCCCGACCCGTTCGCCTCGGAGCGGGTCGACGAAATCATCCTGGAGGAGTTCAGCGCCGTCTTCGGCGGCACGCCGCCGCGCGTGCTGGAACGCTGGACCGGCATCTATGCCTCGGCTGCCGACCACACGATGTTTGCCGACGCCCCGCAGGAGAATGTGCGCATGGTGATGATCACCAGCGGCACCGGCGCCTCGACGTCGTTCGCCATCGCCGAAGAGGTGATCGACGAACTCTTCGGTTCAACCACTGCAGACGCCAGAAAGATCGCCTGATGACCCCCCAGCACCTGCTTCGCGCCGTCGTTTTCGACTGGGCCGGAACCGTTGTCGATCATGGCTCACTGGCGCCGATGGGCGTCTTCGTCGAAGCGTTCCAGGAATTCGGCGTTGCCATCAGCATCGAGGAGGCGCGCGGACCGATGGGCATGGCCAAGCGCCCGCACATTGCCACGCTGATGGCGCTGCCGAGGATTTCGGCCGCCTGGGCCAAACAACATGGGCATGCGCCGACCGAGGCCGACATCGACGCCGTCTACGACGTCTTCGTGCCGAAGAACCGGGCGGTGGCGGCGCGCTTTTCCGATGTCATTCCCGGCGTTGCCGACGTGGTCGCGACGCTGCGGGCGCACGGCCTCAAGATCGGCTCGACCACCGGCTACACACGCGACATCATGGCCGAGATCCTGCCGGGGGCGGCCGCGCACGGTTTTGCTCCGGATTGCCTGGTCTGCACCGGCGACACGCCGGACGGCAGGCCGACGCCGTTCATGCTGTGGAAGGCGCTGACCGAACTCGGCGTCTACCCGCCATGGCTCAGCGTCAAGGTCGACGACACCGAGGTCGGTATTTCGGAAGGCGTCAATGCCGGCGCCTGGACGGTCGGAGTGTCGGTCACCGGCAACGTCTTCGGCCACACACTGGCGGAAACGCAGGCAATGGCGCCGGAAGTTTTCCGCACCAAGCGCGCCGAAGCCTCGGCCAGGCTCAGTGCCGCCGGCGCACACTATGTCGTAAACGGGGTTGCCGATCTGCTGCCGGTCATTGCCGCAATCGAGGGCAGGCTTCGGCGCGGCGAGCGACCCTGAGGGCGCCGCCAGAAGTCTTTTCATGCAGGATGGGTGACCGGAAACGTCACCAGGACAGCTATTAGCGCCCCGAATTCGTGGTGACCCGCCGCATAAGGCTCCGCCCAAGCACGGTGAGCACGATGCCGATCAGCAGGAAGAAGCCGCCGAGCAGGCCTGCCAACCCGGCAAGGAACCAGCGTCCGGCGAAGCTGTCGACGGAGGCATTTTGCGGATCGGTTGGATCGTAGGCGACAGGGACGCTGTCGCCATCGCCCCAAGACGAGCTGTGGACGGCATTGTTGAAGCGGATCACGGTGCCGTCGGCTGTCGAGAACTCGATAGGGGATTGTATTCGGCGGCGACAATCCTGCCGGTCGCCGAAGCGGTGCGGGGGCCTTGCATCTCGACGATGGCCAGCACGCCGGAAACGATCAGTCCGACAATGCCAAGGACCATGAAGACCCTGCCGACGATCGGCAGCGCCGCGGCACCCGTCACCCGATCCCCACCGACCATCTTTTGCTCCTTGAAAAGACGGGAAGGCTAAGCCGTCAGCATAAAGCAAACATCTGCCGTACGGGAGATGGGCGTTGCGAGGCCGGATTTTGGCACCCATGCGACCAACCAAAAGTTTTTGCGGCAATGGATTAAAGTTCGCGCCTGTTCCGTAAACAGGGCATGAAACGATCGATGCCACGCTTCGATATAGTTGGACAGCTGGGTTCGCTGCGGCGCTATGCACGTTCGCTGACGCGCGACGGCAGTGACGCCGAGGACCTGGTGCATGACGCGCTTGTGCGCGCCTATGAGCGGCGCGGCACGTTCCGTTCCGGCGGCAATCTGCGGGCATGGTTGCTGTCGATCGTCCACAACGCATTCATCGACAAGATGCGCTCGCGCCGTTCGGAAGCGGCGCGCGTCGAGCAGGCCGGCTATTTCACTGATGCCAGCACGCCGGCGCCGCAGGAACATTCCGTGCGCCTGGCGCAGGTGCGCGAGGCCTTTTTCAGCCTGCCGGAAGAGCAGCGTTCGGCACTGCATCTGGTCGCCATCGAGGGCCTTTCCTACCAGGAGGCTGCCAACGCCAGCGGGGTGCCACTGGGCACGCTGATATCGCGTATCGGCAGGGCGCGCGCGGCGCTGCGCTCGATGGAAAGCGCTGTCCCTTCGCCGGCCAAGAACCATCTGAGGATCGTGGGAGACCCGTCATGACCGATCTGTTGCGGGACCCGGTGACCGATACCGACCTCGACGCCTATGTCGACGACCAGCTGGATGTCGCGCGCCGCATCGAGGTCGAAGCGTTTCTGTCGGCTCGTCCGGAGGCAGCGGCGCGGGTGATGTCCGATTTGAGGACGCGCGACGAGTTGCGCCTCGCGCTGGCCGCTTCCACCGGGATGGCGCGGCCGGCGACGACTGAAGTTGCGCGCCGGCTGGGCAGGGGGCTGGCCAGTCGCCGCGTCTTCGCCGTGCTGCAACGAGCGGCCGCGGTTGCCGTCTTTGTCGGCGCCGGCTGGCTGGCGAACGGGCTGCTCGGGCCGCTGCTGGTGACCAAGGTGGTGGCTTCGCCGACGCCGCCCGCCTATGTCGAAGAAGCGATCCGGGCGCACAGGACGACGCTCATGCGCGAGGCGATGCCCTCGCAGCTCGAGGCGCCGAACTACAATGTCGATGAAATTCGCGCCGCGACCGCCATCGTCATGCCGTCGCTGCCGAAAGACTGGAAGATCCGCGACGTGCAGATCTATCCCTCGCGCTTCGGGCCGAGCGTCGAGGTGGCGCTGGAGGCGAAGGATATGGGGCTGGTCTCGCTGTTTGCGATCCGGCCGGGAACCTTCGACGTGGTCAAGCCGGCAATAGCGCCCTCGGGCGAAATTTCCTCGGCCTATTTCCAGATCGGCGAGGTCGCCTACGCGGTCGTCGCGCGCAGCGATGTCCATGACCTCGACCGTGCCGCCGAAACGCTCGCCAAAACGCTTTACTAGAGACCTCACATAAGGAGAACCCGCATGAACACCCCTGACCTTGGCTACCGCATGGGCGCTGGCGCCCGCGCCGGCGCCGTCTATGACGAGGGCCTGCGCAGTCACATGCTGCGCGTCTACAACTATATGGGAATCGGCCTGGTCGTCACCGGCCTCATCGCCTTCATGGTCGCCTCGACGCCGGCCCTCTACGTGCCGATCTTTTCCAGCCCGCTGAAATGGGTGGTGATGCTGGCGCCACTCGGCTTCGTGCTATTGTTCTCGTTCAAGATGCAGACGATGTCGGCGGCTAGCGCCCAGGCGATGTTCTGGGCCTTCTGTGCGGTCATGGGCCTGTCGCTGGCTTCGGTGTTCCTGGTCTTCACCGGCACCAGCATTGCGCGCACCTTCTTCATCACCGCCACCATGTTCGGCGCGACCAGCCTCTACGGCTACACAACCAAGCGCGACCTGACCCAGTTCTCGTCGTTCCTGATCATGGGTCTGATCGGCGTGGTGATTGCCAGCGTCGTCAACATCTTCCTCGGCTCGACCGCGCTGCAGTTCGCCATTTCGGTCATCGGTATCGCCGTGTTCGTCGGCCTGACCGCCTGGGACACGCAGACGATCAAGGAACAGTATGCCGAGAATTTCGACGCGGAATCGCAGCAGAAGCTCGCCGTCTTCGGCGCGCTGTCGCTCTACCTGAACTTCGTCAACATCTTCCAGCTGTTGCTGAATTTCACCGGCGAACGCGAGTAGGCCGGACCGTAGCAGGCATCATTTTCAAACTGTGGCCGGAGGGAAACCTCCGGCCATTTTTGTCTCTGGCGGTGTATGGGTTAGCCATCGCGGCAGAAGAGCTGCCTGCCTGCTCTTGAGTTCACAGGCGGCCCTTTGCTAGCCTGCTGCCGGATCAGCCAGCCGCGAGAAATTTATGGAACAGGTGACCCTTCACGGCGACGGCATCTCGGCGACCATTGTCGGGCAGGGGGCCGAACTGGTCTCTCTGCGCAACGCCGACGGGCTGGAGTTCTTGTGGCAGGCCGGACCGGAATGGCGCCGGCATTCGCCGGTGCTGTTTCCGATCGTCGGCCGGCTGAAGGGCGACCAGCTGCGCCATCGCGGCAAAGTCTATCCGCTGACGCAGCATGGATTTGCGCGCGACAAGCCGTTTGTGTGGGCGCAGACGAGCCCGCGATCCTGCACCCTGGTGCTGACCGACGATGCCGACACGCGCGCGCGCTATCCCTTCGCGTTTCGACTGGCCATCACCTACACGCTGGAGCCTCAACAGGTCGGCGTGTCATTCGAGATCACCAACACCGGCGACGAGACGCTGCCTGCATCGATCGGGGCACATCCGGCCTTCAACTGGCCGTTGCTGCCGGGCTTCGCCAAGACCGATTACCAGCTGACCTTTGCTGCTGACGAGCCGGCGCCGATCCGCCGGCTGAAGGATGGCCTGATGCTGGCAGCACCCCAGCCGACGCCCATCGAAGGCAAAACGCTGGCGCTCTCCGAACGTTTGTTCGACGCAGACGCCGTGATCCTAGACCGGCCAGCCAGCGCGAGCATGCATTATGCCGCCGCGCACGGTCCGGCGATCGAGGTGTCATGGCAGGGCTTCAAAGAGTTGGGTGTCTGGTCGAAGCCAGGCGGCGCGCCGTTCCTGTGCATCGAACCCTGGCACGGCCTTGCCAGCCCCGTCGATTTCGACGGCGACTTCGCCGAAAAGCCGGGAGTGATGCTGATCGCGCCCGGTGAAAAGCGTATGCTGAGCTATCAGGTAAGGCTGATATCCACCTGAACTGACGCAACGCCTCCAGCCGCTTGAATTTCCCTGAAATGACCGGGAATATGAGCCAACGGATGTTCCGGACCGTTCGGGAGGGTTAGCGGATGCCTGGATGCTTGAAGTTGGCGGCAGCTGTGCTCGCTGTGGTGTTTGCCTTTCCCGTCGCCGCCGCCGATATCGACCGCGCCGACCTCTACCGTGCGCAATCGGTGACCAGCGGCACCGGCGAGGAGAACCGTGCCTGGGGCCTGGCGCCGTGCCTTGAAGAAGTGCTGGTCAAGGTTTCCGGCGACCCGCGGCTGATTGGCGATCCGCGCGTTGAGGAGATGAGCCGGCACGCAGCCGACTACGCCACCGATATCGGCTACCGCGACCTGCTCAACAACCGCCCGCCGCATGACGAGCAGGGCACTCACGACCGGCCGCAATACATCACCGCCGATTTCGATCCGGACAAGATCGATGCCTTGTTGGCGTCGCTGGGACATAAGCCATGGCCGTTGCCACGGCCCGCAATCGTCGCGTTGCTCGACATAAAGCCGATGAAGGGCGACGACTTCACGCTTGTGCGCGACGGTGGCGGCGAGCTTGCAACCAATATGCGGGTTGCGTTGGCCGCCGCTGCGCTCCGTGCCGGCTTGCCGCTGGAGCTGCCCAAAGCGCAGGACGTCGTACTTGCCGACGTGACCCAAACCATGGGTGGTGATGTCCTGCTTGCCGGCACCCTCGCATGGCGCCAGGAGGCACTCGGTTGGGTCGGCGACTGGCGGCTCGCCTTCAAGGGCAAGGAGTATCGCTGGCAGGTGCGCGGCGTCAGCTTCGATGACGCGTTCCGCAATGCCGTGCGCGGAACCTTGCAGATCCTGTCGGGCAATGGGCAGCCGGAGACATAGTCATGCATAGTATCGGACGTTTCCTTGTGATGGCGATCGCTACCTGCCTTTCCATCGCCACTGCTGGCGCTGCCGAAGTCGCGCCTACCCAAGCATCGGACCATATGTGTATGCACAATCATTCGAGGCGACGGAATTCACTCTCTTTGTGCATGAATGTATGTTTCAAATTTTGCCCAGAAATCGCCGTCGAAGGTTGGATTTTCATCAAGTTTGAGAAGCCGCGCCATTGCTTCGCACTCGTTGAGATTTAGCGCTATCGGCGGTCTTTTTGACTTGAAAAGATCGATGAACAAGCCCTCAAAAGCCATCTCAAATTCTCGCGCATCCAAAAAGTGCGCTACTGCACGATCCGTCTCCGTCCCAAGGTTCGCCTGTTTGAGTGTCGTGCGTATGAAATGATCGATCGATTCGAACTGTTCCAGATTGTCAATATAGCTTTCTGTCGATGGCGAGCTATTCTCCGTCATAAAAGGTGTCGATCCCACTGTACCATCGCCGTCGTTCAATTAGAGCTCCTACCGCGAGGATTATAGCTCGTAGATTCGTAGATAGAACCTCGCACCTGCAAACCCGCCAGTTCCCGACACCCACAACAAGAGGCGTATGCGACGACGCTCGAATGCATAAATCCCAGGGATCTGCCGATCCCTGAAATGTACACCCAGGTCGTCATCGCGACAGGAAGCAAGATGGCGTTCGTCTCGGGCCAGCAGTCGGAAGATATAGACGGCAAGCTGGTCGGCCTCGGTGATTTCGCGGCCCAGGCGCGCCTGACATTTGGCAATCTTGGGCGCGCGCTTGCTGCTGCCGGCGCCAGGCCGGAGGACATCAGAAAGTCGCATAAGATAGATTATGGAACTTGTGCGTTAGGTTTCTGCCGGAAATTGCTGCTGATTTTCATGGGCTTGGCACGATCGATGCGTGTTGCCTTGAGCGAACAGCCAACGCTACGCTATGTCGATGACGACAGCAAAGCGTGAGATCGAAGCGGCGATCGAAGTGTTCGTGCATGGCTTCAGCACCGACAAGAGCCGCACCTTTCCTTACGAGGCCAGCCGCGTCGGGCCTTTGTGGCTGATGCGCGATGCCGAGCGCAAGAATGCACGCTACTATCGCGGCGAAGAATGGGTCGTCCATGATGTCACTGCCGAGGAAGCCGATGCGATCGTGCGGCAGCATGCGCGGCCGGGCTTTGCTGTTTCCGTCGTGATCGCGAACGACGACCCGGATCAGCCGGTGCGAACCGCCTACAAGGCCCTCGGCTATCGGCTGCTGCGAACGGAAGGTTTCTTCGTCCAGCCATTGCGCCAGATCCCGGATGCGCCAGCCACAGTCTCGATCGAGCGCGTGCAGACAGTCGAACGGGCGGCGCAGCTGGCAAAGGTCGTGCGCAGGCGGCCGATCGCGGCCGATCTGCTCGGCGACAGCGCGCCGTTCCGCCAGTATGTGGCGCTCGATGGCGACGCTATCGTCGGGCGTGTGCGCAGCATAGACGCCGTCGGCGCCACATGGTGCGCTGCCATGTATGTAGAGCCTTCGCACAGGCGTCGCGGCATCGGCCAGGCATTGATGTCCACAATGCTGCAGGACGACCGGGCTCGTGGGGCGCGATGCTCGATGCTGTTGGCGACGCATGCCGGAGCGCTGCTTTATCCCCGCATGGGCTATGAACGAATTGGAACGCTGCTGATCTTCGGACCAAAGAGCCGAACGCCCTTATGAAAAGCTGTTCGCATCATGCTGATTCATAAGGGATTTCGATTGCCATGCCATCATAGGCCGGGGTGACGTTGGCCGGCACCTCGGCCTCGACCGTGGCATAGTCGAGCGGCACGTGCATATGCGTCAGCACAGCCTGTTTCGGCGCCAGTTTTTCGATCCAGCCGAGCGCCTGGCCGAGCGACAAATGGCTGGGATGGGTGTTGTGCTGCAAGGCGTCGATGACCAGCATTTCCAGGCCGCGCAGCCGCTCGGCGGTGGCGTCGGGGAAGTCGCTGACATCAGGGCAATAGGCGAGCCTGCCAATGCGGAAGCCGAGCGAAATGATGTCGCCATGGAACTGCGGCAGCGGCTCAAGGGTGAGGGCACCGCCCTCGCCTTCAATCGTCACGGGCTTGGCGTGATCGATGATATGCGGCCTGACGATCGGCGGATAAGAGCTGCCCAGCGGCGTCTCGAAGCAATAGCTGAACGCTTCGCGCAGCCTAAGCATCGTCGGCTGGTCGGCGTGGACATCGATCAGATGGCGCTGTTCGAGCACGTAGCCGCGCAGATCGTCGATGCCGTGGATATGGTCGGCGTGCGGATGCGTGTAGACGACGGCGTCGATGCGCTTGACCGCCGCCATCAGCATCTGCTCGCGAAAATCAGGCCCGGTATCGATGACGACCGTGGTTCTGGAGCCGTTGGCTGCAATCCGCTCGACCAGTGCCGCTGAGCGTGTGCGTCGGTTCTTCGGATTGGCCGGGTCGCAATTGCCCCAGTCGCCGGTGATGCGCGGCGTGCCGGGCGACGAGCCGCAGCCGAGAATTGTAAGGCGCAGCCGGCTGCTCACGCGTCAGAGCCCGGAAGGCCGCGGCATCTTGCCGAACAGCCGGAAGAAATTCGCCGTCGTCAGCGTCGCGATCTCGGCCTCGTCAACGCCGACCGTTTCGGCCAGCACCTTGGCGGTATGTGCGACGTAAGCGGGCTCGTTGCGCCTGCCGCGAAACGGCACCGGCGCGAGATAGGGCGCGTCGGTTTCGACCAGCAGCCGGTCGTGCGGCACATCGGCTGCGATGGCGCGCAATTCGGCTGAGTTCTTAAAGGTCAGTATGCCCGAGAACGACACATAGCCGCCGAGCTTCACGCCGACTTCGGCCAGCCGGCGCCCGGAGGAAAAACAATGCAGGATGAAGGGGAAGGCGCCCTTCCCTGTTTCGTCCTCCAGGATGGCAGCCATGTCGTCATCGGCGTCGCGCGAATGGATGACCAGCGGCAGGCCGGTCTCGCGCGCGGCTGATATGTGGGTGCGGAATCCCTGCGCTTGAGCATCGCGCGGCGCCTTGTCGTAGAAATAGTCGAGCCCGGCCTCACCGATCGCCACCACTTTGGGATGCGCGGACAGGCGCACAAGCTCCTCGGCCGTCACATCCAGCTCTTCGCCGGCATTGTGCGGATGGGTGCCGACCGAGCAGTAGACCTCGTCGAAATTCTCTGCGATCTCAAGCACTTGCTGAAACCGCTTCACGCGCGTCGAGATCGTCACCATGCGACCTATACCGGCGGCCTTGGCGCGGGCGACGATGGCCGCCCGCTCCTCGGCGAAGTCCGGAAAATCGAGATGGCAATGGCTGTCGACGAGCATCAGGCGCTCGCCTCCGACTTTTCGACATAACGCGGAAACACGCCCTCCGGCACGGGCAATGGCGTGCCCGGCACCAGCGCGTGGTCGGCATGGACATGCGCGAACTGGCGCGTGTCCGCCGGCACCGCCAGCAGGTCGAGCAGCTTCGTTGCCGACCCCGGAATGTAGGGCTGGCACAGCAACGCCACGCGACGCACCAGCTCGGCTGTCGTCCACAGCACCGTTTCCATGCGCGTCGGATCGGTCTTCTTCAGCGCCCAGGGTGCCTGCGAGGCGAAGTAGCGGTCGGCCTCCGCCACCACACTGAAGATCGCCGCCAGTGCCAAATGGATGCCTTGCTCGGCCATCGCCTTGCGCGCCGTGCCCAGCGCTTCCACTGCCTGGTCGAGGATCGCGCTGTCGGCCTCGGTCAGATCACCCCGCTGCGGCACCACGCCGCCGCAGTTCTTGGCGATCATCGACAGCGAACGCTGCGCCAGATTGCCGAGACCATTGGCGAGATCGGCATTGGTGCGGTTGACGATCGCTTCATGGCTGTAGCTGCCGTCCTGGCCGAACGGAACCTCGCGCAGGAAGAAATAGCGCATCTGGTCGAGGCCGTAATGCTCGACCATGGTGAAGGGGTCGACAACATTGCCGACCGACTTCGACATCTTCTCGCCGCGGTTGAACAGGAAGCCATGCGCGAATACGCGCTTTGGCAGCGGGATACCAGCCGACATCAGGAAGGCCGGCCAGTAGACAGCATGAAAGCGCACGATGTCCTTGCCGATGATGTGCGTGGCCGGCCAGTAGCGCCATTGGTCGGCCTTTGTGTCGGGATAGCCAGCGGCGGTGATATAGTTGGTCAAGGCATCGACCCAGACATACATCACGTGCTTGTCATCGCCGGGCACCGGCACGCCCCAATTGAAGGTCGTGCGCGAGACCGAGATATCCTTGAGGCCGGACCTGACAAAGCTCATCACCTCATTTCGGCGCTCGGCCGGACCGATGAAATCGGGCTGGTTTTCGTACAGCGCAAGCAGTTTGTCCTGATAGGCGGAAAGCCGGAAGAAATAACTTTCCTCCTCGTTCCACTCGACTGGCGAGCCAAGCGGCTCGCGCCGCACACCGTCGTCGCCGAGCGTGGTTTCGCTCTCTTCGAAATAGGCTTCCTGGCGGACCGAATACCAGCCGCTATAGCGGTCGAGATAGATATCGCCATTGGCGGCCATCGCCTTCCAGATCGCCTGGCAGGACGCGTAGTGGCGCGGTTCCGTCGTACGGATGTAGTCATCATTCGAGCCACCCATTGCCTCGGTCATCGAACGGAAGATCGCTGAATTGCGGTCGGCCAGCGCCAGAGGCGTGATGCCATCCTTCTCGGCTGTCTGCTGCATCTTGAGGCCGTGTTCGTCGGTACCGGTAAGGAAAAATACATCCTTGCCGTCGAGACGCTGGAAGCGAGCCAGCGCGTCGGTCGCGATAACGGTATAGGCGTGGCCGATATGAGGCTTGCCGTTCGGATAGAAAATCGGTGTCGTGATGTAGAATGTGTCGCGTGACATGAATGAACCGTCATGAATGTCCGAATTGAATGTGAGGCGGTGGATATCGCATCGAGACGGCGATTGCCATCCCGACCCGAAGCCGGATCCGGTCACATTCGCATTGCGGAATTCAGGCGGTCGATCATGGTCAAGGCGTGCTGCTTCTTGTCGAGATTGTAGGTATCTGTCTCAGATATAGCGTTCAACGCCTCGTGCCAAGTGTCGGACAGGGTTTTCGCCCGCTGGAGATCACCGGCGAGTGCCGCTTCGCTGGCCCCCGCCGAGAGCAAATCCAGCGCACGACGGTTGAAGATGTCGAACTGGATGGCCTGGTCGCGGCCGGCGACAGCCTCGGCAAGGCGATAGGCGCCGGCGACGTCGCTCTTGCCTGCGGTCACCAGCGCGTCGAGCGTCCCGGCAATCTCCAGCCCGCCATATTGCGTCAGAAGGATCGCGTTGCGGGCGCTGCCCCCTGCCCGCTCAGCCAGTGCCGTGCGCGCCGCCGGATCGGCTGGCGGCGGCGGCTCCACAGTTTCCAGAACGCTCATAAGGCTGCCGGCATCGAGCGGCGCCAACCGCACCACCTGGCAGCGCGAGCGGATCGTCGGCAACAGGCTGCCCGGCGCATGGACAATGAGGATGAACAAAGTGCGCGCCGGCGGCTCCTCGAGATTTTTCAGCAGGGCATTGGCGGCGTTGGTGTTCATGTCGTCGGCCGGATCGACGATCACCACCCGGTAGCTGCCATCATGCGAGGTCAGCGACAGGAAGCGGTTGACCTTACGGATTTCATCGACGGTGACGACCGTCTTGAAGCTCTTGGTCTTGTCGTTCAGCGGCCGCGTCAGATGCAGCACGCCGGGATGCGCCCCGGTGGCGATCTGGCGAAACAGCGATGAGGCCGGGTCGGGAACGGCAAATATTTCTGGCGCCGTTTCGAAGGCCGGATACTTCAACAGATGATGCGCAAGGTGAAAGGCAAGCGTTGCCTTGCCGATGCCGACCGGTCCCGCAAAGATCAGAGCATGCGGCAGTTTTCCCGAGCGATAGGCGGCAGCGAGCATCGCGGCCGCCTGCTCATGGCCGACCAGGCGCAGCGTTTCGGACGGCTCCGGCACGCCGTCCAGCGTGTCGTGCTGTTCGGGAGCAATGCGTTCGAAGATCATGCCGGCGCCGCCTGTCTGCTGCGCGCGGGCGCCCTCGCCTCAAGTGCTGCGAACACGGCCGCGGTGATGACGTCCTCCACCGTATCGGGAGGCGCCGACGCGTCGATGACGATGCAGCGCTCCGGCTCGGCGGCGGCAATCGCCAGGAAGGCGTCGCGGCGGCGCTGGTGGATGTCCAGCGTCTCCTTTTCGAAGCGGTCAGGACCGTCGCCGGCGCCACGCCGCGCGGTGGCGCGCCGCAAGCCTTCGGCGGGGTCGATGTCGAGGATCAGCGTCATATCAGGCACCATGCCGTTGATGGCGACCTCTTCCAGCGCCTCCATGAAGGCCGGATCGAGGCCCCCGGTGACGCCCTGGTAGACGCGGGACGAGTCCAGGAAGCGGTCGCACAGCACGATGGAGCCGCGCTCGACCGCCGGCCGGATGACCTGCTCGACATGGTCGGAACGCGCGGCGGCGAACAGCAGCGCCTCCATCTTCGGCCCGAATGGCTCGGCGGCGCCGGACAGCAGGACATGCCTGACCGCCTCGGCGCCGGGTGATCCCCCGGGCTCGCGGGTGACGAGAACATCATATTTCTTGGCGCGCATCTTCCTGGCCAGCCGATCGATCTGCGTCGACTTGCCGGCGCCCTCGCCGCCTTCGAAGGTGATGAAAAATCCGCGCGCCAACCGAAAGGCCTTTGTCCTGTTTTGCGCTGACGTCATAGTCCGGACCTTATCAAAGGTCCACGATTCTAACGCTGCTTTAACGCAACCAGCCGACGGCCAGTTCCTTGGCGGCATCGAACGCGCGTTGCGGCAGCGTGCCGACGCCGACCGATTCGGCGGCGAAAAGCGGTGTCTCCTGGCTCAGCGTGTCGCCGATCCAGACGCGCAGCGTACCGACGGGCTGGCCCTCCTCCACCGGCGCCGACACTGGCCCCTGATAGACAATCTTGGCGGTCAGCTTGTCGCGGTTGGCGATCGGCAGCAGAACGTTGATCGGCGCCTTTGCCTTCAGTGCCACGCCGGATTTGGCGCCGCCGAACACCTGGGCCTCGCCGACCACTTCATCGCTGGCGAAAATCTCGGTCTTCTCGAAAGAACGGACACCCCATTCGAGCAGCTTTCGCGCTTCCTCGGCGCGCTCGCGATCGTTCGCCAATCCGCTCATCGCAGCGATCACCCGCGTCCCGTCATGGCTGACCGAGCCGACGATGCCGAAACCGCCCGCCTCGCTTGCCCCGACCGCCAGCCCGTCGGCGCCGATGCCCATGGCCAGCAACGGGTTGCGATTCCTTTGCGAGATCTTGTTCCAGGTGAAATCGGCCCGGCCATAGTAGAGGTAGAGCTCGGGGTATTCGCGCCACAGATGCAGGCCGAGCTGCGCCAGTTCGCGCACTGTCGTCTGCTGTCCGTCGGCCGGCAGGCCGGTCGAATTGACGAATGTCGATTTCGCCAGCCCGATCTGGCGGGCGCGATCGTTCATCTGTGCGGCGAAATTTTCTTCGGAGCCCGCCATACCCTCGGCCAGCACCATGCAGCCGTCATTGGCGGCCTGTATGGTGACGCCCTGGATCAGGTCCTCGACCCGGACCGCTGATTTGAGCTTGGCGAACATGGTCGACGTTCCCGACGGGGCGCCGCCCTTGCGCCAGGCATTCTCCGAGACCACGAAAGTGTCGTCGAGGGTCATGCGCTTCGACTTGATGGCGTTGAAGACCATCTCCATGGTCATCAGCTTGGCCATCGAGGCCGGCGGGATCGGTTGGTCGGCGTCCTTGGAAAACAGCACCGTGCCGGTTTCGGCGTCGATCATGAAAGCCTGCGTGGCCTTGGTCTCAAAAAGCTGCGCGTTGGCCGGAACCAGCGCGGCGAACAAAAGGCCAAGACCCAAAAGCCCGGCAAAAGGGTGGACAAGGCGAAATCGCATGAGAGGCTCGACCCATTGGCCTGCAGGAAACGTGCTGCAAAGCTATCAGGCTTCTTCCCGGCGGATCAACCGCGCAATGGCAAAGCTTGTTGATCAGTCGCGCACAGCCAGCGCATCCGGCGCGCCATGCGACCATGCCGCGCGCAGGAGGTCGTCGACATTGCCGTGGCCATCCGGATAGACATTGACCGCGTACCAGTCATTGCCGTCGAGGTCGGTGCTCTGGATTTCGGTCCTGCCGAAGGGTTTGAGGGCTTCAGCCACCCGCCTCGCCTCGGCGGCATCGTCGAAGGAGCCGGCGGCGACATAATCGGAAGTTGCCGGTGCGGCCTGTGGATTGGATTTTTTCCACGATTGCAGAATGTCGGCCGGCGACATGCCCTGGTGGTCCAGTGCGGCAAAGACGTCGGTGCGCTGCACGCGTTCATCCGCATAGGACAGCGAGGCCACAGCAAAAGGTGGCTCAGGCCGCTGAGGCACGATCGGTCCGAATTCGGGCAGCGTGATGTCGCCGAAAGCCGGCGCCTGCACCGACATTACGGGCTGCGCCTCGGTGCCGGAATTGGTCAGTTGGCCGGGGAACGGCACAGCGGCGGCGCCGACCGGCAGGCTTGGCGAAGGTCCGTTCATGGCAACCATGACGCCGGTCGGCAAACCATCCGACGGGTCCGGTATGCGGCTGCCAGGATGGTAGGAAGCCATCAGATACTGGTCATCGTCGCCATCGAGCGGCGCGCGGCCGACATATTCGACCTTGACCTTGGCGGTGCCGACCTTGGCGTAGTCGAGCATCTGCGCGGCACGCTCCGAGACGTCGATAATGCGGCCTTCATGGTACGGGCCGCGGTCGTTCACGCGCACGATAACCGAGCTGCCGGTTTCGAGGTTGGTGACGCGGGCGTAGCTCGGCAGCGGCATGGTCGGATGCGCCGCCGTCAGATGCGTCATGTCATAGACTTCGCCATTGGCGGTGAGACGACCGTGGAAGGCGTCGCCGTACCAGGAGGCCAGACCGACCTTGGCGTAGCGCTTGTCTTCCTTGGGGTAATACCACTTGCCGCGCACCTGATAGGGCCTGCCCAGCTGGTCACGGCCGCCGCCGCGCCGCATGTATTGCACGCGCGGGCTGGCCTTCACGCCATATTCGGTCTCGGCAAAATATTCCTTCGAGCGTGGCTTTCGGGTGTCGACCATGGCCTTCGGCTGCGGCGACGCGCAGGCCGCCAGCAACGCAGCCGAAAGAGCGCACAAGACCAAAGCAGGAGCGCGACGAAGACGCCGATGCGTCGTGGTCTGCATGTTTTCAGATGTCCCCTACCGTGTCGACACAGGCACCGTTTTTAGAATTTCGGCGGAGCCAGAGCAGCAATGCCTGCGACGCGCCAATCCCCATCCCCTTGTGCGCAGGAATTGCTTATCAGCGTATTAACCGATTGTGTCCGGAACCGGGCAGGATTGTGGCGGCGCACTGGCGGCTGCACCGAGGCCTGTCGACGTCAGACCTATCATTGCGGCTCGACGGACGAGACTTCCTGCGCAGTCACTCGCGAAAGCTTCTGGCGCTTTACCAGGATCGGCTTCTCATAGGTCTTCTTCATCGTTTCCCCCGTTTGCTATTATTTTAGGAAACACAGATTGGCCGGTGTCTGGCGGTATTGTCAATGTTCGGGGCAGGCCGGCGGGATCGCCCGCAACAAGCCCCCGGCCAGGACTCGATTGCCCCGACCGGGAGAAGTATGGGCTAGACAGGTATCAAAACGGCGATGCGATGTATGCCGACCACCTTGCTTGTATTGGTCGCCTCGTCGATCTTGCCCTTGGAGCACGTGTATATGCCGCCTTCCTCGAGCTTGAATTCCTTGTCCGCTTTCTTGATCGTGAATGCACCTGCGGTGATCGTGCAGACCATGTCGTTGTCCATCATCGTTGCGGGAGCGTGTGCCCCGGGCTGAAACACGACGTCGACGATTGAAATGCTCTTGTAGGCAGGAATGTCGGAGTTTCCTGTGCCGACCTCAACGACTCTGACGCCTGGGGCAATCTCCTTGCCCTCGTTCGGGCCATATTTCTTGGTCTTCGCAGACGCTACCAGGGTGAACAGAGGCGTTACCGCAGCGGCCGTAACACCGAGCGCAATTGCAGACCTGCGATTCATGGTTTTCATCGCGTCCTCCCATATGTCGGTCACGCTTGAATGTGCGGGACGCCTCGTATTTTAGCAGATATGCATGTACTTGGCGCTGGCTATTTGTCACCCACCGTGCGCGCGCAGCATGAAGCGAGCCTGAGCCGCACGAACCGATCGGGCTTGATAACCTGCCACTTCTGACCACGACGGATACACGCCCCGTGCCGGCCATGCCGATCCGTCGGTCACCCCGAACATTTTGCGCACCCGCCCGCAGGACAGCAGGAAGGTGCCGCAGCGGTGGTTGACGCGGCCCTCAATGCCGCTTTACAGGAATGAAGCGCGAACCGGTCGGGAACGCCTTCGGTGCCAAATCCGGTGCCAACCGCTCAAAATCGGCCGATAGCGATGATCCTAAGTGATTTGAAAAATCACGACGGAGGGATGGCCGAGCGGTTTAAGGCACCGGTCTTGAAAACCGGCGTGGGTGCAAGCCCACCGTGGGTTCGAATCCCACTCCCTCCGCCAAGTTTCAAATTTATCCCTTAAAGAACAGCCACTTAATAGTGTCTCTATTCTAGACCTGCCATTAGACCCACCATTAATTTGACAGTGGTATGTCAGTTCTGAACGACGCCTGTGACCATCTTTGGTTTTGGGTGATGCAGTTCGAGCGAGCAGGTCCCGTGCCAGCTACTCGCCCGGCCTGCCCGGTTAATCGCACACCCCTCCCGCGGTTTATATCTGAAGAGGCCCAGGTCTCGGTTGTTGGCCTTGATCCTGCACAATATATGCATCGATTTTTGTCCTTACGCTCCGCCCATGATTCAAAATCTGCTCATCGGCAGCGTGGTCATAAGTCTGACGGTCTTGATCCATGCCTTTGGTTCGATCGGCGTTACCCTGCGATGGGATATCTCGTCGCCCGGTTTCGTATGCACGGGCGCCTCAGCCGCACGTGGCGATGATCAGCGTGGTGATGGGCCTCTTTGCCGTCATGACCGCAGAGGGGTGGCTGTGGGCAGGACTATATCGATTGCTCGATATCTTCGCCGATTTCGAAACCGCCCTTTACTTTTCCCCCATCACTTTCTCGACGATTGGCTACGGCGACATCGTGCCCGCCCATGTGTGCCCTGTCCTGTCGGCACTCGACGCGTGAACGCGTTCCTACTCACCGGCTGGTCGGCGGCCTACCTGATCGCAGCAGGCACCCGCTTCGGGCCGTTCAAGGCCGGCGAACAATTTTTGACAGCAGCAGACCGATTTGCTCCCGATCAATGAACGCCCGGCAATCTGTCGGTAGGCTCTTTCTCGATGGGTAACCTTGAATTGTTCAAAGACAGGCGACAGGAAGACATCTGCTTTCTGCTTCTTTCGACGAATTGACTATGTGCTACGGGAACTGCAGACCGGCAGATCAGGAGGAAAGACACAGGGTTGGGAGGACTAGCATGGGCGAAGATCTATACGGCCATCATGCCGACCGCATCCAGGCAGCGATTGGCTCGGACGCTGCAGCGAAGTCCGCGCTGGTTGCCTCCTGGCGACGGTCTTCCAATTTGCATCGGCTCGATCCAGCTGACTGCAGTCCTCCACGTTACCTGACGGAGGCCGAACTGGGACAGGCCCGACAACGCATCGAACCACTCGTCCGAGCTGCCCAATCGAGTCTCGACCGTCTCTATCTTGCAGTTGGCGGCGTTGGATGTTGTGTCCTGCTCGCCGATGGTGATGGCGTGCCGGTCGAACGGCGCGGAGCGGCCGTTGATGACGAGACGTTTCGTTCCTGGGGTTTGTGGACTGGCTCCATCTGGAATGAGGAAAGCCAAGGGACCAACGGGATCGGCACCTGTCTGGTCGAGCGGCGCACGCTGACAATCCACCGTGACCAACATTTCCACACGCGCAACACGTTGCTCAGCTGTACCACCGCACCGGTCCACGATCATCAGGGGAATCTTGTAGCCGCGCTTGATGTGTCGTCCTGCCGGGCTGATTTGACCGAAGCCTTCGCCAATCTTATTTCGATGGCTGTCGTCGACGCGGTGCGTCGGATCGAAAGTGAAAACTTCAAGATGGCATTCCCAAAGGCGCGAATTTTGCTCGCGCCAGTGACTGACAAAGGTTCCGGAGCGCTGATCGCCGTTGATGGCGACGATCTCGTAGTCGGCGCGACCCGTTCGGCGCGCCTGGCGCTTGGAATTACACAGCAGTGTCTCGACAAGCCGATGCCCGCCGCCGATCTGTTCGGTTGGGCTGAGAGCGGCTCCAAAATTCTCGCTGAGGCGGAGCGCGGAGCTCTCCAGCGAGCGTTGGCACGGGCGGACGGAAATGTCTCCGCTGCGGCTCAGGCGCTTGGCATCAGCCGCGCGACGCTTCACCGCAAGCTCAACCGCCTGGATGTCCACAGGTCTCACTGAACTCCCTTGGCGATCATGACTGTCGCAATTCTGCGACACATCATATCCAACCGCGGTGACCGGTGCGGTGACAATTACGGGCGGAAATCGCAAGTCTCTTCCGAAGCGTCGCATCCCGCGACGTCAGCTTTGGGAGGAAGACACATGAACAAGGTTGAATTTTCACGCTCGGTCAAGGCGCCTTTCGACAAGCGCTATGGCAATTTCATTGGCGGCAAATGGGCCGAGCCGCGGTCCGGCCGCTACTTCGAGAACCACTCGCCGGTAAACGGTCAACTGCTGTGCGAGGTGGCACGCTCGGACGCTCAGGATATCGAGGCGGCCCTGGATGCAGCACATGCCGCCAAGGACGCCTGGGGACGCACCAGCGTGGCAGAGCGGTCGCTTATCCTCAACCGCATCGCCGACCGCATGGAGGAGAACCTCGATCTCCTCGCCTGTGCCGAAACCTGGGATAACGGCAAGCCGATCCGGGAAACGACAGCGGCCGACCTGCCTCTGGCTATCGACCATTTCCGCTATTTCGCCGGTGCTGTGCGCGGCCAGGAGGGCAGCCTTTCGCAGATCGACGACGATACCGTCGCCTATCATTTCCACGAGCCACTCGGCGTGGTCGGCCAGATCATTCCGTGGAACTTCCCGCTGCTGATGGCATGCTGGAAGCTTGCTCCCGCGCTTGCGGCCGGCAACTGCGTCGTGCTGAAGCCCGCCGAGCAGACACCGGCCGCCATCCTTCTCTGGGCCGATCTTATCGGCGATCTGCTGCCGGCGGGCGTGCTCAACATCGTCAACGGCTTCGGCCTCGAGGCCGGCAAGCCGCTCGCGTCGTCGCCGCGCATTGCCAAGATCGCCTTTACCGGCGAGACCACGACGGGCCGGCTGATCATGCAGTATGCCAGCCAGAACCTGATCCCCGTGACGCTCGAGCTCGGCGGCAAGTCACCCAACATCTTCTTCAAGGATGTCGTCGCCGAAGACGACGATTTCTTCGACAAGGCGATTGAAGGCTTTGTCATGTTCGCGCTGAATCAGGGCGAGGTCTGCACCTGCCCGAGCCGCGCGCTCATCCATGAATCGATCTACGATGCGTTCATGGAACGCGCCCTCAAGCGCGTCGAGGCGATCGTGCAGGGCGACCCGCTCGATCCCGCGACGATGATTGGCGCGCAGGCTTCGTCCGAGCAGTTGGAAAAGATCCTGTCCTACATCGACATCGGCCGCCAGGAAGGCGCGGAGGTGCTGGCAGGCGGCGCGCGCAATCTCCTGCCCGGCGACCTGGCGGGCGGCTACTACGTGCAGCCCACAGTGTTCAAGGGCCACAACAAGATGCGCATCTTCCAGGAGGAGATTTTCGGACCGGTTGTCTCTGTCACGACCTTCAAGGACGACGAAGAGGCACTGTCGATCGCCAACGACACGCTCTATGGTCTCGGCGCCGGCATCTGGACGCGCGACGGCAACCGGGCCTACCGCTTCGGCCGGGCGATCCAGGCGGGCCGCGTCTGGACCAATTGCTACCACGCCTATCCGGCGCACGCAGCGTTCGGTGGCTACAAGCAGTCCGGCATCGGCCGCGAGACGCACAAGATGATGCTCGACCACTACCAGCAGACCAAGAACATGCTGGTCAGCTACAGCCCGAAGAAGCTCGGCTTCTTCTGATAGGAAGAGAGGGCGCGACTTGCCGCGCCCTCTCGCCATACAGCGGGAGAGCGCCAGACTTCTGCTGTTTGTTTCAGCGCAACGAGCATCCCGGAAAGAAGTCGCAAGATGTCCGCATCCAAACGCGGACGGACGTCATGAAACGCAAATTCGGTGACGATGCGACGATGGACGAAATCATGCGGAAGGCGCCGGCGGCGATCCGCATCGTGCTGCGGCACGGCATGCTTTGCGTCGGTTGCCCCATCGCCTCGTTTCACACCATTGCCGATGCCGCGCGCGAGCACGACCTGAATGAAGAAAAACTGCGTTGCGATCTGCTCGCGGCGATGGATGCCGGCGATCCGGACTAGCCCTTTTCCACGCGGCCTTCCGCGACCAGAAGGAGCCGGTGCGGTTCGACCACCGTCACCTTCTGACGCCCGCTTTTGACTAGGCCCTGGTCTTCCCAGGCCGAGAGCAGCCGGCTCACCGTATGCAGCGTCGTTCCGGTCATCTCGGCTATGTCCTGGCGCGAGATCGGGAAGTCGATCAATATCCCCTCCTCGGTCTTCCTGCCTGACTGCTTGACCAGCTTGAGCAACGCATGCGCGACGCGCTGTTCCACCTGTTCGGTGGACATCTCGATGACGCGCGTGTGTGCGTCCTGCAGTCTGGCCCCCACGCTCTTGTAAGTGTTAGCCGTGAAACTGGGAAAGTTGGCCGCAAATGTCGGCCAGAGCTGGCTTGGCCAGGCCAGAACCACGCAGTCGGCGGCGGCGATAGCATTTGCCGGGTAGGTTGTGCGGCCCAGCGCGTGGGCGATGCCCAGCAATTCGCCCGGACTTATGTAGCGGACAGTCACGTCCTGACCATCCGGCGTCGATTTCACCACACGCACATGTCCGTCGAGCAGCAGGAAAAAGGAATGGGCATCCTGCTCCTGCTCAAAGACTGGCTGATCCTTAGCTATCCTCATGGACCTCGCCTGCCCGACTATGCGGTCGAGATCCGCGGCGGCCATGCCCTCGAAAACAGACAGCCCGGCAATCAGCGAACGATCAAGGCTACCCAAACCGCATTACTCCCGAAATTGACCACCGCATGCGCCGGCATCCATCCGGCGAACTGTGTCATGCGCGAGCAGCCGCCGACAAGTGGCGTATGCCACAGCCACCGCTTCTCCATTCTCGATCTTCTTTGCGCTGAGGCAAAGTCTGTTCCCTGGGTCCGGCTAGAAGGGTCCGATGGGCAGCCGCACCAAGACTCACTGTGGCTACCCGCAACTTCTATGAGGTACCTTCATGGCAATCCCGCGTACGCGGCCGAGCTCATGGCCGGCAGTTCTTTCCTACGGTTTCCGGCCCTTCTTCCTGCTTGGCTCCCTCTATGCCGCTGCAGCCGTCCTGATCTGGTTGCCTCTGCTTTACGGTAAGCTTGAAACCCTCAGTGCTTTCTCGCCCGTGGACTGGCATGTCCACGAGATGCTGTTTGGTTATCTGGCGGCAATTGTGACGGGCTTCCTGCTCACGGCGATCCCGAACTGGACTGGACGTCTTCCGGTGCAAGGCCTTCCCCTGCTTGCGCTCGCATTGCTCTGGGTCGCGGGACGGCTTGTCGTTTTCTTTTCGGCGGAGACAGGTTGGCTGCTCAGCGCGGTGATCGACTGCGCCTTTCTTCTTGCGGTTGTCGTCACTGCCGCAATGGAAATCATTGCGGGTCGAAACTGGCGGAACCTGAAAGTGCTGCTGCCCGTAACAGTGCTCCTGGGATCCAACGTGATGTTTCATGCCGAAGCTCACTACCTCGGGCTGTCCGACGTAAGCCGCCGGCTCGGCCTCGGGGCGACAGTCGTGCTCATCATGATCATTGGCGGGCGTATCGTTCCAAGTTTCACCCGCAACTGGCTGGTGCGCGAGAGACCAGGCCGTCTGCCGGCCTCATTTGGAAGATTCGACACTGGAACAATCGCACTATCAGCGATCGGATTGCTATGCTGGGTCTTCTTTCCCGATCGCGCTGGCGCGGGCCCTTTACTGATGGCCGCAGCGGTCTTCAATACCATTCGACTTGCGCGTTGGGCCGGAGACCGGACCTTTTCAGATCCGTTGGTGCTGATCCTGCACGTCGCATATGCCTTCATTCCGATCGGCCTTCTACTTGCGGGCCTTGCCGTATTCCTTCCCGAGAAGGTTCCTCCGATCGCCGCGATTCATGCCTTCGGTGTTGGAGCATTGGCCTCCATGACGCTGGCCGTCATGGCGCGCGCCACGCTGGGCCATACCGGCCGCGAACTGCGGGCCAGTATCGGCACATCGTTGGTCTTCGTTACAATCGTGTTTGCGGCCATTTTGCGCATCGCCGCCTCCTTCGCACCGGCAATGCCGACCCTTCTCCACATGTCCGCGGCGCTCTGGGTTGCGGCCTTTATCGGCTATCTCAGCCTTTTCGGCGGAATGCTGATGAGACCGCGCTTGCAGGCGCGGCGAGCCAAGCGACCAGCTTCTTGACGAACGGCGCACGGCAATTGCCCGGTCGGCCTCCTTCTTCACTGCTAGATTTCACCGGCCAGTTTGCGCCAGCGCAAATCGCCAGATCCTCCGATGACGTAGAAAGGGCGCGACGGTTGATGCCGTGATGAACACAAGAAAGGACTTCCCATGAAACTGCCCCTGATTGCTGCGGCTGTCGCCTTGCTCGCTATCGCCGGCTCGGCCAACGCCGAAGAACACGTGGTGCAAATGCTGAACAAGGGCGAGAAGGGCGCGATGGTCTTCCAGCCCGCTTTCACCCGTGCGGTTCCGGGAGACACCATCAAATTCGTCCCGACCGACAAGTCGCACAATGCTGAAACGATCAAAGGGATGCTGCCGGACGGCGCTGAAGCTTTCAAGGGAAAGCCCAGCGAGGAAGTGACCGTGACCGTGACCCAGGAAGGCGTCTATGGCGTGAAATGCGCGCCGCACTACGGAATGGGGATGGTGGCACTCATCGTCGTCGGCAAGCCCGTCAACCTGGAAGCGGCCGAAGCCGTCAAGCAGGTTGGCAAGGCCAAGACCGTGTTCGCCGAACTGTTCAGCGAAGTGACCAAGGCAGCCTCCAACTGATTGCCTAGTTCCTAGAGATACCCTCCGGTTCTCGATCGCCGGAGGGGCGGCCAGACGGACCAGGGGAGAGGTCCAGTCTGGCCGATTTTCGTTGGCGAACACTTTCGCCGCGGACTCCGCGAACCTTCTTCCGCATCCAACAATGAAATCAGGTTTGCGCTAGCGCAAAGACGTTCCCGGCGAGAGGCCTATCGTTAGCCCATCAATTGGCTCAGGCATAGGAGATGGAAATGCTTACCAGACGTGAAGCCCTGTTGGGTTCTGTACTTACCGCCGCTGCTGTTGCAACGATTACCGCCATGCCTGCTGCGGCAAGCGCAAAAGAGGTTGCCGGACTGCCGCGTGAGAAGGTCACGCTGGTCGCGCCACCATTCGTCCATGCTCACGATCAGGTCGCCAAGGGCGGTCCAAAGGTCGTCGAATTCACCATGACGATCGAGGAGAAGCCGATGGTCATCGATGCCGACGGCACGCAGCTCAATGCGATGACCTACAACGGCTCGATTCCAGGCCCTCTGATGGTCGTGCACCAAGACGACTATATCGAGCTCACCCTGATCAATCCCGAGACCAACACGCTTGCCCACAACATCGATTTCCATGCCGCCACCGGCGCGCTCGGCGGCGGCGGGCTGACGCTCATCAATCCTGGCGAGCAGGTCACGTTGCGCTTCAAAGCCACGCGCACGGGGACGTTCGTCTACCACTGCGCACCCGGCGGCGCGATGATCCCGTGGCACGTCGTGTCGGGGATGAGCGGAGCGGTGATGGTGCTGCCGCGCGAAGGCCTCAAGGACGACAAGGGCAAACCCGTTCGCTATGACCACATCTACTACATTGGCGAGAACGACTTCTACATCCCTCGCGACGAGCAGGGGAACTTCAAGAAGTACGAATCGCCCGGCGACAATTACGACGATACGGTCAAGGTCATGCGCGGGCTGATCCCGACGCATGTCGTGTTCAATGGCAAAGCCGGTTCGCTGACCGGCGACAATGCCATGAAGGCCAAGGTCGGCGAGACCGTTCTGATCGTCCACTCGCAGGCCAACCGGGACACGCGTCCGCATTTGATTGGCGGTCATGGCGATTTTGTCTGGGAACAAGGCAAGTTCGCCAACCCTCCGGCCAAGGACCTGGAAACCTGGTTCATCCGTGGCGGATCGGCGGGTGCCGCGCTCTACACCTTCCTGCAGCCGGGCATCTACGCCTATGTGAACCACAATCTGATCGAGGCCGTCGAACTCGGCGCGACTGCGCACTTCACGGTCGACGGAAAGTGGGACGACGATCTGATGATGCAGCTCGAAGCGCCCAAGGCAATTGCCTCGTAGTCAGGAGATCCGATCCTCAGTGCAACCCAGCGGCGGGAGCCAAAGGGTTGCGCTCGTGGCCGGACTTGGTGCCATGTCTTTCGATCCTGTCTTCACCTTCGGAACGATTGCAGCTGCCGCAATGATCGGCGTGGGCATAACCCATGCGCTCGACAGGAATTCCTTGGAGATTCCCCAACGGGTAGCCGTGGGCCAACTGGTGATGCTCAGGCCCGGCTCGTTTGATCACCCACAGCCCGGAGAATTCCTCAAGGAAAGCCGTCCCGTCGCGGCACCCATCGTCCAGGAAACCATCGATGCGCAACTGGAAATCATGAAATTCCAGGTAAGCGTGTCGGACTATGGACGTTGCGTGGCGGACGGCGTCTGCAAGCTCGCCGACGCGCGCAGCAAGATCGGCAACGTGCCGGTCACCGGCGTGAGCCACATCGATGCCGAAGCCTACGCGACCTGGCTTTCAGCCAGCACAGGCGAGGCATGGCGCTTGCCGACCGACGTGGAGTGGGCTTATGCCGCCGGCGAACGGTTCCGGGCTGACATAGACGGCGGCGAAAGCGACGCCAACAATCCGGCGCGCCGGTGGCTGGCACAGTACCGCACCGAGGCCGCGCTTGCACGCAAACCTGATCCCCAGCCAAGAGCTCAAGGCGCTTTCGGCACCAATTCAAAGGGTCTGGCGGACATTGCCGGGAATGTCTGGGAATGGACCTCGACATGTTATTCCCACGTCACAATAGGCAGCGATGGAAAGCGCGCGGCAAGTTCGATCGACAACTGTGGCGTGCACGCTGTGGAGGGATTCCACCGCACTTATATGTCAAACTTCATTCGGGACGGTAAGAGCGGCGGCTGCGCCGTCGGAACGCCGCCCGACAATCTGGGCTTTCGGCTTGTTCGCGACCGACCCGGTCTAGTGCAGGCCGCCCTTCGGCGCCTGGGCCTATCGTGACAAGCAACACAAATGAAAGTGCATGATGACTGTGAAATCGGTTTTGGTCGACAGGGCGCGCGCCGTCGCGGAACAACCGCTGGACCGCGCCGGCGTTGATCGGACGTCCATAGGAAAACTGGTCCGCGAGTTCTATGCCAAGGTGAGGAACGACGAGCGGCTCGGGCCGATTTTCGTGCGCGAGATCACCGGCGATTGGGAGCCACACCTGGAGAAAATGACGGATTTCTGGTGCTCCGTCATCCTAAAGACCGGCGACTACCACGGCCGCCCGGTGCCGGCGCATCTCAAACTCAAGCATGTCACTGAGGCCGATTTCGAGATCTGGCAGACCCTTTTCAGCCAGACGGCGGCCGAACTCTTCGCGCCGGAAACGGCGGCGGTGTTTGTCGATCGCGCCGAACGGATCGCGACCAGCCTGAAGCTGGCGATGTTTTTTCGCCTCGCGCCTGCTGCAGCAGGCAGAGGCCAATAGGTGGCTTCGGCGAAAGGCGACCGGTTGCTTCGAGGCTCGAAATGCCGGCGCCAGCTTTGATTTTACGCAAGGAAAGCGCCCCTCGAGGTTTCTAGTTTCATCGCATGGCTCTCAACCTAGTCGTCGGCACAGTCGTCATAAGCCTGACTGTCCTCATTCACACTTTTGGCCTCATCGCAGTCACCCATGCGATGAAACATCTGGCGGCGCGCTTTCGCATGCGCGGGCGACGAAGCCGGGTGGTGGCAATGATCAGCGTCGTGATGGGCCTTTTTGCCGTCATGACAGCGGAGGTGTGGTTGTGGGCCGGCGTCTATCTTCGGCTCGGCGTGTTGCCGGACTTCGAGACCGCGCTGTATTTTTCCACCATCACCTTTTCAACGGTCGGTTATGGCGACGTGGTTCCCGCCCATGACTGGCGCGTCCTGGCGGCGCTCGAGGGCGTGAACGGGTTTCTACTGATCGGCTGGTCGACCGCCTACTTGATCGCTGCGGGAACGCGCGTCGGTCCATTCAGGGTTGGCGAACACTTTTGATCGGCTGCGCGGAGCCGTTGGTCAAACCGCAACCGAATGCCTGCTGGTTCCATTGCCGAGATACCTGTCGAATTTTGCCGCCACCGTCCTGACAAGCGCGCGGCTGTCCTCCGGCACGACGAAATTTTCGCCATCGAGCTTGAGAAGCAGGCCGCCGCTGCTAATGGCAAGGCGGCTTGCCGTAGCCAGGAGTTTCTGCCCGACCTCGCCGAAGCGCTCGACAAGCTCGACCGCCGAAAAAGCAAACTGGCACATCAGGCGCTCGATGATCCAGCCCCTGGCCAGATCGTTGACGCTGAGCTCGATGCCACGTGCCGTCGCCAACTGTCCCGAATCTACAATTTTCTCGTACTCGCCGGTCGCAACGGTGTTCTGGGCGTAGCCTTGTCGGAACCGGCTGATCGAGGAGGGACCAAGACCAATGAGCGTTTCGCACTGGTCCTCGGTATAGCCCTGGAAATTGCGGCGGATCTTGCCGGCGCGAGCCGAGATCGCGAGCGTATCGCCCGGTTTGGCAAAATGATCGAGCCCTAGGGCCTCGTATCCGGCGTCCACGATCAGCCGCGCGGCGAGTTGCGATTGCGCCAGGCGCGCCGAGGTATCGGGCAGCCAGGTTTCATCGATCATCGTCTGGTGCTTCTTGAACCATGGCACATGCGCGTAGCCGAACAGGGCCAGCCTGTCGGACGACAGCGTCAGCGCCTGGGCGACGGTCGCCGCAACACTCTCGCAGGTCTGATGCGGCAGCCCATAGAGCAGGTCCAGATTGACAGACGTAACTCCCCGCGCTCGGACCGCATCGACGATGCTTTTGGTGAGAGCAAAACTCTGTTCGCGATTGATCGCCTTCTGCACTTTGGGATCGAAGTCCTGTACGCCGAGGCTCGCTCTCGTCATGCCGATCGCTGCGAAGGCATCCAGCCGCCCCTCGTCCATGTCGTTTGGGTCGATCTCGACGCTGATATCTGCATCATCGAGAAAGTCGAACCGATCCCGCAGCGCTCTTCCGAGCACCAGAATGTCGTCGGGCCTTAGCATCGTCGGGGAGCCGCCCCCGAAATGGACGGCGCGAACTTTGCCCCTGTCGGTCACAAGACCGCTGACAGTTTCGATTTCCCTGTGCAGCGAACCCAAAAAAGTGGCCACGGGCGCATAGTGGCGTGTCTGCTTGGTATGGCAGGCGCAGAACCAGCACAACCTGTCGCAATAGGGGATATGCAGATACAGCGAAATCTCGTCATCGCCTTCGAGCGCGTCCATCCATCCGCGAACTGTCACGGCATCGACGCCGACATGGAAGTGAGGGGCGGTTGGGTAGCTGGTGTATCGAGGAACGGTTTCGCTCGCCGCACTGACCAGATTTCCACGCATGTTCTTGACCGTGGTGATTTGCATGGACGCCAATCTAGGAACGCAGCGGCGCCGAAACCTTGATTTCCGTCAAGTCTGCTGACCACTAGGGACAAACTGACGCAACAATTTGCAAGCCGGTGATGATATCGTGTCGCAGAGTTGATCTGGGTAAGCCATGACCGTCAGACAGGACATTCACAGCGCTGGCATTCCCGCGCTGTGCCAATCTTGTGAAGCGCGGCACCGCGGGGTATGCGGCGCGCTGGATGCCGATCAGTTGGTCGATCTGGCCAAAACCTCTTCACGGCGTTCAATCCCGTCGGGCGCTGAACTGGTTGGCGACGCCGAGGTGGTGGATAGCTATTCGAACGTGCTTTCCGGCGTCGTGAAGCTGACCAAGAGCCTTTCGGACGGGCGCCAGCAGATCGTCGGCCTTCAATTCGCTCCCGATTTTCTCGGAAGACCATTCAAAGTCGAAAGCGCAATCAATGCCGAAGCGGCCACGGAAGTATCGCTGTGCTCGTTTCCAAGGACAATCATCGAGCGGATGATGAAGGAATCGCCTGCGCTGGAGCATCGCCTGCTCAAACAGACCTTGACCGAACTCGACGAGGCGCGTGACTGGATGGTGACGTTGGGCCGAAAGACCGCGTCCGAGAAAGTGGCAAGCTTCCTGCTAATGATTGCCAGGAACATCGACCCGACGGTCGACCCGGCGGCCAGGTCAGCGACTTTCGATCTTCCGCTGACACGCGCCGATATCGCCGATTTCCTTGGTCTGACGATCGAGACGGTGAGCCGCCAATTGACCAGGCTGCGAACCGACCGAGTGATCCGGATCGATAACAACAGGCATGTGACGGTCGACAGCCTCAGTCGACTGGAGCAGCGTTCCGGCGCCTAGACCCAGCAGCCGGGCCCGGTGCGCGTCTAGCCGGAATCTGGGACCCCGATCCTCGGCAACACATGCTCACGCTCAAAGGCGATATGCCGGCGCAGGCTTTCGAAGAAGCCGCGCAGCATGAAGCCGATAGCCTCGGCGTTTTCAACTCTCTCGCCGTGGCCGATCCGCAGCAGAATTTCAGTCCCCTCGCCGGCAAAACACTCGTCTTCGACGTGCTCCGCACGCAATCGCCGCGTTGAGGCAAGATTGGCATCGCCGCCGGTGGAGGCAGCCTCGTAGGCGGGAAAGATCATCGTCTCTTCGTATCGGTGAATATCCCGCAACAGCGGAACGATCGCGTTTGCCACAGTCAAGCATGCCAGGCAATCGACCCTGGGCAAGGTGTCTGCGATCCTTTCCAAGGCATCGCAGAGCCGCAGCTTTTCCAGATGCGCGCGCTTCATCACCGCCACTGGGACCGGCTCCCTGCCATATCGAGCTGCCATTGTCGAACTTTCGCGGCTTGTTGCGAACGGCGACGATCCCAGCTCATGCTCCGGTTTAATGACCGCCTCCTTGATCGACGCTGCCCATTTCGAAAGCTGCTGACTTTGACATGGATCAAGGCGGCCCCTGAACACTTGCTGGATTGGTGTCCGGGCGGATTGACGTCTGCGCATCCGAGGTCGGGGACATGTCATGAAATTCGGCACAACAATCTTCGCTCTGGCTCTTTTTGCGTTTGCGGCTCTGGTGGCTGCTGGCTTCGGCGTGGACGAACCGTTCCGGCAGCACATGTGGGTGCTGTTTCTTGTGCTGCTGGGCTTTGTCGCCATCCTCCTGCGCAACACCAATTTCCAAGTAGCGCCGCCGATCGACCCATCGGCCTACATGGATGGCCCAATCCGCTACGGCGCCATCGCCACCTTGTTCTGGGGTGTCGTTGGCATGCTGGTCGGCGTGGTCATCGCACTGCAGCTCGCCTACCCCGATCTCAACATCCAGCCCTGGTTCAATTTCGGCCGCTTGCGGCCGCTGCACACATCAGGCGTTGTCTTTGCTTTCGGCGGCAACGCGCTGCTGTGCACGTCCTTGTATGTCGTGCAGCGCACCTGCCGCGCGCGGTTGTTCGGCGGCGATCTCGCGTGGTTCGTGTTCTGGGGTTACCAGCTCTTCATCGTCATGGCCGCGACGGGCTATTTGCTCGGCATCACCGAAAGCCGCGAATACGCCGAACCCGAATGGTATGTGGATATCTGGCTGACCATTGTCTGGGTCGCCTATCTCATCCTGTTCCTCGGCACGATCCTCAAGCGCAAGGAACCGCATATCTACGTCGCCAACTGGTTCTACCTGTCCTTCATCGTCACCATCGCGATGCTGCACGTGGTCAACAACCTGTCCATGCCGGCCTCGTTCCTGGGTTCGAAGAGTTATTCGGCCTTTTCTGGCGTTCAGGACGCCCTGACTCAGTGGTGGTACGGCCACAATGCCGTCGGCTTCTTCCTCACCGCCGGCTTCCTCGGCATGATGTACTATTTCGTGCCCAAGCAGGCGAACCGGCCAGTCTACTCCTACCGGCTGTCGATCATCCACTTCTGGGCGATCATCTTCCTCTACATCTGGGCCGGGCCGCATCATCTGCACTACACCGCCCTGCCCGACTGGGCGCAGACGCTCGGCATGGTGTTCTCGATCATGCTCTGGATGCCGTCCTGGGGCGGCATGATCAACGGGCTGATGACGCTCTCCGGGGCGTGGGACAAGATCCGCACCGACCCGATCATCCGCATGATGGTCATGGCCATAGCCTTCTACGGCATGTCGACCTTCGAGGGTCCGATGATGTCGATCAAGGCGGTCAACTCGCTTTCGCACTACACGGACTGGACCATCGGCCATGTCCACTCCGGCGCCCTTGGCTGGGTCGGCATGATCTCGTTCGGGGCGATCTACTACATGGTGCCAAAGCTTTGGAACCGCGAACGGCTCTATTCGCTGCGCCTCGTCACCTGGCACTTCTGGCTCGCGACGCTCGGCATCGTCGTCTACGCCGCGGTCATGTGGGTTTCCGGCGTCATGCAGGGCTTGATGTGGCGCGAATATGACGAGCAGGGTTTCCTGGTCTACTCCTTCGCCGAAACCGTCGCCGCCATGCATCCATACTATGTGATGCGCGCGGCGGGCGGCGCCCTGTATCTCTCCGGCGCACTGCTCATGGCCTGGAACATCACCATGACCATCCTCGGCTATCAGCGCGAGGAGCAACCGTTGCCGGGTTCCGAGCCCGCCCTCCAGCCTGCCGAATAAGGAGCCAGATCATGGGCTTGATGGATAAACACGCGATCATCGAGAAGAACGCCACGCTGCTTCTCGTCGGATCCCTGCTGGTGGTCACCGTCGGCGGCATCGTCGAGATCGCGCCGCTCTTCTATCTCGACAACACGATCGAGAAGGTCGAAGGCATGCGGCCGTATTCGCCGCTCGAGCTCGAGGGGCGCAACATCTATGTCCGCGAGGGCTGTTATCTCTGCCATAGCCAGATGATCAGACCGTTCCGTGACGAGGTCGAGCGCTACGGCCATTACAGCCTGGCCGCCGAGTCGATGTACGATCACCCGTTCCAGTGGGGCTCCAAACGCACCGGCCCCGACCTCGCCCGGGTCGGTGACCGTTACTCGAACGATTGGCACGTCCAGCATCTCACCGACCCGCGTTCGGTGGTGCCGGAATCGATCATGCCGAAATATGCCTTCCTGAAAGACACGCAGATCAAGGTGAAGGACTTCTCGACGCATCTGGTCGCGAACGCGCGCGTCGGTGTTCCCTACTCCGATGACATGATCGCCAACGCCAACGCGGATCTGATGGCACAGGCCGATCCCAGCGCCGACACGTCCAGCCTGGAAAAACGCTATCCAAAGGCGAAGGTCGGTGACTTCGACGGCAATCCACAACAGGTCACCGAGATGGACGCCCTCGTGGCCTATCTTCAGATGCTCGGCACGCTGGTGGATTTCAAGAACTACGACGAAGCCGCCGGCTACCGCTGAGGAGAACCGCCGATGGACTACAATCTGATGCGGGAGTTCGCCGACAGTTGGGGCCTGCTCACCATGGCGCTCTTTTTTGTTGGATGCATTGGCTTCGCGCTTCGACCTAGCGGCCGCAGCCAGGCCGAGGAAGCCGCCCGCATCCCCCTCAAGGACGACTGATTATGAGCTCAGAACATATCGACGACGTGTCGGGTGTCCCGACCACCGGCCATGAGTGGGACGGCATCAAGGAACTCAACAACCCCCTTCCCCGCTGGTGGGTGATAACCTTCTACATCACCATCGTATGGGCCATCGGCTATACCATCGCCTATCCGGCGTGGCCGATGTTGTCTTCCGCGACGAAGGGCGTGCTAGGCTATTCCAGCCGCAACGATGTCAAGAACGAGTTGGCGGCCGCCGAAGTCGCCAAAGGCCAATATATCGCCGCCATCCAGGCGAAGACCGTCTCCGAAATTGCCGCTGATGACGCGCTGCGGGAATTCGCGGTCGCGGCCGGTGGTGCCACGTTCAAGGTCAATTGCGTGCAATGCCACGGCTCGGGCGCCCAAGGCTCCGCCGGCTTTCCCAACCTCAATGACGACGACTGGTTGTGGGGCGGCAAGACTGAACAGCTCGAGCAGACGATCACGCACGGCATCCGCTTCGCCTCGGATCCCGAGACGCGCCAGTCCGAGATGCCTGCTTTTGGCGACATCATCACGGCCGACCAGATCAACCAGGTCAGCGCCTATGTCGCCAGCCTTTCCGGCCCGGTTCAGGACAAAAGCCTGATTGAGCCCGGCGCCAAGGTCTTCGCCGAGAACTGCGTTGCCTGTCATGGCGACAAGGCCAAGGGCAACAGGGAGTTCGGCGCGCCCGACCTGACCGATGCGATCTGGCTCTACGGAGCTGGTGAGGCAGCGATCGCCGCGCAGGTCCGCGCGCCGAAACACGGCGTAATGCCAGCCTGGATTGGTCGTCTCGGCGAAACCAAGGTCAAGGAGCTGGCTGTCTACGTGCATTCGCTTGGCGGCGGAGAATAGGGGCGAGGGCCTGTTCTCATCCCTCAACCGCCCAAGCGACGAGGCCCGGCCTGTGCCGGGCCTCGATCTCTTTCGATATCTGAAGATTGACCTGCATCAACGCAGTTGGGTCCGGCAGGCGGCAAAGTCGTTCTACGCAGGCAGGATCATCGCTTGCACGTGATTGGAGATGACCGTGCTGGATCAGACTCAGGTTGAACGGCTGGAGGCCGAGGCGGTCAATTCCGCCAAGAGCCGTCAACCGCTCTATGCTGCGCGAAAGAAGATTTTCCCGAAACGGGCCTCGGGTAGCTTTCGCCGCTTCAAATGGCTGGTGATGGCGATCACGCTCGGCATCTACTACCTGATGCCGTGGCTGCGGTGGGATCGCGGCGCGTTCGCGCCCGACCAGGCAGTGCTGCTCGATCTCGCCAACCGTCGCTTCTATTTCTTTTTCATCGAAATCTGGCCACAGGAATTCTACTACGTCGCCGGTCTTCTGATGATGGCCGGCATCGGCCTGTTCCTGATCACGTCCACGGTTGGCCGTGCCTGGTGCGGCTACACCTGCCCCCAGACCGTCTGGGTCGACTTGTTCCTGGTGGTGGAGCGCGCGGTCGAAGGCGACCGCAACGCCCGCATCAAGCTCGACGCCGGTCCATGGACGGCACGCAAGCTGGTGCTGCGTGTATCCAAACATGCCATCTGGCTGGTCATAGCGGCAGCCACCGGCGGCGCCTGGATCTTCTATTTCGCCGATGCGCCGACACTGATCGGCAATGTCTTCAATGGCACCGCCGCGACGGTCGCTTATGCGACTATCGCCGTGCTGACGGCGACCACCTACACATTCGGCGGACTGATGCGCGAGCAGGTCTGCACCTACATGTGCCCTTGGCCGCGTATTCAGGCGGCCATGCTGGACGAGAATTCGCTCACCGTTACCTACAATGACTGGCGCGGCGAGCCTCGCTCGCGCCACACCAAGAAGGCGCTTGCCGTCGGACAACCGGTTGGCGATTGCGTGGACTGCAATGCCTGCGTCGCCGTCTGCCCGATGGGCATCGACATTCGCGACGGCCAGCAGCTCGAATGCATCACCTGCGCGCTCTGCATCGACGCCTGCGACGGCGTCATGGACAAGCTTGGCAGGGAGCGCGGACTGATCTCCTATGCGACGTTGTCGGACTACAACGCCAACATAGCTGTTGCCACCGCGGACGGTTCACGCGCGGTGGACCCCACGCTGGTGCGGAACGCTGATGGCGGCTTCTCCGACAGGCTGGCACACTTCCATCTTCGCAAAATCTTCCGGCTGCGAACCTTCATCTACCTTGGTGCATGGTCGGCGGTCGGGCTTGCCCTGCTCGTTTCGCTGCTCACGCGCGAGCGGCTCGAGCTGAACGTCCTGCATGACCGCAATCCGCAATTCGTCACGCTCTCCGACGGCTCTATCCGTAATGGCTATACCGTCAAGCTGCTCAACATGATCCCCGAGCCGAGGGCGATCGTCGTCACCTTGCAAGGTTTGCCAGGCGCCGAGATGACCGCGGTCGGCATCGAGCTTCCTCCCGCACGCTCGTTCGACACGCTGGCCGAGCCCGATCGGTTGAAGGTGCTCAAGGTCTTCGTGCGCCAGCCGGCGGACCAGATCGAGGCAATCGCGCAGAGTTTCAAGTTCCGCATCGAAGACAAGGCTGGCCTCGAATCCGCCGAATACACCGCCACGTTCAATGCACCGGAGACCGCCAGATGAGTGCCCGTTCGCAGAAATCCCGCGAGTTCACCGGCAGGCACATGCTGCTCACGATCCTCGGCTTCTTCGGCGTGGTGATCGGCGTCAACGTCACCATGGCAACACTTGCCAGCACCAGTTGGACCGGTCTCGTCGTCGAAAACACCTATGTGGCCAGCCAGCAATTCAACGAGAAAGCCAAGGAAGGACGGGCGCAAGCAGCACTTGGCTGGACCGGCAAGCTGACGATCGCCTCGGGCACTGTGCGCTACGCCTTGAGCGACGCCGCTGGCAAGTCTGTCCCGCTGCATGGCGTCAAGGTGCTGTTTCGTCATCCTGCCTATGAGACCGAGGACAAGGCCATCACCCTGGCGTCAGGCCCGGAGCAGGCGTTCAGCGCGCGACACACGCCGAGGGACGGTGTCTGGATCGTCGAGATCGATGCCGATGCCGGCCTCGCCGAACCCTATCGCGACGTTCGCCGCATCATGATTTCCAAAGGGGCGATCCAATGAGTTGCTGTGCACCAGGCGCCGAAATGGCTTTGGACCTGGACAACGTGACATCCGTCCTGCCCTCAAGCCAGGAAATCAAATTGGCGAGCCGCTCGCTCGGCGGAGGGCTTCGCCAGACCGATCTGTCGGTGCCGATGGTCCATTGCGGCGCCTGCATACAGTCGATCGAGACGGCGATCGGCAAGCTCGATCATGTCGATGCCGCCCGCGTCAACCTGTCGACGAAACGGGTTTCGATCCGTTGGCGTGGAGAGGAGGTCCCGCCATTCGTGGCCACGCTTGGCCGGCTGGGCTATCAGGCGCATTTGTTCGATCCCGAAGTCGAAGAGAAGGACAAGACGCTCTCCGAACTGATCCGCGCCGTCGCGGTCGCCGGTTTTGCCGCGGGCAACATCATGCTGCTTTCCGTATCGGTCTGGTCCGGCGCCGAAGGTGCCACGCGCGACCTGTTCCATTGGGTTTCGGCGCTGATTGCCATCCCTGCCCTGGCCTTCGCCGGCGGCATCTACTTCCGCTCGGCCTGGAACGCGCTTCGCCACGGCCGCATGAACATGGACGTGCCGATCGCCGTCGGTGTCTCGCTCGCCTATGCCATGAGCCTCTACGAGACGATCAACCATGGCGACCACGCCTATTTCGACGCTTCTGTCTCGCTGTTGTTCTTCCTGCTGATCGGCCGCACGCTGGACCACGTCATGCGCGAGCGGGCGCGGACCGCGGTGAACGGCCTGTCGCGGCTGGCCGCGCGCGGGGCCATGATGCTGCGCGGCGACGGCGCGTGCGACTACCTGCCCGTCGGCGAGATTGAACCGGGAATGCACATGCTGATCGCGGCCGGAGAAAGGATACCCGTCGACGGCACCATCATTCACGGAACGTCGGATCTCGACTGTTCGCTGGTTTCCGGCGAGAGCACGCCGAAAAACGTGGCGCCGGGCGAAGCCGTGCAAGCGGGCGTGCTCAACCTTACCGGTCCGCTGACAATCGAGGCGACCGCTGCAGCCAAGGATTCCTTCCTGGCGGAGATGGTTCGGCTGATGGAAGCCGCCGAGGGTGGCCGCGCGCGCTACCGCCGTATCGCAGATCGTGTCTCCGCGCTGTACGCCCCGGTGGTCCATCTGACGGCGCTTGTGACCTTCATCGGCTGGATCCTGGCCTCCGGCGACTGGCACCGGGCGATCACGATTGCCATCGCGGTCCTCATCATCACTTGCCCATGCGCCCTCGGCCTCGCCGTGCCGATCGTGCAGGTTGTGGCGGCGCGGCGTCTGTTCGAGAATGGCGTGATGGTGAAGGACGGATCGGCGATGGAGCGCCTGGCGACAATCGACACGGCGGTGTTCGACAAGACCGGCACGCTCACGCTCGGCCAGCCGCGGCTGGTCAACGCCTCGTCGATCAACCCGACCATGCTGGCGATGGCCGCGGAGATGGCGGCGCACTCCCGTCACCCGTTCTCGAAGGCAATCGCCGGTTTCGCGGGGTATGCCGGTCAGCCTATCCTGGACGCGGTGAGCGAGCACCCCGGCTTCGGGATCGAAGCCACGGCCGAGGGCGACACGTGGCGCCTCGGCCGGCGCGGCTGGGCGGGGTGGAAGGCAAGGACAGGTGGCGAAGGCAAATTTGGAGGGGTTGGCGGGACCGTCCTTTCGAAGAACGGAACCATCGTCGCGACCTTTGCTTTCGAGGACGCGCTGCGCGCCGATGCGCGCACCGCGATCGCGCAGCTAAGAGACGCAAAGGTCAGGGTGGAGATGCTGTCGGGTGACACCGCCATTGCCTGCGGTAAAGTCGCAGCAACGCTTGATGTCGACCGCTTCGTTCCATGCCTCCTGCCTTCCGGCAAGGTCGAAGAGATCGAAGCGCTGGCCAGGGCGGGCCACAAGGTCCTGATGGTCGGCGATGGCCTCAACGATACGCCGGCGCTCGGCGCAGCCCATGTCTCGTTTGCCCCGGCGACCGCCGCCGACATCGGCCGAAACGCCGCCGATTTCGTCTTCCTGCGCGAGAGCCTTTCAGCGGTGCCTCTCGCCCTTGATGTCTCGCGGCAGGCCGGGCGGCTGATCCGGCAAAACATCGCCATCGCGGTCGTCTACAACACCATTGCGGTGCCAATCGCCATTCTGGGGCACGTCACGCCGTTGATCGCCGCGATCGCCATGTCGGCGTCATCGCTGCTTGTCATCGGAAATGCGCTGCGCCTGCAAGGGTCCATGCCAAGTGTTCCAGCCAGACCTGTCCCCGGCGACAGACGCTCTGCGGGCATCAAGAAATTGGCGCACACATCGTGACGACGCTCGTCTATCTCATACCGGTGGCCCTGTTTCTCGGTGCGCTCGGCCTGTTCGGCTTCCTGTGGGCGTTGAGAAGCGGCCAGTACGAGGATCTCGATGGCGCGGCGGAGCGCATTCTCATCGACCGCGACGACGGCGCACAGAATGTCCCTCGTTCGAAGTGACTCAGATCAAAGCTCCGCGGGTCGCGATGTCCCATCATCGTCTCACAAAATCAGGAGGGTGAGGATGCAAGCCGAAGCCATAATGACCAAGCCAGTCATCACGACGAATGCGGACGCGACGATCGCCGAGGCGGTCGAGCTCATGCTTTCAAACAAAGTCAGCTGCCTCCCGGTAACGGACAGCGACGGAGCCCTGGTTGGCATTGTAAGCAAAAGCGACTTCTTGCGCCGAGAGGAACTTGGGACTCAGCGGGTGCGTCCTCGCTGGCTGGAGTTTGATCTTGGTCCGGGCACAACCGCCCATGACTATGTGCGGTCGAACGGACGGATCATCCATGAGGTGATGACCACAGCCGTCATTTCGGCGCCTCCAGGCGCCTCGATTCCAGATATTGCAAACTTGATGATGCAACACCGCATCAACAATGTGCCGATTATCGATCGGGAAAGGATCGTCGGCATCATCACGCGAACTGATTTGCTGCTTGTCCTGATCCGCGCCATGCCGAAACAGGGCGCCACGCCACCCGATGACGACCTGATCCGCAAGGCTATACTTGCCGAACTGCAACCACAAACTTGGAGCGTTGGTGACTTGATTGATGTGAGGGTCAGCAACGGCGTTGTCGAACTGAGGGGGGCGATTGTCGACGAGCGTCAACGGAAGGCAGCGATCGTTGCGGCGGAGAAAGTCGCCGGCGTCGGGCAGGTCAAGGACGGCCTCTTCCTCCGTACAGATCCTTTCTCGGTGATGATGGTTTCGTAGCTGCGAAAATGCGGGGACGCAAAGCAGAGTCCTATCGGGTTCTGCTCCCCTCCCACATCCCTTGGACACGAGGCCGTCGGCGCCTTCCTTCCCTATTGCGCTCGTCATGCTTGGCAAGCGCGCTATCGGCAACCAAGACGCCGTCCTGACGGAAATGCGATGGCAGCCCCTTCCCGGCATGGCGGTGCCTTGGAGCCAATCGGCCAAGGATGTTTCGCCGCCACGGTGCCCGCCTTATCGGCCGGACGACAGCATCCGCCTGAGCGTCCCATCACGAAGCCAGTATTGATGAAACAGCGCCGCCGAGGCATGGGTGGAAATGAGGATGATAAACACGGGCTTGTTGAGCGAATGTATGTCGCCCCATGGGTCGCCAGCGTAGAAGGCAAGAAGCCCAACAAACGGCGTCGCAAGCAAGAGTAGATAGAAGAGCCCGTGCGAGACCCGTGCGGCGACCTGCATCCAGCCAGGGCCGCGGTCCGCGGGCTTGGGGGCACCCGATACCAGGCGCATTATCAGCCGCGCGACCACGAGGACCAAGATCGAAATCCCGACCCAGTAGTGGGCAGAGCCTAACGTCTGATCGGCGGGCGAAACTGCGGCTCTATCTTCAGCCGCATCAACCACTGTCGTCATGCTCTCGCCAAAGAACAGTTGAAAAAGCACCAGCGCCGCTATGATCCAATGAAGCGCGATTTGATAAGATGAATAGCCGAGTTTTGTTTCTGACATTTTGTTTCCCTGACGATTAAAACAGTCTCGCGGTCGCGATACTGAATAACAAGGAAACCTTGGCTCAATTGGGCTCGAATCTTCCCGCAATTGTGGCCGAAATCTTACAGATATGTAAGGTGCCATTTCCGCCCTTGTTGAGCATTTGCACCACGTTGGAAAATTTCATCGACTTGTCCTTTGTTTCGAGGTCGCGGCGTTCGCCGTTTGACGCCACATAGTCCAATATGCGTTGGGAGAATTTGCGCTGGTGCATACGCGGGACAAGAAAGGACTTACCGCACGAGTGAAGGCGAACAATTGCTCGTGGGAAGCCGCTTCGGCTGCTGGACCGATTGCTGATATTGCGACTGCCGTTCTTCGGGGTTCTGCCCGACGAGCAAAGCGAGATCCTGCAAGCCGTTTTGCATTGCCAGGCCTGAAAATGATTCAGATCAACGCGCTTCGTGCATCTGACTTCTAAGAAGTCGGAGAATTGGAAACTGCGGAGAGCGACATGCAAGCCGAAGCCATTATGAGCAAGCCGGTCATCGCAATAGATCCGTCAGCATCGATCGCAGAGGCGGCCGGATTGATGCTCACCAACAAGATCAGCGGCCTTCCCGTCATTCGCAGCGACGGTGCCCTTGTGGGTATCGTCAGCGAAGGCGATTTCCTTCGCCGTCGGGAACTGGGCACGCAGCGCAAGCGCCCACGTTGGCTGGAATTTCTGGTCAGTTCGGGGAAGGCGGCCGAAGAATATGTCCAGGCCAACGCACGTCGTATCGACGAGGTGATGAGCGACAGCGTCGTCACCGTATCGCCCACAACGTCACTTGCGGCAGTCGTCAATCTGATGACCCGTCACAATTTCAAGCGCATTCCGGTCGTCGCCGAGGGAAAGGTGGTCGGCATCGTCACCCGCTCTGATCTCGTTCGCGCGTTGGTGGGCGTCTTGTCAAATACGTCGTCTACCCCGGCCAGCGACGACGAGATCCGAGACAAGATTGTAGCGGAACTCTCGGCAAAGAAATGGGCTCGAGCCGACATGGTCGGCGTCGCCGTGGAAAATGGTGCGGTGGAATTGAGCGGCGTCATATTCGACGAACGCGAGCGCCAGGCGGCGATCGTGGCCGCGGAAAACGTCCCGGGCGTCAGATCGGTGAAGGACAATCTTTTCTGCACCGGACCGTTGTCCGCCATCCTCGTTTCCTAGGCCCCTGGCTGCGGAAAAAATTGCGTCATCGGCTGAGGTCCTTGACCGCCGGCATTGATCGCTCGCGTGTCGCTTAGTAAAAAGAGGCGACATTGAAGGTTACACGACCTTAACGCGGTCCTACGTCGCACTGGGGAAGGTTGATCAGGCACGCGCAAATTTGACAAAGCGCGGGCCATTGTGGCGGCGCAGAAAATCGCAGGCGTAAAGGGCTATTGAGCATAGCCTGTCCATTGCCGGACCATTCTCCGTATTGCTCGTTTTCTAATCAGAGTAGGCTGGCGAGGCCGTTGCCGCTTTCGCCATTCCTGCTGGGTCGCGCTGAACTGCATCAAGGTCGTACCAGCAGAAGCGCGAACGCAACAAGCGCCGCGCCCAGCCACCCTGTCAGCCAAGCTTCCGTCATCGCTAAGCCTCTTGCCAAGCAGAACCCACACCGATCCGGTAGCAAGCGTGATCAGAAGCAGCACAACCCAGTAGACCCCCAGTGCACGTGACCCGCTGTCCACTGGCACGATCGCCAGGCAGTAGATAAACGCCTTTGGATTGATGGTACTGGTTGTCAGCACGGAAATGCCTCCACCTGCCCTGGGCATACTGATCCTGGCGCGAATGAAGAGGCGCAGCCCGAGGACTGCAAGCCATAGAGCTGCGATCAACTTGAGGGTTTCGATGGCCCCGGGCAGCATCCAAGGACGCAGCGAAAACCAGCAGGCGGCAGCAATCCCATAACCGCATCCCTGCGCAGTCAAAAGCGTCAACGTCCGATGCCCCTTGACGCTACCGGCCAGCAAAAGGGCGTTGGTGGGCCCAGGTGCGACAAAGAGTAGAAAGGCTTCGAAAAGAACGACGGATTCCAAACTTCGTATCCTGTGGGAAGAGCCATGCTGTTATCGGTCATAGCCGCATCCTGACGGCAGGCGCCTGGGTTCCGGCGCTGGAATCGCTAGCGCGCGCCAGAAATGTGTTGCAGTCGCGCAATAAGGTCACGGTTGCGGCAGTAGTCCGGCGGATCATCGGCCTGCTCGTGTCCATCGAGCCAGATCGAGCATTCATCCTGATGCCCGCATGAGCGGCAGCGGTCGACTGCCCGACTGGTGACGGCCGCATGGTCGGCTACGACTTTCAAGGGCCTGTCGACGCCGAGTGTTTTCATCATGCGGCCCATCAACGCCGTTCTGGCGTCGACTGACATCAGATAGTCGAGGAAGGTCATGTCGGTCACTCCTGTCTGCCGGCCATGATTGCCGAAGTGACGGGGCGATAGGTTGATCTCGATCAACAGGCCTGCTGGAATTGCGCTTATTGAAATGGACCTTTGTTCCTGCAAGGTCTTCCACAACGCATTAGGAGACGAAGCAATGCTAGCAGGGAAGGCGCGTCTGCGCCTCCATGCTGGCCCCATCCTTTCCTTTTTGGCCGCGGGGGCCGCAGGCGTGATCATGTACGTGCTGATGGGCGCGTATCTGCTGTTCTGTTGCGCGGCCGTGCTGTCGGCCATCTCGCTTTCCGAGGGCTGGCGCGCCGCCAGGATCACATAGACGGCGACATCCCCTGGCTTGAGCCGCGGGTCGACGGATGCCCCATGTCAGGCCGTCAGTTGGAGAAGAACCGGTTGATGCTGCAGTCAGCGATCAGCGTGCGCGTCACGCCGCCGAAGGCCCACTCCCGCAGCCGGCTGTGGCCATAGGCGCCAGACACGATCACATCTGCATGGATCGAGCGTGCGAATGTCAGCAGAAGGTCGCCGTCAGCCTCGCCGGTGATCAGTTCGGTTCGCGCTCTGATGCCATGGTGCTCAAGAAACACGGCGACATCGTCGAGGCTGTCACGAGTATTTTCATCGCGGTTGGTGTCTATCGTGGCGACGACAACTTCGTTGGCCTTGGCCAAAAATGGCAGCGCATCGGCCACCGCCCGTCTCGCCTCCCTGGTGTCCTTCCAGGCAACCAGTACGGTTTTCGCAAGGATGTGTTCGACATTGCCTCCGGTAACCAGGACTGGCCGCCCCACACCGAGCGCGAGGCTGCCGATATCCACGGCGCGAAAGACGTTGTCTCCATCCACGCCGCCGGTGACAATGAGGTCGGCCCCTCTGGCCGAAGCGCTGAGGAAGCGGGTCGGACTGCAGACTGCTTGCCCCCATTCGCTGGTAATTGAAGCTGGCACCAGTCTCTCGAACTCGGCACGCAATTCCGCAAGCCGCCTTTCGATTTCCGTTCGTTGGGTCTGCATGACCTTACCTTCGTATACCATGCCTTCGTCCGTCGCGACGAGAGGTGGGACATCCGCTGCCGCCAAGCCGATAAGATGTGCTCCAAATCGTTCGGCAAGTTCGATCCCGACCCGCACAATGGGCGCGGGAGTCGCATCGATGGCGAGGTTCACGATAATGGACTTGTAGGACATTGCGGTGCCTTTCGCTGAAACGGTGCAGAGTGTGGATCGCATGCGCCAGCGCCCGATGCCTTGACGCGCGTCAAAGGCCCACCAATTGCGTTCCACAATTGAATCTCTTGCGAAACGTCTTCTCGATCTGTTTTGCCTGCGCGGCGAGAAGTGATAGTTAGCCTCGATAGCACCGTCTCGAACCCAGGAATTTGAGGTGATCATAGACGAAGCGCTCAGTTTGTCGCCCAGCGGGACGACCCTGAAATCACTGTTGTCGCGTATGTTCGATCAAGCTCCGGGCTTCATAGCGCTCTTGCGCGAGCCAGGGCACGTTTTCGAATTGACCAATGCCGCTTACCAGGAATTGATCGGCAACAGGCAAGTGATTGGAAAGTCAGTCGAAGACGCCTTTCCCGAACTCCAAGGACATGAGTTTCTCGCACATCTGGACAATGTCTATGCGACCGGCGAGCCCTATAGGGGCGACGGGTTGAAAGTCGGCCTTCGCAACCAAGTCGACGGGCCGGTCGAAGAACGCATCCTGGATTTCGTCTATCAGCCGATCAAAGCCGACGATGGCCGCATCACCGCGATCTTCATTGAAGGCACGGATGTCAGCGAACTCTCCTTTGCAAACGCGGCACTTCGGCTGCGTGAGGACCATTTGCGATCGATCCTGGCAACAGTGCCGGACGCGATGGTCGTCATCGACGAACAGGGGCGGATTCAGTCGTTTAGTACCGCCGCCGAGACGCTGTTCGGCTATCAGGCAGGCGAGGTCATTGGTAAGAACGTCAATATGCTGATGCCTTTGCCCTACCGCGATGAGCATGATGCCTATCTGCTACGCTATCTGACGACCGGAGAGCGCCGAATCATCGGGCTCGGCCGTACCGTCACCGGCGCGCGCAAGGATGGGACGACTTTCCCCATGGAGCTTTCCGTCGGCGAGATGCACCCGGGAACCGGACGTTTCTTTACCGGCTTCTGCCGCGACCTGACCGAACGTCACCGGGCAGAAGCAAGAATCCAGGAGCAGCAGCAGGAGTTGCTGCACATGGCGCGGTTTACGGCGCTGGGCGAAATGGCTTCGACGCTCGCTCATGAGATCAACCAGCCTCTGACCGCCATCACGAACTACCTCAAAGGCAGTCGTAGGCTGCTCGAGAAGAGCCAAGAAGAGAACGCACCTATGCTGCGGGAAGCGGTGGAAAAGGCGGCTGAGCAGGCCTTGAGAGCTGGCGACGTCATTCGTCACCTTCGGGACTTTGTCGCACGAGGCGAGAGCGAGCGTCAGGTTGAACGCCTGCCGGCATTGATCGAGGAGGCGTCTTCCTTGGCTCTTGTCGGCGCGAGGGAAGCCGATGTGCGGGTCAGCTATCATCTTGACCTGGCGGCCGAACTCGTCCTGACTGACCGCATCCAGATCCAGCAAGTGCTGTTGAACCTGATGCGAAACGCGGTGGAAGCCATGCAGGGCGCACCACGCCGCGAGTTGCGCGTGGCAACCACCGCACGTGATGACGGCATGGCCGAAGTGAGCGTGATCGACACCGGCCCCGGCCTGGCGCCGGAGGTTTCGGCTCAGCTTTTCCAGCCTTTCGTCACCACAAAGAAACAGGGCATGGGTGTCGGCCTGTCCATTTGCCGCACTATCGTCGAATCGCATGGCGGCCATATCTGGGCCGAGGCAATGCCCGGTGGAGGAACCGCTTTCCGGTTCACCTTGCGCATCGTGGAAAGGGAAGAGGTCGCTGATGGCCGGCAATGATGTCGTGCATGTGGTCGACGATGACGTCGACGTCCGCAAGTCGCTCGGCTTCCTCCTTGCGACAGCCGATTTTGCAGTACGGCTGCATGAGTCCGCATCGGCCTTCCTGGCAACGGCGCCGAAGACTATCGACGGCTGTATCGTAACCGACGTGCGCATGCCCGGAATCGACGGCATCGAGTTCCTGCGACAGCTCAGGTCCCGGGACCATGCGATCCCGGTCATTGTCATGACCGGCCACGCCGATGTCGCGCTGGCCGTCCAGGCGATGAAGGAAGGGGCGGCCGATTTCATCGAAAAGCCGTTTGACGATCAAATCCTGATCGATGCGATCCGCTCGGCCCTCGACAACCGCGATCATGCGGTCGCGACGCACCCACAGGCCGCGGATATCCGGCGTAGCCTATCCACGCTTTCGGAGCGCGAGCGCCAAGTCCTCGACGGGCTTGTCTCCGGCCTGCCGAACAAAACGATTGCCTATGATCTCGGGATCAGCCCGCGCACGGTCGAGATCCATCGCGCAAATGTTATGAGCAAGATGGGTGCGGCCAGCCTGTCGCATCTCGTGCGTATGGCCTTGATCGCTGACTCCAAGCATTAGGGCGAGTCTTGAAGTGAGCTGACCTGCGCGGTTCCTGGTTTCCAGTCGCGCCAGTGCGTTGGACGTATATCCACGCGCACGCCGGTAATGGCGTCCCTCCAGCCTTCGCGTCCTTTTTCGCACGGGAATATGAGCGCGTGCAGGCCTTCTTCGTCAATGACGGCCAGTTCCAGACTGCGACCAAACGGAGCGCTTGCGATCAGATTCCACATCCTCCCACGATCGACGAAATGATCGTTCCGCGCTTTGATTTGAATCATTTTTGAGATCCATTGGTCGGCGCTTTTGCACCGATGTGTGCGGCCGTCCAGACCCGAGAACCGGTCCTGTTGCGGTCTCGCCTGAATCTCCGGCTGCCCGCAAAATTTGACGTGGCTCAATGCGGGCTGTTTCCCCTGTCATAGAAGATGTGGAGGGCTTCGATTTGATGCCCGTTCCGACCAATTCTTGGCCAGAGGAATGCTTGACATGAACTATCAGCGGTTCTTCGAGGAAGCGATCGACCAGCTCCATGCCGAGCGACGCTACCGCGTCTTCGCCGATCTCGAGCGCATTGTCGGCAAGTTTCCGCGCGCCATCTGGCGTTCCAACGGCCGCGCCGAGGAAATCACCGTCTGGTGCTCCAACGACTATCTCGGCATGGGCCAGAACCCCGATGTCATCGCCGCGTTGCAGAACGCGGCCGGCAAGATGGGATCGGGCGCCGGCGGCACCCGCAACATTTCCGGCACCAGCAACCCGCTGGTCGAGCTCGAAGTGGAACTGGCCGACCTGCACGACAAGGAAGCGGCCCTGGTCTTCACCTCCGGCTTCGTCTCCAACGAGGCCTCGATCTCGACCATTGCGCGGCTGTTGCCCAACTGCCTGATCATCTCGGACGAGTTGAACCACGCTTCGATGATCGAGGGCGTGCGGCGCTCGGGCGCCGAAAAGAAGATTTTTCGCCACAATGACGTTGCGCATCTCGAAAGCCTGCTGCAGGCGGCGGGTCGCGAACGCGCCAAGCTGATCGTCTTCGAGAGCGTCTATTCGATGGATGGCGACATTGCGCCGATCAAGCAGATCGTCGAGCTGGCCGAGCGCTACAACGCCATGACCTATGTCGACGAGGTCCACGCTGTCGGCATGTATGGACCGCGCGGCGGCGGCATCACCGAGCGCGAGGGCCTGGCCGACCGCATCGACATCATCGAGGGAACGCTCGCCAAGGCGTTCGGCACGCTCGGCGGCTATATCGCCGGCAACAGCGCCATCATCGACGCGGTGCGCTCCTATGCGCCGGGCTTCATCTTCACCACGGCGCTGCCGCCGGCGATCGCCGCCGCCGCCACCACCTCCATCCGCCACCTGAAGCGCTCACAGGCCGAACGCGATGCGCAGCAGCGCCAGGCGTCGCGGACCAAGGAGGTGCTTGCCGCCGCCGGCCTCCCGGTGCTGGAGTCGCCCACCCATATCGTGCCGGTGCTGGTCGGTGACCCCGAACTCTGCAAGATGGCCAGCGACCGCCTGCTCGGCGTGCATGGCATCTATATCCAGCCGATCAACTACCCGACCGTGCCGCGCGGCACCGAGCGGCTGCGCATCACCCCGACGCCGTTCCACACCGATGCGCTGATTGCGGGACTGCAAGACGCGCTGGTCGAGACCTGGGATGCACTAGGCATTCCCTACGGTTCGGCAGGCCGGCCTGCTGTCGCCAAAAGCGACCGGATTGTTCCCCTGCTGGTGCCGAAGTCGGGCGGCTGAAGCCGCCGCCTGCTCAAACGGTCTTCAGCCCCTTTTGGCTATGAGCAATTTGATCCGGCTCAATGCTCGAAGCTTTTCGCCGCCTTAGGAATGGAACTCAAATCTTCGAAGAGCATCGCCATGGGTCATAGTTCACACACGTCCTCTGCTGACTTTACGCACGCTGCTCAACAGGCGCAGCAATGGGTCAGGGAACTCGCCGCAGACCTCTGTTGGAGCGAACCGAGCGCGTGCCGACTTCTGAGGTGCGTTTTGCACACGATCCGAGACTGGCTGCCGGAATCGGAAATGGCCGATCTTTCAGCGCAATTGCCTGTTCTGGTTCGCGGCATGTACTTCGAAGGCTGGAACCCGTCGGGGCCTAGTAGCGACCGCAAGAAACGCGATTTCGTTCTCAGTGTCAGAAGCTGCTTCGGCTATGATGACGACGTCGATTTCGATGTCGCGATCAACGCCGTGTTCAAGCTTCTCGACCGTCACATTTCGCATGGCGAGGTCGCACAGGTCAGAAACTCGATGAAGAAGTCGCTGCGAAAACTGTGGCCGGTGGATTGACCGATGTTCCGCGACCGGAAAGACGCTGGCGTGAAGCTTGGCCTTGAACTAGGCAGACTTCAACTGGATCAGCCTGTCGTGCTGGCGTTGCCGCGTGGCGGCGTGCCCGTCGCAGTGGAGGTGGCCAGAGCTCTCAATGCTCCTCTTGACCTGCTTATCGTCCGCAAGGTCGGCGCTCCGGGCAATCCCGAGTTGGCTGTTGCCGCGATCGTCGATGGCGACCCTGGCGAGGTCGTCTTGAACCGTGAGATTGTCGAGACCTACGCGCTCGACGAAGGCCAGCTACGTGTGCTGATTGCAAATGAGCGACCAGAACTCGAACGCCAGCGCGCCGCCTATCGCGCGAAGACCAAACCGATCTCGATTGCGGGAAAAACGGCGATCATCGTCGATGACGGGGCCGCAACCGGTACGACCATGAAAATCGCGATCCGCGCCCTAAAACGCCGGTCACCGAGGGAAATCGTCGTGGCAATTCCCGTTTCACCGCAAGAGACGGTCGTTGAACTGGCACGGGAAGCGGATCGCGTGGTTTGCCTTAGTCAGCCAGGACATTTCCGTGCCCTGAGCTACCACTATCTGTGGTTTCCTCAGCTTACGGACGGCGAGGTCGTCGCTGCGGTGGGCGAGGCCGTCCTGTCGCGATTGGGCCGACAGGTCCGAGATGCGCAACACGCAGCCGGCGCGGGCCTGAATGCCGCCACGAAATCAAGGCCATGGACCAACCGAGGGAAATAGGAGATCGAGTCATGCTGGTCCGCACGCTTTCAGCATTAGAATGCACGAAAATCCTCACAGCCAATCGCATCGGTCGCCTGGCATGCGCAAAGGACGGGCAACCCTACGTCGTGCCATTCTACTACGCCCATTCGGATGCTCATCTTTATGCGTTCTCAATGCCGGGAAAGAAGATCGAGTGGATGCGGGCCAATCCGCTGGTGTCCGTCCAGGTTGACGAACATGGCCAGGGCCGAGGATGGAGAAGCGTCGTTGTCGACGGGCGATATGAAGAGCTGCCTGATCGGGTCGGCCACAAGCTTCAGCGGGATCATGCCTGGTCGGTGCTGAGCAAGCACCCCGACTGGTGGGAGCCTGGTGCACTCAAGCCCGTCGTCGCTCCCACAGCCGACACTGAACCGCACATTTTCTTCCGGATCCTGATCGAGCAGGTGTCCGGACGGGAAGCGAGCGAGTAGTCGTCCCATCGGATCTCGCGAAAAATGGAAAAGGCCGGCGCAATCTGCACCGGCCCTTTTCTCCACCCGTTGAATTATTATCGCGCCATCAAGACCGGCAGCGATTGCCCCTCAAGAATCGACTTGGTCACGCCACCGAAAATCCGCTCGCGCAGCCGGGAATGACCATAGGCGCCCATGACCAAAAGTTCGGCCGCAACGTCGCCGGCATGCTGACGGAGCACGTCCGCGACCGAATGGTTCGAACTCGGCAGCCGCTCGACTGTAACCTTCACGCCCTGCCGGGCGAGATTACGCATGGTCATGCTCACGGGCGACGACAGAGTGGCAGCCAAGCGCATCTCCACCTTGCTCGACCTCGACGCGATCGTCGCCGATGCGGCCCCTGCTGAAAAAGTCGCGACGGTCGAAGCCGAGAAAGCCCTGGCGCCGACGATGATGATCGGCGACGGCATCAACGATGCCCCTGCCCTGGCGGCGGCAACGGTCGGTGTCGCCATGGGCGCACGTGGTGCGACCGCCTCCTCCGAGGCGGCGGACGTCATCGTGCTGACCGACAGGCTGCAGCCCGTCGCCGATGCAGTCCGGATTGCACGGCGAACGCGATCGATCGCCTTGCAAAGCATCATTGCCGGGCTGGCGCTGTCGGGACTGGCAATGATCGCAGCGGCCATGGGGCAGATCACCCCGGTTGCCGGAGCGCTGCTTCAGGAAGGGATTGACGTGGCGGTTATCCTGAACGCTTTGCGGACCCTTGGCGATGGTCATCTGTGGCGCCCATAGTGGTCGAGCGCAAAATCGGTGAATGGCCATGGCACAGCAGAATTTGGTGGTTTGCAGCAAATGCGGTGGCGTCAACCGCCTGCCGCCGGGTCGCAATGCCACGGAGGCGAAATGTGGAAAGTGCGGGAACAGGCTGTTTTCCGGGCATCCCGAAGATGTCGATGCCGCGATCTTCGATAATCAGATCGCGCGCAGCGGCCTTCCAGTTGTCGTCGACGTCTGGGCACCCTGGTGCGGCCCCTGCACGATGATGGCACCGGCCTATGAAGCGGCAGCAATTGAACTGGAGCCACATGTTCGCCTGATCAAACTCAATTCCGACAATGAGCAGGCTGTCGCAACCAGGCTCGGCATTCGCAGCATCCCGACCATGATCCTCTTTCATGGCGGACGCGAGATTGCGCGCATATCCGGCGCAATGACGGCAGGCCAGATCGTCAGGTGGGTTCGCGACCGCCTGCCGACGGTCGCCGCCTGAAAGTTGCCGGCAATGGATCCGCTCATCGCCCGGCTCGGACTTGCGCTTGCGATAGGTCTCCTTGTCGGCTTGGAACGTGGCTGGCAGGAGCGGGATGCGCTCGATCGCAGTCGCACAGCCGGCATCCGGACATTCGGCTGCTCGCGATCTCCGCCGGTCCGGTCAAGTTTTGATTGCCACTAGCAGCCGCAACCCTGATCGCAGCGACCTTGGGCGCCTGCGCAATGCTGTTGCCTATCCCTCGATCGAAGCGCAGTTCTTTCTTTGATGCGGATCAAGGGAAAGCGGCCGCGACTGTTCTATGGATCTCCCCGAAAGGACGTCGCCATGACCGGTCTGAAGGACCTAACCCCGAAATTCCGCCACGTGCGGCTGTTGCTCGCGCGCGAAAAGGGCCATCCGGAAGGCGACCGCGAAGAAGGCTATGACGTGCTGGCTCCATTGACCGGCGAAGGCCAGATCGATGCGGAAGAGTGGAAATCGCACAGGGCCTCTTGCCGTGTTCGCCGCTTCCGCACCGGCGAGGAAGACCTGATCGGCCGGCTGAGGCGCAAGCCTGGCGGACAGTGGTATTTCGACTACGCCGAAGGCGACCGCGACGACGAAATCGGCTTTCATCTCGGCGACGAACGATTCGTGACCGGTGAATATGTGTCGATCGAGCGCAACGGCGCCATGCACACCTACCAGGTGGCAAGGGTCGAGCGGCCCTGATGCGGCAGCGCCACGCACGCCCGGGGTAGACCATGTCACGACGCATCCTGATTGTGGTTGGCCATCCCGACCCATCCCCGGACCGGCTCTGCCGCGGCCTTGCCAAGGCCTATGGCGAGGGCGCGGAAAGGGCGGGGCACGCCGTCCGCCGGGTCGATCTGGCAGCGCTTGAATTTCCGATGCTGCGGACGATGCAGGAGTTCGAACATGGCGCGCTGCCCGTCGAACTGAAGGACGCCGCCGAAGCGATCGTCTGGGCGGAGCACATCGTCTTTGTCTTCCCGCTGTGGCTCGGAACCATGCCGGCTCTGCTCAAGGCATTTCTGGAACAGGTGATGCGGCCAGGGACGGCCTTCGCCTACCCCGACAAGGGCGGCGGCTTCACCAAGACGCTGCTTCGCGGCCGCTCTGCGCGCGTCGTGGTGACGATGGGCATGCCTTCCGTAGTCTACCGGCTATGGTTCCTCGGACACGGCATCGCCGGCATGAAGCGAAGCATTCTGCATTTTGTCGGCATCACTCCGGCGCGCGAGACCTTGCTCGGCATGGTCGCTGGCGCCAGCGATGCGACCCGCGCGAAGTGGATTAGCCAGATGCGCAATCTCGGCGAGCGAGCGCTTTAGCGCAGCGATTTTGATACCGTCCTGATCGAAGCGCATCAAAGCGGCCGCCGCCCTTGTTCCTCGACTGCCTTCAAACGGACCACAGAAACCGAGCAAAGGGCCTGTGCCACGACCTTGGTCGAGACGCTGCCGAGGTGACGGCGGATTGCCGAGGACGCCCGCGCTCCAACCACGATATGCCCGACGTCATTGTGCTCGGCGTAGGTGAGGATCGCATCGGCGGGGCTGACAGCTTCAAGCACATGATAGCTGATGCGATCCTCCGGCATATGCAGTGGATAGGCCCAATCCTTGAGAGCTACGAGCCGCTTCAAATAGACCGAGCGCCCTGTTTCGTCGGTCGCCGGGGTCTCGCCGATGATTTCGGTCTTCAGGACCGTCACGCAGGCCAGCCACGAATCCTCTCGCGAGGCCAGCACGCGGGCGGTTTCGTTGAGAACCTCGCCCGCCAGCGCATCGCCGCCATTGGCCAGGTCGACTGCGGCAAGAACAATCGACGGTCCGGCCTGTGTCCTTGTCGAACTCGGCCTGCTAACGAGCGACCTGTCGTCCGTCTTGCGAAACAGGCTGGTGATCGCACCCCACACACCCTCGTTCCGGGGCTTGCGCCTGGCAACGACCACCTGGTCAGGGCTCCTCAGATCGGACAGGATGTGTGCCGCCTCGACGTATCGTTGAGATCTGTCCACTTCCATGCATTTCAGAATGATGGCTTCCAGCCACCGCGGAATGGCGTCGTTGATACCCCGCGGCAATCTAGGCGCATGATAGAGCCTGCGCTTCATTCCCGCCAAAGTCGCCGGCCGCCCGAACGGCTCCTCACCCGTGGCCAGCTGATAGAGGATGCAACCCAGCGCGAACAGGTCACTTGCTGGATCGGATCGCTCCCCGAGCACCTGTTCGGGTGAAATATAGGCGGCGGTGCCCATTGGCACTGAGCTTTCCGCGCCGAGAAGATCGGGAAGCTCTGCATGTCGGGCGAGCCCGAAGTCGAGGAGCACCGCACCGCGCTTGGTGAGAATGACATTCTCTGGCTTGAGATCGAGATGAACGACTTTCTGCCGGTGCAAGGCAGCGAGTGCCGTCGCCATCTCGATGCCGATCCTTGCCACCTCGTCCATAGGCAGAGGCGCGCTGCCGACGATATCTGCAAGGCCCTTTCCGACCACGAACTCCATGGCTATGTAGGGAACCTGCGCCAGGCTGCCGGACGCAGCGAAACGCGGCACATGTGGTCCCGACAGGCGTTTCAGGATCAGCTCCTCCACCTCGAATCCGAGGATGACGGAAACATCCGCGCCCGGGTCGAGAAAGGGGATCTTCAGCACAAGCGAAAAATCGTACCGCGGGTTGGTCGCCCGCCAAAGCGATGCCATGCCGCCGGAGGGAAGCTTTTCGACCAGCTCGAAACCATCGATGACCGCGCCTGCCTCAAACCGTCGCATCAGATAGGTCTCCTTGAAACCTAGCGGCCAATCTTCAGCCGCATGCCAAGCCATCCAGGCAGGCCGGCGGCGTGGATCTTGCGGGCTGTTTCTTCGTGATCATAGGGAACACGAACCATCGTGACCTCTTGCCGCTGCGTGTCGACAAGAACAAAGCACGCTGCCGGGTTGCCGTCGCGCGGTTGGCCGATCGCGCCGGCGATCACCAGGTGCCGCCTCATCTCCGACAGGGGTGCAGCCACATTGTCATGCGGCTGAAAATGCACCGGTCGGCGACCGGGCAGCGCGTAGTAGATGGCGGGAATGTGGGTGTGGCCGCAGAAAACGAAGCGGGCGTCGCTTGCCGAGAGACAGCGTTCTGCTGCGTCCAGGTCGCGTATATAGGGCCACTTCCCCGGTCGCTCCGCACTTGCGTGCACGTAAAGGCGGTCTTCGGATTGCAGCGAGAGCGGCAATCGCGCCAGGAAATCAAGATGTGCCGGAGTGATGCGTTCGCGAGTCCACTGGACGGCGAACCGCGCGGTCTCAGTCATATTGCCTAGATTCAGCGCCACTGCCTCGTCGTGGTTGCCCATTATGCAAAGCGCGCCGTCAGCCATCAGATGGGCGGCCTTCTCGATCACATAGATGGGATCGGGACCGTAGCCGACCATATCTCCCAGCAATACCAACTCGTCTGGACTGCCGCGTTCGTGAACAGCTTCCATGACCGCGTCAAACGCTTCGCGATTGGCATGGATGTCAGACAGGATTGCAATGCGCATTCAACCTTGTCCCAGAGTTTGGCCAAGAGTGGCAAGGCGCGTGCCGCGAGTGATTTGATACGGCTGCGTCGCGATCATTGGGGGCGACTAAAGCAACGTGCCGTCTCTTTGGGGTGGCGCAACATGGCTGAGTGACGCTGAGTCTGCTTCAGCGTCTGCCGTCGCGCTTTTGAAAACCAGGCGTATGACAAAGACTACGCATCCAACCTGCAGAACGACCAAGTCGATAGTCGCCCAGCCCAATGCTGTCCAGACCGAGCCCGTTACCGCGTAGGTCCACACCGCGACGATGGTCGAGGTGACAAACATTCCGACCAGGAATTGCGGAAGATACATCGCTGCCCACCCAGCCGTTCCGATGCAAGATCGAAACGACTCCCTATTGCTACCGCCCAAAGCGAAGGAGGACTTAAGCGACCGGCGCGCCTAGCCACTTGATGTGGATCAACAATCCGCGCGACTAGGTAGTTTCCCGTAGGGACAAAACCGAATTTCGCGAACCACGGATTCGCGCGATTGCTGTGTCACGGAACAACCGGGAAGACAGCCATGCACGCCTACACCGCCTCCAGAATATCATTGTCGCCGCATTCTGCTCAGCCAAGCCTGCCGGCGGCCTTTGGCTCGGAAACGCAACAGCCCATCAGCTTCTTTCCCGCCGGTTCGGAGATTTATGCTCAAGGGGAGAGGGCGGGCGCCTTATACCAGGTCGAATTCGGCGCCGTGCGCATCTATCGCCTGCTCGCAGACGGCCGCAGGCAGATCAGCGCCTTCCACCTCGCCGGAGAGACCTTCGGCTTCGAAGCCGACGCGACGCACCATTTCTTCGCCGAAGCGATCAACGCCACCGGGGTCCGCACCTTCCGCCTTGCTGCCGGAGCTGACATGTCCCATCAGTTGCTGCCGTTGGCGCTCAAGGGCCTAACCCGCGCGCAGGAACACCTCCTTGTCCTCGGTCGCCAGAACGCGATCGAACGCGTCGCCGCCTTCCTTGTCGACCTAGGCGAGCGGCAGGGCGGATTGCGGCAGGTTGAGTTGCCAATGTCGCGTATGGATATCGGTGACTATCTCGGCCTCACCATCGAGACCGTGTCGCGGGTCTTCACCCGGCTGAAGGATAAGGGTGTCATCCGCCTGCTCAACCTGCGGAGCATCGAAATCGTCAAGCAGGACGTATTGCAGGCGATGGGCGAATGACGGCGCCCACCGGGAAACCGAGACGACCATGACGTCGCGGAACCGGCCTCAGCTCAAGGAGCACACGACGATGGACAACGCACTTACCACCCAGACCGGCTTTCGCTTCGAAGTGCGCCGCGCGCGCCCTGAAGATGAGCCAATGCTGGCCGAGTTCTTCACTCATGTGACTGCTGACGACCTGCGCTTCCGCTTTCTCGGGGCCGTGGAGGAAGTCTCGCATGAGCGGCTGATGGCGATGACGCGCTCCGACGACGCCCATATCCATAATTTTCTTGCGTTGTCGGACGACGGAACACTGATCGCGGTTGCGACACTGGCAAGCGATCGAGCCGATCGGATCGGCGAGGTCGCGATCTGCATTCGCGCGGATCGCAAACATTTGGGCGTCGGTTGGGAGCTGCTCGCCTATATTGCGAAATATGCCGAAGAACTCGGCCTCGAAGCAATTGAGTCGATCGAGAGCCGCGAAAACCATGCTGCGATCGAGCTCGAGCGCGATATGGGCTTTGCCGTCACTACCGATCCCGACGATGCAACACTTGTGCTTGTTCGGCGGAAGCTGGGAGCGCGATCGGCCGCCTAGAACTACCGCAGTGGCTCCCGGGCAGATCGAAAGACGAGCATCTCCGCGGCCACAGCGCTTTCTTCATCCGCTGGAATGACAAGGACATCGACGCGAGAAGTCGCAGTGCTGACCAACTCCTGGCCTTCTCGGTTTCGCTCCTCGTCGACACCGACTCCAAGCCAGGCAGCGGCAACGCAAATCCTCTCACGGACCAACGGCGCATTTTCGCCAATGCCGGCGGTGAACACCAGTGTGTCCAGTCCCTGCATGGCAGAGGCCAGCGATCCTATCTCACGTCCGATGCGATAGACGAAGAGGTCGACAGCCTCGGCGGCGGCAGGATCGTCTGAGGCGATCAGTGTTCGCATGTCACCCGATATTTGAGACACACCGAGCAGACCCGATTGCTCGTAGAGTAGCGTGACCAGTTCGTCCGCAGACAGCCGCCGCTCCTGCAGCAAGTGGAGGATGACCCCCGGGTCGAGCGCGCCGCAACGCGTGCTCATCACCAGGCCGTCCAGGGTGGAAAACCCCATCGTCGTGGCTATGCTTCGTCCGGCGTCCATCGCGCACAGGCTGGCACCGCTGCCGAGATGGGCCACGATCGTGCGGCCGCCGGCGAGCGCGCCGTAGCGATTACGCAGCTTCGCAGCGATATGGCTGTAGGACAGCCCATGAAAGCCGTAGGAAACGATGCCCGCCTCGGTCATCGCGCGCGGCAGCCCATAGAGCTTGGCAAGCTGCGGCCGGGTCGAATGAAACGCCGTGTCGAAGCACCCGATCTGGACGGCCTGCGGCAGAAATTCAGTGGCCAGCCCGACAATCTCGAGATTGATCCGTTGGTGGATGGGCGCCATCGGCTCCAGCAGGCGCAATGTTTCGAGCGTGCGTTCGTCGAGCAGTGTCGCTTCGGTGTAGTCACGCCCGCCGTGAACGATCCTGTGGCCGACCCTGTCGATGCGACGCAAGAACCCCCTATCGGCGAGCACGGAGGCCGCCGCCGCAAACGCCTTGTTCATATCGATTGGTGCGTCGCCTACGTTCCTGTCGATCTCTGGCCTGCCAGCTGCAGCCTCGACGCGCAGCCGCGGCCGTTGGCCCAGAGAGGAGATACTGCCCCGCAACAGCAGCGGTAGTTGCTCCCGTCCCTCGAAGACGGCGAACTTCAGGCTGGAAGAACCGCCGTTCAGGACAAGGATCGCACCGGTCATGAAGCCATCCGAAATGTTGCCGTCCCCAGGCGTTTGCAGGCGGGCATCCGCTCAACCTGGACGCTTCGGCGCCGCATCATCCTGGCCCCACTTCCAGTCAAGGATCTCCGGCATATCCTGCCCATGGGCGCGAATATAGGCTCGGTGTTCGAGCAGCTTGCCATCCATCGCCTGCTTTAACGCGACCCGCGTGCTCTTCAGTCGCGGAACCCAGTCGAGGACGCTTTGGACGATATGAAAGCGGTCGAGACCGTTTAGCACCGTCATGTCGAATGGCGTCGTGGTCGTGCCCTCCTCGTTGTAGCCGCGCACATGGATGTTGTCATGGTTGGTACGCCGATAGGTCAGGCGATGGATCGTCCAGGGATAGCCGTGATAGGCAAAGATGACCGGCTTGTCGGTGGTGAACAGTGCATCGAACTCGCGATCCGACAGCCCGTGCGGATGGTATTCCTTCGGCTGAAGAGTCATCAGGTCAACGACGTTGACCACCCTGATCCGGAGATCAGGAACCTGTTGCCTGAGGATCTGCACGGCGGCCAGCGTTTCGAGGGTCGGGACGTCGCCGGCGCAAGCCATCACGACGTCGGGCTCAGCCCCATCGTCCGTTGACGCCCAGTCCCAGATGCCGATCCCTGCCCGGCAGTGAACGATTGCCTTGTCCATCGACAGCCACTGCCACGATGGTGGCTTGCCGGCGACGATGATGTTGATGCGGTTCCAAGTCTGCAGCACATGGTCGGTTACGCAAAGCAAGGTGTTGGCATCCGGCGGCAGGTAGACCCGCACGATATCGGCCTTCTTGTTGAGAGCGACATCGATGAATCCTGGATCCTGATGGCTGAAGCCGTTGTGTTCCTGATGCCAGACATGGCTCGACAACAGATAATTCAGCGATGCGATCGGCCGCCGCCACAGAATGTCGCGGCAGGCATCCAGCCATTTCGCATGCTGGTTGAACATGGAATCGACGATGTGGATGAACGCTTCGTAGCAGGAAAACAGGCCGTGGCGCCCGGTGAGCAAATAGCCTTCCAGCCACCCCTGGCAGGTGTGCTCGGAGAGGATTTCAAGAACCCTGCCGTCGGGCCCGAGATGAACGTCTTCGGGCAGGATCTTTTCCATCCAGCCACGCTCCGTCACTTCGAACACATCCTGAAGGCGGTTCGAGGCAGTCTCGTCCGGGCCGACGATGCGGAAGTTCCTCGCGACCTCGTTGAGCCGCATCACATCGCGCAGGAAGCTGCCCATGACCCGCGTCGACTCGGCCTTGATGGCGCCGGGGCGCTCGAGCACAACGGCGTGGTCATGCAACGCGGGGAGTTCGAGAGACCTGCGCAGCAGGCCTCCATTGGCGTGCGGGTTTGCACTCATACGCCGTGTGCCCTGTGGTGCCGTGGCGCGGATCGCGGCGACGGGAGCGCCAGCGGTGTCGAAGAGTTCCTCGGGCCGGTAGCTTCTCAGCCACTCCTCGAGCAGCTTGAGGTGCGCGGGGTTTTCCGCAAGGCCTGACAAGGGAACCTGATGCGAGCGCCAGAAGCCCTCGGTCTTCAAACCGTCAACCTCTTTTGGGCCGGTCCAGCCCTTGGGGCTGCGCAGCACGATCATCGGCCATGTCGGTCGCGACGCGGTCACCGCAGATCCGTTGCGTGCGGCATGCTGGATAGAATGGATCCGATCAAGCGCATCGTCGAGCACGCTCGCCATCCGCTCATGCATCAGGGTTGGCTCGTGGCCTTCAACGAACAACGGCTCATAGCCGTAGCCGGCAAACAGCGCGCGCAATTCGTCTTCGGGAATGCGGGCCAGAATAGTTGGATTGGCGATCTTGTAGCCGTTCAGATGCAGGATCGGCAGCACCGCCCCGTCGCGCGCGGGGTTGAGGAATTTGTTGGAATGCCACGCGGCAGCCAGTGGCCCCGTTTCCGCCTCGCCGTCACCGACGACACAGGCGACCACAAGATCCGGATTGTCGAAGGCGGCGCCATAGGCGTGCGAAAGCGAGTAACCCAACTCGCCACCCTCATGGATCGAGCCGGGCACATCGGGCGCGGCATGGCTCGGGATGCCGCCAGGGAATGAGAACTGCCGGAACAGCTTGCGCATTCCTTGCTCATCCGCCGATATATCCGGATTGAACTCGCTGTAGGTGCCCTCGAGATAGGTATTGGCCACCATTGCCGGGCCGCCATGGCCGGGGCCGCAGACATAGATCACATTTGCATCCCTGAGCCGGATCGCGCGATTGAGATGCGCATAGATGAAGCTCAGCCCCGGCGAGGTCCCCCAATGGCCGAGCAGGCGCGGCTTGACGTGCTCCAGCCGCAACGGTTCACGCAGCAACGGATTATCGAGGAGGTAAATCTGGCCGATGGTCAGGTAGTTGGCGGCGCGCCAGTAGGCATCGATGGCATGCAGCTCGCGATCAGACAGCCGGCCACTGGAAACTGGTATTGTCGTATGCTCTGTCATGTCTGGCTCCCATCGCCTGTTGGCGCCCTGTCGCCGGATTGCGGTATGGGCTTGTGTTCGTCGATCTGCTGCGAATGGACACCAACGCGCTCGTGCGCTTTCAGTTCACCGCTTCGAAGTCTCTATGCGTCCTTGTCCTCGAGCGCCCTTCGCATGCGCCTGATCACCGCTGCGCGACTCCGTTCGTCAGCTGCGGCGGTGACCGCCTCGTTGACGTCCAGGAGAAGCTTTGAAAGGTCATGCGGCATCCTGCTGGCTGTAGATCGGCTCGACGGGCGGACGACCGCGCTGCGCATTGCGACGGTTCAGGTGCTCGACCTCCATTTCCTGGATATGCGCCGAATCCGGCAGCATGACCGAGCAAAGATCGATGGTGGCGCGGGTCGTATGGATGGGACCAGAAAAGCCCTGTTTGACCAGTTTCGGCAAAAGGCCGCTGTGATCGATATGCGCGTGCGTCAGGATGACAGCGTCAATCGCATCCGGTGGAAACGGGAACGCCCCGTAGTTCAATTCCCGTTCGGACTTCGACCCCTGGAACAGGCCGCAGTCGACAAGGATGCGCGAATGCAGCGTCTCGATCTCATAACATGAGCCGGTGACGCCGTGGGCTGCGCCGTGGAAACGCAGGATAGGATCCGTGCCACCTCTCATCTCGCCACGACCTAATGCGACAGGAGGACAGGCAGGCGCAGATCCGCGAGAATGCCTTCGGTGGCGCCGCCAAGCACGAAGTCCCTGACGCGGTAGTGGCCATATCCGCCCATAGTAAGCAGGTTGCCCCCGATCTTCAGAGCATGCTCTTGAAGAGCTGTCCCGATTGAACTGTCCCCTGCCTGGATAGAGACAGCCTCGGCCACCAGACCACGCGTCCTCAAGCCCAGGGCAAGGCGTTCGCCAATTCCCTGTCCCGGAAACGGCTTTTCGTCGGTCACGGTCACAACTGTGATCATCGAGGCTCGTTCGAGAAAGGCCCGTGCGTCGGCAACAGCCCGTGCGGCCACACGGCTGCCGTCCCAGGCGACAACGATATGTCCAAGGGTCCCAACGTGCGTGGAATCGGGAAGCAGCAGGGTCGGTCGACCTGAACCGAACAGTATCGCCTCGGCTAACATCCGCGCCGTCTGGTTGGCCGGCGCCCAGCCAACCAGACAGATGTCGAAATAGCGGGAGTGCTTTGCAGCCGAATCGCCCATCAGGGCCGGCGGCGCGGCCAATTCCTGCGTGGTGAGGTCCACCCCGCCTTGTACGGCTTTTTGGGCAATTGCCTCGAGCAGATCTTTGCCGCACTTGCGACTGGTCGCGTCGACCTCTTGTATCTTGTAGGGAAGGTCGAGCAAATAATTTGAGAGCGCGTTCGAAACGTCGGGAATGTCGACATTTATGGCAATGGCATGCAGCGCTGCGTCGATCTGCTTGACGAGGGCAACCGCATTCGCCGCGATTTTCGAGGTGTTCGCGTCTGGATAGGTCGCCAGATAGAGGGATGCCATAAACTTCATCGGATTTCGCCTCCCTTTTTGAGACAGAGTCGATGCACTGTCATGCCGGCGCTTGCGACCATCTATCGAGGCGATCGACGGCCTGCGCATTGATCCACCGCAAACGCTCGAATTGGCGGCAAGGTATAAAGGTTCCGTACGCTCGATCGCGATGTGCGCCTGGCGCGCGGCGAAATGCTGACGCGTTCCTGACGTTCGGTCTGCGCCGGCTACACCGCAGCGGCGGCAATCCGTGCTGACTACCCGCCAGCCATTGCGACCGAGGCGCGTTTGCCGGTCATTTGCGTTGATGTGCGTCAGTGCTAGGCGGTCTTGGGCTCCTACAATCGGCACGGTCAGCAATGGCTTTGGAGACAACCGATGAACGAAGAGATCAGAAACAAAATCGTGACGTTGTTGGACAAGCACCGGGTCATGACGATTGCAACGCTAAGGCCGGACGGCTGGCCGCAGGCGACGACCGTTGGCTACGTCAACGAGGGCCTTATCCTTTACTTCCTCTGCGGTCTGGAAAGCCAGAAGGCTGCGAATCTGGCGCGAGACGATCGAGTATCCTTGACCATCGATCACGACACGCCACAGGTGATGGAAATCACCGGACTTTCCATGGCTGCGCGTGCGCAGGCAGTGGCAGACCGGGCCGAAGCAGAAAAGGTCCTGCGAATGCTGCTGCTAAAGTATCCGGAGCAAGTCTCGCTGCCGGCCCCGATGCCGACTCCGGAGCAGGTGCGCATATTTCGCGTCATGCCTACTGTCATCTCGGTGCTCGACTACTCCAAGGGTTTTGGCCACACCGACCTCGTCACCTGCTGAGCGCTTGGCCGAGTCCGATGTACCAAGTGCCCTCTGAACCAGCGACAATGCGTTTGGCGCACACGTGGTCGTCCCTTGGCGCCGCACGGGCAAGGAGACCTATGCTGCCATTTACCACCGGACATCTGACGGTCTGCGCGTCCTACCATCTGTCCGTCTGGTCCGCATGAGACGCCTCAACTTCGATGACCAAAACACCGGCATTTCTTGATTGAAGCACCATGTTGGCCGTGCCTCTTCCACCCGGAAACGCGAAGACCAGATCGGGAGTGCCTTCGTCTAGCATTTGCTTGTTTCGGATCGGCCCGGCTGCGCGGCGATGAGTTTCCCAATCGGCTGGGAAAGCCCGTACGGGAATCTGCCGGCTTTCGGCCCAAGCTCCAGCCAGACGGTCGGCGCCAATAGCATCCCCATGAACGACTATTGAGAAATGGTGCTCCCCATTCAACCGATCAAGCACTTGGTACAACAGGCAGCGCTCTCTGGCAGCCTTGTTTATATCGAAGTCACTTTGCAGATCTGTGGTGCCCGTGGGAGGGACTCCGAATCCGCGACCTCCACACACAAGAACGATCATCGGACCTTCCGAAACCTGGAGCAGAGACGCGTCGGTCACTCATTCTCAGTTGACCTTCGGTCGTATCGCGTTGCCCATTATCTCTGCGAAGAACTCTTCAATTGTGTCAGCCGTAGGTTTCTGGTTTTCAATTGCCAGTCTGGCTGGACGCGGCCGGATCGGCACTCCGGTTGATTTTTCACCCGAAATATGCTCGTTCTCCCGCCCATGAAAAAACTATTCCTTGCGGTCCTGGCCTCGGTGACGCTGGCCGGGCCCGCCTACGCTATGGACGCCGCCTTGCGCGCCGGCCTGCTGAAACTCGATCCGCAGACCCGGCTGGAACAGAGATGCGATGCAGAGGTGCTCGACCGCATCAGCCATGACGATCACAAGTACAAGGCCGACCGCGTCGTCGCCTATGCCTTTGCGACGCCGGAAATGAAAGCCGATGCCATCCGCAGCCCGGGTGCGGCCTTCCGCAGCAAGGGGCAATGGTACCGGTTGAAGTTCAAATGTGAGACGGCGCCGGACCATATGGAGGTCCTGCAGTTCCGTTACCGCATCGGTGACGAGATCCCGGAAGCCGACTGGGCGAAGTACAATCTCTACGACTGAATTTTCCAAAACCAGAACTCTCTCCGGCAGAACGAGCTTTCGCTATTCCTGTGGTTTTTTGGCCTTGCCCGTAGGGTTCTCTTGACGCGCGGGAAGCATACACGATAGGGCGTCGGCATATCCGACGACGAACACGCGGCGAATAACAGGGGGCCTCCGGTCGATGGACATTTTCAGCGCCGCAAGCATGACAGCCCTCCTCCAGGTCATCGCCATCGATCTGGTGCTTGCCGGTGACAACGCCATCGTCATTGGCCTTGCCGCAGCCGGCCTGCCGGTCGAGCAGCGCAAGAAGGCCATCCTTATCGGTGTCCTGGCTGCAACTGTGCTGCGCATCCTGTTTGCCGCCGTCACCGTCAAGCTGTTGGCAATCGTCGGCCTGCTGCTGGCCGGTGGCATCCTTTTGTTGTGGGTGTGCTGGAAGATGTGGCGCGAGCTGCGGACGTCCCATGCCGACGAGCAGGAGGCGACCGAGGCGCTGGCCAATGCCGATCTCGACGGCGACAAGACGGTTGCGACCGGCAAGGCGCGCAAGACGCTCGGCCAGGCAGCGCTGCAGATCGTCGTCGCCGATGTCTCGATGTCGCTCGACAATGTGCTGGCGGTCGCGGGTGCGGCGCGCGATCATTTCCCGGTGCTGGTCATTGGCCTGGTGCTGTCGATCGCGCTGATGGGCCTTGCCGCGAGCTTCATCGCCAGATTGCTGCACCGTTACCGCTGGATTGCCTATGTCGGCCTGGCGATCATCCTCTATGTCGCGCTGGATATGGTTTATCGCGGCATCGTCGAAGTCGCTCCGCATGTGACCAACGCGGTGAGTTGACACATTTCCTGCAATATCGAGCCGGTTTCGAGGGCGATCACCGTGCGTTTTGCCGCATGAAGGGCGTGCCCATACCATTGCCGCAATAAGTGTGGTACTGCGCGGCCAATCCTGAAAAACCCGGAAAACGCTTTATGTCCGCCCCACGCGTGAGTTTCGTCAGCCTTGGATGCCCGAAGGCCCTTGTGGATTCCGAGCGCATCATCACGCGCCTGCGCGCCGAGGGCTATGAGATCGCGCGCAAGCATGACGGCGCCGATCTGGTCGTCGTCAACACCTGCGGCTTCCTCGATTCGGCACGCGACGAGTCGCTCAATGCCATCGGTTCGGCGCTTTCGGAAAACGGCAGGGTCATCGTCACCGGCTGCCTTGGCGCCGAGCCGGACGTGATCCGCGAAAAGCACCCCAACGTGCTCGCCATCACCGGTCCACAGGCCTATGAGAGCGTGATGGCGGCAGTGCACGAGGCGGCGCCTCCCAGCCACGATCCCTATATCGACCTGTTGCCGCCGCAAGGCGTGAAGCTGACGCCGCGCCACTACGCCTATCTGAAGATTTCGGAAGGCTGCAACAACCGCTGCACCTTCTGCATCATTCCCGCACTGCGCGGTGACCTCGTCTCGCGGCCGGCGGCCGATGTGCTGCGCGAGGCCGAGAAACTCGCCAAGGCCGGCGTCAAGGAATTGCTGGTCATTTCGCAGGACACCAGCGCCTACGGCATCGACATCAAGTACCAGACCTCGATGTTCGGCGACCGCGAAGTGCGGGCGAAGTTCCTCGACCTGTCGGAGGAACTGGGCAAGCTCGGCATCTGGGTGCGCATGCACTATGTCTATCCCTACCCGCATGTCGCCGACGTCATTCCGCTGATGGCCGAAGGCAAGATCCTTCCCTATCTCGACATCCCTTTCCAGCACGCCTCGCCGCAGGTGCTGAAGAACATGCGCCGGCCCGCCCATGGCGAAAAGACGCTGGAGCGCATTCGCGGCTGGCGTGAAGTGTGCCCGGACCTCGCGATACGCTCGACCTTCATAGTCGGTTTTCCCGGCGAGACGGAAGACGATTTCCAGATGCTGCTCGACTGGCTGGACGAGGCCAAGATCGACCGCGCCGGCTGTTTCAAATACGAGCCGGTCCGGGGCGCCCGCTCCAATGATCTCGGCCTCGAACAGGTGCCGCAGGAGATCAAGGAAGCGCGCTGGCATCGCTTCATGCAGCGCCAGCAGAAGATCTCGGCAACGCAGCTGGCCAAGAAGGTCGGCAAGCGCCTGCCGGTGTTGATCGACGAGGCGCATGGCACCTCGGCCAAGGGCCGCACCAAATACGATGCGCCCGAGATCGACGGTTCGGTGCACATCCAGTCGCGCCGCCCGCTGCGCCAAGGCGACATCGTCACCGTCAAGATCGACCGCGCCGACGCCTACGATCTTTACGGTTCAGCGGTTTAGAAAACCGCCGAAAGGGCGCCTCTCGGCGCCCTCGGATTTTGGCACACCCCTGGTAAGGCGGTGTTGCGTTTTCTTCAGAGCTTGACCGATTCCATTGCGGCCAGCGACCGATCGATCGCCTGATTGAGGGTCTTGTCCAGCCGCGTGCCCGCCGAGCCAGCCGCGACCACGGACAGCCGTGCAGCAAATCCCAGATGATAGTCTACGAACCATTCGGGGTGCGGCTCGGGCTCCGGGATCGGCGGCCACCACGGGGGAAGCTTCGGCAGCTTCGGTCGCGTCGGGCACCAATCGTCGAGGTCGCTCAGCACCCCTTTCATGTCGAGCCCGCCGCGCTCGGCGATCCATGCGTGGCGCACGAATTCGTCGGCAATCGCGGCGCCCAGTTCGTGAGGCGGGAGCGGCTGAGGATTGAGTGCGATCTGCGCGAGCCGCCCCTGCGGTCCGCGCGGGATGATGTCATAAAAGGCTGGAATGCGTTTGCCGATAATGGCTAAGAGTTTTTTGCTCAATTGCATAAGACATTCTCCTGCTAAAATTAGTAACGTCGGCCGATTTCGTCATGCCGCAAGATGAGAATGCAAGTAAAAAGCAACTTCATCTGTGAAGGGCGTCACGGAACCGTATCACAGACAATTGTGTCCGGTCGGATGCTTCCGCCGCCATTTACCAAATTTCGCGATATTTGCCGCTGTTGACCCTGTTTCGTCGAGATCTGCGTTATGGTTTCCGGGCCGTAAACGCCGAGACTTCGCATGGATGCCAGACCTGCCCGACAGGATCATATCGCGACGCTAGACCTGTTGAGGCTGGCCGCCGCGTTGGCTGTGGTGTTCTTCCATTACTTCTTTCGCGGCGCGGCTGCCGAGGGTGCGCTGGCCGAGGGCTATCCGAGCGTGGCGCCGTTCGCCCTCTACGGCTATCTCGGCGGAAACCTGTTCTTCCTGATCAGCGGCTTCGTCATTGCCTGGTCGGCGGAAGGCCGCTTCTGGCAAGAGTTTGCAATCGCACGTTTCGTGCGCCTCTACCCCGGCTACCTCCTGTGCATGACGATCACCTTCGTCATCGTCATGGCTTTCGGTGCACCGCTGTTTTCAACGTCGCTCGGTCAATATGCAGCCAACCTGTCGATGCTTGCGCCGGCCTTGGGCCAGCCCTTCATGGACGGCGTCTACTGGTCGATCCTGCTCGAGCTGGTCTTCTACGGCTGGGTGACGCTCGCTCTGCTCGGTGGCGTTTTCCAGAAATGGAAGCTTGGGCTGATCTTCGTCTGGCTGGCGATCTCGGCGTCGAACGAATTCTTCATCGAAAGCCTTGCGGCAAGGCTGCTGTTCCTCACCGAATTCGGTCCGTTCTTCGCCGCTGGCGTGCTCGTCCACCACATCCATGCGCACGGCCGCTCCTTGACAGCCCTGCTACTGCTTGGTGCGGCCTTTCTTCTGTCCTGCAGCACGCTGTCCGTGACGAAGCAGTGGATGCTGAACGAATATGGCATTGCCGTTTCGCAGCCGCATCTGGTGGTTGCCAACATCGTCATGCATTCCCTGCTGATCGGTGCGATCCTGCTGCGCAGCCGTGTCGTGCCGTCCGCAATGACGCTGGCGCTGGGCGGGCTGACCTACCCGCTTTATCTCCTGCACCAGAAAATCGGCTATATCGCCATCAATACCGCCGCACCTTTGGTCGGCAAATGGGCTGCTGGCCTGGGCTGCGTCGCGCTCATGGTTCTGCTTTCCTGGGCGGTCTGGCAGTATTTCGAACGGCCGGCCCAGCGCCCGGTGAAGGCCTGGATCGGTGGCGCGCTCGATACCGCGCTGGCTCGGTTTCGCGGCAGAAGCGCACAGCCCGCGAAATGAAAAAGGGCGCCAGAGGGCGCCCTTTTTGCTTTGTATTTCCTAGGCTTACTGCGGCAGCTTGTCGTCGACGCCCTTCACATAGAAGTTCATGCCGAGCAGCGTGCCGTCGTCGGCGACTTCGCCGTCCTTGAGCCACGGCGTGCCATCCTGCTTGGCGACCGGACCTGTGAAGGGGTTCCAGCCATCGGCGATCTTCTTGGCGGTTGCCTCGGCCATCGCCTTTACATCGTCGGGCATGTTGGTGAACGGCGCCAGCTTGACGGCGCCGTCCTTGATGCCCAGCCAGACATTGTCCGGCTTCCAGGTGCCGTCCAGCGCCGCTTGCACGCGGCTGATGTAGTACGGGCCCCATTCGTCGGTGAGCGAGGTCAGCTGTGCGTTCGGCGCAAACTTGATCATGTCGGAGGACTGGCCGAATCCGTGCAGCTTGCGCTCTTCCGCCACCTGAAGGGCGGCGGTGGAATCGGTGTGCTGGACAATGATGTCGGCGCCCTGATCAAACAGCGCCTTGGCGGCGTCGGCTTCCTTGCCCGGATCGAACCAGGAGTTCACCCAGACGATCTTGGCCTTGAAGTTCGGGTTGACCGACTGCGCGCCGAGCATGAAGGAGTTGATGCCCATCACCACTTCGGGGATTGGGAAGGAAACAATGTAGCCGGCCACCCCTGCCTTCGATTCCTTGGCGGCAATCTGGCCGAGCACATAGCGGCCTTCATAGAAGCGCGCATTGTAGATGCCGAGATTGTCACCGGTCTTGTAGCCGGTGGCGTGCTCGAACATCACCTTCGGGAATTTCTTGGCGACCTTCACTTCCGGATCCATGAAGCCGAAGGAGGTGCCGAAGATGATCTTGCAGCCTTCGCGGGCCAGACGCTCGAAAGCGCGGTCGGCGTCGGGGCCTTCCGAGACGTTTTCAAGATAGGCGGTCTCGACCTTGTCGCCGAGCGCCTTCTCCACCTCGAGGCGACCCTGGTCGTGCTGGTAGGAATAGCCGAAATCACCGATCGGGCCGGTGTAAACCCAGCACGCTTTCAGCTTGTCGGCCGCCTGCGCCGACACTGCCAGCGACATGACGGCGGTCGTGGTCATAAGAGCAATAAGCAGTTTTTTCATTGTGTTACCTCTCTGAGTTTAGCCTTGGAGCTTTCCCGTTTGTTTTTATTGTCAACGATCCGGAACGAATGGCTGCCCCAAGGAAGCCGGCGTGTTCATCATCGTCAGACGCTTGTTGCGCGAGATTAGAACGAGAACCACGACGGTTGCCAGATAGGGCAGAGAAGAAAGCAGCTGCGAAGGCACCGGAATGCCAAAAGCCTGTGCATGAAGCTGACCGATCCAGACCGCGCCGAAAATGTAGGCGCCGGCCAGCACCCGCCACGGCCGCCAGGAGGCGAAGACGACCAGCGCCAGCGCGATCCAGCCGCGGCCGGCTGTCATGTTCTCCACCCATTGCGGGGTATAGACAAGCGACAGGTGGCCGCCGGCAAGGCCGGCGCAGGCGCCGCCGAAGATGACGGCGAGATAGCGGTAACGGATGACCTTGATGCCAAGCGCGTGCGCCGACGTGTGGCTGTCGCCGATCGAGCGCAGCGTCAGCCCGGTGCGGGTCTTGAAAAGGAACCACATGACGGCGGCGGTGAGCGCGATCGAGATGTAGAAGATCGGATCCTGGCCGAACAGCAACCTGCCCACCACAGGAATGTCGGTCAGCACCGGAATGTAGAGATTTGGCAGCCGCTCGCCGGGTTGGCCGACAAAGCTGGTGCCCATCATGCCGGACAGGCCGAGGCCAAGCAGCGTCAACGACAGGCCGGTCGCCACCTGGTTGGTAGCGAGCGACAGCGTCATGACCGCAAACAGCAGCGAGAATACCGCGCCCATGGCGATTGCCGCGAGCAGGCCGATCCAGGGCGATCCCGTGAGATAGCCGGCGCCGAAGCCGCCGACGGCACCCATGATCATCATGCCTTCGACGCCGAGGTTGAGGACGCCGGAGCGCTCGACCACCAGTTCGCCGATGGCCGCGATCAGCAACGGCGTCGCCGCCGTGGCGATGGTCAAAAGGATGTTGACGGTGATGTCCATCAGCGGGCTTCCTTCAACTTCGGCGCAGCATCGAGTTTTGCAGCGCCCTTCGCCAGCGCCATGCCGACGAGACGAATGCGGTAGTGGATGAGGGTGTCGCAACCGAGCACGAAGAACAAAAGCATGCCCTGGAACACACGCGCCACCTTGTCGGAGATGCCGAGCGCGCTCTGCACCGCCTCGCCGCCGAGATAGGTCAACGCCAGCACCAGCCCGGCGGCGACGATGCCGAGCGGATTAAGCCGGCCGAGGAAGGCGACAATGATGGCGGTGAAGCCATAGCCGGGCGAAATCACCGGTTGCAGTTGGCCGATGGCGCCAGAGACTTCCGAGATGCCGGCAAGCCCCGCCAGCGCCCCCGACAGCAGGAAGGCGAAGAAGACCATGCGGTTGAGGCCGAAGCCGGCGAAGCGCCCTGCCCGCGGGCTGGAGCCGAGCACGCGGACCTCAAAACCCTTGAGCAGGCGGCTCATCAGCACCCAGATCAGCACGGCGGCGACAAGCGCAAAGACAAAACCCCAATTGGCGCGGCCGGCATCCGGCATCAGCTCCGGCAAAACGGCCGAGTCGTTGAACTGGATCGTCTGCGGGAAACCGTGGCCCTGCGGATCGCGCCAGGGACCGCGCACCAACCAGTCGAGGAACAGCTGGGCGACATAGACCAGCATCAGGCTGGTCAGAATCTCGTTGGTGCCGAAGCGCGTCTTCAGCAGAGCCGGGATAGCTGCATAGGCGGCGCCACCGACCATGCCGAACAACAGCATCAGCGGCAGCACCAGTGGCCCTTCGAACCCAGGGAACAGCACCGGAATGGCCGAGCCGAAAATGCCGCCGAGGATGAACTGGCCTTCGGCGCCGATGTTCCAGATGTTGGCCTTGTAGCAGACCGACAGGCCGACCGCGATCAGGATCAAAGGGGCGGCCTTGATCGCCAGCTCATGCAGCTGCCAGACCTGGCTGATCGGCTCGATGAAGTAGATTTCGAATGCATTCAACGGGTTGACGCCGAGCAGCGCGAACAGAATCGCGCCGGCAATCATCGTCAGGCCGAAGGCGATGAAGGGCGACAGCGCCGAAAACAGCATCGAGCGCTGCGGGCGTTTGACGAGTTCGAGGCGCATCATGCCGTCTCCAGCGTGTGTTCGGCGTGGCCGGGCTCGGCGCCGCCCATCAAAAGACCGATCTTTTCGAACGTGGCCTCGGCAATCGGCAGCGGTTTCGACAGCTCGCCATTGTGCATGACGGCGATCGCATCCGAAATCTCGAACAGCTCGTCGAGGTCCTGGCTGATGACCAGAACCGCCGAGCCGCTGCGCGCCAGTTCGATCAGCGCCTGGCGGATATGGGCGGCAGCACCGGCGTCGACGCCCCATGTCGGCTGGTTGACCACCATGACAGCCGGGCTGCGGTCGAGCTCGCGGCCGACGATGAATTTCTGCAGATTGCCGCCGGAAAGGGCTGCGGCTTCCGGATCAGGCGCGCTCTTGCGCACATCCATCGCCACGATGATGCGTTGGGCGGCGGCATAGACCGCACCGCTTTTGACTGCGCCGCCGGTGCCGACAAAAACCTTGCCGTCGGTGGCATGGCGCGACAGGAGCAGGTTTTCCGAAAGCTTCATGCGCGGCGCCGCGCCATGGCCGAGCCGTTCTTCCGGCACGAAGGCGGCACCCATCAGCCGCCGGACGGTGATCGAGAGCGCGCCGGCGTCCTTGCCACGAATGCGCACGGACGCGGCATCCTGCTGCAGCACCTCGCCGGAGACGGATTCAAAGAACTCGCCCTGGCCGTTGCCGGCGACACCGGCAATGCCGATCACCTCGCCGGCACGCACGTTGAGGTTGATGTTCTTCAGCGGGATCGAGAACGGCGTCGCCGGCTTTCGGCTGAGCGCGCGGATCTCGAGCAGCGGCTGCGCGGTCTCGATGCCGTCGGCCGGCGCGCGCACCACGGCTTTCACCTCGTTGCCGACCATCATGCGGGCCAGCGACGAAGCGGTCTCCTCGCGTGGGTTGCAGTGGCCGACGACCTTGCCGTGACGCAGTACGGTGGCGCGGTCGCAGATGCGTTTGACCTCTTCCAGCCGGTGCGAAATGTAGAGGATGGATTTGCCCTCCGAGCGCAGGCGCTCCAGCGTCTCGAACAGCTTGTCGGCTTCCTGCGGCGTCAGCACCGAGGTCGGCTCGTCGAGAATGATGAGCTGCGGCGTCTGCAAGAGGCAGCGGATGATCTCGATGCGCTGGCGTTCGCCCACCGAGAGATCGCCGACCAGCGAGTCCGGATCGAGCGGCAGGCCGTAGCTGAAGGAAAGCGCCCTCGCCTTGGCTGCGATCGAGCTGATCGGCGAGCCGTCATCCAGCGACAGCGCGATGTTCTCGGCTGCGGTTAGCGCCTCGAACAGCGAGAAATGCTGGAACACCATGCCGATGCCGAGTTTCTTCGCCATGCCCGGGCTGGTGATGCGAACCGCCTCGCCGTTCCAGAAGATCTCGCCGGAATTGGCCTCCAGTGAGCCGAACAGCATCTTGACCAGCGTCGACTTGCCGGCGCCGTTTTCGCCTAGCAGCGCGTGAATCTCGCCTTTGGCGATGTTGAGGTCGATATGATCGCACGCAGTCAACGTGCCGAATATCTTGGTCAGGCCACGAACCTCAAGCAGGTTCGCTCCATCATGATCTGCACTCACAGTGCCTCCCATCCGGTTTCCGGATATGTTCTGTGTTCCCGACAGCATGGTATGCGCTGGCTGCTCTCGTGCGAAAGCAGCACCCACCTTGAAAGAGCTTCAAGAATTTCAGCGGAAACTCAAGGGGTAAAAATAAGCCTGCTTCGCACAGCAAACTGACCGACCGGTTTTTCGTGCAAACAGCGCCCGGCACCTCGGCAAAGCGCTGAAAAGCCGGGCAAATTCCCGTTAGGGAACCAGAATGGTGGTTCCCGTCGTCTTGCGCGCCTCGAGATCGGCTTGCGCCCTGCCGGCATCCTTCAGGGCGTAGCGCTGGTTGATCTGGATCTTGACCGCGCCGCTCAGCACCACGTCGAAGAGTGCTGCAGCCGAAACTTCGAGGTCCTCGCGCTTTGCGTTGTAGACGAACAGCGTCGGCCTGGTGGCGAACAGCGATCCCTTCTGCGCCAGGAGCGACATCGAAAATGGCGGGATCGGCCCCGAGGACTGGCCGAACGCGACGAACATGCCGAGCGGCCGCAAACAATCGAGCGAGGCGGGGAATGTGTCGTTGCCGACCGAATCGTAGACGACGTCGCATTTTTTGCCGCCGGTGATTGCGGCGACGCCGGCGACGAAATCCTGTTCCCTGTAGTTGATGACGTGGTCGAAGCCATGCGCCTTGGCGATCTCGATCTTGTCAGTCGAGCTTGCCGTGCCGATGACGGTCGCGCCGAGGTGTTTCGCCCATTGTCCCAGGATCAGGCCGACGCCGCCGGCGGCGGCGTGGAACAGGATGGTGTCGCCCGCTTTCACCTTGAAGGTGCGACGCAGGAGATACTCCGCCGTCATGCCTTTCAGCATCATGCCGGCGGCCTGCTCGTCGCTGATGCCGTCCGGCACCTTGACCACGCGGTCGGCAGCGACAACGCGCTGCTCGGCATAGGCGCCGACATTGACGGCATAGGCGATGCGATCGCCCGGCTTCAGCCAGTCGACGCCAGTGCCAACCGCCAGCACGACGCCAGCCGCTTCGCCGCCCGGGATCAGCGGGAAGCCGCCGGGCGGCGGATAGAGGCCGGTGCGATGATAGACATCGATGAAATTGAGGCCAATCGCCGTGTGCCTGACCAGGATCTGCCCTGCGCCGGGCTGCCCCGGATCGGCATCCTCATAAGTCAGCACTTCCGGACCGCCATGGGCGTGGATACGGATCGCTTTGGACATTTTCGGGCTTTCCTGCGGGTCAGGTTTTCTTGCTGTCAGTCGCTTTTGTTGGCGGCTTGGCGCCGAGCTTTGGGAAGAACTGCATGATACCGCCGATGCAGGCGAGGTAAAGCCCGGTGACGGTAATGCCGACCTTGGTGAAGATACTGACCTGTTCGCCCAGAACACCGATCTGGTCGTAGAAGGCGGCAAGGGCTGCCTGCGCCAGCGCCAGCGCGCCGAACGCGCACCACAGCAGCGTCATGCCGAGATTGATGGGCCGCAGCCGCACCACCCGCACCGGATGGATGAAATTGATCGGCACGAAGGTCAGGATGCCCGCCGCCACGACGACACCGAAGGACACCCATTGCCCCGGTTCGATGACGAACAGGGTGAACACCACCATGTTCCAGACCACCGGAAAGCCCTTGAAGAAGTTCTCCTTCGTCTTCATGCCGGTGTCGGCATAATAGATGGCGCTGGACACGACGATGATGGCCGCCGACAGGAACGACAGTTTTTCGCCCATGAAGCCGCGCTGGTAGAGCGCGAAGGCCGGGATCAGCACGTAAGTGACATAGTCGATGATGTTGTCGAGGAGTTCGCCCGACCAGGTCGGCAGGATCTCCTTGACCTCGAGCTTTCGCGCGATCGGGCCGTCGATACCATCGACGAAAAGCGCCAGACCCAGCCACCAGAACATCGCCGTCCAGCGTTCCTCACTCGCCGCCACCAGCGAAAGGAAGGCCAGGAACGAGCCCGACGCGGTCAGCAGATGCACCGAAAACGCACGCGCCTGCGGCCAGGTGACCTTCTTCTTCGGCCTCGGAATCCGGTCGGTGATCTTTTTGGCGGCGTTCCTGGCGGTTGTGTTCTTGCTCACGGGCCTCGCCAATCCAGCTTGCAGATTTCGGCCGAGCGGCCGGCGAAATTCCAGTTGCGGCCGAAGGCCCGCATCTTGCTCTTGTCGGACCTGGCCACGATGATCTCCGGCGCGATCCAGTATTCCGAATTGCTGATCACGGTGTCCTTCTCGCGATCTTTGCCGGGAATCGGTGTCACCGCCCCGTCGATGATCTTCGGTATCTGGAAAATACGGGTCTTGTCACGCGTCTCGTAGGTGATCGGCACCTGTTCGACGCCAAGGAATTTGCCGACGAGGATGGAGAGCAACGATGTGGTTCCGCCGGCCTTGCCGGTGAAAATCTTCGTCAACGCCTTCACCGCATAGACCGAGGCGCGCTTGTCGATGAACAGGCCCGCGGTCCAGTTGCCGCGACTCATATAGCCGGGGATTTCCATGACCAGTCCGAGATTGAGACCGGACAGGTCGACCTCGCCGAAATGGCCGGCGTCGATACGAAAACCCGCCCATGTCTGGCAATAGCCCTCCGTCGGCGGATGGCTGCCAAGCGACAGCACGCAAGGGCAAAAAACCGTGCAATTGCAGGAGAGTACGAGCTCTCCTTTCATAGCCCAGCCTTGCTCTGCCATTGAATTTTCCCTCGTCATACCGAGACTACTAGCAGGGCGACTGCCCAGACAAGCAGTATCGCACCGGCCACCCGGGTAGGAACCCTGCCGGTGGTCTGTTTTTCGATCAAAGTGAACAGGCCGATCAGCGCCATCCAGAACACGTTCATGGTGCCGACGGCAAACATCACCAGCATCAGCGCCCAGCAACAGCCGAGGCACCACAGGCCCTGCTCCAGCCCGAGCCGGAAAATGCGACTGGGCTCAGCGCTCCAGTTGGAAAACAGGATCGAGAACGGGTTCCGGCATTTTGTCAGGCAGGCCTGCTTGAGGCTGCTGAACTGGTAGAGGCCGGCCACAAGCAAAGCGGCAGCAGCGGCAATGCCGCTCACCGGATCGAGCAATCGTGCGGACGAGGCGAATGTGTGGACGATCAACGTCAGCATCGCAAAGCCGGCCGAGGCGACCAGCCATGTACAGAGGTAGCCGGCAACCAGGGCAAGCGGGTGGGCCACCGGCTCGCCCTTGATGCGGGCGGTGTCGGCGACTTCGCAATAGGTGCGGATCATCGGCGCTGCCGACGGCAGCATCGCCGCCACGGCCATCAGGAACCACATGGCGATCAGTGCCAGAAACTGTGCGCCGCTGCCGGCATCGAGCGGTGCGGGCGTCAGGCACAGGCCGAAGAAGCGGTCGAGAAAATCCGGCAGCGGCAGCTGCGGCAGATAGCGCAACACCACATCACCCGGTGCGCCGGCGCCGGGAAGCCGGCCTTCGGCGCCGCGGATCGCCATGGCGCCGATAATGAACCATGCGAGCAGAATGCCGCCGCCGATGGCGATGTTGACCGTCAGCCGGGGATGGCGGGCAAGGCCTGCCGTGGCGCGGCCGGCGCGGTCGAGATGGCTGAAATCGTCCTGTTGGCCGGTCATGGCAATCGAATGAGCCTAATCGCCGCGTTGATCAAGCGGCATGGTCTGACCTATATCCATGGACAGACAGGATGGACCTGCATCGCAAACTGGAAGTCCAATTTGGATCATCGCGAGACAGCATGGATACTGGTTGCCGGCAGCGGCCCTGCAGGGCTGATCGCGGCGCTCGGTTTTGCCGAGGCGGGATTTCCCGTGACTCTCATCGGACCCGAGGCGGGCGGTCCCGATAGCCGGACAACGGCGCTGATGAACCCTGCCCTCAAGACCCTCGATCGACTGGGCGTGCTTGCCGAATTGACGCCGAAGGCAGCGCCTCTGAGGGTGATGCGCATCGTCGATGCTACAAGCCGGCTGATCCGCAGCCCGGTGGTCACCTTTCGTGCCACGGAAATCGGCGAGGAGCAGTTCGGGCTCAACCTGCCCAACAGCGCGCTCAACCCGGCGCTGGCCAGGGCCGTCATCGCGCATCCCGGTATCGAATGGCTGAAGGTGATGGTTGACAGCTGGCGCCTGGACGCCGGCGGGGCACATGCCGTTCTGGCGAATGGCCGCGAAGTTTCCGCATCGCTGGCGGTCGCTGCCGATGGGCGCCTGTCACCGGCGCGCGAGGCGGCGGGCATAGCGGCCTCGGTGCGGTCCTATCCGCAGGCGGCGCTGGTGCTGAATTTCGGCCATCGCAGCGAACACGGCTTCACCTCGACAGAATTCCACACCGAGACCGGGCCGTTCACCCAGGTGCCATTGCCCGGCAACCGCTCCAGCCTTGTCTGGGTGGTGAAACCGGAAACGGCAAAGGACCTTGCGGCGCTCGATGACGGGACACTTTCCGAGCGTGTCGAACAGCAGATGCAGTCGATGCTGGGCCGAGTGTCGGTCGAGCCCGGCCGGCAGATCTACCCGCTGTCGGCGGCGTCGCCCGGGCGTTTCGCCCAGAACCGTGTGGCGCTGGTCGGCGAGGCCGCGCATGTGTTTCCGCCGATTGGCGCCCAAGGCCTCAACCTCGGTATCAGGGACATCGACGATCTGATTGGAATCGCTGGTGAAAATCGCAGCGATCCTGGCGCCGCAAAGGCCCTCGCAGCCTATGATTCCCGGCGCCGTCCCGACATTCTGGCGCGCAGTGGGGCAGTCAATCTGCTCAACATGTCGCTGCTGTCGGACATGCTGCCGGCGCAGATGGCGCGCAGCGCCGGCCTCAATGTGCTCGGCAGTTTCGCGCCGCTGCGCGCCTTCTTCATGCGCGAGGGCTTGAGGCCGGGGAGCGGTTTTGCCGCGCTCACTGGCCTAGGGAAACAGGTCCGGCGGTAATATTCCGTGCCGGATCATCTGGAGCAGCCGGTCAGACATTTTTGCCCTGGCCCGAAAACCCTGGGCCGGGCTAGCCCGTAGCTTCACAAGGCGTCAGGCGCCTCGGCATTGAATTGGACCACCGTCTGCGCCAGATAGGGTCGGATACCAGCCCTAAAGTCGGGCTCGATTTTTGCTGACGGCGTGTGTAAATTCAAAGCCTTAGAGCGCGTGCCGTGCATTCCAAGCGACGCCGGGCGCTTCAGGGCTTAGTGGTGAGTATGATGAAAACAGCCAAATTCTCGATCGGACAGGTGGTTCGCCACCGGCTGTTTCCATTTCGCGGCATCATTTTCGATGTCGATCCGCAATTCGCCAACACCGACGAATGGTATGAGGCGATCCCGGCCGATGTGCGGCCGCGCAAGGACCAGCCGTTCTATCATCTGCTCGCCGAGAATTCGGAAACCGAATACATCGCCTATGTGTCCGAACAGAACCTGCTCGAGGATCAATCGGGCGAGCCAGTCCGGCATCCGCAGATCGGCGAGATGTTCGACAAGCGGCCGGACGGACGCTACGAGCCGAAGCGCCAGTCCCGACATTGACCGCAAGACGCTGCGACCATGGTGGCGTCCGATTGATTTGCGAGCATAATCCAGATCCATAGTGCCAAGCTTTCGTTGCCGAAGGTTTGCAACGGATCCGACAGAGCAGCCACTTATCGACCTATATTCGCATGATGCCCAATTTGTAGAGGCGATGATAGAGAACCTGCTTCTTCATATAGCCGGCCATCGCTGCATTGATATCTCCCCATCGGGACACGGAGCCGTGACTGCGTAGGAGTAGGCGGTCCTGCTCTTCTCGCCCGACGTCGTGCATGGCAAACGTCTTTTGACTGGGATGAACGCGAAAGCAGCCGAGGAAGCGTGGGAGCCGCTTGAAACGGAATCCTGCCGCCTGCGCCCGCAGGATGAAATCCCAATCCATCGCATACTGAAACGTTGTGTCGAATGCACCGAGTTTTTCCCAAACGCTGCGGCGCCAGAACATGGTCTCCTGGGGGATGTAGTCGACCCATTTGATGACCTCGCTGTCGTGCGGCGGCAGGACCACGCGAGCGGTATCCCTACCCGCTTCGTCGATCACGATTCGATTGCCATAGACGAAATCGATCTTGGGATACTTCTCGAACGCGTGTGCCACATAATGCAGTGTTCCGGGCAACAGGACGTCGTCGCTGTTGAGATAGGCCATGATGTCGCCGGATACGACCGCAAAGCCCTTGTTGATGGCGTCTGTCTGCCCGCCGTCCGCGGCGCTGTTCCAGGCAATCCTTTGTCCGTAGGACTCAAGCATCTCGCGTGTCCCGTCTTGCGAGCCGCCATCCTGAACGATGTATTCGAGATTGGGATAGTTCTGGGAGAGGACGCTATCGATCGTAGCTCGCAGAAAATGCGCATGCCGATAGGACGGCGTGACAATGGCAATCCGAAGCGCGCCGGTGTTGGGCGTCGGAACGCTGTAGTTGGGTGGGGGCTGCAAATTCCGTGGCTGGTACTGATGAAAATCGAAAACCTTCGGCTGAAATTTATATCGCCAGCTGTTGCGCCGACGCAGGTAATAGTCACCCTCCAGCGTCTGGATTCGCCGCGTGAGTGACGAAATCTCTTTCACCAGATTAGCGATTGTGACTTCCTGCCCGCCGTCCATCACTTGGTTCCTCAGCAATTGCGCTGCCACACGTCACACAACATGTGGTCCGTTTCAATAGCGCCCAGTGCTACAATTGGTCTGCTAGAAGTTCCTGCGCCATGGACGACGGCTATGTTGCAAACTCTGAATTTGGCCGTGAAGGTGCGGAGATCCCCGATGCGTTCAGAGTGCGGTGGCGCCCTTTGAACACGTAGACCCTCCAGAAAACGAAGGCATCTCATGCGCCGCTCTTTGTTACGGAAAAGTTCGCAACAGAATCCGCCCGGTTCGAATGTGCTAATTTCCGTTCTGATGCCGCTTGAGTTCCATCGCGACCAGGCAACCATCGCGATCCGTAAATGGCGGCAGGACCAGACCCTGAGGGGTTCGGCGTTCGAACTCATACTCGTTGCCTCCCACGATGCCAATGCTGCGGATATGGATGAGATTCGCCAGCTGCTTGCACCGCAGGACCGCCTTGTTCAGACGTCAGCCAAGCATGACATCGCACAAGTTGCGGAAGCAGCGCGGCATGCCCGGGCGGACTTGCTGTTCTTCACCGAAAGTCATGTCTGGCCGACGCCCACCGTCCTTGAACAATGCCTCGATGTCTTCTCAAGGCGCCCCGAATGGGCGGGATTCTCGTGTCGAACCCATGCCAGCGCACCCAACAAACTGGCACGTTCGGAAGCGCGGATGTACGAGGCTGATATCCAGCACGGCATGACGGAGAGTTCGTGGTGCAAGATCCTCGACCAGTGCTTCGCAACACGCCGCAAGGCCTACGAAGAAGCCGCGGGGTTTGACTTTGTCTTCGGGCATTTTTCGGAATGGCTGTTGGCTGCCCGCTACCACAAGTTGGGGCTGTCCATCGGCTACGTTCCAGAAATCGAACTTGTGCATCACTACATTGGGCAATGGCCGGAACTGCGTCACTTCACGGAGGATTTCGTCGCAGGCGAGGCACTCTGGCTGGCGCGCGGCGGACCGCGTCAGGAACCGGTGATCGAAATTCCATTCGAATGGAGCAGTCGAGGCGAACGCCGCAAAGATCTGGCGCAGCATATTCTGCAAATCGCCTGGCACCAGAAGAGGCGGAAATTGCGTCCGCGGTTGCACGGTGGGGGCATGATGCAGGTACTCCGGCGCCATTGGGTCGCGGCCTTGCTGGGAGACCGTCTGGACACCGGCAGCGCGCGCGCAACGCTTCTCTGGCGGCATGTCGCGCTGATGCTGGCACGGGCATTCGGTTCGGACGCGCAACTCGACAGAGTGTTTCGGCAAACGATCGCCGCACTGGTGCACGAGAAACGGCTGCGTACCTCACCTGAAGTGCAAAAGGTTGCTGGCGATGGCTCGCTGTGGACGCCAGATGAAGTCGATGCCGGGCGCGCCGCCGGGATCTATGCGGCAGAAGTCTACAATGGCGTACCCTTTCGATGGTCGAGCGATGTTGCGTCGGTCGAACTGATATTGCCTGCCGGTGAACATCTGGTGCAGGTCCAGACGCTGGCGCACATATTGACGACGCGCGTTGACCCGCTTTTTTATCTGAACGGGCAAATGTTGCCCATTGAAGCCACCAATGTCACAGACGGGACTTTCGTCCTGAAAGTGGCGCGGGACAGCCACAATCCCGCGATCCTCGGGTGGGTAGGTAAACGTCAGCAAGCACCGGACGATAGCCGCATACTGAGCCTGCCGATCACACGGATTTCCAGGCTAGGGAGCAACGATACCTGATAGGCCGAACAGAGGGCAGATCTATCTATCCGTGTGGCCGACGCGATCGCCATCCCAAGATCAGTTGGCGGCCTTGGCCTTGTCCTGCTCGTCCTTGAGCTTCTTGGCAAAATCCTGGTTGTTCTTGGCAACGAAGTCCTGAAGCTTCTTCTGCCGGTCCTCGATGTCGGACTGCTGGAGCGGCGGGCCGTCATAGGCGCCGCTGAAGCCGGTCAAGGCAACCTTGATCGGGTTCGGCTGGTTCTGGAAGTTGACCGAGGTGAGCGTGATCGCTTGGCCCTTCTTGAAGGAAGCGACGAGCGTGTCGGTCAGCGGCACTTCGGCCACGCAACGATCAGGGAAGCAGATGACATAATCGAGCTTCTGCGCCTTGCCGGTGTCGATCTGCAGGCCGATGCCGGGAGGCACCAGGCGTCCGGTCGGAACCGTTACCTGGAACACCTTGCGGTTCACCTTGCCCTTCAGCTCGATCAGGCTGACGCCGGTCACCAGCTGGCCATTGCCGGCGGTGACGATGTTCTGGACATTGCAGATGTCGACGTCTTCCTGCTTGGTGCAGGCCTTGAACCAGCCCTGCGGAATCTGCTGCTGCTGTTGTGCCGAAGCAGAGAGAAGTCCGGCGCCCAGAAAGCCGACCACGCCTGCGGCCATGACCGAAAGGCGGTATGCGTTGCTGTTCAGGCTCGTCATGTCGTGCACTTCCTCTCAAATGATCCCGGAACCGGCTTCTTCGCGCCGCGTGGTCCAGCTACCTGTTGCCGAATTGAGGCAACAGGATGACTTCGGAGCGCGTGTTACACCGCATGGGCAGCCGAATCCAGCCCGGCGCCTGCGATTCTTGGCTGTGCCATTTGGGTCGTGCGATTTGAGCTGACGTATCTGGCCGGAGCGCGGCGGCGCCATGCTAGGGTGCACTCCGAATCATCAAGCCGCCCAGTAAGGAGACGGTCATGGGCCGCGTTCTTGTTTGGCTGATCGCCGCGATCTCGTTTCTCGCCTTTTCACTTCAGCCCGCAATGTCGGAGCCGAAACATGCCATCGCCATGCAGGGCGAGCCGGCGCTGCCGGCCGACTACACCCATTTCGACTACGCCAATCCCGATGCGCCGAAGGGCGGCAACATCACCTATTGCGTCGTCGGCAGCTTCGACAATCTCAACCCGTTCATTCTGAAGAGCCTGCGCACCACGGCGCGCGGCATGATGGATCTCAACTACGGCAACCTGGTTTTCGAGCCGTTGATGACGCGCAATTATGACGAGGCCTTCAGCCTCTATGGCCTGCTCGCCGAAAGCGCCGACATGGATCGCGAGCGAAAGTCGATCGAATTTCACCTCAACCCAAATGCAAAGTGGTCCGATGGCGAGCCGGTGACGCCGGAAGACGTGCTGTTCACCTACGATGTCTTCACTGACAAGGGCCGCCCGCCCTACAGTGATCGCATGAGCCTGATCGCCAAGCTCGAAAAGACCGGCGATCACAGCGTGCGCTTTACATTCAATGACAAGGCCAACCGCGAGACGCCCTTGATCATCGCGCTGACGCCGATCATCGCGAAGCACGCCTTCAACAAGGACACTTTCGACAAGACGACACTGAAACCCTTGATCGGCAGCGGGCCGTATCTTGTCGACAAGGTGCAGCCGGGACAGCGCATCGTCTTCAAGCGCAACCCGAATTACTGGGGCAAGGACCTCCCCTCCAAGCGCGGCTTCGACAATTACGACCAGATCACCATCGAGTACTTCCTCAACGCCAATGCCAAGACGGAAGCGTTCAAGAAAGGCATCTGCGCCATCTATGATGAGGGCGATCCGATCAAGCGCGAGCGCGACATCGATTTTCCCGCCTTCCACCGAGGCGAAGTCATCGCCGAAACCTTCGACACCGGCATACCGCCAGTGGTGACCGGGTTCCTCTTCAACACCAGGCTGGAGAAATTTTCCAATCCGGTGGTGCGGCGCGCGCTCGGCATGCTCTACGACTTCGAATGGGCCAACAAGAACCTGTTCGGCGGCAAATACACACGCACGATGAGCTATTGGCAGAATTCCGAACTGTCCGCGCTCGGCCATCCCGCGAGCGACAGGGAGAAGGCGCTGCTGGCGCCCTACCCCGGACGCGTGCCGGCCGATGTCATGGACGGCACCTGGCGACCGCCGGTGAATGACGGCACGGGCCAGGACCGGAAGGTGCTGAAGGTGGCTTTCGACCTGCTGAAGAGCCAGGGCTATGCCGTGAAGGATGGGGTGCTGCAGGATCCCAAGGGAAACCCTTTCGGTTTCGAAATCCTGACCGCCTCGCAGGACGAGGAACGCTTTGCCGCCATCTATCAGCGCACGCTGGAGAAGATCGGCATTAAGGTGACCATCCGCAGCCTCGAAGCCGACCAGATCCAGTCACGCAAGCAGCGTTTCGATTTCGAGGTGCTGATCGGGTCGAGCGGTTTCAGCAACTCGCTGTCGCCCGGCATAGAGCAGAGCTTTCGCTGGGGTTCTTCAGAAGCCAAGAGGGAAGGTTCGTTCAACTTGGCCGGCGTCGCCGATCCGGCGGTGGACGCGGCGATCGATGCGATGCTGAGAGCGCGGACCAAGGAGGATTACGTCGCCGCGGTGCGCGTTCTCGACCGATTGCTCATCTCCGGCAACTACCTGGTGCCGATGCAGTACAACGCGCAGCAATGGCTCGCTTACTGGAATTATCTGGACCATCCGAAAAAGACGCCCATATTCGGTTATCAATGGCCGACCTGGTGGCGCAAAGCGAACTGAGCATGATCCCGAAAAGTGGTTACCGGTTTTCTCGGACAAACGGAAAACCGTTTTGTCCAGAGATCATGCTCAAAGATGTGTTCGCGGCAGGAGATCGAGATGAGCGAAGACAATTCCATCACCGTTGATGTTGTTTCCGACGCCGTTTGCCCGTGGTGCTTCATCGGTCAGAAGCGGCTCGACAAGGCGATCGCCGCTGCCGGCGAGGTCGAAGTGCATGTGCGCTGGCGGCCGTTCCAGCTCGACCCGACCATTCCGCCAGACGGCAAGGACCGGCGTGAATACATGCTGGCCAAGTTCGGCAGCGAGGAGCGTATCCGCCAGATGCATGCGCGCATTGAGCCGCTTGGCGAAGCCGAGGGGATCAGCTTCGCCTTCGACGCCATCAAGGTCGCAGCCAACACGCTGGACGCGCATCGCGTCATCCGCTGGGCCGGGGCAGCCGGCGAAGCCGTGCAGAACCGCTTGGTGCGCCGGCTGTTCCAATTGTATTTCGAGGAAGGCGCCAATATCGGCAACCACGCGGTGCTGATCGAAGCCGCCCGCGAGGCCGGCATGGACGCCGCCGTGGTCGAAACGCTGCTGCCGACCGACGCCGACGTCGAGGCGGTGCGCACCGAAATCGCCACGGCATCGCGGATGGGCATCACCGGCGTGCCGTGCTTCCTGCTCGAAGGCAAATACGCCGTCATGGGCGCGCAGGACGCCGACACGCTGGCCGACGCCATCCGCCAGGTCGCCGCCGCCAAGGCCAAGGGCGAGCTGGAAAAGGTGGGCTAAGCCTACTTCACGTTCACCTTGGCCTTGCTGACGAAGAAGCCATGGCCGTTGCTACCTGTGCAGGTCAGTCCCTTGGTTGACGACTGGCAGGTAAACGGCCCTTTGCTCCAGCTGTTGCCATAGGCCAGCTTGGCGACATCGCTGCAGCAACCCTGCTCGCCCGGATTCTTGATCAATGTCGCCGGCCCGTTCGGCCCGAGGATTACGGTGACGTAGCTGGGCTTGACGCGCGAACAGCTCAGTTCCGGACCGCCATCCTGCGGCTCGTAGGTGCTGGTGCCACCCTTCGGTGTGTAGATGCAGCCGATGTTGCCGGAGGGCGTGTTGAACTCGATTTGGCCCTCGGCGCTCGCGGGAATAGTCTGGTTGCCGGCATGCGCCAGAGACAGAAAGGCAAAGAGCGACAGGATTGCTGGGGCGGCTGCGCGTGCAAGCATTGGGAGATTCCTTGTTGGAGAACCGGGTATGCAAAGGTGCCGACAGTGCCGCGCAAGGTTCAACCGGCGGCGTATGAATTGTCAAATCTTGTTGAGCGGCAGCTAAAAGGCGCGCCTGGTCGAGCATGTCCGCTTCACCAGCGGCGAAACGGTGATCGACAGCTATGACGCCGGCAAGACCATGTCCGGCACTTCTCGGCTTCGGGAGAGGATGATTCGGGTAAACCCGAAGTGATCACAGACGGCAAATTTCCGGTGTTCCCGTCAGCCCGTGATAGGAAAACCGGCCAATCGGCAAGGTCGATCGGTTCACGAAACCGTGAATCCCGCTTCCCCAAGGGAAGCTTTTCGCACATCTCAGCGTTCTCACAAAACATTGAAACCAAACGGGATATTTGGCCTGGAGACAGCTGTCTCCACACACCACCTGTTGCCTCAAGGCAACGGCACGTGGGCTGCCTCACATTCGCCGCGATAAAATTAATAGAAAATGATCAATTGGTGTTACTATCCGTAACAAAACTAAAAAAGGTTTGGGCGGGATTGTGATTCAGGTCGACAGACCGCGACGTTCAATATCGGCACTTTGGAACCGCGACGCCGCCGCTGGCCCGTCGCCCCTGACGCCAGTATCGTCGATGCGGACCTTCTGGGGACTGATGCGGGCCTACTGGTTCTCGGACCGGTGGAAGGAAGCTTGGACCCTCACCATCGTCATCGCAGCCCTCACAACACTGCTCAGCAAAGCCGGGGTCTGGTTGGCCCTGATGATCGGGGAATTGACCTACTCGATCAATTACTATCATGACGCCGCCAACACCGCGCCACTCAGGACGCTGCTGACTGATGCGGGGCTCGTCGTGGTCCTGTTTGTGCTCAAGGATGCCGGCCTCGTTGGTGCGAGAAGCCTGGTGTCAAAGACTTTGCACCGCAAATGGCGCGGTTGGCTGAACAGCCAGTTCAATCAAGCGCTGCTCGATGGCAATCATAGCCATTTCCATGCCCAGCATGGTTCGGCCGGCAGCGGAGGCCCCGCGCCGGACAATATCGACCAACGTATCCAGGAATCGATTAAAGGCATGACAGGCGGCGCGATCGGCCTCGCCATGGGCGTGCTTGGCGTTGCCACGTCACTCTATTTTATCGGCGAGAATCTCATCGAGACCTCCGTGGAGGTGGCGGGGCTGGACTTCCTCGGAAGCTATGGCAGCGCTGTCCTCGCGCTGCTCGCCATCGCCACCTACGTGCCGTTCAACACCTGGATCGCGGTAAGGCTTGGAAGAGTACTGGAGCGGCTGAATGTGCGGCTGCAGCAGGCCGAGGGCAGCTATCGCGGCGAATTGACGACCTTTCTTCGCCGCAGTTTCCACGTCGCCGCGTCAGGCGCAGAAGACGTGCAGAAGACGGTGAACAACCGACTCTATGGCGACATCGATCGGACCTGGGCACGGTTGAATATCGTCAACGTCTCTTACGACTCATTCGAGGCCGTCCACAATTTCATGGGCTTTCGCATCGTCGCTTATGCGCCCGGTCTGGTTTCCTTTATTCACAACAAACTTGACCTCAAAGGCTACGTGACCGGCGCCGAGATGATCAATCAGCTGATCGGCCAGTGTTCCTGGCTCATCCGCGTGATGCCCGACATCGCGACCTTGCGCGCCAACAGCCAGCGCGTCACCGAATTGGCGAACGCCATCGAGAACGTCCAGCAGCCGCAGGAGTTCTACAGCCAGACCGGCCGCTCCGACTTCCACTATGCCAGCCAGAACCCGGTCTTCGGCCTGACTATCCAGAAGCTCGAACTGGCGCATCAGGGCGAAGATGCCACGCCGTTCCTGAGCGCTGCCAATCTGCGCTTCCGGCGTGGCGAGTGGACGTTCCTCAAGGGCGAGTCCGGCTGCGGCAAGACTTCGCTGATCAAGGCGATCAACGGACTGTGGCCCTATGGCCGTGGCACCATCGTCTTCCCCGACGGCGTGAAGAGTTTCTATGCCGCCCAGGAGGTCAAGCTGCAGCAGGTGTCACTGAAGCAGCTGGTGTGCCTGCCCGGCTCCGAGAAGGACTATGGCGATGCGCAGGTGGCGTCTGCCTTGCACAAGGCCGGCCTTGGCGATTTCATCGAACACATGGCCGACGAAAGCCGCGAGGGAAAGATCTGGGATCAGATGCTTTCTGGCGGCCAGAAGCAGAAGCTGGTGGTGGCTCGCATCGTGCTGCAGCAGCCTGGGCTTCTGTTTCTCGACGAAGCGACCGGCGCACTCGATCCGGATGGCAAGATCGCCTTCCACCAGGCGATCAAGGACAACTGTCCCGATGTCACGGTGATCAGCATCATGCACGAGGCGATTGCGCCACGATCAGCCACGGGCGAGGAATTCTACCACAGCGTGGTTGCGATCGCCGACGGTGTCGCCACCAAGAAGCCGCTTGCTCCGAACCTGCCGCGCGAACTCACCACCATCCTTACGCAGCCGCGACCGGTCGAAGACAAATGGCTGCGCTTCTCGCGCCGGCTGAAGCAAAAATAGCAACCACACCAAGCTCTTGCCGAGCCGCAACAGTGCGGCAACGACGGCGGTCGACCACAGTCTCGCAACTCGCCCCCGAACTGTCGCCCGGCGATGTCGTCATCCTCGACAATGTCGGCTTCCACAAGAACGAGCGCGCCGCGCAACTGGTTCGCCAAAGGGGCGCTTGGCTGCTGTTCCTGCCGCCCTACTCACCTGATCTCAACCCGATCGAGATGGCCTACTCAAAACTCAAGGCGCGGCTGCGAAAGAAGGCGGCCAGAACCTTCGACGCACTCTGCCAAGCTCTCGGCGATATCTGCCGCCTGTTCGAGCCAGCCGAATGCAGAAACTTCTTCAAGGCCGCCGGCTCCGGGCGGATCACCGTCCGACCACCGCTGCGCAGCGCTTAAAGCAGCTTCAGGACATCGCCGGCCAAAGTCGTGATCAAGCGGCGCGGCGGTTGCGGGCATAGATCACACCTCGATGAATGATGCCGGGCGTCAATCGATCCGCACGCCGTCTTTCACCCGGTAGGTCGGCTTGTACATGGTGACCAGTTCCTCTGCCGCCGTCGGATGGACGGCCATGGTGCGGTCGAAATCGTCCTTGGTGACGCCGGCCTTCAGCGGAATACCCAGGAGTTGCGCCATCTCACCGGCATCCGGTCCCAGAATGTGCGCGCCGAGCACTTTTCGCGTGGTGCCGTCGACCACCAGCTTCGTCAGCATCTTTTCGTCGCGGCCCGACAGCGTGTGCCGCATCGGCCGGAACGTGGCGCGGTAGATCTCGATGTCGGAGTAGCGCTTGACGGCATCGTCCTCGGACAGGCCGACAGTGCCGATCTCCGGCTGTGAAAACACGGCGGTCGGGATCGTGTCGTGGTCGGGCGCCGTCGGGTTTCCCTTGAACGCGGTCTCGATGAAGCACATCGCCTCGTGGATCGCCACCGGCGTCAACTGCACACGGTTGGTGACATCGCCGATCGCCCAGATGTTGTCGATGTTGGTGCGGGAATACTGGTCGACAACGATGGCGCCGGTCTTGCCGAGCTCGATGCCGATGCCTTCCAGGCCCATATTCTCGGTGTTGGGGATGCGGCCGATGGCGAGCATGACCTGGTCGACCGTCAACACCTTGCCGCCGGTGACCAGCGCGTCCAGCCGCCCATCCGGACGCTTGCGCACCCATTCCGACACGGCGTGGCAGAGGATCTTTATCCCCTTCTTTTCCATGGTCTCGTGCAGCATGCGCCGCAGGTCCATGTCGAAGCGCGACAGGATCTCCTTGCCGCGGTAGACCAGCGTGGTGTCGACCCCCAAGCCATGGAAGATGTTGGCGAATTCGACGGCGATGTAGCCGCCGCCCTCGATCATGATCGCTTTCGGCAGCCGCTTGAGGTCGAAGACCTCGTTGGAAAAGATGCAATGCTCATGGCCGGGGAGTGCTGGATGCGGTGCCGGCCGTCCGCCGGTGGCGATCAGGATCTGGTCGGCGGTGACGGTGCGGTCGTCGCCCAAGAGGTGCACGATATGCGGGTCGACCAGCATGGCGCGCGAGTGGAACGTCTCGCCGCCTGCGCCTTTCACGTTTTTCTCGTAAATAGCCTCCAGCCGGGCGATCTCCCGGTCCTTGTTGGCGACCAGCGTCGGCCAGTCGAAACTCGCCTCCCGCACCGTCCAGCCATAGCCGGCGGCATCAGTGAAATGCTCGGGAAACTGCGAGGCGTAGACGTAGAGCTTCTTCGGCACGCAGCCGCGGATAACGCAGGTGCCGCCATAGCGGTATTCCTCGGCGATGCCGACGCGCTTGCCGAGTGCGGCCGCCACACGCGCCGCCCTCACCCCGCCGGAGCCGCCGCCGATGACGAAGAGATCGTAGTCGTAACCGGCCATGCTGACGCTCCATGCCTCAAGAAATGTTTGAGACAGGTAGGCTGCATGAGGCCAAAAGAAAAGCCCGGTTTGCACCGGGCTTTCTTGGTCCAGCGGCGAGGACGCCGATGGCGAAATCGAGGACTTAGTTCTTCGGCGCTTCCGGTTGGTCGCCGTCAGCGGGTGCGGCGCCGTCAGCAGGTGCCGCGCCATCAGCCGGGGCGGCACCATCAGCCGGGGCAGCGCCATCGGCGGGTGCCGCGGGAGCCTTGGCCTTCGCGGCGGCTGCCAGCGTCTCGCCGACCTGCTGGGCGAGATCGCGCGCCAGGCCGTTCTGCCAGATGTCGGCTGCCTTGACCAAATCGCGCGTCACCGCCGGGCCACTGTCGAGCAGCTTCTTGCCAGCCTCGGAATTGTAGAAGGCAGCGATGTCGGTGAGGTCCTTTTCGGAGAACACCTTGGCATAGGCCAGTGCCGCTTCCTTCTCCAGGTCGGCACGGCGTGAGGCCAGCGCCAGCGCCTTCTCGCTGATGGTCTTGCCGATCAGCTCCTGCATGTCGGGGTTCTTCTGGATAAGCTGCTGCTCCAGCGAGGCAGCCGCCTGCGGCAGGATGTTGTCGAACGGGTCGGTCGCATGGATGGCAGCGACCGCAGCGCGCGCCGCTTTCAGATGCGATTCGGTGACATCCTGCGCAAACGCCGGCGCGGAAAACGCCAAGACAGCCGAAGCCGCCACGATGGCGGAGAATTGGCGAACCCGTTTATGCAACATCATGGTCGGTAGAACTCCCTGGTTTTCGGGCGGCATGGACGGTTTGGATGCCGTCGCCACCGGCGATGATGGCCGCTGACGCCAGCCCGATGAAAAGACCATGCTCGACCACACCGGGGATGGCATGGAGAGCATTCGAAAGCGCTCTTGTATCCGGAATGCGGCCAAAAGATGCATCGAGGATAAAATGGCCGCCGTCTGTAACAAAAGGCTGGCCCCCCGTCATCCTCAATGTAACTGGGCCGGAAAGGCCGAGACTTTTGGCCGCTGCCGAAACCGCGATTTCGGTGGCGCGCAGGCCGAATTGATTGACTTCGATCGGCAGCGGAAAGCGGCCGAGCGTCTCGACCATTTTCGACTTGTCGGCAATGACGATCATGCGCCCGGAGGCCGCCGCAACGATCTTCTCCCGCAGCAGGGCGCCGCCGCCGCCCTTGATCAGCGTCAGTGCCGGATCGACCTCGTCGGCGCCGTCCACGGTGAGATCGAGCTCGGGCGTTTCCTCCAGCGTCGACAGCGGCACGCCGAGTTCGCGGCAGAGGGCCGCGGTGCGCTCCGAGGTCGGCACGCCGATGACGGTCATGCCGGTGGCGACCTTCTCGGCCAGAAGCCGCACGAACTCTTCCGCCGTGGTGCCGGTGCCGATGCCGAGCCGCATGCCGTCGCTGACATGGACAAGTGCTGCCCGCGCGGCCTCGACCTTCAACTGCCTCGCATCCATGCTTGCCCCGGAGGTTTTGGCTTGATTGTGATTTTTCTGATTGCGCGCTCCTAGCACTTTTGCCCGCTGGGTCAAAGACTTTGGCTGTCCGCCTGCTTGCCTGAATGAGGCACAGACGCTATCGCCTGCCTGCAATGCATCAGCCACAGGACAGGCCATGACCAGACCGATCATCGTGTTCGACCTCGACGGGACGCTGGTCGATACGGCGCCGGACCTGCTCGACAGCCTCAATCACAGCCTCGCCGCCAGCGAGCTTACAGCTGTCGACGAAGCCGGCTTCCGGCGGTTTGTCGGCCAGGGCGGGCGAGTGATGATCGAGCGCGCGCATATCGCGCAGCAGAAATCGCTTGGCGTCGAGGAGCATGATCGGCTGCTGAAGCTGTTTCTCGACCACTACACGCTCAACATTCCCGGCAAGTCGCGCCCCTACCCCGGCGTGGTCGAAGCGATCGCCCGCTTCGAGAAGGCCGGCTATTTGCTTGCCATCTGTACCAACAAATATGAGACGAATTCGGTGGCGCTGATCGAGGCGCTCGGCCTGACAGAGCATTTCGCCGCGATCGCCGGCCAGGACACGTTCGCCTTCCGCAAGCCCGATCCGCGCCATCTGACCGAGACCATCAGGCTCGCCGGCGGCGATCCGCACCATGCGCTGATGGTCGGCGATTCGCAGACCGACATCGACACCGCCAAGGCCGCCGGCATTCCGGTGGTCGCCGTCGATTTCGGCTACACCGACCGCCATGTGCGCGAATTCGAGCCGTCGGCCGTTATTTCGCATTTCGACGCCCTGACGCTCGACCTGGCGGAACGGCTGATTGCAGCAGCAAGCGGCTGAGCGGAGGGTGAGCGTGGCGGTCCACGCGGGCAGCATTCGAATCCGCGCTGGAATGCCCGCGACATCGCCTTGACTTCACAACCCCGCCTCCCTTATATCGCGGCTCGCTTGGCCTTCGGGCAACGAGCGGGCGATTAGCTCAGCGGGAGAGCACACCCTTCACACGGGTGGGGTCGCAGGTTCAATCCCTGCATCGCCCACCATTTCCCTGCATCAGCACCTTTTGCACTTCGAGATCGCGCATGCGCCGCTCACAAGCGGCGAAAACTGCCTCGCTGCCGTCATCGGCGATGCGGCTGAGCGCCTGCTACAGCGCGATGTAATACAGCCGCACTGGCACGGGGAGATGCGCAGCGCTTCTCCCCGCAGCATCCCCTCACCGTCGTGGAGCGGCGGCCTTCTTCGCGCCCTTGGTGGCAGTGGACGCTTTCTTCGCGGCGACGCTTGCTGCCTTGGGCAATGCCGTGGCTTTGCCGCCGCCGGCCTGGAAGCCGTCCTCGAAACTTCCCTTTGCAGCGACCGCTTCGATCGAACCGGCAGCGAGATAATCAGAGATGCCATCGGCCAGCGCCTTGGCGATCTTGTCGCGATAGGCATTGGTCTTCAATTTGGCCTCTTCGGCCGCGACATCCATAAAGCTGATTTCGACAAGGCAGCAGGCCGTCTTGGGGTGATGCGAACTAGGCTTGAGCACGCCGAGCGGCTGCCGTTTCACCCCACCGGGGTGACCTTTGTTGCGGTCGGTATGACCGGTCGCCGCAACCATCCGCTTCTGCACCGCGCGGCACAGGTCCGCCGACAGCGAACTGTGCAACGTGTCGCACAGGGTTTCCGTTCCCTGCGTGGTCTTGTTGAAGCCGTTGAGATGGATGGAGACAAAGACCGGCGCGGCGATCGCCTTGGCAACCGCCGCACGGTCGGCAAGTCCGACATTGTTGTCGGCCTTGCGCGTGAGCTTGACCGTATGGCCCTTAGCCGTCAGCAGCTTTTCCGCGCGCAGGCCGATATCGAGCGTGACGGTCTTCTCGAGCATTCCGCCCTGACCGACTGCATTGTTCGGGCTTGAGCCGCCAAGCTTGGCGGTTCCACCATGTCCTGGATCAAGTACGATCTTTGCCATTTTCTTCCCCCCTGTGCCTGAACGGCCCCCCGTCGGCGAAATAACTGCGCTACAACAAAATATCCAAAACACCACCAAAGTCGGTTGGCGGCGCCGGTATCGTCCGGCTCAATCAAAAAATACCTATGATGGAAGTATATCGTCGAATCACGTACTTGTCAAAGTTGGGAATTCTCGTATGATATGATGTAGTTAAGCGCAGTTTGATTATGATCTATTTTAGGACTGGAGCTATATAGAATAAAAGTGAGAGCTTAAGAAAAACGCCAGCGACCAGAAGTCGGCGGCAATACAGTTTTAGAATATCTCAAGAATGGCGACGTCTGTATCCGACGGGTAAATTCTGATTTCCGTCTGGTGCTTTCTGTTCTGGTACGGGCCATTCGACGAGCCTAGCTTGGGGCGGGAGTTTCTATGGCCAGATATGATCAGGACGCTGTCGAGAGATTGCGGTCAACGTTCGCGCGCCGACTTGTGAAAGCGCGGCCGGGGGTCGGCTTGGAGTCGATGGAAAGTGCAGGCGCTTCGGCGGAGGGCGGCGGCGATGCCGTGCTGTCCCCCGAAGCCTTGCTTGCGCGTTGGGAAGTGTCGAGGGACTTCCTGCGTGAGTTTATCGCGCGCGAGCTTGGGGACGACGCGAAACTGGTCGAGGGGGCCGAACGGGCTCTGCGCAATGGCCGGGAGGGTCTCGAACTGATAGGGGGCAAAACGTCGACCACCACCGCCAGTCCCAGGCAAGTCGCCGCCGGCCTGGAAGTGGTTGTGCGCACCGACGGTTCGCGGCCCGCATTCATCATTCGCGATGATGACATCGTCAAGGATTCGAGCCCGTCCGGATCGTGGACCGACTTGCTCACCGACGTCACGCGGTTGTCCGACATCAGGAAAGTGTTGGGCAGTGTCGGCCGCATCGACATGGTTCATCCCGGCGCGCCATTCGCGGGAACGGGCTGGCTGATCGGAAAGGACCTGCTGGTCACCAACCGTCATGTTGCGCAGCTGTTCGTCGATTTCGAGTCGGGCGGGGCCATTATGCCGGGCCGCGAGCCTCATGTTGATTTCGGCCATGAACTCAATGGCGCAAAATCACGCAACCGACGACCAATCATCGAACTGGTCTTTTGCGGCGCAACGCCAATCCCCAATACTGGTCTTAATCACACCCTGCTCGATCTTGCGGTCTTCCGGCTGGGCGGCAGCGCAGCAGCAGAGCAGATGCCGCTGAAAGTCGGTCTCGGTGAGCAACTGGCCAATCCGCAAACCGAGATCATCATCATCGGCTATCCGGCCAAGCCGGGCAGCGACGACATCCTCGGAACCGTAACGGAGACCGACCGTGTTCTGAAGCTGCTGTTCAACAAATTGTGGGGCTACAAGCGCCTTGCGCCCGGCGAGGTCATGAACAGTTCGGAGGGCATTAGGACGGTAAGCCACGATGCATCGACGCTGGGTGGAAATTCCGGCTCGGTCGTGATGGGGATCGACACGCTGCCGCTCGTCACCGGCCTGCACTATGGCGGCTTCTGGGGTGGAGAACGGGCAAACTGGGGCCACGTGGTCGAAAATGTGCTGACGGAAAAAGGTCTTGGCGGTCTTCAATATGAAACACTGCACGAACTGAGCAAGGCGGAAGGTGTGGAACTGGTGGCGGCGGAAGATTTGTAAGCTGCGGCATGCCGCAGAAGACACGAGCGCAACGACCGCTCGGCGGGCAACGATGGACAAGGTGCGGATGAGCGGACTTAGCGGCCCAGGGCTTGAGAAACTCACGACGGAAGTTGCCGGCGCCGTGAACGACTTCGAGCTCGAGGTCATCGTCCATGTCGTTACGGGAGACCAACTCTACGAGGAATATGTCGGCAAGGGGTTGCCGCTTAAGAAGACAATCAGGGAATTGCTCATCCAATTGGACAAGGATGGCTCTCTCGCCCGGTTCCTTGCCGACATCCTTCAGCGCAAGCCCGACAGGAAGGATCTTGTTGCGATCTTCGCCGGCCTGGTTCCGGCGGCGGTAAAACTCGATCCCGGCGCCGGGCCGGCACTAAGCTTGCAGCGTGCCGGAGTCGACGATGAAAGCGCGACCGCGATCGCGGCTGCTCCGGGCCTGCAACGCAATGTTCGACCGCATCTCAACATGATCGAAGTGCGCGAATGGCTGGACGGATTGACGAACGCCGAAAGGCGTGTGTGCCGCATCGAGATCGGCAAGAACGGGGCAGGCACGGGTTTCCTTGTCGGGCCATCGACCGTGATGACCAACTGGCATGTCGTCCGCAAGGTTCTCGATCCGAAAAGCTGGCAGAAGATCTCGTGCCGGTTCGACTTCCTCGTGCTGCCGGACGGATCGGTGCAGGAAGGCGTCAGGATTGTGCTCGGCGACAAGGGCGTTATGGCGTTCAGCCCCGCCAGCGATGCCGAGCTTACGCCTTCGCCCGATGAGCCGCCACCGACGGGAGACCAGCTCGACTACGCGCTGTTGCATCTTGCCAAGCCGCTGGGAAGCCAGCGTGGCTGGGTGGAACTGCCGGGAGATGAGATCGAAATGCCAGCGGGTAGCCCGCTGATCATCGCGCAGCATCCGCTTGCCGCGCCGATGAAGCTGGCCCTGGACACCGATTCCGTCATAGGCCGGGTCGGCAGGGGGCTGCGTTTGCGCTACCATACCAACACGGAATCCGGCTCTTCCGGTTCGCCCTGTTTCAACATGGATTGGCAGCTGGTGGCACTGCATCATTTGGGTGATCCGGTCGAAGGGCCGCCGGTTTTCAACCAGGGTGTGCCTGCCGAACTGATCCGCGCGGATATCGTCGAGAAGAAGAAGCTTGGCGCGTGTCTGGGTGCGGATCCGTGAAGGTGTAGTCTTGGCAGCGCTCACACCGACCCAATTGGAGCTTTTGGCCAAAGCGATCGGCGATCGCTTCGATTTCGAAACGCTGGGCTACATCCTGTTCAAATGCGTGGGCGACAACAAGATCGCCGAGGTGGCATCGCGAACTGATCCAACCCGAACCATCGCGATGGCCTGCCTCAAGCAGGCGGATATCGATGGGGTGATGACATCGTTTCTTGCTTTTGCCGTCGACGCGCGCAAGAGCGACCAGCCGTTTCGCGATCTGGTCCAAAAGACGGTGCCTGCCGTCGCCGACGCGCGCCCCACCACCAGGGAGGCCGTGAGCACGATCGTGAAGGCGCTGTTCGAGGCCCATGCCTTGCTGGGAACTCAAGAGATACTCCAGGCAATAACGGCCTCGCGCGAGTCTCTCGGAGCGGTAGACGGCGACGTCATCGTGCTTCAGGTCCACAAGGGACTGCACGACGATCTTCATCAGCTCCAGCTGCGGCGATACGAGAGCCTGCAGGAGGCGGCGGATTTCGTGGCAGCGGGCGACAAAACGAAGGTTGGAATGCTGCGGGATTTTCAGGATCGGTTGCAGGTCACTCAGCCCAGCATGGTGACCTCGATCCAGCAATTATCCGTCGATACAAACAAGCGCGTACAGGAACAGTGGATCGGCAAGCTAGGCAAGGCTGCCGACATGCTGCAGACCGCATTGGACGCGCTGGACGAACCAAAGGTCAAGATATCGCTCGGAATCGTGCAGCGCATCCTCGAGAGCGAGCCGACGCAGATCAACAATGTGATCTTTGCGACCGCCCGCGCACTGCCCCTGCCCTCGCTGGTCGACACGCTCAGCACGGTCAGCGCGGCGGCCGGCCCGACGGCTCCGAATCTGGCCAAGAGTGCCGATCAGGTTCGCGCCGTCCATACCATGTTGACCGCCAGGGTTGCCGAGCATCAGCTCTGGCAGGAAGCGGACGACAATTTGTGGACACTCGGCCGTGTTTTCACCTTGCCACCGATCAATGTGCTGAAGGATTTCGCCAAGCTGTGGCCGCCCGTGCGATCACAGTATGATGTGCTTTCGGGTGCGGAAAGCGAGCAAATCTGGGCCGGGCGTGTGCGCGGCTACGCCGATGGCATAGGCGATCAGCTCAGCGCATTGGACGGCAAACTCACCAAGGCAGGTGTGCTGACGAGCGACGATATTGCTCCGCTACAGGAGATCTTCGACAACTTTCGCGCCCAGGTGCGGCTGCGCTTCTTCCATGCCGACAAGGATCTCAGGTCGGAATGCACAACGCTGGTCGAGATCGGCACGCCGATCAAGGCTATCCTCGCAGGTCTGGTGAAGTGATGAGCGAACCTTTCAAATCGTTCGATGCCCTGAAGTCGGCTTATGACGCGCTCGCAGGGCAACCACGCGCAGGGAGCAGCGACAAAGACAGTCACGAAACGGCGATTCGAGATTTCGTCGAGGCTGCGGCGCAGGCTGGAGCCTTCATCGAAGATCCCAACCAGCGTCGCTCCGCGCAGGACATGCTGGACTATTGGTTTACGCATCTGCTCGCCAGCAGCGACGCCGAGATGGATGTCGTCTCGCCGCGTCTTGCCGACTATCGACCGGTCGCCGAGATGCCCAAGGGGGCAGCCGAACCGTCAGCAAAAACCGAGTCGCAATCCGACCTCGAGCGCAGCCGGCAGATCATCCGACTGGGCGCGCTGGCGCGCCAGTGGCGCTACAATGACGAAGCCAAAGGCTACCTTCTGAAGGGTGCGGCGCTCGAGGATGCAAAGCAGTACAGCCAGGAGGATCGCGACATTGCGGCGCTCGTGGCCGCCAGCGAGCGGGAAGAGCGCAAATCAAAGAACACCTGGATAACCGCCCTTGCCGTGGTCGCGATACTCCTTGCCGTGCTTGCGGGGATCGCAATCCTGCAAGCCAGGACAGCAACGGCGCAAGCCAAGTTAGCAAAGGAGCAAATGATCCGCGCTGAGCAGAACTACACGCTCGCCCAGGAGGAAAAGGCGCGCGCCGACGCCGCCGCCAAACTGGCGCTGGAAGAACAAAAGCGTGCCGATGCTGCTGCCTTGGCATTAACCCAGGAGCAGAAAAACCGCGCGGAGGAACAAAGGGCCGAGGCCGAGGCGCAGCGGCGAGCCGCTGAAGCCGCGGCAAAAGCGAGCGACGAAGCCCGTCTGAATGCAGAAAAGCTGGCGGAGCAGGCGAAGGCAGATACCGAGGCGCTCAGCAAACGCTTCGCCGAATTGCAAAAGCAGCAGGTTGTGCTCGATGCCGCTATCGAAGTTATCCGCAAGCAACTGCAATCCGGCGAACTTCAACGTTCCGAATTGCCGGAGGCAATCGCCGAACTGATCAAACCCGACGCGGTGGTCGACGTGTTCTCCGATCCGTCGATCCTGGAGGGCTACAAAAGCGGGTTTCTTGGCGTGGATGTGGCGCTGCCTGCCCTGTCCGAAACCAACAGACCGTTGGCGTTCGATGGCGGTCGTTCCCTCAACTATCTCAACTACAGCATCGTGCTAAACCAGCAGCGGCGCATGGCCTTCTACAGTGCGGTCAATCTGGATCGCGATCAGCTGCGCGTGTTGCCGGGCCGTCCCTTTCCCAGCTATCCGTCAAAGCCGGATCCGCGCATTCCACGCGAGGTTCAGTTGCTTCCGGCCTGGTTTGTCAACCCGGCCTTCGACGTCGGGCATCTTGCGTGGCGTTCCGAAATTTCTTGGGGGCAGGTGCTTCCGGCAGTTCCAAACACGGCGGCACAGATCCTCAATGACTCGTTGTATGTTTTCACCAACATCACGCCGCAGTTCGATACCTTCAACCAAGGTATCTGGGCCGCGCTGGATCGATGGACCCTGACCAAACACAATCCGGACGCGCGCCAGGTCACGATCTTCACCGGACCGGTTTTCGCCACCGACGATCCCGTCTTCAATGGCGTCAGCATCCCTCGCGCTTTCTGGAAAGTCGTCGTTTCCGCCACTCCGAACTATTCCCAAAGCGCCGGGCCAAGCAGTTATGTCGTCGACGCGTTCCTGATCTCACAGTTCAAGCCGGGTACGATTGAGAAGGTCGATCTGGTTCGCAGCTTCGACCCCGAGACCTATCGCGTTCCCGTCGCCGAGATCGAGAGCCTCACCGGCTTGCGTTTCGCCGAAATCATCGAGTCGACCGACCGAAACAGGCTTCCGGTCATTGGCGAGACCATTGGCGACGTCATGGCGAGCAGAGTTGGATTGCTCGACGCCCCGGACGCGCCGCAGCGCAAGGAAGTTGCGCAAGAACTCGTCTCTGCCCTGCGTGACGGCGCAATGGTGTGGTCCGAGCAACAGAAGGTGATTTCCGCGCTGCTCGCAATGGCGCAAGACACGTCCGTGCAGAAGTTGAGCGCCACCGGTCGGCTTAACCTGCTTTTCGTCCTGTCCCAGGTGCCGGCCAGCACTTGGGACAATGCGCAGGCGGTTGACCTGAAGGCCACCGCGCGTGATGCGGTCGCGGTGCTCGAATCGCGCGCCGCGGCCGGCTCGACTGAGATAGGGGCGCAAACGCGCGAACACCTCGCGCGGCTTGAGACGAATATCGGCTACGGCAAGAAGTGGACGCAGACCGTCTACCTTCAATTCACCGGATTGACCCGCAACGCGGCCATCGAGATCAGCAGCCGGATGCAGCAGCTCGGCTGGAACATACCCGGCGAGGAGCGTGTCAAGGAAGGCGCAAACGAAGTACGCTTCAACCCTGCCGTCGAAGCCGATGAGGAGGCGGCGGAATTGCTGGCTGCCGACCTGCGGGCACTGGGCCGAACGGCGGTCACAGCCAAGGGAAACAAGCGGATCAAGTCAGGCAATCTGGAGATTTATCTCAGCGACTAACCCCGGCGATCAAATCCGACAGCTGGAGCTCGAAGGCGCACTCTGACCCATCTGCATGCAGACGTCGCTTTTTACAAGTTTTGAGGTTTTCAGATCGAACACGAAATAACCGATCGCCGCCCCGCCGGTGTAAGACAGCTTGTCACCGGTAAAAAGGGTTGTGAAAAGATGTTTTCGCGACTTCGAATTGCCTCCGGCCGATATCGACTTTATCGACACGAAAAGCGGCTTGTCTTCATCCTCAATCAAGCGACACATATCCGAGCCCAAAAGGAGCTGAGTCATGCTTCCCTTGCCGGTTTCGGGATCGACTTTGACCGCGGCCTCTATGGCGGCATCTGTCGATACAAACAGCGCAGCCACGCTCGGCGGCGGCTCTGCGGGGTATTTGGCACGAACCCTGTCCCGGAGGCGCCTCAACTCGTCGAGCATGCCCATCACCGAATGGGTTGGCGAGGTGTCGGACATCATCCCTGAAAACAGTTCGGGCAGCACCACACCGACCGATTTCGCCGCCAACTGTCCGGCCAACAGCGGATATAGCGCATTCTCACTAAGTTCGATTTTCTTGCCGGTGTAGGTCGTTTGCGCCTTGAAGTAGCTTAGCAGTGTGGCCACTCCGCTGACGACCGATGTCGCGGCCGAGAGCTGCGCCACAAGAGACTCAGTCGTGCCTTTTTTCGTCGGACTCTCGGGCTGTGCGAGAACGGATTTCAGCTCGTCACCGAGTAGCTTGATGCGTCCTTGGTAAGCGTTGAACGCCCGTGCGGCCGTCAACAAGCCATCGCCGCCAATCACCACAACACTCGGTTCGAGCGAGGCAACCTCCGCCGCGATATCTGTCATGACGGAACGCGCTGCATTCAACGTCAAAAAATCGACTTCGATCTTGACGTCACTGTCGAGAGCTACGGATTCCGTCGGCGGTTCGACAGCTGCAACCGCCGGCGTAGTCGTCCCACCTTCTCCGTCACTCTCTCCACTTTCACTCATTGCACCCTCCTCTGATCTCTTTCGCCCAAATCGGCGCACACCCGAGTTTTTCGCCCGGCTGTTTCAGACGTCGCCCGGCGAGGCGCCTCGAAAAGCTTCAAGCCAGTGCAGCTAGCAGCTGCAACTCGCCCCTGCCCCGCCGAAATTCTTCTGCGCGAAATTCAACGCGCTTGAGTAGCTCGTGTAACTCTGGAACTGGCAGACATTGGAGCCGCGGCGCACCTTCATCTGTTCGAGATCCCAGAACGAGACTTCGATGCGATCGTCGGCGCAATAGACGGTGTATTTTTCAGGTTCCAGCGCACTCGCCTTATGCAAAGGCATGGAGACGGCAGGAATGGAAAGCACGGAAAGTGCAAGCATGACGGTGTGACGCGTGCGCATGGAAAAACCCCAGAGAAAAACCAGCCCCGCATTGTCGCTGCGAAATTGAAGCGATGCATCACGGCTTTTTGACGAACGGGTTTTTCGTCCGGCAGTCCCCGCATTTTGGCGGAAAGCGCCTGGACCTGGCTCGCGACCAGTGCCCTGCCCAGCGCGCTGCCGCGCTCCCCTAGCTCTTCTTCTTTCGCTTGCGTGACCCAGCCCGCATGGCGATCTCCGTGCCGCGCACCGTGTCATATTGGTCGGCGTCGATCAGCGACTGGTCGAAGCTGACGCCGGTCATTTCGGAGATTTCGGTCAGCGGGTACATGGCGCCAATGAACTCTTCCGAGACCGTGAACTCCAGCTCCGTGTCGGCGAGGTCCTGTTCGAGCACAAAGCCGTAGCTGGCGAGGCCGTCGGCGACGCGGGCGACGACCACCTTCCAGAAGCGGCGCGGCACGGGTGCGCGAAGGCTGGTGCCCTTGGGGCCTTTGCCGGCGAATGTCCGGTCGTCTTCGGCCAGGACCGGGCCAGCGAAGACGCAGAGCCGTTCGCTCGCCGCCTCGGACAGGACATGGTTCTCGAGATCGCCCCAGTTCTTCTCGCCGCTGTCGGAACGATTGTAGCCTTCGACCTGAGGCGAACAGTTGGTGACATGGAAGGAGCAGACATTGCCCCTCAGCAGAAGTTCGAAGGTGCTGCCCCAGGCCACGTCATCACGCCTGACGATATGGCCCTTGTCGAAGGCGCCCTGATCCTTGACATAGAAGACGTCGGGGATCTGATACTTGTCGTCGAGCCTCAGATCCGGGAACCAGCGCTCGCTGAACAGGCCGCCGCGCGAATAGTTACGGCCCTTTTCCGGCTCGCGCAGATTGCTCTCCTCGGTGACGTTGGAGGCGGTGAACAGGGCCAGCCGCCGCTTGGCGTGCATCTTGAGCGAGAAGTTCTGGTAGTCGAGCCGCGTGCCGCCGGCCTTGAGCGGCGCCAGCACGGAAGGGTCAGCGGCTTCCGGCATCGGCACCACGACCGGCGCGAGCTTGGTGCCGCCGGAGAGGAATTTTTCGTCGTAGCCCTCGTAGCCGTCATAGTCGGCGGCCGATTTGGGAACGAACGCCCCGCCGGGGGGCGTCGGTTTGGCCGCTTCACGCTCGACCGATTCCGTGACCGCCTCATGGGCAGGCGTTGCGCCGAGCGAGACGGTGATGCGCAACGGAACTTCGAAGGTGACGCTGCCGCCGGGCGAAACGACGACGCCTCCGGATGAAGGCGCCTGGGTGACGACGCCCGGAATCTGCTTTACGCCGCCGACCTCGACCAGGTTTACGCCTTCGGCCGGCGACGCGCTGTCGGCCTTGTTCCACCAGGCGCCCCAATCGTTGGGGCCGCCGCTGGCGGGGCCGGCGAAGTTGAGGCCGAGGTCGACGACGCGCTGGTCTTTGGCCAGCGCGCCGGTGGGCACGGCGTAGTTGCGCTCGAGATAGCGGCCGGCGAAATGCAGCGCCACGACCTCGCCGGTGGCAAGGTTGATCATGGCGGTACCGGAGTTGCCGCCAGTCGTCGAGCAATCATGTGTGGCCGCACTGACGATCTTGCCGAAACTCTCGGTGCCGAAACCGCCTTGCAGCATGCCCGGCTGCAGCCGCTTGACCTGGAAGCGGTTGCGCATGAGGTCGTTCTGGACATCGACCGCGTTGCGGTTGTCGAACGCCGGATAGCCGATGGCGACAACTTCCTGACGCAGCATGTCGCGCGCGTCGGCGACGGCGAGCGACAGCGGCTTGATGTTGTCGGGCAGGCCCTCGACTTCGAGGATCGCCATGTCCCAATAGGGATGGATCATCCGGACATCGCGGATCTTGAAGACGTTTCCTGCGGCCGAATCGCGCTTGAAGTCGATGCCGGCGGCACGGCCGTTGATGAACTGCAGATTGCGGTCACCGAGACCGTCAGCAAAGATCTGCGCCACATGACGGTTGGTCATCAAAAGGTTGCGCCCGACGACAAAGCCGGTGCCGCCATAGGGGATGTTGGTGTTCCACGACAGCTCGATGCGCCCGATCGCCGGCAAAGCGGCTTCGATGCGCTGTTTCAATGCGGCTTCGCTGGTAAGCTTCGTCCACAGCGAGTGACCCGGTGTCGGCGCGCCGTCGAAAGTCAACGTCGTGAAGGTGCCATCCTTGATGTCGTAGACCGGCCGCAACTCCGGGATGATTATGGCTTCCAGATCGGAAAGCTGCTCGGGCGCGACTTCGGCCCCGCGCGCCAGATTCTCCGCACCGGCGCGCGCCGATTCAAAGGCCGCTTCCGTCTTGCCGCCGTCCGTGGGCGCAAGGGATTCCAGGGCGTCACCGGCCATCGTCTCCATGTTGGCGAGGACCGATTCAGTCCCCTCGCCCCCGGTGACGAGATCAAGATATTGACGGATTCTCTGCTCTCTGCTGACCGGCATGGTCGCCCCTCCCCCAAAGGTTCTGTCAAAGAAAAGAACTGTATTGCCCCATTTTAGACTGGCGCAATTCTGGACGGCACGCAAGGAAACAAATCAACGCGCGTCTAATATGACTGAGGCGTGACGTTGGCATGTCTCTTCGCCGGCAGTCGCTCGCGCGATGTGTAACGGTCGCACTATTTTAGCGCCGTCGTATGTGATCTCGATCACAGACGGTGATGTCGTTTGCGCCGACCTATCGCAGCGGGCGGAAATGAGCATTGCGTATCCGCTCGGTTTGCTGGAATTTGATCACCTAACCATTTTTTCAGTTGCCGTCTGCACGCGGCCGGCTCCTCCCGCCGCGCGTGCAGACGGCTTTCCGCCTGGCGCAAGCCAGCACTGGGCGCAACCACGCTCCACGCCTTTAGAAGGCGTAATGGCAAAGGGATGAATACCGGGCTTTGATGCGGTGCACTCTTGCCGTAAACTTTGCTGATTGCGGCAATTGGGAAGTTCAACATGGCTTTTGGCGGCGCGAACGACAGAAACGATCTGCCGCGCCTGGCGCGCATCGATCCAAAGCTGTTCGATATTCTTTTCAGCGGCTGCAAGGTCGAGCGCTGCGCCGCGGGCCAGCATCTGTTCGTCCAGGAAGATGCCGCCGACCGCATCTATGGGGTGATGAGCGGCACGGTGGAAATCTCGATCTATTCGCCCGGCGGCCAGAAGCTGGTGGCCAATATCGAGCTGTCGCGCAGCCTGGTCGGCGAGATCGGCGCGCTTGACGGACGGCCCCGCACCGCTACCGCCATCTGCCTTACCGCGTGCGAACTGGTCTCGCTCAGCAGGACACAACTCTTTGATCGCATTGAAAGAAATCCGCCACTGGCGCGCGCGATGATCGAACTTCTGTGCGCCAGGCTGCGCTGGGTGAGCGGCGAGCTTGGCGACCAGGCCTTTTTCGGCATCGAGGCAAGGCTCGCCAAGCGCATGGTCTTCCTGGCCGAGGTGATGGCCGATAGCGCTGGCTGGATACCGATCTCGCAATCGGAGCTCGGAGAGTTCCTTGGCGCCACGCGCGAGTCCGTCAACAAGACCCTCAATGACTGGCGCGCCCGCTCGTTCATCGCCATCAAACGCGGCGGCCTGCGCATCACCGACACCGGCGCGCTGCGCCACATCGCCGAGTCGCAGGACGACGACTGACGTTTCTTGCCCACGGAAGACCAGCCGAATCAGAGCCGCGAAATCAGGTAGCGCAACGCCGAGCGGCTGGGCATGAAGAAATATCCGCCACCCCTTGTGGTGACGAACTGCGGCATGTCACGGAGCGTCGTGACCTTTTCCCATGACGGAATGGTGAACCTGCCATCGCCGTCGCGCGAACCAATCGTCGGGTCCTTTTCAGCGATGAGGCCCTGGAACGTGGCCGACGAAACCCAGGTCTGCTGGATGAATTCATACTGGCGCTCGATGTCGGCGTTAAGGCACATGAAGAGCAGTCCCTTTTCGACCTTGCCATTCTTGCCGTCCTGCTTCTCATAGGTGCGGCCGACCCGCAGGATACGATGGCGCTTGCCGATATTGATCTGCGTATCGCGGTCCTCGCCCAGCGAATCGCGCGGGTTGGAACGGCGTATGTGGGCACCAAGCGGGCAGCGATGGCCTTGGGGATCCTCGGCGCCAGTGGCGAAGTTGTTGTCAATGAAGCGCCCCGGATGATCGGGGTTGCGCACCAGCGAGCTACCGTTCTGCCAGCGGCCGAGCATCTTGGCGGCAATCCAATCTTGCGTGATGGCTTGGTTGCCGAGTTGGCTCGCGACCAAGGCTGCAGCCTTTTTGCAGTAGTCGTTGAAGACGTCGACATGCTGCTCGAACTGGCGAATAACGAGGAATGAGCCGTTGCGGCCGAAATCGCGCGGCGGTGGCGGCAAGCCCGGAATGAGCCGGCTGCGGCGCACCTGCGAAAGGATTCCGGTCCGATCGCGTGATGCGCTAACCGAGGGCGAGGCTGGATAGAACCCATGCTCGTCACGATAACCGAACAGGAACTCGCCGGGCGCGACCAGATGCATGGGCGCGGCGCCCCTGCTGGCGCGGGTCGTACCCCGGACAATCGGCTGCGAAATCCCGTCCGCGAAACCGAAATGCTCGTAGGCTGGCCCACGTTCCGACCTATCGTCACGCTTTGCCCCGTCGGACGATTTCGTATTCGTGTCGGTCGAGCCCCGCTTTACGGCGAGCGGCAGTTCGGCGACGACCTTCATGCCTGCACCGGTCGTCATTCGTTTCACGGTGGCAATCTCGGTCTTCAACCTTCCCGGTTCTTCAGCATAGCAGACGATGACCAGGTCCACAGGGTTCTCCAACGATCCCCACTCCCATTCGTCTGGGCCGTCGCGACCTCGGTCGTCCAGTATGCGCCCACGCTCGGGATTGCCCATGCCATGGCGAAAGGCGATCGGAAATGTTTCCAGTGGATCGTCCCCCAAACTCTCGTCGAGCCCAAGCTGCCGCAGGCCACCGGGACCAAAGGCTACTATCATGGCTCGCCCGGCGGGCCTGCCTTCGCCGAAACTCGTCTGGTCGACAACGAAATCGAGCCAGGCTCTGCGCTTGGGCGCCGGCAACTTGTCCGGCACGCGGATCGCAAGCATATGCGAATAACCGAGCGGGCCGAGCGGGCCGAAGAAGATGGACTGGATCTCGCCGGTTTCCAGCTGCTGTTCGAGAGGTGCCGGAAAGGCAGAGCTGATATTGGCCAGCAGCGAGGTGGTCTTTTGAACGGTGGTTGTTTCGCTCGCCGGGCGCCGTAGCGAACCGAACAAGCTCAGCCAGTCGCGCGCCTCGTTGCCGACGGCGGAAGCAATGCCGCGCCTGACCCGGGAATTGATGCGGATGCGCGTTGTGTTGATTTGGGGATAGGCGGAATACCAGAACAGTGTCGGCACCTGCTGGCGCCGCGCCCAGCGCTTGAAGCGATCGCCGTCGCGCGCGCCGTCAAGGAACAGCCATCGTGTGCGTGGATAGCCCACGGTGTTGCTCCACACGCCGGTCAGGCCAGCGGATGCCTTGGCGATAAAGTCCTCAAGATAGCTTTCCCAGCTGCCACCGTAGTTGGAGAAGAACATCAGCCGGTTGGAGCCGGGCAGCAGTATCCAGCGGGCAAAATGGATGGTGTTGATGGTGTTGAGGAAGCCTGGCTTGAACACCTTCTGGGCAGCTATCGAGATCAGGTAGAAGGAAAACCTGAGCGCCAGCCGCCGCAAGATGCCAGCCTTCATCGTCGAAATCGCGGTCAGATGGTTCTGCGCCGCGTGGTTCTCCTTGACGAGTATCGCGTTCAATTCAGATATGCCGATCGATGTGCTTTCCGGCTGATCTCTGTCCTCGCGGCGTCGGAGCGCCAGCAAGCACGCAAACACCAGCAGCGCCGCTGCCACCAACACTCCAAGTCCCGACAACAGAAGTGAAGTTATTGCTACGGCTATGGCGGTGAAGGAGATTTCCTGGGAACTGATGTCAATGGATCGGCCGAACACCACACTGTAGGTCATGTACCAGCAAGCCGCCCAGATGATCGCCACCGTGACGAAGACCGGCGGTACCAGCAAGGTCGTCATCAGGGCACGGCCCCAATGGCCCGGCGGCTTTTCCAGCAGGCTCTCGGCCGGCTCGAACGCCCAGGCAAACGTCCCCAATGACTGAAGATGCTGGCGAGCTTCAGCGAGTATGGCGGGAGCGTTGCCGGTGCCTTTGCGTGGCCGCTCCACGATGCCGCGCACAGCTTCGAATAGTTCTGCCTCGGCCATGATGCGCTGGACCGAGTGACCGGGCGTGCCCGAAAACACCAGTCCGGCGTTGCTGCCGAAGGACGGCGAGATGTCGACATTGTGCTTGCGCAGGAAATCGTTCAAGGCACCGCCATCGCGCAGGTCGCAGACGTCCTTGAAGATCGGCCGCAGCCGGTGCCCGATGGCGTGCGTCACGGCATTGATGACATCGTCGATGCTGCCGTCGCCGGAAATCTCGAGAACCAGAGCTGCCTTTTCCTGACCGGAATCAGCGTCGATCTCGCCCGTGCCGACAACCGCCAGGCTGGTGAAATGGATGGTGCCGACAATGTCGAGCGCGGTGCGGATCTCTTCGCCGGCCGGATTGCCGAGGCTGGCAACCTTGTCGCGGAAAGCGTCCAGCGATCCGGACCGGGTGACCGGGCAGACCACCGTCACCATCGACTGGGTGACGGTGCGGCAGAGTGCTGCCGGTTCGAAATCGACCTTGAGGGTTTCGGGATAAGCGCCGATGCGCGTCATCCGCCCAGCCTTGCCCGACATGCGGCGCAGGTTCTGCTTCTGGAACAGAGCGCGCAGGCTTTCGCCGATCTGGATCCTGGCGATCTCGGCGCCGATGCACTGATGGATGCCGTGGCCGAAGACCATGTAGTCGCGATGCGGGCGCGATGTATCGAACTGGTCCGGGTTCTGCACGGCGTCCGCATCGAACATCGCCGACAGCGTGGCCGGCATCACCACGGTGCCCGCCTTGACGAGGCGCTCGCGTCGCGTGCCCTTGCCGATGATCGCGTCGCGTGCGGTGTAGCGCCACGGGCCGATCCAGATCGGCTTGAAGCGCATGGCTTCAAGGACGGCCTTGTCCAGCTTGCCGGTGTCGTTTTCAGCAAGTGCCGCGTCGATCGCCTGCCGTGCATCTGGCCGCGACAGGATCACGTCGAGGCAATTGCCGCTGGCCAGAACATTGGTCGGGACGAAGCCGGCGATCATGCCAAGCATGATCGAGTTGAGGTCGTCCCGCGACAAGCGGCCCTGGTCCATCTGGGCAACCAGCCTCGCCAGCGGCTGCTCGGTCTTCAAGCCCCGGTCCCTGACCGACTGGATCGAGCGGTCGATGACTTTGAGAAGGCGATCGCCCGCCACCACTGCGAGCTCGCGCATGACGGGGCTCGCCCCCGGGTCCGAAAAGAACAGTGCGCTGAGCGCAATCGACCAATCGGCGAATTCCGATTCGTCGTCGATCTCGATCCCGAAATAATCGCGGCAGATGTGCACTGGAACGAGCTTCAGCAATCCGGAGATCGCATCGAAACCGGGGCTGGCGTGCATCATGATCTCTTGCGAATGACGCGCTGCGATCGGCCTGACGGCGGCTTCGACTTCGGCTGGCGGAAAGGCGCTCAGCACCGACGATTTCATCCGGCGGTAGTCGGCGCCGTCCTGCATGCCGAGGATGAAATTGGAGCCTCGCGCGAACTCGGTCATTTCCGGGCCGTACGGGGTCTGGAATTCGTCGCCGCGCTCCAATATGTCGCGGACATCGGCGTTCTTGGTGACGAGCAGAACCCCGAATAGTTTGCCGGTCGGGCGGAAGCGCCGCAAGAACGCCAACCACACGCGCGGATGATCTTCGACGACAAATTCGGCGATGCGCGCCAAAAGGCCCGTTTTGCGGATCCGGCCGAGATCGAAAGGCGGCATTTCCGACAGCGGTCGCTGGTTTTTCTGGGCCTCACGAATGCCGTCGAAATACTTCAGTTTGGTCATGCGCGTTCAAGCCCCCCGGCTGTCCACGTTATTGCGATGCCGGCCCTTCAACGCCTAGGTTTGCATCGATTGTACGTATGTGAATTTTTTCACAGTTAGTCGGTGTTCGGCCAGCATTGAACGCCATGCTCATTTGGCCAGTTGGAAATTGGCGACGAGGAACTCGTTCGCGGTCTTGTCGGTAAATGGTATCCAGCGCACACGCTCTTCGGAAAAATCGGGATGCCGAGTGGCGAAAATGGCCATCTCGCGCCGCGCCTGTTCCGGCCGGCCGCTGCGCATCAGCGCGCCGATTTTCAGGAACCTGGCATAGAAATAGCCCGGAGACAGGTTGAGCGAGCGGTCGGCGGCGGCGATCGCCGCCGGCCAGTTCTCGACGAAACTGTAGGCTGCCGTCAATTCCCCCAGATTGTGGAAGCGGTAGAGGTCGAACGGGCTCAGTCGCTCGGTGTCGAGAAAGAACGGAATCGCTGACGCGGCATTGCCGAGCAGCAGCTGGGCGCTGCCCATGGCCGAGCGCGCGAAGGCAAAGCTCGGATTGATGTGGATCGCTTCCTCGAGATGGTCGACCGCCGATCGCGGTTCGCCTCGCATGATGTCGACGGCGCCGAGGTGGGCGTGCGGACGCGCATCCAGGCTGTCCATCAGCAAGGCCTTGCGGGCAAACTGCTCGACCTTGTTCAAATCGTCGCTGTCGCCGAAACGCAGCCATGCCCGCCAGAAATACCACCACGCCAATTCGTTGAGCACGGCGCTCGAATTGGGGTCCTCGCGGTAGGCCTTCTGGAAGAACTCCAGCGCCGTTTCGGTGTCGCCGCGGGTGCGCCGGTTCATGTGCCAGCGTCCGCGCCGCACCAACTGCCAGGTCTCCAAGCTCTCCCAGGGCACCTGGAAGGTGCGCGCCTGTTCTGCCCGGTCGACCTCCTTGTCGAGGATCGAAACGATCTCGGCGCCGATCTGATCACGCAGGTTGAAGATGTCGACCAGGTCGCGATCGAAGCGCTGTGACCAGACCAGCCGCCCGTTGGACGCGTCCGCCAGCGAGGTGTTGAGGCGGATCTGGCTGCCATTGCGCATCAGCGTGCCGCTGACGATGTAGCGCGCGCCGAGCGCGTTGCCGATCACCCGCGTGCCCAGCGTATCGTCGCGAAACTGGAAGCTGGAACCCTTGGCGATGACCGAGAGCCACTTGGTGTTGGAAAGACCGTAGATGATGTCCTCGGCGATGCCATCGGCCATATAGCCGATGTCGTGCTCGCCGCCGTCCCCATGGAAGGGCAGCACGGCGATAGCCGGCGGCCCCTTGGACGAAAGCTTCTGCTGGGCATTCACCTGAGGAATGGCAGCGAACGATGCCACCGGCGAGGATCCGTTGCCGCTGCGCCCGGCGATCAGGACGCGTACCGGCAGCGCAATGTTCTTCAGCATGAATTCGCCGAGATCGGTGAATTCGGCCGCCGTCTTGTCCTTCACATGGTGCCAGGTCGTCTCCGAGACGGCGAGACCGTCGCCCGGCGCGAACTCTTGGATGCGGGCGGCGATGTTGACGTCGTCGCCGTACAGTTGGCCGCCACGCACGATGACGTCGCCGGTGTTGATGCCGGCGCGAAACGGCATACGCATATCGTCGGCAGCGGATGCGTTGAGGGCGACGATGCGACCCTGAAAATCGAAGGCCGCGCGCAGGGCCTCGATCGGGTTGCCGAATTCGGCCATGATGCTGTCGCCGGCGTCGCCGAACGTGCGGCCGCCAAACGTGCCACAGCTGTCGGCGATGATGTCTCGCCGCTCCTCAAATGCCGCGACAGCAGACTCATCGTCGATGCCCATCAGCCGTGAAAACCCGACGGCATCGATAGAAATGATTGTCGCCAGCTGACGGGTGTAGTTCCGTACAGCCATGTTCGAGCCCCGGTCCCTTCTGGTTCTGGTCCAGCACAGGCGACGACCCGTTCCTGAAACATTCCGCCGCGCACTGAGAGAAGAAATCCCGGCGGGTTTGGCGCGCCATGCCACCCCGCCAGGACCAGAACTCTAGCAGGGTCTTGGGCAAAGCTCTACCACCATCGGGTTGTCCGGCGCAGGTCACGGCAGTGGCCATGGTTAGCCGCCGGTTACCGCACATGCGTGGGGTATTCGCCCTTCTGGGTAGCGTTTCCGGAGCTTTGCGGAAGCCACGCCTCGTTCGGCGGAACAAACTGGCCTGCGAGCGAGTTTCCGGTGCGATCCATGCCAACATGAAATGAGGGCAATCATGCGAAATCTTGTTTTGGCGACCGGCGTTGCACTTCTTCTCGCCGGCTCAACGGCTTTTGCCGCGGACGATGACAGGCCATTGCCGCCGCAGAATGCCCAGAAACTGTCGGCAATCATCGCCAAGGTCGAACAGCGCGACGGCTTCCACTATGTCAAGGAAGTCGACTGGGACAAGGACGGCTACACCGTCACCTATTACACGGCCGACAAGGCGAAAGTCGAAATCACCTTCGATCCGGTGACCGCCGAACCGAAATAGCGCTGCTGCCCCTTCGGCAATTCCTTACAGCGGACTTTTTGCCTAGAGTGATGGGCAAACTGGTGCGTGAGTGGGGCGGTCATGTTTTCTTCCAGCCGGGATTCCAAATGGCTCGTGCCCGCCATTGCCTTGGCCTGCGCGATAATCTGCGGGACCGCGGCACGTGCCGAGAGCCCGTCCTTCGACTGCCGCAAAGCCAGCGTGCCGGCGGAGAAGGCAATCTGTGCCGATCCACAGCTTTCCGACATCGATGCGCTGGTCGCGAAGGCCTTTACGGGTTTCGAACCGGCCTTTGGCGGCGACAAGCGCAAGATCGCACGTGCGCTGATCGCCGACAGGAATGCTTGCGGGCAGGACGCCGCGTGCATCGTCAGCGCCCAGAACAACGCCCTGCAGACCTACGGCAATGCGCCGTCCTGGGTGCAGGACTACAACATCGCCCTGATCGGCAAGAAGGCGCTCGACATCGCCAAACGCCACCCCAAAAGCCTCGACCAGCCCCTGCCCTCGTCGATCGGGCAATGCGCCTTCACCCACATCACGGCGCTGACGACGCGGCTCGGCGACGACCCGCTGGAAACCGCCAGTCCTGAAGCGGGCAGTCTGGCGCGATTCAGCAATGGCGGCGCCGGGGTTTCCTATGACCGGGAGCCCGGCCTGGCCAGTTCGAAAGTCGGCGACCCCGTCGTGATGTGCCTGATCTCGGCCCCGCGGGACTGCCCGGAGGGCGACGAGCGCGGCCGTGTCTATTACGGCGTCGACCTCACGATAAAGGGCACGTGGGTGCTGCCCGATTCGCAGCATATGTGCGGCGGCGCCTGAGGATTTGCCGCAAAGCACTGCTGGATGCACTCTTGCGCCGATACGCCTTTGATGGCTCAGTGCGCGCAACGATTGCAGGGCACGGGGGTGCATTGGCGATGGTAAAGCATGTTCTGAGGCGCATCCTGATGATGCTTGCCGGCTTTTTCGTTTCGGTGCTGATCGGGTTGATCGCGGTGGTGCTGATCTACTGCGCGCTCAGCGCATTGCCCAACGCGCCGGATTATTTCGGCACCATGAAGTTCACGCCGCTGGTCGTGCTTTTGTGGCCGCCGCTCGGCATGTTCATCTATTTCCTGACGATCATCCTGACCGGTCTGCAGACGCTGGTCTTCGCGCTGATCGCCGAGTTCTTCGCGCTGCGCAATTTCCTGGTCCACATGCTGTTTGGCGCTGCCGCCGCCGCGGCCGGCTTCTTCCTGATCTGGCCCGGTGCCGAGGAGGACGTCGAGCGTTGGGCCGATATCGGCATCATCGCCGGCGCAGGCCTGATCGCGGGTCTCGTCTATTGGCTGATCGCCGGCCGCGACGCCGGCTTCCGGCGTCCGCTCATCCAGCGCTGATCGCACGAAACGCGCGATTGCCTATCGTCTAAAATCTAAAGAAACCAAAGAGATAGGAATGGTTCCTCGTTTTCGATGAACGAGGAACCATAGTGGGATCAGCTCGTCGGCGAACGCACTGCCTCGGTCGCATCCAGCGCCTGCATCAGCCGCGTATCGCGGTCGTAGACGTCGTTGAAATATTCGACGTTGCCGGACAGGTCCGGCCAGGCGGTGAAGTACGCGACATAGACGGGAATCTTGCGCGTCACGTCTTCGGTCGCATGGCCGTGCTTCAGCTTCTCGGCGACGTCGTCAACCGACACGCCGAGCACCGCCGCTGCCATGCCGCGCGGGTCCTGCAGGCGAATACAGCCGTGGCTCAGCGCGCGCATGTCGCGCTCGAAGAAGGATTTTTGCGGAGTGTCGTGCATGTAGATGGCGTGCTTGTTGGGGAACAGAATCTTCAACTCGCCGAGCGCATTGGCTTCGCTCGGCTGCTGGCGCACGCTGTAGGGAATGTTGGCGCCATAGGCGCCCCAATTGACCGCCGACGAGGGAACCCGCTTGCCGCGCGAGTCAGTCACCTCGTAGCCGGCACGGTCAAGATAACCCGGATCGCCGCGCAGCCTGGGCAGCATCTCATTGACGATGATCGACTGCGGCACGCCCCAATAGGGATGGAAATCGACCTGCTTGATCTCCTTGAAGAAGAAGGCTGTCTGGTTGGTGGTCCGGCCGATGACGACGCGGGTCTTCAGTTTCTCCTCGCCATTGTCGATATAGCTGGCGGTAAAGGCGGGCTGGTTGATGAAGACGCGCGGGCTGCCGAGATCGGACGGCATCCAGCGCAGCTCTTCAAGCGCCACCTGCACCTTCTGCAGCCTGTCGGCCTTCGACGCGCCTGCGAGCGAAGCGACGGTGCGCGGGCCGATGACGCCATCGCCCTTCATGCCGGCCTTCACCTGCACGGCCTTGATGACCGGCACCAGTTCGGGAACATAGACGTCGCTGGTGCCGAGCCGGGCCAGTATCTCGCCATAGGCGCCGCCCATCTCGTCGTCGAGATTGCGCGCGAGCAGCGTCAACAGCTTCGGCAGTTCGGCGCTGGTCTCGCCGGGCTTCAGCAACAGCTTGGGATCGACGACGATTTCGTTTTCGGCGCTGGCCTGCAGCGATTCGAGTTCGACGCGCAGCGCCTGATATTCGGCGTTCTGCGGATGCCGCGATTCGAGATAGGTGCGCACTTGCTGGGTGCGGCCGAGCGTCTTCAGCACGCCTTCCATGTCGACCGGCTTCGGCGGAAATTCATAGTAGCCGGTGATGCGGTTGGGATCGACGCGGCCGCTCTGGGCATCATGGGCATAGCGCAGCACGCGCGCCGACAGCGCCATCTCGAAGCGCACGAGCTCCTTCAGATGCGCGTCGGCATCGACCGCCGATGCATTGGCAGCCGGCACTTCGACCGTGTAGTCAGCCGGCGTGAGACCGTAGCTTGCCGCTTCGCCCAGCACCCGCACCGCATCCTGGGCGCGGGCATTGGCGCGGCCATCGTTCACCCAGATGAAGTCAGGATTGGCAGAATAATAGGCGATCAACGCCTTGGCGATATCGGGCTCGGCATAGAGCTCGTAGTCGCTGAGGCCGGCAACGGCTTCGCGGAAGGCCGTGCTTGTCACAGACGGCACAAAGGCGGCATCCTCAGCTGTTGCCACCTGAGGCGGTGCTGCCACCAATGTCGTGAAGTCGACGCGAACCAGACGGTCGGCCTTGTAGGTGTAGTAGCTCGGGCTGCTGATCTTGGTGCCACCGCCGCCTGGTACGGCCGGCTTGCGCTTTGGCGGCGGTGGGAATTCGCCTTGCGGATTGTGCTTGACGCCACCGCCGAACAGCATGTCGAACAGCCCTTGCGCGCTTGCCTGCGGCATGCCGAAGGCCAGCGTTGCCGCAACCGCAAGCGGCATCACAGTGGCTTTATTTCCTGGGAATTTCATGGTTCACCCGCTCCGGCTGCAAGCCGGCTCCCGTTCCGCGCCGCTAGAGATCTTGCCAACCGCATGGCGGATGTAAGGCGCTACTATACTGATTCATACCGATTTCGTTAAGCTTCCATAAATTTCGGCGGGCCTGTTGCAGAACAGTTTCACAACATCGTAACGCCAGGAGCGGCGTTGCCGCCGCCCCGGGTCGTCAAAGCGGACGGTTGCTTCAGGCGTTGGCGCCGCCGTCGATGGTCAGCGCCGCGCCGGTGACGAATCGCCCTTCCGGACCGGCCAGCCAGGCAACCATGCCGGCGATCTCGTCAGCCTTGCCAAAGCGGGGCGTCGCCATCTTCTGTCGCTGGTGTTCGGCATGCGGGCCTTCGGCCGGGTTCATGTCGGTGTCGGTCGAACCGGGGTGAACGACATTGGCGGTGATGCCGCGCAAACCGAGGTCTCGCGCCAGCGCCTTGGTCAGGCCGACCAGCGCCGCCTTGCTGGTCGAATAGGCGCTGAGACTGGTGTCGGTGACGCGCTCCGCCAGATTGCTGCCGATCGAGATGATGCGGCCGCCCTCGCCCATATGGGCCGCAGCCGCTTTCGAGGCGACGAACGGGGCTCTCAGATTGACCTCCATGGTTTCATCGAAGTCGGCCAACGACATTTGCTCGATGGGCGCAGCGCGCCAGATACCGGCGCTGTTGACCAGGATGTCGAGGCGGCCGAAGGCGTTCACGGCTTGAGTGACAGAACTTTCGATAGCGGCGGCGTCGCGATTGTCGGCCTGGATGGCGATGGCACGGCCGCCCGCTGCGACGATCTCGTCGACGATCGCCTGTGCAGGTGCGGCGCTGTTGACATAGGTGATAGCGACATCGGCGCCATCGGCCGCAAGCCGCTTGGCAATCGCAGCCCCTATGCCGCGACTGCCGCCGGTGACGAGCGCTGCCTTGCCGTTCAATCCGTTCGCTGACATGTCATTCTCTCCTTTATGTAACGATCGATACATAAATATCTGGCAGTCTTGCCCGGCCAGGTCAACTGAATTATGTATCGATCAACACAGAAAAGAGCGCCATGCCGGAAAGAGGCCGTCCCCGCACCTTCGATCGAACCGCCGCCTTGCGGCAGGCGATGGAGTTGTTTTGGGCCAAAGGCTATGAAGGCACCTCGATGGCCGAGTTGACCGCGGCGATGGGGATCAGCTCGCCCAGCCTCTATGCCGCCTTCGGCAGCAAGGAGGCGCTGTTTCTCGAAGCGACCGACTATTACACCCGCACCGAAGGCACCGAGATCTGGGCCGCGCTGGACGAAGCACCGACGGCATGCCAGGCGATCGAGAATTTTCTGCGCCAGACGGCCAGAGCCTATTCGCAAAGTGACCGCCCGCAGGGCTGCCTGATCGCGCTCGGCGCACTGCACCAGGACTCAAGCAGCGGCGCGATCTGCGATGATCTGCGCCGCCGGCGCGCCGAAAACCATACCCTCTTGCTGCGGCGGCTGGAACGCGGTGTGGCGGAAGGCGAATTGCCGCCAGGCTTCGACAGCGATGCGGCGGCGACCTTCTATGCGACGGTCCAGCACGGCATGTCGATCCAGGCCCGCGACGGCGCTTCGTGTGACGCGCTGATGGCTACCGTGGCGGGAGCAATGGCGGCGTGGCAGGGGCTCGCCGGAACGGCGTGACAAAAAGCTGGCGTTGTGCTGGAAATCCGGTGAGCGGCGAAGACGCGCCGGGAGGGATCGTCCATGAAAAAAGGCTACCGCGAGCTGCTCGACGAAGCCAATGCTGAGATCGAGGTGGTGTCGCCTGAGGAAGCGGCCGGGCTGCTCGACGACGAGGACACCATCTTCGTCGACCTGCGCGACCCGCGCGAAGTGGAACGGGACGGTCAAATCCCCGGCGCCAAGCATGTCACCCGCGGCATGCTGGAATTCTGGATCGATCCCGAAAGTCCCTACCACAAGCCGTTCTTTGCATCGGGCAAGAGCTTTGTCTTCTTCTGCGCCGGCGGCTGGCGCTCGGCGCTGGCCACCAAGACGGCGCAGGACATGGGGCTGTCGCCGGTCAAGCACATACTCGGCGGCTACACCGCCTGGAAGTCCGCCGGGCTGCCGGTCGAGCCGGGCGGCAAGAAGAAGGGCTAGCTCACTTCGCCTGCGTTGCCGGCTCCGACCAATACACCATCGGAATCAATGCAGTATCGGCTCGCGCTCACTTGTGACGAAGGTCACGGCGCGCTCGACGACGCCCTTGTCGGCGAGAATGCGGCGGTGGCCGAGCCCATCGGCCCAGTGCAGCCGCACATGGCTGCCGGCGCCGGCGTAGCGCCTGGCATGGTCGGCAGGAACCTCGCGGTCATCGGGCGCGTGGATGACCAGCGTCGGCACCGGCGCTTCGGCCAGCTGGCGGTCGCCGGTGAATTCGTCGAGCGGCCGGCCCGACAGCCGTTTCACCTGATCGGCCATGGAAACCTGCGAACGCGGACCGACATTGAGCATGCGGCTGAAGTCGGCGAAGATCGCCGGCAGGGAACTGGGCGCTGCGACCAGCACCAATCGCTCGGCCGCCACCGGCTGGATACCCCTGATGGAACCGGCAATGGCGTTGGCGGCGACGGCGCCGCCGAAGGAATGGCCGATGATCGCCTTGAACGGCCCGAACCAGTCAGCCGCCACCCTGGCTGCCTCGACCGCATTGACCATGTTGAGATGACGGCCCAGCGACTGGCCGTGGCCCGGCAGGTCGAGCGACGCGACCCTGAAGCCGGCATTGCGAAACCCTTCGATCAGCGCACGCATATATTCGGTGCGCGAGCGCCAGCCATGGATGACCAGCACTGTGCCGGCGGACGCCTTGCCCGGCTCCGGCCGGAATTCGTGCACCATAACGCAGCCATTTTTGGTCTTCAGCCGATGATGACGCGCCTCGGCCATGAAGCCGGCGGCACGGTCGACCGCGCGCCGCTCGCCGTCGCTCAGCGCCTTGACGCTTGGCGTGCGGCAGAACAGTTCGAAGGCGGCGCGTCCGCTCAGGCGCGGCACCACATGCTCGGCGGCGCCGAACACGCCCCGGATGACCTTAAGTCCAAATGATGCCATAGTGGCGATCCATCCATTCCGTTCAAGCATGAACATAATAGTTCAAACATGAACATTAAACAAGAGCTGCCCTGGGACAACCCGCGCTTTCGCAACTGGGTCGCGGTGGCGCGCGCCTGCCATGTGCTGGAGCGCGCGCTGGCGGTGAAGCTGGCGCCGCTGGACCTCAAGCCGGCGCAGCTCGACGTGCTGATGAACCTCTATCGCCATCCCGGCATGTCGCAGCATGATCTCGCCCGCAAACTGCTGGTCGGCCGCTCCAACATCACCATGCTGTTGCCGCAGCTCGAGGCGCGCGGCCTGCTGCGCCGTGAAGGCGACGAGAAGGACAAGCGCGTGCTGCGGCTGACACTTACCGAGGCCGGCACCGACCTTTTGATGAAGGCGCTGAAAGTGCATATGGCATTGATCGAGAAGGCAATGAGCCAGTCGACGCCGGAACAGTGCGACATGATCGGCGAACAGATGCGCAAGATCTATGATGTGCTGAAGGACACCTGAGCAACCAGGGCATGGTTCCGGGAAAGATCATGCTCCGGCGTTTCGTCTGAGGGGCCCGCTCACCACATCGTCTTCTTCGCCCGCTCCGGCCATTCCTTGTCGTAGGTTTCCGCGTCGATATTTTTGCGGCTGGTGACTTCCAGTATTTTTCCCGGTGTCGGCAGCGATTTCGGATCGACATGCTTTGCCGGGTTCCACAGCTCCGAGCGAACGATGGCGCGGGCGCACTGGAAATAGACAGAATCGACATCGACCACGGTGACCGAGCGCGCCGGCTTGCCTTCGACGCTGAAGGAGGCGCACAGCGCGGCGTCGGTGGTGATGCGGGCGCGGCCGTTGACACGCAGCGTCGTGCCCGAGCCCGGCACCAGGAACAGCAGCCCGACGCGCGGATCCCTGATGATGTTTTTCAGCGAATCGGCGCGGTTGTTGCCCCGCCGGTCCGGCATCATCAGCGTCTTCGGATCATGGATGCGCACGAAACCGGCGAGATCGCCGCGCGGCGAGCAGTCGAGCCCTTCCGGCCCGCTGGTTGCCAGGGCCACAAAGGGCGAGGCTTCAATGAAGGCGGCATATTCGGGGATGACATGGTCGAGTTCCTTGACCGTCGAAGCTTCGCCGGGCAGGCCATAGAGCGCTTCTAGTTGTTCAACCGATGTGATCTCAGACATTTTCCCGTCTCCGAACCTTTGCCGGCGCTACTCCCAATCAATGACGGTTTGACGACACCGGCGCTTTAGCGGTCGCGGCTCAGCCCCTTCTCCTGGAGTTCCGCAAGATAGGCATTCCAGCGCTCGTCCTTTTCGTGGCCGAGCGTGTGCAGATAGTTCCAGGTGAAGATGCCGGTGTCGTGAAAATCGTCGAAGGTGATGCGCACGGCGTAATTGCCGACCGGCTCGATCTTCAGGATGGTGACATTGCGCTTGCCGGGAACCGTCACCCGTTGCTCCGGCGAATGGCCCTGCACCTCGGCCGAGGGCGAAGCAACGCGCAAGAGTTCGGCCGGCAGTTCGAACGGGTGATGACCGGGAAAGGTGACGGACAGCAGTTTTCTGTCTTTCGAGACCCTGAGTTCCTTCGGCGCCGTCATAGTCGTCCATCCTGCATCAATCCGCCCTTCCCTACGCTGCTTCGCTCAGCCGGAAAAGGTCATTTAGAACTTGCCGACATCGGATGTCGGCCGGGGAATGTTACCAAAGATCAAGAGCGGCTATCTTGAATGGCGGGTTGGTTCGTATCACATAGCTGTATATAACGGCGCCACTAGCAGCCATTGGAAACGCTTGACGCATGGACATGATCGATCCTTTCGGTCGCACGATCAGCTACTTGCGCGTGTCGGTCACCGACCGCTGCGATTTCCGCTGTACCTATTGCATGGCCGAGGACATGGCGTTCCTTCCCAAGAAGGATCTGCTGTCGCTCGAGGAACTTGACCGGCTCTGCACCGTCTTCATCGAAAAGGGTGTGCGCAAACTGCGCCTCACCGGCGGCGAACCGCTGGTGCGCAAGAACATCATGCATCTGGTGCGCCAGCTGTCGCGGCATTTGAAGAGCGGCGCGCTGGAAGAACTGACGCTGACCACCAATGGGTCGCAGCTGTCGCGCTTTGCCGCCGAGCTCGCCGATTGCGGCGTCGAGCGCATCAATGTCTCGCTGGACACGCTCGACGCCGACAAGTTCCACGCCATCACCCGCTGGGGCCATCTGGGCAAGGTCATGCAAGGCATAGACGCCGCCCAGGCTGCGGGGCTGAAGATCAAGCTCAACGCGGTGGCGCTGAAGGATTTCAACGACGCCGAGATACCTGAGATGCTGCGCTGGGCGCATGGCCGCGGCATGGACCTCACCGTCATCGAAACCATGCCGATGGGTGAGATCGACGCCGACCGCACCGACCAGTATCTGCCGCTGTCGCTGTTGCGCGCTTCGCTGGAGCGCCAGTTCACGCTGAGCGACATCCCCTACAAGACCGGCGGCCCGGCGCGCTATGTCCATGTCGCCGAGACCGGTGGCCGGCTCGGCTTCATCACGCCGATGACGCATAATTTCTGCGAAAGCTGCAATCGGGTGCGACTGACCTGCACCGGCACGCTCTATATGTGCCTGGGCCAGGAGGATGCCGCCGATCTGCGCGCCCCGTTGCGTGCGTCCGAAGGCAACGAACTGGTCGCCGCCGCAATCGACGAAGCGATCGGCCGCAAGCCGAAAGGCCATGATTTCATTATCGACCGCCGCACCAGCCGCCCCTCGGTGTCCAGGCATATGAGCGTCACTGGCGGCTGATTTCTTCCGCGATTCAGTGCAAGGAGTGTCTCCATTGTTTGCTGGAGACATCGAATGAATCGTCTTTTCCCGGGTTTGGTATCGGCAGCTTTGATCGCGGCAAACAGTGCCGCTGCCGCGCCGTTCACCTACACCAATGCGCGCTTCGGCACCGTCTGCACCTTTCCCGACGAAATCTTCACAGACCGCCAGCCCGAGCCGGACAATGGTGACGGACAGCAATGGCTCAGCGCCGACGGCGCCAGCCTGATCTGTTCCGGCATCTTCAACATCAGTGAGGATACTCCCAAAACCTTCGTTGCCGAGGAGAAGGCCAGCAAGGAGGCGGGCTACGAGATCAGCTACAGCAAGACAGGCAAGAACTGGGCGGTGCTGTCGGGGCTGAAGGATGGCAAGATCTTTTACGAGCGGCGGCTGTTCGGCATGGACGGCGTCATCCGCACCGTCTGGATCGACTATCCGCCGGTGGTGAAAGCGAAATATGATCCGCTGGTCGGCGCCATTGCCGGCAGCCTCAAAGCCCGTTGAGCATTTTCGGACACATCCCAGAAAAGTCTTCTGCGCCAAACGGCCGGCGGATTTACCGTAAGCGCGATCAGGCCTAGCTTCCCGCCTGTAGCGGTTCTTTGTTCACTGGGGGAATACGACATGCGCAAACTCTTACTTTCACTTGCAGTGGTTGGGCTTGCGGCCGCGCCGGCAGCCGCACAATCGATCGGTGGGAAGTACACCGTCGCCGGCACCAATTTCGACGGCTCGAAATATGGCGGCGAAGCAACCATCACGCTGACCAGCGAGACCACCTGCACCATCCACTGGGAAACCGGCGGCTCGTCCTCTGACGGCATCTGCATGCGCAACGACAATGCCTTCTCCGCGGGCTATGTCATGGGCGAAGAGATCGGCCTCGTCGTCTACAAGGTGGAGGATGACGGCTCGCTGCACGGCCTGTGGACGATCGCCGGGAAGAACGGCAGCGGCACCGAGGTGCTGACGCCGAAATGAGGCTCCCAATCATCTGATCGGCCCTCGCTGGGATTTTACAGGCCACGGGTGAAAATCCGTGGCCTATTTCTTTGACGTTGCTGTCTTGCCGCCGACTGCTACAGGCTAGTGCAAAACCGGTAACGCCCTTGCCCCTTTCCCCAAATCTTCGCGGTGCGCTGTTCATGATGGTGGCCATGATCGGCTTCACCCTCAACGACGCCATCACCAAGTTCTCGTCGGAATCGATGAACATGGCGCAGGTCATGCTGGTCCGCGGCGCCTTTGCGTCGGTGCTCGTCGGCCTGCTCGCCTGGCAGCAAGGCGCGCTGGCTCGCCCAGGCTCGATGCTGCAGCCGCTGGTGGCTCTGCGCGTCGTCGGCGAGGCCGGCGCCACCGTCGCCTTCCTCGTTGCGTTGGCACATCTGCCGATCGCCAATGTGTCGGCGGTGCTGCAGGCACTGCCGCTGGCGGTGACGATGGGTGCGGCCCTTGTATTTGGCGAAGGCGTCGGCTGGCGGCGCTGGCTGGCGATCGCTGTCGGTTTCGGCGGCGTGCTGATCATCGTGCGGCCAGGCTTTGAAGGGTTCAGCGTCTATTCGCTCTACGCACTCGTCAGCGTCGCCTGCTGTGCGGTGCGCGATCTCGCCACCAAGCGCATCCCGCAGGCCATCCCCACGTTGCTGGTGTCGACAGCAACCGCGATCGCCATGACCATTGTCGGCGCCGTGCTGCTGTCGCCGATGGGCGGCTGGACGCCGATGTCGGGCAAAGGCACGGCATTGTTGGCATTGGCGGCGGTGCTGGTGCTGATCGGCTACCAGTTCATCATCATGGCGATGCGTTCGGGCGACATCTCCTTCATTGCGCCGTTCCGCTACACCGCGCTGTTATGGTCGATGCTGCTTGGCCTCAGCATTTTCGGCGACATCCCAGACCTGCCGATGATCGTCGGCTCCGCCATCATCATCGGGTCCGGTCTTTACGCGCTCTATCGCGAGCGGGTCGTCGGCCGGCAGAAGCCCGCGGCCGAAAGCGCTGGACCCGACATGGCGCCGGACGGCATATAGGGCCATGAGCCGAGACATTGCAGGGATCATCCTGGCCGGAGGCCTGTCGCGGCGCATGGGCGGCGGCGACAAGACCTTGCTCGCCCTTGGCGGGCGTCCGCTTCTCGGCCATGTCGTTGCCCGTTTGGCGCCACAGGTCGGATCGTTGGCGCTGAGCGCCAATGGCGATCCGGCACGTTTTGCGGCGTCCGGGCTTTCGGTTCTCGCCGATACGGTCGAGGGCCATGCCGGACCGCTGGCCGGGATCCTCACCGGCCTCGAATGGGCGGCGGCAAACACCGCGTACGAGGCATTGGTGACCGCCGCCGGCGACACGCCGTTCCTGCCGGCCGATCTGGTCGCAATGCTGGCCTCCGCCGCAGCCGATCGGCCAGGCTCGATCGCGGTTGCCAGCTCCAGCGGCAGGCGGCATCCGACCTTCGCACTGTGGCCGCTCGGTCTGCGTCAGGCCTTGCGCCATTTCCTCGTCGACGAGGACAACAGGCGCGTCTCCGCCTTCATCGAACGCCATGATGTTGTCGAGGTGGAGTTTTCGTTGCTGGCCACTGAGGGCGGTCAAGTCGACCCGTTCTTCAACATCAATACCCCGGACGATCTTGCGGTGGCCGAGCGTCTGTTGCAGAGCATCGGGCCATGAACATCTTCGGCATCACCGGCTGGAAGAATTCCGGCAAGACCACACTGACCGAGAAGCTGGTCACCGAGCTCGTCCGGCGCGGCTGGACGGTGTCGACGGTCAAACATGCCCATCATGAGTTCGACATCGACAAGCCGGGCGCGGATTCCTTCCGCCATCGCCAGGCGGGGGCAACCGAAGTCGCGGTGGTGTCGGGCACACGCTGGGCGCTGATGCACGAATTGCGCGGCGAGGACGAGCCGATGCTGGAGACGATCCTGTCGCGGCTGGCACCGTGCGACATCGTGCTGGTTGAAGGCTACAAGCGCGAGGCGCACAAAAAGATTGAGACCCGGCGGCTCGAGGCCAAAGACCGCTCGCCGCTCTCGGCGAACGACGCGCATATCGTGGCGATCGCCGCCGACTTCGCGGTCACTGGCGAAAGCCTGCCGGTGTTCGATCTCAACGACACGGGATCGATAGCCGACTTCATCGAGCGCTCCACCGGCCTCAAACCCTGAGGCCCCTGCCTGAGCCCGGTTCAGCCGCTCTCCCCAGCGGTTTCATTGTCTGACCCGGCGTCAGCATTGGCTGGACCTGCAAATCCCGCAAGCAACGGTTTTACAGTTGCTTTTCTCCCGAAAACAGTGGGAGTATCGCGCCAGCGGGCGGTCAAAAGCACCGCCCCACAGAGCCGTTTCGGAACGACGGCCGGGAGCAATAAAGAGAGGACTATCATGCGTATTGCACTGCGTATCGCGCTCGCCGCATCGGCTGCGCTGCTGACGCTTGGCGTCGCCCAGGCTCAGGAAACCCTGAGGATCGGCACCGAAGGCGCCTACCCACCCTTCAACAATTTGACCTCCGATGGCCAGCTCGTCGGCTTCGACATCGACATCGCCAAGGCGCTCTGCGACGAGATCAAGGTCAAGTGCACCTTCGTCGCCCAGGATTGGGACGGCATCATTCCGGCGCTGCAGGCCGGCAAGTTCGACGCTATCGTCGCCTCGATGTCGATCACGCCCGAGCGTCTGGAAAAGGTCGATTTCACGCACAAATACTACAACACGCCATCGGCGATCGCCGTGCCGAAGGACTCGACCCTCAAGGGCGTGACCAAGGAAGATTTGGCCGGCAAGACCATCGGCGTCGCAACGACGACGACGCATTTCAACTATGCCTCGAAGACTTATACGGACAGCACCATCAAGGGCTATCCGAGCAGCCCCGAGGAACAAGCCGATCTCGCCAATGGGCGTCTCGACGCGATCGAGGACGACATCGTCGTGCTGCAGCAGTTCCTGGATTCGGCTGATGGCGCCTGTTGCAAGATTCTCGGCCAGCCCTCGCCGCAGCCGGTCGAGATCTTTGGACCGGGCGCCGGCATCGCCGTGCGCAAGGGCGAGACGGATCTGGTCAACAAGTTGAACAGCGCCATCGACGCCATCCGCGCCAACGGAAAGTACAAGGAAATCAACGACAAGTACTTCAAGTTCGACGTCTTCGGCGCCGAGTCCTGATTATCTGAAACAAGGCGGCAGGGGAAATTCTCCTGCCACTTTGGCCTGACAGAAGTGGAGACAAGACCCGTCAATGCCAAGCCAGAACATATGGATACTTCTCACTTGGGGACCCGATGGCTGGATTGACGATATTGCCTATGGCGCGCTGGTCACCATCGCGCTTGCGTTGGCGACACTGCCCATCGGCCTGACGATCGGCTTTTTCGTCGCCTGGGCCAAACAATCCGAAGAACCGTCGCTGCGGCTGGCAGCCAACATCTACACCACCGTCTTCCGCGGCTTGCCGGAACTGGTGACGCTGTTCCTGTTTTTCTTCGGCGTACCAATCCTGTTGCAGCACCTCGTGCGATATTTCCAGCCAGACGCGACCATCGACGTCAACAGCTTCGTCGCCGGCATGATCGTGCTGTCGCTGATCTTTTCATCCTATGCCAGCGAGGTGTTTCTTTCAGCCTTTCGAGCCATACCGAAAGGTCAGTACGAGGGCGGCTACGCCATCGGCCTTTCGAACTGGCTGACCATGCGCAAGGTGATCTTGCCGCAACTCCTTCGCATCGCGTTTCCCGGACTTGAGAACTGCTGGCTTAGCCTGCTCAAGGATACGTCGCTGGTGTCGGTCGTCGGCCTCGCCGAGACGCTGCGCAATGCCTACACAGCCGCCCGCGTTACCAAGCACGCTTTCCTTTTTTATGGCGTTGCGGCCATGGTCTTCCTTGGTCTGGCTGTCGTTTCATCCTTTGCCACCAGCGCGATCCTGCGCTCGCTCGGCCGGCGAGAGGCGCAACGATGAGCATCACCGCCGCCATGGTCGAACGACCGCCACCCCGGGCGCGCGGCTGGCCGCGCAGCCGTGTCATCGGCTATGCGATGGTCGGTTTCTGGATCCTGTTCGGCCTCGGCATCGTCAGCTATCTGATCTTTGCCTGGAACGCCGACTTCTTCGCCAAATATGCCCCGGCCTATCTGAAGGGCCTGCAAACCACGCTGCTGCTGGTCTGCATATCGATGGTGCTCGGAGCGATCCTGTCGGTGCCGGTCGCTTATGGGCGCATGTCTGCCAACCGGTTCCTGTCCGGCCTAGCCTATTGCTATGTCTATTTCTTCCGCGGCACGCCGCTGCTGGTCCAGACCTATCTGGTCTACTACGGACTGGGATCGTTCAGGGCGGAACTTGGTGCCTTGGGGACTTACTTGCCGGTCGTCAGTGATTGGTTCCAAATTGCGCCCCACGTGAGTGTTCCGGCCGGAGTCACCATCGAGTGGTTCACCCTTTGGGATTTTTTCAAAGACGCCTTCAACTGCGGTGTGTTTGCCTTCGCACTCAACACCGCCGCCTATCAGGCCGAGATCCTGCGCGGCGCCATCGAAAGCGTGCCGAGAGGCCAGTGGGAGGGTGCTGCTTCGCTCGGCCTGCACAAATTGCAGACGCTGCGCAAGATCATCCTGCCGCAAGCGCTGATCGTCGCCTTGCGTCCCTATGGCAACGAGTTGATCCTGATGGTCAAGGCTTCGGCCATCGTCGCCATCATCACCGTTTACGATTTGATGGGTCAGGCCAAGCTTGCCTTTGCCAATTCGTTCGACATCCAGGCCTATATCTGGGTCGCTCTTGTCTATCTGGTGATGGTTGAAATCTTGCGCCATGGCGTTGAATGGATCGAACGCCGGATTACCATACATCTGAAGCGCTGACTGGTCGGCTGTACCAGTCGATCGGCTCATGCGCGTCTTGACGAATTGCGCGCAGAGCCTAGAGCTTGCGCGGACAATTTCGCTTCCATCTGAAGGGCAAACCTATGGCATCTGTGGCATTTCTCGGTCTTGGCGTGATGGGCTATCCCATGGCCGGGCACCTCAAGAACAAAGGCGGCCACGACATCACGGTATACAACCGCACCGCGGCGAAGGCCGAGCAATGGGTGGCCCAGCATGGCGGCAAGCTTGCTTTGACGCCGGCCGAGGCCGCCGAGGGCAAGGATTTCGTGTTCTCCTGCGTCGGCAATGACGACGATCTGCGCTCGGTGACGACCGGGGCCAAAGGCGCCTTTTCCGCGATGAAGAAAGGTTCGGTGTTCATCGACAACACCACCGCCTCGGCCGAGGTGGCGCGAGAACTGGCCGACGCCGCGCAAAACGCCGGCTTTTCCTTCCTTGATGCGCCGGTCTCCGGCGGCCAGGCGGGCGCGGAAAACGGCGTGCTGACCGTCATGGTCGGCGGTGAGCAGGACGCCTACGACAAGGCCAGACCGGTCATCGACGCCTTTGCCCGCATGGTCGGGCTGATGGGACCGTCGGGTGCGGGTCAGCTTACCAAGATGATCAACCAGATCACCATTGCCGGGCTGGTGCAGGGACTGGCCGAAGGCATCCATTTCGGCAAGAAGGCCGGGCTCGACATCGAGAAGGTCATCGAGGTGATCTCCAAGGGTGCTGCCGGTTCCTGGCAGATGGAAAACCGCCACAAGACGATGAATGCCGGCAAATATGATTTCGGTTTTGCCGTCGACTGGATGCGCAAGGATCTCGGCATCTGCCTTGATGAAGCCGACCGCAATGGCGCCAAACTGCCGGTGACCGCCCTCGTCGACCAGTTCTACAAGGATGTACAGGCGATGGGCGGCAAGCGCTGGGATACCTCGTCCTTGCTGGCGCGCCTGGAAAAATAGGCGGGATGGTCGAGCTATCGCCCCAATCCAGCGCCGACGACATCGTCGCGCATTTGCGGTCGATCGGCTCGGAGGACAATCGCCGCGGCATGCTGCGCTACGGCATCAAGATCGAACGCGCGCTCGGCATCTCGCACGGCATGCAGCGGCAGATCGCCAGGAAGATCAAGCGCAACCACGAGCGCGCCTTCGAGCTCTGGCAGACCGGCATCATGGAGGCGCAGTTCATCGCTTCCGTCACGGCCGACCCGAAGCGCTTTTCCGCAGACGATGCAAGGCGATGGGCGGCGTCTTTCGATTCCTGGGATATCGTTGACGGCGTCTCCGATCTCTTCGTCGACACGGACGCCTGGAAGGAACTGATCGAAGAGTTCGCAGCGGACGAGCGGGAGTTCGTTCGACGCACGGCCTTTGCCATGATGGCCTGGTCCGTCGTGCACCGGAAGCAAGAGCCGGTAGCGACCTTCCTCGGCTTCCTGCCGATCATCGAAGCGCATGCCACCGACAGCCGCAATTTCGTGAAGAAGGCGGTAAACTGGGCGCTTCGTTCGATCGGCAAGCGATCGGTGGAGATGCACGGCGCTGCCCTTGCCGTGGCCGAACGCCTGGCGCAGTCGACCGACAAGACGGCGCGCTGGAACGGCAAGGATGCAGTCCGGGAGCTGACCAATGCCAAAACGCTCGAGCGGATCGCCGCCAGAAAGGCCTGATCTCGCGAAACTCCGGTTCACTGAGGTGACGCGGAAAACCCACGCCGATTTCGAAAACCTGTTCGAAGCGCCGGGCGGACCGAAATATTGCTGGTGCATGGCCTGGCGCCATTCCAGCCGCGAGCATGTCGAGAACGATGAGAAGAAGCGCATGATGATGGCGTCTATCGAGGCCGGTACGCCGGTCGGCATCCTGGCCGAACTCGATGGCAAGACCATTGGCTGGTGTTCGGTCGCGCCGCGCCAGACCTACCGCAAACTGTCGCCCGGACAAGACGATGGCGAGACCGGCATCTGGTCGATCGTCTGCTTTTATGTGCCGAGGGCGCTGCGCGGCGGCGGTCTGGCGGCAGCGTTGCTTGACGCGGCCGTCGACCATGCCTTCGCCAAGGGCGCCAAGACGATCGAGGCCTACCCCATCGACCAGGCCTCGCCGAGCTACCGCTTCATGGGATTTCGCGACATGTTCACCGCTCGCGGCTTCCACGAGATCGGCATGGCCGGCTCTCGCAGACATGTGATGCGGCTCGAGCGTTGACGCAATCGGCCACGGCGTCTTTACTCCCAGCACGAAGGAAGCGGCCAATGAGCAATCCTCTCAAATCGACCCTGGCGCTCGCAACCATGTTGCTGGCATCCACTGCGTTCGATGCCTCGGCGCAAACCGCGCATATCTTCTGGAAGGATCTGCGGCCGGCGACGCAGGCGGTGGCCGAAGATGCCAACCTGCCGATGATCGCGGCAAAACTGCCCGATCATGGCGAAACACTGTCGCTCAACCTGCAGGACAAAACGATACAATTAGCCGGCTATGCATTGCCGGTCGACCGCGACGGCGACTTCGTCTACCAGTTCCTGCTCGTGCCGTGGACAGGCGCCTGCAGCCACATGCCGACGCCGCCGCCGAACCAGATCGTGCTGGTCACGCCGGCCCGTCCCTTCAAGATGCTAGAAGCCTATCAGGCGGTCGCCGTCACCGGCGCCTTGCAGCCCGGCATGGAGAAGAGCCAGCTCTTCATTCTCGACGGCGTCAGCACCATCCAGTCGGGCTATACCGTGCGCAAAGCCGAGGTGGTGGCTGTCGACAACGTGCCGGATACGATCACGCTGCCGGTCAACTCGCCCTGGACTTTTCTCAACAAAAAGAAGAACTAGCGGGCTGAGTCTTAAGCGGCGTTGGCCCCGGATTCCTTGTCCAGCACCATGTAGTCGAGCGGCATTTCGGTCGTGTATTTGATCTGCTCCATGGCGAAGGACGACGACACGTCGCGGATCTCGATCTTGGCGATCAGCCGCTTGTAGAAGGCGTCGTAGGCGGCGATGTCGGGCACAACCACGCGCAGGAGATAATCGACGTCGCCACTCATGCGGTAGAACTCGACCACCTCAGGAAATTCCTGGATGACTTCGGAGAACCGCCGCAGCCATTCATGGCTGTGCGAATTGGTGCGGATCGACACGAAGACGGTGACGCGCACATTGACCTTTTCGTGGTCGAGAATGGCGACGCGCCGCTTGATGACACCCTCTTCCTCGAGCTTCTGGATGCGCCGCCAGCACGGCGTCGTCGACAGGCCGACCTTCTTGGCGACATCGGCAACCGCGAGCGTCGCGTCCTCCTGCAGGAGGCGGAGAATTTTTCTGTCGAGGCGATCCATTGAGATGCTCCCTGGTGCATGCCGCGTTCCCTCGGGCGCGACGCGCTTTGGGAATAGATTGGCTATACTCCTTCTTATTGTGGCCTTTCACAAGAAAGAAATTCTGCCGAATGGCATAAAAGCGAGTGATATCTTGCTTAAAGCTTAAGCAATGCGATAGCGGATTTCCGATCTCAGGAAGGGCAGCAAATCCATTTCAAACCATGGATTCTGCTTCAGCCAGCCGGAGTTGCGCCAGGAAGGATGCGGCAGCGGCAGCACTTTCGGGCTGGCCGGCGTATTCCAGCTGGCGCGCCAGTCCCTCACGGTTTCGGTCAGCGAAGGTCGCCTTGCTTCACCCATATGCCAGGACTGCGCGTAGGAGCCGATGGTCAGAACCAGATCGATCTGCGGCATCAACGCCATCAGCGGCCCGCGCCAGGCCGGCGCGCATTCGCGGCGCGGCGGCAGGTCGCCGCCCTTGGCGTCCTGGCCGGGAAAGCAGAACCCCATCGGCACGATGGCGAATTTCTCCGTGTCGTAGAATTCCTCCGCGCTGACACCCAACCAGCTTCGCAAGCGGTCGCCGGACGCGTCGGTGAACGGCATGCCGGACAAATGCACCTTGGTGCCCGGCGCCTGGCCGGCGAGCAGGATGCGGGCGCTGGATGACGGCAGCAGCACCGGGCGCGGCTCATGCGGCAGCGGCCGGCCGAGCGGATTGTCGACGCAGATGCGGCAGGCGCGGACCTTTGCCGTCAGGCGTTCGAGGTCTGCATCCATCTCAGGCGGAGGCGCTCGGCCGGCTCGAGACGGCGCTGTACCAGCGCAGCACGTTGGCGCACTCGTCCGGTACCTTGATGCGCGCCGGTTTCATGAAATCGATGGCGATCATCCCGGTGATATCGGCGATCGAATAGGTGTCGCCGGCGGTGAATTCCCGGTTTGCCAGTTCGGTGTCGAGCAGGTTCAGGAATTCGACCGCTTTCGCCTTGTTGGCCTCGCCCCATTCGGGGATCTGCGGAATTTCCCACTCCTTCATTGCCGGATGGATGTGGCGAAAGGCCTGAGCGACGCAACTGAGCAGATTGAACTCCATGCGCCTTTGCCACATCTCGACCTTGGCCTTGCCGAGCGCGCCTTGCCCGAACAGCGCCGGCTCTGGCTGCAATTCCTCGAAATAGCGACAGATGGCAACGGATTCGGTGAGGATGCTGCCGTCGTCGAGCTCAAGCACCGGCAGCCGCTGCAGCGGGTTGCGCGAGCTGACCGGCTCCTGCTTGTGACCCATTGCGCCCATGTCGACCGGCACTAGCGGCACCTCGATGCCTTTCTCGGCGAGGAAGACCCGGACACGCCGCGGATTGGGAGCGCGGCCACCGTCGAACAGTTTCATCTCAATCCTCCCGATCTTGCTGGCAGACTATAGGACACGGCGCGCTTCTCATCGGAAGCGAAAGATTTCGCGCAAGGCGTCATCGAGCGAAGCCAGCGTGCCGTGCCGTCTTTCGACCGGGCCTTGATGGTGGCTTTCGCGCCAGTCCTGCGGCGCGTCAAAGGTGCCGGCCCAGATCCCGGCCTTATCGGCGCGGGCAACGGCCTGCTCGGTTTCGTAGTCGCCGTAGGCAATGGCCCAGCCGGCCTCGACCTGGGCCCGGTTGAGGTCCTTGCCGCCGGCCTTGCAGTCGCCGAGCAGGCGGCCGTAGCGGTCGCGCTGCCAGCCGCTGCAGGTCACCGGATTGCTGGATATCAGCCGCACCAGCGCCTGGCGCGCCAGCCTCCCGCAGGCATAGTCGGCGCCGTCCTTGCGGCATATCTGCTGGTATTCCGGAGCATCGATGCCGCGCATGCGGATGCGTTCAGTGCCAAGGCTCAGCGAATCGCCGTCATTGACGATCGCGGCGCCCTCCGCCTTGCGCGTCTCGAAGCGGTCGAGGCGCGCGGCGACCAGGATCAGCAGGCCCAGCACGAGAACGGTCAGCGCGTAATCCAGCAATCTGCGCCACAGGCTTCGCGGCGGTGGCGGATAGTATCGCCGGCGCGGCCTTGGCGACCACGAACGCCTCATATGGCAAACAGTCTCTTAATCATTCGAACGTAGCTTAACGAATTGAGATCGCTGCGCGCATAAATTGAAGTTTCCATGCCTCTGCTACGCTCGAACACAGCGGATAAATTCATTGTGGACCGCAGGAAACCGCACCGCAACAGTGATGTGGCGCGCGCGGTGCGCAGAACGCGCGACCGTCTTTCGCAACAGGTCGGCAATCTCGACTTCGACCGCGAGCTCCTGAAGCTGCATGCCCGCGCCATGGTGGGGGGTGCGACCGTCATTCCGCTTTTGGTGCTGGCGATCGCGGCAACCGGGCTGCTGGCGGGCATGGACAAGCAGATCAGCATCTGGGCGCTGTTCACGCTCATCTGCTATTCGATCGTTGCCTTCATGGCGCGGCGCGTCGAACGCACCGAAGCGGCCGAACTCGACCCTATTTTAACACGCCGGGATTTTCTGATCGGCCATTCGCTGTGCGGCCTCGGCTGGGGCTGGTTCGCCTGGCTCGGCTGCGCCTCCTGCCAGATCGATTATTTCCCGGTGATCAAGGCGATGGTGCTGCTGCTGGCGATGGCAGCGACCGCAATTACGGCGTCGTCCTTGCGCAGCGCGCTGCTCGCCACCTTTGTCATTCCGGTGGCGGTCTATGCCTATGCCGAATCAAAACTGTGGATGTCGGTCGAGACGATGATGGTCGCACTGCTGATCGCGGCTCTGCCGTTCTTCGCCTACTTCGCGCGTCATCTCAACCACTCGTCGCTGATGCTTCTGTCGTTCCGCTCCGAAAAGGATGCGTTGCTCGCCGAGGTAGAGACGGCAAAATCGATGTCGGACGAGGCCCGTCGGCGGGCCGAAGACGCCAACCTGGCGAAGTCGCGCTTTCTCGCCTCGATGAGCCATGAGCTGAGGACACCGCTCAACGCCATTCTCGGTTTTTCCGAGGTGATGGCCAATGAGGTGCTGGGGCCGATGAGCAATCCCACCTACCGCGACTACGCCCGCGACGTGCACGATTCCGGCCAGCATCTGCTCGACCTGATCAACGAAATCCTCGACCTGTCGCGCATCGAGGCCGGCCGCTACCAGCTCAACGAGGAGCCGGTGATGCTGCTCCACATCGCCGAAGACTGCTGCCACATGATGGAGTTGAAGGCGCGCAACAAGGACATCCGCATCGTCCAGGATTTTGAAATCGCCTTGCCGCGCCTGTTCGCCGACGAGCGCGCGGTGCGACAGATCATCCTCAACCTTTTGTCAAATGCCATCAAGTTCACCGCCACCGGCGGCGAAGTTCGTGTGCGTGTCGGCTGGACGGCGGGCGGCGGCCAATACATTTCGGTCAAGGACAACGGACCGGGCATTCCGGAGGACGAAATCCCGGTCGTGCTGTCCGCCTTCGGCCAGGGCTCGATCGCCATCAAGAGCGCCGAACAGGGCACGGGGCTCGGGCTGCCGATCGTGCAGGGCCTGCTCGCCATGCATGGCGGCGAATTCGAACTTCTTTCCAAATTGCGCGAAGGCACCGAGGCGATCGCCATCTTCCCGCTCAGCCGGGTGATGGAGGAATTGCCGGCGCTGCCGACCAAGGCGGTAGCGGCGCGGCGGCGCTAGCGGCCTGTTCTATGCTTTGACCGCAGCCGCCATGCCCGAACTGGTAAGCGCGGCGGCCTTGACCAGGCCAGCGGCAAGGGCCGCCCCTACTCCCTCGCCGTGGCTGACGCCGAGATCGAGCAGCGGAATGAGGCCGAGCCGCTCGGCGGCAAGCCTTTGGCCGGGCTCTTGCGACAGGCTGGCCAGCAGACAATGGTCGAGCACCGCGGGATTGGCGGCGTGCAGCACGGCGGCCGCGGCGGTTGCGGCAAAGCCGTCGAGCAGCACCGGGATCTTCTGCATCCGGGCAGCGATGATGGCGCCGGCGATGGCCGCGAATTCGCGTCCGCCGACCCGGCGCAACGCTTCCAGCGGGTCCTTGAGAGCCGCACCATGGAAGGCAAGGGCGGCGTCGACCACGTCAGCCTTGCGCGCCTGCATCGCCGCGTCTGCACCCGATCCCGGACCGACCCAGTCGGCGCCGCTGCCGCCGAACAGGGCCGCGCACAAGGCTGCCGCGACGGTGGAGTTGCCGACGCCGAGATCGCCAAGGCAGATCAGATCGGCGCCGCCGGCAATCGCTTCCATGCCGAAGGCCATGGTGGCGGCGCAGCCGCGCTCGTCGAGGGCCGCGTCCTCGGTGATATCGGCGGTCGCAATGTGCAGCGCCAGGTCGAACACCTTGAGGCCAAGATCGTTGGCGATGCAAACCTGATTGATCGCGGCACCGCCGGCAGCGCAAAGCTCGACGGCGTTGGCGGTCGCAGCCACAGTGCGCGGCGAAATGCCGTGCCGGGTGACGCCATGGTTGCCGGCGAAAATCGCCACCAGGGGCCGGTTCACCGCCGGCGGCGCGCGGCCGCTCCAGGTGGCCAGCCAGGCCGCGATGTCCTCGATGCGGCCGAGCGAACCCATCGGCTTGTCGGCCTTGGCAAACAGCGTGCGCACGCGCGCCGCGGCCGTCTCGTCGGCCGACGGCAGGTTTGCCAGCAGATCGCGGAAATCGTCGAAAGGCAGTGCGCTGGTCATGACGTCGGTGCTCATCTCCAAGATTGCCAAGCGGCATAGCCGCCTTGCCCGGCCGGCACAACCGTCAAGCCGCAACACCGGGCCGTGCCGCAAAAGCGGCTGCCGGCGGCGAAATCCGGAGGGCTTGCATTGGCTTTGCCGTTGCACCATGTGGAAGCGAGACAAGGGATACCTAGAAGGGATTCTCAAGAGAACATCATGACGGCCATCGAATCTCCGTGCATCCTGGTCTGTTCGATCGACATGAAAACCGGCTTCTGTTTCGGGTGTGGCCGCACGCGCGATGAAATCGGCGCCTGGATGGGCATGACGTCGGAAAACCGCCGCAGCGTCATGGCCGAATTGCCGGCCCGGCTGGAAACGGTCGAGCGCCGGCCGCGCCGGGAAACACGCCGCAGCCGCATGGCGCGCGAGCGCGACGTCCTCTCGTGAAACGGCAGACCCAATGAACCGACTGTTCTGGATCGTGATGGCGGCAATCGGCGTCGCGCTGGTGCTGCTGATGCTCAACAACGACGCCGGCAGCACGTTCGGCATCGAGAACTACGATTTCAGCCGGCTGGTCTGGTTGGGCGCGATCGGCTTGCTGGTCAGCGCCGGCCTTGTCCGATCCGGCAGGCCGCTCGGCGCCATGGCCCGCAATCTCGGCACCTGGGCCGTGATCGTGCTGGCGCTCGTCGCCGGGTACCAGTACCGCTACGAGTTGCAAGACTTCGCCAGCCGCGTGACGGCCGGCCTCGTTCCCGGCAGCCCGCTGGCGCTCGGCGTCGAGGATGGCCATGCGACTGTGACCCTGGACAAGGCCGACAGCGGCCATTTCGAAGCCCGTATCACGATCAATGGCGCGCCGATCCGAACCGTTGTCGACACTGGCGCGACCAGCACGGTGCTCACTGCCGAAGACGCGCAAGCGGCCGGCTTCAATCCGGCAGCGCTGAGCTTCACCGTTCCGGTCTCGACCGCCAACGGCATGGCGCGCGCCGCTTCGGTGAGGACCGACGAACTGGCGATCGGCGGCATCGTACGCAAGAACATGCAGGTCACGGTCGCCGCACCGGGCACGCTCAGCCAGAGCCTGCTCGGCATGAATTTTATTGGCTCGCTGTCGGGTTTCGACGTGCGCGGCGACAGGATGATTTTGCGCGACTGAACCGCTTAAGCGGCCTTTTCAACACGGTCGAAATCGACGGCAGCGAACGCTGCCTTCAGCACATCCGGTCCCGCACCGGATTTCGTTGCGTCGGTCGACAGAATCTGCCGGAAGCGGCGCGCGCCAGGCAGGCCGTGGAACAGCCCGACCATGTGGCGGGTGACATGGCCGAGCCGGCCACCCTGCTCGATATGGCGCGCAGCGTAATCCGCCATCGTGTCGATCAGCGCGGCAAAATCGAACGCCTCGGCCTTGTCGCCGTAAAACCTCGCATCGACGCCCGCAAGAATGCCCGGCGTGTGGTAGGCGGCGCGGCCAAGCATGGCGCCATCGGCATGGTCGAGGTGACGGGCAGCCTCATCGAGCGATTGAATGCCGCCATTGATGCCAATGAATTTATTCGGTTTTCCGGCTTTGAGACGATAGACCCTGTCATAGTCGAGCGGCGGAATATCGCGATTTTCCTTCGGGCTCAGCCCCTCCAGCCAGGCCTTGCGGGCATGCACCCACAGCGCGTCGGCGCCGGCCGCGAACACGCCGTCGGCCAGCGCGTTGAGCGCAGGCTCGGGGTCCTGCTCGTCGACACCGATGCGGCATTTTACAGTAACCGGGATTTTTACCGCGCCCTTCATTGCAGCGACGCAATCGGCGACAAGGTCGGGCACTTTCATCAGGCATGCGCCGAATGTGCCCGACTGGACGCGGTCCGACGGGCAGCCGACATTGAGATTGATCTCGTCATAGCCGAAGGCCTCGCCGATGCGCGCCGCCTCGGCCAGCTTTTGCGGATCGGAGCCGCCGAGCTGCAGCGCCACCGGATGTTCGGCGTCATCAAAGCCAAGCAGCCGTTCGCGCGCACCATGGATGATAGCGTCGGCCACCACCATTTCGGTGTAGAGCAGCGCACGCCGCGTCAACTGGCGATGGAAGAACCGGCAATGCCGGTCCGTCCAGTCCATCATGGGGGCGACCGAGAGCCGGACGCTTTTGTAGTTGTTATCTTGCATTCCTGGTGGCTTTGCCGCTGCTACTTGCCGCTCACATAGGCGATTTCGTAGTGTTTTCCTACCCTCAACGCCGCGTCCGCCTCAGGCAGGTTAAGGCCCAGATTAGCGCGAGCTTTGTCGAGGTAGCTGTAGACGCCGACGGCGACCGCGCACCACGCAACGGTTAGATAGGCGACCGCGGTAGGTCCGCAGGGGTCAAGCTTGTGTAGAAACGCCGTGCCTCGCTCCAATCAGACCCGTGGATGGTGTACTGTGACGAGACGTCGGGACCGAGGATCAGCAGATATGGACAAGGAGGGCTTGGCCGAGATCTCAGCTCGATATGTTCACTTCGCCGATACAGAAGCTCGCGGCCGCTCGCCGCTCTACGAAGCGTTGGCTCGTGCGGTCGCTGAGGACTGGGAGACGCTCGACTTCCTGTCGACCCTCCCGGACCTAAAGCGGCAACCGAACCTTCTGCTTGCCGCGGTGCGTCACCTGTTCGGCACTCCGACAGGGTGGGCCGAATTTCGCCAGGCGCTCCTGGCGCATCTGCACGCTGTCCGCTCTCTCATGCTGGAGCGCTCGACCCAGACCAATGAGCCGGGAAGGTGCGCCACGCTGCTCCCCGTCCTATCGCGTTTGCCGCAGCCGCTGGCTCTCATCGAGGTCGGGACCTCCGCAGGGCTCTGCCTCATGCCCGACCTCTATGGCTATGACTACGGACGCAAGGCGATCCGCGCACCCACGATGGCCTCGGAGCCACCTGTTTTCCGATGCTTGGCCAGCGAGACGACGCCATTGCCGGCGGCCTTGCCGCAAGTCGTTTGGCGAGCGGGATTGGACCTGAACCCGATCGATGCTTCGGACGATACGCAAGTCGCATGGCTTGAGACACTCGTCTGGCCGGAACAGACAGCACGGCTCGCCAATCTGCGGGCGGCGCTAAAGATTGCCGCCACAGTCAAACCTCGAGTGGTGAAGGGCGACCTGCGCGGGAGCGACCTCGTGCAACTCTGCAGCGAAGCGCCAAAGGACGCTACGCTCGTCATCTTTCACACAGCCGTCCTCGACTATGTCTCCGACCCTGGCGACAGAGAAGCTTTCGCCGAGCAGGCGATGCGTCTCGCTCCTTATTGGGTATCGAACGAGTTCCCACGCGTATTCCCGTCCATCGCCACACGCGCCGGTACAAGCCGGCCACCAGGCCGCTTTCTCCTATCTGCGAACGGCTCCCCTGTAGCTTGGACCGATCCGCATGGCGCCTCGCTCGAGTGGATCACGGACGAGGCGTAGGCGGCTGATCGGGACCGGCTGCTACAAGCGGCCGGCAGCTGATGGTCACGTTCTTGCCGACAACGCCTTCGACAGCATAGCAATCAAAAGACCGAATGTTTCGTGCTCATCTGTGCGTCGTTGAATCGAGAACTGGCACAGACCAGAAGCGTGCTCGCAAACCTCAGATCATCGTATGATGGTTACTATTGTAGCAACTTGCATGGGATTGGCTCTCCGGCAGGCATGGCGGCTCCTGGATTCCAAGGAGCGGATACAGGTATGTCGGTGGACGAGAGGAGTGATAGCGATCGTAGTGCATCGCTGAAGTCCTACGACGATCTTCAGAGAGCAGGCGCGAACATAGATCCCACCTTTCAGCAGGTAATCAACTTTCGATTCGTAAAACGGGTGGATTCATACAACGCGGTCGGGGACGGGCCGCATCTCGATGCGGCCGTGCAAAGGTTAACTAGCAAGCGAGGCCAATATCCAAAGAATGCTGGCATATGCTCTGGCGATATTGTTGACGAGGTGATTCAGGAGAGGAATGCTAAGTTCGACGAGGTCGAGCTCTTGCGGGTAAAGGCCATATCCTATTATTCCTTCCTAGTGGCGTCATCCGCCGCATATGGTGCGGCGAACAGATTTTTGAGCGATCTTGGTAGTCCGGATGTGGCCGCCCTCATCAAATAGGGCCTTTCGTTTCCTGCTTTTGACGGCGAGCGCGCTTCTGCAAATTGGTTCGGTCCAACAGATCTGGCTGGGTAAGGGTGGCAAGCTAACCATCGGAATGCAGGAGAGCTGGATGATCCACGGCACGGACCACTGATTTATCGCCCCAACGGCATGGTCTGTCATACCCGCCGCTCGGCAGCGTGCGGTTTGCGAGCGGATCGCGGAACCGCTTTCGCTAGCGGATCGCTCGCCATTGTCCATCCTCAACGATCCGCGGCGGCAAATCATTGCGTTGGCGGAAGCACAGCTTGCTGAGGGACGATCGAACCAACGGATCGCCAGCCAACGAGCAGGCTCTTCTGGAGCAGAGGGCAAAGCTCGTCTGGATGGAGATCACAATCCCTAGATGACCGACAGGATGTTGGCCCGGTGCGAAAAACGACTCTGTGAGGGCATTTGTGGCAGCCCGACAGACGGGAACGGCTCAATTCGAGCGTCTGTCGACGTAGGTGTAGACGCCGGCGCCTATGGCGACCGCACCGACCGTGATCACGATCGATGGTGCGCCCATCAAACTGGCGAGGACCGCCCAGACAAGGGCGATGACGATAGCGCCGAGTGTTCCCAGGATCAGTCTCGGCAATGTCTCCCCTCCACGTGCGGACCGTCCGTGGATTGGACATCAACCACCGGTCACGCGCAGCATGAAAGCACAGTATAGCCCGTGAGGTGAAGGGCCGGGCGGGAATAGGCTGGCGCGAGAAACGGCGGCCCGGGCCACTACGGCGCAGGCGTTCAATCACAAAATGACCGGACCGGACCCTAACGTCTCAGCGCGTGGACCTGCGCCATGCCTTCGCCGCCCATTGGCAGCGCCATGTCGTCGTCGAGCAGGCGGGTGATACGGGCAAAACCGGTGAAGGCCTTCCTTGCCTCCTCAGCCGACATCCGGCCCGCCAGGGCCGCGGAGCAGCAATTCAGGGCACATTGATACACAGGCCCACGCCGACCCGACGGCCATTTCTGCAGAAAGACCATCGCTTCGGCAACGCTATCGACTTCCTCGACGGGGTGTCCCTGCCCGCGCGCAATGCGCACCGGCGTAAAGAAATGCAAGCGGTCCATTTTTTGTTCTCTCCCTGGTCGGCCGCAGTGCGAACCAACCCTATAAAATTCGCGAACAGCGAGTTGGTTCCCGCTTCTTGCAAAAAAATTTGCGCGGGTTGGCTTGGATTGTTGGCGGCCGGATTTTATCCGGAACGTTACGCCCGCTGACGCATTTCGCTCCCGTGTTCGCCTTTGAGGGACAGTCCAAATCATGCGCATAGCCCACGTCGCCCCCCTGCACGAATCCGTGCCGCCCAGGCTCTATGGCGGCACCGAGCGGATCGTTTCCTATCTCACCGAAGGTCTGGTCGAACTCGGCCATGAGGTGACCTTGTTCGCCAGCGGCGACAGCCACACATCAGCCAGACTGGTTCCGGGTCGCGAACGCGCGCTGCGTCTCGATCCGCGCCCGCTCAAGTCGGACACCGCAGCGCATCTCGCGATGCTGGCGGATGTGAGGAATCGAGCTCAGGACTTTGATATCATTCATTTTCACCTCAGCCATTTCCTGCATTTTTCGTTTTTCGAGAACATGCCGGGCAAGACGGTGACGACGCCGCATGGCCGGCTAGACTATGTCGATCTCGCGCCGGCCTACGAGCGCTTTCCACGCTTTCCCCTGATTTCGATCTCGCGCAGCCAGAGAAGCGGGCTTGCCAAAGCCAATTGGCTGGCCACCATCCATCACGGGCTGCCGACCGATCTCTATCAGCCGACCTTCGAGCCGGCGACGGACGAACCATACCTCGCCTTTCTCGGCCGGTTTTCGCGTGACAAGCGGCCGGACCGCGCCATCGACATCGCCTTGCGCTCGGGCATGAAGCTCAAGCTGGCGGCCAAGATCGGCGATGACGACCGGGCCTATTTCCACGAGACGATCGAGCCGCTGATCGACGGCAACCGTATCGACTATATCGGTGAGATTGCCGAGGACAAGAAGGCTGAATTCCTCGGCAATGCCGCCGGGCTCCTGTTTCCGATCGATTGGCCGGAGCCGTTCGGCCTTGCCGCGATCGAGGCGATGGCGTGCGGTACGCCAACCATCGGCTGGAACTGTGGTGCGTTGCCGGAAGTCATCGACCAGGGCGTCACCGGCTTTATCGTCGATTCGCGAGACGCCGCCGTCGCTGCGGTGCCGGCCTTGCTGCGGCTCGACCGGCGAAAAGTGCGCGCGGTCTTCGAAAAGCGGTTTTCCGCCAACAGGATGGCCCGAGACTATTTCACTGCCTACGCGCGCCTGATCGGCATTCCAGCGGAAGCGAAAGCGTCGTGAGCAACGCCAGACCGTCAATGCCGAAAACAGAGATTTGTGATCGATGACCCAACTTGACGAGCGTAAGCTCGACCCTGCGGTGGCCCTTGCCTCCCTCGACGAAACAGCGCCGCGCGAGCCGCACAGGCTGTTCGCCCTGAAACAAGGCGACTGTTTTGTGGTGGCCGATGCCTATGGCGACATCCGGGGAGCCGGCGACGGCTTCTTTCGCGACGACACGCGTGTGCTGTCGGAGTTCCGGCTGACAGTCGGCGGCCGGCAGACATCGCTCCTCGGCGCCTCGCTCAGCCAGGACAACGTGCTGTTCTCCAGCAATTTGACCAACCTGCCGATGCAAAGCGTCGGCGGCCGCGACATCCCGCAAGGCGCGATCCACATCGAACGCGTCAGATTGCTTTGGCAGGACCGGCTGTTCGAGCGCATCACCCTGTCCAACTACAGCCAGGAGCATTCGGCAATTCGCATCTCGCTGCACTTCGCCGCCGATTTCCGCGACATGTTCGAGGTGCGCGGTTCAACCAGGCCAAAGCGCGGCATGGCGCATGCGGCCGAAATCGACGCGACGTCCGTGCTCTTGCGTTACGACGGACTGGATGGTCTGGCGCGGCAGTCAGCGATCTCGTTTTCGCAGGCGCCGGACCAGCTCAGCGCCGAGCGTGCGGATTTCCTGATCGCGGTGACCAAGCGCAGCAGCAAGGTGTTCTATGTCGAGGTCGGCCCGGAACTGGCCGAGCCGCCCGACCGCGACCGGTTTCGCGCGGCTGCGGCACGCGCCCGCTTCGGCATGCGGGCCAAGCGCCGCCATGGCGCGACGGTGCACAGTTCGGGCCGCGTCTTCAACGACTGGGTCGAACGCGCCCGCGCCGATGTGGCCTTGCTGACCACCGAGCTTTCGACCGGCCCCTACCCTTATGCAGGCATTCCCTGGTTCTCGACCGCATTCGGCCGCGACGGCGTCATCTCTGCGCTGCAAATGCTGTGGCTCAATCCCGGCCTGGCGCGCGGCGTGCTCACCTTCCTCGCCCAGCATCAAGCGACCGAGACATCGCCGTTCAGCGATTCCCAGCCCGGCAAGATCATGCACGAGACCCGCAAGGGCGAAATGGTGGCGCTGCAGGAGCTGCCCTTCGGCCGCTACTATGGCGGTGTCGACACGACGCCGCTCTACATCCATCTCGCCTGCGCTTATGCAGAGCGCACCGGCGACATGGACTTCATCGCCAGCCTGTGGCCGTCGCTTACCGCCGCCGCCGGATGGGTTGAGGAAGCGAGCCGTGCGACCGGCTTCGTCACCTATCAGCGCGCCGCTGAATCCGGCCTCGCCAACCAGGGCTGGAAGGACAGTTTCGACTCTGTGTTCCACGCCGACGGCCGCATTCCCAAAGGTCCGATCGCGCTCGTCGAGGTGCAGGGCTATGTCTTTGCCGCCTTCAGGGGGCTGGCGGCCCTCGCACGTCGACGCGGCGAGTTCGCGCAAGCCGAGCACTGGGAAAACCGCGCCGAAGAGATGCGGATTGCCGTCGAGCGCGATTTCTGGCTCGACGATCTGGGTTTCTATGCGCTCGCCATCGACGGCGCCGGCGAACCCTGCAAGGTGCGCACGTCGAATGCCGGTCACCTGCTCTATGTCGGGCTGCCGGAGCCGGCGCGGGCGCTGATGGTCGCCGACCAGCTGCTATCGGCGTCCTTCCAGTCGGGCTGGGGGGTGAGGACGCTTGCCGACGATGCGGTGCTGTTCAATCCGATGTCATACCACAACGGTTCGATCTGGCCGCACGACACGGCGATCTGCGGCGCCGGTCTGGCGCGGTTTGGCGAGCGCGACAATGTGGTGCGGCTGATGAGCGGCACGTTCGAATCCGCCGTGCATTTCAACATGCGGCTGCCGGAACTGTTCTGCGGCTTTACCCGCTCGGTCGGCGAAGCGCCGATCGCTTATCCCGTCGCCTGCCTGCCACAGGCATGGTCGGCGGGTTCGGCCTTCATGCTGATGCAGGCCTGCCTCGGCCTGGAAATCGATGGCTGGAATGGCGAAATCCACGTCACGCGGCCGCGGCTGCCGATCGGCATCGACACGCTGACGCTCAGGCATCTGGGTGTCGGCGAAAAGAAAGTCGATCTCACCTTCCAGCGCGTCGGCGACCGTGTCGTCGCCTTTCTTGCCGACCGCCATGAAGGGCAGGTTCCGCTGATCGTGCGAAGCTGAGCTGAGTCATTTTCGCGGGAACCGATCGCAGTTTTGTGCGTTGCAAAATGACAGCTGCCGGCGGCCAGCCGCTGGCGAGCGTGTTCAAATTCAACGAAGAAGAATGACCGCCGAAGGCGGAGATTGGCACTTCAATGACAAATTATGGCGTCGAGATGCTCTGGATCGTGATCCTGGCAAGCCTCGGCCTTTCCGCCCTCGCCGTTCTGTTTTCGATATCCCGACGCCGCGACAGCCGCGCACCGGCCGTTGCCCGCGCGGCTGGTGAGGATGTGGCGGCGGAAGCGGCGCGCAAAGTCATGCGCGAGTTCGAAAAGAACGGCCAGTCCGCCGATGCCGCACTGGTGACATGGTCACCAGAAACCTTGCGCAAGATCCTCGCCGACGACCTCCCGGACGCCCAGGTCATCGTCGTCTCCAACCGCGAACCTTACATCCACAACGTCAAGGACGATGGCGTCGAGCTTGTCGTGCCTGCCAGCGGGCTGGTGTCGGCGCTGGAGCCGATCACCCGCGCCTGCGGCGGCACCTGGATCGCCTATGGCGGCGGTAGCGCGGACCGCCTCACCGTCGATGAGAACGACCGGTTGCCGGTGCCGCCGGATCATCCGGCCTATACGCTGCGCCGTGTCTGGCTGAGCGAGGAGGAGTATCAAGGCTACTATCTCGGCTTTGCCAATGAAGGCCTTTGGCCGCTCTGCCACATCGCCTTCACCCGTCCTATCTTCCGTGCCTCGGACTGGGAGGCCTATGAGGCCGTCAACCGCAAATTCGCCGATACGGTAGTGGCCGAAGCGCGCAACGAGCGGCCGATCGTGCTGGTCCAGGATTACCATTTCGCGCTTCTGCCACGCATGATCCGCGAGCGCCTGCCGGAGGCGATCGTCATCACCTTCTGGCATATCCCCTGGCCAAATTCCGAAGTCTTCAGCATCTGCCCTTGGCGGGAGCGCATCCTGGAGGGGTTGCTCGGCAGTTCGATCATCGGCTTCCACACCCAGTTCCACGCCAACAATTTTACCGAAAGCGTCGATCGCTTCCTGGAAAGCCGTATCGAGCGCGCCGATGCGGCGATCTCTTACGGTGGCCAGACGACGCTGGTGCATGCCTACCCCATCTCCATCGAATGGCCGGCCGAGTTGCTGGCAAAGCTGCCCACAGTCGAGGAATGCCGCACCCGCCTGCGCGACAGGTTCGGCCTCAAGGCCGACGTCAAGCTCTGCATCGGCGTCGAACGACTAGACTACACCAAGGGCATTCTCGACCGCTTTCAGGCTCTGGACGAGTTGTTCACGCGCCATCCCGAATTGATCGGCAGACTGGTCTTCCTGCAGATCGCGGCGCCCAGCCGGGGCACGCTGCCGGCCTATCAGCAATTGCATGACGAATGCATGCGCTATGCCGGCGACCTCAATGAGCGCTACGGCAGCAGCGACGGCTACAAGCCGGTGATCATGGTGGCCGAACATCACTCGCAGGAACAGGTCTACGAGATCTATCGCGCTGCCGACATCTGCATGGTCACCAGCCTGCATGACGGCATGAACCTCGTCGCCAAGGAATTCGTCGCCGCGCGCGACGACGAACAGGGTGTGCTGTTGCTCAGCACATTTGCCGGTGCGTCGCGCGAACTGCTCGAGGCGCTGATCGTCAATCCCTACGATGCGGCGATGATGAGCGATGCGCTGCTGCAGGCGCTGACCATGTCGCCGGACGAACAGCGCGAGCGCATGCGCCCGATGCGCGAAATGGTGCGCGACAACAATGTCTATCGCTGGGCCGGCAGCATGCTGCTGGACGCGGCGCGGCTGCGCAAACGCAGCGACCTCGACCGGGCGACAGGTGTCACCGAGCGGCCTGCAAACACCGACAGCAACATCGTCTCGATTTTCGATCGCATGCGGAGGGTGGCGTCATGAATAGTCTACCGAAGACATTGGCCCTGCCAGCCGCACCCGACTTGCCGGAAGGACAGTGGGCACTTTTCCTCGACATTGACGGCACCTTGCTCGAACACGCCGCACACCCTGACGCGGTGTCCGTCAGCGACGAGTTGCGCAGTCTGCTCGGCGCCATCGAACAGCGGCTGGACGGCGCAGTCGCCTTTATCACCGGCCGCTCGGTGGAAGTCGCCGACCGCCTGTTTCATCCGCTGAAGCTGCGCGTTGCTGGCCTGTATGGGCTGGAACACCGGCTGACGCCTGACGGTCCCATCGTTGTGGCGGATGCTCCCGCCGATATGGCCGCCCTCGCCGACGCCATTGAAGCCGATTTGGATGACGGCTTGGTTCACATCGAGCGCAAGGGTCCGATCCTCGCCATTCACACCCGCGCGGCGCCGCATCTGCTGGCCAGGGCCACCCAGCTTGTCGAGCAGGCATTGGCCGAGCTCCCCAAGGACTACCGCGTCATTCCGGGAAATGCCGGCGTTGAACTGATGCCGCTCGAGGCGGCCAAGGGCGCGGCCGTGCGGCGCTTCATGGCGATCCCGCCCTTTGCCGGAAGACGGCCGGTTTTCCTCGGCGACGATACCGCTGACGAAAACGGTTTCGAAGCGATCAACGAAGCGGGCGGCATCTCGATCCGGGTCAGGCCGCGAGGCCCCACCGCAGCTCAATACCGGCTCGATGATGTCACCCGCGCTATAGCCTGGCTTGCCGCCAATTTCGAAGCGTCAGCGGCGTATGACCGCAAAGCATCCTGATAGCGGTCGCCAGCGAATCGAATCCAGGCCGCACCGGTTGCGACCCGTCTCCGACAAACGCCGATCGATAAGCGCGATTCTCGTTGAATATCTTTAAGGCCAAAGCCGGCAAATGGATTGCTTGCCGGTTCCCTTGCGTCAGGCTTAACCTGCGTGGCACCGCGTGGAGGCGCGTTCGGCTAGCAAGGGGAGGACATCGCAGTGACAATACAAGGCGCATCGCCTGGCCTTTACAATGAGGACCTCGCTCCGGCAAAGGTGCGGAACTGGGGGCCATTCTCGATCTTCAACGTCTGGACGTCGGACGTTCACAGCCTGTGGGGCTACTATCTCGCTGCCAGCCTGTTCCTGTTTTGCGGCGGCTTCGTCAATTTCATCATCGCCATCGGCATCGGCTCACTGATCATCTACGTGCTGATGAACATGGTCGGCTATGCCGGCGTGAAGACCGGCGTGCCCTACCCCGTACTGGCCCGCGCCTCGTTCGGCATCTGGGGCGCCAACATTCCGGCCCTGGTGCGCGCCATCGTCGCCTGCTTCTGGTACGGCGCGCAGACTGCCGCGGCCTCAGGTGCCATCGTGGCGCTTTTGATCCGCTCGCAATGGTTCGCCGATTTCAACGCCAACACGCATTTCCTCGGCCATACCGGCCTGGAAGTTATCTGCTTCGTGGTCATCTGGGCGCTGCAGCTCTTGATCATCCAGAAGGGTATGGAGACGGTGCGCCGCTTCCAGGACTGGGCCGGACCCGCCGTGTGGGTGATGATGCTGATCCTGGCAATCTATCTCTGCGTCAAGGCCGGGACCTTCGCCTTCACCAGCGACATCCCGATGGACGTTCTGCTCGAAAAGACCAAGGACGCCGGCGTGCCGGGCACGCCCGGTTCGTGGACGGCGCTGTTTGCGGTGGCGGCGATCTGGGTCACCTATTTCTCGGCGCTCTATCTCAACTTCTGCGATTTCGCCCGCTACGCACCGGACCAGGCGTCCCTGCGCAAGGGCAACATCTGGGGCCTGCCGGTCAATTTGATCCTGTTCTCGCTGGTTGCCGGCGTCACCACCATTGCCGCCTATGACGTCTATCACGAAGTGTTGCTGCACCCCGACCAGATCTCGGCCAAGTTCGACAGCTGGTTCCTGGCCGCGCTTGCCGCACTGACCTTCGCGGTGGCGACGCTCGGCATCAATGTGGTGGCGAACTTCGTCTCGCCGGCCTTCGACTTCTCCAACGTCTTTCCCCGGCAGATCGACTTCAAGAAGGGCGGCTACATCGCAGCCTTGATTGCGCTGGTCCTCTACCCCTTCGCGCCGTGGGAAGGCAGCGCCGCATCCTTCGTCAACATCATCGGTGCGACGATGGGCCCGATCTTCGGGGTGATGATGGTCGACTACTATCTGATCCGCAAAGGCGAGGTCGACGTCGAGGCGCTCTACCGCGAAGACGGCGAGTTCCGCTTCCAGGGCGGCTGGCACGTCAACGCCTTTATCGCTGCCGGCATCGGCGCCATCTTCTCGTCGATCCTGCCCAACTTCACCAGCTGGCTGCCGGCCTGGTGGGGCGTCTATGGCTGGTTCTTCGGCGTGGCGATTGCCGGCGTCGTCTACTACGTGCTGCGCACCATGGCGCTGGGTGCTGGAGCGAAGACGGCGAAGGCGTGAAATGAGGCAGCAGGGAGTAGTCAGTAGGGAATAGTATCTTCTACTCCCTACTCCCTACTCCCTACCATCTCAGCCAACCTCCGCACCGTGTTCCAGTTGCGCGCGGTGCCGATGCCCATGCGTTTGTGGTTCATCGCTGCAAGCAGCCGCGAGCTTGGCCGCTCGCGCGAAAAGACGACCCAGATGTCACCGTCGACCGAAGCCACCTTCTCATCGTCGGCGGCATAGGCCTGGAGCGCTGCCACGCCATCGGCGGGCGCAGGGATGCGCATCACCCGCACCGCCACCCGATCGCCAGTTTCGGCCGACTCGGCCGGGAATGGATTGCCGGCGGCGAGCTTCAGCCAGTCCTCGGCAGTGCGCATGATGATGACGACATGACGGCCAAAGGTTTTTTCGAAGGCCGTTTCGAGCCGCTGTTCCAGCCTGGCGATATCCGTCGCCCGCGCTTCAAAGACCAGATTACCGGTCGCCACCAGTGTGCGAGGATTCTTCAGCCCGAGGCCTTCGGCCATCGCCTTGAGGTCGGACATGACAACCCGGCGACCTTCGCCGAGGATGATGCTGTAGAGCAGCGCGACATAGGTTTGCATCAGCTGCTAAACCCGCAGGCAGTTAGACCAGCCGCGACTGGTCCACGGCGGCCGAGATGAAGCTGGCGAACAGCGGATGCGGCTCGAGCGGCCGGCTCTTCAGTTCCGGGTGATACTGGACGCCGATGAACCAGGGATGGTCGGGGTATTCGACCGTTTCCGGCAGCACGCCGTCGGGCGACATGCCGGCAAACACCAGGCCACAATCTTCCAGCCGCTCCTTGTAGTCGACATTGACCTCGTAGCGGTGGCGGTGGCGCTCGGAAATCTGGGTATCACCGTAAATCTCGGCGATCTTCGAGCCCTTGGTGAGCTCGGCCTGATAGGCGCCGAGCCGCATGGTGCCGCCGAGATCGCCGGTCTCGCGGCGCTTTTCCAGCATGTTGCCTTTCAGCCATTCGGTCATCAGGCCGACGACCGGCTCGTCGGTCGGGCCGAATTCGGTCGACGAGGCGTGCTCGACGCCGGCCAGCGACCGCGCCGCCTCGATGCAGGCCATCTGCATGCCGAAGCAGATGCCGAAATACGGTACCTTGCGCTCACGGGCGAATTTGGCCGCCAGGATCTTGCCTTCCGAGCCGCGCTCGCCGAAGCCGCCGGGAACCAGGATGCCATGCACCTTTTCCAGCCACGGCGTCGGATCTTCCTTCTCGAAAATCTCGCTTTCGATCCAGTCGAGCTTGACCTTGACGCGGTTGGCCATGCCGCCATGCGATAGCGCCTCGATCAGCGATTTGTAGGCGTCCTTGAGGCCGGTATATTTGCCGACGACGGCAATGGTGACCTCGCCTTCCGGATTGTGGATGCGGTTGGACACCGCCTGCCAGGGCTCCATGCGCGGCTTGGGCGCCGGGTCGATGCCGAAGGCGGCCAGCACTTCCGAATCAAGCCCTTCCTTGTGATAGGCCATCGGCACGTCGTAGATGTGCGGCACGTCGAGCGCCTGGATGACGGCGCTTTCCCTGACATTGCAGAACAGCGACAACTTTCTGCGCTCTTCTTTGGGAATGGCACGGTCGGCGCGGACCAGCAGGATGTCGGGCGCAATGCCGATGCCGCGCAGTTCCTTGACCGAATGCTGGGTCGGCTTGGTTTTCAGTTCGCCGGCCGTCGGGATGTAGGGCATCAAGGTCAGGTGGACATAGACGGCGTTGTTGCGCGGCAGGTCGTTGCCGAGCTGGCGGATCGCTTCCAGGAACGGCATCGCCTCGATGTCGCCGACGGTGCCGCCGATCTCGCACAGCACGAAATCATAGTCGTCATTGCCATCGAGGACGAAATGCTTGATCTCGTCGGTGACGTGCGGAATGACCTGCACAGTCGCGCCGAGATAGTCGCCGCGCCGCTCGCGCTCGATGATGTTCTTGTAGATGCGGCCGGTGGTGATGTTGTCCTGCTGGTTGGCCGAGCGGCCGGTGAAGCGCTCATAGTGGCCAAGATCGAGATCGGTCTCGGCGCCGTCATCGGTGACGAAGACCTCGCCATGCTGGTAAGGCGACATCGTGCCGGGATCTACATTGAGATAGGGATCGAGCTTTTTGATGCGTGCGCGATAGCCTCGCGCCTGCAAGAGAGCCCCAAGGGCCGCTGCGGCAATGCCTTTTCCAAGTGAGGAAACCACGCCGCCTGTGATGAATACATATCGCGCCATGGGAGTCATCGCTTAACGCGGCCGAATTGATTCCGCCAGAGAAAAAACCGCCGCTGAGGCTTTTTCCAGAGAAGGCGCGATAGTCCCGAGGTTCGAGACTGTAGTTCTTGGTCAAAACAAAAGGGCCGGCAGAAGCCGGCCCTTTCGGCAGAATTGGAAGAACGTCAGATGATGACGACCTTGGTGCCGACCCGGACGCGGCTGTAGAGGTCCATGACGTGCTCGTTGATCATCCGGAAGCAGCCATTGGAGGCGCTGGTTCCGATCGACTGCGGCGCGATGGTACCGTGGATACGCAGATGCGTGTCCTTCTTGCCGTCATAGAGATAGATGGCGCGGGCGCCGAGCGGGTTCTGACCGCCGCCCGGCATGCCGTCCTTGTACTGGCCATAGTGCTTGGGCTCGCGCTTCTGCATGTCGAGCGTCGGGATCCAGCGCGGCCATTCCTGCTTGTCGCCAACCGCAACCGTACCCTTGAACTGCAGGCCTTCGCGGCCGACCGCAATGGCATAGCGGCGGGCGGTGAAAGCCGATTCGACGAGGTAGAGGCGGCGGGCGCTGGTATCGATGACAATGGTGCCCGGCTCATAACCGGTGAATTCGACGTCCTGCGGCACGAATTCCGGCTTCACCTTGAACTGCTTCTTGGCTTCGCGCTTGGCGAGAGCCTGGTCGAGGGCGCGCGTCTCGGGAAGGTAGGCGATCGAGGAAGCAGACAATGTGCCGCCGAACAGGCCGGCGAAAAGCCCGCCGCTCCTCGGCTTCTGGCCAGGGGCCTCGCTGCGCAATTCGCCATTGTTGCCGGACAGCGCGACGCTCATCGCCTCTGCCGGGAGCGGCTCGGCCGACTGGATCGGCTCGATCGGCGCAAGCGGGTCAACCGGCGCAATGATCTTGGTGGTCTGCTTGGCCGGCTTCGCGTCGGCGACAACGACCGGCTTACCCTTGCTGGCCATGAACGCCTGGCGCTGAGCGTCGGCCCTGGCTTTCGCCGCCTCGCGCATCGCCAGCTTGCGGGCCTCGAGCGCCTTGGCTCCGGCTGCCGCCTTGTCGGCTGCGATCTTGTCTTCGAGCTTACTGATCTGAGCCAGATCATCCGAGCTCTGGTTTTTCTTCTTCTTGAGAAGCTTCAACTGCGCCGCATCGCTTTTGGCGGCGACGTTGATGACAGCGGTTTTGCCAACCGCCTGCGGTGAGGTCATTGCCGGAGCGCCGGCGAAGGCCGCGGAGCTCATGCCGAATACGGCACAAAACCCCATGAAAATGAAGCTGCGAAGCTGCATGGCGAAGATCCGATCGTTCAATGCTTGTTGCCCACGGCGTCGCCCGGCGCCCCCCAAGGGCGCAGAAAGTGCCGCGCGCAATCTATAATCGAAGTGCCGGAGCGGCCTCAAGCGGAACGCATGGTCGAATCTTCGTGATCAAGTGCCATTTGCCGCGACTGTGTTGAAACAACAACAGATCGCGGCACTTGACCTACCGACTACTGGTTTGGAACCTGCGGCGTGACCGGCAAGGTGACGCCGTTGGCAGCCGGCGGCGTGGCCGAATCGGTCGCAGGCGATGTCGCCGGAGCTGGGGCGGGAGCTGTGGCAGGAGCGGTCGCCGGCGGCGTCGTGGCGGCGCCATTGCCCGAAGGCGCAGCCGGTGCGGTGGTGCCGGCAGGCGGGGTCGTGGCGCCGGCGGGCGGCGCTGGTGGCGTCGTGCCGGGCAGCTGGTTGAGCACGCCGTTGCCGCTGTCGGCCGGCACCCGGTCGAGAATGTCGATCGGCTTTTCGCCGTAGCGGGCAACGATCGAGAGGGTCAGCGACGTGACGAAGAAAGCCGCGGCCAGGATCGCCGTCGCCCGCGTCAGCGCATTGGCCGCACCGCGCGCGGTCATGAAACCGGAACCGCCGCCAATGCCGAGACCACCGCCTTCGGAGCGCTGCAGCAGCACCACGCCGACAAGGGCGAGCACGACCATGAGGTGGATGACGATCAGTACGGTTTCCATATTTTATCCTGGCAAGCCCTGCCGCTCCCTGGCGATCAGGGCCGGTGATTTGGAGGCGGCTCCATACAATGCTTTAACGGCATTTCCAAGCCCGTGGCCGGAATATGGGAAGCAATGCGCCCTTTGCAACGATTTCGGCCGCAGCGCGGCTTTTGATCAAGTCGGCGACGGAACGCCAGCTAGGCGATATTCTGGTAGGCTTCGGCAATGGCGAGAAAATCCGCCGCCTTAAGGCTGGCGCCGCCGACGAGCGCGCCGTCGACGTTTTTGACGCCGAGCAGTTCGACCGCGTTGGACGGCTTGACCGAGCCGCCATAGAGGATGCGGATCTTGCCGGCCACTGATGCGCCGAGCCCCTCCGACAGTTTTTCGCGGATATGCGCATGCGCTTCGGCCACGTCATCGGCGGTCGGCGTCAGGCCGGTGCCGATCGCCCATACCGGTTCGTAGGCGATGACGGTGTTGGCTGGCGTCGCGCTAGGCGGCACCGAGCCGGCGACCTGGCGCGACAAGACGTCGAGCGCGGCGCCCGCTTCGCGCTCGGCCTTGGTCTCGCCGATGCAGATGATGGCGACGAGACCGGCTCGCCATGCGGCTGACGCCTTCGCCTGGACAGTCGCATCGTCCTCGCCGCGCTGTTCCCGGCACTCGGAGTGGCCGACGATGACGTGGCTGGCGCCGGCATCCTTTAGCATCTCGGCCGAGACACAGCCGGTGAAGGCGCCGCTTTCCTTGATGTGGCAATCCTCGCCACCGGCCCGCACCGGCGTGCGCGACAGGATTTCGGCCGCGCGCGACAGCAAGGTCGCCGGCACGCAGACCAATGCTTCGGTCTCGGCATCGAGCCCGCTCATGAAGCCGTTGCCGATCATCCTGAGCTCGTTCAGCGAGGCGCTGGTGCCGTTCATTTTCCAGTTGCCGGCAACGAGCGGTCGAATTCCTGGCGTCATGGGATCTGGTTCTCCGGGCGACATTGGGGTCTCGCCCTCCCTATCAAAATCAGGCCACAAAGCAATCGACAGTGAGCCGGAAGGGCGCTATTGCGCTTGTTTCAGACTCGGGCGCACACGAAAGTGCGGAAAAATCGGAAGTAGCAATGCTTGGTATATTGAGAAGCGCGGCGGGGACCTGGGTCGCGAAGACCCTGCTGTTACTGCTGGTGGCAAGCTTTGCCGCCTGGGGCGTCACCACCCGCTTGGCGGGCGGCTTCATGGCCGGCCATCACGCTGTCATCACCGCCGGCAGCACCACGGTGTCGATCACCGAATACCGCCTCGCCTACGATCGCCAGATCAACATGCTGCAGCAGCAGATCGGCCAGCGCATCAGCCGCGAGCAGGCCAAGGCCTATGGCATCGACAACCAGGTGCTTGCGCAGCTGGTGTCGGGCGCCGTCCTCGACGAACAGGCGCGCAAGATCGGACTTGGCTTCTCCAAAGACAGGCTGGCCGAACTGACGCGCCAGGAACCTGCCTTCCAGGGCCCGAATGGCCAGTTCGACCGCCGGCTGTTCGAATCCCGGCTGCGCGAACTCGGCATGCGGCCGGAGGACTATCTGAAGAACCGGGCTCAGGTGGCGGTGCGCCAGCAGATCGTCGAGGCGGTTTCGGACGGCCTCAAGGCGCCGGACACCTTCTTCAAGGCGGTCGCGCTCTATCGCGGCGAAGATCGAACCATCGACTATTTGACCTTGCCGAAGGCGCTGGTCGAGCCGATCCAGGCACCATCCGACAGCGTGCTTCAGGCCTATTTCGAGACCAACAAGAAAACCTACGCGGCGCCGGAATACCGCAAATTCTCCTATGTCCGGCTCGAGCCTGAAGACATCATGGATATCAGCGCCGTGACCGACCAGCAGGTCAGCGACGACTACAACAAGAACAAGGGGCGCTACACCACGCCGGAAATGCGCACCATCGAACAGCTGGTGTTTCCGACGCTGGACGCCGCCAAGGCCGCGTCCGATTCGCTGAAGACGGGCGCCACCTTCGACAAGATCGTCACCGCGCAAGGAAAGACCCAGGCCGATACGCTGCTTGGCACGCTCTCCAAGGACAAGATCAGCGACAAGGCGGTCGCCGATGCCGCATTCGCGCTTGCCGTCAACGAAGTCAGCCCGGTCGTCCAGGGCACGTTCGGCCCGGTGCTTTTGCGCGTCACCGAGATCAAGCCGGAAGTGGTGAAGCCGCTGGCCGAAGTGTCTGACCAGATCCGCAAGGATCTGGCGCTGGGCGAAGCAAGCCGCATCCTGCTCGACGTGCACGACAATTACGAAGACACCCGCGCCGCCGGCAGCACGCTCGCCGAAGCCGCCGCCAAACTGAAGCTCAAGGACGTCACCGTCGACGCCATCGACCGTACCGGCCTCAAGCCGGACGGGACCATCATCAAGGACCTGCCGGCATCGCCTGACCTGATCAAGGCGGTGTTCGAGGCCGAGCCCAACACCGAGAATGAAGCCCTGACCACGACCAACAATGGCTTCGTGTTCTACGAGCTGACATCGATCACGCCGGCTCGCGACCGCACGCTCGACGAGGTTCGCCAGAGGGTGGTGGCCGACTGGACGACCGAGGAAACAACCAAGCGGCTGACCGCGAAGGCAGACGAGCTCGACAAACGCCTCAAGGCCGGCACCACACTCGACGTCATTGCCGGCGAACTGAAGCTCGAAAAGCAGACCAAGCGCGGCGTGAAGCGCGAGGCCGACGACGTCGATTTCGGCAAGGACGGCGCCGCAGCGATGTTCGGCGTCGGCGAAGGCGGCACCGGCCTGATCCCCTCGCCCACCGGCGAAGGCCAGATTCTGTTCAAGGTGGCCGAAGTGTTCGAGCCGGCCGGAGCCGACGCCAGTTCGGTGCCCGACGACGCCCAGAAATCCTTCACGCAAGGCATGTCCGACGATCTGCTCGACCAGTTGGTGGCGCAATTGCAGACGCAATACGCCGTCAGCATCGACCAGGCCGCCGTTGCCCAAGCCGTAGCCCGATGAACGTTTTGGCCCCATGAGCGCCCTGAAGATCCATATCGCCAAGGTCGCCAGCGGGACCGCGCTTACCTTCGAGGAAGCGCGCGAAGCCTTCGACATCATCATGTCGGGCGACGCGACGCCGGGCCAGATCGGCGGCTTCCTGATGGCGCTGCGCGTACGCGGCGAGACGGTAAGCGAGATCTCCGGCGCCGTTGCCACCATGCGCGCCAAGATGCTGCGCGTCGAAGCCCCTGAAGGCGCCATCGACATCGTCGGCACCGGCGGCGACAACTCCCATTCGGTCAACATCTCGACGGCCTCGGCCTTCGTCATAGCCGGCTGCGGCGTGCCGGTAGCCAAGCATGGCAATCGTGGCCTGTCCTCGCTGACGGGCGCCGCCGATGTGCTGGTCGCCCTCGGCGTCAAGATCGATATCCCGCCGGAGACGATTGGCCGCTGCATCCATGAGGCGGGCGTCGGCTTCATGTTCGCGCCGGCGCATCATCCGGCAATGAAGCATGTCGGCCCAACGCGCGTCGAGCTCGGCACCCGCACCATCTTCAACCTGCTCGGCCCGCTCTCCAATCCAGCCGGCGTAAGCCGCCAGTTGGTCGGCGTGTTCCTGCCGGAATGGATCGTGCCGGTGGTCGAGACATTGAAGGCGCTGGGTACAGAGCATGCCTGGGTCGTCCATGGCGACGGCTATGACGAAATCACCACCACAGGTGAGACTGCCGTGGCGGAACTGGCCGGCGGCGAGATCCGCCACTTTACGCTCACCCCCGAAGCAGTCGGCTTGCAGCGCCACACCAAGGACGAGTTGCGCGGCGGAGACGCCGCCTACAACGCCCAGGCATTGCGCGACATGCTGGGCGGCGCTGCCGGCGCCTATCGCGACACGGTGCTGATGAATGCTGGCGCCGGCATGGTGGTGGCAGGCAAGGCAACAACGCTTGCCGACGGCATGGCGGCGGCGGCACAAGCCATCGACAGCGGCCGGGCACTAGGCGTGCTCGACAGGCTGGTCGAGATTTCGAACGGATAGGCCCGTGGCTGACATTCTGCGCAAGATCGAGGCCTACAAGCGCGACGAGATCGCGGCGGCAAAGGCGCTGATACCGCTGGCCGAGATCAAGGCACGGGCGAAGGACGCCGCCGCGCCGCGCGGCTTTCTCGCGGCGCTCGAGGCGAAGCGCCGATCGGGCAACTTTGCCCTGATAGCCGAGATCAAGAAGGCGAGCCCTTCCAAAGGGTTGATCCGTGCCGATTTCGATCCACCGACGCTGGCGCAGGCCTATGAAAAAGGCGGCGCCGCCTGTCTTTCGGTGCTTACCGATGCGCCGTCCTTCCAGGGCGCGCCGGAATTTCTAACCAACGCCCGCAAGGCGGTGTCGCTGCCCGCGCTGCGCAAGGATTTCCTGTTTGACCCCTACCAGGTCTACGAGGCCCGCGCCTGGGGCGCCGACGCCATCCTGATCATCATGGCCAGCGTCGACGATGCGCTGGCGAGCGAATTGGAAGCCGCTGCTTTCGAGCTCGGCATGGATGCGCTGATCGAGGTGCATGACGAAGCCGAGACCGAGCGCGCGCTAAAGCTGTCGTCGCGGCTGATCGGCATCAACAACCGCAACCTCAGGACATTCGAGACCAGTCTCGAAACCTCGGAGCGGCTGGCGTCTATGGTGCCGGGCGACCGCTGGCTGGTCAGCGAGAGCGGTATTTTCACCCACGACGACTGCCTCAGGATGCAAAAGGCCGGCATCGAAACCTTCCTTGTCGGCGAAAGCCTGATGCGGCAAGAGGATGTCGCGGCGGCAACGCGCCTGCTTCTGACGGGCAAGACGCCGGCAGAGGCCGTCTGAGGATGCCAGCCGCCCTCACCCATCTCGGCGCCAAGGGCGAGGCCAATATGGTCGATGTCGGCGACAAGGAAGAGACGACGCGCACGGCTGTCGCCGAGGGCTTTGTCTCGATGCGGCCGGAAACGCTGAAAATGATCCTCGACGGCGACGCCAAGAAGGGCGACGTGCTGGGCACAGCGCGCATCGCCGGCATCATGGCGGCCAAGAAGACGCATGAGCTGATCCCGCTGTGCCATACGCTGCTGCTGACCAAGGTGTCGGTCGACATCGAGCCGGACGCGGCGCTGCCCGGCCTCAGGGTCACCGCGCTCGCCCGCGTCACCGGCAAGACCGGGGTTGAAATGGAAGCGCTGACCGCGGCCTCGGTGGCATGCCTGACCATTTACGACATGGCCAAGGCGGCCGATCGCGCCATGGTGATTTCCGGCATAAGGCTGGTGGAAAAGACCGGCGGCAAGAGCGGCGACTACAAGTCCGGCGACTACAAGGCGGGCGCCTGATGGCGCTGGTTCCGGTGACCGAGGCGCTGGAGCGCCTGCTGGAAGGCGCTGCGGCGCTGCCGGGTGAAAGCATCGCCCTGGCGGATGCGGCCGGCCGGGTGCTGGCGGAACCTGTCGTGGCGCTGCGCACCCAGCCGCCCTTCAACGCGTCCGCCATGGACGGCTATGCCGCGCGGGCGCAGGATGTGGCATCCGCCCCGGCGCGGCTTTCGGTGATCGGCATGGCGCCGGCCGGACGCGGCTTTGACGGCTCGGTCGGCAGGGCGGAGACTGTCCGCATTTTCACCGGCGCGCCGCTGCCCGAAGGTGCCGACACGATCGTCATCCAGGAGAATGTCCGCGACCTTGGAAATGGCCATATCGAGGTCACCGAGCCGACCGCGAAAGACCGTAACATCCGCCGCCGTGGACTGGATTTCTCGCAAGGCGACCTGCTCCTGCAAAAAGGTCGCGTGCTTGATCCGGCCGCATTGTCGCTTGCGGCGTCGGCCAATCATCCGATGCTCAACGTCGTGCGCCGGCCTGTGGTCGCGATCATCGCCACCGGCGACGAATTGCTGCCGCCGGGGCGTGACCCCGGTCCGGATCAGATCATCTCTTCCAACGCTTACGGCGTTGCGGCTGCCGCGCAGTCTGTCGGCGCCAAAGCGCTTGATCTCGGCATCGCGGCAGATCGCAAGGCCGACATAGCGGCGCTGGTGCGCAAGGCTGTCGCGGCAAAAGCCGACGTCATCGTCACGCTCGGTGGCGCTTCGGTCGGCGACCACGACCTCGTGCATGACGTTCTGACCGGCGAAGGCATGAAGCTCGATTTCTGGAAACTCGCCATGCGCCCCGGGAAGCCGCTGATGTTCGGGCGTCTCGGCGACATCCGGTGCATCGGCCTGCCCGGCAATCCGGTGGCGAGCCTGGTCTGCTCGCAGCTGTTTTTGAAGCCGCTTTTGGCGCAGCTCGGCGGCCGCGTCCATCGGCAGGATATCCGTCCGGCGCAACTTGGCGCTGCGATGCCGGCCAATGATCTGAGGCAGGACTATGTGCGCGCCGTGGTCACAGAGGAAGCCGGCGCACTGGTGGCGACGCCGTTCGGCATCCAGGATTCCTCAATGCTGAGAATGCTGGCCGACGCCAACGGCTTGATCGTGCGCGAGCCCTTCGCTCCGGCCGCCGCCGCGGGTGCCGCCTGCAGCGTCCTGATGTTACGCTGAACAAAACGTCAACACATTCATTAAACTTTAAAAGGTTGCGGAACACAACTGGAACAGATAGTGTTTGTTCTGGGTTTGTTTTTTCTGATTCTGGTTTCGGAACCCGTGGGGGCCGCGATGCTGACGCGCAAACAACATGAACTTCTGATGTTCATCCATGAACGCCTGAAGGAGAGCGGAATCCCGCCGTCTTTCGACGAGATGAAGGAGGCGCTCGACCTTGCTTCGAAGTCCGGTATCCACCGACTGATCACGGCGCTGGAGGAGCGCGGTTTCATTCGCCGGCTGCCGAACCGAGCGCGCGCACTGGAAGTGCTGCGGCTGCCCGACTCGATCGCACCCGGCCTCAATGCGGCAAAGAAGTTCTCGCCGAGCGTCATCCAGGGCAGTCTCGGTCAAGGTGGTCAGGGGCAAGGCGGTCTCGGCCGCCAGATCAAGCCGGCCTCCTCGTCTCGTTCGATGTCGGCCGGCAATGACGACGCCGTTTCCGCCGTGTCGATCCCGGTGATGGGACGCATCGCCGCCGGCGTGCCGATCGACGCCATCCAGCACCAGACGCATTCGATCTCGGTGCCCCCGGACATGATCATGGGCGGCGAACACTACGCGCTCGAGGTCAAGGGTGACTCGATGATCGAGGCTGGCATCTTCGACGGCGACACGGTCATCATCCGCAATGCCGACACGGCGAGCCCCGGTGAGATCGTGGTGGCGCTGGTTGACGAGGAGGAAGCGACGCTGAAACGCTTCCGCCGCAAGGGTGCGTCGATCGCGCTTGAAGCCGCCAACCCGGCCTACGAGACCCGCATTTTTGGGCCGGACCGGGTCAAGGTACAGGGCAAGCTTGTCGGATTGATCCGGCGTTACTGAGGCGACGTCTCTTTATTTGCCGGCTTGTGAGGTCTCTCCGGCTTCTTGTAAGGCGGCAGGCCGCGCGCCTCGCGTGAGAAGCGGCGCTGCTCGTGCCAGGGACGATAGGGCTTGTTGACGGCGAAGCGGATGGTTGGCGCTGTCGCCGCAGATTGCTCGTCGAAGAAGACAGCCGCACTGCCGTCACGGGCGAGCTGTTTTTTCGTTACGACCAGCACCAGCGGGTCGTGGCAGGGATTATAGGCAGTGGCGTCGTCGATGACGATCAGGCTGGCGAAAGCGCAAGCCTGCCGGGCGGCCTTGCGGTCCGGCGCCAGTGCGATGATCGCCCCGGATGGGTGCCTGGCAAGGCAGAGATCAGCCGTGCAATAGAAGGGTGAGCCGGGCGGCAAGTCGATCGGGTCGAGATCGAACCGCGTATCTGTCGCCTCGAAAATCTCCGGCGGCACAATGATTTCCGCCCGCAGCGCCCGTTTCCAATTGTCCGTGGTGAATTCGTTTGCGCGCTCGCGGTTGAGCGCGAGTTCGCCGCCGCCGATCGGCATTGCCACCAGATGCGCGTCCTCGGAAATGAGCACGTCGGGTGTGCGCACCTGCGGCACCGTCAACAAGCCGGCCAGCGCGAAAGGCACGGCGGCAAGCCTCAGCCAGGTGGTGGCCATGGTGGCGATGACGAGAGCGACCGTCACCAGCAGCACCGACTGGATGGAAATCAGCCCGACGGCATCGACCGGCGAGCGCTCTGAAATCCAGGCCGATATGGCGATCATTGCCGTCAGGCCCTTGCCCATGACATAGAGGAACGGACCATCGGCGCCGAACGGCATGGCCAAGGCAGCGAGTACGGCACAGGGCATGACCACCAGCGATACGATCGGCATCACCGTGAGATTGGCAAGCAGGCTGAGCGGCGATACGCGCTGGAAATGCCAGATGGCGAACAGCAAAGTGGCGCTGCCGGCGATGATCGAGGTCATCGCCAGCCCGCCCATACCCAGCAGGAATTTTCGTGACAGGAAGCCGAAGAAGGAGCGCTTTGCCGGCGGCGTTCTCACCCTGTCGGCGCGGTAGTCGGCCCAGCCGGCATAAGCACCGACAAGAGCGGCGGTTGCCGCAAACGACATCTGAAAACTTGGACCGACGATTTCATGCGGCGACACCAGAATGACGGCAATCGCCGAGATTGACAGATTGCGCATGGTGAGTGCGGCGCGGTCGAACAGGACCGCGACAAGCATGACCGCCAGCATGATGAAGCTGCGCTCGGCGGCAACCACGATGCCTGAAATGACGAGATAGGCGGCGATGGAGATGAGCGCGGCGGCCGCCGCATATTTCTTCACCGACCGGCGCGAGGAGAAATCGGGAAACAGCGCGAAGGCGCCGCGCAGCAACGCCATGATGGTGCCGGCGACCAGAGCCATGTGCAGGCCGGAGATGGAGATGATGTGATAGATGCCGGTGCGCCGCATCGCCTCGTTGATCTCGTCGGGAATGCCGGCACGCACGCCGACCATTAGCGCTGCCGCGATCTCGCCCTCAGGACCGCCGATCTGGCTGCGTATATGGTCGGCAATGTCTTCGCGCGCATTCTCGATGGCGGAGGAGAGCCGCGCGCTCAGCGGCGGCAGGCCTTGCGAGGCAATGGTCTTCGGATCGCCAAGAAAGAAGCCGCTGCCGCCGATACCGGTGAAATAGCTGTCGAAGGAGAAATCGTAGCTCTCCGGCCGCACCGGACCGGTCGGCGGCAACAGCCTGGCATAGCCGGTGATCAGCGAACCGGCGGTCATATCGGCAGGAATCCTGCGTGCCGAGAGCCTGATCCGCTCCGGCGCGTAACTCAGCTTGGGGTAAGCGGTCGAAATTACGTCGAGCGTCAGCCTGACGCGGCCGTTTTCCATTTCCTCGAGGCTTACGACGCGGCCGGTCAGCCTTGTCTGAATTTCGGAGCCGAGCATCTGCGTTCCGGCGCGCCAAGTCTCGACCTTGGCGGCGACCACGCCAAGGGCGCACAACATCGCAGCCATGCAGAGCAGATGCGTCCGCGGCCAGGAGCGTGCGGCGAGAGCACAAGAAGCGGCCAGCACGACAATGGCGATTGGCTGCGCAAAACCCGGCTCGCTGGCGAGCGAGAAATAGATGATGACGCCGGCCGCCAGGAAAACCGGCACCAGCAGAAAGGCAATGCCACGATCGAGTTCGGTGCCTGCGGCCACCGCAACGCCGCGGCGGATTGCCGGCAATGACGCACGGCGCAACAGTTTGCGCAGACGAACGGCAGATCCAGGCACGGCGACCGGAGCGGCGCTATCCGCAGGCGAAGGCGGGACGCCCGGGTGGGTCTCGGGCAGCGCGACCGGCATCGGATCGGCATAGGGAACATCGGCAAACAACGACCGTTCGCTGACGCTTGCCCCAGCGCCCTCGCCTTCCCTCGCGCCCCGGCCACGTCCAGCCATCGGGTCTGCCCCTTGCGCCCCAGACCCCCTATGCTACATGAACGCGCAACGCGCGAAAGTCCGCGCTGCCACGCCCCGCTTTCCAAGGTTTCTCGAGAGTTTCATGTCCGACAAGGTCGTCACCCGTTTTGCCCCCTCGCCCACCGGCTATCTGCACATCGGTGGTGCGCGCACGGCGCTGTTCAACTGGCTGTATGCCAGGCACACCGGCGGCACGATGCTGCTGCGCATCGAGGACACCGACCGCGAGCGTTCCACGGAAGCGGCAACCCAGGCCATTCTTGATGGGCTGGCCTGGCTCGGCCTGTCCTGGGACGGCGACGCCGTCTCGCAGTTCGAGCGTGCGCCGCGCCACCGCGAGGTGGCCGAGGAGTTGGTGCGCCTGGGCAAGGCCTATTACGCCTACGAAACACCGGCCGAGCTCGAGGCGATGCGCGAGGCAGCGCGCGCCAAGAGCCTGCCGCCGCGCTATAATGGTGCGTGGCGTGACCGCGACCCCTCCGAGGCGCCCGCCGGCGTCAAGGGCGCCATCCGCATCAAGGCGCCGACCGAGGGCGAGACCGTGGTGGATGACCGCGTGCAGGGCGAGGTGCGCTTCCCCAACAAGGATCTCGACGATTTCATCATCCTGCGTTCGGATGGTGTCCCGACCTACATGCATGCCGTCGTCGTCGACGACCACGACATGGGCGTCACCCACATCATTCGTGGCGACGACCATCTGACCAATGCCGCACGCCAGACCGTGATCTACAACGCCATGGGCTGGGAGGTGCCGTCCATGTCGCACATCCCGCTGATCCACGGCGCCGACGGCGCCAAGCTGTCGAAGCGGCATGGCGCGCTCGGCGTCGAGGCCTACCGCGCCATGGGTTATCTGCCCGAGGCGCTGCTCAACTATCTCGCCCGCCTCGGCTGGAGCCATGGCGACGACGAGGTGATGTCGATCAAGGACATGATCTCATGGTTCGACATTGGCGACGTCAACAAGGGTGCGGCGCGCTTCGACTTCGCCAAGCTCGACGCGCTGAACGGCGTGCATATGCGCAAAATGGAAGATCAGGCACTTCTCGACATCTTCGTCGCCACTCTTCCCTATCTCGAAGGCGGCCCGGCGCTGGCCGCCCGCCTCGACGACACCAGGAAGGCGCAGCTGCTGGCCGCCCTGCCCGGCCTGAAGGAGCGCGCCAAGACACTGGTCGAGCTGGCCGACGGCGCCGGCTTCCTGTTCGTCGAGCGGCCGCTGCCGATCGACGAGAAAGCAGCCGCACTGCTCAATGCCGACGCGCGGGCGATCCTGCGTGGCGCACACGCGGCGCTGCAGGCGGTTTCGGGCGAATGGACGGCCGCTGCTGCGGAAGCCGCGGTGCGCGAGTTCGCGACGGGTGGCGGCCACAAGCTCGGCGCCGTGGCCCAACCGCTGAGGGCGGCCCTTACCGGCCGCAGCACCTCGCCCGGCGTGTTCGACGTGCTTGCCGTGCTCGGACGCGAGGAAAGCCTGGCGCGGATTGGCGATCAAATCGATTAGGAGCGAACTGGCCCAAGAAGATTGGCATTGAAAGGCGCGTTTCGCAGTGCAACATTAGGCCTTGGCCCAATCTGGCACGCACCTCCCAAAATGCGGTGGCGAGTTCGCGCATTCCGGTGATTTCGACGTGTCGTTAGCAGGAATTGCCTTGCCGGCATGAGGAACATGAAGGAGTTTGAGAATGAGCGAAGCTGCGACAAAACTGGAAACCGGCAGCAAGACGACGCACCCGTCGACTGCCACGCTCGAACTGGCCGGCAAGACGCACGAATTCAAGGTGCGAAGCGGCTCGGTCGGGCCTGACGTCATCGACATCGGTGCGCTCTACAACACCACCGGGGCCTTTACCTACGACCCCGGCTTCACCTCGACGGCGAGCTGCGAGTCGGCGATCACCTTCATCGACGGCGATGCCGGCATCCTGCTGCACCGCGGCTATCCGATCGACCAGCTGGCTGAGCATGGCGACTTCCTCGAAGTATGCTACCTGCTGCTCTACGGTGAACTGCCGACCAAGGCGCAGAAGGACGATTTCGACTACCGGGTGACGCGCCACACCATGGTGCATGAGCAGATGTCGCGCTTCTTCACCGGCTTCCGCCGCGATGCGCATCCGATGGCTGTGATGTGCGGCGTGGTCGGCGCGTTGTCGGCCTTCTATCACGACTCCACCGACATTTCGGACCCGTATCAGCGCATGGTCGCCTCGATGCGGCTGATCGCCAAGATGCCGACGATCGCGGCCATGGCCTATAAATACCATATCGGCCAGCCCTTCATTTACCCGAAGAACGAGCTGAACTTCGCCGCCAACTTCCTGCATATGTGCTTTGCCGTGCCGTGCGAGGAATACAAGATCAATCCGGTGCTGGCGCGCGCCATGGAGCGTATCTTCATCCTGCATGCCGACCACGAGCAGAACGCCTCGACCTCGACGGTGCGGCTCGCCGGCTCGTCGGGCGCCAACCCCTTCGCCTGCATTGCTGCAGGCATAGCCTGCCTGTGGGGCCCGGCGCATGGCGGCGCCAACGAGGCGGCGCTCAACATGCTGGGTGAGATCGGCCATGTCGACCACATCCCGGAATTCATCGCCCGCGCCAAGGACAAGAACGATCCGTTCCGGCTGATGGGCTTTGGCCATCGCGTCTACAAGAACTACGATCCTCGTGCGAAAATCATGCAGAAGACCGCGCATGAGGTGCTGGGCGAACTTGGCATCAAGGATGATCCGCTGCTCGACATCGCCATGGAGCTGGAAAAGATCGCGCTGACCGATTCCTACTTCATCGAGAAGAAGCTCTATCCGAACGTCGACTTCTATTCCGGCATCACGCTGAAGGCGCTGGGCTTCCCCACCACCATGTTCACCGTGCTGTTCGCGGTCGCCCGCACCGTCGGCTGGATCGCGCAGTGGAAGGAAATGATCGAGGATCCGCACCAGAAGATCGGCCGCCCGCGCCAGCTGTATACCGGTGCGCCGGAACGCGACTACGTGCCGATCGCGAAGCGGTAATCGAAGCCGCACGCGGCTTCGCCATGACACTGCAAAAAGCGCCCGCAAGGGCGCTTTTTAGTTGGAGTGACGAAGCTTGATGTGGCGAAGAACGACATCCGCCGCGATATCGCCGGAGGGCTTGTCCGTAGCCATGCGCCTGGCAACCTCGGCAAAGCCGTCCTTTTGCCAGGTGCGATAGGCTGTGTCTGAAAACAGTCCCTCAAGCTGCCGCGCCAGATAGCGCGGACGCACGTACTGGTTGTAGTGCTCCGGCACGATCGCCTGGTCGGCGATCAGATTGGGCAAGGCGGCGCTCCACACCGTGACCAGCCCCTGAACCATGCGCATCACCGGATCGAGCCGGTAGCATGAGATCATCGGCACACCAGACAGCGCCAGTTCGAGCGATACCGTTCCCGAAGCAATCAGCGCCGCATCGGCCTTGCTGAAGGCCTGCCATTTGCGCTCGGCATCGAGGGTGATCTCAGGCTTTTCATCCCAGCGTGCGACCGATGTTTTGACCAGGTCGGCGACATGCGGCACCGTGGGCAACAGCAGGCGCAGGCGGTGTCCGCGCGCGCGCAGCGCCGAGACCGTCTGGCCGAACGGATCGATAAGCCGGCTTACCTCGCCGCGCCGCGACCCGGGCAGCACAAGGAGTGTCTTGACGCGGTCCCCTGAGAGATCGCGTGGCTGGCCTTGCGCCCTTGCCGCGCTGAGCATACCCGGATCATGCGTGAGGCGGTGTCCGACATAGGTGCCGGGCGGACCGCCGAGGCGGCTCAACTCCTTCACCTCGAAAGGCAGGATGCACAAGATGTGGTCGACATAGGGCTTCATCGCCACCGCCCTGCCCGGCCGCCACGCCCAGACACTCGGGCAGACATAGTGGACGATCGGGATGGAAGGATCGGCGGCGCGGACCTTTTTGGCCACGCGCAAAGAAAAGTCAGGGCTGTCGATGGTGATCAGACAGTCGGGTTTCTCAGCAGCGACCGCATTAGCCGTCTGGCCGATGCGCCGCATCAGGCGCGGCAGGTCGCGCAGGATGGCGCTGAGCCCCATCAGCGCGATCTCGGCCCCATCGAACAGCGGCACCAGCCCGAGCGCCTGCAGATGCCGCCCGCCAATGCCGACCAACCTGATATCGCGCCCGGTCATGCGCTTCAGCGACTGCACGATGTCGGCGCCCAATAAGTCACCGGACTCTTCGCCGGCGACGATGGCGATCTTCAGCGGCTTCTCAGCTGCCATGGCCAGGCTCCACGGCCGGCAGGCCATACACGAACAGGCCAAGTGCATTGGCGCGCGCGAGAACGACGGGACCTTCGAGGATCAGCGAACGGCCGGCCTCGACGGCAATGCCGGCAAGCCCGGCGGCGTGTGCTGCCTCGACCGTCTGCGGGCCAATGGACGGCAGATCGGCGCGCAGTTCCTGGCCGGGTTTGGCGCATTTGACCAGAACGCCGCGCGTCTTGCCGGCGAGCCTGCCATGGCTGCGCAGCTGCTGCGTCCGCTCGAGCAGTCCGTGAGTACCCTCGACGCCTTCCAGGGCAATGGCGCGGCCACCGATGGCGATGGCCGCCTGACCAATGTCGAGCGCGCCGATGGCCTTTGCCGCCGCATGCGCCGCTTCGACATCGCGCCAGTCAGACTTTCGCGGCACTGCCTTGGTCAGCGGCCCTTCGGCCGCGACAAGCCGGGGCACGACCTCATGCGCGCCGACAACTTTGACGCCGCGCGCCTCCAGGCCGCGGGTCAATATCTTCAACAGGCCGTCATCGCCGCGCGCAAGCGCCATGGCGACCGAGGGTATCAGCGCCAGCAGCCCAAGGCTCGGGCGCATGTCGACGAGCCGCGGCCTGCGCCTGATCTCACCGGCAAGCACAAGGTGGGTGATCCGTCGTCGCCTCAGCAACGCAACCAGCGAGCCAATGTCTTCCAGGGCGAGGCTTTCATGCTCATAGATGGTGAGCTCGGACTGACGGTCGGCCTGGCCTTCGACCAGGATGATGACCGGCGGATGTCCGGCCTCTGCCAGGCCGGCGGCAACTTCGACCGGCAGGCTGCCGCCGCCGGCAATGATGCCGACCCTGGCGTCCGGCGCGAGATCGAGGCCCGTTGACCTGGCCTCAGTCTTCGTCATCGGCATCGTCGCCACCTTTAAGCGACGGGACGGCATAGTGCCGCTTGCCGCGACTGGTGATGAAATCGATGATTTTCATTGCGGTCGGCGACGAGGCGAACTCGGCCTTGGCGAATTCGATGTTTTCACCGACGGTGCGGGAGCGGTCGAACATCGTCTTGTAAGTCTTGCGCAGCACCTGGATTTCGGCGCGCGAGAGGCCTGAGCGCTTCAGGCCGATGATGTTGAGGCCGCGCAGGCTGGCGCGGTTGCCGACGGCAATGGCGTAGGGGATGACATCGCCGACAATCGCCGAGCAGCCGCCGAGAAAGGCGTTGTCGCCGATACGGACAAACTGATGAACGGCCGTGAGGCCGCCGATATAGACATTGTTGCCGACCTCGCAATGGCCGCCCAGCGTGGCCCCATTGGCGAAGGTAGCGTTGTTGCCGACGACGCAGTCATGAGCAATGTGGGCATAGGCAAGGAAATTGCCGTTGTCGCCGACGGTCGTCTCGCCACGGCTGGAATCGGTGCCGAGATGCATGGTCACGCCTTCGCGGATCGTGCAGTTCTGGCCGATAACCAATGTGGTGCGGCCACCCTTGTGCTTGGTGTTTTGTGGCGGCCCGCCCAGTGTCGCCATCGGATAAACCTTGGTGCCTGCGCCGATGGTGGTCGCACCCAGCACAGAGACATGGCTGACCAGTTCGACCCGGTCACCGATCACGGCGTCAGCGCCGACAAAGCAGAAAGGTCCGATAGAGGCGCCTTCGCCGATTTGGGCACCGGCCTCGATAACGGCCGAGGGATGGATTGAAGTCTGTATTTTCATAAGCATGTCGAACCGTCAGCCGGTAACCATCATTGCCGAGATCTCGGCTTCGGCGGCCTTTGCGCCTTCCACCATGGCCTCGCAGGCGAATTTGAGCAGGTTGCCGCGCATTTTGATTTTCTTGACGTGGATCTTCAGCTGGTCGCCCGGAACGACCGGTTTGCGGAATTTCGCGTTGTCGATGGTCAGGAAATAGACCAGTGACGGCTTTTCCGTGTTGAGGCTGCGAATGCAGATCGCGCCGGCCGTCTGTGCCATGGCCTCGACGATCAGCACGCCCGGCATTACCGGCTGGTCCGGGAAATGGCCCTGGAAATGCGGCTCATTGATGGTCACGTTCTTGATGCCGATAGCCGAATCATTGCCATCGATCTCGACGATTCGATCGATCATCAGGAAGGGATAGCGATGCGGCAAAAGCTTCATCAACCCCAATATATCGACCGCTTCGAGCGTCGCCGGCACCATCTCAGCTACTTCCCCCCTCGCCCTGCTTGCGCGTCCTGGCGAGCTTGCGCAGCATGGCGATCTCGCGCATGGCTTCCGCCATCGGCTGCGCCGGATAGCCTCCCCAGATCTCGCCCGCCGGCACGTTGCTCATGAACCCGCTTCTCGCCGCAAGCTTGGCCCCCGATCCTATGGTCAAATGATCGGCAAGACCAACGCCGCCGCCCATGGTGACACCATCGCCGACGACGACGGAGCCGGAGATACCCGAAAGCCCGGCTATAATGCAATTGCGACCGATGCGAACGTTATGGGCGATCTGCACCAGATTGTCGATCTTGGTGCCCTGGCCGATGATTGTATCCGACATTGCGCCGCGATCGACTGTCGTGTTCGAGCCGATTTCAACATCGTCCTGGATGATGACGCGGCCGATCTGCGGCACACGCTCAGGCCCTTTGGCACCGCCGACGAAGCCAAACCCGTCCTGGCCGATGCGGGCGCCACCGTGGATGATGACGCGGTTGCCGATCAGGGCATACTGGACGCTCACGCCTGGACCAATATAGCCATCGCGGCCGATCTGGCAGGAGGGGCCAATAACGGCGTGGGGCGCAACGACCGTTCCGCTGCCGATGGAAGCGCGTGGGCCGATGACCGCTCCGGCTTCGATGATCGCGCCGGCCTCGATATGCGCCGAGGCATCGACATGAGCCTGCGGCGAGACCCCGGTTTCGCTGGTCATCGGTCCCGGAGTTGCCGCCGTCGGGAACAGCAGCCGGCCGATCATGGCGAAAGCCTGTTGCGGTCGAGGATGGACCAGAACCGCAATGCCGGCCGGCGCCTTGGCGGCGAATTCGGTGGGACAAAGGACTGCCGCCGCCTTCAGCGACTGCATCAGCGCGAAATTGCGCTTGCCGTCGACGAAAACGAGCGCACCCTCGGCACCTTCACTGGCTGGCGCCAAGGCGTCGATCGATATGTGGGCAAGGTCGGAATCGACAAGCGCCGCGCCGGTCAGATTCGCGACTTCGCCGGCCGTATACCGGCGTGATGGCGCGAAGAACACCGGATCGGTCATTCCAGAAGCAATATCCAGCTAGGTCGGATCAATTCTCTTCCGGACCCCAACGGCCCGGAAGCATCGTTACCCGCGCATTAGAAGCGGCTCGACATGCCGAAGTTGAATTCCTGCACGTCGTCGGTCGACTCTTTCTTGACGGGCATCGCGTAGTCAATACGGATCGGGCCGAAAGGCGATGACCACAACAAGCCGACACCAACCGAGGCGCGCAGCTTCATGTCAGTTGAGACTTGGCTGACACCAGGGGTGTCAATCGCGCTGCCATATAGTGTAGCGGCATCTGCAAACACAGCGCCGCGCAGACCAAAGCTTTCCGGAATGACCGGTACCGGGAACTGCATCTCGGCCGAGGCATTGAAATAAGTAGTGCCGCCGAGGTGGTCATCTGTATTAATGTCCGCAGGGCCAATACCACCATACTCGAAGCCGCGGATCATGCGGTCGCTGCTCTGGAACTGATCGAAGATACGCAGGCCGTTATCGCCATAGCCCGCAATATGGCCAGCGCCGCCTGAGATCAGGCCGACCAGATCCAACTGTTCGGACAAGGTCTGGTAGACAGTGCCACGACCGGTAACCTTGACGAATTTAGCATCACCACCAAGGCCAGCCACTTCCACCGTCGTGGTGGCGTAGAGACCTTCATGCGGGCTCTTCATGTCGTCGATGGTGTTGTAGACCAGCCCAAGGCTAACCGATGATTTGATCCACGGGCTTTCGTCAATTCCCTCGACGATCGCAGGAGATATATCGCAGTCGGCGTCGGGAACGCCATCGTGAGGCGTGTCATCGCAACCGTCGTCGAGCTTGTACTTCTCCTGGGTGATATTGTACGCCAGCTGGGTCGAGATGTTGTCGGTGATCGGCAAACCGAACCGAACTGTCGCGCCCAGCGTCTCGCTGTCGTATTTGCTGTAATTCCTGGTCTGCTGGAAGATGTCGAAGCCAGCGGCGATACGGCGTCCGAGGAAATAGGGCTCGGTGAAGGAGAGGCTGTAGTCGCGTGAATTCTTGCCGCCGCCGGCCGAGACCTTGATATACTGGCCGCGACCGAGGAAGTTGCGCTCCGCGATCGATCCTTCGACGGACGGACCTGCAGTCTCGCCACCGGTCGAATAACCGGCGCCGACGGAGAACTCGCCGGTCGACTTCTCGACCACGTCGACCACGAGTACGACCTGGTCAGGCTCGGAGCCCGGAACAGTCGAAATGTCGACTTTTTCAAAATAATCCAGCGCTTCCAGCCGCTTCTTCGCGCGCTGGATCAAAACCTGGTTGAAGGCGTCGCCTTCGCTGACGTCGAACTCGCGGCGAATGACATAGTCGCGCGTGCGATCGTTGCCGCGGATTTCGATGCGCTCGATATAGGCCTTGGTGCCCTGGTCGATCGTATAGACGACCGAAATGGTGTGGTTCTCGAAGTTGCGGTCGCCGCGCGGCGTCACCTGGGCGAAAGCATAACCCGAACCCGCGACCTTCTCGGTCAGCGCGATGATCGTGTCCTCGACATCCTTGGCGTTGTAGACATCGCCCTTGTGGGTCTGGACCACCGATTCCAGCGACTTCGAATCGACTTCCGGAATGGTGCTCTCGACGCTGACATCGCCGAACGTGTAGCGATCGCCTTCCTGCACGGTGATGGTGACGGTGTACTGGTTGGTGGTGTCGTCGAGTTCACCGACTGCGGAGACCACCTGGAAGTCGGCATAGCCGTGATTATAGTAGAAGCGACGCAGCGTCTCCTGGTCGGCGCGCAGCTTGTCCTCGTCGTAGACGTCATCACGCAGCACGAAGGACAGGAAGCTCGAGCGCTTGGTGGCGATAACGTCGGACAGGCGGCGGCTCGAATAAGCGCTGTTGCCGACAAAATTGACTGCGGCGATTTTGGTGCGGCCGCCTTCGTTGATGTTGAAGACCACGTTCACGCGATTGTCGCCGAGATCCATGATCTGCGTGGTCACGGCGGCATCGTCACGGCCGATGCGCCTGTAGGCGGCCTTCACCGCCTCGACATCGGAATCCAGCGTTGCCTGCGAGAAGGTGCCGCGCGGCTTCAACTGCACCGCGATTGCCAGCGCATTGTCCTTGAGCTTCTTGTTGCCCTGGAACAGGACCTGGTTCACGACTTGATATTCGGAAACCTTGACCACCAGCGTCGAGCCGACCTGGTTGATCTGGACGTCCGAGAACAGCCCGGTGCCGAACAGCGCCTTGACCGCGTCGTCGATATCGGCGCTGGAAAACGCCTTGCCGGGCTTGATCGTGATGTAATTGCGGATGGTGTCGGCGTCGACACGCTGGTTGCCGCTGACCTCGACTCTCGAAACAACGGCCGCTTGCGCCGCAGATGTGGCAACGAACTGCACTGCGAGCGCGCCTGGCACAACCAGAGCGGCGGACATAGCCACCGCGGACGCGGCGCTCAAAAACTTGGATGCTGCCTTCATCGGGCTTTTGTACCTTTTCTCGAAGTCCCCACGGCGAGAAAACCGGACGTGCGGTAATTTCCCCTACCGTATTAACCGGATTTTCCCTACACGCAAGGCTTCTGGTTAATTTGTAATTACTTAACCCTGATGCGTGGCTTTCGCGTCACGCATACCCCCGTGCATGGTAAACGGCGTCTCAACATTGCCGGTGCCGAAGCCGAATTTCTTCATGATTTCAGCAGCCAAACAGATCGTTCCAGAAAACGAAGCCCATAAATCCCAGCACCAGAAAGAGGCCGGCCCGGTACCCCATTTCCATCATCCGCTCCGATACCGGACGTCGGAAAACGGCTTCGATGGCGTAGAACAGGAGATGGCCGCCGTCGAGGGGGGGAATCGGCAAAAGGTTCAGAATTCCGATCCCGACTGACAGTAATGCAACAAGTTGCACCAGCCATTCGAAGCCGAGTTTGGCCGCCTGGCCCGACATCTTGGCGATCTTGATTGGACCGCCCAGCTGGCATTTGTCCTCGCGGCCGACAACGAAACGTTGCAGGAAGTGGCCAGTGCCCTGAATGGCCTGCCCCGTCTGCTCAACCGCCGCTCCGAGCGCGCCAATCGGACTGTAGGTGATCACCCTCGGCTGGCCGAGCTCCTTGTTGTTGACGACGCCGATGACGGCCACCCTGGTTTTGTTGCCCAGCGCGTCCTGCTGTTCCATCAACTCCGGCGTCGCGGTGACGGTGATCTCCTTGCCATCGCGCAGCATGGTGAAGGTAAGAGAATCGCCGGCGCGGCCCTGCACAAGGCGCTGGACGTCGGCGAAGGTCTCAACCTTGCTGCCGTTGACGGCGACGAATCGATCGCCGGGCAAAATGCCGGCCTTTTCCGCCGGACTACCGGCGGTGACTTGAGCCACCATCGGCTCCAGCACCGGGCGGCCATAAAGAGAAAACATCACGGTGAAGACGGCGATGGTCAAAAGGAAGTTGAACAGCGGGCCGGCAACCACCGTGGCCGCGCGCTTCCAGATCGGCCGTGTGTGGAAGGCAACTTCGCGTTCGGCATCGGTCAGCTTCTCCAGCTCTTCCGTGCCGGGCTGGCTCGACGTGGCGCTCATGTCGCCGACGAATTTAACATAGCCGCCGAGCGGTATTGCGCAAAGCTTCCAACGCGTGCCGTGGCTGTCGTTGAAGCCGAAAAGCTCGGGGCCGAAGCCGATCGAGAAGGCTTTTACGCCGATGCCGCACCAGCGGCCGACGAGGTAGTGGCCCATTTCGTGAACGAAGACGACGACGGTCAGCACGAACAGAAACGGCACCAGCGTGCCAAGGACAAAGCCCTGGGTGCTGAAAAACGCGTGAAATATCTCGTTCAAGTCGTGCCCTCAAATTCACCCACGGCGAAAAGGTGACGCCGCGACTGTGACATCAATCCAGGCGAATCCGTGGCACGCGCCATTTCTTCGCCGTCAAATGCCGCTCAAGCCGGAAAAAGCCCCTGCGCCGGATGATCGGCGCCCGCCGAAATCCAACCGATGACGTATAGGGCAAAAGCCGCCGCGACAAGCCCGTCCACCCTGTCCATGACGCCGCCGTGCCCGGGTATCAACGCGCTGGAATCCTTGCGGCCGTGCTGGCGCTTGACCCAGGATTCGAACAGGTCGCCAGCCTGGGCGACAATAGACAACACCAACGCGACCAAAGCGAGAACGCCAAGATTGCCGGCCCCGGCGGCGGCGGCCAGAAGCACGCCGGCTACCACGCCGCCGACAGCACCGCCAAGCGCGCCGCTCTGCGTCTTGCCGGGTGAAATCGATGGCGCAAGCTTAGGCCCGCCGACGGCGCGGCCGACGAAATACGCAAAGATGTCGGTCGCCCAGACCACGGCGAACAAAAACAGGATCGCGACCAGGCCGGAACGGTCGCCGTCGCGCAATAGCGCCAGCGACAGGCCGGACAGCGCTGCGTAGGCAAGGCCGGCGGCATCCCATTGCGCGGTTCCGCGCGTGCGTGCGCCGACCGCCGCAACGACAACCATGGCCAGGACAAGAGACAGCAGCCACGACGCCGGCACGCCGGCGATCAGGGCGCCGACGAAAACCAGAAGCAACGCCTCTGGAACGAATCCGAGGGCCGCACCGGCCGCGGGGCGCGACATGCGCGCCCATTCATAGAAGATGACCGCGGCAATGCCGGCGCAAAGCAGGCGGAACCACAGCCCGCCCAACCAGGTCAGGCCAAGTGCTATTGCAGCCAGCACCAGCGCCGAGACGATGCGAAGCTGAAGATTGTTCATCCCGCCGCCGGTCACGAAGCGGCGACATCTTGGGCGGCGAGCCCGCCGAAGCGGCGCTCGCGGCCGGCGAAGTCGCGCAATGCGTCGGCCAGGTGTTCGCGGCTGAAATCGGGCCAGTAGCAGGGCAGGAAGACCAGTTCGCTATAGGCTGCCTGCCACAAAAGGAAGTTCGACAGCCGAAGCTCGCCGCTGGTGCGGATGACCAGCTCCGGGTCGGGAATGCCCGCGGTATCGAGGGCGCCGGCAAAAGATTCCGCCGTGATCGCCGCTGCGTCGATCTCACCACGCGCCACGGCGGCTGCGAGCTTGCGCGCCGTGCGCACGATCTCGTCGCGCCCGCCATAGTTGAAGGCGATGACAAGCGTCAACGCTTCATTGCGGGCGGTCAGCGATTCGGCCTCTTCGAGCAGGCCTCTGATGTCCGGCTTCAGCCCTGCCCTGTCACCGATGATCCTGACGCGCACGCCGCTCTGGTGCAGTTCGGCCAGATCGCGGCGGATGAACAGCTTCAACAGCCCCATCAGGTCGCTGACTTCGGATTTGGGCCGCGACCAGTTTTCCGACGAAAAGGCATAGACGGTCAGGAAAGAAATGCCGAGACCGGGCGCAGCGCGCACCGTCTTGCGCAACGCCTCGACGCCGGCGCGATGGCCAGCAAGCCGCGGCAAGCCGCGCGCCTTGGCCCAGCGTCCGTTTCCATCCATGATGATCGCGACATGCGCGGGCGTTGCCATGGTCTCGCTTTCGGGCCGGTGTGGGCCGACCCTAAACCTGCATGATTTCAGCTTCCTTATCGGAAAGCAGGTGATCGATCGTGCTGATCGTTTCGTCGGTCAGCTTCTGGACCTGATCGGAGCGCTTGCGCTGATCGTCCTCGCTGATGTCGCCGTCCTTTTCCGCCTTCTTCAAGAAGTCCATGCCGTCGCGGCGGACATGGCGCGCCGCAACGCGGGCGTTCTCGGCGTAGCCGTGCGAAATCTTGACCAGTTCCTTGCGGCGCTGCTCGTTGAGCTCGGGCAGCGGAATCCTGAGATTGGTGCCATCGACGATCGGATTGAAGCCGAGATTGGATTCTCTGATAGCGCGGTCGACGGCGCCGACCATCGACTTATCCCAGACTGAGACCGAAATCATGCGCGGCTCCGGCACCGACACGTTCGCCACCTGGTTGATCGGCATGGTGGTGCCATAGGCCTGGACCTGGATGGCGTCGAGCAGATTGCTGGAGGCGCGGCCGGTGCGCAGCGAAGCCAGGTCGTGCTTGAAGGCTGCGATCGCGCCATCCATGCGCCGCTTGAGGTCGTCGAACTCACCACTCATCTTCGTCTCCTCGACCCGTTTGACCCGGGTTCACTGCTTAGGGCCCGAATAGCCCGCTTTCGAAAAACTGATCCCCTTTCCGGAGAGTATACTCCGGATCACTCGTCGGCGACGATCGTGCAACGGCCGCCGCCCCTCAGAATATCGCCGAAACCACCTTTTTCGTGGATCGAATAGACGATTATCGGGATGTTGTTTTCGCGCGCAAGTGCAATTGCGGCGGTATCCATGATCGAAAGGCCCTTGTTGATGACTTCGGCGTGGCTGATGCGCTCGAAGCGGGTCGCATTCGGATCCTTCTTGGGATCGGCGGAATAAACACCGTCGACCTGGGTGCCCTTGAACAGAGCGTCGGCGCCGATCTCGGCCGCGCGCAAGGCTGCGGCCGAATCGGTGGTGAAAAACGGATTGCCGGTACCGCCGGCGAAAATAACGACCTTGCCCTGGTTCATATAGGCGGTGGCCTGGCGCTGAGAAAAACTCTCGCACAGTTCGGGCATGGCGATCGCCGACAGCACAACGGCATCGACGCCGATCTTGTTCAGCGAGGTACGCAGCGCCAGCGAGTTGATGACCGTGGCAAGCATGCCCATATGGTCGCCGGTAACGCGGTCGCCACCCTTGGACGCCACCGCCACGCCGCGAAAGATATTGCCGCCACCGATGACGACGCCGACCTCGATGCCGAGCGCGCGCGCTTCGGCGATATCGGCGGCGATGCGGTCGACGACCGAGACATCGATGCCGAAATGTTGCTCGCCCATCAACGCTTCGCCCGACGCTTTCAGCAAGACACGTCGATAGAGGGGCTTTGCCGTCATCTGGACCTCGTCATTATTGCGTGTGGCGCCTGGGCAGGCCGCCCTCGCACGGGCGCCGCCGCTGGCGCGATGCCGAGTTCCGATACACGAAGGGCGCCGCGATGTCACGCGGCGCCCCTCGCCCAATTGGCGTCCCCGTCGCGGCCTATCAGTTGCTGGTGATGCTGACGGCGTCGCCTTCGACAAGCAGCGGTGGCGCGTAACCGGACGGCTTGTCGCCGGTCACGGCGCCACCGGTAACCCGAACCTGGATCTCGGAACCGAAATAGGAGTACGGGAATGGCGGCGGTGTCTTGCTGACCGTATCCAGCCGCGTGCGAAACTCGGCGGGGATCGTCAAATCCAGCGCCGCCAGATTGTCCTGCAGCTGCGCCAGCTTGGTGGCGCCAAGGATCACGGTCGCGATGCCCGGCTGCGTCGCCACCCAGTTGAGCGCGACCTGGGGCATGCTGCGCCCGAACTCGGCGGCGATCCTTTCGAGTTCCGCCACGATCGCCCAGTTGCGATCGGTGAATTTCCGGAACCCTGGATGGGTGGTGTTGCGGAAGCCGTCGAGCCGGCCGGCATTGCCATCCTGCGTCGGCCGGTATTTGCCGCTGAGCAGGCCGCTGGCCAGCGGGCTCCACACCATGATGCCGGCGCCATGGCGGGCGCCGAAGGGCACGAATTCATGCTCGATCGAACGCTCGGCCAGCGAATATTCTAGCTGCAGGGCCGACACCGGCTCGTAACCGCGCCATTCGGCGATCGTTTGCGCGCGGGCAGCATACCAGGCCGGCACGTCGGACAGGCCGACATGGCGAATTTTGCCTGCACGCACGAGATCGTCCATCGTTCGCATGACCTCTTCGGCCGGCGTCAGGCCGTCCCAGACGTGCATGAGATAAAGGTCGATATAGTCGGTGCCTAGCCGCTTCAGCGAAGCATCAACGGCGCGCAAAATGTTCTTGCGCCCATTGCCGCCTGCGTTCGGGTTGCCGGGTTCCGCGTTGAAGGTGAATTTTGTGGCGATCACCGCCCTGTCGCGCAAGCCTCGTTCGGCGATGAATTCGCCGAGCCAGGTTTCGGCGGTGCCCCCGGTATAAAGGTCGGCGGTGTCGAAGAAATTGCCGCCGGCCTCGACATAGGCGTCGACCATGGCGCGCGCCGTTTCCCTGTCCGCCCCCCAGCCCCATTCGGTGCCGAAGGTCATGGTGCCCAGCGCCAGCCGGCTGACGCGCAGGCCGCTGTTGCCGAGCGTGTAATAGGTCATGGTCATGATGTTTCTTCCGATCCTGATCTGAATGATACCGACTTACTGGCCGGGTGTTGCCTTGACCCAGGGATTGCCACGCTCATGCGTGGCGCGGAAAATGAAGCCGTCGACTTTCCAGCCGGCGCCGGAGCGGACCAGATGATGCTCGTAGGTGCCCCAGACTTCCCACAGCGGGTCGCCATTGCCTTCCATCCGGTTCCAGGCATAGCCGTTGGAAGAGACGGTGGCCGCATCCGCCTCGAGAACCACCTGGTGGTTGGTGCGCAGATGCAGGCTGGTCTTGCTGCCGCGGAGGTTGCCGGCCCAGGTGCCGATCAGATCGTCGGAGGCGATGTTGGCCGCGGGCTGTCCCGACAGGCTGCTGAAGTCGACGGTGACACGGTCGGCGAAATAGGAACGGGCAAGCTTCCAGTCCTGCGCATCGACGGCACGGTCAATGGCATCGGCAATGCGGATGACGGCGCGTTCGTCGGCGAGCGCGCGCCAGCCGGACGGCTCGGCGCCGCCGGCATCGGCCGGCGCCAAAGCAAGGCCCGCGGCGAAGGTCATGTGTTTCAGGGCATTCATGTCTCTTCTCCTTTGTGCATCGGTCGTCAGCGAACGTCAGCCTTTCGACAGCGCGTCGACAACGACCTGAAACCGGCGTGGGTCGAAATAGTCGTGATAGGCACTGATCAGCCCATTCTCGAAACGGAAGACGGCAATGTTGCTGTTGGTGTATTCGGTGCCGCCGACGAGCACGGCGCGGTTTTTGTATTCGACGACCACGGCGTCCGAATCCGTCGCCGGATAGATCGCCGTGATTTCGGACTCGAAGGATTCAAAATTGCCGAACAGCCCCTTGAAGGCCGCCATGATCGCGGCCTTGCCGTCGATGCTGTCTCCAAATCCTGCCGGCGGATAGAAGACGAGGATGCGGCCGTCCTCGGCCCAGAGGTCACTCCAGCTGTCGATGTCCTTGCTGTGCATCAGCTCAAAGAAGCTGTGCACGGTCTTGAGGTGGCGGGCTTGATTGGAATGAAGATCGGTCATCAAGGGGATCCTCTTGCTGGCTGGTATCCACCGTTTGGTGCCCCTTAAATGCCCCTTCTACCCCGCCTCGACAAGGTTGCATGATCGGCATAGACTATGCGATATTGTGCATGAATGGATCGGGATCTGCTCAGCCATCTGCCTGTTGTCCTTGCCGTTGCCCGGCGCGGCGGCTTCGCGCTTGCCGCGGCTGAACTCGGCATGAGTCCATCCGCGGTCAGCCATGCGGTGCGTCTCGTCGAAGAGCGCATCGGACAGCCTCTGTTTGCACGCACGACGCGCAGCGTTTCATTGACGGAAGCCGGCAAGGCGCTGGTGGAGACGGCGGCCCCTGCCCTTCAGGACATTGCCGAACGGATGGACCGCATCCGCGCCATCAAGGGCCGACCCTCGGGTCTGCTCAGGCTCAACGTCCCCAACATCGCAATTCCGCTTGCCGTCACGCCTGTGGTCGCTGCGATGGCGGACCGCTATCCGGATGTGACTGTTGAATTGCTCACCGACCAGGGACTCATCGACATTGTCGGCGAGGGTTTCGATGCCGGCATCCGGCTGGGCGAGATGATCGCGCAAGACATGGTGACGGTCCGGCTGACGCCACCATTCAAGGCCGTCATCGTCGCCTCTCCCGCCTATGTCGGCCGGCATGGCCGCCCGCACAGCGTGGCCGATCTCGCCAACCACAATTGCGTCGGCTACCGGCTCGTTCGCTCCGGCGCGCTCTACCGCTGGGACCTGACCGAAGACGGCAAGGATGTCGTGGTCGAGACGAAGGGCACTGTCATCGTTACGGATTCGCTTGCCGCGATCGACCTTGCGCTTGCCGGCGTCGGGCTGGCCTATGTCTTCGAACCGCTGGTGCGCGCGGAATTGGCCGCCGGCCGTCTCGTCCAGATCCTGCCGCAAACGGCGATCGAAGAGCCCGGCCTCTTCCTCTACTTCCCGCGCCGGGCGTCGATGGCGCCGAAGCTCAGGGCTTTCATCGATACTGCACAAGAAATCGGCCGGGCATCCTTGCGGACACCCGACCGAGTTGCCTGAGCTGAGAAGCCCCCTTTCAAGGGGCTATTTCCAAGGATTATTTCTTGACCGCAGCCGCGACTTCCGCCGCGAAATCGGTCTCTTCCTTTTCGATGCCTTCGCCCAGCGCAAAGCGCAGATAGGCGGAGATTTTGGCCGGAGCGCCGATTTCCTTCTCGGCATCCTTCAGAGCCTTCTCGACAGTGATGTCGGGATTGAGCACGAAGGCCTGCTTCAGCAGCACGACTTCCTCGTAGAACTTGCGCAGGCGGCCCTCGACCATCTTTTCGATGATCGCTTCCGGCTTGCCGGACTGGCGTGCCTGGTCCGAGAAGATCGCCTTTTCGCGTTCCACCGCAGCCGGATCGATCTGCTCGGCCGTCAGCGCCATCGGGTTGGTGGCGGCGACATGCATGGCGACCTGGCGGCCAAAGGCGTTGGCGGCATGCTCATTGCCCGTGGTTTCGATCGCAACCAGCACGCCGAGTTTGCCAAGGCCGTCGGCGACCGCGTTGTGGACATAGGTCGCGACAGCGCCGTGCGGAACGCTCAGCTTGGCCGAGCGGCGGAAGCCCATGTTCTCGCCGATCGTACCGACAGCGTCCTTGATGGTGTCAGCAACCGACTTGTCCGAATCCGGGTACTTTGCGGCAGCCACGGCTTCGGTCGTGCCATAGGCGAGTGCAACCTTGGCGACATTGGCGACGATTTCCTGGAAAGCAGCGTTGCGGGCGACGAAGTCGGTTTCGGAATTGACTTCAACGACAGCAGCCTCGCGCACGCCATTGTCGACACCGATCAGGCCCTCTGCCGCGGTGCGGCCGGCCTTCTTGTCGGCCTTGGAGATGCCCTTCTTGCGCAGCCAGTCGACGGCCTCTTCCATGTTGCCGTTGGTCTCGGTCAACGCCGCCTTGCAGTCCATCATGCCCGCGCCCGTCAAGTCGCGGAGTTCTTTGACCTGTGCAGCCGAAATGCTCATTGTCGCCTCTTTGTTTTAAATGCACCGACGCACCACCGGTACTCGGTGATGCGTCCGTTTAGCGTGCCAAAATATTAGAAAGATGAAGGCCGTGACCGGCCTTCGACTATCAGGCTTCCGGGGTCTCGGCCGCCGGGGTCGGATCCAGCGCCGGTTCGACCGGAGCTTCGACCGAGGCGCCGATGTCGACGCCGAGCGCGCCCTGCTGGCGAGCGATGCCGTCGATGGCAGCCTTGGCGATCAGGTCGCAATAGAGCTGGATGGCGCGCGCCGCGTCGTCATTGCCGGGGATCGGGAAGTCGATCTTGTCCGGATCGCAGTTCGAATCGATGATGGCAACGACCGGGATGCCGAGGCGCTTGGCCTCGAGGATGGCGATCGCTTCCTTGTTGGTGTCGATGACGAACATCAGGTCGGGCGTCGAGCCCATGTCCTTGATGCCGCCGAGCGCCTTGTCGAGCTTCTCGCGCTCGCGATCGAGGTTCAGGCGCTCCTTCTTGGTCAGGCCCTGGGCTTCGCCGGCCAGCATCTCGTCGAGCTTGCGCAGGCGCTGGATCGAATTCGAGATCGTCTTCCAGTTGGTCAGCATGCCGCCGAGCCAACGCGAGTTGACGTAGTACTGAGCCGAACGCTGCGCCGCGTCAGCGACGATGTCCGATGCCTGGCGCTTGGTGCCGACGAACAGCACCCGGCCGCCCTTGGCGACGGTGTCCGAAACCTGCTTCAGCGCCTGGTGCAGCAAAGGCACCGTCTGCGAGAGGTCGATGATGTGGATGTTGTTGCGAGCGCCGTAGATGTAGGGCGCCATCTTCGGGTTCCAGCGGTGGGTCTGGTGGCCGAAGTGAATGCCAGCTTCCAAAAGCTGGCGCATGCTGAAATCAGGCAGTGCCATTCTTAGTTCCTTTCCGGTTAGCCTCCACGGACACAGGCATTCTTGGACTTTGTCCTCGAACGCCACCGGAGGTTTCAGCCGGATTTCTCCCGGGCAGACACCAAAGTCCGTGTGTGGAATGAGCGCGCATATAGAGGGGAAGTGCTACAAACGCAAGCGGTGAGGCGCTTTACCGATCAGCGTGCGGCAATCAGTGCTCCGGTGCCGATCATGGCGCTGCCGGCGAACCGGTTCATCAGCCGCATGCGTTTGGGCGTCCTGAACCAGCCGGACGCCCTGCCCGCCAGCGCCGCATAGACGCCCATGGTGGTGATGTTGACGCCGATCACGACCATAACCACGAGCAGGCCATCGGCAAATGTCATGGTGTCGAGGTTGAGGATCAGCGGCATGATCGAGGCATGGAACAGAATCGCCTTCGGATTGCCGAGCGCCACGGACGCGCCAAGCAGGAACGACCGCGACAATCTGGTTTGAGGCAGGCCCTGCACGGTCGATTGAGCGGCTGCAGCGCGCCACATCTTGACGCCGAGAAAGATCAGGTAGGCCGCACCGGCATATTTCAAGGCGAGAAACACCCATTCGAAAGTCTGGGCCAGCGCCACCAGTCCGAGCAGGGCCAGGGTGACCAGGACGGCATCGCCGGCAGCGATGCCAACTCCGGCGACGAAAGCTCGCAGGAAGCCGCGCGACACGCCATTGGTGATAACTGTGAACATCGCCGGACCCGGCGTCGCAGCGGCAAGCGTGATGGCAAGGCAGTAGGCCAGGAATGCCATTAAAGTCACGATCGGCCCTTTCCGTTGGGTACCCGCACGCGCCGGAAGATCGCGACGATCTCCTCGCGGCTGCATTCGATGGCGCCGAGCCGCACCGCGCGGTCGCGCTCGAAGCCGGTTATGTCATAGTGCGGCGCCGATGTCTTGGGCGGACCCTGGTAGGACGAACGCTTGACGCCAAGGACGGCGGCGAAACGATGCAACTCGTCGGTATCGTCGGCCATCAGGTGGCACCAGCGATGGCCGGCCCACTTCCAGATCGCCGCATCGACATACACCGCCATCAAGCCTGCCGTGGCCAGCTCCGCACCGTTGTTATTTCGAGACCGGGCAAGGCTTTGTCTGGGAGAACAGCGACAGGTTGACCAGCTTGCCGGTCATCGAGAACTCGCCATAGTCCATGGTGAGGTCGCGGGTGATGCCGTTCTCATGCAGCTTGAAGCTGATGCGGTATTCCGGCACCTCTTCGCCCGATTTGTCGGTCTCGTCGAAATAGGCGATGTCGACTGGCCAGTATTTGTCGCCGGCGAGCTTGGCCAGTGCCGGCGCTTCGGGATCGGCCTTGTCGCCCTCGGTCTTCTTGCCGACGATGACGGTGGTGGTCATCACCTTGTTGGCGTCTTCCGAACCGTCGAACAGGCTGGTTTCGTAGAAATTCTCGCCCTTCTCGGCCTTGCCGATCAGTTCGACCAGATGCTGGGTCGGGAACTGGGTGGCGGCGAGTTCGAGGCTGTTCTTCTCGGGCTTGTCGATGTCGACCTTTAGGCCCTTGGTCTCTTTCGTGGCGGTGCCCTTGACCTCCTTGTCGAGATTCTGGTCGACGAAGGATTTGGTCACGAACGAGAAGGTCTTGCCTTCCGCATCCTCGAACGTGGTCGTCTGCTGGTCGGTCAGCCTGGTGTTGTCGCCGGTGACGATCTGGGTGACGAAACGGAATTTTACCGTATAGCCCTCGCAGGGCGAGCCATTGAACTCATAGACCATGCGGCCAGAGATGCCGGTGATCCCCGAACGGTCCGACGCCTTGCTGAGGGTAAGATCGTAGACGGCTCGATGCGCCTGCAATGCCGGCACGGCAAAGGCGGGAGCCATCGAGAACAGCGCCGGGACAAGAACAGCGTAGAAGGCAAGGCGCGTTGCGCGCATAGGGGGCTCCGATCGTCGCGGCTGGTGGCAGGCCGCAGGGATAGATGGTCCAGCTTAAAAAAAGTCGTGGCGGAAGCGAGGCAAAAATAGCAATTTCGGCCCCGGCCAGCGCGGCGTCTCCAAGCAATAGGGAAATACGATGAGTGAAACAATCGAAAAGCGGCTAAGCGATCTCGGCGTGACGTTACCGGCCGCCGCAGCGCCCGCCGCGAACTATGTGCCCTATTGCAGATCCGGCAATCTTCTGTTCACCGCCGGGCAGTTGCCGCTCAAGGACGGCAAGCTGCAGGCAAGCGGCCTGCTCGGCCGCGACGTCGACACGGCAGCCGGCAAGGAAGGTGCAAAATACTGCGCAATCAACATCTTGGCGCAGGCCAAGGCGGCGCTTGGCGATCTCGAAAAGATCCAGCGTCTGGTCAAGATCACCGTCTTCGTCGCATCAGCGCCGGATTTCGTCGAGCAGCATCTGGTCGCCAACGGCGCCTCCGATTTCCTGGTCGCCGTCCTTGGCGAACGCGGCAAGCATGCCCGCTCTGCCGTCGGCACCGCCTCGCTGCCGCTTAATGCCGCAGTGGAAATCGAAGCCGTCTTCGAAGTCGCATGAGCAGGGACTGAGCTATGACCGACCTTTCCTGGCTGACCGCCCGCCCCGTCGCGCATCGCGGCCTCCACGACATGAACAAGACGCGCTGGGAGAACACGCTGTCGGCCTTCGCTGCGGCCGCCGAGCGCGGTTATGCCATCGAATGCGACGTGCACCTGTCGTCCGACCGTGTTCCGGTCATCATGCATGACGGCGACCTGAAGCGGCTGACCGGTCAGGACGGCTTCGTCTGGCAACGCACGGCGGCGGAACTGGCCGCACTCAGGATCGGCGGCACCAAGGATCATGTTCCGACGCTGCAGGAAGTGCTCGACCTGGTCGACGCCCGCGTGCCGATGGTTGTCGAACTGAAGGGCGTGCCCGGCCATGACGAGGGGCTGGTGGCCAGCGTCGGCAAGATGCTCCAGCGCTACAAGGGCAAAGCCGCGATCATGTCGTTCGATCATTGGCTGGTCCGCGATTTCCCCAAAGACGCACCTGGCATTCCGGGCGGGCTCACGGCTTATGGCCGGGACAACCAGCTGATCGAGTCGCATTTCGCCATGCTGGCGCACGACCTAGCCTTCACCTCCTATGCTGCGGGCGATTTGCCGAACCCGTTCGTCAGCTTCGTGCGCGAAAAGCTGAAAATGCCTGTGATCACCTGGACGGTGCATGACCAGCCGGCAGTCGATCTCACCTTCAAATACGCCGACCAGATGACGTTCGAAGGGTTCGAACCCGATCTGGTTAAAGTCGCCTGACACGAGTGCCTCAAACGTGACTTGTAGCGGCCCGCACAGAGCTTAAATAAGTCTCATGGATCAGGGTGACGAAGGCGATGGACAAACGGCGAATGCGGAGTTTTCCATCCGCATCGCCGCTGGAATTAATGCCTTCACCTGCGATGAGTGGAACGGATTTGCCGGCACCACGCGCGGCGGCACAGAAAACGGCTATAACCCTCTGGTTTCATACGCGTTTCTGAGCGCGCTTGAGGATTCCGGCTGCGCCGTGCGGCGCACCGGCTGGCAGGGCCATCATCTCAGGCTGGAAAATGCGCAAGGCAGATTGCTGGGCGCGGTGCCATGCTATCTCAAATCGCACAGCCAGGGCGAATATGTCTTCGACCATGGCTGGTCGGATGCATTCGAGCGCGCCGGGGGCCGCTACTATCCAAAATTGCAGTGCGCCGTGCCGTTCTCCCCTGTCACCGGCCCTCGCTTGCTGGTCAGCAGGGGCGAGGATAGTGCGACTGTGAAGGCCGGTCTCGCGGCGGGGCTGAAGGCGGTGACGGAAAAGCTCGGTGTATCCTCAGCACATGTCACCTTCGCACAGGAAAGCGACGTTGCAACGCTCGAAGCATCCGGCTTCCTGCACCGCACCGACCAGCAGTTCCATTTCTTCAACGAAGGTTTTTCGACCTATGACGATTTCCTCGCCACGCTGGCATCACGCAAGCGCAAGGCGATGAAGAAGGAGCGACGCGAGGCGCTCGCAAACGACATCTCGATCGACCAGCTGACCGGCAAGGACCTGACCGAAAAGGCCTGGGACGATTTTTTTGCCTTCTACATGGACACCGGCAGCCGCAAATGGGGCCGGCCCTATCTCAACCGCAAGTTCTTCTCGCTGATCGGCGAGCGGATGGCCGACGACATCCTGCTGGTGATGGCCAAACGCAACGGCCGCTATATCGCCGGCGCCATCAACTTCATCGGCTCCGATGCGCTCTACGGGCGCAATTGGGGCTGCATCGAGGACCACCCCTTCCTGCATTTCGAGGTCTGCTACCACCAGGCGATCGACTTCGCCATCGAGCGCAAGCTGAAGGTGGTCGAGGCGGGTGCGCAGGGTGAGCACAAGCTGGCCCGCGGCTACCGTCCCGTGACCATGCATTCGGCGCATTACATTGCGCATCCCGGCCTGCGCAATGCGGTGGCAGATTATCTTCGGCGTGAGCGGCGCGAGGTCGAGCGAATGGGCGAAATTCTGGAAGAGCACACGCCTTTCCGCAAGGACCTCGAGGAATAACGGTCTCGATCCGGTCTCGCCACCCGTGCCGCCTTGCGCAACGACGATCCAGCCGCCTGTTTCGACATCGCGTCGACAAAGGACGGCGTTTCCGTCGCGCGTTGGTCGAAGCCGGCATGGCCGATCTCACCTGACTGACTTGCCGGTTTGGGGAGGCTTCGCTACACGGGGAGGCACAATTCCGGAGCACCGCCATGGCTGAAGCCAGCTACGACCCCAGCAATATCTTCGCAAAGATCCTGCGCGGCGAAATCCCCTCGCACCGCGTCTACGAGGATGACGCGATGGTTGCCTTCATGGATGTGATGCCGCAGGGGCCCGGGCACACGCTGGTTGTGCCGAAGGCGCCGTCGCGCAATCTGCTCGATGCCGATCCGTCGACGCTCGGCCCGCTGTTCACGGTCGTCAAGCAGGTGGCGCAGGCGGTCAAAAAAGCATTCGGCGCCGACGGCGTCACCGTCCTGCAGTTCAACGAACCGGCCTCTGGCCAGACCGTCTATCACCTGCATGTCCATGTCATCCCGCGGTTCGAAGGCATCGCGCTCAAGCCGCATACGGGACAGATGGAGAAGCCCGAAGTGCTGGCTGAGAACGCGAGCAAGATCCGGGCAGTGCTGAACGGTTGAAGCCGGGGTGCATCAAGGCGATGCGCTTGGGCAAATTCCACCGCGTCGGTTAGGAAAGTATCAAACCACGCCATGGTAACTTGCCGTACCGTGGTGCGTTTGGGTTTTCAAAAATCGTGGGAAATTCGGTTGCGACATCAGAACCGTTGGCAAAAGCAGGTGCCGGGCGGGTCTTTCTAAGCATCTTGGCGGACGCATACCGGCGACACCGGCTGCTGCATGTGATGGCCATCGCTGCCTTGCTCTTGGCAGCCGCGGTCGGCCTGCGTACCGGAAACATGCCGGATTTCAGCGTGCTGGAAGACTACGCCCTATACCTTCTCTTCGCTTTCTGGATAGGCGGCTGCGCCCTCGCGCTCGGCAGTTTTTTTCACCTTGCGCTCATCAGGCGGGATACTGAACCGCTCGGCACTTTTCTGAGATCGATGGGTGGCTTCTTCGGCGACGCCGAGCGCAACGCCAACAGCCTCAATGGTCTGGCTGCGAGCATTGCGCTCATATCCGCTTTCGGTGTGTTGAAAGGCGCGGTCGCGATCCTTTCGCCATTCGCATGGGACCACGCATTGGCTCAGGCCGACCGGGCGCTGCATTTCGGTCGAGCTCCCCATGAATGGCTATGGTTTATCGTCCAGTCGCCGCTCGCCGTAAGACTGTTCAACCTGGCTTACAATTCCTGGTTCGTCGTCCTTATCGCCTCGGTCTTCATCGCTTGCATCACGCGCAAGGACACGAAGCTGCGCCACCAGTTCCTGATGAGCTTCATGCTCGTATGGATGCTGGGGGGGTTCTTCCTGGCAATGGGCCTGTCTTCGGCAGGGCCGTGCTTTTACGAGCGACTGGGGCTGGGCAGCGACTACCATCCCCTGATGCAAGCGCTCGCTGCTGCCGATCGCATCTATCCGATCTGGGCGCTGAGCACGCAGGACATTTTGTGGAGCGGCTACATCGGGGCAACCCCAGGCAGTCTCGGCATATCCGCCTTCCCGTCCATGCATGTGGCGATGGCGGTGCTTTTCGCTCTTTATGCAGCACGCCGCTCACGGTTGGTTGGCCTGTTGATGTGGGCATTCGCCGCAATCATCATGGTCGGCTCGGTTGTCCTTGGCTGGCACTATGCTGTCGACGGCTATGCGAGCGTGCTGATCTCGATCGCCATCTGGAAGGCATGCGGTCATTTCCTGGCCCGCTTCGCACCCGACGGCGTCGCCGCCTGACCTGACAGCGCATCTGACCCTGAAAGCACGGGTGCTGTTTCGGCAAACCGGCCAGCCATGAAAAAAGGCCCCGTCACCGGGGCCTTTTCATTGGCGAACTTTTTAGCCCTTGCGTGGCAGTTGCGGCACCAGGCTGCGCTTGCCGCCGTCCTTGCCCTTAGGCTCAGGCTCGTCCTTGCCCTTGGGCTTTTGCGCCACCGCCTTCTTGGCGACGGGCTTCTTGGCCACCGCCTTGCGGGCTTTCGGCGCCTCTTCCAGCTCCTGCTTCGGCTGCACCGGCGCTTCGTCGGCCAGCGATTCGAGCTTCAGGCCGGTTTCGCCGGTTTCCTTCTTCTCGACGGTGACGCGCACCGTGCCGCCCTTCTTGAGCTTGCCGAACAGCACCTCGTCGGCCAACGGCTTCTTGATGTGCTCCTGGATGACCCGGCCGAGCGGCCGCGCACCCATGCGCTCATCGTAGCCCTTGTCGGCGAGCCAGGCGATCGCGTCCGGCGACAGGTCGAAGGTGACGCCACGCTCGGAAAGCTGGGCTTCGAGCTGCATGACGAACTTCTGCACCACCTGATGGATGACCGGCACCGGCAGCGAGCCGAACGGGATGATCGCATCGAGACGGTTGCGGAATTCCGGCGTGAACAGCCGGTTGATCGCCTCGACATCGTCGCCTTCACGCTTGGTCGAACCGAAACCGATCGCCGCGCGCTGCGCATCGGATGCGCCGGCATTGGTGGTCATGATCAGGATGACATTGCGGAAGTCGATCTGCTTGCCGTTGTGGTCTGTCAGCTTGCCGTGGTCCATGACCTGCAACAGGATGTTGAACAGGTCGGGATGCGCCTTCTCCACCTCGTCGAGCAGCAGCACGCAGTGCGGATGCTGGTCCACGCCGTCGGTCAACAGGCCGCCCTGGTCGAAGCCGACATAGCCGGGAGGCGCGCCGATCAGCCGCGAAACGGTGTGGCGTTCCATATATTCCGACATGTCGAAGCGGATCAATTCGACGCCGAGCGAGGCGGCCAACTGCTTGGCCACTTCGGTCTTGCCGACGCCGGTCGGGCCTGAGAACAGGTAAGAGCCGATCGGCTTTTCCGGTTCGCGCAGGCCGGCGCGCGCCAGCTTGATCGCCGAGGTCAGTGCGGTGATGGCCGTGTCCTGGCCGTAGACGACGCGCTTCAACTCGATATCGAGCCCCTGCAGCACCTTCTCATCATCTGCCGAGACCGTCTTCGGCGGGATGCGCGCCATGGTGGCGATCGTGGCTTCGATCTCCTTGATGCCGATCGTCTTCTTGCGCTTGGCCTCCGGCACCAGCATCTGCGAGGCGCCCGTCTCGTCGATCACGTCGATCGCCTTGTCCGGCAACTTGCGGTCGTTGATGTAGCGCGCCGACAATTCCACCGAAGCCTTGATCGCCTCGTTGGTGAACTTCACCTTGTGGAACTCCTCATAATAGGGCTTGAGGCCCTTCATGATTTCGATGGCGTCCTCGATGGTCGGCTCGTTGACGTCGATCTTCTGGAAGCGCCGCACCAGAGCGCGGTCCTTCTCGAAGAACTGGCGGAACTCCTTGTAGGTGGTCGAGCCGATGCAACGGATCGCACCCGAAGACAGCGCCGGCTTCAACAGGTTCGACGCATCCATGGCGCCGCCCGAGGTGGCGCCGGCACCGATCACGGTGTGGATTTCGTCGATGAACAGCACGGCGCCCGGATAATCCTCGAGCTCCTTGACGACCTGCTTCAGCCGCTCTTCGAAATCGCCGCGATAGCGGGTACCGGCCAAAAGCGTGCCCATGTCGAGCGCGAAGATGGTTGCGTCCTGCAGCACTTCGGGAACGTCGCCTTCGACGATGCGCTTGGCCAGACCTTCGGCGATCGCCGTCTTGCCGACGCCGGGGTCGCCGACATAGAGCGGGTTGTTCTTGGAGCGGCGGCACAGCACCTGGATGGTGCGGTTGATCTCGCTCTCGCGGCCGATCAGCGGATCGATCTTGCCGGCCTTGGCCTTGTTGTTGAGGTTGACGCAATAAGCGGTCAGCGCATCCTGCTGCTGCTTCTTCTTGCCGCCTTCCTCCTGCGGCTCGGCGCCGTTCTGGCCGCCCTGCTCGTCATCGGCGCCGCGCGGCGAGCGCGTCTCCGATGCGCCGGGGCGCTTGGCGATGCCGTGCGAGATGTAGTTGACCGCGTCGTAGCGGGTCATCTGCTGTTCCTGCAGGAAATAGGCGGCGTGGCTCTCGCGCTCGGCAAAGATGGCGACCAACACGTTGGCGCCGGACACTTCCTCGCGGCCGGATGACTGCACATGGATCACGGCGCGCTGGATGACGCGCTGGAAGCCGGCGGTCGGCTTGGAATCCTCATCATAACCGGTGACGAGATTGTCGAGCTCGGTGTCGATATAGGTGAGGACAGTGTGCTTCAGCTCGTCGAGATCGACGTTGCAGGCGCGCATGACGGCGGCCGCCTCGGTGTCGTCGATGAGCGCGAGCAGCAGATGTTCAAGGGTTGCATATTCATGGTGCCGCTCATTGGCGAGCGTCAGCGCCTGGTGAAGCGCCTTTTCCAGGCCTTGGGAGAAAGCCGGCATGTTACCTCACTTCTTCTCCATCACGCATTGCAGCGGATGCTGATTCTGTCGGGCGAAATCCATGACCTGGGACACTTTGGTCTCGGCCACCTCGAATGTATAGACCCCGCACTCGCCCACTCCATGATTGTGAACATGAAGCATGATGCGTGTGGCGGCTTCGCGGTCCTTTTGAAAAAAACGCTCCAGGACGTGAACCACGAACTCCATGGGCGTGTAGTCGTCGTTGAGGATAAGGACCCGATAAAGGCTGGGCTTCTTGGTCTTGGTTTTCGTGCGCGTAATGACGGCCGTGCCGCGACCGGCCTCATTGCCGTCGCCGTCACTTTGCATCCGCACCACGCTTGCCGTGGCAGTCAAACCGATCGTCACGTAATCCTGCCTCTTTCGAATCCCCATGCGAGTTCGACATGTAGGTGTTCGATGGACGATTTTAAGCCCTTCTTGTTAGCTGACAATATGGCTAGGTGGGCAAACCCAGGCGATTTTCAAAATCGTGAACCGCCAAAGCCCCGGAATTGAAACCGGCATGAAAAAACCCGGCCGCGCATCCGCGACCGGGTCTGTTTTGCAAGCCCGAAAGGCCGTGCCTGGTATTTTGGAGCGAATTACTTCGCTTTGGCGACAATTGATTCGAAGGGCTTGTAGGCCTCCTTGGCGAGCTCGGCATAGAGATCGCCGAACTTGGTCGCCTCGGCAACGAAGCTCTCATAGCTCTGCTTGGCGAAGTCGGACTGGATCTCGATCGCCTTTTCCAGCGACTTGGCGGAGATCAGCTTTTCGATAGCGGCGCTGCCGGCTTCGAAGCTCTTCTTGGTGTATTCGCCAGCTTCGGTGGCGATCGCCTGAGCGCCCTTGGAGAGCGAAGCGAAGCTCTTCAATCCGGTGTCGGCAAACTCTTTGCCGTATTTCGAGAAGTCCTCATAGGTCTGGGTCATTTCACGTTTCCCTTGGCGTTTTAAAGCGCCCTTGCCTGAGCGCGGTTGTGCAATGCAGGAGAGTATATTGTGCGCTGCACAAAAGTCAAGATTTCGTGGCGTCGGGGCCGCGCTGCGTCGGCAACGGCTAAAATTCGAATAAAGAAAGCCTCAAGCCCGAGGAAAATGGTGAACGCGCCGGTTACCATAAACGGATTGGTAACGCTGGCCGCGATAGTTTGACGGCAAGTGAGGTCGGATCCCTTTGCCGCCTCCAGGGCAATGAGTTTCAAAGGAACTATCAGTGCGTCAGGCGTTGTCGGTCTTCGGTTCAAAATCCGCATCTCCCCTCAAAACGATCATGATCTTCGCCTTGGCGATGTCATTTGTCGTTGCGGATGCCGCATCGTCGATGGCCGCCAGGTCGTCGGCGATCGTCGTCGACGCCAAGACCGGCAAGGTGCTCTATTCGTCCGATGCCAATGGCCGGCGCTACCCGGCGTCGCTAACCAAGATGATGACGCTCTATCTGACCTTCGAAGCCATGGCGAAGGGTCGAATCAGCAAGAACACGCCGGTGCCGTTTTCGGCAAAAGCGGCGGCCGAGCCCCCGACCAAGCTCGGCGTCAAGGCCGGCGGAGCGGTTTCTGTCGAGACCGCCATTTTGTCGATGGTGACCAAGTCGGCCAATGATTCGGCGACCGCGCTCGGTGAATTGCTCGGCGGCAGCGAGAGCAATTTCGCCCGCATGATGACGGCCAAGGCGCGGCAGCTCGGCATGGACGGCACCGTGTTTCGCAATGCCAACGGCCTGCCCGATCCCGGCCAGTTCACCACCGCCCACGACATGGCGATGCTCGGCATCGCGCTCCGGGAACATTACCCGCAGTATTACGGCTATTTCTCGCAGCGCTCTTTTCTCTACGGACGCCAGCGCATCAACGGTCACAACCGCCTCCTCGGCCGCATCAAGGGCGTCGACGGCATCAAGACCGGCTATACCCGCGCCTCCGGCTTCAACCTCGTCTCGTCGGTTTCGGACGGCAACCGCCGCCTCGTTGCCGTCGTCATGGGCGGGACCTCGGGCCGCAGCCGCGACAACCAGATGGCCGGGCTGATCAACGCCTACATGCCGCGCGCCTCCACCCGCGGCGGCGGCTCCCTGGTCGCCAAGGCCGGCGGCGACAATCCGATCAAAGCGTTGGCCAAGGTGCTGTTGCCCAAGCACGACGCGCCGACGCCCGACGACAAGCCGGTGGTGGAAGACGATGCCGTGGCGTCCAATGACGATCCGACATCTGCTGACGAGCAGTCTGCCGACGGACAGTCTGCCGACGAACAGACGGTAGCCGCGGTCGAAGAACCCGCACCCGTCGTCAAGACCAGGAAGGTCAAGACCGTCATCGTGACGGCGCCTAAGGTCGAAACGGCACAAATGGTCGCGGCCTACGCCGAGCCCACGCCAGCATCGCCTCCGGCGGTCGATCCGGTCAACACCGCCTCGGTGCCGTCCGGTTGGGCGGTGCAGGTGGCGTCTTCGCCCAAGCAGTCCGAAGCCCAGGCTTTCCTCGACAAGACCGCCAAGCAGGCGCCGAAGATCCTTGCATCTGCCTCCGGTTTTACGGTCGCTTTCGACAAGGATGGCGAGACCTATTACCGCGCCCGCTTCGGCGGTTTCGGCTCGAAGGATGCGGCCTGGAATGCCTGCAACGCTTTGAAGAAGAAGAAAATTACCTGCTACGCCGTCCAACAGTAGGGCAGCGTCGAGGACCATCTCCCGGAAATTTACTGCGTCGAAGGAGACTAGTTGTGATTGGAGAGCAAGACGTCCTTGGCTTCGTTGATCCGCGCCGCCAGGAAAGACGTGCCGCCGATGTCGGGGTGCAGGCGCTGCATCAGGCGGCGGTGCGCCTTGCGGACATCCGCCGCGGCGGCCCCCGCTTCAAGACCAAGGACCTTGTAGGCCTCCTCCTTAGTCATGGCGCCCGCACCTGGCGCAACACCCAGCCCTTCGCCACCGTTCGCCTCAGCGTCTTTGCGCCAGACGGGAAAACGGCCGTCAAGATACGTCTCTAGCAACTGACGGCTCTCCGGGTCACCGGGGAGCTCGCGGTAAAGCTGCTGCAGTTCGGGCAGGCCCATCGCGCCCAACATCTTGCCTTCATGGCGGCCCGCCAGAACCAGGCCTTCAAGCCCGCCCGTATCGTGATCAAGTTCCATCTCCAGCGCTGCTGTGCGCACCGTCGAGCGCTTGCCGGGCGCCGGCCTGACCGTGGGCCGCTTCATCCGCACCGAACCATACCAGGCAAGGGCCGCGGCCAGGATGAGGCCGGCAATGCCTTCGCGGCCGACCACCAGCACGGCGAGGCCAACGAGCGCCAGAAGCACCGGTCCGAGCGTGCGCATGCCGCTTGCCAGTTTTTGCGCATCGGCGCGGACGAAGATTGTCGCCGCGCCAAGCAGCACCAGAAACAGTGCAACAAGTGCAATGATTGCGCCCATCAATTCCCGCCGCCCCGCAGATGCTCGATTAACAGCCGGTCTCCCGGCCGGTCCCTTGCCTCGAGCGCCTTCAATCCACCGGTCGCATAGACGGCGACGGCTGAAAGCAGTCCAGCCAGGGTCGCGGCAGCCCGCCGGTCGAACCGGAACCAGGCCCCTTTGGAAAGCCGCGCGATCTCCTTGAACGCCTTTTCTGCGCCGGAATCATGACCTTCCTGGAAGACGAAGACGGGAACGCCGTGCAGGCCTAGGCTGCCGGCCGTCTGCGCCAGGTCGTCGATATTCTCTTCCATGGCGTCGCCGATGTAGACCAGCGCATTGACCTTCGCCTTCGCCGTCTCTTTCAGCGCATGGGTGAGGACCTTGCCGATTTGGGTGGTGCCGCTGCGGCACACGATGCGCGTCATCAGCATCTTCAAGGCATCGGTGTCGGCAACGAAGGCCGATGACCGGCATTCGCCCAGCCCGCGAAAATAGGCAAGTTGGACGCTAAGGGTTCCGGCCTTGCCGGCGGCATCGAACATTTCGCCTTGCAGCTTGGTGGCGAGATCCCAGGTCGGCTGGCGGCTCATCGTCGCGTCGAGCGCCAGGATCAGCCGCCCGGAGCCGGTCGCGGACGCGGCAAGCGACCGCGCCTGACGGATAAAGGCGTCGATCTCGCCGGCATTGGATCGAGGCTTGACCGGCGCAGAACTGGCCTTTGCGGGCACTGGCTGCTTCTTGTCGCTCATAAGAAGCAAGATGTGGCGTTGCCGGGCTGCTTGCAAGTCCAGTCTCGGACAAGATAAAGGGCCAGCGATCGCACAGCGGGCAGGACGCCCGGCCCAGGCGCTAGAGCAGACCGAGATCTGCGAGCTCGCGCTTCAATTTCGGCGGCATTTCGACCATTCCGGCCTTGCCCTTGCCGATATCGGTGGGAGCATCCGACGGTTTCAGGTAGCGCCAGCCCTGGAAGGCGCGGCGCGGCTGCCAGTCGGTGCGCACGACTTCGAGGCCGAGCATCAGACGGCAGCGACCAATGCCTTCGTCATCGGTGAAGGGCCTGATATCAGTGATCAGCTGGCGGCACTGGACGCTGCCCTTGATCACCCAATAGAGCGAGCCGCCATCGGTGACCTCGGCGCCGCGCGTCGGCACCATGCGGGTCGTGTGCCAATGTTCGGCCGGCTCGCCGGCCCGGCGCCGCTCGTCGAGGCGGAAGGCGATCCACTCTTCGAGATCCTCGACGCTGTCGCAACCGACGCAGAGTTTTAGGAGATTGAGTGCCATCGCTTAAGGTTTAGTCCGGCGTGCGGTTGCGTCAACGGCTCTGCCCGACTTCTCCACAGCGCCAGCGGCGTTGAGTGTTCAACATTCCACGACATTGACGGCAAGGCCGCCCAGGCTGGTTTCCTTGTACTTCTCGTTCATGTCGAGGCCAGTCTGGCGCATGGTTTCGATCGCGGCGTCGAGCGGCACGAAATGGACGCCGTCGCCCTTGATGGCGAGCGAGGCGGCGGTCACTGCCTTGACGGCGCCGAGCGCATTGCGCTCGATGCAAGGCACCTGCACCAGGCCGCCGACCGGATCGCAGGTCATGCCGAGATGGTGTTCGAGCGCGATCTCGGCGGCGTTCTCGACCTGCTCGGGCGTGCCGCCCATGACGGCACAGAGGCCTGCAGCGGCCATTGCCGAGGCCGAACCGACCTCGCCCTGGCAGCCGACTTCGGCGCCGGAGATCGAAGCGTTGGTCTTGATGATGCCGCCGACGGCTGCGGCGGTCAGCAGGAAGTCGCGGATGCTCGGCTGGTCGGCCTCGGGATGGAAATGCAGCCAGTAGCGCAGCACGGCCGGCAGCGTACCCGCCGCGCCATTGGTCGGCGCGGTGACGACGCGGCCGCCAGCGGCATTCTCCTCGTTCACCGCCATGGCGTAGATCGACAGCCAGTCATTGGCGAGCAAGGGGTTGGGCTTGTTCTGCTGCCATTGCTCCTGCAACTTGTCGTGCAGCATGCGGGCGCGGCGGCGCACCTTTAAGCCGCCCGGCATGATGCCGTCCTGCGACAGCCCACGGTCGATGCAGCCCTTCATGGCGCCCCAGATGGCATCGAGGCCGCTGTCGAGCTCCTGGCGCGACATATGCGCCTCTTCGTTGACGCGCTTCATATCGGCAATCGACAGGCCGCTCTTGCCGGCCATCTTCAGCATCTCGACGGCATTCTTGAAGGGATAAGGCACCTTTTTGCCCTCGGTCGTCACCGAGCCCTTCACCTTCATCCGCTGCAGCTCTTCTTCCGAGACCACGAACCCGCCGCCGATCGAATAATAGATGCGCTTGAGCAGCAGCCTGTCGCCGGTATCGTAGGCGTAGAACGCCATGCCGTTGGCGTGGCCCGTGAGCGGCGTTTTCCTGTCCAGCACCAGATCTGTCGCCGGATCGAAGCGATAGGAGGGATGGCCGGGCGGCGAAATCCGCTTCTCGGCGGCGATGCGCGTAGCGATGGTATCGGCCTGATCGGGGTCGACTGTCTGCGGTGTCAGGCCGGCAAGGCCGAGGACAACGGCGCGGTCCGAGCCGTGGCCGATGCCGGTATAGGCGAGCGAACCATGCAGGCTGGCGCCGATCCGATCGACCTTCACGCCGGCCGGGCGTGGCCAGTCATCGCCGGCGATCTCGTCGAGAAACCGCCGCGCCGCCGTCATCGGTCCCATCGTGTGCGAACTCGACGGCCCGATGCCGATCTTGAACAGGTCGAAAACCGAAAGGAACACGCTGCGCCGTCTCCGGGAATGGGATCAAGACCTACATATAGGACTTTCCATGATGTTTGTGCTGTTTTGACAAACGCAGCGCTGCACCCGCCGACTTTGTTTGCTCCGGCAGCGACATTGATTGCTCGACCATGACGGCGCGGCTATTCTGAACATCGCGCCCGGGGTGCGCCCGCAGCGTTGTTTGCCGAGGGAGAGAGCCGTGCTTACGTTGAATGCCAAACCGCAGCCGGTGCGCATCGCGCCTGCCGAGACAGCCGTCGTCGTGGTGGACATGCAGAACGCCTTTGTCTCGAAAGGCGGGATGTTCGACCTCGCTGGCTTCGACATATCTGGCGCAGCACCCGCAATCGACGCCAACAGGCGCCTGCTCAAGGCGGCACGCGAAGCCGGCGTCACCGTCATTTACCTGCAGATGTCGTACAAGCCCGATCTCAGCGATGCGGGAGGTCCCTCGTCCCCGAACCATCACAAGGAGCTGGGGATGGTGATGATGCGCGAGCGTCCCGAGCTTGCCGGCAGACTGTTGATCGACAACAGCTGGGATTGGCAGATCGTCGACGCGTTGAAGCCCGAACCGGGCGACCAAATCATCCGCAAATCGCGCTATAGCGGTTTTGGCAACACCGGCCTGGAAGCGCATCTGCGCGCCCGCAAGATCCGAAATCTACTGTTCACCGGGGTCGCCACCAACGTCTGCGTCGATGCGACCGCGCGCGACGCCTACATGCTGGAATTCTGGCCGATCCTGGTCGAGGACGCGATGAACCATTCGGGTCCCGACTTCAACCGCCAGTCGACGCTGTGGAACTTCGAACACGCCTTCGGATGGATCACCAAGACTGACAGCGTCATCGAGGTGTTGCACATGGCTACGCCTTTGCCGGCCTGAGCCAGCCGTCGAAACGGGCACCTTGCCTGTGCTAAAAGGGAGCATGGGCGATTCCTTCCATCTTTCGACGGCCGATCTCGCGGCGTTGGCCTTCTTCCTCCTTGCATGGGTGCTGCATACGCTGGCGTCCGACGGGAAGCTCGTCAGCCGGGTGTCGCTGACGATGGCGATGAATGTGCAGCGCGAGGCCTGGATGCGTACCATGGCCGAGCGCGAGATCCGCATCGTCGACACCGCCATCATGAGCGGCCTGCAGCAAGGCACCGCCTTTTTCGCCTCGAGTTCGCTGATTGCGCTCGGCGGCTGCTTTGCGCTGCTCGGCGCCTCGGACCAGGTGCTCGCCGTGCTGAACGACCTGCCGCTGAACGCGACCTCATCGCGCTCGGCCTTCCAGATCAAGGTCTTCGGCCTGGTGCTGATCCTGGCCTTCGCCTTCTTCAAGTTCGGCTGGGCCTATCGTCTCTTCAATTACTGCACGATCCTGATCGGCGCGGTGCCGATCCCGCATGGCGAGGCCTCGCGCAATCCGGTCAGCGAAACGGCGGTGTGGCGCGCGGCGCGCATGAACATGTTGGCCGGCAAGCATTTCAATTCAGGCCTGCGCGCCGTGTTCTTCTCGATCGGCTATCTCGGGTGGTTTGTCGACCCGGTCGTGTTCGTGCTGTCAACGCTGCTGCTTCTGGCGGTGCTGGTGCGCCGCCAGTTCTTTTCCGCCGCCAGGCAAGCAGTGATCGGTCAACCGCCCGGGCCCGGGAAAAGCTGGTCGATCCGCCCCGACAGCCAATAGGCGGCTAGACCGATCCATTCGCGGATCGCCATGGTGGTGGTCTGCAGCGAATCCGGCGCGTTATCGCGGAACAGGCCAAAGCCTTCCTTTCCCGAGGTGCGATAGTCGACAGGCCACGGAACCGTCGGAAAGCCGGCCTGGTCGAACAGCGCCTTGGAGCGCGGCATGTGGAAGGCGGAGGTCACCAGCAGCCAGGTCTCGCCCGGCTTCGGCGTCACCAATGCCTTGCTGAAGACTGCATTCTCATACGTGTTGCGGGATTTGTTCTCCAGCATCAAACGATCGGCGCTCACGCCGAGCGCGCCGAGCAGGCGTGGTGCGGTGGCCGCATCGCCCTCACCCTCGATGAACAGTTCGCCGGTACCGCCCGAGATAACCACCTTCGCGTCCGGAAAGCGCCGGGCAAGGATTGCGGTCTCAACCATGCGGTCGCCGCCGGAATTCAGTTCATAGCCGCCGCGCACCAGATTGATGGCGCCTTCGAAACCGCCGCCGAGGACGACGATGCCATCGACCTTCTGCGGCAGCGGTGACCTCGGGAAGCGCTCCTCCAGCGGATTGAGCATCATGGCGCCGAGCGACGTCCATGCCGACAGCGCGAGAATCACGAAGGCGAGCACACTGCCGGCGGCTGCGAGCCGCCGACGGCCGATCAGCGCCGCGAGCAAACCAGCCAGCAGCAGGAAGATCGCCAGATTGAGCGGCTGGACGAAGAACCAGAAGATCTTGGAGAGATAGAAGAACATTGCCTGCCTATCGCCAGCTCAAATTTAGACGGCCGATGAAGTGCTCGATCGCACTCGCCACAGCCTCCGCTTCAGGACGGCTCAACTCCCTGCCGAAAACAAGGACGCCGTTCGCGTTGGTCAATCTGATGACTTCCGACAGTCCCGCCTCATCCGTCGGATAGGTATGGTCGAGGATTTCGACCTTTAGGTGCCCTTTCAAAGGCAATGGCGAACGATTTAGCAAAGAACCCCTGATGTCGCGCACGGCTGCGGCGTGGGTCAGCCGCAGGGTTTCCTTGCCGAAGACCAGCCAGATGAAATCCTTGCCGAGGAAATAGGTGAACAGGGCAATGATCGCCACGAACGCCAGCAGGCCGAGAGTGCCGCTGGTAACCGTCGCGGACGACGTGTCTCTCAATCCCATGTAGCCGGTGTAGGCTACAATCGCGGCCCCGATCAGGACAAAGCCTGTCCTGAAATCCGAGGTGCGTGGTGGGTTTGTGATCAACAGTTCGTCTCCCGTCTCGACGATGGAAATGCGAGACGGGGGCGGCATGCTACCACCACTTCTCCGGCTGGAAGGTTCCCGCCGCCTGCTCGATGACGGCAGCCGTCTGGAACAGGGTTTCCTCATCAAAGGGACGGCCGATCAGCTGCAAGCCGAGCGGCAGGCCCTTGGCGTCGAGGCCGGCTGGTACCGCGATGCCCGGCAGGCCGGCCATGTTCACGGTCACCGTGAAAATGTCGTTGAGATACATCTTCACCGGATCGGCGGCCATGTCCTCGTCGGCGATGCCAAAGGCGGCGGACGGCGTCGCCGGCGTCAGGATGACATCGACGCCGGCGGCAAAGACGGTCTCGAAGTCGCGCTTGATCAGATTGCGCACCTTCTGCGCCTGCAAATAGTATGCGTCGTAATAGCCGGCCGACAGCACATAGGTGCCGATCATGATGCGGCGTTTGACCTCGCGGCCGAAACCGGCGGCGCGGGTGTTTTCGTACATGTCGACGATGTCCTTGCCCGGCACGCGCAGTCCATAACGGACACCGTCGTAGCGGGCGAGGTTGGACGACGCTTCGGCCGGCGCGACGATATAATAAGCCGGCAAAGCATATTTGGTGTGCGGCAGTGAAATGTCGACGATCTCGGCGCCGGCATCCTTCAGCCAGGCAATGCCCTTCTGCCACAGCGCCTCGATCTCTTCCGGCATGCCGTCGACGCGGTATTCCCTGGGAATGCCGACCTTCATTCCCTTGATCGGCTTGCCAATCGCCGCCTCGTAATCCGGCACCGGACGGTCGACCGAAGTGGTATCCTTGGCATCGACCGAGGCCATCGACTTCAACAGGATCGCGGCGTCGCGCACGTCGCGGGCGATCGGGCCGGCCTGGTCGAGCGACGAGGCGAAAGCGACGACGCCCCAGCGCGAGCAGCGGCCATAGGTCGGCTTGATGCCGACGGTGCCGGTGAAGGCGGCGGGCTGGCGGATCGAGCCGCCGGTGTCGGTGGCGGTGGCGCCGGCGCACAGGAAGGCCGAGACGGCCGAAGCCGAGCCGCCCGACGAGCCGCCGGGCACCAGCTGGGCATTGTCCAGCGTGCGCGCGGTCTTGGTGCCGCCGGCCGAAACAAAACCGCCATCGCCTTGATGCGTGGTCGGCATCACCACCGTGTCGAGGCGCGAACGCCGCCACGGATTGACGACCGGGCCGTAATAGGAGGTCTCGTTGGACGAACCCATGGCGAACTCGTCCATGTTGAGCTTGCCCAGCATGACGGCGCCGTCGGCCCAAAGGTTGGCGGTGACGGTAGATTCATAGCGCGGCTTGAAACCGTCCAGCACATGGCTGCAGGCCTGGGTGTGAACCCCCTCGGTTCCGAACAGGTCCTTGATGCCGAGCGGGATGCCTTCCAGCGCACCGCCCTCGCCCTTGGCCAGCCTGGCGTCGGAGGCCTTGGCCATATCGCGCGCCTTGTCGCCAGTGACGACGATGTAGGCGTTGAGCACCGGATTGGCGCGCTCGATGGCTGAGAGATAGGCCTCGGTGATCTCGGCGGCGGAAATCTCCTTGCCGCGCAACTTGGCGCGGGCCTGCGAAATCGTCAGATGGGTCAGTTCGCTCATCAAAGGCTCTTTTCGTAAAACACCGACCACTCGGAATCGGGATAATCCAGCACCGGCCCGCAGCGCGAGAAGCCGGCGCGTTCGTAGACGGTCCATGCCGCAGGATGGCGGTCGCCGGTTTCCAGCACCAGGCGCTTCAATCCTTCTTGACGCGCCAGCGTCTCGACCCGCTCGACGATTTTGGCGCCGATCTTCCTGCCGCGATGCGAGGGCCGCGTATACATGCGCTTCACCTCGCCGACGGTCGCATCATGGCGCTTCAGCGCTCCGCAGCCGATAGCCTTCCCGTCGTCGCGGGCGATGAAGACGGTGGTGTCTTCGCCGGCCATCTGCTCGACCGTCAGGTGATAACAGTGCTCCGGTGGCGTCAGTTCGAGCAGCGTCGCGTTGAGCTCCTCGACCAAAGCGCGGACATCGTCCTGCAACGGCGTCTCGATGGCGATCTCGATTGCCATCGGCCGCCTACTCCACGACCTTCGGCACGAGGAAGAAATTCTCTTCGGTGGCCGGCGCGTTGGCGAAGATGTCGGCGGCCTTGTTGCCGTCGGTGACAATATCCTCGCGCTTCTTCATCTCCATCGGCGTCACCGAGGTCATCGGCTCGACGCCGGAGACATCGACCTCGTTCAGCTGCTCGACGAAGCCCAGAATGGCGTTCAGCTCGCCGGTCATGCGCTCGGCATCCTCCTCACTCACCGCAATGCGGGCGAGACGCGCGACGCGCTTCACTGTCTGCAGATCAACCGACATGTCTTTAGCCTTTGGGAAAACCAGATGGCGCTATAGCGGCGCGGCGCGTGCCGCGCAACATCGATCGTGCTCAGGGCTGCGCTGCGGTGCCGGCCCGGGCTTTCCTCTGGCGCATTGGAAGCGGCAATTCGAACAGCCGCTCCTTGGCCGGACACATACCGCAGGCGGCCTCATCTTCGAGGGCGGCGAAGGCGTCAAGTTCGGCACGCGAGCAATCCGGTTCGAGCGGGCGATAGGCGAGATAGCCATCCCATTTGTCGGAAAGCCGGTATTTTGCCTTCTGCATCGGCAGATAGGCCAAGGGAGCGCATTTCCAGATGCGCCCATCGAGAAGCTGCTTGCAGTGACGAGCCGGACAGGCCTCCCAGCTGGCGCGCGGGTCGTCATCCTCGAACGGCAGCATCGTGTCGCCAAAACCTTCGTAGCGCCGGGTCCAGTTCTTGTGCGCTGGACGCACCCTGGCGACGAAACCGTGTTCCTGCCGCCATTGCTCCAGCAAGGCGAAGACCGGTTTCAACCGGTCGCGATATTCCTCGGAATCGTGATGCACAGAGATGACGAGACGGGCATCCGGATCCGCCGCAAGGATGGTGGGCAAGGACGGGTGGCGGTGCAGGAAGAAGCCGTTTGAGACGATCTCGATCTGGGTGTGCGGCCAGTGCCGCCGAACCAGACCGACAAATTGCGGCAATTGCGGATGGATGGTGGGTTCGCCGCCAAGTAGGGAGAACCGGGTGACCGACACACGGCGGCTCCAAAGGCCCATCCAGCGGTCGGCATCCTCAAGTGAAACCGTGCCGGAATGGGCATGGTTGGAATAGTGCGAGCAGCTTTCGCAGGCCAGGTTGCAGCCATGCGCGACATGCAGTTCGAGCTTCCGGAACACCGGCCGCTCTCCCTGCAGTAGCAATCCCATCCGTTTCAGCATCCCCATAGGTTCACGCTAGCATGCGGATGTGTGCGGTGCATCTGCCGCCAGCGGCAAATTTCAGCTCTTTGTTTTACGCAATTCCCAAGGGAAACCGCTCCACACTTTTCCCGGAATTGCCCTAAGGCAGGGACACGCCGTCGCACAGGTAATAGCTGCCGCCATTGCCGGCCTGCTCGCCTTCGTCGGCGGTCGGGCGCACCGAGACGATGTCGATTTGCGTCGCGTTCATCTGCGTGATCGAAAGCACGTCGGGAAAAAGAAACCCCGGCTCCTGGCAGATGGCGGTGACCGCCCAGCTCGGCGAGCGCGTCGCCTTGGTGACCTGGACGAACTCGCAATTGTACTCGACGCTTTGTAGGCCGTCCGCCGACAAGATGACATTGCCGGCGTCGATCAGCGTCTGCAGCGTGTCCTTTTTGGCTTGCGCACAAAGCTCCTGGGTTTGGAGATAGACGCCCTTGATGAAGCCCTCGGCGGCCGATGCGGGTGACGCCGCAACCAGCATCGACACGCAAAGAGTCCTTCTCAAACCCATGGTTTCATTCCCTTTTGCGACAAGGGATCGTCCAAAACGATCGCTCTACAGTGTGATCGTTTGGCCGATTGCTGGCAAGGCCACGTCAACACCCGATCCTTCGAGGCCCGCAACGAACTTTTCCGCCGTTGGGTCGATGATCGGGAACGTGCCGAAGTGACAGGGCAAGACCGTGTCGAAGCTGAAGAAGCGCCGGCAGGCAAGGGCCGCCACCGCACCGCCCATGGTAAAGCGGTCGCCGACCGGCACGATGCCGATCTTCGGCTCGTGCAATTCGTTGATCAGCGCCATGTCGGAGAAGATGTCGGTGTCGCCCATGTGGTAAAGCGTCTTGTCTTCCGGAAAATGCAGGACCAGCCCGCCCGGATTGCCGAGATAGACGTTCTGGCCACCATCGAGGCCGAACGACGAGGAATGCAGCGCCTGGACGAAGGTCGTGGTGAAGGCGCCGCAATCGACGGTGCCGCCGAGATTGCCGGGATTGATCTTGTTGCCGTCGACGCCCTTGCCGACCAGGTACATGCAGATCTCGTAATTGGCGACCAGCTGGGCACCGCTCTTCTTCAGCACCTCCACCGCGCCGCTGACATGGTCACTGTGGCCGTGGGTCAGCAATACATGGGTCACGCCTTCCGCCGGCCCTTCCCAACCGCCAGTCCATGACGGATTGCCGATGAGATAGGGGTCGATCAGGATGGTCGCGCCTGATGTCTCGATGCGAAAGGCCGAATGTCCGTACCAGGTCAATTTCATCAATCGTTTTCCTCGATTTTGGTTGAGCCGGAAGATAGAACGCCGGCTGCGAAATTAAAGTGGCATAGTATGTTCCTGGTTCAAAAGAACGTGTCACGCTTTTGTCGAAGGTAGGCCGTTGGGCATCATAGCAATCGAGGATCTGCCGGCACGCCTGGAAGGCGGCAGGACGCTAGCCGGGCTCGATCTCGGCGACAAGACGATCGGCGTCGCCGTTTCCGACCGCGGACTTTCCTTCGCCCATCCGCGCCCGGTGATCCTGCGCAAGAAGTTTTCGCTGGATGCGGCAGCGCTGCTTGCCCAGTTGCAGAAGGACAATGTCGGCGCACTCGTGCTCGGCCTTCCCATCAACATGGACGGGTCGGAAGGTCCGCGGGCGCAAAAATCGCGCGCCTTCGTACGCAACATGGCAGGCATAACCGACCTGCCCTTCGTGCTGTGGGACGAGCGGCTGTCGACAGTCGCCGCCGAGCGGACGTTGATCGAAATGGATTTCTCGCGCGCCAAGCGCGCCGGCAAGATCGATTCGGCGGCCGCCGCCTTTATTCTGCAGGGAGCTTTAGATCGACTCCAGTCGCTTGGCTCATCCGATCGGACGGAACCGGACTTCCCGCCTGGCGCCTGATCCAGGCGGCGATGTTGCGGCGGCGCCGGAACGCCCACAGCGCCATCAACAGGAATCCGTCAAAGACGCAGGCTCTTGCCACCATGCCCGGAATGATTGCCGGGTCGATGCCCAGCATCTGGCCGTAGAGCTGGAACACGACGTCGTGCAGCTGCCGGCTGAGCATGACGTAGCCGAAATTGATGTCGTTGAGCGACAGGAAGAACCAGCCCCAGAACAGAGCGAGTGGGGCTGCCCACAATGCGAACAGCGTGCGCATCAGTGACCGTCCCTGGGGCCGGAGCCGCTTCTATGGCCACCATCTCTGGAACCGCCATCTCTGTGACCGCCATCCCTGGGACCAATGTCCGGCCGGCCGGAAATGCGCGACAGCAAGGACCCGTGCGCAGCGCCTTGTGCCATGGCATGCGCAGTGGCGCGGCCCTCTGCATCCGGTGAAACCGCGCCGGCGAAGACCGACCTCCGCTCGGCAAGCATCGCAACGTAGGAGGCCAGAAGTGCCGCCAGTTGCACGGCCACAACCATGAACAGGCCGTTGATGCCTTGCGCGGCGCCGCCGATCAGGATCAGCGACAGGACGACGGATGCGGAAATAAAGGCGGTCCGCGCCACGCTGTCGGCTCCGTCGGGGCTCGCTGCGGCGTTAACCAAACTCTCGACGAAGACCCAGCAAAACAACACCGCGACGACCAGCAGCGCAATGGCCAGCGGCGCCACGACGGCAGCGTTGTCGAGATCGACCAGACGGGTGTTTTCCACGACGACGCCGAGCACCCCCAGAGCGCCCGCAACGCCTCGGTTTCCATCCATACAGATGAACGCCAGCAGGGCGAAAACCACTGCCCAGTGCAAGGCCAGAAAAGAGGTCAAAATGGCACGCATGGCATCCCTGCTTTGGTGACAAAGACAGTGGGCTTTGCGGCCCGCCGCTGCAATGGAAACCATTTGTTAAGGTTAACGTCCATCCACAGGCCGCGGTAAATTCGCGTTGATAGGCTGTGCAGCCGGCCTCAGTTGACCGGCGGATAGAGCGTGTCGATGATCATGCGCGCGTCATGGCGTGAATCGAGCATGCCATAGGTGTTGCGCCATTGGCCGGCGAGCCGCGTCTCGACAAAGGCATCCGCAATCCGCCCTGCCCCCAGCCGGCGCAATTCCGCCGCTGCCGCCGACAGCGCCAGCTGCTCGGTGAGCAGGCGGGCCGACCCCTCATCGGTGCCTGCGACCTGCATGGCGGCCTTGAGCACGCCGATGGTGCCGCGTCCGCCGGCGCCGAGATCGCGATCGATGCCGGCCAGCACCTCTTCGAACAGGCCGGGCGCGCGGCCAAGCACGCGCAGCACGTCGAGTGCCATGACATTGCCGGAGCCCTCCCAGATCGCGTTGACCGGGGCTTCACGATAGTAGCGGGCGAGCGGCGCTTCCTCGACATAGCCATTGCCGCCGAGGCACTCCATCGCCTCGTAGAGCAGCGGCGGCGCGATCTTGCAGACCCAGTATTTGACCACCGGCGTCATGGCGCGGGCAAAAGCCGCCTCGCCGCGGTCGCTGGCCGCCTCGTCGAAGGAACGCGCAAGCCGGAACGAGAGCGCTGTGGCGGCGGCGACATCGAGCGCCATGTCGGCCAGCACACGCTGCATCAGCGGCTGTTCGATCAGCGTCGAGCCAAACACCTGGCGGTGACGGGTGTGATGGACGGCTTCGGCCAAGCCGGCGCGCATGATCGCCGACGAGGCGACGGCGCAGTCGAGCCGGGTCAAGGTGACCATGTCCATGATCGTCTTCACGCCGGCGCCGGGCTCGCCGACCATCTCGCCGATGGCATTGACGAACTCCACTTCCGAGGAGGCGTTGGAGCGGTTGCCGAGCTTGTCCTTCAGGCGCTGGAAACGGAAGCCGTTGCCGGAGCCGTCGCCGAGGATGCGCGGGACGAGAAAGCAGGAAAGCCCTTCCGGCGCCTGTCCAAGCACGAGGAAAGCATCCGACATCGGCGCCGACATGAACCATTTGTGGCCGGTGAGGCGATAAAAGCCGCTGCCGGCCCGCTCGGCTCGTGTCGTGTTGGCGCGCACGTCGGTGCCGCCCTGCTTTTCGGTCATGCCCATGCCGAGCGTCAGCCCGGTCTTTTCGACCGGCGGCTTCTGGCTCTGGTCGTATTTGCGCGTCGTCACCCGCGGCGCCCATTCGCGAAACAGCTTTGGGCTGGCCATCAACGCGGCCAGCGAAGCGCTGGTCATGGTGATGGGGCACAGATGCCCGGTCTCGAGCTCGGCGGTCAGATAGAAACGCGCGGCGCGCACCTGATGGCGGCGGCCGATCTCGCTGTCGCCGTTCTCCCAGATCGAGGAATGCAGGCCGCCGGCGACCGAGCGGCGCATCAGCGCATGATAGGCCGGGTGGAATTCGACCTGGTCGATGCGCCGGCCCTGGCGGTCATGCGTGCGGAGCTTCGGCGTCTCGACATTGGCAAGACGCGCCAGCTCTTGCGCTTCGTGCGTCAGGACGAAGCGGCCAAGCCCGTCGAGATCCTTTCGCACCGGATCGGAAAAGCGTTCGGCGAGCTGGATCAGCAACGGATCGCCCCGCCAGGCGTTGCCGCCCGTCAGCGGCGGCGGCTGGTTGGTCACGTCGTCGGTCACGCACTGTCCTTATGTTACGAAGGCTTCGAATCCGAAGCCATCGGCTAGATATAGCCCAAGCTTGCCGGAGCGCGCGACGAAAATACCGGGGAGAAAGGCCGCAATCCCAAGCTGGCGCTTGCGGCAAGGAATTCTCCCCCCTATAGCAGCGCCTTGAGATGACCGACGCTTCGTCCCTGCCGCTTTATCCTCATCGCCATCTTCTGGGCATCCGCGATCTTTCCCCTGGAGATATCGAGCTTTTGCTCGACCGGGCCGATCGCGCCGTCGCCATTTCGCGGCAATCCGAGAAAAAGACCTCGACGCTGCGCGGCCGTACCCAGATCAACCTCTTTTACGAAGCCTCGACCCGCACGCAATCGTCGTTCGAACTGGCCGGTAAACGGCTTGGCGCCGACGTCATGAACATGTCGGTGGCGAGTTCTTCGGTGAAGAAGGGCGAAACGCTGATCGACACGGCGATGACGCTGAACGCCATGCGCCCTGACATCCTCATCATCCGCCACCAGTCGGCGGGCGCCGCCGCGCTTCTGGCACAGAAAGTCGGCTGCTCGGTGGTCAATGCGGGCGACGGCGCACATGAGCACCCGACACAGGCGCTGCTCGATGCGCTGACGATCCGCCGCGCCAAGGGGCCGCTGTCGAAGCTGATCGTGGCGATCTGCGGCGACATCCTGCATTCGCGCGTGGCGCGCTCCAACATCATGCTGTTGAACGCGCTCGGGGCGCAGGTGCGGGTCGTCGCGCCGTCCACGCTGTTGCCGTCCGGCATCGAGAAAATGGGCGTCATTGTCTCACGCTCGATGGCCGAAGGGCTGAAAGGCGCCGACGTGGTGATGATGCTGCGCCTGCAGCGCGAGCGTATGGAAGGCGCCTTCGTGCCTTCGGTGCGCGAATATTTCCGCTATTTCGGCCTCGATGCGGAAAAGCTGAAGGCGGCCAAGGATGGCGCACTGGTCATGCATCCCGGACCGATGAACCGCGGCGTCGAGATCGCGTCCGAAATCGCGGACGGCCCGCAAAGTGTTATCCAGGAACAGGTTGAGATGGGCGTCGCCGTGCGCATGGCGGTGATGGAAGCGCTGCTTGATCCCCGCCGCAACGCAGAGGGCCGTGGCGCATGAGCACGACGGTCTTTGAGCGCGCCCGTATCGTCGACCCGTCGCGGGGCATCGATGAAGTCGGCACCGTCATCGTCGAGGGCCGCAAGATCGTTGCTGCCGGCAAGGCCGCCCTGAACCAGGGGGTGCCGGCGGGAGCCACAGTCGTCGACTGCGCCGGCAAGACGATTATCCCCGGCCTGATCGATGCGCGCGTCTTTATCGGCGAGCCCGGTGGCGAACACCGCGAGACGATTGCATCGGCAAGCGTTGCGGCGGCGGCCGGCGGCGTCACCTCCGTCATCATGATGCCCGACACCGACCCGGTGATCGACAATGTTGCGCTGGTCGAATTCGTGCTGCGCACCGCCAAGGACACCGCAATCGTCAATATCTTCCCGGCTGCGGCGATCACCAAGGACCTTGCCGGTCGCGAGATGACCGAGTTCGGCCTGCTGCGCGAGGCCGGCGCGGTTGCCTTCACCGATGGCCGCCACACCATCCCCAGCGCGCTGGTGATGCGCCGGGCGCTGACCTATGCCCGCGACTTCGGCGGCGTCATCGCGCATGAGACGCAGGATGGCGATCTCGCCTCGGCAGGCGTGATGAATGAAGGCCTCTATGCCAGCTGGCTCGGCCTAGCCGGCATTCCACGCGAGGCCGAGTCCATCCCGCTGGAGCGCGACCTGGCCCTGGCGCGGCTGACGCACGGCGGCTATCACGCGGCCAAGATTTCGACGGAAATGGCAGCGCAAGCCGTGAGGCGGGCGAAAGCCGACCAGGCCAATGTTACGGCGGGTGTGGCGATCCACAATCTGTCACTCAACGAGAACGATGTCGGGGAATACCGCACCTTCTTCCGGCTGACGCCGCCGCTGCGCGCCGAGGGGGACCGGCTGGCGATGATCGAAGCGGTCAAGGACGGCACGATCGACATCATCGTCTCCTCGCACGACCCGCAGGATGTCGACACCAAGCGCCTGCCCTTCGCCGATGCCGCTGCCGGCGCCATCGGGCTGGAGACGCTGCTAGGCGCGGCACTGCGGCTCTACCACAATGGAGATGTGCCGCTGCTCAGGCTGGTCGAGACGCTGTCGACGGCACCGGCCAAACTGTTTGGCCTGCCGGGCGGCACGCTGAAGCCGGGCGCTCCGGCTGATCTTGCAGTCGTCGATCTGGAAGAACCCTGGATCGTCAGCGAAAGCGGTATCCGTTCGCGCTCGAAAAACACCTGTTTCGAAGGTGCGCGGCTGCAAGGCATGGTCTTGCAAACGCTGGTGGCGGGCCGCACAGTGTTTTCAGCCTAGAGTGACCGCGGCCCATTGCACGTCGATTTGCTGTCAGGGAAATGCGGGGGGAAACAATGAGTTATAACGTCATCCTGGCATTGCTGTTCGGCTATCTCCTCGGCTCGATTCCCTTTGGCCTGCTGATTACCCGCGCCGCCGGCCTCGGCGATGTCCGCAAGATCGGTTCCGGCAACATCGGCGCCACCAATGTGCTGCGCACCGGCAACAAGGGCCTGGCCGCCGCGACGCTGGTGCTCGACGCGCTGAAGGGCACGGCGGCGGTGATGATCGCGCGCCATTACGGGCACGACTTCGGACCGTGGGCCGGCCTTGGACTCTGGGCAGGCTTTGGTGCCTTCCTTGGCCATCTGTTTCCGGTCTGGCTTGGTTTCAAGGGCGGCAAGGGCGTGGCGACCTATCTCGGTGTGCTGATCGCGCTCGGCTGGCATGTGGCGTTGATCTTCATCGTCGTCTGGCTGGTGATGGCTGTCGTCTTCCGCTACTCGTCGCTGGCGGCGCTGACGGCAGCGGTGATCGTGCCGATTGCGCTGTATTTCCTGAGCACGCCTGAGGTCGCCGGGCTGTTCGTGGTGATGAGCCTGATCGTCATTGTAAAACACCGCGCCAACATTTCGCGCCTGCTTGCCGGCACCGAAGGCAAGATCGGAGCCAAGGGGTGAGGAAGCCTGCCGCCGGGCCGCGCCTCAGCGACCGGCAGCGGCTGAGCTGGCTTCGCCTGATCCGTACGCAAAATGTCGGCCCAGCCTCGTTTCGCGAATTGATCAACCGCTTCGGCTCGGCCGAGGCCGCATTGGAGATGCTGCCCGAACTGATGATTTCGGGCGGCGCCAGAAAAATTGTCCGCATTCCTTCCATCGCCGAGGCCGAAGCGGAACTGGAAGCGGCCGGCGAGAACGGCGCCCGCTTCGTCGGCATCGGCGAAGCCGACTACCCGCCGATGCTGAAAAACATGGACAATCCGCCGCCGCTGATCGCCATGAAAGGCGAAGCCGCCGTGTTCCGGCTGCCTGCGGTCGCCATCGTGGGCGCCCGCAATGCATCGCTGGCCGGCATCAAGATGGCGCGCATGCTGGCGGCGGATCTGGGCCGCGACGGCTACGCCATCGTCTCCGGCCTGGCGCGCGGCATCGATACGGCGGCACACCAGGGCAGTCTCTCGACTGGCACGATTGGGGTGCTGGCCGGCGGGCTCGATGTCCCCTACCCGCCCGAAAATATCGGCCTATGCAACGACATTGCCGAACGCGGCGGCGCCGTCATTTCGGAGATGCCGTTCGGCTGGCAGCCGCGGGCGCAGGATTTTCCACGCCGCAACCGGCTCGTCGCGGGTGCCGCCCTCGGACTGGTGGTGATCGAGGCGGCCCAACGCTCCGGCTCGCTGATCAGCGCGCGCCTGGCCGGCGAAATGGGCCGGCTGGTCTTTGCCGTGCCGGGTTCACCGCTCGATCCGCGTTGCGCCGGCTCGAACGGCCTGCTCAAGGACGGCGCCACCCTGGTCACCGAGGCATCCGATGTTTCCGGCGCGATCGCGCCTTTGGCCGGTACGCGAACGCCACGGGCCGCGCCGCCGGAAAAGGCGCCCGACTTTTCGGCAACGCCGCCGCCCGGCGAGGACGAACGCACCGGCGTGCTCGAAGTGTTGGGGCCGACCCCGGTGGCGGTGGACGAGATCATCCGCCACACCGGCCTCAACGCCGCCCAGGTGTCGATGGTGCTGCTTGAACTCGACCTTGCCGGCCGCATCGAGCGCCACGCCGGCGGCAATGTCTCGCTGGTGTTTGGCGGCTCCTGAATTCCTTCGGCTAGCGGAACAGGTACTTCGACACCTCCGGATTGCCACGGCGCCACATCACATTGTCCAGAAAATAATGATGCACGTTGATGAAGATCAGCACGATGAAGAAGAACAGCGATGATCCCAGGACTTGCCTGTCATAGGGGATCAAAGCCGTCAGCGCGGACGGGATCAGCCAGAAGCCGAGATAGCCAAGGGCGGTGCCGCCGACGATAAAGCCGAGGAGCCGAAACCTGTAGAGGGGGCCGAGAAAAGACAGGACCTTCGGCTGCGGATCGCTTTCGGCATCGGAGCTGTCACGTTCGACATTGGTCTGGTAGCGCCAAACCACGGCGAGATACTGCAGCGAGTGGAGCGCAGGCACGATCAGCAGCCAGAGCGGGTTTATTCTGGCAATCAGGATCCAGAGATAGAGCGACGCGACATAGGCCACCAGGCCGTTATAGGGCAGACCGCCGCCCTTCTTTCGCCAGCGATTGACCAACATCAAAAGCGTGGCTGCGGTCGACGCAACGGCCGCCAGCAGAGCAATATCGGCAATCCAGGAAGGGGCGGCGAATGTGTAATAGTCCAGGCCGTAATATTTGCCCTGGGTGACCGCGGCATTCGTCTGAATCCACGCCAGGATCCACACGGCGTAGGAATTGAACAGCAACACCTTCTTGTCGCGATCGTCGAAGAATTTGCGCTTGAGCACCGCATCCACCATCAGCATGCCGTAGCCCTGCTTGACGTAGTGCCAGCCGACGAAAAAGAACATGGCGTTGGTTGCATAGCCGAGCAGCCGCGTGTTCGCCGCCGCCGCGCCGTAGGCAAAGAACCCGGCCATGACCAGGGGTACGACAATGCCCGCGAAGATGTAGCGAAGCTGCAGGCTGCGGTCATAGCCGTTGCCGGTCACCTTGCGCCCGAAATTGCGGTAGAAAAGCTGGTAAGAGTGGGCGAAGTGGGGGTAGTTCACGAGATAGGCCACAACAACCATCGTCGCGGCCACAGGCCCCTCATATTCGAGCGGCACCAGAAACAGCACCGGCAGGATGAGAAAAGCGCTGCCGCCCAGCATGAGGAAATCGGCGACAGGGCCGAAGAGATATTTCTGAGGTGTCGCCGCCTTAGTAGCTACAGCATCCGCCGAAAGCTGAAGTGCCATGTTCGAACCCTCCCCTGGGAAGGTCGAGTTTAGCCAGCGGCGCGTGTGGCGACAAGGTTGGAAGCTGCATTCTGGGCCGATGCAGGCACCAAGTTCGTCTTGGTCATTTTGCGAAAGTCCTCAACACCAAAACGAGTGCAAACACTACGACTTCGACGCCGCGAGCGGCAAGGCGATCACTCGTCTGTCATGGGCCAATGCCGATGACGATATCCGGGAGCCAAAGGCAGAGCTCAGGCGGCTCGCAGCAGACGGGAAGGACGCTGCCGAGACATTCAGGCGGGTTGAAGGTATCCGACCGAGTGCTCGCGCATCCTCAACACCAGCAGGCGCGCGGCTGCGAATGGCGCCATAGCGATAAAAGTCATCGTGACACCGACGAAAACCGACAGGAGACAAATCCCGCCGGGGACGGAGCAAACTGTTTCCATGAACTACCCCTTTCCACCGTTAACCTGGCGGCCTCCTTAGCGCATCCGCAAGCATGCTCCCGCTTCAAGAGAAATACAAGCATGTGCTAATAGATACGGATCGGAAGGGGCGCCATTGCCCGAGGTCTGCCGCTGGCCGTGAGGCGCAGCGGCAGGCTGAGATGCAAAAGCGCTGTCTGCAGGCCACAGCAAGTTGCCAGGAGTCGCACGGGCCTCACGCGATGCGAACCGCGGCCAACGGTTGCGGGCTTTGGCGGGCCACAGGAAACCAAATCAAAACTCAATCGTTGAACCAGGGTATGGCGCCAATCGGGGAGTGCGCATGAACCCTCGTGACAATGTTTCTCCGTTTGAGGAGGAACAGGACCAAGCCCGACTCGCGAAGAACGCACGGCTGCGAGAGCTTCGATCTCATGCGTCTTGGCTGGCTTTCGACCCTCATGCCCAGTTTCATGATGAGATAGACCTCTCAGTCATTTTCGAGGAAAGCGCGTTGCACAACCGCTTGTAGAGCGGGCCAGGTCCCAGGGACTTCAGTCGTAATTGAGTCATCACTAATATGCCTATAGCTTAGGCAGTGCGGGGGACCCCCGAAAACCAAGCCCGCAATGGCCGGTGCGCCTCGCTTGCCCAAGCACCCCCGCACCGGCCATTTCTACTTTCTGGGGACCCTATGGCTGAGGAGGTATCGGATCGATGCATCTGAGTAGTGCCAAAAATGATTTAACGTCACATGTCGATTGGCTAAAATGCGGAACGTCCAATCGGCGATTCCGGAATCAAAAGGGTAACGCCAGCTCCAACAGCAGAAGCCCGCTACCGAGTGCTCAGCAACGGGCTATGTTTCCGCAAGGAAACCTACCGCTGTATCCATCAATTGAATTTTCGGCCGATCACCAGATCTGCCGATTATCGAGGGAGGATGTCATGCCAACGTTCATAGTCACAGGGTCCTATTCAGCCACGGCAGCGAGTGGAATGATTGACAATCCGTCAAACCGAGAAAAGGCGGCCCGTGCCATCTTTGAAGCAGCGGGCGGGAAACTGCATTCTTTCTACGTCACGACGGGCGAAACTGACTGGATGGCAATCACGGAATTCGGCGACGGTGCTGACCTGATCCCCGCACTTCTCGTCGTCGGCGCATCGGGAGCAGTATCGAATGTCAAAACCGTGCGAGCATACACGGGTGCGGAGTTCAAGGCGGCCCAAGAGAAGGCGGGCAAAATCGCTTCTTCCTACAAATCCCCGGCAAAATAAGCAGACCACTGGTGCACCATTACGGCCGGCAAGGCCTGTAATTTATCACCTTGCCAAGTCTGGCCCGCTGCTTCGGTGGCGGGCTTTTTAGGGCTCGAAGGGTAGCTGATACCCACACCGTGGCACTTAAACGCGCCACAGCTCGCTTGATCGACCATGGGCTCTTGCTCTGCTCGCGATATCCAACAGCGCGGGCATTGTGGCGTCTCGTCAAGGATCGGCTGATATCTGTGTACGCGGGCACCAGCAGAGGCACTGCTGTCCAGATCTGATTTCACTTTGCCCGAGTCTCATCATGAAGGGCGAGCTTGCGCGGTAGTTTTCCGGCCTTCCGTTCCTCTGCGAAAGCCACTGTGCGGAGGCAGATATGCGGATACAACAACCGACCCGCTGACCCTCGTGTATCTACATGGTGGCTGTGTTTTTGGTGAGCGCGATGGGATTCGAACCCATGACCTACTGATTAAAAGTCAGTTGCTCTACCGGCTGAGCTACGCGCTCCCGCGGGCTCTAAAGGCTGCCCTCGAAATTGCGCGGAACATAGGGAGAGTGCCGCGACCGGTCAACCGGAAAAAGATGGGTCTTTCACCGAGGTTTCCGCCATCGGCTTAGGCCCCGCAAATTGCCTTGGCAGGACGCCCGGTGAGCCGCTTCCGCAATGAGGTCGCCGCTTCAAAATCTGCAGGCGCGCGATATGGTCTGTTCTTCTCCGGTTGACTGGAGAAACATTGCAAATCAGCAACTTAATGTTTTGGCCGGAACTATCGCACCAGCGAACCGTTCTCTCCCCACAAGGGACGTCAACCAGGGAGAAGATCATGAACAAGATCGTATCGGGTATGCTGGCGGCCACATTGTCAGCCTCTTTCGCAGCTTCCGCGGCCGTGCCGGCCGGCGCCACGCAAATGATTGCGCCGCAGGCCCCGTCGGCTTCGTCCGATGTGCAGGCGGTGGATTACAAGCCGTGGATGAAGCGCAACTTCAACGGCAACCGCAATTTCTCGCGCTACAACAATGACGGGCCCTACTGGAACGGCCATCGCGGCTCCCGCCATTATCGCCATGGCTATCGCCGTCACGGCGACTACTGGTTCCCGCTGGCTGCCTTCGCCACCGGCGCCCTGATCACCGGCGCGATCATCAACAGCGAGAACAACCGCGTCTACGAAGGCGATGCTCATGTGCAGTGGTGCTATGACCACTATCGCAGTTACCGCGCCTCGGACAACACCTTCCAGCCGAACTACGGCGGCAGAAAGCAGTGCCGTTCGCCCTACTGACCCCGGCGGGTGACTAACAGATGGTAAGTTAAGTGAGCACTAATGCATGTCGCCCAGAAGTGTGCTGCGGTTCTGGGACAACGACATGCATCAAAACAAAGACTTAAAGCGCGTCGCCTGAATCCGTTTCAGCGCGACGCGCTTTAAGTGCGTAGCGAGGCTCGCGCCGCTGACGGAGCGGGCCTTCTTTTTTCGAGACTGTCAGGATACGCTCAGCGTCCTGCGCACCGCATCGCGCCAACCCGCCAGTTTTGCCGAACGAACAGCGGCATCCATGTCCGGCTTGAAGCGCCGCTCGAGCGCCCAGCTCCTGGCAAAGTCCTTCGCCTTCGGCCACACGCCCGCCTTCGAGCCGGCAAGCCATGCGGCGCCTAGCGCCGTCGTCTCCAGAATGGTCGGACGGTCGACCGGCGCATCGAGGATGTCGGCCAGCCGCTGCATGGTCCAGTCGGACGCCACCATGCCGCCATCGACGCGAAGCACTGTTTTCGCCGAAGCCCCTTTCCAGTCCTTACGCATGGCGTTGAGCAGGTCGCGCGTCTGGTAGGCGACTGATTCCAGCGCTGCGCGGGCAAACTCCGCCGGGCCCGAATTGCGGGTCAGGCCGAAGATGGCGCCACGCGCCTCTGCGTCCCAATGCGGCGCGCCCAAGCCGACGAAAGCCGGCACCAGATAGACATTCTGTGTAGGATCTGCCTCGGCAGCCAGCACACCGCTGTGCTCGGCCTTGCCGATCACCTTGATGCCGTCGCGCAGCCATTGCACGGCCGCACCGGCGATGAAGATCGAGCCTTCCAGCGCATAGGTGGTCTTGCCGTTCAGGCGGTAGGCGATGGTGGTCAAAAGCCGGTTCTTCGAACGCACCAGATCGGCGCCGGTGTTGAGCAGAGCGAAACAGCCGGTGCCGTACGTGGATTTCATCATGCCCGGTTCGAAACAGGCCTGGCCGATGGTCGCCGCATGCTGGTCGCCGGCAACGCCGAGGATTCTTATCTCGGCGCCAAACAGGCCCTTCTCCGTCACGCCGTAATCATCGGCGCAATCCTTGACCTGCGGCAGCATCGCTGCCGGAATGCGCAGCATGGAAAGCAGCTCGTCGTCCCAGACATTTTTCTCGATGTTGTAGACAAGCGTGCGCGAGGCGTTGGTGGCATCGGTTGCGTGAACTTTCCCGGCGGTCAGCCGCCAGATCAAAAAACTGTCGATGGTGCCGGCGAGCAATTCGCCCTTTTCGGCGCGTTTTCTGGCGCCCCTCACCTTGTCCAGCATCCAGGCGATCTTGGTGCCGGAGAAATAGGGATCGAGCAGCAGGCCGGTCTTTTTGGTGAATTTCTTCTCCAGGTCCTGCTTCTTCAATTTCTGGCAGAGCGGCGCGGTGCGCCTGTCCTGCCAGACAATCGCATTGTGGATCGGCTTGCCGGTCGCCTTGTCCCAGATGACGACGGTTTCGCGCTGGTTGGTGATGCCGATCGCCGCCACATCGGACGCCTCGCGGCCGGCGGCCTTCAGCGCGCCTTTGACCGTGGCGACGACGCTTGCCCAGATGTCCTCCGGGTCGTGCTCGACCCAGCCGGAGGCCGGGTAATGCTGGGTGAATTCCTGCTGCTTGCTGCCGGCAACTTTCATCTCACCGTCGAACAGGATCGCCCTGGTCGATGTCGTGCCCTGGTCGATCGCAAGGATATATCCGGTCATTAGTCCTCCCGGTAGCTCGCTTATACAAACAGGGGAGACGGCACGATGCCGCCTCCCCGTTCACTATGATCCTGGCGCGTACGCCAAGACTACTTCTGCCAGCTCTTCACCAGTTCGTCGTAGTTGATGGTGATCGGCTTTTCCTTCTCGTTCTCGATCTTCAGCTGAGGCGCGAGATTGCCCTTCTTGACCGCGTCGGCATTCCAGTAGGCGAGGTCATGCTCTTCGGCCATCTTCGGGCCGATATCGCCCTGGATGCCTGCCTTTTCCAGGCGTTCCATGACCTTTTCCTGCTCGGAGCAGAGCGAGTCCATCGCCTCCTGCGCCGTCTTCGCGCCGGAAGAGGCATCGCCGATCGCCTGCCACCAGAGCTGTGCCAGCTTCGGATAATCCGGCACGTTGGTACCCGTCGGCGACCACTGGACGCGGGCCGGCGAGCGGTAGAACTCGATCAAGCCGCCGAGCTTCGGAGCGCGTTCCGTGAAGCTCTTATCCTGGATCGTCGACTCGCGGATGAGCGTCAAGCCGACATGGCTCTTCTTCACGTCGACCGTCTTCGACACGACGAACTGCGCATAGAGCCAGGCGGCCTTGGCGCGATCGTCGGGCGTGGACTTCAGCAGGGTCCAGGAACCGACGTCCTGGTAGCCAAGCTTCATGCCATCCTTCCAGTACACGCCATGCGGCGACGGAGCGAAGCGCCATTTCGGGGTGCCGTCCGCGTTCACGACCGGCAGCCCGTCCTTGACGAAGGAGGCGGTGAAGGCGGTGTAGGTGAACATCTGCTGCGCGACCGTGCCCTGCGACGGGACGGGGCCTGATTCGCCGAACGTCATGCCCTGGGCTTCCGGCGGAGCATAGGCCTTCAGCCAATCCAGGTACTTCTGGATCGAATACACGGAAGCCGGGCCGTTGGTGTCGCCGCCGCGCGCGACGCACGAACCGACCGGCTGCGACTTCTCGTTGACTTTGATCCCCCATTCGTCGACCGGAAGACCGTTCGGCAGACCCTTGTCGCCATTGCCGGCCATGGAGAGCCAGGCATCAGTGAACCGCCAGCCGAGCGACGGGTCCTTCTTGCCGTAGTCCATGTGGCCATAGACCTTCTTGCCGTCGATCTCGCGGCCGGTGAAGAATTCGGCGATGTCCTCATAGGCCGACCAGTTGACGGGAACGCCAAGGTCGTAGCCGTACTTGGCCTTGAAATCGGCCTTGTTCTTCTCGTCGTTGAACCAGTCGTAGCGGAACCAGTAGAGGTTCGCGAACTGCTGGTCGGGCAGCTGGTAGAGGTCGCCGTCGGGAGCGGTCGTGAACTTGGTGCCGATGAAGTCGGCGAGGTCGAGGTTGGGGTTGGTGACATCCTTGCCCTCATTCGCCATCCACTTGGTCAGGCTGCGCGCCTGCTGGTAGCGCCAGTGCGTGCCGATCAGGTCGGAGTCGTTGACGTAGGCGTCATAGATATTCTCGCCCGACTGCATCTGCGTCTGCAGCTTTTCGACGACATCGCCTTCGCCGATCAGGTCGTGGGTGATCTTGATGCCGGTGATCGCGGTGAAGGCGGGCGCCAAGACCTTGGACTCATAGCTATGCGTATCGATGGTCTCGGAGACCACCTTGATGTCCATGCCGGCGAAAGGCTTCGCGGCATCGATGAACCATTGCATTTCGGCTTCCTGCGCGCCGCGATCGAGCGTCGACAGATCCTTGATTTCGGTATCGAGGAAGGTTTTGGCTTCGTCCATTCCGGCATAGGCCTGGCCTGCTCCCCAGAGCAGGACAACCGCAGTTGTTGATGTTAAAAATTGCCTTCGCATTTCGTTTCCTCCACTTTCAGGTTTCAAGTGCGATCTGGAGCGGTCGCCGGCACGCGGCCGTTCCAACAGTTTCCCCCTCTATACGTAGCGGAACACGCCAATGGCGTAGACTACGGAGAGAGCGAGAGCCCACCACAGGTTGGGTCCGACAAGACCCAGCCAAGCGAGATGGATAAAGGCGCTGCCGAGCAGCGAAACAAAGAGGCGGTCGCCGCGCGTCGTCTCGAAGCGCAGCACGCCGACACGCGGATTGCCGCCGGGCGAGACAAATTCCCAGAACGCCATGCCGCACAGCAGAATAAGGATCGTGATGAAAAACAGCGCCGTCGGCAGCGTCCATGCCATCCAGGTGAGGTTCATGGTCATACCCTCCCCAGGGCAAAGCCCTTGGCGATGTAGTTGCGAACGAACCAGATCACGAGCGCCCCTGGCAGGATGGTGAGGACACCGGCGGCGGCAAGCACACCCCAGTCAAGCCCGGATGCCGAGACCGTGCGCGTCATGATCGCCGCGATCGGCTTGGCGGCGGTCGTGGTCAAGGTGCGGGCGATCAGCAGCTCGACCCATGAGAACATGAAGCAGAAGAAGCAGGCCACGCCGACGCCGCTGGCGATCAGGGGCATGAATATCTTCAGGAAGAAGCGCGGGAAGGAATAGCCGTCAATATAGGCGGTTTCGTCGATCTCCTTCGGCACGCCGGACATGAAGCCTTCGAGGATCCAGACCGCCAGCGGCACGTTGAACAGGCAGTGCGCCAGCGCTACCGCGATGTGCGTGTCGATCAGCCCGAAGGCCGAATAGAGCTGGAAGAACGGCAGCGCGAACACCGCCGGCGGCGCCATGCGGTTGGTCAGCAGCCAGAAGAACAGATGCTTGTCGCCGAGGAAGCGGTAGCGCGAGAATGCGTAGGCCGCAGGCAGCGCCACCGAAACCGAGATCACCATGTTCATGACCACATAGATGATCGAATTGATGTAGCCCTTGTACCAGGACGGGTCGGTGAAGATCACCATGTAGTTGGCGATGGTCGGGTGCTTCGGCCACAGCGAAAAGGCGCCCAGAATTTCCTGATTGGTCTTGAAGCTCATGTTGACCAGCCAGTAAATCGGCAGCATCAGAAAGATGATGTAGATCGTCGGCACCAGCCACCAGAACTTGGATTCTTCGCCGCGCCGGCGCATCAGCCGCGCAATCTGGTCCTGCGATAGGGTGCTGGTGAGCCCGTCCGAAATCGCGGCCTCGTTCACCCGGTCCTGCCTTGTCGTTCTTTCGTTGGCGCCGCTCATCTCAGCGCTCCGCATCGACATTGGTCATGACGGTGTAGAACACCCACGACAGCAACAGGATGATGAGGAAGTAGATGATCGACATGGCCGCCGCTGGCCCGAGGTCGAACTGGCCGATGGCGATCTTGACCAGATCTATCGACAGGAATGTCGTCGAATTGCCGGGGCCGCCACCGGTGACGACGAAGGGCTCGGTGTAGATCATGAACGAGTCCATGAAGCGCAGCAGCACGGCGATCAAAAGCACGCGGTTCATCTTCGGCAACTGGATGTAGCGGAAGATCGCCCAGCGCGAGGCGCCATCGATCTTGGCGGCTTGATAATAAGCATCCGGTATGGAGACAAGGCCGGCGTAGCAGAGCAGAACGACGAGACTCGTCCAGTGCCATACGTCCATCAGGATGACCGTCACCCAGGCGTCGGTCGGGTCGTTGACGTAATTGTAGTCGAAGCCGAGCGCCGACAGCGTGTAGCCGAGCAGGCCTATGTCGATGCGACCGAACACCTGCCAAATGGTGCCGACGACGTTCCACGGGATCAGCAGCGGCAGCGCCATCAGCACCAGACACACCGGCACGCCCCAGCCCTTCTTGGGCATGTTGAGGGCGATGAAGATACCGAGTGGCACTTCAATGGCGAGGATGATGAAGGAGAAGATCAGGTTGCGGACCATCGAGAGCCAGAAACGTTCCGACTCCAGGATTTCGGTGAACCAGTCCGAGCCGTTCCAGAAGAAGACGTTGTTTCCGAACGTGTCCTGTACCGAATAGTTGACCACCGTCATCAGCGGAATCACCGCCGAGAACGCCACCAGCAGGAGCACCGGCAGCACCATGAACCAGGCCTTGTTGTTCCAGGTCTTTTCCATCTATGCCCCCATCTCGACGCGCCAGGAATCGGCATAGATGTTGATGCCGGCCGGATCGAAGCGCACCTTCGGATCGGCGGGAACGCTCTCGTCCTCGCCGATGACGGCTGCGATCTCGCGGCCTTCGAGACTGGCGCGCACCACCTTGTGGCGGCCGAGATCCTCGACCTTGCTGATTTTCACCGCCATGCCGTCACGGCCGAGCCTGACATATTCGGGACGGATGCCGAGTTCGATAGGCCCAGCCCCTGTTTTGGGCACGCCAGGCAGCTCGATGCGCTGGCTGCCGATGGTCGCGGTCTTGCCATCGATCGCCACCGGCATGACGTTCATGCCGGGCGAACCGATGAAATAGCCGACGAATGTGTGGCGCGGGCGCTCGAACAGTTCGGCCGGCGTGCCAATCTGGACAATGCCGCCATCATACATGACGACGACCTGGTCGGCGAAGGTCAGCGCCTCGGTCTGGTCATGGGTGACATAGACCATGGTGTAGCCGAAGCGGCGATGCAGCTGCTTCAATTGCGAGCGCAGCACCCACTTCATGTGCGGGTCGATGACGGTCAGCGGCTCGTCGAACAGGATGGCGTTGACATCCGAGCGCACCAGGCCGCGGCCGAGCGAAATCTTCTGCTTCTGGTCGGCAGTCAGGCCCCTCGCCTTCTTCTTGGCCCACGACGCAAGGTCGATCATCTCCAGCGTCTCGCGCACCGTGCGGTCGACATCGGCCTCCGGCACGCCGCGGTTGCGCAGCGGGAAGGCCAGATTGTCGTAGACGGTCATGGTGTCGTAGATGACCGGGAACTGGAACACCTGCGCAATGTTGCGCTCCTGCGTCGACAGGTTGGTGACGTCCTTGCCGTTGAACAGCAGCTCTCCGTGCGAAGGATGCAGCAGGCCCGAAATGATGTTGAGCAGCGTGGTCTTGCCGCAACCGGACGGCCCGAGCAGCGCATAGGCGCCGCCATCCTCGAAAGTGTGGTGCACTTCCCTGAGCGCGAAATCGGCATCCTTCTGCGGGTTGGGCAAATAGGAGTGCCTGACATGGTTGACGTCGATGCGCGCCATCTCCTCCCCCTCAAGCCGCCAGCTTCGATGCGGCGACGGCGCTGCCGTTGCCGTCGAAGACCATGATGTGGCGCGGATCGATGAACACCTCGATCTCTGCGTCGGGCTCGAAATCGCGGATGCCATGGGTCAGCATGACCCAGCGCGCGTCGGCGAAATCGAGATGGATGAAGCTTTCCGAACCGGTGATCTCGGTGATCGTCACCTTGGCGCGGACCGGCACGGCGGCGGCGTTGGGCCGCTCGAGCGAGAGATGATGCGGCTGGAAACCGATCGTATAGTTGGCGTCGGCAATGCCGGAAAGCTCGGCCGGCACCGGCAGCTTGACGCCGCCCTCGAGCAGAAAGTCCTGCCCCTTCTTGGCCAGCACGATGGTGTTGAGCGGCGGATCGGCAAAGGTCTTTGCCGTCACCAGGTCGATCGGCTTGCGGAAGACGTCGATGGTCGGCCCGAACTGGGTGATGCGTCCCTCGGACAGCGTCGCCGTGTTACCGCCGAGCAGCAAGGCTTCGTGCGGCTCGGTCGTAGCGTAGACGAAGATGGTGCCGGCGGCGGCGAAGATCTTCGGCAGCTCGGCGCGCAGTTCCTCGCGCAGCTTGTAATCGAGATTGGCGAGCGGCTCGTCGAGCAGCACCAGGCTGGCATTCTTGACGATGGCGCGGGCAAGTGCGGTGCGCTGCTGCTGGCCGCCGGACAGGCTGAGCGGCGTGCGGTCGAGATAGGGCGTCAGCTTCAGAAGCGCTGCCGCGTTGCGGACTTCCTTGTCGATCTTGGCCTGATCGGTGCCGGCGACGCGCAGAGGCGAGGCGATGTTTTCATAGACCGTCATCGCGGGGTAGTTGATGAACTGCTGGTAGACCATGGCGATCTTGCGCTGCTGCACCGGCATGCCGGTGACATTCTGGCCGTCGAACCAGACCGAGCCGGAGGTCGGCACGTCGAGCCCGGCCATCAGCCGCATCAGGCTGGTCTTGCCCGACAGCGTTGGCCCGAGCAGGACATTGAGCGAGCCGTGCTGAAGCGTCAGCGAGACGTCGCGGATGTGCTCCGCCGCACCGACCGTCTTCGTCACGTTTCTCAGTTCCAGCATGATGCCTCCTCCCAGGCTTTGTGCATCAATCGCCTTCCCTATTCCGCTGCAACGACATGGCGCTGACTGATGCCGCGCATGAATTCGTCGAGGGCCGAGACCTGCTCGCGGCTGAAATGCAGGCCGCGCTTGGTGCGACGCCACAATACATCTTCGGCGGTCAGCGCCCATTCGTTTTCGCAGAGGTAGCGCACTTCTGCCTCATACAGATCGGCACCGAAATTGCGGCCGAGATCGGCGTTCGACTTGGCGAGGCCGAGCAGCACTTGCGCGCGCGTGCCGTAGAGCCTGGTCAGCCGGCGCGCCAGGCGCTGGTCGAGGAAGGGATAGGCGCTCTTCAGCTTCGCCACCTGGGCGTCGAAACCGGTGGCCGGGAAATTGCCGCCGGGCAAGGATGCGTTCGCCGTCCATGGCTTGCCGCGTTTGCCGAGAAACCCTTCGATCTTTTCCAGCATCGATTCCGACAGCCGGCGATAGGTGGTGATCTTGCCGCCGAAGGCATTGACGATCGGCGCCTTGCCCTCGCCGCCATCGGCCTTCAGCACATAGTCGCGGGTCGCCTCCTGCGCCTTTGAGGCGCCGTCGTCGTAGAGCGGGCGCACGGCCGAATAGGTCCAGACGATGTCGGAACGCTTCACGGGCTGGGCAAAATATTCGCTCGCCGCCGCGCAGAGATAGTCGATCTCGGTGTCGCTGATCTTCACGTCATGCGGATCGCCGGGATAGTCGCGATCGGTCGTGCCGATCAGCGTGAACTCTTCCTCATAGGGAATGGCGAAGATGATGCGCCCGTCCTTGTTCTGGAAGAAGTATGCGCGCGGGTCGTCGAACTTCTTCTTGATGACGATATGGCTGCCCTGCACCAGGCGGACATTGTGCACGTCGTTCTGGCCCACAGTGGTCGACAGGACGTGGTCGACCCACGGGCCGGCGGCATTGACCAGCAGCCGGGCCTTAACCTCCTCGGTCGTTCCGGTCGCCAGATCCTCCAGCCGGATTGCCCAGATATCGCCTTCGCGCCTTGCTGCGACGACTTTCGTGCGGGTGCGGATCGTAGCGCCACGGTCGGCGGCGTCACGCGCGTTCAACGCCACCAGGCGGGCATCGTTGACCCAGCCGTCGGAATACTCGAACGCCTTGTGAAACAACGGCTTCAGCGGCTTGCCGGCCGGATCCTTCGCCATGTCGAGCGTGCGGGTCGCCGGCAGCAATTTGCGGCCGCCAATGTGGTCGTAGAGGAAAAGGCCGAGCCGGATCAGCCAGGCCGGACGAAGGCCCTTGGCATAGGGCAGCACGAAGCGCATCGGCCAGATGATGTGCGGTGCGTTCTTCCACAGAACCTCGCGCTCCATCAGCGCCTCGCGCACCAAGCGGAACTCATAGAATTCGAGGTAGCGCAAGCCGCCATGGATCAGCTTGGTCGAGCCGGAGGAGGTTCCGCTGGCGAGATCATTCATCTCAGCCAGAAATACCGAAAAGCCTCGCCCAACGGCGTCGCGGGCGATGCCGCAGCCATTGATGCCGCCACCGATGACGAAGATGTCATGGATTGCGTCCAAAAAGCCCTCCCGCGATTTCGCATTGCAGCATTTTTAGGTTTTTACGAAACCGTATCGGGATTATTTCGAAATCAGAACGAATGTCAAACGAAATGTCACGGTGCCGTGATAGAAGCCTTTAGCCCAGCGATGTTTCGATCAGCTGCACCTCGGCCTCTTCGCAGATCCGGCGCACCGAAGGGATGTCGCAACGGTCGGTGATGAAGGTGTTGACCTGCGACAGATGGCCGATGCGAACCGGTGCGGTGCGTTCGAACTTGGTCTGGTCGGACACCAGGATGACATGTCTGGCATTGGCGATGATGGCCTGCGCCACTTTCACTTCGCGAAAGTCGAAATCGAGCAACGCGCCGTCATGGTCGATGGCCGAGGCGCCGATGACGGCATAGTCGACCTTGAACTGGCGGATGAAATCGACCGCCGCCTCGCCGACCACGCCCCCATCGGAGCCGCGCACGACGCCGCCGGCGATCACCACCTCGATCGAAGGATAAATGCGCATCCTGTTGGCAACATTGATGTTATTGGTGATGACCATGAGCCCGGCGTGATCGAGCAGCGCCTTGCTGACCGACTCGGTCGTGGTGCCAATATTGATGAAGAGCGAGGCGTTGTCAGGGATCAGCCTGGCCGCCGCGCGGCCGATCGCCTCTTTCTCGTCGGCAGCAATCTTGCGCCGGGCTTCGTACTCCATGTTCTCGATTCCGGACGGGAACAAGGCGCCGCCATGGATGCGCGACAGCAGCCGCTGGTCACAGAGATCGTTGAGGTCCTTGCGGATGGTCTGCGGCGTCACGTTGAAATGCGTGGCCAGATCGTCAACCAGCACGCGGCCATGGTCTTTCGCCATCTGGATGATTTCGGCATGGCGCGGCGACAGATACACTGAGAACCTCCCGTTTTCGTTTTTCTTGTTTGTAGCTCAAAACGAAAGCAATGAAAAGGGAGAAGCCGGCTAATGAAATATCGATGATTGCAAAGGCGAACCAGGCAGATACAGCTCAGACCCGCTCCGCCACCTTGCGGGCGACGGTGGCGACTTTGCCCGGCGAGCGGATCATCAGGAATTTGCCGGACCAGCTTCCCAGGATGCGCCAGGTGCCCGCGATCTCGGTGGCATCGCCGTTCAGAATGCCGCTGTAGTCGATCGGATCCACGTTCGATCCGGCATTGTCATATGTTTTGATGAAGGAGACGGCGTTGCCGTCGCGCTGCCCCTGCAGGGTTGCGTATCTCACTGTGCCGGTCGCCGGGCTCGCCGGTTCGTGGGTCATCCCCGTCAAGCTGGTTGCCGTCTCGATCAGCGTCGCGACGAAGGAGACCGGCGCCAGTTCGCGCGGATAGAAGTAGCGCCCGCTCCAGACGCCCGTCAGATTTTGGCTCGTCTCTTCGCGCTGCCCGACCATGCCCTTGCTCGCAATTCCTTGCTGGCTACCTCAGCCCTTGAGCGATCTTGCACAGTCGCAAATGACAGTGAAGGCGGTATTGACGTCTTCCGCCGTGGTCTCGAACTGTCCGACCTGGAAGCGGATGGCGACCCGTCCGTCGACCCGCGTCTGCGTCAGATAGAGGCGGCCATCGTCGTTGATGGCATTGACCAGGCGCAGATTGTGGTCGTCGGCATCGCCCGCTGCCTTATGACGGAAGGAAAACAGCGACAGCATCGGTTCGGTGACGATCTCGAAATCCGGCTCGTTCGCCAGCCGCGCCGCAAGGCCCTCGCTCCAGGCAACATGGTTGCGGATCATGGTGCGCAGCGCTTCCAGTCCGTGCGCGCGCAGCAGGAACCACAGTTTCAAAGCGCGGAAGCGGCGGCCAAGCGGCACCGACCATTCGGAATAGTTGATGATACCGTCGCGGCCATGCGTCTTGAGGAATTCCGGCTTGATTGCCAAAGTGCGCACCAGGTCTTCGGGCTGGCGAATGAACTGCATCGAGCAGTCGAATTGCGCGCCGAGCCATTTATGCGGGTTGAAGACGATGGAATCGGCGAGCTCTGCGCCGGCCCAGAAATGGCGGAATTCCGGGCAGATCATTGCCGATCCGGCCCAGGCGGCATCGACATGCAGATAGAGCCCGTGGCGCTTGGCCGCCGCGGCGACGGCGGCGACATTGTCAGTACCACCGGTGCTGGTACCGCCGACACTGGCGATGATGCCGGCGGGCAACATGCCGGCCTCACGGTCCGCGACGATTGCCGCCTCGAGCGCTGCCGTATCCATGGCGCGAAAGCGCCCGGTGACCGGAATGCGGACCAGGTTGTCCTCGCCGATGCCCGACACCCAGATCGCGCGGTCGATCGAGGTGTGGACCTGATCGGAGGAATAGATGCGCGGCCGCTTCTGCCCGGCCAGGCCCTGTTTGTTGCCCTGCCAGTCGAGCGCCCGCTCGCGCATCGTCAGCACGGCGGCCAGCGTCGCCGACGAGGCCGAATCCTGGATGACGCCGGAAAAGCCTTCGGGCAGGCCGAGCGCCTGGCGCATCCAGTCGACTATGCGGGTTTCGAGTTCGGTCGCCGCCGGAGAGGTCTGCCACAGCATGCATTGCGCGGCCATCGCCGAGACCAGATATTCGGCCACCACTGAGACAGGTGCTGCATTGGCCGGGAAATAGGCGAAGAAACGCGGATGCTGCCAATGCGTCATGCCCGGCACGATCTTCTCTTCGAAATCGGCGAAAATCCGTTCCATCGGCTCAGCCGCTTCCGGTGGCGACGCCTCGATGCTGCGAAAGATGTCGCCGGGTTCGACCAGCGGCCGCACCGGTCTTTCCCGCAGCGATGAACGGTAATCGACTCCCCAATCGGCGGCGTGCCTCGACCATTGCCGGAAATCATCGTTGTTCATTCTGGTCTCCAGACTTGGGCCAAGCAGCGTCGATCGCCGCGGCAAGCGCCACGCAACAGCGCCAGCAAGGGCACTCTAACCCGGGAAATCGGGCAGGCTGGCAAAGGCCGTTTTCAGCGCCTTCGACCAGCCGTCCGAGATGGTGCGATAATACTGGTCGTCCTGGCCTATCCGCTTCTTCAGCCCGACCTTGAAAGCATCCTTCTCAAGGAACAGCAGGTCGAGCGGCAGGCCGACGGACAGGTTCGACTTCAGCGTCGAATCGAAGGAGACCAGAAGCAGCTTCACGGTTTCGGCCAGGCTCATCGTCCTTTCATAGGCGCGGATGATGATGGGCTTGCCGTATTTGGTCTCGCCGATCTGGAAGAACGGCGTGTCGTCGGTCGATTCGATGAAATTGCCCTCGGGGTAGATCATGAACAGGCGCGGCGCGCTGCCCTTGATCTGGCCGCCGAGGATGAAGGAGGCGTTGAAATAGGAATCCGCCTTTTCGCCGGCCGGTGACGACTGGGCGATGACTTCCTTGACGGTGTCGCCGACCAGCCGCACCGTCTGGTACATGGACGGGGTTTCGAGCAGCGTCGCATGGCGTTCGCCGATCGCCTTGTTGCGCTCGTCGAGCAAGCTGATGACAGCCTGCGTCGTCGCCAGATTGCCGGCCGACATCAGCACGATGACGCGCTCGCCCGGCTCTTCCCAGACATGCATCTTCTTGAAGGTCGAGATCGAATCCATGCCGGCGTTGGTGCGCGTGTCCGACATGAACACGAGCCCATGATCGATCTTGAGGCCGACGCAATAAGTCATGGAATCTCTTCAGGCAGCAATCTTGCCGAGAACTACTGCTCTACCGTGACGGTGACCGCAAGCTGTTCCTCCGCCTGTCCCAGTCGAATTCCCGACACCGGCGAGGCGTCGCGATAATCGCGGCCGGTGGCCACCCTGACATAGCGTTCATCAGGGGAAATGCCGTTGGCGGCGTCGAAGGCGACCCAGCCGAGACCCTGAACATGGGCTTCGGCCCAGGCATGGCTTGCCGCCTGTTCGATGGCCGCGTCCATCATCAGATAGCCGCTGACATAACGGGCCGGAAAGCCCATGGCGCGGGTGGCGGCGACAAAGATATGGCTGTGATCCTGGCAGACGCCGGTCTTCAGCGCCAACGCCTCTTCCGCCGGCGTCGTCACGCTGGTGGTGCCCGGCGTGTAAGCGACGCGCTCGACGATTAGCGCCATCAGCCGATGCAGCCTTTCGATGTCGGTGCCTTTGCCGACCGCCGCGGCAAGCTCGCGAATGCCGTTGCCGGGGATGGTCAAAGCGGTCTCCTGGCTGAACAGCCAGAGCGGCGCAAAGCCGTGATGCGGACCCGAGACGCCTGCTGTGTCGCGCGTGACAACCTCGCCTGAGGCCTCAACCGTGATGAAGTCACGCTCGCCCTCCACGCTCAACAGCCTGTTGTCGTTGCCGAAATGGTCGCTGAAGCGCACTTCCTCGCGCGCGCCCTCGATCTTCAATGCCCAGGACAATACCGTCTGCGTCGGTCCGCTGACCGGCAACAGCCGCAGCCGCTGCAGCAGATAATGCACCGGCGCATCGTAGCGGTATTCGGTCCGGTGGGAGATCTTCAATCTCATAACTTGTCTTCCGTTTTGAGCATGACCTTATCCGAAAACCGGGTCCCACTTTTCGGGGTCATGCTCAATTGAACCGGTAATCTTGGGCGATCTCGTCGCCCAGCTTGGTGTTGTCCTGGATGAACCTGGCCAGGAATTCGTGCAGGCCGGCGTCGAATATGTCCTTGATCGACCCTGCCCTCAGCATGGCCTGCGTCCTGTCGACCGTCGCGTGGCAGGCATGGCGCTCGCCATAATCATCGCCAAGGAATTTCAGGTGCTCGGCCAGGAAACGATAGCAGAAGGTCAGCGAGCGCGGCATGCGGACATTGAGGATCAGATAGTCGGCGATGTTGGTCGGCTTGTAGTCGGCCTCATAGACCCAGCGATAGGAGCGGTGCGCCGACACCGAGCGCAGGATCGATTCCCACTGATAATTGTCGAGGCTCGAACCGACCCAGGAGATCGACGGCAACAGTACATAGTATTTCACGTCGAGGATGCGTGCCGTGTTGTCGGCGCGCTCGACATAGGTGCCGAGCTGCGAGAAATCGAAAATCTCGTTGCGCAGCATGGTGCCGTAAAACGAACCGCGGATCAGCGCAGTCTCGCGTTTGATGGCGTCAAGCACATTCGGCAGGTCGCGCTCGTCGATCGGCTTTGCCAGCATCCGCTTCAGCGCCATCCAGGCCTCGTTGATGCTTTCCCAGGTTTCGCGTGTCAGCGCGGTGCGCACCATGCGGGCATTGTTGCGTGCGGTCTCGATCGCCGACATCGTGCTCGACGGGTTCGAGGTGTCGCGCAGAAGGAAGTCGGCGACATTGGCGGCGGTATAATCCTGGTATTTCTGCGTGAAGGCGACGTCGGAACCGGCGCTGAGCAGCACCGAATTCCACTCTTCCGAAGCACTCTGGGTGCGGGTCAGCGCCATGCGCAGGCCGGCATCGACCAGACGCGCCATGTTTTCCGCCCGCTCGATATAGCGGTTCATCCAGTAAAGCCCGTTGGCGGTGCGGCCCAAAAGCATATCAGCTTGCTCCGATGTCGAGCGAATAGCGAGTAGCGAATAGCGAATAGGGGAAGGAACTTATCATGATTTCTGTTGCAGGCTCCTGATCATCGAACGCAGCATTTTTCCAATGTCTTCGGTTTGGCCGAGCAAGTTCGCGACCTCCGCTTCGACCATCAATCCTACCTCTCCGCACAGGATCAGATGTGTCTCCAATTCTTTTAGGGAGCCCTGTGCCACTCGAAGAAACTGAATGAAGGCTCCTGTACTTTCTCGTCCGTGACCTTCTGCGACATTTGCTGCGATAGAAGCGGCCGAGCGTCGTATCTGAGAGGTCATTCCGTATGCTTCGCTGCTCGGAAAGCCTTTCGTGGCCGAGTAGCAATTTACTGCCAACCCTAGGGCCGCCTTCCAAACAATCAGATCCCTGTAGGAATTGATCGCCGTCGTATCCCCCTCTTTCCCTATTCGCTATTCGCTACTCGCTATTCGCTATTCGCTCTTTCAATCATCCAACACCCACGTATCCTTCGTCCCGCCGCCCTGCGAGGAATTCACCACCAGCGAACCCTCCTTCAGCGCTACCCGCGTCAACCCGCCCGGCACGATCTGGATACGGTCTGACACCAGCACGTATGGCCGCAAGTCGACATGACGGGGCGACAGGCCTTTTTCTGTCAGGATCGGACAGGTCGACAGCGCCAGCGTCGGCTGGGCGATGTAGTTGGAAGGTTTGGCCTGCAGCTTCTTGGCGAAGTCCTGGCATTCCTTCTTGGTCGCCGCCGGGCCGACCAGCATGCCGTAGCCGCCGGAGCCGTGCACTTCCTTGATGACCAGCTCATGGATGTGTTCGAGCACATATTTCAGGCTGTCGGCCTCCGAGCAGCGCCACGTCGGGATGTTGCCGAGGATGGCTTTGCGACCGGTGTAGAACTCGACGATCTCGGGCATGTAGGAATAGATCGCCTTGTCGTCGGCGATGCCGGTTCCCGGCGCGTTGGCGATGGTGATGTTGCCGGCGCGGTAGACATCCATGATGCCGGGCACGCCAAGGGCCGAGTCCGGCCTAAAGGTCAGCGGGTCGAGGAACGAATCGTCGACGCGCCGGTAAAGCACGTCGATCTGCTTGTAGCCCTCGGTGGTGCGCATGGCGACATGGCCGTCGACGACGCGCAGGTCCTGGCCTTCGACCAGCTGCACGCCCATCTGGTCGGCCAGGAAGGCGTGCTCGAAATAGGCGGAGTTGAAGCTGCCCGGCGTCAGCACGGCGATGGTCGGCGCGCCCTTGGTGCTTTGCGGCCGGACCGCCGCCAGCGACTGGCGCAGGAGCTGCGGATAGTTCTCGACCGGCCGCACCTTGATCTGCTGGAACAGCTCGGGGAAGAGCTGCATCATCGTCTCGCGGTTCTCCAGCATGTAGGAGACGCCCGACGGCGTGCGCGCATTGTCCTCCAGCACGTAGAACTCGTTCTCAGAGATGCGCACGATATCGACGCCGATAATGTGGGTGTAGACGCCGGCCGGCGGCCGCACGCCAATCATTTCCGGCAGGAAGGCCTCATTCCTGGCGATGAGCTCCCTGGGCACACGGCCGGCGCGCAGGATTTCCTGGCGATGGTAGATGTCGTCGAGGAAGGCGTTCAGCGCCTGCACGCGCTGCTCTATGCCTTGCGTCAGCCTTCGCCATTCATTGCCGGAGATGATGCGCGGAACGATATCAAAGGGGATCAGCCGCTCGGAAGCTTCCTGCTCGCCATAGACGGCGAAGGTGATGCCGGTTTTGCGGAAGACGCGCTCGGCGTCCTGCATCTTTTCGGTAAGTCTGGCCGGATCCTGCTCCTTCAGCCAGCGGTCGTAAGCCGTATACGGTTTTCTCAGTCCGGAAACTTCCGGAAGCATTTCATCGAACGCTGCCAATCGCATACTCCCCTGTGACGCCATTTCACTGGCGTCGCGGGAGAAAATCAAGCGCAATCGATGATTTGGAGGATATGGGTGATCAGTATGTTACGACTGCCCAAAATTAGGGCAGTCGTAACAGGCACGTAGTCAGGCTTTGCCTCGTCGCCGGGCAAGTGCCTGATGCGGCTTTAGAAAGCGCGGAAAGTGACGACCGTGAAAGTGTCCTTGATTCCGGGAAGATGCTGCACCTTCTCGTTCACGAAGTGGCCGACATCTTCCTCGTCGTCGACGTAGAATTTGGCGAGCAGATCGTAATTGCCGGCGGTCGAGTAGATTTCCGATGCGATCTCAGCGTCGGCGAGAGCGCTGGCGACATCATAAGACTTGCCCAGGTCGCACTTTATCTGCACGAAAAACGTCTTCATTGCCGGTCCTGCCACGTTGAAACGCGCATCTTGCGCCCATGGCGGCCCTTCTCGCAGACTGCCGCCCGGCTTTCAAGCATCAGGCCGAACGCGCACTGGCGACGGCTTGTCTTAGTTCGGATACCGGCATGCCGCGCCGGTAGAGGCTGCCACCGATGACCAAAGCGGGAGTGCCACGCAGTTTAAAGGCGGTTGCCTGCGTATCGGTGCGCAAAAGGGCAGCGTCGATGTCGGGTTCACGGATGGCGAGATCGGCACGCACCATCGCCACATCGACCCCCACCGAAGCCAGGATATCGTTGGTGCAGCGTTCCGAGAGGCCACGCTGGTTGGTCATCAGCGCATCGACCGCTGCGGCATAGTGTTCGCCGGTCAAAAGCGCCACGCGCGCCGCGTCGCGCGAGACATCGCCGAAGATCGGCCAGTCCTTCATCACCAGCCGGATGCCGCTATCCTCTTCCATGAGTTTCTTCAGTTCGACGAAGACGAGTTTGCAGATCGGGCACTGATAATCGACGAATTCGGCGATAGTGACGTCGCCGTCGGGATTGCCGAGTGCTGGAATGGCCGGATCGAAGGCGATTTCGGTGACGGTCGGCCCGGTGGCTGCCCAAGCGGGCAAGGGAGCCAGAACTGCAAAGCTAGCCGCGCCCTTCAGCAAAAGGCGCCGGTCAATCGGCTGCTTAGACATGGTTCGTCCCTGGTTGCGCGAACGGATCCCCACTCGTCCCCTACGATGCGCGCCCTGCCTTAAAGGATGCTTAAGCATGATCTTGTGGCACTTGCGTGGCGAATTACTGCGGTTGCTGAAACCGTGAGGCAGCGCAAAGCGTATGGTATAATGCGTCTTCGGACAGCTTTTGTTGGGGGACAATGGAGACAGGCCATGCGCCACATCGCATCCGCAGTCGTTTCATTGCTGTTCGCGTCAGCCCTGTTCATCTCGGCAGCCCTTGCCGGCGATGCCGAAATCAAGGCCGGCCAGGCCGTCATCGATGGTCAGTTGAAGGCGCTCATCGCAAACGACGGCGCCAAGGCCTACAGCTACGCTGCTCCAAACGTGAAGCAGATTTTCCCAACCGTCGACGCCTTCATGAACATGGTGACCAACGGCTACGCGCCGGTGCGTCAGCCACAAAGCTATTCCTTCGGCAAGGTCGAGCAGACCGGCCCAGGCTCGATCATCCAGCAGGTGCTGATCGTCGGCCCCGACGGCAAGGACTACGAGGCGGTCTATACGCTGCAGCAGCAGCCCGACGGCAGTTTCCAGATCACCGGCTGCAGCCTGCGGGCGTCGAATTCGCTGAGCACCTGACGCACAAAGCCTCAGTAGCGTGCCCTGCCGCCCGACATGTCGAACACGGCTCCGGTGTTGAATGCGCTGGCGTCGGAACAAAGCCAAAGCACAAGTGCCGCCACTTCATCCACCGAGCCAAGGCGCTTGAGCGGGCTGGCATTTATCATGTCGTCTACGACATCGTTTCCAAGGCGCCTGATCAACTCGGTATCGATCGGCCCCGGTGCCACGCAATTCACCCGAATGTCGGTATCGCAGGTCTCCCGCGACAAGGCTTTCGTAAAGGCAATGACGCCTGCACTTGCCGCTGAATAGGCGGCCAGATTCGGCAACCCTTCCTTGCCTGCCAGGGACCCCATATTGATGATCCGGCCCCTACCAGCCTTGCGCATGATCGGCAGAACCTGATGCGTAACCTCGAAAACGCCGATCAGGTTGACACCGATGATGCGTTGCCACTCGATCGGATCGAATGCCTCGAACCCACAATAGTCGCCTAAATAGCCTGCATTGTTGATTAGAATGTCAATCCGGCTATTGTCTGCGACGACCTCAGCCAAGGCGTCTTTGATCTGGCGAGCCTTTGTCACATCGACCGTCTGGCAATGCGCGCCGTCCACAGCTGTCGGATCAGCATCCCATATCCAGACTTCGGCCCCGGAGTTCAACAACTGCGCCGCAATGGCCTTGCCGATGCCTCGTGCGCCGCCAGTCACGATCGCGGTCTTGCCGCCAAGTTCATATGTGACAGTCATGGCCTGACCCCAACCGGAATCTGCGCCCGGACAATGGATCCGTCAATCATCGTCAGGTGTCGTTGATTTGTTCAAAGGGTAGGGATATCGCCCCTCGCCCAGCCCTCGGAAATCTCCGCCGCGCGTGCCTCGAAGGCGCCGGCCTCGATCGCGCCGCGAATGTCCTGCATCAGCTTCTGATAGTAGGACAGGTTGTTCCAGGTCAGCAGCATCGCCCCCAATGCCTCTTGCGAGCGCACGAGATGATGCAGATAGGCGCGCGAATAGTCCCGTGCGGCTGGGCAGTCGCTCTCCTCGTCGAGCGGACGCGGATCGTCGGCGTGGCGGGCATTCCTAAGATTGACCTTGCCGCGCCTGGTGTAGGCCAGGCCGTGGCGGCCGGCGCGGGTCGGCATCACGCAATCGAACATGTCGATGCCGCGCGCCACCGATTTGACGATGTCGTCGGGCGTGCCGACGCCCATGAGATATCTGGGCTTATTATCAGGCAGTTCCGGACAGGTGATGTCGAGCATCTCCAGCATCACTGCTTGCGGCTCGCCGACGGCGAGACCGCCGACGGCGTAGCCCTTCAGCTCCATGGCGCTCAGCGCCTGCGCCGAGCGCACCCTGAGCGCTGCGTTGTCGCCGCCTTGCACAATGCCGAACATCGCCTTGCCCGGCTGGTCGCCGAACGCCGTCTTGCAGCGCTCCGCCCAGCGCAGCGACAGCTCCATGGCGCGCTCGATCGCCTTGAGATCGGCCGGCAGTGCCGTGCACTCATCGAGCTGCATCTGGATATCGGAATCGAGCAGCCCCTGGATCTCGATCGAGCGCTCCGGCGACATCTCGTAAGGCGCGCCGTCAATGTGCGAGCGGAAGGTGACGCCCTTTTCGGTGAGCTTCCTGAGCTTCGACAGCGACATCACCTGAAAGCCGCCGCTGTCGGTCAGGATCGGCTGCGGCCAGCGCGCGAACTCATGCAGGCCGCCGAGCCGCGCGACGCGCTCGGCGCCAGGCCGCAGCATCAGGTGATATGTGTTGCCCAGGATGATGTCGGCGCCGACGCCGCGTACCTGATCCATATACATAGCCTTGACCGTGCCGCCGGTGCCGACCGGCATGAAGGCCGGCGTGCGGATTTCGCCGCGCGGCATGTCGATGACACCACGCCGTGCCTTGCCGTCGGTGGCCAGGACCTTGAAGGTAAACGTCTTAGCCATTGAATTCCTTGTCATGGACAGGCGCATCCGGCGCCTGCCTGTCGAGCGACTGGCGGTACTGGATGCAGCCGCGCATGAATTTGGGCCAAGGCGGCACGGCTATCGCCGGCTCGGTCTTTTCCGGCAGCAGATCCCAAAGATCGGGATGATGCCAGCACAGATCATGGCCCGTCGTGTCGCGGTGCGCGCGGATGCCGGCACGCAATTTCTTCACTTCGGCAATCAGGCTTTCTCGGTCAAAGGCTTGCAGGTCATCGTCCATCGCTCATCTCCGCTCGATAAAGCAGGCTTGCGTCTCCGTAGGAGTAGAATCTGTAGCTGGTGTCGATGGCATGCGCATAGGCGGCCCGCATTGTGTCGAGGCCACTGAAGGCCGAAACCAGCATGAACAGCGTCGAGCGCGGCAGATGGAAGTTCGTCATCAGCAGGTCGGCAGTCTTGAACCGATAGCCGGGTGTGATGAAAATGTCGGTCGGGCCGGACCATGCGGCGAGCGTACCGTCGGGCTTTGCCGCGCTCTCCAGCAGGCGCAGCGAGGTCGTGCCGACGGCGATGATGCGCCCGCCCCTCGCCTTCGCAGCATTGAGCGCCGCGGCGGTCGCCTCGCTGACCGAGCCGGTCTCTGCATGCATCTTGTGATCGGCGGTGTCATCGGCCTTGACCGGCAGGAAGGTGCCGGCGCCGACATGAAGCGTGACGAAGCGGCGTTCGATGCCTTTGGCGTCTAGCGCGGCAAACAGCTCCGATGTGAAATGCAGGCCGGCGGTTGGCGCGGCAACCGCGCCCTCCTCCCTGGCATAGATGGTCTGATAGTCCGTCAGGTCGCGCGCGTCATCGTCACGCTTGGAGGCGATGTAGGGCGGCAGCGGGATGTGGCCGACGGCGCGCAGCGCCTCGTCGAGAAACGGGCCGGACAGGTCGAAGCCGAGCAGCGCCTCGCCAGCCTCGCCCTTCTCGATCACCGTGGCGTCGAGCTGGCCGAGGAAGCAGGAATTGCCGTCATGGCCGAAATGGATACGGTCGCCGGCGGCGATGCGCTTGCCCGGCCGCATGAAGGCCAGCCAGCGGTCCGGCGCCATGCGCATGTGCAGCGTCGCCTCGACCTGCGCCTGCGCTTCGCCGCGCCGCCTGATGCCCTTCAGCTGCGCCGGGATGACCTTGGTGTCGTTGAAGACCAGCACGTCGCCCGCCCCGAGCAGGGACGGCAGGTCGCGCACCATGCGGTCCGAAAGGCCCTCGCCCGGCCTGACCACCAGCATCTTGGCACTGTCGCGCGGCTCGGCCGGGCGAAGCGCGATGCGCTCCTCCGGCAGGTCGAAGTCGAAGAGGTCGACGCGCATCAGTAAAGCCGGACGAGCAGCGCTCCGGCCAAGAGCAGCACCGCGCCGGCGACGCGGCCGAGCGAGATCTCGCGCACCGCCACGCCGAGGAAGCCGACGCGGTCGATCAGCATGCCGGCCAAGAGCTGGCCGGCAACCAGGAACGCCATCAGGGCGGCCGCACCGATGCGCGGCGTCAAAATGATCGACAGCGTGACGTAGAAACCGCCGAGCATGCCGCCGGCGATGAACAGCCACGGCGCCGGCGCCTTCCAGTCCAGCGAGATGTCGTTCAACTTCACCACGGCGACGGAGATGATGCCGAGCACGATCGCGCCCGACAGGAACGAAAACGCCGCCGCCGCGACCGGGAGCCCCAGGCCGCGCGCCAGCTGCGAATTGATCGGCGCCTGAATGGCGATGAAGGCGCCGGACAGGATGCCGAGCAGCGACCAGACGACGCCCATCATCGATATCAGTCCTTACTTGACGTCGGCCGCGACCTTCAGCGACACGATCTTGTCGGGATCGACCACCGGCTCGCCGCGCTTGATCTTGTCGACATTGTCCATGCCTTCGATGACCTGGCCCCAGACCGTGTACTGGCGGTTGAGGAAGGCGGCATCATCGAAGCAGATGAAGAACTGCGAATTGGCCGAGTTCGGGTTCTGCGAACGCGCCATCGAGCAGGTGCCGCGGCCGTGGTTGGCGTTGGAAAACTCAGCCTTCAGGTCGGGCTTTTCCGAGCCGCCCATGCCTGCCCGCGACGGCGCGAACGAGGGCTTGCTCGAATTGCCGAATTTTACGTCGCCGGTCTGGGCCATGAAACCTTCGATGACGCGGTGGAAGACGACGCCGTCATAGGCGCCCTCGCGCGCCAGTTCCTTGATGCGGGCGACATGGCCGGGGGCCAGTTCGGGGAAAAGCTCGATGACGACCTTGCCCTTGGTCGTTTCCATGATGAGCGCGTTTTCGCGGTCCTTGATCTCAGCCATATCGGATATCCTTTATCTCAGAAAAACAGATTGATTTGATAGACTACTTGTCTGCGGCGATGCGCACTTTGATCATGCGGTCGGGGTTGCTGACGGTTCCATTGTCGGCCTCGTCGCCCTTCTTGATGTGATCGACCAATTCCATGCCGCTGACGACATTGCCGACGATGGTGTACTGGCCGTCGAGGTTCGGCGCCGGCGCGAACATGATGAAGAACTGCGAATTGGCGGAGTTCGGATCCTCCGAGCGGGCCATGCCGAGGGTGCCGCGCTTGTAACGTTCGCTCTGCGAGAATTCGGCCGGCAGGTCGGGCAGGTCGGAGCCGCCGGTGCCGACGGCTTCGGGGCTGAAGCCTTTCTTCATGTTGCCGAACTTGACGTCGCCGGTCTGCGCCATGAAACCGTCGATGACGCGGTGGAAGGCGACATTGTCATAGGCGCCTTCGCGCACCAGCTTCTTGATCTGCGCGACGTGCTTGGGCGCGAGGTCGGGCCGCAGGGCGATGGTGACGTCGCCGTCCTTCAAGCTGATGATCATGGTGTTTTCCGCATCGGCGGCGAAGGCCGAGACGGATGCTGTGACGAGACCGGCAAGCACGACGAGGAATGAGGCGAGCTTCTTCAGCTGCATAGGGATCTCCGAGGGATTATTTCGCGAATTTGGCGGTGAGCGCGCCGGCAACCGCGGCCGGCACGAAGGGACGGATGTCGCCGCCCATCGAAGCTATCTGGCGCACAAGTGTGGCGGTAATGGTTCTGACTGATGGGCTGGCAGGCAGAAAAACCGTCTGCAGCTCCGGCGCCATGGTCTCGTTCATGCCAGCCATCTGCATTTCGTAGTCGAGGTCGGTGCCATCACGCAGACCGCGGATCATGATCGACGCGCCTTGCTTCCTGGCGGCGTCGATGACCAGCCCGTCAAAGGCGACGACCTTGATGCGGGCCCCGTCGCGGCCGAATTCGGCCTTGGTCGCAGTCTCGATCAGCTTCACCCGTTCCTCGAAGGAAAACAGCGGCGTCTTGCCGGGATGGGTGCCGATCGCCGCATAGACGGTATCGGCAACGGCTAGCGATGCCTTCAGGACATCGAGATGGCCGTTGGTCAGCGGGTCGAAGGAGCCGGCATAAAGAGCGGTGCGTTCGGTCATGGCAGATGTGGGGCTTTGAGCATGATCTTTTCCGAAAACCGGATTCCACTTTTCGGGATCATGCTCTAGCGGGCGAGCGGACGGAAGGCAAATGCGATTGGGAACATCTGCGTGAACCTTTTCGCAGACATGAACGACAGATGAACCTTGCTCACGAAGACTTCACGCACCGTTCACTAGTTTGCACTTCAGAAGATGAAACCAAAACCCCATCTAACCGTTGTAAGGCGCAGGAGAACACGCAAATGCTGATCTACATGCTCGCCACCGCAATGACCGTCGCCATGCTGATTGCCACCGCATTCGGACTGCACCGGGAGGCAGAGCGCGTCCGTGTCAGGACAAAGCGCTTCGAAGGCTTCGGCGCTCGCTGGCCCCACCGTCACTAACGATTTTGCCGGTTAGTCTCGATTGCGCCGGCCCATAGGGCCGGCGTTGCTGTGTCTGAGCCTGTTCGGCTCTTTATTCGGCATTCCCCGGATCGGCATCTCCGGCGTCTGGACCGACCTCGGCCGCGCCCTCGCCGTTCTCTTCGACATCTTCGTCCGATTGCGGCTCCGAGATCCGCTCGACCGAAACCACCTTTTCGCCTTCGGCGGTATTGAAGATGGTCACGCCCTTGGTGGCGCGGCTGGCGAAACGGATGCCGTTGACCGGCACCCGGATGACCGTGCCGCCGTCCGAAACCAGCATGATCTGGTCGTCATTGCCGACCGGGAAGGTCGCCACCAGTTGGCCGATCTCTGCCGTTTTCGACACGTCGGTGGCGCGAATGCCCTTGCCGCCGCGTCCGGTCAGCCGGAAATCATAGGACGACGAACGCTTGCCGTAGCCATACTCGGTCACCGTCAGCACATACTGCTCATGCGCCTTGAGGAACTCGTAGCGGTCGTCGGAAAGCTCTGCCTCCTCGCCGATCTCCTCATTGGTCAGCGCGATCTCTTCTTCTTCGCCGGCCATCTCGAGCCGCCGCTCCGCCGCCGCCCGCTTGAGGTAAGCGGCGCGCTCCGCCGGTGAAGCATCGACATGCTCGATCACCGACATCGAGATGATGCGGTCGGTCTCGGCCATGCTTATGCCGCGCACACCGACCGAATTGCGGCTCTGGAAGACGCGTACATCGCCGACCGAGAAGCGGATGCACTGGCCGGAATTGGCCGTCAAAAGCACGTCGTCATTGTCGGTGCAGGTCTCGACGCCGAGGATCTCGTCGCCTTCCTCCTCCAGCTTCATGGCGATCTTGCCGTTGCGGTTGACCTGGACGAAGTCGGACAGCTTGTTGCGGCGCACCGTACCGCGCGTGGTGGCGAACATCACGTCGAGCTCGCCCCAGCTGTTCTCGTCCTCGGGCAGCGGCATGATGGTGGTGATGCGCTCGCCCTGCTCAAGCGGCAGCATGTTGATCAGCGCCTTGCCGCGCGATTGCGGATTGCCGATCGGCAGCCGCCAGACCTTTTCCTTGTAGACGATGCCGCGCGAGGAGAAGAACAGCACCGGCGTGTGGGTGTTGGCGACGAACAGCCGGGTGACGAAATCCTCTTCCTTCGTCGACATGCCGGAGCGGCCCTTGCCGCCGCGGCGCTGCGCCCGGTAGAGCGACAGCGGCACGCGCTTGATGTAGCCGGAATGACTGACGGTGACGACCATGTCCTCGCGCTGGATCAGGTCCTCGTCTTCCATGTCGGCGCCGCCGTCGGTGAGTTCGGTGCGGCGCGGCGTACCGAACTCGTCGCGCACGGCGGCGAGTTCGTCCTTGACGATCTGCTGGATGCGCGCGCGGGACGACAAAATGTCGAGATAATCAACGATTTCGGCGCCGATCGTGTTCAACTCGTCGGCGATCTCGTCGCGACCGAGCGCGGTCAGGCGCTGCAGGCGCAGTTCGAGAATGGCGCGCGCCTGTTCCTCGGACAGATTGTAGGTGCCGTCCTCGTTGATGCGATGGCGCGGATCGTCGATCAGAAGGATCAGCGATTCCACGTCGCCGGAGGGCCAGCGCCGCTCCATCAACTGCTCGCGCGCCGTCTGCGGATCGGGCGCGGTGCGGATCAGCTTGATCACTTCGTCGATGTTGGCGACAGCAATGGCGAGACCGACCAGGACGTGGGCGCGGTCGCGCGCCTTGCGCAGCAGGAACTTCGTGCGCCGGCTGATCACCTCTTCGCGGAAGCCGACAAACGCCTTCAGCATGTCGGTCAGCGTCATTACTTCCGGCTTGCCGCCGTTCAGCGCCACCATATTGGCACCGAAGGAGGTTTGCAGCGGTGTGAAGCGGTAGAGCTGGTTCAAGATGACGTCTGCGACAGCATCGCGCTTCAGTTCGATGACGACGCGGTAGCCCTGGCGATCGCTTTCGTCGCGGATGTCTGAAATGCCTTCGATGCGCTTGTCGCGCACCAGTTCGGCCATTTTTTCGATCATCGAGGCCTTGTTCACCTGGTAGGGAACCTCGGTGATGATGATCGATTCACGGTCGTTGCCGCGCTGTTCGACATTGACCTTGCCGCGCATGACGATGGAGCCGCGGCCGGTCGCATAGGCGCTGTAGATGCCGGAACGGCCAAGCACGATGCCGCCGGTCGGGAAATCGGGACCCGGAATGATCTCCATCAGCGCCGGCAGGTCGATCGCCGGATTGTCGATGATGGCGATGGCGCCGTTGCAGACTTCGGCCAGGTTGTGCGGTGGAATGTTGGTGGCCATGCCGACGGCAATGCCGCCGGAACCGTTGACCAGAAGGTTGGGGAAGCGAGCCGGCAGCACCTTGGGTTCGGTGTCGGACGCGTCGTAGGTTTCCTGGAAATCGACGGTTTCCTTGTCGATATCCTCGAGCAACTCATGCGCGACCTTGGTCAGCCTGGACTCGGTGTAGCGCATCGCCGCCGGCGGATCGCCGTCGATGGAGCCGAAATTGCCCTGTCCGTCGATCAGCGGCACGCGCAGCGACCAGTCCTGCGCCATGCGCACCAAGGCGTCATAGATCGAGGCGTCGCCATGCGGATGGTATTTACCCATCACGTCGGCGACCGGACGGGCCGACTTCACATATTTGCGGTTCCAGTGGTAGCCGCTCTCATGCGCGGCATAGAGAATGCGGCGATGCACCGGCTTCAGGCCGTCGCGCACATCGGGCAGCGCACGGCTGACGATCACGCTCATGGCGTAAGAGAGATAGGAGCTCTGCATCTCCTCGATGATGGAGATCGGCTCGATGCCGGTGGGGCCGCCGTCGGCGCCGCGCGGTGTTTTTTGGTCGGTCAAATCGGATCACAATCTAATCGGGAATCACTGACCGCTTATATAGGAAGCCAGCCTGAAACTCCAATATTCGCGGCACTTTTCCAACGACAATTTCAGTGGTAATTTCAAATGGATACCGCTGATTGCGACGATTTGGCCATAGCGCATTTCGCCGCCATCAGGGCAAAAGCCTGCGATGGGTCGTTTTCCTAGCCAAGAGCCATAAGCACGATGAACTGGTGGCTGCCTTTGCGAGCGCTGAGCGGTTGGCGGCCCGGGGATCTCAGTGGCGATCTGGTCGCCGGCCTCACGTTGGCGGCAATAGCCATCCCCGAACAGATGGCGACGGCGCGGCTTGGTGGCTTTGCGCCCGGGATCGGCTTCTTCGCCTTTGTCGCGGGATCGCTGGCCTTCGCCCTGTTCGGCGCCAATCGTCATCTGTCGTCAGGCGCGGATTCGACCATCACGCCGCTGTTTGCCGGCGGCCTCGCGCTCATCGCCGTTGCCGGCTCGGCGCATTACCTGGCGCTTGCGGCGATGCTGGCGCTGATGGTCGGGCTGCTGGTGGGTTTGAGCGGCATCTTCCGGCTCGGCTGGATCGCCGACCTTCTGTCGGTGCCGGTCACCACCGGCTTTCTGGCCGGCATCGCGGTGCATATCATCGTTTCGCAACTGCCCGGATTGCTCGGCCTGCCGCCCGAAAGCGGAGAAACCCTACGCCGCGTCGGTGAGACCGCCGCCAACCTGCTTCTGACCAACCCGTGGAGCCTGACGCTCGGCCTTGGCGTGTTTGCCATTGTGTTCGCCGCCGAACGCATCAGCGCCCGCATCCCCGGCGCCTTGATCGGCATGGTGCTGGCGACGCTGGCGGTTGTGGCCTTCGGCTTGAAGGCGCGCGGCGTCGAGGTGCTCGGCGCCTTGCCCAACGGCCTGCCGCAGGCCGGCCTGCCGAGGGTCAGCCTCAACGATGCTCAGGCGCTGCTGCCGCTGGCCCTGCTGATCGCCATCGTCGTCATGGTGCAGACGGCGGCCACCAGCCGCTCCTTTGTCGGCGAGGCGCCCGACATCGACCGCGATTTCGTCGGCGTCGGCGCCGGCAGCATCCTGTCCGGCCTGTTCGGCGCCTTTGCCGTCAGTGCCAGCCCGCCGCGCACGGCCATCGCCGCCCAGTCGGGCGGGCGTTCGCAGTTTTCAGGCCTGATTGCCGCGGCAATCGTGCTGGCGCTGGGCGCTTTTGGCGGCGGCCTGCTTGCCGATGTTCCGCAGGCCGCTTTGGCTGGGGTGCTGATGTTCGTTGCCCAGCACATTTTGCGCTGGAACGTTTTCGCCAGTGTCTACCGGCAGGCGCCAGTCGAATTCCTGCTGATCCTGGTCACCATGACGGCGATCGTCGTGCTGCCGATCGAAACCGGCGTCGCAGTCGGCATCGGCCTGTCGCTGCTGCACGGACTGTGGAGCGCGACACGCACGCAGGCGATCGAGCTGGAACAGGTGCCCGGCACCTCAGTGTGGTGGCCGCCGAGCAAACCGTCGGCGGGCGAGCAGCTTCCCGGCGTGCTGGTTGTGGCTTTCCAGGCGCCACTGTCCTTCGTCAATGCCGACAGCTTCAAGCGCGGCGTCTGCGAGCTGATCGATGCGAGGGCCGAAAACATTAAACTGGTCGTGCTGGAGGCCAGCAACATTGCCGAGATCGACTATACCGCCGCGCAGGCGCTGATCGAAACCGTCGACCACTGCCGCAAGGCCGGTGCTGTCTTTGCCATCGCACGGCTGGAATCGCTGCGTGCCCAGGCGGCACTGGCGCGTTTCGGTATTGCCGACCTCGTCGGCCCGCACAGAATCTTCCACAGCGTCGACGCCGCCATCAAGGCGCTATCGCCGGACATGAAGCTTGTAGGACAACAGGACCAGGCGCCATGACCACCGAGCGGGAACCATTGCTGAAGGGCTGGTGCGGGCCGACCTCGGACTGAGGTCAGAAGGCTGCGAACGCTGACGGTGACGGCGAGGCGCTGCCTGACCGGCGCGCGCGATAGTCTCCCGGCGTCTCGCCCATGACGCGCCGGAAACGGCGATTGAAGGTCGACAGGTCGTTAAAGCCGGCCTCGAAGGCAATTACCGAGATGGGCTCATCCGACATGCGCAGCCGCACCGCCGCACGATGCAGCCGGGTTCTGAGCAGGAACTGATAGGGCGTCATGCCGGCGACCTGCCGGAAGGTGCGCAGGAAGTGATAGGGGCTGGTCGCCGTCGAGCCGGCAAGCTCGGAAAGCGAGACCGGCCGGTCGGCATTGAGTTCGATCTGCCGCACTGCCTCGGCAACTCGTTTCTGGTCGCGCCGGCTCGGTGGGCGAGCGGCAGGCGCGGTCTCGCTGGCGACAGCAAGTGCTGCGCCGGCTATGCGCAGGCCGAGCTCCTCGAAGGCATCGGTGTCGGCCGTCTCGCGTGCCGCTTCGGCCTCGGCCAGAAGCGAGGCAAGGGCGGGCAAGGGCGGCAGATGCGGCACTCCAAACGCCAGTTTGCTTGCGCCCGGCACGTCGTTGGCAATCCGGTCGAGATAGGCGGGAGCGAAATGGAAGGACAGGCAGCGGTCGCCGGCGCCATGCTCATGCCCGCATTCATAGCAGGCACCGACATTGCCGAGCAGGACGGCACCTGGCGCCAGCATGGCGGTGCCCTGGCTGGTGCGGTAGCGGAAGCTGCCGCTGGTGACTGCGGCAATGCAGACACTGCGGTGCTCTTCCTCGAACGGGCGATCGCCGGCGCCGGCCGTGCACAGCACGTCGGACACATACCAGTCCGGCCCCGAAGCCAGTTTCTGATCGCTCGTCGTCATGGCTTGAAAGATAGCAATTTTTCCCAAGCGCAACACCCCGCCCCGGCCTATCGCTTGCAGCCTCCTGACACCACGAAGGCAGCAGCATGACCGGTCCATTCACAGAAGCCCTCCACAGCAACGGCCCCAACCCTGACCTGGCTGAAAAGCTGGATCTCTATGGCCGCTTTGTCGGCGCCTGGACATTCGATGCCACGCGCCACCTCGACGACGGCACCAAGCTCACCGGGCGCGGCGAGGTGCATTTCGGCTGGGTCCTGGAAGGCAAGGCGATCCAGGATGTATGGATCCTGCCCGCGCGCGATGCCGGCCCCTCGCCCTCGCTCGGCAAATGGACCTTTTATGGCACAACGCTGCGGGCCTATGATCCCGGCACGGATGCCTGGCACATCTTCTGGAGCGATCCGCGTAACCAATATTACAGCCGTCAGCTTGGTCGCGCCGAAGGCGACACGATTGTGCAGGTCGGCGCCGACGGCACTGGTTCCTCGGTCCGCTGGAGTTTTTCACGCATCACCAAGCACAGCTTCCGCTGGCTGGGCGAGCGTTCGCACGACGACGGGGCGACATGGCGGCTCGAAGTCGAGTTCCTGGCGCGCCGCGTCGCCCAGGGATGACAGCGCAACATATTGTAAGGAAGGTGAAAAACATGCTTGACCATGTCTCGATCGGCGTCCGCGACACCGCCGTGTCAAAGCCTTTCTACGATGCCGCGCTGAAGCCGCTCGGCTATTCCTGCCTCAGCCAGTCGCCGGGCTCGCTGGGCTATGGCGCGCAGGCGGCAGCATTTTGGGTGAACGACGCGGCGCGGCCGGTGCCGCCGGACGAAAAATCCGGCTTACATTTCTGCTTTGCCGCACCGACGAGACAGAGCGTCGACGCCTTTCATGCCGGCGCCCTGCGCGCCGGGGGCAGCAGCAATGGCGCGCCGGGGGTGCGCGCCGACTATGGCGACAACTATTACGCCGCCTTCGTCATCGATCCCGACGGCTATCGTCTGGAGGCCTATTGCAGCGCCGCCGGCTAACCTGCCGGCTTCCAGAAGCCTGACGGTTCCCACCGGCCGGGCTTTGCTCTACCAATAGGGGTGGTGCGGGCTCGGCCCGGCGGGAGGGGTCAGCGATGCCGAGTTTCGACAGCCTGTTCAACGCCTTCGTCACCATTCTGGTGACCATCGACCCGCCCGGTCTCGCGCCGCTCTTCCTGGCGGTGACACGCGGCATGAACCGCGAGGAGCGTCAGCAGGTTTCGGTCCGCGCCTCGATCATCGGCTTCCTGGTGATGGCGCTGTTTGCGGTGGCCGGCGCTTCGATCCTGTCGGTGTTCGGCATCACGCTGCCGGCCTTCCGCGTCGCCGGCGGGTTCCTGCTGTTCTTCATCGCTTTCGAAATGGTGTTCGAGCGCCGCCAGGACCGCAAGGAGAAGATCGGCGACGTCGCCATCACCAAGGACATGATCCATAATATCGCCGCCTTCCCGCTGGCGATCCCGCTGATCGCCGGCCCCGGCGCGATTTCGGCGACCGTGCTTCTGTCCGGCTCGTTCCAGGGTTTTGCCGCTCAGGCGGCGCTGGTCGGCATCATCTTCGTCTGCCTGGCCATCACCTATCTGGTGTTCGTGCTGTCGGAACGCATCGACCGCATCCTCGGCCAGACCGGCCGCTCGATCCTGACCCGCCTGCTCGGCGTCATCCTGGCAGCACTCGCGGTGCAGTTCGTCGCCGATGGCATCAAGGCGCTGATGGCGGGGTGAACGGCGGTGCCTACTGCCTACTTTGCTGCCGTGTCGACGACCTCGAAATCATGCGTAATGACAGCCGTCTTGGCCAGCATGGCACTGGCCGAGCAGTATTTTTCGATCGAGAGGTTGATCGCGCGCTGGACCTTGTCGTGCGATAGCGCGCGGCCCGTGACGGTGAAATGCATGTGGATGCGGGTGAAGACTTTTGGATCGGTTTCGGCCCGGTCGGCGTCGAGCTCGACGGTGCAATCCTCGATCGCCTCGCGGCCTTTTTCCAGGATGTGAACGACATCATAGGCCGAGCAGCCGCCGGTGCCGATCAGCACCAGCTCCATCGGGCTCGGGCCCGGCGTCTTGCCTTCCGGACCGGAGGCGGTTCCCAGCACCAGCTTGTGGCCGCTGCCGGACTCGCCGACGAAAGTCCGCTCTTCGACCCACTTGATCCGTGCTTTCACGGCAATCTTCCTTCTAGAAATGCGTCACTGGCCGAACACCACCGCATGCATGATGCGCCCCGGCAGCAGCGTGAACACGCCGGCGCCGATCAACGCGAAAACATAGAGTGAAATCATGACCCTGCGATGTTTGGCGACGCGATGTCTATGCGCATGCCAGACCGCCAGCGGCACAGTGATCAACACCAGGATCGACAAGATATGGATCGGGCTGAACGGGCCGATGAGGCGGATCTGCTGGATCCAGAAACTGGAGATGGCGATGACCAGCATCAGCGCCGCCCAAGCATAGCCCATCACGCGGTGGCGCGCTGTACCTTTCGGCAGCGCCAGCTGGGCGCCGCCTATGGTCAGCGCGGCAAGGGCCGCGAAGGCGTGCCATGGAATGGGAGGGGGCGCCGATAGAAGCGGTCCGAGCGACATCGCGCCCTCTCCTCAGATATCCTTGGCTGTCTTTGGCTCAGAACGGGATTTCGTCGTCCAGTTCACGCGACGAGCCGCCGCCGCCCCTTGCGCCGCCACCGCTGTTGCCGCCACCACGGTTGAAGCTTTCATTGGGGCTCGACTGGCCGAAATCCGAACCACGGCTCGCGCTGCCGCCACCGGCATAGTTGCCGACCTGGCCGCCGCCCTCGCCGCGTGAATCGAGCATCTGCAGCTCGCCGCGGAATTTCTGCAGCACGACCTCCGTCGTGTATTTGTCGGCGCCGGTCTGGTCCTGCCATTTGCGTGTCTGCAGCTGGCCTTCGACGTAAACCTTCATGCCTTTCTTCAGATATTGCTCGGCGACCTTGGCGATCTGGTCATTGAAAATGACCACATTGTGCCACTCGGTCTTTTCCTTGCGCTCGCCGGAATTCTTGTCGCGCCAGCTTTCCGACGTGGCAATGCGGATGTTGACGACCGGATCACCGGAATTCAGGCGGCGGATTTCAGGGTCCGCGCCGAGGTTTCCGACCAGAATGACCTTGTTGACGCTACCCGCCATGACACTTCTCCGCGCTCATCCGAAACAAATTTTAAGTCGCTCACCTTACAGCCTGCGAGCTGCCTACGCCTGCCAAGGCTGGCTTTTCCCACAAGGTTTTTGTTCTTTTTTTGTTCTATTCTTGTCGGCCCCGGCTGTCAAGAATGTCAGCAAGAGGTAGGGTGTAGGTCTGAAATTGCGACTATGCCGGGATCGAAAGGCGGTGGCGAATGAAAGTCATTGCGCATCTGGACCAAACGCGAGAGCAATGGCGGGCGGGCGTGGAGACCCGCATGCAAGTTTCCGCCGGCAACGGAGCGAGCCAGCTTTGCCTGTTCGAACAATGGGTTCAGCCCGGCGTCGGGGCTCCGACGCACCAGCACCCAGTCGAGGAAGTACTGACCGTCATCGCCGGGGTCGCTGAAATGTGGATCGACGAAGAACGTCTGACGCTGACTGCCGGACAATCGCTTCTCATTCCTGCCCAACGAAAACATGGGTTTAGAAACGTTGGCACCGAAACGCTTCACATCCAGGCCGTGCTGGCGTCGCCGATCTTCGAGGCGACTTTCGAAGGGGCCGCCGAGCCGGTGAGGCGCTGGCTTCCGGCCGCGCCATAAAAGACCGCTTGCCAAATCAATAAGTATCGACTTATGCTTCTACTATGATCGAAGCAGAGATTTTTCGCGCCCTGGCCGACCCGACGCGCCGTGCCGTCTACGAGCGGCTTGCCGCCGGCGAGATGAGCGTGTCGGAACTGCGCGCCGGCATGAGTGTGTCGCAACCGGCGGTGTCACAGCATCTGGCTGTGCTGCGCGGAGCCGGCCTGGTCAGTGAAAGGCGAGCCGGCCGCAACGCATATTATCGCGCCGATCCACAAGGGCTCGAGCCGCTGCTCGGCTGGATCGAACGCTACCGTGCATTCTGGCCGGAACGCATCGAAAGACTGAAGGCCGTTTTGAAGGACATGGACCAATGAGCGATGAAAAGCAGGCGCAGACCGCCAAAGATGCCCTCGCCTTCGAATGCGACCTGCCGGACGCACCGGAAAAGGTGTGGCGGGCCTTGACCGTGCCGGAACTGCTGGCGGCCTGGATGATGCCGAACGACATCAAGCCGGAAACCGGCAGTCGCTTTGCCTTTGCCGGACCGGAGGCGCCAATCGAGTGCGAAGTGCTCGATGCCGAACCGGGGCGACTGCTGCGCTATTCCTGGCGCGAGCGGTCCGACACCGGCGATGCCGACGGGTTGGACAGCATCGTTACCTTCACGCTTGACCGCACAATTTCCGGCGGCACGCATCTGCGCATCGTCCACGACGGGTTTGTCCGGGCCGCAACGCCCGCAGTTGCGATGGCGAGCGCCGGTTGCCGGCTTTCCCTCGGTGCTTACAAGCTCAAACCGCCCATGGCCGCGAATACGCCACGCCTGTTGCTGCGCGCCGCCTGAGCCCAAGAAAACAAACGGAGTCAATGAGATGAGCGGCTTTGCCAATCTGGTGCCGATGGTCATCGAGCAATCGAGCCGCGGCGAACGCGCCTTCGACATTTTCTCGCGGCTGCTGCGCGAGCGCATCATCTTCATCAATGGCGAGATCAATGACGGCATGTCGGCGCTGGTCTGCGCCCAGCTTCTGTCGCTGGAATCGGACAATCCCGACAAGGAGATCTCGCTCTACATCAACTCGCCGGGCGGTGTGGTGACCAGCGGTTTCGCCATCTACGACACCATGCAATATGTCAGCTGCCCGGTGTCGACGGTGTGCATGGGTTTTGCCGCCTCGATGGCGTCGTTCCTGCTGATGGCGGGGACGCCGGGCCGGCGCATCGCGCTGCCCAACGCCAGCATCGTGTTGCATCAGCCCCTGGGTGGCTTCCAGGGCCAGGCCTCCGACATCCAACGCCACGCCGAAGGCATTTTGCGCACCAAGCGGCGCATGACGGAACTCTACGCGCAGCATTGCGGTCGCACCTATGAAGAGGTCGAACGCACGCTCGACCGCGATTTCTTCATGACCGCGAAGGAGGCCAAGGACTGGGGCCTTGTCGACCATGTTTTCGACACCCGCAAGCAGGCGGCGGCCTGATCGACAGATTGAAGGCGGCCGGCGTCGCGTCAATTTCGACGCCGCCGGTCTGGTCTCGCATTGAGCGCGACCCTATAGTCCTGCGATGCGCTACCGCCTGAACAGACTGATGACAGCCATTGCGATCACCGCCCTGACCGCGAACGCGGCTCTTGCCGGGGACAGCACGTCCCAGTCGCCGAAAGGCGCCCTGCCCGGCGTGACCAGCGACTACCGCATCGCCAAGCCGGCGCCGCAGCCTGAGCCCGACGAAGTGCTGCCCGCCGGTGAGAACGGCACATTCAAGATCGGCGACACCGATGTCAGGATTTCCGGCAGCATCACTGTCGATGTCGGCACGGGTGGGATCAAGCCGTCCAACCGGTAGGGGCGGATCAAGGCTCCATTCACATGGGTGCCGCCTCGCATCGATATCGGCACAAAAGAGCAGCCCCGCCGTTGCTTCCGCAAACGGTCGGGGCTTTTTTTGGATTCCAGATCCAATTTGCCGGTAGTGTTATACCGACTTTTGTCTCGGATGCTTCGCGGCATTCAGCCGACGATCCGACTAGCAGTCTCTGATTTTTGTGGGATATGGCAGGTCACGGTTTGTCGGGTGGCGAAAACGCTGAACCCTGGCACTTATGCCCGCCGCGGCTCCAACGAGATGTGGAGCCTCAAAGGACTATCCGGTGGCGTCATGCTCCGCTCCTATGTCCGTTGCGATTGTGTCGTCCGAAGCGCAAATCGCAAAACCTGCGGCGTCTCGCAGGCCACCCATGGGCGGCGAGGCCATCGAAAGACAGCCGGCTTCGTTGACTTCTGGAGACTGCGCCCCTGAGCCAGTGACGTCAACCCTCGATAGCCGGTTACCGAAAAATGTGATCGCCGGGAGCTTACGTCAGGGTTAGTTTTTGAAACACGCTTGTCAGGTTTCTGCACAACTTTGTCAGGAGCGTGTTCGGCCTTTGTTCTTTCCGCTTGCCCGTGCGGGAGAAAGACGGTTAAACGACTTTGGTCGAGAAGTGCGACGTCTCTCGACGTGGCGGCAAAAAAACCTACATAGGGGATGGCCGGGAAAACCCCCGCCGATCCCACTGATACCAGACTTGAGGCGGCGACCGGCGATGGCCGACCATAAATACCTTTCCATTCGCGGTGCACGCGAACACAATCTGAAGAATGTCGATCTCGACCTGCCGCGTGACAGCCTGATCGTCATGACCGGCCTGTCGGGCTCCGGCAAATCGTCGCTCGCCTTCGACACCATCTATGCCGAGGGCCAGCGCCGCTATGTCGAGAGCCTGTCGGCCTATGCGCGCCAGTTCCTCGAAATGATGCAGAAGCCGGATGTCGACCAGATCGACGGCCTGTCGCCGGCCATCTCCATCGAGCAGAAGACCACGTCCAAGAACCCGCGCTCGACGGTCGGCACTGTTACCGAGATCTACGACTATATGCGCTTGCTGTTCGCGCGCGTCGGCATTCCCTATTCGCCGGCCACCGGCCTGCCGATCGAAAGCCAGACGGTCAGCCAGATGGTAGACCGGGTGCTGGCGGTCGAGGAAGGCACGCGCCTGTTCCTGCTGGCGCCGATCGTGCGCGGTCGCAAGGGCGAGTACCGCAAGGAACTCTTGGAGCTGCAGAAGAAGGGCTTTCAGCGCGTCAAGGTCGACGGCGTCTTCTATGAGATCGCTGACGTGCCGGCGCTGGACAAGAAGTACAAGCACGACATCGACGTCGTCGTCGACCGCATCGTCGTGCGCGGCGATCTGGCGACGCGACTTGCCGACTCCATCGAAACGGCGCTGAAGCTCGCCGAAGGGCTGGCGGTGGCAGAATTCGCCGACAAGCCGCTCGACGCCAGCCAGACCGGCGAGGACTCCGTCAACAAGTCGAAGAACGAGACGCATGAGCGCATCCTGTTCTCGGAAAAATTTGCCTGCCCCGTCTCAGGCTTCACCATTCCGGAGATCGAGCCCAGGCTGTTCTCGTTCAACAACCCGTTCGGCGCCTGCCCGACCTGCGACGGTCTCGGCAGCCAGCGCGCCATCGACGCCAGCCTGATCGTGCCGGACGAGAACATCTCGCTGCGCGACGGCGCCGTCAGCCCGTGGGCGAAATCGACCTCGCCCTATTACGCGCAGACGCTGGAAGCGCTGGGCAAGGCCTACGGCTTCAAGCTCGGCGACAAGTTCAAGGACCTGACCGAAGAGGCAAAGGAAGCCGTCCTGCGCGGCACCGGCGAGCGCGAGGTCACCTTCCAGTATGATGACGGCCTGCGCTCCTACAAGACGACCAAGACGTTTGAAGGCGTCATCCCCAATCTGGAACGGCGCTGGAAGGAAACCGAATCCGCCTGGATGCGCGAGGAGATCGAGCGCTTCATGTCGGCAACGCCCTGCCCTGCCTGCAAAGGCTACAGGCTGAAGCCGGAAGCGCTGGCGGTGAAGATCGCCGGCAAACACATTGGTGAGGTCACCGAACAGTCGATCCGCAACGCCGATAAATGGTTCACCGACCTGCCGGCGCAGCTCAACGACAAGCAGAACGAGATCGCCGTCAGGGTGCTCAAGGAGATCCGCGACCGGCTGCGCTTCCTCAACGATGTCGGCCTCGACTATCTGACGCTGTCGCGGAATTCCGGCACGCTGTCGGGCGGCGAGAGCCAGCGCATTCGTCTGGCGTCGCAGATCGGTTCGGGCCTCACCGGCGTGCTCTATGTGCTGGATGAGCCGTCGATCGGCCTGCACCAGCGCGACAATGCCCGCCTGCTCGACACGCTGAAGCATTTGCGCGACATCGGCAACACCGTGATCGTCGTCGAGCATGACGAAGACGCCATCCTGCATGCGGACTATGTCGTCGACATGGGACCCGCCGCCGGCATCCACGGCGGCGAGATCATCGCCCAGGGTACGCCGCAGCAAGTGATGGCCAACCCCAACTCGGTCACCGGCAAATATCTGTCGGGCGCGCTCGAAGTGGCCACGCCAGGTGTCAGGCGCGAAGCCAAGAAGAACCGCCGGATCAAGATCGTCGGCGCGCGCGGCAACAATCTGAAGAACGTCACCGCCGAAATCCCGCTCGGCACCTTCACCGCCGTCACCGGCGTATCGGGCGGCGGCAAGTCGACCTTCCTGATCGAGACTTTGTTCAAGGCGGCGTCGCGGCGCATCATGGGCTCGCGCGAGCATCCGGCCGATCATGACCGCATCGAGGGGCTGGAATTCCTCGACAAGGTCATCGACATCGACCAGTCGCCGATCGGCCGCACCCCGCGCTCCAACCCGGCCACCTATACCGGTGCCTTCACGCCGATCCGCGACTGGTTCGCCGGACTGCCAGAAGCAAAGGCGCGCGGCTACCAGCCGGGCCGGTTCTCGTTCAACGTCAAGGGCGGCCGCTGCGAGGCCTGCCAGGGCGACGGCGTCATCAAGATCGAGATGCACTTTCTGCCGGACGTCTACGTCACCTGCGATGTCTGCCACGGCAAGCGCTACAACCGCGAGACGCTCGATGTCGTGTTCAAGGGCAAGTCGATCGCCGACGTGCTCGACATGACAGTCGAGGAAGGCGTCGATTTCTTCGCCGCCGTGCCCGGCGTGCGCGACAAGCTCGACACGCTGAAGCAGGTTGGCCTCGGTTACATCCATATCGGCCAGCAGGCGACGACGCTGTCAGGCGGCGAGGCGCAGCGCATCAAGCTCGCCAAGGAATTGTCGCGGAAAGCGACCGGCAAGACGCTCTATATCCTGGACGAGCCGACCACCGGCCTGCATTTCCACGACGTCGCCAAGCTTCTGGAAGTGCTGCACGAACTGGTCGACCAGGGCAACACGGTGGTAGTCATCGAGCACAATCTCGAGGTGATCAAGACCGCCGACTGGGTGCTCGATCTCGGCCCCGAAGGCGGCGATGGTGGCGGTGAACTGGTCGCCCAAGGCACGCCGGAAGCCATTGTGCGCGAAAAGCGCAGCTATACCGGCCAGTTCCTCAAGGAGCTGCTGGAGCGGCGCCCCGGGGGCAAACGCGAAGCGGCGGAATAGTAGGCAGATCGGTCGAGCGCCTGGAGAGTTTTAATGACATTCCGACAGGCGCTTGCCGGTGATCTCCAGACCGTCGCCTCGCTGACGCAGGCCGCCTATGCGCCCTACACCGCCTTGTTTGGCGCGCCGCCAATGCCGGTCACCGAGGACTATGCACCGCGCATCGAACGCGGCGAGGTCTGGCTGCTGGGGAGTGGCTCTGAACTGGCCGGGCTGATCGTCATCGAGCGGCATCCCGATCATGCGATGATCTTCAGCGTCGCGGTCACGCCGGCGTTCCAGGGTAAAAAGCTCGGCATCGCGCTGCTCGATTTTGCCGAGGAGCAGGCGCAATTGTGGGGCGTGCCAGAGGTGCGGCTCTACACCAATTCGCGCATGGAGCGGAACATCGCGCTCTACACCGCCTACGGTTTCCACGAAACGGGTCGCCGGCCCAATCCCCACCGGCCGGGATGGACGGTGGTCGACATGGCCAAGCCGGTCAGCGAGAGCACGGCGGCCTGATTTTTCTGAATTCGGGAGGATGACATGAGCAAATCCGGAACAATCCGCTCAGGCATGGGTGGCTGGACTTTCGAACCCTGGGATAAGTCCTTCTATCCGGACAAGCTGTCGAAGGCCAAGCAGCTGCACTATGCCAGCCGCCAGGTGCCGACCATCGAGGTCAACGGCACCTATTATTCCAGCTTCAAGGAGCCGACTTTCGTCAAATGGGCGAGCGAAGCGCCGGACGGTTTCGTCTATTCGCTGAAAGGCAACCGCTTCGTCACCAACCGCCGCGTGCTTGGCGAGGCCGGCGAATCCATAACGCGCTTCCTCGGCTCCGGTGTCGCGGCGCTCGGCGAGAAGCTCGGGCCGATCCTGTGGCAGTTCGCGCCGACGAAGAAATTCGATGCCGACGATTTCGAGGCATTCCTGAAACTGCTGCCGGAAAAGCAGGACGGGGTGGCGCTGCGCCATGCTCTGGAAGTACGCAACGACAGTTTCATCGTGCCGGAATTCGCCGCACTCGCTCGCAAATACAAGGCGGCGATCGTCTATGCCGACCATGCCAAATACCCTGACATTGCCGATATCACCGGCGATTTCATTTACGCGCGGCTGCAGACCGGCTCGGACGACAATCCCGATTGCTACACGCCGAAGGGTCTGGACGAGTGGGCGGAGCGGGTGAAGACCTGGGCGGAAGGCAAGCAGCCAGCCGATCTGCGGCGCGTCGACCCCGATACCGACGCCCCGGTGAAGCCGCGCGACGTGTTCGCCTACTTCATCACCGAGGGCAAGGTGCGCGCGCCGTTCGGCGCCATGGCTCTGATGAAGCGGGTGAGCTAGCTGGGCCGCGAACTTCCACACGGCGCGCTTTGGTTTTGTTGCGGAACCTGCCGGGCATCTTGATCGTTTTATCTTTGCAGGCGCTGAGGTCGCCGCGAGTCGCCAACCATCCCGCAAGGTGCGGACGTGAAGGAGGCGAGAAATGTTTGTTGTCCTCTTTGGTGCGTTGCTCACGGTGGCTGGCGTTGTGTATATGGCGGGCGCGGTCCTCAGGCGCGGGCGGCTCAGCGGTCCGGCACCCTCTCCGGTTGTGCCAATTCACCCGGAGGGAAGTTTCGTAGAGCCAAGTCCGACGCTGGAGCCACGTCCGACGCTGGAGCCACGGCGGCGCGGGCTTGGCTTTCTCGGCCTGTCGCAGAACTGGCCAGGCCTCCTGATGATGGGTGTCGGCCTCATCCTGCTGCTATCGGTGGTCCTCTAAACGCAGCGAAATCACGGCATCTTCGGCGCCATCGTAACCTTATCGATACCTCCTTCCTGCATTAATCCGGTGCGGCTCTTTCTAGAGACAGGCCGCCGCGGGCAAGGACGAGGGCATGTCGCTCGACTACAATTCCCTTCTGCTGGCCGTCGGGTTTTCCGCCGCTTGCCTCGGCATGACATTGTTCGGCATCTGGCTTACCGCGCGCTCGGAAAAATTCCTGCTGACATGGGCGGTCAGCGTGCTTCTGATCGTCTGCGACGTCTTCGCCTACCAGGCCTATATCGACACGCCCGGACGCCTGCTCGGCCTCGCCACCTTCACCTTCCTGCTGTTCGGCTTCGCGACCATGCTGGGCGCCGCCCACCAATTCACGACCGGCGCCTCGCCGTTGCCGCGCATCGCCATAGGCGCCGGCGTCTCGTTGGCGATCGCCTTGCCGCCAATGGCGCTTGGCTATGACGGGCTGGGCTTCATGCTGGAAAATGCCTTCGCCGCGCTGCTCCTGTTTGCAACAGCCTATGAATACTGGAAGGGACGCACCGAATTCCCGGCTCCGATCATCGGCATTGCCGGGCTCTACACGGCCACCGCCATATCCTTCGTGCTGTGCTCCGGAGTGCTGGTCTGGGATGGCAGGCTGGTGCTTGGCCATGCGCCAAGCAATTGGGCCGAGGATCTCAGCCTCATCGTCGTCATCGCCTGCATGACCGGCATCGGCGCCTTGTCGCTGGCGCTCAACCAGGGGCGCCTGGCACAGCATCACAGGCGCGAAGCGCTAACCGATCCGCTTACCGGCCTGCTCAACCGACGCGCTTTGTTCGACCTGCATGGCAAAACGCCGGTCGAGGCCTTCACCGCCGTGATCGTGTTCGATCTCGATGGCTTCAAAGCCATCAACGACGAATTCGGCCATGCCACCGGAGACGAAGTGCTGAAACTGTTCGCCAAGGATTTGACCGCCAATCTCCAGCCGGGCGACGTCGCCGCGCGCATGGGCGGAGAGGAATTTGCGCTGGTCCTCGATCGCATCTTGCCTGAGAAGGTGGAATTCATAGCCGAGCGCATCCGGGCCAGTTTTGCCTCGCGCCGGATCGATACCGAGACCCGCCTGCTGGCCTGCACGGTCAGCGCCGGCTACGCCTTCGGCAGCGAAGGCGGCACCAAGTTCGACAAGGTGCTCAGCGCCGCCGACAAGGCGCTCTACGGCGCCAAGCGCGGCGGCCGCAACCGGGTGCTCGCATTCCGGCGCGCCGGGTAGGCTGTGCCGATATTCAGCCGGCCTGACCTGAATCTCAACACATCCTCGGCCTGGGGCGGTCAGGCGGCCAGGACGATCTCGTTGTAGGTGTCGAGATCGACGTAGAAAACCTTGGTGATTTCGCCGATCAGCTCATCCTGCTGGTAGCCCTGCGAGCGCAGTATGTTGATGGCTGTGATGATGTCGACGCGCTCTGTCAGCCGTCGTTTCTGGTGGTCCTCGACGAACCGTTCCATAGCCTATTCTCCTGGCAAGATTATCTGGACGCATTGACCGACAATCAGAACTGCGAGGGAAAGCTAGGGTGGCTTGCTTGCGTGGAACTTGCAGGCTGAGCCAGCGCATTCTCTCTATCTGCTACATACGGAAGCGGCCGACTCACCGAGGCCTGACAAAGACTAGCATGCAGTATTGCGGGTGCCAGTGTTGAGTATGGCGCCGCCGATGAAGTTGGCCGTGCCGGCGCTATCTTCCGCGACTTCGTCATCCTTGGGCGTAGCTCCGCGAAACGGAGCGAAGACCCAGGGATCCATGCCGTGACTTAGAAGCGTCGCTGACGGTTCAGAACATGGAATGGATAGTGCGCCGCAGGAGCGATTTTATTCTCTGCCGCTGCACTCCTCGGCAGATGTCACGGCATGGATTCTAGGGTCTGCGCGCGTCGCTTCGCTCCTTGCTTCGCCCTAGAATGACGAAGTGCTAATGGCCTGCACCTACACCGTCAAAAACTTCCTGACGTCAGCCCGATCCAGATCTTCCGCCGGGCCGGTATGGACGATCTGGCCGCGGTCCATGATGTTGACCTCGTCGGCGAGCTCGCGGCAGAAATCGAGATATTGCTCGACCAGAAGCACTGCGATGCCGGCCTGGTCGCGCAAATAGCGGATGGCGCGGCCGATGTCCTTGATGATCGAAGGCTGGATGCCTTCGGTCGGCTCGTCGAGCACGAGCAGTTTCGGGCGCATCACCAGCGCCCGGCCGATGGCGAGCTGCTGCTGCTGGCCGCCGGAGAGATCGCCGCCGCGGCGGCCGAGCATCTGCTTCAGAACGGGAAACAACTCGAAGACATGCGCCGGAACGTTGCGGTCGGCGCGCTTCAACGGCGCAAAACCGGACTCCAGGTTCTCGCGTACCGTCAGCAGGGGAAAGATCTCCCTGCCCTGCGGCACGAATGCGATGCCCGACCGGGCGCGATCATACGCCGCGCTCCGGTCGAGCGCCTTCCCCTCGAAGGCAACACTTCCGCTCGTCAGCCGGTGGTGGCCGACGATCGATCTCATCAAACTGGTCTTGCCGACGCCGTTGCGGCCGAGCACGCAGGTGATCTTGCCCGCACCCGCCGTCAGCGACACGCCGCGCAGCGCCTGGGCGGCGCCGTAGTGGAGCGTGGCATTGGAAACTTCGAGCATGTCAGCGCCTTTTCCAGAAGCGGAGCAAAGACAGATCGAAGCGATGGAACTGCACCCGCCACATCATGCTCATCTCCCCAGATAGACTTCGACGACCCGCTCGTCGGCCGAGACGAAATCAAGCGTCCCTTCCGACAGCACCGAGCCCTCGTGCAGGCAGGTGACCTTGACGCCGAGCTCTCGCACGAAATGCATGTCGTGCTCGACGACGATAACCGAATGGTCACGCGCTATGTCCTTGAGCAAGCGCGCTGTTTCCTCGGTCTCGGCATCGGTCATGCCGGCGACCGGCTCGTCGACCAAGAGCAGCTTCGGGTCCTGCGCCAAGAGCATGCCGATCTCCAGCCACTGTTTCTGGCCGTGGCTGAGATTGGCCGCCAGATCGTGGCGCTTGTCGCCGAGCCGGATGACGCCGAGGATGTCGTCGATCTGCCGCGCCTCGCCAGCCGAGCGGCGATGGAACAGCGCCGGGAAGATCGAGCGCGGCCCCTTCAGCGCCAGCATCAGATTGTCTTCGACGCTGTGGCTTTCGAAGACGGTCGGCTTCTGGAATTTGCGGCCGATCCCCATCATGGCGATCTCGGCCTCGTCGTGCCGGGTGAGGTCGACCTGGCCGTCGAAGAACACTTCGCCCTCGTCGGGCCGGGTCTTGCCGGTGACGATGTCCATCATCGTCGTCTTGCCGGCGCCGTTGGGACCGATGATGGCGCGCATCTCGCCCTTGTCGAGCACCAGCGACAGATTGTTGATGGCGCGGAAACCGTCGAAGGAGACCGAGACGCCGTCGAGATAGAGGATGGTATTCGACTTCGACATCGCTCTACTCCGCCGGCTGCGGTTCGGGGCCGGTGGCCGACCAGGCACCGGGCGTTGTCGCGGCACTGCGGACGATCTTCGGTGGCGGTGAAACATCGTTGTCGCTGCCAGCTTCCTCGGCGATTGCGGCTGCCCGCATCGCTCGGGCATTGCCGCGCCAGCTATCCCACATGCCGATGATGCCCTTGGGCAGGAACAGGGTTACGGCGACGAACAGGCCGCCCAGCGCGAACAGCCAGAATTCGGGCAGGACGCCGGTGAACCAGGATTTGCCGGCATTGACGAGCAGCGCGCCGACGATCGGGCCGACGATGGTGCCGCGCCCGCCGACGGCTGCCCAGATCACCACCTCGATCGAGTTGGAAGGCTCGAACTCGCCGGGATTGATGATGCCGACCTGCGGCACGTAAAGCGCGCCGGCAATGCCCGCCATGACAGCCGAGACGGTGAAGGCAAACAGTTTTACATTTTCCGCCCGCCAGCCGAGGAAGCGCGTGCGGCTTTCGGCATCGCGCACGGCCATCAAGAGCTTGCCGTATTTTGAACCGACGATGGCCCAGGTGATGAAGACGGCGAGCGCCAGCATCACCGCGCTGGCGGCGAAGAGCGCCGAGCGCGTGGCGTCGGCCTGAACGTTGAAGCCCAAAATGTCCTTGAAATCGGTCAGGCCATTGTTGCCGCCAAAACCCATATCGTTGCGGAAGAAGGCGAGCAGCAGCGCATAGGTCATCGCCTGGGTGATGATCGAGAGATAGACGCCGGTGACGCGGCTGCGGAAGGCGAACCAGCCGAAGACGAAGGCGAGCAGGCCAGGTACGGCCAGAACCATGACGACGGCGAACCAGAAGTGGTCGAAGCCATACCAGAACCAGGGCAATTCCTTGTAGTTCAAGAACACCATGAAGTCGGGCAGGATCGGGTTGCCGTAGACGCCGCGCGAGCCGATCTGGCGCATCAGATACATGCCCATCGCATAGCCGCCGAGCGCGAAGAAGGCGCCGTGGCCGAGCGAGAGGATGCCGCAATAGCCCCAGACGAGATCGAGCGCCAAGGCGAGTAGTGCGTAGCAGAGATATTTGCCGGTGAGCGCCACGATATAGGGCGGGATGTAGAAGGCGCTGGTCGGCGACACCGCGAGGTTGAGCACCGGCACGATGATGGCTGCGGCCAGCAGGATGAGAATCGTGATGGCGATGCGGCGGTCGGCGCCGGCGGCGAAGAAGCGTCCCGTGATCATGCTTCCGCCGCCCTGCCCTTGAGCGCGAACAGGCCGCGCGGGCGTTTCTGGATGAACAGGATGATCAGGACGAGTACGACGATCTTGCCGAGCACCGCGCCGGCATAGGGTTCGAGGACCTTGTTGACGATGCCGAGCGAGAAGGCGCCGACCAGCGTGCCCCACAGATTGCCGACGCCGCCGAAGACGACGACCATGAAACTGTCGATGATGTAGCCGCGGCCGAGATTGGGCGAGACATTGTCGATCTGGCTGAGCGCGACACCGGCGATGCCGGCAATGCCGGACCCCAGCGCAAAGGTCAGCGCGTCGACCCACGGCGTGCGGATGCCCATGGAGGCGGCCATACGTCGGTTGGCGGTGACGGCACGCATCTGCAGGCCCCAGGGTGTGCGCTTCATGACATAGAGCAGCACGCCGAAGACGGTCAGCGCGAAGACCAGGATCCACAGCCGGTTCCAGGTGATCGCCAACTGGCCGACATCAAAGGACCCCGACATCCAGGAGGGATTGCCGACCTCCTGGTTGGTCGGCCCGAAGATCGAGCGCACTGCCTGCTGCAGGACCAGCGAGACGCCCCAGGTCGCGAGCAGCGTTTCCAGCGGCCGGCCGTAGAGGAAGCGGATGACGCCGCGCTCGATGATCAGGCCGACAGAGGCGGCGACGAGAAACGCCAGCGGCAGCGCGATGACCAGCGACCAGTCGAACAGGCCGGGGAATGAGGTTCGGATCACCTGCTGCACGACGAAGGTGGTGTAGGCGCCGAGCATGACCATCTCGCCATGCGCCATGTTGATGACGCCCATAACGCCGAAGGTGATGGCAAGGCCGATGGCCGCCAGCAGCAGCACCGAGCCGAGCGATATCCCGTACCAGATATTCTGGCCGGCATCCCACAGCGCCAGGCTCGAATTGATGCTGGCGATTGCCGCAGTCGCCGCGTCCTTGACCGCGCCTTGCGCGTTGGCCTCGACCGGCGTGAGCAGCGACAGCGCGTCGCGGTCGCCGCGCGCGCCGATGAGCGCAATGGCTGCAAGCTTGTCGGCCTCGGGCTTGTCGGAGACCAGAATCGACGCAGCGCGCGCCTGCTCGAACAGCGCCTTGACCTTGGCGTCGGTCTCGGCGGCGATGGCCGCGTCGAGCGGCTCGATGTTGGCGGCATCGGGCGTCTTGAACATTGTGTCAGCGGCGGCAATGCGCACAGCCGGATCTTTCGCACGCAACGTCAGCGTGCCCAGCGCATCGCGGATGACGCGGCGCAGAGTGTTGTTGACCTTGATCTTGGTGATATCAGCCTTGGCGGCTTCGCCGGCGCTCTCACCGCTCAGCGGATCGAGTAGCGTGACACTGTCGCCGGCCTCATTGCCGACGAAGACGGCTGAATCAGCTTTGCGGATGTAAAGATTGCCTTCGGCGAGCGCTGCAAGCGGACGTTCGACCAGCGGATCGCCGGTGGCGGCGAGCTCACGCACCACGGTCTCGGTGGCCGCAAATCCCGTGCCGGTGGCGAATTTGGCGATGATGGCGCGCAGATCGGATTCGGCTGCGTTCGAGGGCAAAAGACTTGCCATCAGGAACACCAGCATGAGGCCGAGAGCGCGCAACAGGATCATCCGTTCAGGTACTTTTCCGGGAGGTGGAATTTGGCGCCCGGGCGGGCTGAAGCGCCCGGACGCCTTGCGGTCTCTGGCCGTGGAACCGACCAGTCCCGGGAGGGATCAGTTCGTGCCCTTGCCGCCGCACCTGCCGGTGGCGACGTTGAAGTTGCCGCAGGACAGCGGCGCGCGCCAATCCGAGATCAGGTCCTTGGAGTCAGGCAAATAGTCGGACCATTCGTCGCCCATCACGAGGCCAGGCGTCTGCGACACCGTCTCGAACTGGCCGTCGGCCTGGATCTCGCCGATCAGCACCGGCTTGGTGATGTGATGGTTCGGCATCATCGTCGAATAGCCGCCGGTGAGGTTCGGCACGGACACGCCGACCATGGCGTCGATGACCTTGTCCGGATCGGTGGTGCCGGCCTTCTCGACCGCCTTCACCCACATGTTGAAGCCGATATAGTGAGCTTCCATCGGGTCGTTGGTGGTGCGCTTGTCGTTCTTGATGAACTTGTGCCAGTCGGCGATGAACTTCTTGTTCTCCGGCGTGTCGACGCTCTCGAAATAGTTCCAGGCCGCGAGATGGCCGACCAGCGGTGCGGTGTCGAGACCGGCCAGTTCTTCCTCGCCGACCGAGAAGGCCATGACCGGGATGTCCTCGGCCTTGATGCCCTGGTTGCCGAGCTCCTTGTAGAAGGGAACGTTGGCGTCGCCATTGACGGTCGAGACGACGGCGGTCTTCTTGCCGGCCGAACCGAATTTCTTGATCGCCGAGACTTCGGTCTGCCAGTCGGAGAAGCCGAACGGCGTGTAGTTGACCATGATGTCTTCGGCGGCGACGCCCTTGGCCTTCAGATAGGCCTCGAGGATCTTGTTGGTGGTGCGCGGATAGACATAGTCGGTGCCTTCCAGCACCCAGCGCTTCACCGAGCCGCCGTCCTCGCTCATCAGGTAGTCGACGGCGGGGATCGCCTGCTGGTTTGGTGCGGCGCCGGTGTAGAACACGTTGCGCTCGCTTTCCTCGGCCTCATACTGGACGGGGTAGAACAGGATGTTGTCGAGTTCGGAAAACACCGGCAGCACCGATTTGCGCGACACCGAGGTCCAGCAACCGAACACGGCGGCGACCTTGTCCTTCGAAATCAGCTCGCGCGCCTTTTCGGCGAACAGCGGCCAGTTGGATGCCGGATCGACAACGACGGCTTCCAGCTTTTTGCCGAGCAGGCCGCCCTTGGCGTTCTGCTCTTCGATGAGCATCAGCATGGCGTCTTTCAACGTCGTCTCCGAAATCGCCATGGTTCCCGACAGCGAATGCAGAATGCCGACCTTGATCGTGTCTTCGGCGGCCTTGGCCGGAGACGACATCGACAGGCCGGCAGCGACGACGCCGGCCGAAAACATTTTTGTTATTGTAGCGAAATTACCCCTCATACCGAACACTCCCAAGCTGGTTGATTGCAGCGCAACCATGCAATGCAACAGCCGTGCCAAACGCAAACGCGACTCTCGGAAATGGGGAATAACCTAACGTTATCAGCCAATTATTATATTAGCCTAAAGAAAACAAAGGCGGCCGGCTAAAAATTGATTGAGGGAAATTTGCGCAGCGCACAAGGCTTTTGCCTAATTTTCGCCCAATTGTGACAAGTGCCTAGATTTTGAACTCAGCCAGCGGCATGCGGACGAACAATATTGCGGCACGGCGCAAAAATGGGGCAAGCTCACTCCGCAAACGAGTGACCCGATGACATCCCGTATCTCCTGCATTTCCGGCATCCTGCTGCTGATGGCAACGAGCGACGCCGCGCGCGCCGACTTCAGCGATGGCAAGCTGCCGGACGGCACCTATCACTGCGAAGTCTATCTGCTTGGAGCCTTCCTCAACCTCGGTGACATCACCATCAAGGGCAATGTCTATAGCGGCCCGGTGACCTTCGGCACCGCACCGCAAGGCTACAACTACCAGATGAACGCCAATGGCGAGATCACCTGGTTGGGCCCGCTGGGCGGCTACACCACCGGCGGCAACACCGTCTCGATGACGCAGGCGACGCTGGACGGCGAGACCACCCCGTCATTCGACATCATCCTGAGGCAGCCAGACGGAGCTTTCACCGCCTCGACCTGCACCAAGGGCTGAGCCGAGCCAACCACTCTCGCAGTCGCTTGCGCCAAAACCTTCCCCCCATGTCATGCGGATGTTGCCGAAGCAGACTAGGGCAGCGGTGCGCCGTAACATCCACCCTGAGAGGCAGACACCATGGCCAACGCACCGTCTTCATCCTCCCCCGTCATCCGCGACGTCATTGCCGAGCGCGTCTCACGCCGGTCTCTTTTGAAAGGCAGCCTTGCCTCCGGCGCGCTGCTTGCCGGCGGCAGCTTTGTCGGCTCCTTGTTTGCCGGCGAAACACATGCCGCGGCAGCGCAGTCGACGCTCGGCTTTCCCGAGCTGAAGCGGGTCTACGACAAGACCCATGCCGCCGCCGAAGGCTATGAGACGACCATCGTCGCGCGCTGGGGCGATCCGCTCGCCGCTGGCCTCGCCGAATTCGACGGCAACAAAGTCGCGGCGGACGAGCAGGAGAAACGCTTCGGTTACAATTGCGACTACATCGCCTTCATGCCGCTGCCCAAGGGCACGGTGAACTCCGACCACGGCCTGCTCTGCGTCAACAATGAATACATCTCGCCCAATGTGATGTTTTCCGGGATGACCGAGGACGATGCCGGCAAGACGATGACCAAGGAACAGGTCGATCTCGGCATGGCCGCGATGGGCCATTCGATCGTCGAAGTGCAGCTGAAGGACGGCAAGTGGGAAACCGTGGCCGACAGCCCGCTTAACCGCCGCATCACCGCCAACACCGAAATGACTGTTTCCGGACCGGTTGCCGGCCATGCCTTGATGAAGACCTCGGCCGACGCCACCGGCACAAAAGTGCTCGGCACCAGCTACAATTGCAGCGGCGGCTTCACCCCCTGGGGAACGGTGCTGACCTGCGAGGAAGGCGTGTCCGACATTTTCGGCGGTGATCCGAAGAAGGCGCCGACCGCCGAACTGCTCGACCGTTACGGTTTCGACGGTTCCGACATCTATGGCCGCGGCCGCTTCCATGACCGCTTCAATCTCGACAAGGAGCCAAACGAGGCCAACCGCTTCGATTGGGTGGTCGAGATCGACCCCTACGATCCGCAGTCCAAGCCGGTGAAGCGCACAGCACTCGGCCGCATGTCGCATGAGGCGTCGACCGTGGTCCTCAACAAGGACGGCCGCGTCGTCGTCTATATGGGTGACGACGACTATTTCGAATACATGTACCGCTTCGTCTCGGCCAAGGCCTATGACAAGGCCAACCCGGCCTCCGGCGCAGATCTGCTCGATGACGGCGTGCTGTCGGTTGCCCGCTTCGATGCCGATGGCTCGATGACGTGGCTGCCTTTGGTGCACGGCCAGGGCAAGCTCACCGCCGAGAACGGTTTCGCCGACCAGGCCGAAGTGCTGTTGAAGACGCGTTTTGCGGCTGACGCGCTGGGCGCCACGCCGATGGACCGGCCGGAGGACATCGAGACCAATCCGGTGACCGGCCGCGTCTATGCGGTGATGACCAAGAACAAGAAGCGCGACCAGTCGAAGGTCAATCCGGCCAATACGCGGCCGGAAAATCTCTGGGGCCACATTGTCGAACTGATCCCGCCGGGCGGCCGCGGCGCGGACGCCGACCACACGGCGGAAAAGTATGCCTGGGACCTGTTCGTGCTCTGCGGCAATCCGAAGGACGCCGCGGTCGGCGCGACCTTCCATCCCGATACGTCGGACAATGGCTGGTTCGTCTGCCCCGACAACATCACTTTCGACCCGGCCGGGCGGCTGTGGGTGGCGACCGACGGCGCCAATGATTTCGACCTGCCGGACGGCGTCTACGGCGTCGACACCGAAGGTGCTGCGCGCGGCCTGCCGAAACTGCTGTTCACCTGCCCGCATGGTGCTGAGGCGACCGGCCCATGCTTCACGCCCGATGGCACGACCTTGTTCCTGTCGGTGCAGCACCCTGCCGAAGATGCAGAGACGCTCGACAAGGTGCAGACGCTGTGGCCCGACTTTAGGGATGGTCAGTTGCCACGGCCGGCCGTCGTCGCCATCCGCCGCAAGGACGGACAGCCGGTCGGCGCCTAAAGCGCGTCGCGCTGAAATGGATCCAAGCGACGCGCTTTAAGTCTTTGTTTTGATGCATGTCGTTGTCCCAGAACCGCAGCACACTTCTGGGCGACATGCATTAGCAAGTCTCTGGAAAAGAAGTGCGGAACGCGCATGCGCGTTCCGCGTAGCGGTCCGGGAGGACGGCTCAGATCGTCTTGGCCGACATTTGCGCGGCGATGTATTCGGCCTGGCGGATCGCCAGCGACACGATCGTCAGCGTCGGGTTTTCCGCCGCACCGGTCGTGAACTGGCTGCCGTCCGACACGAACAGGTTTTTGATGTCGTGCGCCTGGCCGTGCTTGTTGACGACGCCGTCTTCCGCCTTCTCGCTCATCCGGTTGGTGCCGAGATTGTGGGTCGAGGGATAGGGCGGCGTCGGGAACGAGCGCGTCGCGCCGACCGCATCGTAGAGTGCGGTGGCCTGCTTGTAAGCATGGTTACGCATCGCCGTGTCGTTCGGGTGATCGTCGAAATGCACATCGGCGATCGGCATGCCGTGCGCATCCTTCTCGTCGGCATGCAGCGTGATGCGGTTTTCCGCGCGCGGCATGTCCTCGCCGACGATCCACAGGCCGGCCATGTGGTCATAGTGATCGAGCGCAGTGGTGAAGGAACGGCCCCAGCCGCCGGGATTGAGGAAAGCGGCCATGAAGGGCAGGCCGAGCGATAGCGTCTCGAATTCGTAGCCGCCGACAAAGCCGCGCGACGGGTCATGGCGCGCCTCGTCACGGATGATGCCGGCCATGGTGGTGCCGCGGTACATGTGCACCGGTTTGTCGAAGATGGCGTAGACCGAGCCGGTGGTGTGGCGCATGTAGTTCTTGCCCACCTGCCCCGACGAATTGGCAAGCCCGTGCGGGAATTTCGCCGACTCGGAGTTGAGAAGCAGGCGCGGGCTTTCGATCGAATTGCCGGCGACGGCGACGATGCGGGCCTTCTGTTCCTGCAGCTTGCCGTCCTTGTCGGCATAGACGACGCCGGTCACCTTGCCTGAAGCGTCGTGGTTGATCTTGATCGCCATGGCATTCGCTCGGACTTCGAGGTGGCCGGTCGCCTCCCCCTTGGGAATCTCGGCATACAGCGTCGACCATTTGGCGCCCCATTTGCAGCCCTGGAAGCAGAAACCGGTCTGCTGGCAGGAATTGCGATCGTCGCGCTCGACCGAGTTGATGGCCATGTTACCGGTGTGGCATTCCTTGTAGCCGAGCTTGTCGGCGCCGGCCTTCAGCACCTTGAAATTGTTGTTGCCGGGCAGTCGCGGCCAGTTGTTGGTGCCGGTAACACCCATCTTGGCTTCGGCCTTGGCATAGTAAGGCTCCATCTCGGCCAGCGTGACCGGCCAATCCAGCAGGTTGGCGCCTTCCACCTTTCCATAGGTCGAGAGCGTCTTGAACTCATGCTCCTGGAAGCGCAGCGAGGCGCCGGCCCAGTGCGTGGTCGAGCCGCCGACCGATTTGACGATCCAGGCCGGCAAATTGGGGAAATCCTTCGACACCCGCCAGTCGCCAGACGTCGTGCGCTTGTCCGTCCAGGCGAGTTGGCTGAAGGAAGCCCACTCGTCGTTGATGAAGTCCTCATATTCGTGGCGGGCGCCGGCCTCGAGGATGACGACATCGACGCCCTTCTGGGCGAGTTCGTTGCCGAGCGTTCCGCCGCCGGCGCCGGACCCGATGATGACGACGACATTATCGTTCTTGAGATCAAATGAAGCTGCCATGGTTTCCTCCCATGAATTCCTGTTTGCGGGGTTCAGAACGACCGGAGCTCTAGAGCCACTCGATGTCGTCGAATCCGCGCGCGATGTAGCCGCCCTTGGAATAGGACTCGCCCTCGTAGCCGAAGATCGGCCACACCTCCGGCTGGTTGTAGAGGCTGACGACGAGGCCGCCGCGAATGGACTGGAAGAACGGCGTCGCCTCGATCTGCTTCAGCACAGCGACGCGCTGCTCCTCCCAGCCGAGGCCGCGATAGCCTCCCTCGCCCGACTTCTTGTCGAGGTCGGCAATACCGTCTTCGATCATCGTCTTGTAGGCTGCGTCCTTGCCGGCCTGCTCGTCATGGCCCTTCACGGCGATGGCGTAGTATTTGTCGGGCACCTGATCGTGCGGATAGATGTCGCGCGCCATCTGGATCAGCGTCGCCATGGTTTCGGGCTTGAGCGCCGATGTCTCGAGCCCCCAGGCATTTTCGGGGCTGATGACGGCGCTGCCGGAGATGACGAGCAGCGCGCCGATGCCACCGCGCTTGAGAAGTTCACGACGTGAGAGCCCAGGCTTTCCGTCATAGATCGTGACCATTTGTTCCTCCCTGCTTGCTATTTGCGCCCTTGAAGGGCGCCGTTGCTGGCGTCGCGCGGCTGAACGCGACCGAATAATCCCCTACTGGAAGCGCCCTCCACGCTGGAGAACCTCGATCTTGTAGCCGTCGGGGTCCTCGATGAAGAAAAAGCGGGCGATCAGCGACCCATCGCGGTTGAACTCGACGATTTTCTTGGGGGCGAGGCCGAGCGCGCCAATGCGGTCGTGCTCGCTGTCGAGATCGGCGACCGAGACCGCCAGGTGACCGTAACCGTCACCAAGCCCATAAGGCTCGGTGCGGCCCTTGTTCACGGTGAGTTCGAGCTCGAAGCCGGTTTCGGCGTTGGCGAGGTAAATCAGCGTGAATGTCTCGAAATCCAGCCTGTCGGCGATATCGAGCCCGAAAGCGTTTCTGTAGAAATCGACGGATCGGGCCTCCTCGAGAACCCGGATCATGGAATGGATCGCCTTCGCCAAATCAGTCTCCGTCGCTGCATGCTGGAGGTGATTATGGGCGGCATGCGCGAAAGGTGGTGGCAGCCGGTTACCACGGCTAATTTTGCAATCGCTGCTATGCCTGGGGCCTAAAGACGAAAGTCCGATTGCCGTTTGCGGCTTTCCGGCAGAAAGTGCCTCGCACAAATATATGCTTGAAGGCGCGATTCACTGCGCCCAAAACCAACAATATCGGGAGGTAGGAATGTGCAGGGTTTTTGCCGGGCAGGATCCGGAAGGCTACCGACAGATCAACCGGTCGATCCGCATCGACGGACACTCGACCAGCATCCAGCTTGAGGCGACATTCTGGGCATTGCTGGACGAGATCGCCGACAGCCAGGGCCTGACGACGCCGAAGTTCATCTCGAAGCTCTATGACGAGGCGATCGAGATCAACGGCGCCATTCCGAACTTCGCCTCGATGCTGCGCACCACCTGCGCGCTCTATCTGCGCGGTCACCGGCCTGACATGGATGAGCTGACGCCCAAGCGCCAAGCCGCCTGAAGCTGGACCGGTTCATCGTTTCGCGGAAACGCCGAACCGCTCCAGGTTTTTTGTTTGACGCAATTCCCTAGGGAAAGCGCAACGCGCTTTTCCCGGGAAAACCGTTTCACACTTTTCCTGGAATTGCTTATCCCTCGGCCGCAACCTCGAGCCCGAGCCGCGCCATGTCGGTGAACAGCGCCTGACGTTCGGAATAGGCGGTTAGCTCGTCGGTCACGATATTATCGACGACGGTCAGCAGCGACAGGGCGCGGGCACCGAAATGCGCCGCGATGCGGTAGAGCGCGCTGGTTTCCATGTCGACGGCAAGCGCGCCAAGCGCCTGTGCGTCAGCGAATCGAGCGCGCCCTTCCGGGTGATAGAATACATCGCTGCAGATGGTCAGCCCTGCCTGATGGTCGATGCCGAGTTGAGCGGCGCAGGCCAAGGCGTGGGCGAACAGGCCCGGATCGGGCCCGGCAGCCGCATCGTAGAGGCCGAAGACCTGGCCGCTTCGCTCGCTTTCGGCGCGCACCGATTGCGAGATCACCACGGAGCGTAGCGGCACATCGGCGGTCAGACCACCGCAGGTGCCGGTGCGGATCAGCGTTTTGACGCCGTGGAAATCCAGCAGCTCATGCACATAGACCAGGAAGGACGGGACACCGATCCCGGTGGCCTGGATGCTGACGGGACGACCGCGATAGAGGCCGGTAAAGCCCAGCGCGCCCCGGCGACGATTGATGCAGCGCGGCGCCTCCAGAAAAGTCTTCGCCATCCACTCGGCGCGCTGCGGATCGCCCGGCAACAGCACCGTTGCGGCATAGTCACCCTTGGCTGCCTCGTTGTGCGGCGTCACGACATGCTCCCCAAAAACCCGCCGCCCTTTCGCCTGCAATCATGGCAGCGTCACGTCATTGCGCAAGGGGTGAATTAGGGAGATCTAAAGCGCGTTGCTTGCGACGCACTTTAGGCTTTTGTTTTATGCATGTCGTTTTCTCAAAACAGGGGCCACTTTTGAGCGACATGCATCAGGATTCAAGCACATCCTTGACGACGGTGGCCAGTTGTTTGAGCGAGAATGGCTTCGGCAGGAAGCCGAATTGCGCGTCGGGCGGCAGGTTCCGGGCGAAGGCATCTTCGGCATAGCCGGACACGAAGACAAACTTGATGTCGGGCTGGCGCTTGCGCAATTCGCCAAGCAGCGTCGGTCCGTCCATCTCCGGCATCACCACGTCGGACACAACGATATCGACCTTGCCGCCGAGCGCTTCGAAGACTTCCAGCGCCTCGACACCCGAGGACGCTTCATGGACGGTGTAGCCGCGCGAGGTCAGCGCCCGCGAGCCGCCCATGCGCACGGCGTCCTCATCCTCGACCAGCAACACGGTGGCCGAGCCCGAGAGGTCCTTGCCGGGATCGGCGGCTTTCACCGGGGCTGCCGGCGCTTCGCCGACTTCACCCGGCTTCTTCGCCTCCGCTATATGGCGCGGCAGGAAGATACGGAAGGTCGAGCCCTTGCCGACTTCGGAATCGCAGAAGATAAAGCCGCCGGTCTGCTTGATGATACCGTAGACCATCGACAGGCCAAGGCCGGTGCCTTTGCCGACCTCCTTTGTGGTGAAGAAGGGCTCGAAGATCTTCTTCAGCACGTCGGGCGCAATGCCGGAGCCGGTGTCCTCGACCTCGACCACGACATAGTCGGCCGGGGTGAGTTCGCGGTAGGAGAAGCTCTTGCATTCCTCGGCCGTCACGTTCCGGGTGCGCACGGTGAGGTCGCCACCGGCCGGCATGGCGTCGCGGGCATTGACCGCGAGATTGACCACCACCTGCTCGAACTGGCCGATGTCGACCTTGACCGGCCACAGATCGCGGCCGTGGTCGACCTTCAGCTTGATGTCATTGCCGACCAGGCGGGCAAGCAGCATCCTGAGATCGGCAAGCACGTCGGTGAGGTTCAGCACCTCCGGCCGCAATGTCTGCTTGCGCGAGAAGGCGAGCAGCTGCCGCACCAGCGAGGCCGCCCGGTTGGCGTTCTGCTTGATGTTCATGATGTCGGGAAAGGACGGGTCCGACGGGCGATGATTGGTCAACAAAAGGTCAGACGCCATGATGATGGCGGTCAGCACATTGTTGAAGTCGTGGGCAATGCCGCCGGCGAGCTGTCCCACAGCCTGCATTTTCTGGCTTTGTGCCATCTGGCCCTCGAGCGCCTTCTGCTCGGTGGTGTCGACGGCATAGACAATGGCCGATTCCTCAGCCCCCTCGCCGCCGGTGCCGTCGGCGACCGCGTTGACGTAGAAGCGGATATGCCGCTCCTCATTGCCGGGCAGTAGGGTGTCGATCGGCTCGATGTCGGCCTGGCGCAGCCGCGCCTTTTCGAACGCGGCAGCAAAGGCCGGGCGGTCGCGCTCGTGGATGACCGTATCCAGCCGCACGCGGCGGTCGACGGCATCGCGATCGACGACGGAGGAAAACAGCGACAGGAACGGCGCGTTGGTGCGCAGGATGCGGCCGCTGGCGTCGACGCCGGCAATCGCCATCGGCGTCGAGTTGAAAAAGCGGGTGAAGCGCACTTCCGACGCGCGAAGGTCGGCGGATGCGTCCTCGCCCTGGGTGCGGTTGAGCACGATGGTACGGGTCGGGCCGTTGGTCCCCTCGCGGCTGGCCGAAACGCGGTGCATGAAGCGCACCGGCAGCGCCTCGCCGGTCGTCGTCGTCAGATCGAGATCGATGACGGCGTTGCGGGTGGTGCCGGGATCGGCCTTGACCGAGCGCACCAGGGCCATGCCGTCGCCGGCGACGATTTCCGGCAGCGTGACCGCGCCAGGCGTGAAGCTCGCGAGATCAATGCCCAGCCATTCGGCGAGCGTGGCGTTGACGTAGGTGACGCGGCCCTCCTGGTCGGCAGAGAAGAAGCCGGCCGGCGCGTGGTCGAGATGGTCGATGGCCTTCTGCAGGTCGAGGAAGAAACGTTCCTGCTCTGCCCGTTCCTGCGAGATATCGGCGAGCTGCCAGGCGAGCATGGGCAGCCGCTGGCCGGGAACGTTGAAGGTGCGGGCCCGCGCGCGGTACCAGCGCGCGCCGGGTTCCGCGCCCGGCCGGATCGACTGCGCCAGCCGGAATTCGCCGTCGCCGGCCTGGCCGTCGCGCAGGCCCGAGGCCAGCCGGTAAATGGTCACCGAGGCTTCGGGAACATCGGAAAGCAGGCCTTCGACCGTCTTCAGATCAGCTGCCGACGCGGCACCAGTCATCTCGGCATAGGCCCGATTGGCGTAGACGACGCGGCCCTTGGTGTCGGTAACGATCAGGCCCTGCGACATCGAATCGACAAAGGCCTTCGACAGTTCATCCCCGGTCGAACGCGGTGCGATCTGCACGAAGCCGATGGCCGTGGCGAACAGGAAGCCGACGCCGATCATGGCAAGCACGCCCAGCATGCCGAGCAGGAAGGGATCGCCAAGACGCTCGCGGAAAATGCCGAAAACGATCGCGGCCCCGGTCAAGACGATGATGAAGACGATGAGCCGGGTAACCGCGCCTGGCCGCGTGTTCTGGTCGACGATCGGTACCGGATAGAAATCGCCGCGCGTTTCCCTGGCCATATGCCCCCTGCTCGTGAGTTTGTCCGACACCGCCCCCGGCCGGTTGAATCACATTCTCCTAATCCGGAAAAGGCCTTGGCGGCAAATGTCTGATAAAAATGACGCGCCGGTGTTTCAAGCTGTTCATGAAGCGTGAAGGCAACTTGCGGTGCCCGGTCGCAACGGTCTAGTGTCACCTCCACTTCAAAAACCGATTTGGGGGCACCAATGCAGTGGCTGGATAGCGTGGCGGGTCCTGGATATGCCGCAGCGCTGCTGTGGACGTTTGCCGCCCTGGTCCTGCTGGTCATCGTGCTTGTCATCATCAGGCTGGTCCGCAACCTGACTTTCGGCACCTTCGTTGCCGGCGGCAGGAACCGCAAGACGCGGCTGGCGGTCATGGACGCCACCGCGGTCGACAGCCACCGCCGGCTGGTGCTCATCCGGCGCGACGATATCGAACACCTGATTTTGATCGGCGGCCCGACTGACGTCGTCGTCGAGCGCGATATCAGGCTGGCGGCGCCACGCCGTCCGGCTTTGACCGGCGATGGCGGCGGCGGTGGCCAGCAGTCGCCGCGTCCGCGCGCGGCACAACCCGCCCCCGCCGCACCTGCAAGGCAGGCGCCACCGCAGCAACCGGTAAGAGCGGCCCCTGCCGCCCTTCCGCCACGCCAGGCAGCGCCGGCGCCGAAACCGGCCCCAATCTACCAGGCGAGCAACGTGACACCGCTGCCGGCCTATGGCGCGGCCGCCAACACCGCCCGACAGGCCCCGCCGCCACCAAAGCGCGAGTCCATCGACGACACGCTGATGCGGGAACTCGAGGTCTCGCTTGATGATTCGCACGCCAGCAAGCCGGCGGCGAAAGCGCCGGCTTCGCTCGATGACGAGATGACCAAGCTGCTCGGCGAGCTCGCCAGTCAGAAGCGATAAATCCTACTGAAAAACCGGCCGCTCCTGACCGGAGTGTGGATCTATGCCATTCTTGCGCATGATCTCTTCGAACCGTGGCTTAGTGCGGCAAAAACCCGGAAGCTCCGCGCAAAAACAGAAATGGCCGGGAAACCCGGCCACTTCTAATGAAAAGTTCTGCCTGACGGCTGCGGCTCAATCGTCGCGATAGACCTTCTCGCGGCGCTCGTGGCGCTCCTGCGCTTCGATCGACAGGGTCGCGATCGGGCGCGCGTCGAGACGCTTCAGCGCGATCGGTTCGCCGGTTTCCTCGCAATAGCCGTAAGTGCCTTCATCGATGCGCTGCAGCGCCGAATCGATCTTTGAAATGAGCTTGCGCTGGCGGTCGCGGGCGCGAAGCTCGATGGCGCGGTCGGTTTCAGAAGAAGCCCGATCGGCGAGATCGGGGTGGTTGGCGTTTTCCTGCTGCAGGATTTCGAGAGTTTCGCGCGCTTCGCGCAGTATGTCGTTCTTCCAGGTGACGAGCTTCAGGCGGAAGTATGATTTCTGCCGTTCGTTCATGAACGGCTCGTCTTCGGAGGGTACGTAATCGGCGGTAGAGATATCGTTCATTCGACTCACCCAACAACCCCAAATTTCGCGCCTATATATTCGCGCAGAGGAGGCTGCACAAGCGTAATCGGCGCGCGTTTCACGCAATTGTTAATGCGCAAGGGGCGAGCCACGGCAAAGCCTTCCACAGCAAGGGCGCGCGCGAATTCGCACATTATTCGCTGCGCTTGGGTGCCGCCGCCATTGTGCGGCAGGCCTTTCTCGTGGCTAATCCAATTGTCATCCAAGAGGCAGCACACCATGGGGGCCCGGTGAGCAGACTGTATCTGTTGCGGCATGCCAAAGCTGGTTGGGCGCTGCCCGGCGTGCGCGACTTCGACCGCCCGCTCGACGCATCGGGCATTGCCGATGCCGAAACGATGGGGACGGCGATGCGTGCCCGCAACTACATTCCCGATATCACGCTCTGCTCCAACGCCAAGCGGGCGCGCCAGACGCTTGAGGGCATAGCCAGCCACACCGACACCGGCCGGGTGCTGTTCTTCGACACGCTCTACAGCGAGGATGCCGCCGGCTATCTCGCCATCATCCGTGGCAATGGCGGGCCGGGCTCGCTGCTGGTCATCGGCCACAATCCAATGACGGAAGACCTTGCCATGGCGGTCTCGGGCGACGGCGACGAAGCGGCGCGGGCCATCATGAACCATGGTTTCCCGACCTCCGGCCTGGCGGTCGTGCGCTTCAAGGGCACCCTCACCGAGGCCGCGCAAGGCGCGGGCTATCTCGAAGCCTTCCTGACGCCCGCCGATCTCTGAGCGGAGCCGGCCAGGTCCGGACGCCATTTCAAACTGCGGATGCAAAGCCTATATCGGGACGGACGGAAGCCCCGAGAGAACAGATTTTGGCATCATCGCTGACGACATTCACCGACGAAGCGAGAATTGCCCTGGATACACTGTCGGGGCGGGCAAGTGGGCTGTTTTCGCCATCGCTGCGGCTCGGCGTAACCGGCCTTTCCCGCGCCGGCAAGACGGTGTTCATCTCGGCGCTTGTCCACAATCTGATCCATGGCGGACGGTTGCCGCTGTTCGAGGCGCAGAAGTCCGGACGCATCGCGCGCGCCTTCCTCGAGGAACAGCCGGATGACGCCGTGCCGCGCTTCCAGTACGAGGACCATATCGCCGTGCTGGTCAACGACCGCGTCTGGCCGGACTCGACGCGCGCCATTTCCGAACTCAGGCTCACAGTAGAATATGAATCAGCCTCCGGCTGGAACCGCATGTTTTCCAGCGGGCGGTTGTCGGTCGACATTGTCGACTACCCCGGCGAATGGCTGCTCGACCTGCCGCTGCTCGGCAAGTCCTTCGCCGATTTCTCGCGCGAAGGCTTCGAAATGGCGATGCTGCCGGTGCGTCACGACCTGTCGCAGGACTGGCGGACCCTGTCGGCGACGATCGACCCCAATGCCGACGCCGACGAGATGACGGCGCGCCGGCTGGCCGAAAGCTTTGCCGCCTATCTCAAGGCCTGCAAGCTCGACGAACGGGCACTTTCGACCTTGCCGCCCGGCCGTTTCCTCATGCCTGGCGACCTCGAGGGCTCGCCGGCACTGACCTTCGCGCCCTTGCTGCTCAAGGGCGAACGACGCCCGCGCTCCGGCTCGCTGCAGGCGATGATGGAGCGCCGCTACGAGGCCTACAAGACGCATGTGGTGAAGCCGTTCTTCCGCGAACACATCACCCGCCTCGACCGCCAGATCGTACTGATCGACGCCATGCAGGCGCTGAACGCCGGCCCCGGCGCGATGGCCGACTTAGAGCGCGCGGTGACCGAGATCCTCTCCTGTTTCCGCCCCGGCCGGGGCAATTTCCTCACCGACCTATTTGCACGCCGCATCGACCGCATCCTGGTCGCCGCGACCAAGGCCGACCATCTGCACCACGAAAGCCATGACCGGCTGCAGGCGATCGTGCGGCGGCTTGCCGACCGGGCCGTGGCGCGGGCAAATTTCACCGGCGCCGATGTCGACGTGGTCGCCATGGCGGCTGTGCGCGCGACACGTGAAGGCACGGTCAAGCAGGGCCGCGAAACGTTGCCGGTGGTCATCGGCAGTCCGCTGAAAGGCGAAAAAATCAACGGCGAAACCTTTGACGGCAAAACCGAAACCGCCATATTTCCCGGGGACTTGCCAGAGAAAATTGAAGCGGTTTTCGATGTTTCCGAAACCGACCACCGGCAAAGCAGCGATCCGGCGATCCGTTTCGTGCGCTTTCGCCCGCCAAAGCTCGAACGCACTGCCGAAGGCGTCACGCTGTCGCTGCCCCATATCAGGCTCGACCGCGCCTTGCAGTTCCTGATCGGAGACCATCTGGCATGACCGCGCCCCGCAAACCGGCAGCTTTCCGTATCGAGCCGGAGGCCGAACCGAAGCAGGCCCGCACCCATGCCGAGCCGCTTCCGACGCGCAAGCCGCGCACCGTCGTCGTGCCGGCCGAGATCGATGTCTTCGACGAACCCGACATCATTGCCGCCGAACCGCCGCCGGCGACCGCGCCGCGCAAGCGCTCGCTGTTTGCCAGCCTGTTTTTCGGCGCGGTCGGCGTGCTGGTTTCGCTGGCCGTCGGCCTGTGGACCGACCAGCTCATTCGCGACCTGTTCGAGCGCGCAGAGTGGCTGGGCTGGCTGGCGGCTGCCATGGCCGCAATCGCCGTGCTGGCGCTCGTGGTGGTGCTGGTGCGCGAATTCCTGGCCATCGCCCGGCTGGCCGAGGTCGAAAAGCTGCAAAAACGGGCGCTCGATGCCGTCGCGCGCGACGATCCGAAGGCCGCAAGGGTCGTCGTCGACGAGCTCTCGGCGTTTGTCGCGGCCAAACCCGAAACGGCGGCCGGCAGGCGCTCGCTGGCCGAACTACGCGGCGAGATCATCGATGGCGGCAATCTGGTGCGGTTGGCCGAAACCGAGATTCTCGGACCCCTCGACGCCAGGGCCAAGGTGATGATCCTGGAAGCGGCCAAGCGCGTGTCGCTGGTGACGGCGGTCAGCCCGCGTGCTCTTGTCGACGTCGCCTATGTCGTCTTCGAGGCCGGGCGCCTCATCCGCCGCCTGTCCGAGCTTTACGGCGGCCGGCCCGGCACGCTCGGCTTCTTCGGGCTGGCGCGCAGCGTTCTCGCCCATCTCGCGGTCACCGGCTCGATCGCCGTCGGCGACAGCTTTGTCCAGCAGATCGTTGGCCATGGCCTTGCCGCGCGGCTTTCGGCGAAACTCGGCGAAGGTGTCGTCAACGGCATGATGACGGCGCGCATCGGCATCGCTGCGATGGAGACGGCGCGCCCCCTGCCCTTCATTGCCGCCAAGCGGCCGGGCATGGGCGATTTCCTGTCGGCGCTGACCTCGTTCGCGACCAAAAAAGAAGGCGAGACTGCGGCTACGACCAAATGAAGTTCTGCCTCGCGGTCACCAAGCATTAACCAATCTTGTTCATGGTCGTCCAACAACAACCTCCTTGTTGCCGGGTGTCGTCTATGAAAAGCGTAATCTTGTCCTGCGTCCTGCCCCTGGTCGCGCTTGCAGCACCTCTGGGCCTGGCCGGGAAAGCCTCTGCAGCCGAACCCGACAAGCAGTTCTTCCGCACCGTCGAAGGCAAATGGGTCGGCCCGGGCGAGATCGTCGCCGGCAAGTACAAGGGCACGAAATTCACCTGCAGCTTCGACGGCTCGACGCCTGACAACAAGACCGGCATGTCGCTCGACGGCGACTGCCGGGTTGGTGTTTTCACCCAGAAAATGTCGGCGACCGTCGAGCGCAAGGGACGCGACTATAAGGGCAACTTCATGGGCGGCGCCGCGGGTTCGGGTCTCGACATCATCGGCGGCAATGTCGTCGATCCCCGCAAGGTGGTCTTCACCATCAATCGCAACCAGCTGCGCGGCGTCATGCAGGCCCGCATCCCCGACGACAATTCGATGACGGTGACCATTGCCGTCCGCGTCGACCAGCAACTGGTGCCGGTGATCGGCATGAGCCTCAAGCGCGTCGATGCCGTCGAAGTCGGCTCCATCGCCAAGAACTGAGTTCCGGCAGCGGCCAGCAAAAAAGGCGGTGGCTCCTCGAGCCACCCCCTTCTTCAATTCCCCGAACGAAAATCAGCCCTTGATGGCGGCCGTCAGCTCGTCATAGGCCTTGCAGGCTTCGTCCAGCGTCGTGGCGCCCTGGTACTTGGTCGTCACCGCCTGCACCTTGGCCGTCAGGTCAGCCGCCTTGGACGGATCCTTGGTGATCGCCTCCTGCAGCGCGGCGGTCATCTCCTGCGCCTTCTTGGCCGCGATCTCCTGCGTGCATTCGGGCGCCTTCGAACAGGCCGATGCGGCAAGCATGGCGACACCCACGCCGACGAGCAAAAACTTCTTCATGTCAGTCATCTCCTCACAAAGGCAGAACTTGATCGTCGCTGCCTTCCAACGGCCGAAGCCGAGCGTCCCTTAGCCGCCGATTGCGGCAAAACGCAACGCGCGCACCGCACAAACTTGTGTAACGCGGCCGCAACATCACGGCGGCCCCGGAGTCAGGCCGCCGCATCAGTTGAAGCAGGGTTCAGCTGCGAGGCTGCAGCAACGCCAGCAAAGCTGTCGATGCGGCAAGGACGGCGGTGAGAGTCAGAGGCGCCGTGGCGCCATAGTTGTCCACGACATAGCCGCCGACAACCGCGCCGATGGTGATGGCAATTTGGAAAGAGACGACCATCAGGCTGCCTGCCGCTTCCAGCGCGTCCGGTGCCGCACGGGACAGATTGGTCGGCAGCACCACCGGCCCCATGCCGAAGGCGAGGCCCCAAAGCGTAACGAAGCCGAAGGCAGCGCCGATGTGCACGCCCCAAAGCACCAATGCCAAAGCCGCAAACGCCATCAGGACGGCGGTGACCACGAGCGCCATGCGGATATTGGCGTCGGCCAAGCGGCCGCCGACAATGTTGCCGACCACGGCGGCGATGCCAAATCCGAGCAGAGCCAGCGCAATTGGCCCGGTCGCAAGCAGCGTCACGTGTTCGAGGAAGGGGCGCACATAGACAGAGCCGGCGAAATGCCCGGTCATCAGCAAGACAATCGCCAGCATGCCGAGTTGAATGCCACGCCGCCGTGTCAGCCGAAATACGTCTGCAAGACTGTTGCTCGCTGCCGCAGGCAAGGTCGGCAGGCTAAGCAACTGCAGCAGCATGGCAATCACGGCCAGCCCCGCCGTCATACCCATGGCGCTGCGCCATCCCAGCCAGTCGCTGATCAGCGCACCCATCGAGGGCGCGGCAATGGTGGCAAGCGAGACGCCGAGAGTGACGATGGCCATGCCTCGACCTGTCGCATTGGCGCCAACCAACCTTGCCACGACGGCAACCGAAAGTGCCCAGAAAGCGCTGAGAGCGATCCCCAGCCCGGCCCGGCCTAGCAACAACAGCCAGAAATTGGGCGCCAACGCTGCAAGAATATTGGAACCGACCGCCAGGGCCATGAGGCCAACCAGCACCGTCTTGCGGTTCAATCGGCCGATGAGAACATTGCTCAGCATGGCCGTCACGGCGCCGACGGAAGCGGTGGCGGTGACGACCTGTCCGGCTGTTCCTTCGCTGATGCCGAGATCGCGCGCCATCGGCGTCAACAGACCTGCCGGCAGGAATTCGGCGGACACCAGGGCAAAGCTGGTGGCCGCCAATGAAATGACCGCGAACCAGGTGGCTGCGCTCCACGCGGATGGCGCATCGGCATCAAGGCCAATCGCGGCGTCTTCAAGCTGTAATGTTGTGTCAGTCACGGAAGGATCTCCAAAGTTAGGAGATCTTCATAGACGAGTCCGCTCGGATGATATGTATCCTAAAATCCGAAATTCATATCTATTCGTCCGGGAATTGTGCGGCGCACAACGCCTGGCGAAACATTGGTGATCCGCTTGAACGCGCGAGCGAAAGATGCCTCGGAATCATAGCCCAAACGAGTGGCGACTTCGGCAACCGACAAGCCGTTTTGGCCCAGCAACTCGCGGGCAAGCTGCATACGCAGGCGAGCGAGATAGCGTGCAGCCCCCTCGCCCAATACAGCGCTGAAGCGCTCGGCGAAAATCGACCGCGATTGGCCTGCCACGCCGGCCAGGCTTCCCAGCGTCCAGTTGTGGCCGGGGTCCCGGTGCATGGCTGCCAGAGCGCGGCCGATATGGGGGTCGCGGATGGCTGCGAGCCAACCGGTGGTCGAAGCGCCATTGCAATTGACCCAGCAGCGGATGAGCCGGGCTGTCAGCAAATCCGCCATACGCGACAGGATGGTGGCGCTGCCCATCTGCGGTTGCGCGGCCTCGACCGTCATCGCCGCGAGCAAAGGACCGATCACCGGGTCGTTGCCGGCCACGTCGCACCCCTTGATGACAGGCGGCATCAGCGTGATCAATGGGTTGAGCGCACAAGAACCCAAGGCCATGGAGCCGCAGAACAGGGTGCTTGTCGCGCCCGTCCCTTCCCGCACCACTTCGCTGAAATTGCCCCCCAACTTGATCACCTGGCAACCCGCAAGCGAGTCGCTTGCAACGTCCGGCGCGCTGGCCAGCCGGTGGGCAATGCCTTGCGGCAGCAGCATCAGATCGCCATCGCGCAACTCCTGCCAGCCTTGCGCTTCGGTGTGAATCCAGCATGGACCCTGGCCGACAAAGTGAAAACGAAGCAGCGGCTGTTGCGGAAATTCTATGCTCCATGGATGTCGGAGCTCGCAGCGGCCGTAGTTGACACCGCTCAAGCGAAAGTCTTGCAGAACCTCGCTGAGGGCATCCATCGGGATATGTGGCGAAGACGGCTGGGACGAATGGTCAGACATATGGCTGATATAGATGCCAAACGTCCGGCAGGCAAGCAGAGACCATTCTTCCACCATGGGAAACGCTCCAGCTGCATCCTACCCGTCCAGGCAGGCTTCCCGCCCTTGCCTCACGCTCCAACTGCATGCAAGGAGTGCTGTCGGACACAGGGACAAGAGGCATGGCGGCGGAAGCATCGGGCAGCGATCTCATTCAGGTGGTGGCGCTGCTTGCCGCGGGCGTCGTTGCCGTTCCGATCTTCAAGCGCATGGGGCTGGGCTCGATCCTCGGCTATCTCGCCGCCGGCGTGGTTATCGGCCCGTTCGGCATCCGCATCTTTTCCGAATCGGAAGCCATCCTGCATGTCGCCGAACTCGGCGTCGTCATGTTCCTGTTCATCATCGGGCTGGAGATGCAGCCGTCGCGGCTGTGGGGCCTGCGCCGCGAGATTTTCGGGCTCGGCGCGCTGCAGGTCGGCGTCTGCGCGGTGCTTCTGACTCTCGTCGGATTAGCGGGCGGGTTTCCGATCGCACAATCCTTCGTCGCCGGCGCCGGTTTCGTGCTGACCTCGACGGCGATCGTCATGCAGCTTCTGGAAGAGCGCGGCGAGATGGCCAGCCCCAAGGGCCAGCGCATCGTTTCGATCCTGCTGCTCGAGGATCTGGCAATCGTGCCGCTTCTGGCGCTGGTCGCCTTCCTGGCGCCGGGCGGTGCCGAGATGACCCTGCAGCAAAGGCTGACCGAGGTCGGCATCGGCCTTGGCGCCATCGTCGGGCTGGTGGTGGCCGGCCGCTATCTGCTCAATCCGTTCTTCCGCATCCTGGCTGACGCCAAGGCGCGCGAAGTGATGACAGCAGCGGCTTTGCTGGTCGTGCTGGGGTCGGCGCTGGTCATGCAGCTTTCCGGCCTGTCGATGGCGATGGGCGCCTTCCTTGCCGGCGTGCTTCTGTCGGAATCGACCTTCCGCCATCAGCTGGAAGCCGACATCGAACCTTTTCGCGGCATCCTGCTTGGCCTGTTCTTCCTCGCTGTCGGCATGTCGCTCGACCTACATGTGGTGATCGACAACTGGCGGCTCGTCGCCATCTATGTCGTCGCCTACATGGTGATGAAGGCGCTCGGCATCTATCTCGTCGCCCGCATGCTGAAGAGCGGCCACCGCGAAGCGCTGGAGCGCGCCGTGTTCATGGCGCAGGGCGGCGAATTCGCCTTCGTGCTTTACTCCGCCGCGGCGGCAGTCGGCATCATCGACAGCAGGGCCAACGCCACGCTGACCGCGATCATCATCATCTCCATGGTGCTGACGCCGCTGGCGATCATTGCGCTTAGATATTTGACGCCGCGCGACGAGCAGTCGCTCGAAGGCGTCGATATTGCCGAAGGGCTGACCGGCAGTGTTCTGGTCATCGGCTTCGGCCGCTTCGGCCAGATCGCCAGCCAGCCGCTTTTGTTGCGCGGCATCGACGTGTCGATCATCGACAACGATGTCGAAATGATCCAGGCGGCGGCCGATTTCGGCTTCAAGGTCTATTATGGCGACGGTACGCGGCTGGACATTCTGCGCGCCGCGGGCGCCGGTCGCGCACGCGCCGTGTTGATCTGCGTCGACAAGGCGGACGCTGCGGTTCGCATTGCCGAACTGATCAAGGCGGAATTCCCGCTGCTGACCGTTCTGGCACGTGCGTACGATCGCGGCACCGCGCTGTCGCTCATCCGTGTCGGAGTGGATTTCCAGCTGCGCGAAACTTTCGAATCGGCCCTCGTCTTCGGTGGCTCGGCGCTCGAAGCGCTTGGCGTCGAACCGGAAGACGTCGCCGACGTCATCGAGGATGTGCGGCGCCGCGACAACGACCGCTTCGAGACGCAGTTGGCGGAAGGCATACGGGCTGGCCGGCGCTTCCTCAGGGGCAATATCGGCACGCCGATACCGACGCCGCTCGCCCCGCCGCGTCGACCCGGCCAGGCGCTGAATGAAGAAACCGCCGGTGTGTTGCAAAAATCCGAATCCGCCCAATCAGAGGAAGGCAGATGACCGCATTGGATGAACGCGCGCTCGCCGTCACCAAATTCTGGCGCGAGGCCGGCGAAGATGCCTGGTTCGAAAAGAACGACGCCTTCGACGCGGATTTTCGCAGCCGGTTCCTCGACCTGCACTTTGCGGCCGCGCGGCGCGAATGCGATGCCTGGTCGGAGCATGCCGAGGGTTCGCTGGCGCTGATGATCCTGCTCGACCAGTTTCCGCGCAACTGCTTTCGCGGCACCGGCCACATGTACGCCACCGACCCGCTGGCAAGGCTTTTTGCCGCCAAGGCGATCGCCGCCGGCCATGACCTTGCGCTGGAAGAGGACCTGCGGGTCTTCCTGTACCTGCCCTATGAACATTCGGAGCTGCCCGCCGACCAGGACAGATCGGTCGAGCTCACCACTGCCAGGGCGCCGGAGTATATCAAATACGCGGTCGAGCACCGCGACATCATCGAGCGTTTCGGCCGCTTTCCGCATCGCAACAAGATGCTTGGCCGCGAGACGACGGCGGACGAACAGGCATTTCTCGATGGTGGCGGGTTTTCCGGCTAGCCCAGCCACCAGTCACGGCCGGAAGCCAGCCGCTCTATGCCTGACGCATCGACGGCGCCAAGCCGCTCGCTCACGCTGCGGCCGCCAACCTCCAGTTCCGGCGCGATCTCGGCCAAGGGCGCCAGCACGAAGGCGCGCTCCAGCATCCTGGGATGCGGCACTTCCAACCCGGTCTCGTGGATAATGCGGTCGCCGAACACCAGTATGTCGATATCGATCAGGCGCGGCCCCCAGCGCTCCTCGCGCACCCGCTTCAGCTTGCGCTCGGCCTCGAGGCAGAGATCGAGCAGAGCCCTTGGCGCCAGCCCCGTCGAGATTTCGGCGGCGGCGTTGAGGAAATCCGGCTGGTCGAGCTTGCCCCAAGGCGGTGTGCGGTAAAGCGAGGAGACGGCAATGACGCGCGTGCTCTCGTCAGCGTCCAGCAGGCGCAACGCCGTGGCCATCGAGGCCGCCGGATCGCCGAGATTGCCGCCAAGGCTGAGATAGACCGTGTTATTCGGGCCAGACAACGGTCACCTCGACATAATCGAGCACGCCGGGCACCGGCGCGTTGGGCTTGCGCACGGTGATCTCGGCCTTCCTGATCTGCGGAAACCGCGCCGTCAGCGCCTTCGCCACTTCGAGCGCCAGCGCCTCGATCAGGAAACGGCGATGTCCGGTGATGATCTTCTCAATCACCGTGAAGGCGATGCCGTAATTGACGGTGTCCTCGATGGAGTCATCCTCCAGCGGGCGGCTGGGCTCGACCGTCAACTCGGCATCGACATAGAAACGCTGGCCGAGCGCCTCCTCCTCATCCAGCACGCCGTGCCGGGCAAAGAAGGCGCAGTTCTTCATGCGGATGACATACATTTCTTAGTGTCCTGGGCTCAGCATCCTGGCCTTTCGCGCCAGCATAGCATCGGCGACGGCCAGTGCGTCCACGTTGATTGCGACATCGTGAACGCGAAACAGATCGGCGCCCTTGAGCCTGAGGATGACGCTGGTGGCTGCCGTACCGGCGCCGCGCTCGGCGGCCTCGCGGCCGGTGACGGTGCCGACGAAGCGTTTCCTGGAAGTGCCGGCCATCAGGGGAAAGCCCAGCGCCGTCAGTTCGGAAAACCGAGCCATCAGGTCGAGGTTTTCCTCGGCCGTCTCTTTGGCGAAGCCGAAGCCGGCATCGAGCACGATATGGTCATCCTCAACGCCATTGCGCTTGGCGATTTCCAGCGATGCCTTCAGGAATAAAAATTGATCGTCGATGACGTCGGGCAGCTTTTGCCGCTCGCGCCCGGTGTGCATGATGACCAGCCCGGCGCCGGTCTCGGCGGCGACGCGGGCAATGCCGGGTTCACGCTGCAGGCCCCAGACATCGTTGACGATATGCGCGCCGGCGGCGACGGCCAGGCGCGCGGTTTGCTCGCGATAGGTGTCGACCGATATCAAAGCTTCACCAGACGCAGCGAGCGCGGCGATCACCGGCAGGATGCGGGCCTGCTCTTCCCCAGGGGTAACGGGAGAGGCGCCGGGGCGCGTGGATTCTCCGCCGATGTCGATGACGACAGCGCCCTCTTCCACCATGCGGCGCGCCTGCGCCACCGCCTGGTCAGCCGCGATGAACAGCCCGCCATCCGAAAAACTGTCCGGCGTGACGTTGAGAATGCCGACCACTATGGCCTTCTCGCCAAGGTCGAGATGGCGTCCATGCGCCAGTTGCCATCGCCTTGTCGTCATTGTCCTTCAACCATGTGGCCCATCGAGCGCTTGCAATCCATCAACGATGCGTGATCGGTGGAAGATCAATTCCGTTGCGCCGGCAACGGCCGTAAAGCAAGGTGAGTGAAGAGGCAACATGATGAAACGACCCCTGCTCTGCGCCCTGACGCTGGCTTTGACCGTCCTGCCGGCGAATGCTGCCAATCTGGTGAAGACCTACAGCTATTTTGCCGTCGGCGGCAGCACACTCGATGACATCGAGACGCAATTGTCGAAACATGGACCCGAGGTGAAAAGCACCGGGATGAGGCATCCGGGCGCAACCCAGATGGCGTTCACCACCCGCATCAGCTACGCGCAAACCGCTGATTCCTGCCGCATCGCCAAGGCCACCGTCACCGTCAAGGTCAAGGTCATCCTCCCGGAGTGGCGCAGGCCGCGCAAGGCGGACGCCGATGTCAGGCTGTTCTGGGACACGCTGTCGGCCGACATCAAGCGCCACGAGGAGCGCCATGTCGAGATTGCCAAGAACCACGGCCGTCAGCTCGAGGACGCGCTGAACGCCAGCTACCCGCAAAAGACCTGCGCCGAGGCAAAGGCGAAGGCGGCGCAGATCACCGCGGCCGAGCTCGCCAGGCACGACCAGGACCAGCTGCGCTTCGACCGGGTCGAAGGCGTCAACTTCGAAAGCCGCATCCTGCGGCTGCTGCGCTACCGCATGCAGCGCGTCGAAAACGGCCAGCTTCCGCCTGGCTGAACCACGGGACTGATATCAAGCCAATCGCGCCGAAACATGAGGCCAGCCTCAGAAAACTTTCGGGCAAGGGTCGAAATCGGCCTATACCGACCGACATATGTCAGGCTCGCAAGGCGCGAGCTTCGGAACACGAGATCAAGACCAATTGAGGCGGCGTATAGCGGAGCGGCCATTTGGCGCCGCGCAATCGCTCGCCAGGCGTTGTGGATGAACTGACATGGACCAGGCTGTCGACAAGCCGGTGATGGCGACGCCCGCCGCGCCGCTGACGGAGAGCGAAAAGAACGTCATCATCGCCGGCATCTTGCTGTCGATGCTCTTGGCGGCACTCGACCAGACCATCGTCGCGCCGGCCATGCCGACCATCGGCCGTTCCCTCGGCCATGCCGACTATCTGCCGTGGATCGTGACCGGCTATCTCTTGACGGCGACCGCCATGGCGCCACTCTACGGCAAGATCTCCGACGTTTATGGCCGCCGGCCGACCGTCTATGCGGCGATCCTGATCTTCCTCGCGGGATCGCTGGTCAGCGCCATGGCCCCCAACATGTTCGTGCTGGTCATCGGCCGGGCAATCCAGGGTGCCGGCGGTGGCGGCCTGTTCGCCTTGGCGCAGATCGTCATCGGCGACCTCGTGCCGCCGCGCGAACGGGCGCGCTATGCCGCCTGGATTTCGGGCACATGGGCTGTTGCCAGCATCGCCGGACCGTTGCTGGGCGGCGGATTTGCCGAACATCTGCACTGGTCGCTGATCTTTTGGATCAACATCCCGCTTGGCCTGGTGGCGATGGCGATCATCAACAAGCCGCTGCGCAAACTGCCGGTCGCCGCAAAGCGGCATCGCATCGACGCGCTGGGCGCACTGCTTCTGGTGGTGGCGACGGCGTTGCTGCTTTTGGCGCTCAACTGGGGCGGCAGCGCCTATCCATGGGCCTCGCGCGAGATCCTCGCCCTGCTCGCCTGTTCGGCGGTCTTCTGGGGCGCCTTTGCGCTGCGGCTGATGCGGGCGGCCGAGCCACTGATTTCGCTTGAAGTGCTGAGCAACCCGATCGTGCTTGCCGGCACGGCGTCGATGTTCCTGCTGCAGGCCGCCAATATCGGCCTGTCCGTGTATCTGCCGGTCTATCTCCAGTCGATCATCAGGCTGTCGGTCAGCCAGTCTGGCCTTGCCATGCTCGGCCTGCTGCTCGGCACGGTCGCCGGCGCGACATTCAGCGGCCGCACGATACCGCGCTTCTTCCACTACAAGCGCATCGCCATGGTTGGCGTTCTCTTCGCCATCATCTGCCTTGGCGTGCTCAGCCTGGTTGCCGGCCGCGCCTCGCTGCTGGTGGTCGAGCTCTTGACCATATGCATTGGGCTTGGAAGCGGCACCACTTTCCCGGTCGCCACCGTGTCCGTGCAGAACGCGGTCGACCGTGCGCATCTCGGCGTCGCCACCGGCGTGCTGACCTTCCTGCGCTCGCTGGGCAGCGCACTCGGTGTCGCCATGCTCGGCGCCGTCGCGCTCGGCTACGGCCTGCCGCTTGCCGGCGAAGGCGTGCCGGCTGCCGGACAGATCGTATCGGCGACGCCGTTCATGATGATCTTCCTTGCCGCAGCTATCACGCTCGTGCTGGCGCTGATCACGCTGGCACTGATGCCGGAGAAGTCGCTGCGCGGCCGCGACGAGGCCGAGGCGCCAGTCGTCCTGGTGGAATGATCCAGAGAGCCCTGTAGAACCTACCCCACGACCCCGAGCTTCTTCTGCAGGCTGGTTGAGGAGGTCGTGTACTGGAAGACGATGCGCTCGCCAGGGCTGATGATGCGCTTGGCGGCCTGCGCCATCAGCGCCACCTCGTGAAAGCCCGACAGGATCAGCTTCAGCTTGCCGGGGTACCAGTTGATATCGCCGACGGCGAAGATGCCGGGCACCGAGGACTGGAACTTTTCGGTGTCGACCGGAATGAGGTTCTCGTGAAGGTTGAGCCCCCATTCGGCGATCGGGCCGAGCTTCATGGTCAGGCCGAAGAACGGCAGCATGCGGGTGCAAGGCACCTCGATGTCGCCGTCAGGGCCGCCCTTGATGGTCGCGGACGCCAACTGACCGTCGACGCCGGTCAGGCCGCTCACCTGGCCGACCCGGAACTCCAGCTGCTTCATCTCCTGCATGGCGTACATCTTGTTGACACTGTCAGGTGCGGCGCGGAATTCCGGGCGGCGGTGAACCAGCGTCACGCTTTTTGCCACCGGCTGCAGGTTCAGCGTCCAGTCGAGCGCGGAATCGCCGCCGCCGACGATGACGAGATCGTGGCCGCGGAAATCCTCCATGCGGCGCACCGAATAAAAGACGCTCTTGCCTTCATAGGCCTCGATGCCGGGAATGGGCGGCCGTTTGGGCTGGAACGAGCCGCCGCCGGCGGCGATCACCACCACCTTGGCCTCGAACACCTCGTTCTCGTCGGTGGTGACGCGGAAGGAGCCGTCCTCCAGCTTTTCCAGGCTGGAGACCATGCGGTTGAAGGTGAAGTCGGGCTTGAACGGGTGGATCTGCTCGACCAGCCTGTCGACCAGGCCTTGCGCCGAGATCAAGGGCCAGCCCGGAATGTCGTAGATCGGCTTTTCCGGATAGAGTTCGGCGCACTGGCCACCGGGCCGGTCGAGGATGTCGATCAAATGGCATTTCATGTCGAGGAGGCCGAGTTCGAACACGGCGAACAGTCCGACCGGCCCTGCCCCGACAATGAGTGCGTCCGTCTTGATTACATCGGTCATGCCAGGCGTGCCTCATTGCCAAAACTGGGCCAAACTGCATGAGCATTGGCTTGCTGCCAAGCGCCGGCGGCAAAAATCCGAGAGAAGTCGGTTCAGCCCTGGCGGGCGGGAACGCGCACGACGAGGCCGTCAAGGGCGTCGCGCACCTTGATCTGGCAGGACAGGCGCGAGTTCGGCTGGACCTCATAAGCGAAGTCCAGCATGTCCTCTTCCATCGCCTCCGGCTCGCCGACCTCGGCCGTCCAGGCTTCGTCGACATAGACATGGCAGGTTGCGCAGGCGCAGGCGCCGCCGCATTCGGCCTCGATGCCCGGCACCGCGTTGCGGATCGCATTCTCCATGACGGTCGAGCCGTTTTCGGCCTCGACATCGAAAGAAGTGCCGTCATTGGCGATGAAGGTCAGCTTGGTCATTTGTCACCTGAAGGGAGTCTCAGCCGAGATAATCACTCCGCCAGACAAGTCAACTGCGGCGCGAAAGCGCCGCTTTGTGACGTTTTTTCGGAAAGCTGGATAAAGCGCGCCCTGGCCCGGCCAATTCATGCCGGTGGCGGCCGACGAGCGGCAGCCATTACCGGCTGATGGCGGCGATGAAATCCCGCACTTCCTCGATCAGAACGCTGAGGCGCTTGAGGCTGCGTGTATCTTCCGGCTGCTGTTCGATCGATGAGGCGCAGTCGGCGATGGCAAAGGCGCCGACGCCGCGCGCCGAACCTTTCAGCCCATGCGCTAGGAGCAGCCTCTCCCTGACATCGGCGTCGATGATCTTGTCGCGGACGGAAAGCGCCTGCTGTACGAACAGTGCCAATACCTCCTGTTCGAGGGCGCGATCGCCCATTGTCTGTCGGGCCAGATGGGCCAGATCCACCGGCCGCGAACGGGCCGGACCCGACGCATCGCCGCCCGGCATTGAGAAGGCAATGCCGCTTTCACCGCGTACCAATTTGAAACTCCCTTTGTCCCGATCGCCAAAAAAACTTAGGCGATTTCCGTCGCCAACGCGTTAATGAATGGGCCGGAAAATTGTTGCCGCAGAGGCGGCGAAATCACGTTCACGTTAACCTTATATTTAAAGTTTTACGTATCTCGCGGAATGCATGTTTTCTTTACCCCTGTGTGTCATTACGATACGAGGGGTCCATTTTCAGCCTCCTGCGTGGGATAAGATAAGCCAGAATCAGGCCAAAATCATAAAGTCCCTCGGCAGCTAGTACAGGGTAGCGAAGGCATGGCGAAGAAACCAACGACGACCAGAACTCTCGACAGCGACGTAGCCAGGGAACTCGAAAAGGCACTAGACCTCGACCTTAGCGGAGACGGCAGCGGCGATCTCGATATAGCGGCGTCGATGGAAGATCTGGAAGCGCAGATTTCGCAGGCCGCGGACGAACTGGCGCGCGAAGGCCGCACCCAGCCCGCCTCCATTCAAAGTGCACCCATCCAACAGAATCAAAGCGCGGCGCCGGCTGCCCAGGCCAAGCCCGCCGAGCTGCGCCCGGTTGAATCGCGCAACAGCGCGCAGCCGGCCGGTTTCAAGCCGGCAAACGATGACCGCCAGAAAGATTACAAGACGCTGCTGCACAGCCTCAACCGGCGCGCGTCGAGCACGATCTATTGGGTCGTGGCGTTCGTGTCGCTGGCCTGGATTGCCGGCGCCGGCGGTCTTGCCAATCTGCTGTTTGGCCCCAGCATCTGGAAAATCCGTACATTCGATCAACTCCTCGCCCGCCCCGAACTGATCGGCCTCGCAATCGCGGCAATCATACCGGTCGTCCTGTTTTGGGCCTTCGCGGCGATGATCCGCCGCGCGCAGGAAATGCGCATCGCCGCCCAGTCGATGACGGAAGTGGCTTTCCGCCTGGCGGAACCGGAAAACCTCGCCCAGGACCGCGTGATGATGATCGGCCAGGCCGTTCGCCGCGAAGTGGCGGCGATGGGCGAAGGCATCGAGCGCACGCTGGCGCGCGCCGTCGAGCTCGAAACGCTGGTTCACAGCGAGGTCAACCAGATCGAACGCTCCTATTCCGAGAATGAGTCCCGTATCCGCTCCCTGGTCGACGGGCTGGGCAGCGAACGCGAAGCCGTCGTCACCCATGCCGAGCGCGTGCGCGCCTCGATCACCGGCGCGCATGAGACGCTGAAGGACGAAATCGGCGCTGCCAGCGACATTATTCGCGACTCGATCCTCAACGCGTCGACCAAGCTGTCGATGACGATCACCAATTCCGGCGACACGCTGATCGACCGCATCAACGAAAGCTCGATGTCGATCTTCGATCAGGTGGAAGGCAGGCTCGATACGATCACCGACAGGCTGTCGACCTCGGGCGAAGCCTTCGCTTCGTTGCTCGACACCCGCATCGCCAAGCTGACGGACACCACCGACGGCTTGACCCGGTCGCTGACCGACCTGCTCGACGACCGCACCACCGGCATGGTGTCACTGCTCGGCGGTGCCGCCCGGACCCTGAGTTCGGAATTCGAATCCAGCCTCAGCGGCATCGAGCGCACCTTGGCCGAACGTGGCCAGGCGCTGATCAGCGAATTCCAGACCCGCGCCGAAGCCCTGGACACCGGTACGCAGAAGCTCAACGCCGCGCTTGAGGCACGGGCTCGCCAGATCAATGAAACGCTGGTCGAACGCGCCCGCGAGATCGCCCATACCTTTGCCGAGAGCAAGGACCATTTGTCGGCGATGATCGATCAGGGCAAGACCCAGATCGGCGCCGACATGGCCGACATTGTTTCGTCGACCTCGTCCATGCTCGAAGCCCGCGCCAGCGACTTCGCCGGCCGCATGGAAGCGGCCCGCCACGTCGTGTCGCGCTCCTTCGACACCGACATCCAGCGCCTCGCCGACGCCCGCGTCGGCATCGAGGAAGCCGTCGAAAACCACAGCCGCAAGCTGTCCGAAAGCCGCGAGCGCATGGCAGCGGCCATGGAGGCGGATCTGGCGAAATTCGCCGAGGGCCGCGCCGGCATCGACGCAGCCGTGACCAACCAGGTGCAGAAGCTCGCCGAAGGCCGCAACCTGATTTCGCGCGCTTTGGAAGAGGATCTGCGCAAGGTCAACGAGTCTCGCGCCGCCATCGACGCGTCGGTCGGCAGCCACCTCGAGCGCCTCGAAGAGGGCCGCAACCGGCTCAACCAGGCCTTGCATGAAGACTCCGGAAAACTCGTGCAAGCCCGCACGATCATTGATGAAATGGTCGCCGGACATGTTGGCAAGCTGGCCGAGGGCCGCAACATTCTGTCGCGCGCCCTGGAAGCCGATCTTGGTAAGCTCGCCGACAGCCGCGCCTCGATTGACGGGCTGGTCGCCGGCCAGGTCGAAACGATCGCCGAAGGCCGCGCCGTCCTGACCAAGGCGCTCGAAAACGACATTGTCGGCATCAAGGGCGTGATCGAGAACCACTCGGCGAAACTGGCCGAGGACCGGACTGAACTCAGCAAGGCGCTGGAGAACGACCTGTCCAGCATCAGGGGCCTGCTCTCCGACCATTCGAACCGGCTCGCCGACGATCGTGGCCTCTTGTCCCAAACGCTCGAAGCCGACCTTGCCAAGTTGGCGGAAAGCCGGTCGAGCATTGACGGGCTGGTCGCCGGCCAGGTCGAGAAGCTGGCCGAAGGCCGTGACATCCTCAAGCGCGCGCTCGAAGCCGACATCAATACCATCAAGGGTGCCATCGCGGGTCATTCCGACAAGGTGGCGGAAGAGCGCAGCCAGCTTTCGAAGGCACTGGAAGCCGATCTGCAGAATGTCAACAGCCTGATCGCCGACCACACGAACCGGCTTGTCCAGGATCGTTCGACGCTATCCCAGGCGCTTCAGGACGATCTGCACAATGTGAGCGGCTTCATGGCCGATCATCAAAACAGGCTCGTCCAGGATCGTTCGGCCCTCTCAAAGGCACTGGAAGACGACATCGCCAAGCTGGCGGAGAGCCGCTCCAGCATCGATGGGCTGGTCGCCGGACAGGTCGAGAAGCTCGCCGAGGGCCGCGACATTCTCAAGCGGGCGCTCGAGGCCGATCTCAACACGATCAGGAGCGCCATTGTCGACCAGTCGCAGAAGCTGACTGAAAACCGTGGAGAATTCGCACGGGTGCTGGAAGCCGATCTGGAAAATGTCAACAGCCTGCTCCAGGATCACAGCGACAAGCTCGCCCAGGATCGCGCGACGCTGTCGAAGGCTCTTGAGGACGACCTCGCCAAGCTGGCCGAAAGCCGGTCGAGCATCGACGGACTGGTCGCCGGCCAGGTCGAGAAGCTGGCCGAAGGCCGCGACATCCTCAAGCGCGCGCTGGAAGCCGACCTGCAAAAGCTGTCGGCAAGCCGCGGCGAGGTCGACGACATCATCGCCGGCCATGTCGGCAAGCTGGCCGAAGGCCGCAACATGCTGACCCAGGCGCTGGAAGACGATCTGGCGAAGCTCGCCGACACCCGCAAGGATGTCGACCGCTCCCTGTCGGGCCATATCGACCAGATCGCCGCCAGAAGCACCGACATTTCCGCGGCTATCGCAGCCGATGTCGAGAAGATCGAGCAGGCCTTCAGCAAGCAGACCGGCATCATCGAGGAGCGCGCCGGAACCATGGAGCGCGCGCTGTCGGTGGGTGTCGACAATGTCCGCAACGTGCTCGAAAAGAGCGCCGTCTTTGTTGCCGGCGCACTGCGCGAGAAGGTGATGGAAGTCACCAGCGCCCTGCACGAACAGGCGGGTGCTGCCTTCAGCGATGCCGACCGCAAGATCGCCGAGCGTGCCGAGCAGACTTCGGCCGCCCTGCTGGCCCGGGCCGAGGACATCGCCCGCACCTTCGAGGATGCGGATCGCCGCCTGCACGCACGCGCCGAGGAAACGACGAGCGCCCTGCTTGCTCGCACCGAAGACACGACGAGCGCGCTGCTTGCCCGGCACGACGAGACGTCGAGCTCGCTGCTCGCTCGTGCCGAGGAAACGGCCGGACGGCTGGCTGCCCGCGCCGGCGAAATCGCCGGCACGTTCGACGCCGCCGACCAGAAGCTGGTTGCCCGTGCGGTCGAGACAGCGCAGTCGCTCGCCGACCGCGCTGGCGACATCCTGCGCAACTTCGAGGGTGCCGACCAGCGGCTGAGCATGCGCATCGGCGAATCCGCCGAAGCGTTGGCCGCCCGCGCCTCCGACCTCGGCCACATCTTCGATGCAGCCGACCGGCAGCTGATCTCGCGCATTGCCGAGGGTTCAGACGCGTTGTCGGCCCGTGCCACCGAAATCAGCCGCATCTTCGACGAAGCCGATCACCGCCTGGTGTCGCGCATCGCCGACTCCACGTCGACGATCGGCGAGCATGCCGACAACATCGTCGGTGCCTTCGCCAGCACCGAGCAGCGGGTCGCCGAACGCGCACGCCAGACCGGCCAGGAACTTGCCGTCCACGCCCGCGAAATGGAGCAGGCTCTGGCCGGCGCCGACGAGCGGCTGGCCGCGAGCGTTGCTGCCGCAACCACCCGCGTCGAGGAACAGGTCGCCAGCGTCGAAAACCGCCTCGCCTACACCACCGAGACGATGGGCCAGAAGCTCAACGAGCAGGTGTCCAGCGCCGAGGCTCAACTGATCTCGCGCGCCAACACGATTGCGGAGACTTTTACTGCGGTTGGCCAACATATCGGCCAGAGCACCAACGACGCGGCCAAGACCATCGGCACAAACACCCGCGAGCTCAACACGATGCTGGCGGCACGTTCGGCCGAACTGTCGAAGATCCTCGACGAAACCGCACGGCCGCTGGTCGAGCGCTTCGCCCAGGGCGGCTCGGAACTGCAAAAGAGCATGGAAGAGGTCACCGAACGCGCCACCGAGAAGCTGCGTAGCGAAAACGCCGCCCTCGTCAATGCGCTCGCCAGCCGCACGGCCGAAACGCTGTCGGCCGTCGAAGGCGCGCGCTCGTCGCTCGCCGACAGCGTCGCCGATCTCATCGGCCGTATGAGCGTCTCCAGCTCGCAGCTCGGTGAGCTGATCGAGCAGGCGGCGGTCAATCTTGGCCAAGTCGACGAACGTCTCAGCGGCAGCACGCAAAGCTTCGCCGCGACCACCGAAAAGGCGGCGCAGACCTTCGCCAGCTCGGCACGCCTGGTCGATTCGAACACGACACGGCTTACCGAACTGTCATCTTCGACCTTGCGCGAAGTTGCTTCGATCGCCACCAAGTTCGATGAGCACAGCCGTCTGCTGTCGTCGGCTTCCGACCTGCTGAGCTCGGCGCAGAGCAATCTGGAACACACGCTGGAGAGACAGTCGTCGCTCGAAGATCTCGCCGTCGGCCTGGTCAAGAAGTCGGAAGACCTCGAGAAGGTGATGCGTTCTTTCGAGAGCCTTGTCGGCCAGACGATGCAGAATGCCGAAGGCAGGACGCTGGCATCGGCCGACAAGATCCGCATTGCCATAGCGGAAGTGGTCGATTCGGCAACCAACCGGTTTGCCGATGCGACCGAGGAGATGCGGCGCACCGCAAGCTCGATCAAGAGCGAGCTCGACCTCACACGCGCCGAGCTCAAGAAGGGCGTCATCGAGATGCCGGAAGAGGCCAAGGAATCGACCTCGGCGATCCGCCGTGCCGTTTCCGAGCAGATCAACGCGCTCAAGGAACTTTCGGATATCGTTGCGAAATCGGGCCGCGGTGGTGGCGACAATTCCGAGCCCCGCAATTTGCGCCCGGCTCCCCAGGCGCCGGTCCAGCGCCCGGCCGAGCCTGTACGCCGCCCACCGCCGGCGCCGCTGGCCGAGCGTCCGGCTCCGCAGGCGCCGCTCGGCGGTCTGCGCGGCACGCTCGATATCGAACGTCCTGCCGAAGCACCGCGCCAGCGCGACGCCAACGCCCGCACACCGCAAGGCGGCTGGGTGCGCGACCTCCTGACCGGGGCATCGCGCGAGGAGGAAGTCGCCAGGCCGGCAGCGCCCGCGGAAGCACCGCGCGCAACTCCCGCCCAGCGCTCGCCGCTGCATGTCATGGAGTCGCTCAACTCGCTGTCGGTCGACATTGCGCGGGCGATCGACCATGACGCCTCGATCGAGCTGTGGAACCGCTACCGGCGCGGCGAGCGTGACGTGTTCACACGCCGCCTCTACACGCTTAAGGGCCAGCAGACCTTCGATGAAATCCGCCGCAAATATCAGGGAGAGGCGGAGTTCCGCGCCGCCGTCGACCGCTACTGCGACGATTTTGAGAAGCTGCTCAAGGACGTCTCGCGCAACGACCGCGACAACATCATGGCGCAGACCTATCTGACGTCGGACACCGGCAAGGTCTACACCATGCTGGCCCATGCGAGCGGCCGGCTGCACTGATTGGTGCGACGATTACTGAACCAGGGCGGGCCACGGCCCGCCTTTTTCGTTTAAAGCCTGTCGCCTTTTAAAGGATTCAGGATTCCCCTTGGTTTGAGTTCGTGATTCATTGCGGTTGAAAGGAGACCGCAATGGGCAAGCCGCTACCGCTTGAGTTGCGTCAGCGTGTTGTTGCGTATGTCGATGAAGGCCATGGTCACCGC
>NZ_VFTC01000030.1 GCF_007003975.1 Mesorhizobium sp. WSM4306
CCCTACGAAGGCCCCCTCTCCGTCCGCTTCGCCGAGCCACCTCTCCCCCACTGTCGTGGGGGCGAGGAACCAAGCCCACTCAACCAGCGCTGTTCTGCGGATAACAGATAATCGACAAATACCGCATCGGCAGTTTCGTCAGCTGCTCCGGCCCGTGTGGCGCGTCGGCGTCGAAGAACAGGCTGTCGCCGGGCTTCATCGGATAGAGGTTGCTGCCGTGCCGGTAAACCACTTCGCCCTCCAGCATGTAGAGGAATTCCATGCCCTCATGCTGGAAGGTCGGGAAGACATCCGAATCCTCGGTCAGCGTGATCAGATAGGGCTCGACGACGACACCGCTGGTGTTGGAACCGATATGTCCGAGCAGATTGTACTGGTGGCCGGCGCGCGTGCCGCGGCGCTCGACATCGAGGCCTTCGCCGGCCTTGACGAAGACGGCGCTGCGCTCCTCTTCGAAGCGGCGGAAGAAGGCGGTGACGGGAACGCCGAGCGCACGAGACAGCGCCTGCAATGTCGTCAGCGAGGGCGAGGTGATGCCGTTTTCGATCTTCGATAGCATGCCCAGCGAAATGTCGGTGGCGACAGCCAGATCTGCGACGGTGATTCCGAGCTTCTTGCGGAAGGCGCGCACCTCGCGGCCGATCGCCACCTCCAGCACCTTTTCGCGTGTGTCGCGGATGGCGTGCGGGTTCTGCGTCAGCGGCGTACGAATGGTCTTCCCGTCCACCGAGACCTTCGCCAGCGGCTTTGCCTTGGCCGGACCGGCGCCGGGCTTGAGATCGGATGCTGTCTTCGCCATGTCGCCGCTCCCAAGAATCGCAGATTTATTTCACTCAAGGTGAACATATTCGCTGCCGGTACAGAAAGGCAACCGCTACGCAAGCCCCTTAAGTCGAATGGTGTCGGGTCCGGATTTGCGCTGTCATCGGGTTTTGCCGAAAATCCGCAGGGACGAAACGCGGTTTCGCCACAAGGCCTGTTGACAGCATCGAAGGGGCAATTACTGTCACTGTGAGTGAAATTTGTTTCGTAAGAGCAATCCCAGGAAAAGCGTGAAACGGTTTTCCAACAGGAATTGCGTCAAAGTTGAAATGAGCCCGGGAGGCCTGCCATGAACACTCGCGTTGCCGTCATTGGAGCCGGGCCATCCGGCCTGGCCCAGCTCAGGGCCTTCAAATCGGCTGAAGACAAGGGCGCCGCAATTCCCGAAATCGTCTGCTTCGAAAAGCAGTCCGACTGGGGCGGCTTGTGGAACTACACCTGGCGCACCGGCCTCGACGAACATGGCGATCCTGTGCACGGCTCGATGTACCGCTACCTCTGGTCGAACGGGCCGAAGGAATGCCTGGAATTCGCCGACTACACATTCGAGGAACATTTCGGCCGGCCGATCGGCTCCTACCCGCCGCGCGCCGTTTTGTGGGACTACATCAAGGGCCGCGTCGAGAAATCAGGCCTGCGCAAATGGGTGCGCTTCAACAGCCCGGTGCGCATGGTCACCTTCTCGGACGTGACGAAGAAATTCACCGTCACCGCGCATGACCGCACCAACGACGTCACCTACTCCGAAGAGTTCGACAATGTCGTCGTTGCGTCGGGGCATTTCTCGGTGCCCAACGTTCCCTATTTCGAAGGGTTTTCGACCTTCAACGGCCGCATCCTGCACAGCCATGATTTCCGCGACGCCATGGAATTCAAGGGCAAGGACATCCTGATCATCGGCCGCTCGTATTCGGCCGAGGATATCGGCTCGCAATGCTACAAATACGGCGCCAAATCCATCACTTCCAGCTACCGCTCCAAGCCGATGGGCTTCAAATGGCCGGAGAACTGGAAGGAGGTCCCGCTGCTGCAGAAGGTGGTCGGCAAGACCGCGCATTTCAAGGACGGCACGACCAAGGACGTCGACGCCATCATCCTGTGCACCGGCTATCTGCATTCCTTCCCCTTCCTCACCGACGATCTGAAACTCAAGACCGCCAACCGCATGTGGCCGCTCGACCTCTATGAAGGCGTCGTCTGGGAGAAGAACCCGAAACTGTCCTATATCGGCATGCAGGACCAGTTCTACACATTCAACATGTTCGACGCGCAGGCCTGGTTCGCCCGCGATGTCATCATGGGCCGCATCAAGCTGCCGTCGGCGCAGGCGATGGCGGAACACGGCGCCAAATGGCGGGCCCGCGAGGAGACGCTGGAAGACGCCGAGCAGATGATCTGGTTCCAGGGCGACTACACCAAGGAGCTGATGGACCAGACCGACTATCCCGGCTTCGACGTCGAGGCGGTCAACCAGACTTTCATGGAGTGGGAGCACCACAAGGGGGAAGACATTATGAGCTTCCGCGACCACGCCTACCGCTCGCTGATGACCGGCACCATGGCGCCGTTGCATCATACGCCCTGGCTGCAGGCGCTGGACGATTCGATGGAGAGCTATCTCGAAGTGAAAGGTGTGGCGGCCGAGTAGGGCATCATCCCGAACCGAAGGCCGGCGAAGCAAAAGCGGATCCCGATTTTCGGTCAAGCAAGAAGGAAAATAGAGCCGCACGGCTCTATTTTCACATCACCCCAGCCTTGCTCGCGCCTTCGCCGTCCAGGCATTGAACAGCCGGTCGGCGACGATGCCGATGAAGGCGATGGCCAGGCCTGCGACGATGCCGCGCCCGGAATCGGCCTTGGACAGAGCGATGAACACCTCCTGGCCGAGATCGCGCGTGCCGACCATGGCGCAGATGATGATCATCGCCAGCGCCATCAGGATGGTCTGGTTGACGCCGAGCATGATTTCGGGAAGCGCAAGTGGCAATTGCACGCGAAAGAAGGTCTGGCGCGGCGTACAGCCGGACACTTTCGCCGCTTCGATCAGCGCCGGCGGCACCTGGCGGATGCCGTGATTGGTATAGCGGATCGCCGGCACCACGGCGAAGGCGACCGTCGCGATCATGGCGGTGACGTCGCCGACGCGAAACAGCATCACCACGGGTATGATGAAGCAGAAAGACGGCAGCACCTGCAGCGTGTCGATGATAGGCGTGACGATCTTTTCGAAGCGGTCGCTTCGTGCAGCCGCGAGCCCGATCGGAATGCCGATCAGGCAAGCGATGAAGGCCGAGATGCCGCAGAGATAGACCGTCGCCATGGTCTTTTCCCAGAGACCGGTGATGGCGCAGAAAGCAGTCAGCGCCGCGACCAAAGCGGCGAGGCGGAGGCCGCCTAACTGGTAGCCGGCAAGGCCAAGCAGGGCCACCGCGCCCAACCATGGAAAGCCTTCGCAGAAGGCGCGCAGCGGGTTGAGCACATTGAGGATCAGCGCCACGCGAAAGGCCTCGATCACGTCGAAGAAGTTGATCGTTATCCAGTTCACCGCCGCCTTCCACAAAGGCGCGGTGGTGAAGGTGATCGCTTTCGGCACCGCCGCGAAGGCAGGCACATAGAGACTGATCAGCGTGGTGGCGGCAAGGATGGCGACCACCAGCGTCAGATGGGGATAGCGCCGCCAGAAGACCGGGCTTACTGCCTGATGCGTCTGGCCTTTCGCCTGCTTGTGGGCGATGGCCTGGCTCAGCCGGTCAAGCGCGATAGCCAAAGCCACGATGGCAAGGCCGGCTTCCATCGCCTCGCCGACCTTCAGCGCGCGCAAGGCCAGGAGCACGTCGTAGCCCAGCCCGCCGGCGCCGATCATCGAGGCGATGATGACCATGTTCAGCGCCAGCATGATCACCTGGTTGACGCCGACCATCAGCGTCGGCCGCGCCGAGGGCAGCAGAACCCGCCACAATTTCTGCCGCGCCGTGCAACCGGCCATCTCACTGAAATCATCGATCTCGGACGGCACCCGCGACAGGCCAAGCATTGTCGCCCGCACCATTGGCGGCGTGGCGAAGATGGCGGTGGCGATCATCGCCGAGACCGGGCTGTTGCCGAACAAAAGCAGCATCGGGATCAGATAGGCGAAGGTCGGGATGGTCTGCATCAGGTCCAGCGCCGGGGAGATGATCAGCCTCTCGGCCCACGGCTTGCGCCAGGCCCAGATGCCGGCGAACAGGCCGGTGACGATGCAGAACGGCACGGCGATGGAAATCAGCGCCAGCGTCAGCATCGCGCTCGTCCACTGGCCGAACAGCGCGATGTAGAGGAAGCAGCCGCCGACCAGCAGGCTGAGCTTGCGGCCGCCGGCGGCATGGCCGGCGATGAAGGCCGAAGCGCAGACGCCAACCCAGGACAGGCGCGGCAGCACATAGGCATCGGCGCCATGGCCGATCTTGAAACTCTTGGCCAGCAGATTGAGCGCGAAGTCGAGGGGAACGCCGAGCACCGCGGTGATCGAGCGCGTTAGCCACGACAAGTTCGACTTGATCCAGCGCATCAGCGCGCTGACCCAGTCGGCGACCGGGACGACCGCCTCGGCCGGATAGTTGACCGCCCAGGGCAGCCCGTCCTGCAGCAGGAACACCACCAGCACGGCGGCAAGTGCCAGCGCCCAGACAAGCAACCAGCGCTGAACCGGCGGTCTTGCCTCGCTGGCGTTTGCCGTCACCGTCATGCGCCGACTCTCGGTTTGTCCAGACCGGCCAGCAACCCGATCACGGCTTGCGGCGTCACTTCGCCGATCGGCTTGCCGGTGCCGTTGACCACGGCGAACGGCTTGCCCGAGGCGACGATGCTGGCCGAGAAACTGGCGATCTTGGCATCGGGCGAAACCGTGCCGCCATGCTCGGTGCCATCGCAGGCGCGCATCAGGCTGCGCGCCGAGATCACCTTGGCGCGGTCGACGTCGCGCGTGAATTCGGCGACATAGTCAGTCGCCGGATTGACCACCAATTGCTCCGGCGTGCCGATCTGGATGACCTCGCCATCCTTCATGATGGCGATGCGGTCTGCCAGCCTTATCGCCTCGTCGAAATCATGGGTGATGAAGACGATGGTTTTGTGCAGCATGGTCTGCAGCCGCATCAACTCGTCCTGCATCTCGCGGCGGATCAGCGGATCGAGCGCCGAGAACGGTTCGTCCAAAAACCAGATCTCCGGTTTGGTCGCGAGACTGCGCGCGATGCCGACGCGCTGCTGCTGGCCGCCGGAGAGTTCGCGCGGGTAAAAATGCTCGCGCCCGCGCAGGCCGACAAGCTCGATCACCTCACGCGCCCGCGCTTCCCGCGTCGGCCGATCCTGCCCCTGGATGCTGAGCGGGAAGGCGATATTGTCCAGCACATTGAGATGCGGCAGCAGCGCGAAATTCTGGAACACCATGCCCATCCGATGGCGCCGCAGTTCGATCAGCGCGGCATCGGAAATCTTGAGCAGATCATTGCCTTCGAACTCGACCTTGCCGTGGGTCGGCTCGACCAGCCGGGACATGCAGCGCACCAGTGTCGACTTGCCGGAGCCCGACAACCCCATGATGATGAAAATCTCGCCCTGGCGTATTTCGAGATCGACGGCGCGGACCGCGCCGACCAGTCCGGCGGCAGTGACATCGGCCATGCTGGCCTTGCCGTCGCGCTCGCGGATGAAACTGGCCGCGTTCGATCCGAATAGCTTCCAGACATTGCGGCAGGCAAGCTTTATCGGCCGCGCATCCTTTGGCGTGCCAACTGCCTGCGGTTCAGTCGCTTCCGTCATCCAATGGTCCTTCTGGAAAATAGGGAAATAGACCCGGCCGCTACGGCCGGGTCTGGCTTCCAGTCGGAACGATCACTGCGCCCAGGCTTTCCAGTCGGCTTCGTGCGCGGCGATCCAGGCGGCGGCGACTTCTTCAGGCGTCTTGCCGCCGAGGTCGATCTCGCCGCTCATCTTGTTGAGCTCGTCGGTGTCGACCGTGTAGGCCTTGGCGACCTTGTAGGCGACCGGCCATTTGTCCTTCATGCCGGACCACGAGTATTTCCAGATCTCGCCATGCGGCTTGCCGCAATCATATTTGGCGTCGGGGTTGGTGCCCCATTTCGGGTCGGTGTAGCACTCCGGCGTGTATTCGGGGAATTGCACCCATTCGCCCTTGTATTTGGCCGGTGCCCAATGCGGCGAATAGATCCACAGCATGATCGGCGCCTTGCGCTGATAGGCCGAGTCCAGTTCGGCGAACATCGCCGCGTCGGTGCCGGCATGGATGACGGTGAACGGCAGCTTCAGCGCCTCGACGCGCTCGTCGTCAAAGCCTTCCCAGGTCACCGGGCCACCGAGATAGCGGCCCTTCGGCGCCGTCTCCGCTGTCGAAAAGGCCTCGGCGCATTTCGGGTCCTTCAGCGCTTCCCAATTCGGCAGGCCCGGGCATTTCTCCTTCATGTATTCGGGAAACCACCATTCTTCCTTGGCCTTCGGTCCGAGCTTGCCGAGTCGCTCGGTCTGCCCGGTGGCGTCGGAGGCCTTCATCGCTTCGCCTGCCGTTGTGTCCCAGAATTCGAGGCCGACATCGATGTCGCCATTGGTGAGGCCGGTGGTCAGGCTGGAGAGGTAGTCGGCGGTCGGATATTCGACGGTGTAGCCGAGCTTTTCGAGAATGCCGCCAAGGATCTTGGCGTTGAGGTTGACGCTGGTCCAGTCAAACAGCGCGATCTTGATCGGGTCGTTGGATTCAGGCGCGGCCGCTTGCGCCGCCGGTGTCAGCGCGCTTGCAGCAGCAAGCGCCAAGGCTCCCATTGATAGGTTCGAAATCACACTGCGAAATGACATGCTTGTTCTCCTGTCAAACCATGTGGAAGTTCTTAGTCGTTCCCTTCTTGCGTCTTTTCTTGATTGTGTTGGAAAGGCGGGTCGTTACGCAAGCTCGTTCGCGCCATACCATCTCCATGGCCGCAACCGGCGCAGGCGAGATAGTGCTCAATCTGGTGGTGGTATGGTGCTGGATAGGCCCGCGTCATGGCATCGCATGGATTGCTGCGCGAGCAATCGTCAACGAATCGATCGCCGCTCCGGCGGCGCTCTGTGACTTCAGAGCCATCAAGGTCCCATGATCTCGGCCGGCGAGCCCCATCCCCACCAAGGCCGTTTCATGGGATGAAATTATATATACCAACGTTCATGCGGCGCAACGGCTGACGGCTCGTGCACTGCGGAATTTCAGACTGGTCGATTGCCAACCGCCAGAGCTGACTTCACGACATGATCAGGCCGCCATCGACATTGATCGTCTGGCCGGTGATGTAGGTGGCGTCGTTGCTGGCGAGGAAGCTGACCAGGCCGGAGACATCCTCGCCGCTGCCGGCGCGGCCCATCGGAATGTTCTTCACCCACTCGGCCATCAGTTCGCCGGGCTTGTAATCGCCCATAAGCTTGCCCCAGGCGGCATCATTATAAGCCCACATATCGGTGTCGATGATGCCGGGGCAGATCGCGTTGACGGTGATCTTCTCCTTGGCCACTTCCTTGGCCAGGCTCTGGGTGATGCCGACGACGCCGAACTTCGACGCCGCGTAGTGCGGCGTGTAGATAAAACCCTGCCGCGCCTGGCCCGAGGCCGTGTTGATCAGCCGGCCGCCATCGCCATGCTTGCGGATGCGGGCGATCGCTTCCTGGCAGCACAGGAACACGCCCTTGGTGTTGACCGCCATCACCTTGTCCCACTCGGCCTCGGTCATCGCCTCGATCCGGGCGATGGTAATGACACCGGCATTCTGCACCGAAATGTCGACGCGGCCGAATTCCTTCTCGGCAAGATCGTAGAGGGCGGCGACCTCGTCCTTCTTGGTCACATCCATGCGCATCGACGCCACCTTGACGCCTGCTGCTTTCAGGCTGGCGGTGACGTCTTCGACGCGCGCATCGATGGCGCTGACCACGACCGCGGCGCCTTCCTCGGCGAAGCGCTTCGCCATCGCCGCGCCGATGCCGCCGCTGGCCCCGGTGATGACCGCCGTCTTGCCTTCAAAACGTTTCTGCATTTTTTCTCCTACCAGCAGACAAAGCCGCCATCGACGATCAGGTCGATGCCGGTGACGAAACTCGCGGCGCGGCTGGCCAGGAACACGGTCGGGCCGACCATTTCTTCGGGCGTCGCCATGCGCCCCATCGGCGTGTCGCGCTCGAAAATCTTGATCTGCTCGGCGACCTCAGGGCGCTTGTTCATCGGCGTCAGCGTGTAGCCGGGGCTCACCACATTGACGCGCAGGCCGCGATCGGCCCATTCCATGGCGAGGCTCTTCGACATGTGAATGACGGCGGCCTTCGACGAATTGTAATGCGCCTGGGTCAGGCCGCGATTGACGATCGAACCGGACATCGAGGCGATGTTGACGATCGAGCCCTTGCCGCGCTTGAGCATGGCGCGTGCCTCGGCCTGGCAGGAAAGGAACACGCCGCTGACATTGACGTCGTAGATCTTCTGCCATTTTTCCAGCGGCAGCGTCTCGGCAGGTTCGGCGCCGGCTATACCAGCATTGTTGACGGCGATGGTCAGCGCGCCGAGTTCCTTCTCGGTGCGCGTGACCGCAGCCGCCAGATCGCCTTCCGACGTCACCGTGCCGGTCAGCACCAGCGCCTTGCGGCCGAGTGCGGTGATCCTGCGCGCCGTCTCCTCCAGTCCGCCTTTGGAGGCATGGCCGAAACAGGCAATGTCGGCGCCGGCTTCCGCCAGCCCGATGGCGATGGCTTGCCCGATGCCGCTGCCCGCACCTGTCACCAGCGCCACGTCGCCGCTGAGATCGAATAATGTCATGTCTCTCCCTCTCCCTGAAATGAAGGGGCGCCAACTCTTGAGTTAGCGCCCCGCGCGGTCCGGTGCCTGGGAGGATATCACCTGCTGCGCTGTGTTCCGATTCCTGTCCCTCAACTGGTGGCGAGTTCCATGACCGCGACATTGCTGGCTTCGCTGCGGTCGAGAATGCCGCGCTGCCGGCCACGGCTCAGCACCAGCACGCGGTGCGACAGCCCCAGCACTTCCTCGAGGTCGGAGCTTACCACCACCACCGCCATGCCGGAGCGGGCGAGGTCGGCGATGACGTCGTAGATCGCCGCGCGCGCGCCGACATCGATGCCGCGCGTCGGCTCATCGAGGATAAACACCTTTGGTGGCCGCGACACCCATTTGGCGATGATCACCTTCTGCTGGTTGCCGCCGGAAAGTTTGCTCACTGCCTGGTTCGGCTTGCCCTTCACCCCGAGCCGCGAGATGCCGGCCTCGGCGAATTTCTGCACCGCCTTGGGAAACACCCAGCCCTTCGGCGCGACATGGTCGAAATTGCCGAATGCCAAATTTTCGCCGATTGTCTGGTCGAGCACGACGCCCTGCGCCTTGCGGTCCTCCGGCACCAGTACGACGCCGGCCTTGATCGCCGCCGCCGGGCCGCTGAGATGCACAGCTTGGCCCTCGACCCGCACCGAGCCCGACGAGATCGGGTCGGCGCCGGCGATCGCCCGCACCAGCTCGGTGCGGCCGGCGCCGATCAGCCCGGCAATGCCGAGGATTTCGCCTGCTTTGACCGAGAAGGAGACGTCGTTGAAACTCTTTTCCGGCGAGGACAGGTTCTCGACCTCGAGCAGCGTCTCCTCGCGCGGCGGCGACAGATGCGGGAACATCCGCTCCACCGAGCGGCCGACCATCTGCTCCACCACGGTGCGCACGGGAATGTCGGCGCGCTCGTGGCGGGCGACGATGCGGCCGTCGCGCATCACCACGACGCGGTCGGCAATCTGCGCGATCTCGTCGAGGCGGTGGCTGATATAGATGAAGGACATGCCTTCGGCTTTCAACTTGCGGATCTGCTGGAACAAAAGCTCCGTCTCTTCGCCGCCAAGCGCTGCCGTCGGCTCGTCGAAGATCAAAAGCTCGGCATTGAGCGTCAGCGCCTTGGCGATCTCCACCTGCTGCTGGGCGGCGATGCGCAGCGTGCGCACCTTGCGCTCGGGCGAGACGTCGAGGCCGAGCCGCTTCAATTGCGCCGAGGCCTTGGCGTTCATCCCGGCGCGGTCGATGCGGCCGCCGCGCATCGGCAGGCGTCCGACATAGACGTTTTCCGCCACCGACAGGTCCGGCAATAGCTTCAGTTCCTGGTGGATCATGCCGACGCCGGCATCGATGGCGGCGGCGGGATTGGCGGGGGAGTAGGGTTTCCCCCGCCAGATGATGGTGCCCGCATCGGCCCTGGTCGAACCGGCGATGATGTTGGACACCGTCGACTTGCCGGCGCCGTTTTCGCCGAGCAGCGCCACGACCTCGCCCGGCCGCACGTCGAAGCTCGCATCGGCCAGGACCTGGACCGGTCCGTAGCTCTTGCAGAGGCCGTTGACGAAGAGCCCATTGTGCGGGCTTTCGCTATGGCGAGACTCTGTGGACATCGTGGCGCTCTCTTACGCGGTGCGAGCTGTTACGGGTGCTTGGCGATGAACTGCTCGACATTGTCCTTGGTGGTCAGCGTCGCATCCTGCAGCTGCTCGGCCGGAATGCTTTCGCCAGCCACCAGCTTGATCGCCGCATCGACCGCGAGCCTGCCCATGCCTTGCGTCTGCTGCGTCGCGGTGACGTCGAACACGCCGTCCTTCAGCGCCTTCAGCGCCGCAACGTCGCCATCGAAGCCGGCAACCCAGACCTTGTGGCCGGGATTGGCGACCTTGACCGCCTGTGCCGCGCCCAGCGCCAGCGCATCGGCCTGGCCGATGACGATGGAGACATCGGGATGCGACTGCAGCAGGTCCTGCGTCAGCTTGAAACCTTCGTCCTGATGCCAGCCTTCGCTCCACAATTCGCCGACCACCTTGATGTCGGGGTAGCCCTTGAGCGCTTCGCCGCAGCCCTTCGAGCGGTCGACTTCCGGCGTCGTGCCCTTCTGGCCGTGGATGATGATCAGCTCACCTTTGCCGCCGGCCTGCTTGGCAATGTAGTCGCACACCGCTTGCGCCGAGGCGACGCTGTTGGTGGCGATGAAGGTGTCGCCGGGCGCGCCGTCGGCGTTGCGGTCGACATTGATCACCGGGATGCTGGCTGCCTTGGCGGTCTTGGTCGGCACGGTGGCGGCGGTAGCGCCGGCCGGAATGTAGATCAGCGCGTCGATGTTCTGCGTGATCAAATCCTGTACCTGGCTGACCTGCGTTGCCGAATCGCCCTTGGCGTCGACGGTGACGATCTCGATGCCCTTCTCCTTACCGTAGGCTTCGACGGACTGCTTGATCTGGTTGAAGAAGTCGGCCTGCAGATTGGCAACGGCGAGGCCGAGTTTCTTGGCCTCTTTGGCCGAGGCTATGTCGGTCAGGCCGAGCAGCGGAATGATTGCGGCCGCGGCAAGCAGCAGTGAACGTTTGGTCAGCATGTGTTTCCTCCGTTGATAGTCAAACTGTCCCGCCAGCGCATCGCGCCCCTTGGAACATCCCAGTTTCGGATCGACCGATCCGTCTATCGCCCGGACGCTCCGGGCGAATTCCTATTGTGCTCGCCGGCGCCAGGTGTCGGTGGCGACCGCCAGCGCGATCACCACGCCGATCACCACCTGCTGGATGAAGGGCGAGACGCCGAGCAGATTGAGCCCGTTGCGCAGCACGCCGATGATGAGCACGCCGACCGCGGTGCCGCCGATCGAGCCGACGCCGCCCGACAGGCTGGCGCCGCCGATTACCACGGCGGCGATGGTGTCGAGCTCATAGCCGAGGCCGGAGCTCGGCTGCACCGAATCCAGCCGCGCCGCCAACACGATGCCGGCAAGCCCGGCGAGCACGCCGCAGATCGCGTAGACCCAGTTGGTCAGCGACTTCACCGGAATGCCGGAGAGCCGCGCCACCTCGGCGCTGCCGCCGATGGCGTAAAGGCTGCGGCCGGTGGCGCGGTAGTTGAGGAAGATGGCGAAGATGATCGCCAGCACCATCATCAATCCGACGGTCACCGACAGGAAGCCGAAATGGCGGATGATCGACAAGTTGGTGAACCAGTCGGGGAAGCCGACGATCTGCGAGCCGTCGGTGATCATGTTGGCAAGACCGCGCGCCACCGACATCATCGCCAACGTGGCGATGAAGGGCGGCAGCCGGGTGACGGTCACCAGCAGGCCGGACACCAGTCCGCAAAGGCCGGCGACGACCAGTCCGGCGATGACGCCGGCCGCAAGGCCGAGATTGAGATAATCGGGGTGGGCGACGAAGCCCATCACCATGGCGGCCAGCGCCAGCACCGAGCCGACCGAGAGATCGATGCCGCCGATCAGGATCACCAGCGTCATGCCGATCGCCATGATGCCGAGCACGGTGATCTGGTCGAGCACGTTGAGGATGTTGCGCACGGTGAGGAATGTGTCGGTGGTCAGGGTCAGCGCCAGGCACAAAAGCGCCAGCCCGATCAACGGCCCCATGGTTCCGGCGAACAGCGCCGAAAGCTTCGCGCTCGTCGCGCCTTGCGCGCCGGTCGCGACTTTCAACTCGCTTGCATCATTGCTCACGGCCACTTCGTCTCCTCCGTCAGCGAAACGGCGATGGCCTGCCGTCCGCTCTTGTTCACCAGGCACCTCCCTGTGAACAATTTATCTTTGATATGCAATTTTGTTCAGCTAAACTGTTCATTAGAAAATTGTCAAGAGCCGTTGCGCCACTCGGCCACGGTTTGCGCCACCGGGCGGTTTGTCCTAGGGAAGGCCAGGGGGCGGCGCTTTGCGGAAAGATTTCCGAAATCTGCCGCGGGAGGGCACGAGCATGGCGACCGTCGAAAACGAGAAGGCCTCGCGTTTCCCCGATGCCGAGCTGAAGGCCCGCGCTGCCTGGCACTATTATGTCGAGGGCCTGACGCAGGAGCGCATTTCGGAAATCCTCGGCGTAGGCAGGATCAAGGTCCACCGCATTCTCTCAGCCGCCCGCGAGGAGGGCATTGTCCAGTTCCGCATTCGCGACAGTGTCGTCGAATGCGTGCAGCTTGAGGAAAGCCTCAGGCAGCGCTTTGGACTCAGTCAGGCCGTCGTGGTGCCGTCGGCCGCCGACCGCAGCAACGCGCCACTGATGATCGGCCACGCCGCCGCCGCCTATCTCGCCGACAACGTCAATGCCGGCGACGTCATCGCGCTGGGCTGGGGCCGCACGCTGAAATTCGCCATCAACGAACTGCCAAGGCGGCCGATCGCCAGAACCACGGTCGTTTCGATGCTCGGCGGTCTCACCCATGCGCAGCCGCTCAACCCGACCGAAAGCGCCTGGGAATTCGCCGAGAAGATCGGCGCCGAATGTTTTCTGCTGCCGGTGCCGGTCTATGCCGACAGGCCCGAGCAGCGCGACGCCTTCATGAGCCAGCGCAGCGTTCAGGATGTCGTCTTCCGGGCGCGGCGGGCCAACATCGCCGTGCTCAGCGTCGGCTCGTTTTCCAACGACAGTCCGATCGCCAATTACGGCTTCATCAAGCCGAGCGAACTCGAGGAATTGCAGGCGGCCGGCGCGGTCGGCGACCTCTTGTGCCATTTCATCGACGCCGAGGGCCGCCCCGTCGACCATGAGGTCAACCGCCGCGTCTGCGCCTATCCGCTGCAGGAGCTTTCGGATATTCCGAGCATCATCCTGGTTTCAGGCGGGCAGGAGAAGGTGGCCGTGATGCGGGCGGCGCTCGCCGGGACGAAGGTATCGGTGCTGATCACCGACGAGGATGCCGCCAAGGGCCTGCTCAATCGCTGAATGTCGCGGGCCTGTCGGAATTCGCACGGCTCCGGACGGCTGTCGTCCGACCAGTCGGCAAGCGCGATCGGCGTGAATTTTCCCGCGACCGGCTTGCCGCCGCCCAGATCCTTTGAGGCGACGCCCTTGCCGGTGAGAAAACTGATGTCGCAGCCGCCGAGTGTGGTCTCGACCGTGCCATCGGCTTTCTGCACGTTCCAGTCCCAGTCGCGGCTATAGCCGGCGACCAGGAACTTGCCGCCGCGCCAGATTGGCGCGCCGGCGGATCGAAAACCGAAAATTTCCACCGGAAACGTCAGCTCGAGCTCAGATCGCGCCCAGCCGCACATGGATGTCGCGGGTTGCGTGATAGAGGTCGCGGTAGATCGCCTTGCGCGTCCGGTAAGCCGACATCAGCGCCGTGTCCGGATCGACACGCCGGGCCGGCTCCGCCGCCATCGCCTTGGCTGCCTCTTCCGGCGAGGCGAACCAGCCGATCGCCGAAGCCGCCAGCATGGCCGCGCCAAGTGCGGCCGCCTCGTTGACCGGCGACACGAGAAGCGACCGCTCGAGCACGCTGGCCATGATTTGCATCAGCAGCGCCGAATTGGTACCGCCGCCGGCGGCAATCATTTCCGCCGGTGTGCCAACGCTCTCGGCTTCCATCGCCTCGCTTGCGATGGCTTGCTCGAAAGCGATGCCTTCCAGCGTCGCGCGGAAGAGATGCTTCGGTTCATGGTTGAGCGACAGGCCGACGACAGCGCCTCGCGCCGCGCCATCCCAATAGGGGCTCATGACACCGGCCCAATAGGGCATGACCAGCAGCCCATCACTGCCGGCCGCGATATCGACCGCAAGCTTCTCCAGTTTTGCTGCGGAGGTCGCGCCGGTGATGCGCACGATCCAGTCGACCAGTTGCATGCCCGAGCGCAGCACGGTCTCCAGCATGAAGCCGGAACCGGTCGGCGAGACCAGCGTGCGAAACGCGTCCGATGTGGTGACCGTGCCGGAATAGCAGCCGCTGACGACGCCGGAGCCGAGCGATAGATAGCTCTTGCCGGCGCCATAGACACCCATGCCGAGGCCCATAGCCTGGCCGTCGCCGGCACCGGCGACAATGGGTGTGCCAGCCTTCAGGCCGGTCAACTGCGCAATGCTTTCGGCAAGTCCGCCGCAGATTTCGCCTGGACCGACCAGCGCCGGCAACTGCTCGGGCCTGAGTCCCGCGGCCGCGATGAGTTCGGGGCGCCATTCGCCTGTCGCGACGTCGATCAGCCCGAGCGGGTCGGCACTTGCCGTGCTGGTGACGAGATGGCCTGTAAGCCGATGGACGAAGAAGCCGTGAACATCGACGAGCGCGGCGGCGCTGTAGAGCACCTCCGGCTGGTGCTCCGCCAGCCAGGCGATGGCATAGAGAGCAGGCGTCGGGTCTGGCGGCTTGCCGCTCCAGTCGCGGATCACTTCGCGGCCGAGCTCGGCTGACAGCCGGGCGACTTGCGGTCGGGCGCGCTCGTCAAGCCACAGGATCGCGGGAATGAGCGGCTTGCCGGCATGATCAATCAGCGTGAAGCTCTCGCGCTGATGGGCGATGGCGATCGCTGCTACGCGCGACGCTCCTATCTTGTCGGTGACCTGCTTCAGCCCGCCGACAAGGGCTGCCCACCAATGTTCGGCATCCTGCTCGAAATGGCCGGGCTTCGGGTTTGAAAGCGGATACGTCTCGCGTGCCTGGAAAAGCTCCGCGCCGTCGCGCGCGAAAGCGATCGCCTTCACCGCCGTCGTCGAGGCATCGATCCCGATAACGACATCGTCCATCACAGCTATTCCCGAAGGTTCAGGCAGCGTTGGTCACGAACCGTCCGTCCGACTGGTCGAGACGACGGCGGATCTGCGTTATCACCATCGAATCGTCGGGTACACAATTTTCATAGGTGAGAAAGTCGCCGGTCTTGATTGGTTTGACCACCTTGGCGCGTTCGGCAAGCCCGAGCGGCAGCGCACCCTTGGCGCGCGCGTCCTCCCAGGTCATGGCAAAGCCGCGATAGTCCGTCTCGCCGATCATGCCGAGCGATTGCCCGGCGCCGAGGTCGCTCTTGGCCACCGCCACCGCTTCGGCCACCGGATGATCGAGCGGCTCCATGTCGGCGCGCTTGTAGACGACGGCACGCGCAGCCGACAGCGGCACTTCCAGGCTGGTCAGGTGGTAGGGGCGGAAGATCGTGAAATAGGGGCCCTTGCCGACCTTGAGGTCGATCATCCGCTCCATGACGCGCGGATGCCTGGTTTCGATGACGCAGAACACGCCGGGCGCCACGCCCTTGCCTATGGAATAGTCGACCACGCCCTTGCGGTGCAGCACGCCGCCATCCTCGCGCGGGCAAAGCACGCTGGCGAGTTCCTCCAGCGTCGCGGTCGGGCCGTGCATGCCCGGCACGTCGGGCACCAGGCCCGTGGCGTTGGCGATCGCCACCATCTCGATCGCCGTCTTGGAGCCGTCGACGAACTCGACCAGCATGCGCGCATTCATGTTGCGCTCGGCCGCTTCCTTGGCGTAGTCGGCCGGCATGGCGTCGAACTTCAGCGGGTTGTTCTTGCCCTTGCCGGCGGCGATGATGTTGAAGCCGAGGCTGCGGGCAAAGCCGATGATCTCCAGCGTACAGGCAGGTTCGTCGCCGGCCGCTCCGGTGTAGACGACGCCCGCCTTGCGTGCCTCGTCCTTGAGGAAGCGCCCGATGGTGATGTCGGCCTCGACATTGAGCATGACGATGTGCTTGCCGTTTTTCATCACTTCGAGTGCAAACAGCGTGCCGATGTTGGGATTGCCGGTGGCGTCGATGATGACGTCGATACGGCCGGCCGCGGCCAGCGCGTGCAAATCCTCGGTGACAGCGATCTTGCCGGCCTCGATGACGCGGTCGATGGCAGACGCATTGGCGGCCTGCACGATGTCGGAACGGTCATGGCCGGCCAGCAGCGCTGCATCGATCGCCGCTTGCGGCCGAACCTCGGAAATGGCACCGATCCGCATGCCGGGCATCAATGCCACCTGGACGACGATATCGGTGCCCATCTGCCCGGCCCCGGCGAGACCGATGGTGATCGGGCCTTGAGCTTCAGCGCGCTGCAGAAGTTCCGCTGCAAATTGCGGATGGGCCATATCGTTCCTCCAGTCGTGACGCGCCGCAGCGTCAAATCATCATTTTGAACATTCCTATTTCTAAATGAACAATATTTCAACCGGCAATTTGGCAATCGTGGCGGGATTCAAGTTGGGGCTTCGAGCCGGTAGTTGATCGGCGTTGCCTTGATGCGCTTGATCTTCATCTTGAGCCGATCTCGAAGAATGGTTTGCCAAGGAGGCTCGGGTCGACATCGATGCCGAGGCCGGGTCCGTCGGGAATGCCCATATGACTGCCGGTGACCGGCGGGGCGTTTTTTGCTGTGCGCACCGTCACCCATTCATGGAAGGCGATGGCGTGCAGCCGCCGCTCTTCCGGCGTCGACAGCGACAGATGTGCCATCGCCGCGGTATCGATCTCGGCGCCGCCCGTATCCTCGACCGTGATCATGAAGCCCAGATCGACGGCGACGTCGCGGATCTGGCGGCTCCTGGTCACGCCGCCCAGCCGCGAGATCTTCAGCGTCAGCCCATCGGCTGCGCCCAGGCGGTGAACCTCCAGCATCGCCTCGAGAGAGATCACGGATTCATCCAGCACCATCGGCTTGTCGAGCATGCGGCGCACCGACATGTTCTCCTCGATCGTCGTGCAGGGCTGCTCGAATGTGTAGTCGATGCCGCGCGTGGCATCGGCGAACTGGCGCGCCTGGTAGGGCGTCCAGCCGGCATTGGCGTCGCAGAAAATCACCGTGCCTTTCGGCACAGCGGCGGCGACTGCGCTGACGCGCTCGATATCGTCGTGCACATTGCCGCCGACCTTGACCTGCAGGCGCCGACAGCCCTCGGCGATGATCCTCTTGGCCAGTGCCGACATCTGGTCGAGCGTGCCGTGGGTGACGACGCGGTAGGTCTCCGCCATATCGCTCTCGCGGCCGCCAAGCATGGTCACCAGCGGTACGTCGGCGGCCCGCGCCGCCAGGTCCCAGCAGGCCATGTCGAGCGCGGACTTGATGTAGGGATGGCCCTTGAAGACCGTGTCCATCAGCCGGCCGATGCCGGCGAGGCCACGCGGGTCCTGGCCGATCAGGTGCGGCGCGATCTCGACCACGCCCGCACGCGTTCCCGCCGGAAAGGCGGCCGAATAGAAATTGCCGAGCGGCGCCATCTCGCCCCAGCCGGTCACGCCGCTGTCGGAAGTGATGGCGACGATCACCGCGTCGAAGCAGTCGGCGACGCGCCCCTTGGACATGCGGTAAGGCCCGTCCACGAAGGGCTGCACGACGCGAAAAGCCTTGATGGTTTTGATCTGCACTTTGTCTGTCCGTTGTCGCTTGGTGTTGAGGAGGGTCAGCCCTTCGATGTCCGCTGTTCGAGGCCGCGCGCGCATAGGCAAGCAGCTCCTCGAAATCGAGGTCGATGTGCTCGCGGGCGTGGCGCTGGGCGGCGCGCATGTCGGCGCCTTTCAAGAGCCGCACATAGGTCTCGTGGACATCCTCAGCCGGCACCGGCTCATTGCGCGCCCGCTGGTGCAGGGCAAAATACATTTGCAGCCGGCTGGTCAGCCGCTGCCAGGTTTCCAAGAGCACCGAATTGTCGGCCCACTCGTAAATCAGCCCGTGCAGTTGCAGCGCGGTTTCGATCTGGCGGGTGGTGTCGCGCGCCCGTGTCGCCTGCTTCACCGCCTCGTGGCGGCTGTCGAGTTCGTCGAAGAAGCGTTGGTCGCGCTGCTTCCAGGTGCGCTCGATGGCGAATTCGTCGAGCACCTTGTTCAGCGAATAGGCGTCGTCAATGTCCTTGGCGGTGACATCGATCACAAAAGTGCCGGCATAGGGAATGCTGGTCAGGATGCCTTCCTGCACCAGCTCGCGCATCGCCTCGCGCAATGGCGCGCGGCTGACCCGCATCTGTTCGGCGATCCTCAGCTCATTGAGTTTCTGGCCAGGCTCCAGCTGGCCGGTCAGGATCGCGCGCCTCAAGAGCGCGACGATCTCGGCCCGACGTGTCGTATCCGCGATCGGACTGAAATCCAGCTTGGCCATGTCGCCACTCCAGTGAGAGCCGGAAACAAGACAAGCAGATTGTCGACAATCCTACAAGAGGCCATTTCTGCATTCTTCCAGCCGGACGGCGTGTCAGCCTTTTGGCCTCATGCCGCCCGACCGTAGAAGCCGACCCGCTCTTCTGGGCTGAACATCACACCTGGTTTCTCATAGTAGGAAAACACCGCGATCATCCGCTCGCGCTCGCCCTGGACCGTGGTGACGCGATGCGCGGTGTTCTTGCCGCGGAACACGTTGAGCGTGCCGGGCTTCACGCGCAGGATCTTGGCCTCGGGATCACGGCCTTCGAGCAGTTTTGCGACGCCGTCATAGTTGGGATTGTCGTCGGATCGCAGATCGGTGCGGTACTCGAAATCGCCGCCGCGCTCCGGCGCCTGCAGCAGAAGCGTGGTGGTGAATTCCGAGCGGTCGAAATGCCAGTTCAGCGCCTCGCCGGCGCGATAGGCCATGATATTGGTGCGCGCCAGTGGATCCTGCATGACATGCAGTCTGGCCTTGCCCATCGCTGCCGCCAGGAAGCGTAGCAGCGGCTCATATTCGTAGATGGCAAGCACGGTGCTGCCCGGGATCTGGTCGGCGCAGACCGTATGGCTGATGGTTTCGACCTTGCGCAGCGCCGGATGATCCGGAGCGAGTTCGGGAAGGTCCGGCTTAAAGTAGATGTTGTGCATGCGCTTGTGCACATGCGAGCGCGCCGCCATCACCGGCTGGATTTCGCCGACCGCCTTCTCGGCGACGCCTGGGCGCAGAAACCCTTCGAGATTGAACATGCCGTCGGCTTCGAGCGCCGCAACGGAGGTGTCCACCAGGCGCTGCCATTCGGGGCTGCCTTCGCGGTCGAGCGGGTAGCGGTCGAGATCGAGAATGTCTTTCATCGTCAAATGCTCCGGTTTCGAAAGCAGAAGACGACAAAAAAATCTTTCTCTCAACGCGGAAAATTATTAGGGTTGCACAAGAAAATATTGAGGAAGCGATATGGAGAAGCTCCCGCCTTTGAACGCCGTACGGGCTTTCGAGGTCGCTGCGCGCGCCGGCTCCTTCACGCTCGCCGCCACCGAACTTGGCGTCTCCTCGGCTGCGGTCAGCCAGCAGATCCGCAACCTCGAAAGCTGGTTCGGCAAGCAGCTCTTCGTGCGCAACGGCAACCGCATCACGCTGACCGATGCCGGCCATGCCATCTACCCGCAGACGGCTCGCGCCCTTGGCGACATAGCGGCGGTCGGCCGGCGCATGCTGGAAGGCGGCGTGCGGCCGCGCCTGGTCGTCAGCGTGCCGTTCTCGCTGGCCGAATTGTGGCTGGCGCCGCGACTGGCGGAGTTGCTTGACGGCTTCCCGCAAATGGCAATCGATATCCGCGTCGAGGACGATCCGGTCGATGTCATGCGCCAGAGCATCGACCTGCGCATCTCCTATGGCGACTATCACTATCCGGCGCTGCGCATGGTGCGGCTCGTGCATGACGAGGTGCTGCCGGTCGCGTCGCCCGATTTCCTGCAGCGCCACGGTAACCTCCTGGCGGATATGCATGAGAGCCAGTTCATCCACACCAACTGGGGGCCGAACTACGCCTCGCATCCAAGCTGGGCGGAGTGGTTCGCGGCGGCGGGCGGCAATCGTGCGCCGGACCCTTCGCACGGCCGCCGCGTCGGCCTGTCCAGCCTGGCGATATCGGCGGCGAGGCTGGGGCTGGGGGTCGCACTTGGCCAGAGGGCGATGGCTGATGCCGATCTCGAAGCCGGTCGCCTGATCGCGCTCTCGCCAGTCTGCGTACGGCTCGGTCAGCCCTATTGCGCCTTCATGCTGCCGGCGAAAGCCGAACGCGCCGACATTGCCGGGCTTGTTGCGCTGCTCGGAGCAATTCCAGGAAAAGTGCACGGCGCTCCATAAAAAACGGCGCCCTCGGCGTGGGTGCCGAGGGCGCCACAGAACCGGGGCTGATGGGGGTTATCAGCTGGCCGGTTTTTCCTGAGGCAATGGCGAGATCGGCATTCCTGGTCCGATCTTCTGCAGATTGCCCGTTATCACCTGGTCGCCTTCGGCGACGCCGGTCAGCACGGCCACCAGATCGCCGCTGTTCGCGCCAAGCGTGACGATGCGCTGGTCGACCGTGTTGCCCTTGCCGACGACATAGACATATTTGCCGAGCTGGCTCGAACCCAGCGCCACTTGCGGAACCATCAGCGCGTCGGGCAGCTGCTTGATGTGCAGCCGCACGCGGACATACTGGCCCGGCAGCAGCGAGAACTTCGCATTGCCGATGGTGGCGCGCGCCGTGATCGTGCCGGTCGAGTGGTCGACCGTGTTGTCGATGAAGGTGAGTTCGCCCTTCTGGCTGGCCTCGGTCTCGCCGGGCAGCAGCACCTCGACCTCGATCGGGCCGGCCGCGCGGGCCTGCTCGATTTCGGCCAGGTCCGTCTCGCTCGGATTGAAGGTGACATAGATCGGGTCGAGCTGCACCAGCGTGTTCAGCACCGTGCCGGCAACGCTGACCAGCGTACCGACGGATGCCTGGTTGCGGCCGACGCGGCCTGCGAACGGGGCGTGGATTTCGGCATAGCTCAAATTGAGCTCGGCCGTCCGCGCCGCCGCCTGGTTGACGGCCAGCGACGCCTCGGCCTGGCGCAAGGTGCTGGTGCGTTGGTCGAACCCGTCCTTGGCGAGGTAACCGCTCTTGGCGAGCTCGGAGCCGCGGCCGAGATTGGAACGCGCATAGTCGAGGCTCGCCTGGTCGCGCTGCACCTCGGCCTTGGCCTGGTCGAGAGCCGCCTTGAAGTCGTCGGGCGAGATCCTGTAGAGCAGGTCGCCTTTGCGCACATCCGCGCCGTCCTCAGCCGTCTGTTCGTCAAGATAGCCGGGCACCCGGGCCTGCAGCGTGACGCTGCGGATCGCCTCGATCCGGGCGGCGTAGTCGAGATAGATCGGGATCGTCTTCTTGACCACGCTCGCCACCGGCACCGGCATGACGAATGCCGCCGGCGCGGGCGTCGCTGCCGCCGTGCCGGCATTGAGGCTGAGATTGCCCATATCGAGGAAGTGAACGCTCGCCACCGAGATCGCCCCCAGGGCGACGGCCGTTCCCAAAGCTATTTTCCATTTACGCATTTTGGTCTCCAATTCTATTCGGCTGCTTCGGCCAGTCGCACGAGCGCTGGGTCGGCAGTCGGTTCATTGTTGTCCTGGCCACTGTGGTCCTGGTCATGGGCGGCGGGTTCGCTGCGCTCGCGGCCTTCGCGCAGCCGTTCGATGACTGCGTAGAAGACTGGCACGAACACCAGCGACAGAATGGTCGCGGCGACCATGCCGCCGAAGACGGTGGTGCCGATCGACTGCCGGCTTGCCGCACCAGCACCTGTCGCAAACATCAGCGGCAGCACGCCGAGGATGAAGGCGAAGGCCGTCATCAGGATCGGCCGCAGCCGCAGCCGCGCGGCTTCCATCGCCGCGTCGACGATGCTCAGGCCTTCCTCGCGCCGCCGCCTTGCGAACTCGACGATCAGGATCGCGTTCTTGGCCGCCAGGCCAATCAGCATGACGAAGCCGATCTGCGAGTAGACGTCGATCTGCATGCCGCGCAGGAACAGGGCTGCGAAGGCGCCGAACAGGGCCAGTGGCACCGCCAGCAGCACCATGAACGGCATCGCCCAGCTCTCATACTGCATCGCCAGGATCAGGAAGACGAAGACGATGGCGAGGCCGAAGACGACCGACGCGATCGATCCTGCCTTGAGCTCCTGGAAGGTGATGCCGGTCCATTCGAAACCGAAATCCCTGGGCAGCGCGGTGGCAGCGGCCCGCTCCATCGCGGCGACCGCCTGGCCCGACGAGAAGCCGGGGGCTGCGCCGCCGTTGATCGTGGCCGAGGCGTTGTTGTTGTAGTGCGGCACGGTTTCCGGGCCGACGAACGGCACCAGCTTGCCCAGTGTCGAGAGCGGCACCATGCCGCCGGACGCATTGCGCACATAGAGCCTCGAAATGTCGGCGGCACCCGCGCGTGCATCCTTGTCGGCTTGGATGGTCACCCGGAAGGTGCGGCCGAACAGGTTGAAGTCGTTGACGTAGAGCGAGCCGAGATAGATCTGCAGCGTGTTGAAGACATCGGGCAGGTTGAGGCCGAGCAGTTTGGCCTTGCTGCGGTCGAGGTCGTAGTTGAACTGCGGCGTCGAGGTCGAGAACGGCGAGAACAGCTGCTGCGGATTGATTTCCGGCTGCTTGCGCGCCTCGGCGATCACGGCTTGCGTCGCGTCGTTGAGGGCTGAGCTGCCGCGTCCGGTGAGATCCTCGACGACGAATTCGAAGCCGCCCGTGGTGCCGATACCCGGGATGGAAGGCGGATCGAAGGACAGCGCGAAGGCTTCCGGAATCTGCATCAGCTTGCCGCGCACGTCGGCGACGAGTTTCGACGCACTCTGGTCGGGGCCACGCTCCTCCCAGGGCTTGAGGATGGCGAACTCGACCGCCGAGTTCGACTGCGCAGCACTGGTCAGGAAGTTCAGCCCGCTGATCGAGCCGACGATGTCGACACCGGGCGTCGCTTGCAATATGTCGCGCGCTTTCTGCGCCACCGCGTCGGTGCGTTCCAGCGACGCGCCGTCAGGCAGCTGGATGACGACGAAGAAGTAGCCCTGGTCCTCGACCGGAAGGAAGGTCGAAGGCAGCTTCTGCCAGACGAAGTAGGTCGCGACCAGTCCGGCTGCGAACAGGCCAAGCATGATCCAGCGCAGCCGGATGAGGATGCGCACGCCGTGGGCGTAGAGATGCGAGAGCTTGTCGAAGCCGCTATTGAACCAGCGGAAAGGCGCGAATTGCGTCTCGCCGCGATGGCGCAGGAAGGCGGCACTGAGCGCCGGACTGAGCGTCAGCGAATTGAAGGCGGAGATGCCGACCGAAATCGCCACCGTCAGCGCGAACTGGTTGTAAAGCTTGCCGGAGACGCCGGGAATGAAGGCGACAGGCACGAAGACGGCCATCAGCACCGCGGTGGTGGCGATGATCGGTCCGGTGACCTCGGCCATCGCGGCCTTGGTCGCCGCCAGCGGTTTCAGCCCGGCCTCCAATTGTCGTTCGACATTTTCCACCACCACGATGGCGTCGTCGACGACGAGGCCGATGGCCAGCACCATGCCGAGCAGAGAGAGCATGTTGAGCGAGAAGCCGAGCATCTCCATGACGACCATCGTCGCCACCAGCGACACCGGAATGGCGATGGTCGGAATGATCGTGGTGCGCCAGCTCTGCAGGAAGATGAACACCACGGCCACCACCAGCACCAGCGCTTCGCCGAGCGTGATCAGAACGTCATGCATCGAGGCCGAGACGAAGCGCGTCGTGTCGTAGTGCATGGCATAGGAGACGCCCTTGGGGAAACGGGCCGACAGCTCCTGCATCTTGTCCTTGACGCGCTGCTGCAGATCGAGCGCGTTGGAACCGGGCATTTGGTAGACGGCGAGCACCACGGTCGGGTCCTTGCCGAAGAAGGCCGACGACGAATATTGCAACGCACCAAGCTCGATGCGGGCGACGTCGCGCAGCCGCACCAGCGAACCGGTGTCCGTATTGGCGCGCACGACGATGTCGCCGAACTCCTTCGGGTCGCTCAGGCGGCCGACGGCGTTGACCTGCATTTCGAAGGCGGTGCCGGCGGGCGCCGGCGACTGGCCGATCTTGCCGGCTGCCACCTGGACGTTCTGTTCCGAAATGGCATTCTGGACGTCGACCGCGGTGATGCCGAGATTGGCGAGTTTGTCAGGGTCGAGCCAGACGCGCATCGAATAGCGCCGTTCGCCGAAGATCTGCACATCGCCGACGCCGGGCAGGCGCTTCAGCGGATCGACGACCTGCAGATAGGCCAGGTTGCTCAGCGCCACCGGATCGACCGAACTGTCGGGCGAGGTCAGGTTGACGATGAGGACGAAATTCGGATTCTGCTTCTTGATCGTCACACCACCCTGGTTGACGATCGCCGGCAGCGACGAGGCGGCTTGCGAGACGCGGTTCTGCACGTCGACGGCCGCGGTGCTCAGCGGATAGCCGACATCGAAGGTGATGGTGATGGTCGAGGAGCCGTCATTGGAGCTCGACGACGACATGTAGGTCATGCCTTCCACGCCGTTGATCTGCTGCTCCAGCGGCGTCGTCACTGTATCGGCGACCACTTGCGCGCTGGCGCCCGGATAGTGGGCGCTGACCACCACCTGCGGCGGTGTGATGTCGGGAAACTGCGAGACCGGCAGCAGGAAATAACAAATCGTCCCGGCGAGCACCATGATGATGGCGATCGCCGAGGCGAAGATCGGACGATGGATGAAAAAGTTTACCACGACACGCAAGCCTCTTTAAATGAATGGGCCTCTTTAAATGAATGGTCAGACCGGGACAGCCGCCGGCTGCGCGCCGAACCCGGGTCCTGCAAAAAATACGAAGACGGCGCCGCGCCGCTGAGGCCCTGCTCATCGGCCACGGTCCTCAGCATCGCTTCGAAGGCGCGCGGGTTGACGCGGTCCGCCTTCATCACCAGCCGGATCATCGGATCCCGGATGGCTTCATCGATGGTCAAATCCTTGCGCTGCGACATTGGAGCGTCTCCATTCCAGCGATTCGCATCGGATGATCGCGAACCGGTTTTCATCTCTTCACCGGCCGGAGCCGCATGAACCGCAATTTTCACCCTTTGTGACCTGGCAGGACCAGTTCACGGCCTTGTTATTGACGGAAGGCTACATAGGTGTTACCAGTAAGTAACATTCGGATAGTTACAGACCGGTAACACCCTAGTCAAGAGGTGGACCGAAAATTTAGGGAGACAAGGAGACTGCGATGGCAGACGGCATTACGGATCGCGTGCGTCCCCGGGATCGAATCCTGGAGACGGCGCAGGACATGTTTCACAAACATGGCATCAAGGGCGTCGGCGTCGACGCCATTACGGAAGCCGCCGGCACCAACAAGATGACGCTGTACCGTCATTTCGAGTCCAAGGACGAGCTGATCGTCCAATGCCTGCGCGCATCGGCAGCCAAGGGCGCCGCGATATGGGGCGAATTCGAGGCTGAGCACCCTGGCGACAAGCTGGCCCAACTACATGCCTGGGTCCACAAGGTAGCCGAGACGCTCGCCACGGACGGCCGCGGTTGCGACATGGCCAACGCCGCCGTCGAACTGACCGAGCTCGACCACCCGGCCAGGAGCGTGATCAAAGAACTCAAAGGAGCCCAGCGCGATCGCCTTGTTGCGCTTTGCCGCGATGCCGGCATCGGTCAGGCCGAGCTTCTCGCCGATACGCTGTCGCTGCTGTTCGAGGGTGCGCGTGTCAGCGTGCAGACCATGGGCTGCCAGGGCCCCAGCACTCAGTTCGTGCGCATGGCGGAAGGCCTGATCAGCTCTTTCAGGGCACGCTGAACTCCAAGCTCCACGTGGAAGCTCCCGCCATCCGGCAGGGGCCGCGGGTGTTTGCCAAGCGTTGACCGTCAACGGCAGATTCATGTGGGAATGAAAAAAGCCCGCTGCCGGGAGGAGGTGGCAGCGGGCTCGATTTCGAACGAGATGCGGGAGGAGGTGCACCGCGTTCAGCGCCGGCATCGCATCTGGGAGGAGTAGATGGCCGACCACCAATACCTACGAGTTGCTTAATGATTCGGCAACCATAAAAGATGCATAGCTGCTGTGCAGATTTGCGGCAGCTACCCCGACTTGTCGGACAAATAGGAAAACCGCCACGGCGCAAAATTCACTGCACCGGCACGTTTTCCTTGAAGATCAGCCGCGGCTCGATGAACTTCTTCGTCAGATAGGGCGCGGCTGACGCGATCGAGCCGAGCAGGCGGATCACCGATTGCTCGGCGATCAGCCGCGCATTCTGGTCGATCACGACGTCAGCGAGGTCGTCGACGAGATAGCCGCGCGTTTCCTTCGTCAGGTCGTGACAGATGAAGACCGGCTTCTTCTTCGGCCTGGTTTCGAGCAGCGCTCTGGCCACGCCTGAGCGTCCGGCGCCGACGCAGTAGATGCCGAGCAGGTCCGGCTCGTTGTGCAGCGCCTGCATCGTGGCGGCATAGCTGCCCTCCGGCTCGTCATTGATCTCGACGGCGCTTGAGACTGTGAGGTTGGGGAACTCTTCCGACAGCACCGAGCGGAAGCCCATTTCGCGCTCCTCATGCCCGCGATAGGAGCGCGAGCCGACCACCATCGCCAGATGGCCCTTATGGCCGTTGAGGAAGCGCCCCATCAGCAGTGCCGCCGTGCGCCCGGCGACCCGGTTGTCGATGCCGACATAGGCCGAGCGCGGGGCCGCCGGAACGTCTGAGACCAGCGTGACCAGGCGGATGCCGGCCTCGACCACATCACGCAATATGTTGCGCGTCCTGGGATGATCGACGGCGATGACGCCGACGCCGTTGGCCTTCAGCGACAGGTTTTCGACCGCCGCCTGCAGTGCGGCGGGCGAAATGCCGGCAAGGTTGTGGATGCGGCACGAGGCGACCAGCGGCAGGCGCGCCGCATAGTCCTCGATATGCCCGGCCAGGTCGACCATGAAGCCGTTGGCGCCGATCGGCAGGAAGAATTCGAGATGCGCCGGCCGCGATGGCAGCGTCACCTGGTCGACCACCGGCAAGTAGCCGAGCTGCTTGGCCGCTTCCATCACCCGCTGCCGGTTGGCGGCGCTCGCGCCGGCCCGGTTGTTCAGAACGCGGTCGACAGTCGCGGTCGACAGGCCGCAGCTTCTGGCAATGTCAGCAACGGTGGCTTTCATGGCTGTAGTCATAGAGCATGATCCCGAAAAGTGGGAACCGGTTCTCCGCAAGGCCGATGGCCACTCAGCCGTGCGATGGCCTGCCTTCGGCGATGGCGTCGCGGATCTCCTTGTCCGACATCCCGGTAATGATGCGTTCGACTTCAGCGACCGTCGTCTTCTTCGGATCGATGTCGTCGGCCACCACCTTGCCCCGGCGCATGACGACGATGCGGTCGACCACCTGGAAGACGTGGTGGATGTTGTGGGCGATGAAGATACAGGAATGTCCGGAATCGCGCGCGTTGCGCACGAAGCTCAGCACGCCTTGCGTTTCGGCGACGCCGAGATTGTTGGTCGGCTCGTCGAGGATGATCAGCTCGCTGTCGAAATGCATGGCGCGCGCGATCGCCACCGCTTGCCGCTCTCCACCTGACAGCGAGCCGATCGGCGTCGTCGGCGGGATGTTCTTGGAAATGCCGACCTGTTTCAACAGGTCGCGGGCGACCACGTTCATCGCCTCCTGGTCCATGCGGTTCAGAAAGCGCGGCGGCTTGATCGGCTCGCGCCCGAGGAACAGGTTGCGCGCGATCGACAGCTGCGTGACCAGTGCGGAGTCCTGGTAGATCGTCTCAATACCGTGCGCGATGGCGTCGCTGGTGCTGCGCAGATTGACCTTCTTGCCGCGGATGAAGATGTCGCCACTGGTCAGTGGCACGGCGCCCGACAGCACCTTGATCAGCGTCGACTTGCCCGCGCCATTGTCGCCGAGCAGGCCGACGATCTCCCTTTCGTTGACGTGGAAGTTGGCGTCCACCAGCGCCTGCACGCGCCCGTAGGATTTGCGGATGTTCATCATGCGGATGAGCGGTTCAGCCATGGTTCACGTCCCTGCCTGATGCCGGCGTTCGAGCCATGAGTGCAGCGCCATCATGCCGAGGATGATCGCGCCGATGAAGATGTTGTAGGCAAGACCCGGCACGCCGATCAGCACGATGCCGTTGCGCATCACGCGCAGGATCAGGATGCCGAGCACGGTGCCGATGATGGTGCCGCGGCCGCCGGTCAGCGCCGTGCCGCCGATCACCACCATGGCGATGACCTCGAGCTCGTACCCGGTGCCGCTGTTGGGATTGGCGGCCGAGGTGCGCAGCGAAGAGATGACCCCGGCCAGCGAGGCCATCAGCGACGACAGCACGAACAGGCCGATCTTGACGCCATTGACGTTGACGCCGCGCGCGCGGGCGGCGTTTGGATTGCCGCCGGCGGCCTGGATCCAGTTGCCGGTGCGGCTCTGCGTCAGCACATAGCCCAGCACGATCGCAGCACCTATGAACCAGAACAGCGAGGCATAGATACGGAACGGTCCGACATAGAAGTCGCCGACCAGGATGTTGGCCAGCCAGCTGCCTTCGGCGCTCCAGGTGCGCTGCGGGAAGCCGTCGGTGATGAACAGCGCCGAGCCGCGCACGACCAGCAGCATGCCGAGCGTCACCAGGAAGGACGGGATCTTGAGCTGCGTGACGAACCAGCCATTCACCAGTCCGATCAGAGCAGCGACGATCAGCGCGATCAGCAGGCCCATCTCCAGCGAGGTGACGCCGCTGTTGTAAAGCGTCCACATCAGCACCGGTGAGAAGCCGAACAGCGAGCCGACCGAAAGGTCGAATTCTCCGGATGTCATCAGCAAGGTCATTGCCAGCGCGATCAGGCCGAGCTCGACGGTGAAGGCCAGGATGTTGGAGATGTTCTGTGGCGAGAGGAAGTCGGGATTGATGCCCCAGAAGACGGCGAGCTCGACGATGAGCAACACCAGCGGGCCGAATTCCGCTCGCGCGATGAAACTTTGAATGAAGGAATGGTTTTCCATTGAGCCCGCGACATAAGCGCGGCCGTCCGATGGGGACGGCGCGGGGAGGAGGAAAAACGGTCGCGACAGGGGCCGCGACCGTTCGCTTGAGGATTATTTGCCGGACAGGATCTTGTCGTAGACGCCGGCCGTGTCCTTCTCATAGAGCGCGCCGGTGATAACGTTGAAGCCTGGAGGAATGCCGCTGGCGGCCATGTTGGCCAGCGAAAGCGCCACATAACTGGTCGCCTGCGGGTCTTGCCACTGCCCGGCATTGACGTAGCCGTTCAGCACTTCCTGCGTGGTGTCGAGCGAGTTGCCCCAGCCGACGACCGGGATTTCGCCCGGCTTGACGCCGGCCTGGTCGAAGACGCGCTTGACCGAGCCGGTGACGAGGTCGCCGAGGCCGATCATCGCCTTGACCTTGCCCTTGTTGGCGGTGAGGTAGTCGACCATGCGGTTGATCACTTCGGCCTGGTCGAGCGTCGCTTCGGTGATTTCATAGGTGATGCCGAGCGGGCCGAACACGCTCTTGATGCCTTCCTCTTCCTGCACGCCATAGGTGGCGCCGGGAACCTCGACCGGCATCCAGACGAAATCGCCCTTCTTCACCAGGCCCTTGTCGACCAGATACTGCGCCCAGTGCTTGCCGAAGGTGACGTTGTCGCCGCCGACATAGGCGTTGAAGTTGGCCTTTGGATCGGGCGTGTTGAAGTTGATGATCGGAATATTGGCGGCACGCGCTTCCTTGACGATCTCGACCAGGCTGCCCGGATCGGGACTGGTGGTGACGATGCCGTCGGCCTTGGCCGAGATGGCGGCGCGAACAGCCTCCTGCTGCGAGGCCACGTCGCCATTGTGGAACGAGGTGTTGACGGTGTTGCCGGTGTCCGTCGCCCATTGCTTGGCGCCGGCCAGGAAGTAGGTCCAGACCGGATCGGCCGGTCCACCGTGCGAAATCCAGTAGAACGTCTTGGCCTGTGCCGCCGCCGGAATGGCCAGCGCCACAATCAAGCCAAGCACGAGTAATCGTAGCCTCGTCAGCATTTGCTTTCCTCCATGTTGAAAAACGACCTCCACGTCCGGATGATCCGGGGCCATGCCCCCGATCATATCCTCCTGCCAGGGCCGACCCGGATGCTCAGAGCATCCTCTTTTCTGGCCGATGGCAAGCCTCCATCCGCCCAATGGATGGTGGCGCGATGCAACACGCCATCAGCGATCCCATCAGATCGCATCAGTTGTGGTGCTATTTTCCCAGGGCAAGCGACGCCGTCAGGCCATCAGCTTGCCGGGATGGTACCCGACAAAATCGCCTGGGCTGCGGCGCTGGAGCAAAAGTGCGTGCGATTTTGCGTCCGGAACTGCGCCAAAACCAAAGGGATAGAGCATTTGGAGGCGATTCTGTTTTCGCCGCAATTGCTCTAGAGAAGGCCGGCTTTGGCGAGGTCGCGCATCAGATGGCTGGCACCATAGGTCCAGTGCGGACAATCCGGCGACAGAAGCACGCGATTGACCAGCGCGCCGAATTTCTCCGACGAAATGGTGACGATGTCGCCGACCTTGTGAGTGAACCCCTTGCCCTTTTCGCCGCGGTCCTTCGACGGCACGAACATGGTGCCGAGATAAAGCGCCAACCCGTCAGGATACTGATGGTGCGGCCCCATGGCGGCCGCGACCAGCTCTTCCGGCGAACGGCTGATCTCGGCCATCGAACTCGCGCCCTCGAGCGAGAACCCGTCCTCGCCCTCGACTTTCAGCCGCACGATGGCCTGCTTGACGTCGTCGATGGCGAAGGTGTCGTCGAACAGCCGGATGAACGGGCCGAGCGAAGCCGAGGCGTTGTTGTCCTTGGCCTTGCCGAGCAGCAGCGCCGAACGCCCTTCGACGTCGCGCAGATTGACGTCGTTGCCGATGGTGGCGCCGACGATCCTGCCGCTGCTGGCGGCGATCATGGCAATCTCCGGCTCCGGATTGTTCCAGGTGGAGACGGGATGCAGGCCGACATCGGCGCCGAAACCGACCGACGCCATCGGCTGGCATTTGGTGAAGATCTCGGCATCGGGGCCGATGCCGACTTCCAGATATTGCGACCAGGCGCCGCGCTGGATCAGCTTGGCCTTGATCTCCATCGCTTCCGGCGACCCCGGCTTCAGCTTCGACAGATCGTGGCCGATCAGCCCGGCAATGTCGGCGCGGATGGCGTCGGCCTTTTCCGCCGAACCGCGCGCCTGCTCCTCGATGACGCGTTCGAGCAGGCTGACCACGAAGGTCACGCCCGACGCCTTCACCGCCTGCAGGTCTACCGGCGAGACCAGATAGGGCTTGCCCGGATCGCGGGTGGCCTGAAAACTATTGGCGGCAATCGCGTTGAGTGAGCCGATCGACTTGCCCTTGGCCGAGCGCACATATCCGGCCGGGTCGGCCATCTCGCAAATGTCGCGCACGGTTGGTGCTGCGCTCGATGTGATGTCGAGGACGGTGCCGTCGCGGACCGTGACCACCAGCGGATGCGAGGCATCGCTCGCTTTGGCGCGGCCGATGAAGAGCCCGTCGGCGGGAAGCTGCGTTGGGTTCGTCATGGCTTACGGTCCTTTGAATGATCGCGAATGGGAGCTGGCCTGAAGGGCGCGGCACTTTCACCGGATTCACGTCAAAGGTCTATCCCGTGGCGCAGCCAATTATCGGTTCTGACCTGACGCTCACTCTTTCAAAAAAATGAAATAGCCAATAGAATTTTCATTTTACGCGCCACATCAGGTGAAGCCTTGCCCGTGCCGTTTTCCATTCCGATCTGGCAAAAGCCGAAGACCGCATCCGCATTCCAGTCGCTCGTCCCGGATGGCGCATCTGTCGATGTCGTCATCGTCGGCGGCGGCTTCATGGGTATGTCGACGGCCTTGCATGCCGCGCGTCTCGGCCTCGGCGTTCAGGTGCTGGATGCCGGCGAAATCGGGCAGGGTGCTTCGGGCCTCAATGGCGGCCAGGTCATTCCAGGCCTGAAATACGATCCGGAATGGCTGCTTGAGCATTTCGGCCCCAAGCGTGGCCAGGCATTGGTCGATTTCGCCGCCTCGACGGCGGATACGGTGTTCGATCTCATCCGAGACGAAAAACTGGCGGTGCCGTTCACGCGCAATGGCTGGATCCAGGCTGCGCACACCGAAACCGCCTTGAAAGCGGCCGCGAACCGGGATCGGCAATGGCGGGCGCGTGGCGCCGATGTCCAGCTTCTGAGCCAAAGCGAGATCGCGGCGATGACCGGCGCGCAAGGTTATCTCGGCGGCTGGCTCGACCGCCGCGCCGGCATCATCGATCCGCTTGCCTATACGCTGGAACTGGCGCGCATCGCGGCCGCTGCCGGCGCCAGCATTGCCGAGCGCCATAAGGTGGTGAAACTGACCAAAGAGGCCGCCCTTTGGCGTGTTTCGACCGCAAACGGCGCGGAGGTGTGGGCCAAGGCGGTTGTGCTGGCGACCAACGCCTATACCGATGGACTGCTTCCGGGCCTGGCGGAGACCATCGTGCCGCTGCATTCCTTCCAGATCGCGACCGCACCGCTGTCGTCCAACCTGGCGGCGACGATCCTGCCGGAAGGGCAGGCGGTATCCGACTCCAGGCGCATCCTTGTCTACTATCGCAAGACAGCTGATGGCCGGCTGGTGCTTGGCGGGCGCGGCCGCATGGCACTGCCGAGGAGTGAGGCCGACTGGGCGCATCTGCAGCGCGCACTGCTGCGGCTCTATCCGGCCTTGGCCGATACTCCGATCGAGAAGCGCTGGTTCGGCCGCGTGGCGATGACGCCGGATCATCTGCCGCACATCCACGAGCCCGAAAAGGGCCTGCTCGCCGTGGTCGGCTGCCAGGGCAGGGGCATCGGCCTGATGAGCGCGTTGGGAAAACGCATGGCGGGCTACTTGGCAGCCGGTGATGTAACGCAATTGCCGTTCCCGCTGTCGCCGATCCGGCCGATCCCGTTCCATGCCTTCCGCCAGGTCGGCGTCGCCGCGACCATCGCCTGGTATAGGATGCTGGACGCCTTCGAGCGCTGATTGCACGCTGGCCGGTCAGCGCCAGCTAATTCAGCTTGACAGTTTCATGAATATGAAAAAAGTTAAGTTGATTTCACAATTCGGTTGAACAGTTTGATGTCGACCATCGTTGCAACAGAAGCACCGGCACAGCCCCGATCCCCTTCAGGATTCCGCTTCGCCATGTTGCTGCCGGGTGGGCTGGTCACCTTCTTCCTGATCCTGTTTGCCCTCGGCCTGGTGCTCTTTCTCGCCTTCCGCGGCAATGACGGTTCGCTGCTCGGCGCCGGCTTCACGGCAGACAATTTCATCACCGTGATCTCCGATCCGCTGTACTGGACGGTGACGCTGCGCTCGTTGGTCATTGCCGGCCTGGTGACGCTGGCGACCGTCGTCACCGCCTATCCCGTCGCCTACTATCTCGCGTTCCATGCCGGCCGCAGGCGTGGGCTGCTGCTGTTCCTGGTGACGCTGCCGTTCTGGACCAGCTATCTCCTGCGCGTCTTCGCCTGGAAGATCGTGCTGGCCTACAACGGCGTGTTGAACTCGGCGCTGATCGAAAGCGGCATCTGGTCGGAACCGACGCTGGCCTTCCTCAACACGCCGGCCGCTGTCGTCGTCACCCTGGCGCATGCCTATGCGCCCTTCGCCATCCTGCCGATCTATGTGGCGCTGGACACAATCCCGAAATCACTGCTCGAAGCCGCTTCCGATCTCGGCGCCAGGCCGTTCACGGCGTTTCGCCGCGTCGTGCTGCCCAATTCGATGCCGGGCGTGCTGGCCGCGGCGCTGGTCGTCTTCGTGCCGACGGTCGGCGACTATGTCACGCCGGCCATGGTCGGCGGCCCGGCCAGCACCATGATCGGCACGCTGATCCAGTCGCAATTCGGCAAGGCCAATGACTGGCCGTTCGGCGCCGCACTCTCGGTCTGCGTGATGCTGGTCATCCTTTGCGTGGTGCTGGTCGCGCGCTCTGCCGACCGCAAATTCGGCAGCCGCACATGAGCGCGGCGCGCACCGAAGGCGGTCGCTGGCTTGGCGTCTACGTCATCGCCTACCTGGTGTTCCTCTATCTGCCCGTCCTGTTGATCCCGCTGTTCTCCTTCAACAATTCCATCCAGGCAGCGTTTCCGCTGCAGGGTTTTACGCTCGAATGGTATGCCACGCTCTATGGCAATCCGGGGCTGTCCGGCGCGCTTTTGAACAGCCTTGTCATCGGCGTCATTGCCGCCGCCGGGGCAACGCTGTGCGGCATCACCGTCTCCTACATGGACCTCTATGGCCGCTCGCCGCTGGCCGCCACCATCAGCGCCATCGCCCGGCTGCCAATCCTGATCCCCGGCGTCATCGTCGGCATATCGCTGCTCATCCTCGTCAACCTCATCGGCCTCGGCCCGTCGCGCATCGCCATCGTTCTCGGCCACATACTGGTGGCGCTGCCGACGACGGTGGTGATCATGCGCAGCCGCTTTGCCGCCATCCCGAAAACCATTCGCGAGGCGGCGCTCGATCTCGGCGCGTCCGACTGGACGACGTTCCGGCGGGTGATGCTGCCGCTCAGCGTGCCAGCGATCATTTCGGCCTTCATGCTGGCGTTTCTGATTTCCTTCGACGAATTCATCGTCGTCTTCTTCCTCGCCGGCACCGAGCCGACGCTGCCGCTCTACATCTGGAGCCAGCTGCGGTTTCCCCGCTCGCTGCCGACCGTGATGGCGCTGGGGACTGCGATCCTCACCGTGTCTTTCATCATCGCCGGCACAGCCGAATTGCTGCGCCATCGCGGGCTCAGCGCGAAACCATCCTGATGACAACAAAACAAGAGAGGAGAACTGAAATGGCATTCGACCTGACATCTGGCCTGAAATCGATCACCGGAAAGGCAGCTCGCACCGGGCTTGCAGCCCTTGCAATCGTCCTGTCGTCGACCGTCGCCTTCGCCGCCGACAAGCTGCAATATTTCACCTGGTCGGGCTATGAACTGCCCGACTTCAACAAGAGCTTCCTGACGGCCCATCCCGATGGCGTCGAAGCCTCGATCTTCGGCGACGACGACGATGCCTTCACCAAGGTCAAGGCCGGCTTCCGCCCCGACATAGCGCATCCCTGCTACGACAAGGTGGCACGCTGGAACAAGGAAGGCCTGCTGCAGCCGATCGACACCAAGCGCATCAAGAACTGGGACTCGATCTTCCCGGTGTTCAAGAACCTGCCCGACATCCAGGCCGGCGACGGCAAGGTCTGGATGGTGCCGTGGGACTGGGGCAACACCTCGATCCTCTACCGCACCGATCTGGTGAAGAACCCGGAAGCAAGCTGGAACCTTCTGTGGGACAAGCAGTATGCCGGCCGAATGGCGACCATCGATGCCGTGCATGACACCCCGATCGTTGCCGCGCTGCTCGCCGGCGTCAATCCGTTCGACATGACGCCGGCTGAGATGGACAAGGTGGCGGAAAAACTGCGCGAGCAGCGTCCGTTGCTCTCCAACTACACCACCGACATGACCTCGGTCGAACAGGCACTGGCCAGCGGCCAGCTGGTCGCCGCCATGACCTGGAACGCGTCTGCCACCTCGCTGAAGAAGCAAGGTGTGCCGGTCGAGTTCATGAAGCCGAAGGAGGGCATGCTGACCTGGGCCTGCGGCTTCGTCATGCTGAAGGACGCCAAGAATGTCGACCTCGCCTATGACTTCATCAACAGCCGGCTCGACGCCGACTCGGGTAAGTACCTGATCCAGTCCTACGGCTATGGCAGCTCGCTGAGCACCGCCTTCGCCGGCGTGGCGAAGGACGAACTGGACAAGCTGCAACTGCCGGCGGACCCGGAAGTAATGCTGAAGAGCACCATCTTCACCGGCCCGATGAAGCAGAATGACGATGTGGCGAAGATGTTCGAGAAGGTGAAGGCGGGCGGGTGAGCGGCTGAGGCCTGACCTTCTCCCCTTGTGGGAGAAGGTGGATCGGCGCGAAGCGCCGAGACGGATGAGGGGTGTTCCAGCGGAGTGAGACGCTTGCGTTCCCTGGAACACCCCTCATCCGTCGCCTTCGGCGACACCTTCTCCCACAAGGGGAGAAGGGGGAGCTTATCGACGCTGCGCCGCGCCTACGAGACTGCAACGAGGACCCACGCATGGACATGCTCGACGACGCAACCGAGAAACCCAAGGACGATGCCGACATCCGCGTCGGCCGCCGTGTGCGGGCGCTGCGGCTGGAGCGTAACCTGTCTCTGGCCGAGCTTGCGGAAAAGGCCGGCGTGTCGATCGGGGCGCTGAGCCAGATCGAGCGCGGCCTGTCTTCGCTGCGCGTCAAGGTGATCTGGCCGCTCGCTGCCGCACTCGACATAGAGCCCTCGGCGCTGATCACCGACGGCAATGATGCCGGCAACGATCTCTATTGCGTGCGCGCCGACAAACGTCGGCAGATCCCGGTCAAGTCGGAAGGCATCGCCAAGGCGTTGCTGTCGCCGCCGGGCGCGACGCTGACCGGGCTCCTGGTGACGGTGGAAGCCGATGGCGGCACGGCGGAAGCCTATGCGCATGTCGGCCACGAGTTCGGCTATGTGCTGTCGGGCGAGGTCGAACTGGTGGTGGATTCGACAAAATACGTGCTGAAGACCGGCGACTCCTTTGCCTTCAAGAGCACGCTTCTGCATGCCTTCCGCAATCCCGGCTCCGAGCCTTGCCAGATTCTCTGGGTCAACACCACGAAGCCGTCCGAGGTTCGTGATGGCGCTTGATGCTCTGGTACGTTTGGACAACGTCTCGAAGGTTTTTCCCGGCGGCATTGTCGGGCTCGACGCTGTCGATCTCGACATCACCAGCGGCGAGTTCATCACGCTGCTCGGGCCGTCGGGCTGCGGCAAGACCACCAGCTTGCGCGTCATCGCCGGCTTCGAAAGCCCGTCGAGTGGCAAGGTGCTGCTCGACGGGCGCGACATCACCGCGCTCAGGCCCTTCGACCGTCCCGTCAACACGGTGTTCCAGGACTACGCGCTGTTCCCGCATATGAACGTAGCCGAAAATGTCGGTTTCGGCCTGTCGCTGCGCAAACTGTCCGGAGCCGAACAGGCCAAGCGCGTCCGCGAAGCGCTCGACATGGTCGGCCTTGCCGACAAGCTCGGCGCCCGCGTTTCCGAACTGTCGGGCGGCCAGCGCCAGCGTGTCGCGCTTGCCCGCGCCATTGTCTGCGAGCCGCGCGTGCTGCTGCTCGACGAGCCGCTGTCGGCGCTCGATGCGCACCTGCGCGAGCAGATGCAGGTCGAGCTGAAGCGGCTGCAGTCGCGGCTCGGCACCACCTTCGTCATGGTCACCCACGACCAGACCGAAGCGCTGTCGATCTCCGACCGCATCGTCGTCATGAACAAGGGCCGCATCGAGCAGATCGCGCCGCCGGCCACGCTCTACGACCGGCCGGCGACGAAATTCGTCGCGAGCTTCATCGGCACGATGAATCTCCTGCAGTCGCGCTTCCTCGGCCGCGATGGCGACCGCCTTCGCTTCGCCGCCGGTGGGCTCTCGCTGGAAGCGACATTCGAGACCGGCGACATGCCTGGTGAAGGCGCCGAACGCACCATCGGCGTCCGCCCCGAGGATCTGCTGGCCACCACCGCGGCCGCCGCCGGCACCGCGCCGGCGCGCGTCAACAGCATCGTCTTCCACGGCCGCACGCTGCGCCTGCATGCCGAACTCGGGCAAGGGCTGCCGGTGGTGATCGACGCCCCGCGCCAGGCAGAAGGCTTTCAATTCAGCGTCGGCGATGTGGCGCATATCAGTCTGCGCCGTGGCGCCAACTGCCCTATGCTGCCAAGCTGATCTCCTCGTCTCAGCCCTGAAAGCGCCACCCTGGTCACCGGTCGACCGCGGCCGCCGGCTGTGAACAAAAGACCATGGAACTAAGTGTGAATTGACTCGACAAGGAACATATTCCTACCTTGTCTTATGCCCGAACTGAGCACCCGACCGCGCCGAAATGTGCAAACCCTGTGCCTGGCGCACGAGGTCGGGCAGCTAATTCGTATCCGATGCCGGCACTGCAACATCACTCGACACTATCTCCCTGGCGACCTCGCAAAGCTGGTCGGTGATATACCTTTTTGGGACGTGGAACGGCACATGCGGTGTGAGCGCTGCAAAGGTCGCGAGCTTGAAGCCAGCATCATCCTGCCTAGCGCAGTCGAGCGTTTGAAAATTCGTGTCAGGCGTCTTGTCGAAATCCGCATGGTTCGCCGGGTGATCTGGCGAGACGACGATTGAGGAGAGCCGATCCCGGCCTAGAACAGAGACCCCTGCGCTGGCGCCAACTGCGTGAACTTGATCTGTGTAGCTGGCTTCTCGACGATCACCAACGCGTCGTCGGTCGCTGTCCGCTGCAAATGCCGTGCTTCTGACCATGGCGCTGTCAGCCAAGCCTCGGTCTCTTCCGGCGTGGTTAGGATCACGGGCATCGCCTTCTCATGAATTGGCGCTATGAGAGCGTTAGGCTTGGTTGTCATGAAGGCGAACAACTCGAAGTCGCCGGGACCGTCCTTGACCTTTCGCACGCCCTGCCAGCGGGTCCAGAAACCAGCGAAGAAGAACAGCGGCCGGCTTTCGTCACGGGCAAACCAATAATTGCGCTGGATGCCTGTGTCTGGGTCCTTGTCGTTCGGAGCAGGGCTGGGTTCGGCAAAGCTGGTCACCGGGACGACGCATCTATGCTCGACGCCGACAAACTGCTGCCAGTGCGAGTATTGCGGATTGCGAACGTTGGTGGTGCCGTAGTCGGCCTTGCCTTGCATGCGCTCAGGCGGCGTTGGCAAACCCCAAAGCAGCTTCGCCAGCTCACGCTCCCCCTCCGCCGTGTTGCGAACGACCAGGCCAGGTTGATTGGGATAGACATCAAGCGAAGGCTCGAGATTGCCGCTGATATCGCGCAGTGCGCGGGTCCATTGGCGGACCGCCTCTTGCGTCGTCGTGATGTTGTAGAGGTTGCACATGCACCTAGCATTGCGGAATTGGCTTGTGTCCGCAACCGACGTCGCTGTCGGCGCCGCCCCAAAATCGTCGTCACATAGCCGCGCTATATCAATCGTCCTGACACCAGTTGTCAGCTACCGAGCGTCCTAACGGTGGCAGGCCGGCATGCGGCCCCCTACTTGGGATGCGTCTGAACAGGAGGAACACCATGTCCATTACGGAAATTGCCAAGGATTTCACCGAACTCCTCAAGCAGGGCGACAGCCACAGCGCTGCCGCGAAATACAATGCCGACGACATCGTCAGCTATGAGGCGATGGAAGGGCCGATGGCTGTCTGCAACGGCAAGGAAGCCGTTAAGCAGAAGGGCGAATGGTGGGAAGCGAACCATGAGGTCCATGGCGGCTCGATCGATGGCCCCTATGTCAATGGCGATCAGTTCGCGCTGCGCTTCAAGTTTGACATAACGCCCAAGGCTACTGGCGAGCGGGCCACCATGGATGAAGTTGGCCTGTATACGGTCAAGAACGGCAAGATCACTGAAGAGCGCTTCTATTATTAAGTCCGGAATACCGTCGGCTTCCGGCTCGCTTGCGTGATTTAAGAATGGCGGCCGGGACATTGTCCTGGCCGCCAGGCGAAAAACTCAAATCGTCTTCACATATTGCGCCAGCTGATCGGCCACCGTGCCCCAGCCGTCGAAGAAACCCATCTCTTCATGGTTGTTGCGGGTGGCCTCATCGCGGTGGATGGCGGTGGCCGTGTAACGCGTGCCCTTGCCGTCCGGATGCAAGGAAATCACAGCGGTGATGAAGGGCTCGCCCGACGGCCGATAGCCCGGCAGCAGCGCGTCCGTCCACACCAGCCGCTCGTTCTCCACGATGTCGAGATAGCAGCAACGGCGGTCGTTGACCTCTGTGCCGTCGGGCGACTGCATGCGGGTGCGAAACAGCCCGCCTGGCCGCAGATCGATCTCGCAATCGGTGATCAGCCACGGCTTTGGCGTGAACCATTGCTTGACATGGTCCGGCACCGTCATGGCGCGCCACAAGAGTTCGCGCGGCGCGTCGAGCTTGCGCTCCAGCACGAGGTCCAGTCTGGGGTCGGGCTTGAAAGGATAACTCACTTTTCCTGCTCCTTGAGGCTCATCACATAGGCGTCGAACTGATCGAGGCGGCGCTCCCACAGCGCGCGCTGTTCGGCCAGCCAGTTTTCGGCAAGCTGCAGCGGCTCGGGCGCCAACTGATAGGTCCTGGTGCGGCCGATCTTTTCCGATCGCACCAGGCCGCAGCCTTCCAGCACTTTGAGATGTTCGATGAAGGAGGGCAGCGCCATCTCGAAAGGCTGCGCCAGTTCGCTGACCGAGGCCGGACTGCGGTTCAGCCGCTCGACCACGCGCCGCCGCGTCGGATCGGCCAGCGCTCGAAAGATGCCATCGATCGGCGGAGGGCTGGGATTTGCGGTGTGGAGGCTTGGCATGGTCGGTTCCTGAGGCGCCGAAAGAGTGATATGAAAATACTTAGGAAAATTCCTTAGTAATGGCAAGTCCTAAAAATGCGCAGATGTCGGCCGGGGCGCTGGCAAAGCGGGAAGGGCGGTTTTAGGCTGTCCGGCGGATTCGACACTCAGCCTTGGGAAGCACGCCTTTGACCATCACCATGTACGGCATCACCACCTGCGACACGATCAGGAAGGCGCGTGTTTGGCTGGAGGGCCACGACGTGCCTTACCGGTTCCATGATTACCGGGCCGAAGGGATCGATGCGGGCAGGCTGGATGACTGGGTCGGCAAGGTCGGATGGGAAAAGGTGCTCAACAAGGCGAGCACGACGTTCCGCGACCTGGCGGACAAGGACAAGCAGGGCCTCGACGAGGAGAAGGCCAAGAAACTGATGCTGGCCAACCCGACGATGATAAAGCGGCCGGTGCTCGAGGTCGGGGATCGGATTCTGGTTGGGTTCAAGGCTGATGTTTATGAGGAGACGGTGGGGAAGTAGATTTTCACCGCGGCGACCCTTCGCGCCCCCCTCTGTCCTACCGGACATCTCCCCCCACGAGTGTGGAGATTGGCTGTTTCGGCGCCTCGCCTGTCTCTGCAGCGTTGAAGATTGGCGAAAGCCCGCGTGACGTCTGATCTCCCCCCTCGTGGGGGAGATGTCCGGCAGGACAGAGGGGGGCGCTGTCCCGCCGGCCTCTGAATTCCGATCGGCTCACCCCATCCCGCGCAAATACCCCGCCAACGCCACCGCATTGTTATGCGCCTCATCATGCGCGCCGTAGAGCAGCGTCACGCGGCCCTTGCCGAGCAGGCCACGGAGCTGCGCCACCGCCTCGCCGTTCCCGTCCAACTCGACCGCATACCGCTCCCGAAACTCCGCCCACCGAGCCGGCTCATGCCCGAACCATTTACGCAGATCATCACTCGGCGCGACGTCCTTCAGCCACAGCGTCAGCGCGGCATCCTCCTTGCGGATACCGCGCGGCCAGATGCGGTCGACCAGAACCCGCTGCCCGTCATCGGGCGCGGGTGGCTCGTAGACCCGCTTCACCGTCAGGTCGAAACCCATCCGACCCTCCGCAAGCTCAGGCCCACTCGCCCTCGCGCATCACCGGCACCTTGCGGCCGTCCTTGTGGACGCCGTCTATGTCGATCTTGTCCGAGCCGATCATCCAGTCGATGTGGATGAAACTCTTGTTGCCGCCGCGCCGGGCGATCTCGTCCTGGCTGAGCGAGGCGCCGTCGACGAAGCATTTCGAATAGCACTGGCCGAGCGCGATGTGGCAGGCGGCGTTCTCGTCGAAAAGCGTGTTGAAGAACAACAGACCGCTGGCCGAGATCGGCGAGGAATGCGGCACCAGCGCCACTTCGCCGAGCCGGCGCGAACCTTCGTCGGTGTCGAGCACTTTCTTCAGCACATCCTCGCCCTTGGACGCCTTGGCTTCGACGATCCTGCCGTCCTCGAAACGCACCGAAATGTCGTCGATCAGCGTGCCCTGGTAGGACAGCGGCTTGGTCGAGGAGACATGTCCGGAGACGCGCCGTGCATGCGGCGTGGTGAAGACTTCCTCGGTCGGGATGTTGGGGTTGCAGGTGACGCCATTCTTGGCCGTCGAGGCGCCGCCCATCCATTCATGGCCGTCGGCCAGCCCGACGGTGAGGTCGGTGCCCGGCCCGGTGAAATGCAGGGCATGGAAATTGTGGCCGTTCAGCCACTCGGTGCGGCCGCGCAGCGCTGCATTGTGCGCCGTCCAGTTTGCGATCGGGTCTTCCACATCGACACGCGATGCCGAAAAGATGGCATCGGCGAGCCTGACCACGGCGACATCGTCGGCATCGCCGGGGAAGACCTGCTTGGCCCAGGCGAGATCGGGATAGGCGACGATGTTCCAGTTGATGTCGAAGCCGGTGATCTTCTCCAGCGCCGGCTGGTAGGCCATCGAGTTCGCCTTGTTGGCGCGCGCCACTTTGGCCGGGTCCTGCGCCGACAGCAGCGACGGGTCTTCGCCGCGCACCGCAAGCCGCGCCGCATTGCCGGCGAAGGCTTTCGCCATTCCCTCATACATCCAGCCGGCGGCGCGGTCGAAGCCGGCATCGGCACCGTAGCGGAAGCGCGCCAGCGTGATCTCGTCATCGTTGAAGATCGGCGTCACCAGCCCGGCGCCGGCCTTGTAGGCGTGCTCGACGATGCGCCTGGTCAGCGGCAGGGCCGCAATCGACGAGGTCAGCACCAGATCCTGGCCCGGCTGCAACTGCAGCCCGACCTTGATGGCGACTTCCGCCAGCCTGTCGAGCTTCACCGGGTCGATCGTTGCGGAAACGCCGCGCGAATGTGTGGTCATGATCCTGCCTGCCTTGGTCTTGGGGGTGAAGGTTTCAACATAGAGCGGCGCGGCTCCCCTTTCCAGCATCGTCGCGATGGCCAGCGTTTACGCAGCGCTATCGAGGGACTGGAACAGCGCCACGGTCGCCGCGATCTCCTCGCGGACCCAGATCTTGAAATCGCGGACCTTGCGGCTTTCGGCTTTGGTCGCCGAGGTCACCAGCCAGTAGCCAAGACCGCTCTGCGCCCGCACACCAAAAGGCGCGACAAGGCGGCCGTCGGCGAGCGCATCGGCGGCCAGCAATTGCCAGCCGAGCATGACGCCATGGCCGGCGATCGCCGATTCCAGGCATAGCATCGGATCGGTGAAGCGCGCCCCCTTGCGGAAGGTGACCGGGTCGACGCCGGCGGCGGCAAACCAGCTGTCCCAGGTGATCATCGCCCGCCCGTCGGTGATGGCGCAGGTCTGCGCCAGATCCCCGATCGTGTGAAGCTTGCTCGCGATCGACGGCGCGCAGACCGGAAAGACTTCCTGCGCCAGCAGCAGTTCGGCCCGTCCGCCCGGCCATTTGCCGTCGCCGAGCCGGATGGCGATGTCGATATCGGAGCGCTCGAGATCGGCCAACCGAACCGAGGCGTCGATGCGCAGCAGCACATTGGGATGCCGATCGAAGTGACGTGACAGCCGCGGCAGCAGCCATTTCGAAGCGAAGGCCGGCGCCACCGAAACCACCAGCGTGCACTGGTTTGCCTCGTCGGCAAGCGCCACAGCTTGCGTCAGTTCGCGAAACCCGGCGCCCAGCCGGGCGGAAAAAACCACGCCGAATTCGGTCAGCACCAGCCCGCTTGCCGTTCGCTCGAACAGCGCCTGTCCGAGCTGCTTTTCGGTGCGGTTGATCTGCTGGCTGACGGCGCTGACCGAGACATTGAGTTCGCCGGCCGCCGCCGCGAGCGAGCCGAGGCGAGCAACGGTTTCGACGGCGCGCAAGCCGTTGAGATGGACGCGGTTCAGCATAGCCATTTCAGTTTTTCTAAACCGCTACGGCTGAAATCTCAATTGAAAGACGGCGCGGGGAGGCGGATTTTAGCGGGACAGTCAGACCAAGGAGGCGAGGATGGTGACGCTCCTATCACTGCTCAAGATCTTTGCGGCCGTGGGCGCGCGGCGAGCCCCGCGCCAGAATGCCGATGCCGTCAATTGGGTGACCGATCCGCTGTCGCACCCGGTGCTCGACACCATGTCGGAGCGCGAACTCGGCGACATGCCGTTCCGGCTGACGGCGCGGCGGACTGCGTATGAGACCGGCACTGCACCCGCCGGCTGCGGTTAAGCGCGACGAAGCGTTAGCCCTCGGCCCGGCCTGCTGGCCCAACACAAAGCGGATTGTCTCGGCGGCCACCAAATCTATTGTGCGCTGCAATGAACGCCGCGTCGTCACCCCTACGCCTGGCTCTCGCCGGCATGATCGCCCTGGCCGTCGCCATGGGCATCGGCCGCTTCGTCTACACGCCGATCCTGCCCGGCATGATGGAAGAACTCCATCTGTCGCCGGCCGATGCCGGCTGGATCGCCTCGGCCAACTATCTCGGCTACCTCGTCGGCGCGCTTGCCGCGGCCGGCGGCTGGGCGCATGGGCGCGAGCGAATGCTGATGTTTGGCGGCCTTGCAGCAAGTGCTGCACTCTCCGCCCTGATGGGGCTGACCGAAACGATGACAGCCTTTGTCGTCATCCGTTTCCTTGCCGGTCTGGCCAGCGCCTTCGTCATGGTGTTCATGGCCAGCATCGTCTTTGGTCATCTGGCTGCCGCCAACAGAAGCGACCTGCAGGCGCTGCATTTCGGCGGCGTTGGCCTCGGCATCGCGGCGTCCTCGGCACTGATGGCGGTTCTTGTCACCGAACATGCCGGCTGGCCGGCGGGCTGGCTGTGGTCGGGCGCGATTTCGGCTGGCGGGCCGGTCCTAGTCGCCTGGCTCGCCGGTTCCACCGCACCTGCCAACGGCGTGGCGGGTCGCGAACCGGCGTTGCCCAAGGACCGGTCGCTGGCAAAAGTCATCATCGCCTATGGCCTGTTCGGCTTCGGCTATGTGGTGACGGCGACGTTCCTCGTCGCCATCGTGCGCCAGGGCGGCGGCGGCCGCGTCTTCGAGGCCGCCGTCTGGATGGTCACCGGCCTTGCCGGCTTTCCCTCGGTCTGGCTCTGGCAGAAGATTGCGGCACGGATCGGGCTCTACGCAGCCTATGCCGTGGGCTGCCTGGTCGAAGTGGTCGGCGTCACCGCCAGCGTCGCCATGGGTGGTACCGTCGGGCCGGTGCTGGCAGGCGTCCTGCTCGGCGGCACCTTCATCGCCATCACCGCGCTCGGCCTGCAGACCGCAAGGCAGCTCGTGCCGCAGGCGCCGCGCCGCATCTTCGCGCTCATGACTGCGTCCTTCGGCATCGGCCAGATCGTCGGCCCGATCGTCGCCGGCCTGCTGGCGCAGGCCTCGGGCAACTTCTTCCTCGCCTCGATCGTAGCTGCTGCCGTATTGCTGGTATCTGCAGGGGTCACCTGGTCGGCCGCGCCAAAATCGCCATGATTGTGGTCTTGCTCGGTGCCGGGCACCGGGCACGGGCATTTGCTTTCCAGCTAATGTGTGACTTTATGCCCGCTGATATCAGCTGATTTGCCCCCGACCGAGGATTTCACCACAGTGTTCGTATCGTTTTTTCCGCAGCCGAAGATTTTTTTCACTTCGGCGGTCGTCTGGACTGCTGTTCTCGTGGCAGGCTGGTTCCTCGGTGGTGACCAGCTCGGCGCGTTTGTCGGCCTGCCTCCGGCTCTTGCCGATGCGCCGCCCATCATAGGTGTCTCGGTGTTCTGGTCGCCCCCGTTCCTCTGGTTTTACATCTACTATGCGCTTGGCGTTTTGATATTCTATGGCTTCTGGCACTGGTATTCCCCGCACCCGTGGGACCAATGGTCTATCCTCGGCAGTTCGCTGCTCTTGTTCACGACCTATTTTCAGGTGCAGGTGAGCGTGGCGATCAACGCTTGGTATGGACCATTCTGGGACCTCATTCAGGGCATCGTGAGCAAAACCGTAAAGGCAACCGAGGCTGATCTTTATGCTCAAATAATCACTTTCCTCGGTATCGCTCTGGTCGCGGTTACCGTGTTCGTTTTGACGAATTTCTTCGTCAGCCACTGGGTGTTCCGCTGGCGCACCGCGATGAACAATTACTACATGTCTTATTGGCCGAAGCTGCGCCATATCGAGGGCGCCGCACAGCGCGTGCAGGAAGACACGATGCGGTTTTCCAAGATCATGGAAGACCTTGGCACCAGCTTCGTCGATTCCATCATGACCCTCATCGCTTTCATGCCGATCCTGCTCGGTTATTCCAAGCATATCACAGAGTTGCCATTCATCGGCCACGTTCCGCAGCCGCTGGTTTTGGCTGCGATCTTCTGGGCAATCTTCGGCACAGTCATCATTGCGACCGCAGGCATCAAGCTCCCTGGCTTGCAGTTCCGCAACCAGCGCGTCGAGGCTGCGTATCGCAAGGAACTTGTCTACGGTGAGGACGATTCGGCCCGGGCGCAGCCGCCGACCGTCACGGAGCTGTTTGCGAATGTGCGGCAAAACTACTTTCGCCTGTATTTCCACTACGTGTATTTCAACGTGGTCCGCTATCTCTATCTGCAGACCAACAACGTCTTCTCCTACTTCCTGATGGTGCCTTCCATGATCGCTGGAACGCTGACGCTGGGTCTCATCAACCAAGTCAGTTCAGCCTTCAGCCAGGTAACCAACTCATTCCAGTATCTCGTCAATTCCTGGTCGACGATTGTCGAGCTTCTGTCAGTCCACAAGCGCCTGCGCGCCTTCGAGGCGACGATCCGCGGCGAGCAGCTTCCCGATATAGACCGTCGCTTCATGGAACGTCACGAACAGGCAAAGGAACCAGACCCGGCCTGATTGTTTCTGATGGAGACTGTGGGCGCTCAGCCGCCCACCAGCCGTTTCTCGTCGCCATGCCGCGAAACATAATCGCGAAAACTGATGCACTCGACGTCAGCCTTGACACAGACCTCGCCGGCAAAGCGCTCCAGCGCGTCCCAGTAGGCACCGTTGTTCATCTGCGTGAAATGGAAGCCGAGTTCCAGCGGAATGCGCTTGCCCTGGTATTGCGCGTCGAAGGCGGCACGGAAGGCTTCGTAGCTCCGCTCAGTGAATTCCGTCGCTCCGCTCGGCCGCTCGAAGCCACCGGAGTGGCGGACAAAGAGATTGTAGTCCATGGCAATCACCGGCCTTGAGCCGGGACCTTCCGGGATCTCCGGTAGCGAAAAGCGCGTGATACCTCTGCTGGTCGGCGGCTGCACCGGGCCTTGCGAGACGCCGCTGGCGTCGAACTGGTAGCCGGCCGCCGGCAGCGCCTCATAGAGTCCTTTGCTGGTCGACAAGTAGGGCGCGCGAAAGCCGACAACGGCATGGGCAATATGGTGCCAGCCGTTGGGTTCGGGCGTGATGCCGTTGATCGAATAGGCGTTCTTCAAAATGCGCGCGAACGAGGCGAATTCCTTCAACCAGTCGGCCTTGCTCCAGTCCTTGCCGTCGAAATGGCCGCAGCCATGGCTGGCGATGTCGTGGCCTTCCGACGCGGCGAACCCGATCTGCTCCAGCCGGTCCGCGACTTCCTGTTTCGAGGCGGCAAAGCCGATGTTGGATTTGCCCGCGGATTTGCCCGGCGGCGTGTATTCGGCGCGCGTCTGCTGCGACAAGAGGAACACGCAGGACAGAAAATAGGTGAAATGCGCGCCGGTGCGTTTCGCCAGCGCCCGGCTGCGCTGCCATTGCGAGATCTCGCGGGCGCTGTCGAACGAGATGATGACCACTTGCTTCGGCTTGGCCGGGGAAGGTGGCGCCGGTGGATCAGCAACGGCCGCGCCGGCCGTGGCGAGCATGGCTGTGGAAAACGCGACAACGCGGGACAAACGAGGCATCGGCAATCTGGGCTTGATCCGGAGACAGTCGAAGCCGGCTACCGGCAAAATGTGGCGTGGGTCTGACGGCCGCAGGCGGCTGGTCACCGGGCGATTAGCCGATTTTACGGCCCAGCCCCTTCCATGCCGACAAAATTTCGCTAAAACGCGGGGCTCAAGAAGCGCCCCTGTTGGGGCAGCAATGGTTTTGATTGATGTCCGACGACAGTTTTATCCGCGAAGTCAACGACGAGATGCGTCGCGACCAGGCACAGGCGCTGTGGGACCGTTTCGGCCCGGCGATCCTTGTCCTCGCCATCTTGGTGGTGCTCGGCACCGCTGCCTTCGTCGGCTACCGCTATTGGGACGAGAGCCGCGCCAACCGCTCGGGCGATGCCTTTTCGCAGGCGCTGAAGCTTGCCAATGACGGCAAGAGCGACGATGCGCTGACCGCGCTTCAGCAACTGGAAAAGGATGGCTACGGAGCCTATCCGCTGCTCGCCCGCATGCGCGCGGCAACCGTCAAGGCCGACAAGGGCGACTTTGCCGCCGCCGTCACGGATTTCGATGGCGTTGCCGCCGACACCGCCATTCCCCAGGGCATTCGCGACATGGCGCGCCTGCGGGCCGCGCTGCTGCTCGTCGACCACGGCTCTTTCGCCGATGTCTCCAGCCGCGTCGAGGCGCTGACCGCCGACAACAACACGCTGCGCCACACGGCGCGCGAAGCGCTCGGCCTTGCCGCCTGGAAGGAAGGCAAGACCCAGGACGCGCTGAAACTGTTCGACCAGATCGCCGCCGATGACGGCGCCCCGCGCAATGCGCGCCAGCGGGCGACCCTGATGTCGGAACTGATCCGCGGCTCGGGCGCGTCATGATACGCGTCGCCCAAAATGCGCTGCGGTTTTGGGCGATGGATGACGGATTGTAGGGCCGGATGAGCTTCAAAGTCGCCATTATCGGCCGGCCCAATGTCGGCAAATCGACGCTTTTCAACCGGCTGGTGGGAAGGAAGCTGGCGCTTGTCGACGACACGCCGGGCGTCACCCGCGACCGCCGCGTCCACGCGGCCAAACTCTATGACCTGCATTTCGATGTCATCGACACCGCGGGTTTCGAGGACGCGGCCGCCTCGACGCTGCCCGGCCGCATGCGCGCGCAGACCGAGATCGCCATCCGCGAAGCCGACCTGATCTTCTTCACCATCGACGCCAAGTCCGGCCTGCTGCCGGACGACCGCACCTTTGCCGAGATCGTGCGCAAGTCCGGCAAGCCGGTCGTGCTGGTCGCCAACAAGGCCGAGGCCAAGGGCGCCCAGGGCGGCATGCTGGAGGCCTGGGAGCTCGGCCTCGGCGAGCCGATCCCGGTCTCGGCCGAGCACGGCCAGGGCATGCCCGACTTGCGCGATGCGGTGATCGAAGCCCTTGGTGAGAAGCGCGCATTCGACGAGGAAGAGAACGACGCCGAGGAAGAGGTTGCCGCCAGCGAGGTGCTGATCGGCGAGGACATCACCGATCCCGATGCCGAGCCGGCCTATGACGACACCAAGCCGATGCGCATCGCCGTCGTCGGCCGTCCCAATGCCGGCAAGTCGACGCTGATCAACGCGCTGATCGGCGAGGAGCGGCTGCTGACCGGCCCGGAAGCCGGCATCACCCGCGATTCCATCTCCGTCGACTGGGACTGGCATGGTCGGCGGCTGAAGCTGTTCGACACCGCCGGCATGCGCCGCAAGGCCAGGATCCACGAAAAGCTGGAAGTGATGTCGGTGCAGGACGGCCTGCGCGCCATCCGCTTTGCCGAGATCGTCATCATCGTGCTCGACGCCACCATCCCCTTCGAAAAGCAGGACCTGCAGATCGCCGACCTGATCATCCGCGAGGGCAGGGCGCCGGTCATCGCCTTCAACAAATGGGACCTGATCGACAATCCGCAGGAGCTGCTGGCCGAACTGCGCGAAAAGACCGGGCGACTGCTGCCGCAGGTGCGCGGCATCCAGGCGGTGACGGTTTCGGCAGAGACCGGGCGCGGCCTCGACAAGCTCATGGATGCCGTCATCAAGACGCACAAGGTGTGGAACAGCCGCGTTTCCACCGGCAAGCTCAACCGCTGGCTGGAAAGCATTCTGGCGCATCATCCGCCGCCCGCCGTCGCCGGCCGCCGGCTCAAGGTCAAATATGTCACGCAAGCCAAGACCCGGCCGCCGGGTTTCGTCGTCCAGTGCTCGCGACCGGATGCGATGCCGCAATCCTACGTCCGCTATCTCTCCAACAGCCTGCGCGAAGCCTTCGACATGCCGGGCGTGCCGATCAGGATAGCGCTGCGGGCCTCGGACAATCCATTTGCGGGACGGGCGAAGAAGCGCTGAGGGTTGAGGCGGCGCCCGCCTCCCTTCGGTCGTCATCCCTAAAGAATGACGAAGTCGAAAGGCGCCGCCCAAGACCTCACGCCACCGCTCTCAGCCCCTCATTCTCCCATGCCCTCTCCGGCAGCGCCTCTATCGCCGCCTGCAACAATATGTCCGCCAGCCGCGCCGCAACCGGATCCAGCTCGGCGTCCTTCTGGTGCAGCACCAGCGCCATGGTCGGCAGCGCGGGCAAACCGAGCATCTGCGGCGCCATCGCCCTGACATTGGCCGGCAGGCCGATATCTGTGCGGATCGTCAGGCCGAGCCCGGCGGCGACCGCCGCCCATATGCCGCCAAGGCTCGGGCTCGAGAAGACCATCCGCCACGGCAGGCCGGCGCGGTCGAGCGTTTCCGTCGTCACCGTGCGCAACAGGCATGGCGCTTCCAGCGCCACCAGCGGCAGTGCCTCGCCCTCGCGCAGGCTGGTCTCAATCAGCTTTGCCGGGCCGATCCAGCGCAACTGCGCATCGCCGACATGCCGGCTGTAGGGCAGCGCCTGGCCGCTGTCCCAGGCCAGCGCAATGTCGAGATTGCCTGATGCGATCCGTTCGGCAAGCTCATAACTGCGCCCGATCCTGGCCTCGATCTTGACCTTGGGGTGCGCGCGGGCGAAGCGCCCGAGCACCTCCGGCAGCACCGCCTCGCCGAAATCCTCCTGCAGGCCGAGCCTCACCCAGCCCTCCAGTTCGACGTCATGGATGGCGGAAGCTGCCTCGTCATTCAACTCGAGCAGCCGCCTGGCATAGCCGAGCATGGTCTCGCCGGCTTCGGTCAGCGCCAGACCGCGCCCCGATTTGCGGAAGATCGGCGTCGCCGCCTGTTCCTCCAGCTTCTTCAATTGCGCGCTGACCGCCGAGGTCGATCGCCCAAGCCGATCGGCCGCCTTGGCGAAGCTGCCGAGCTCCATGCCGGTGACGAAGCTTCTGAGGACATCGAGGTCGAAGGTTACGTGCCGCATGGAACTATCCTGTTTTTCGGGAGTAACAGTCAAAAAATTCCCGATATTCAGGATGAAATTATGACGGTAGAGACAAGGCGTCAAGTTCCGGAAAGGGGCCATTACAGGAGTTTCGCCATGTCGAGTGCCGACGCAAATTGTGAGCCAGGCCGGGTTGGTCGAGCCGCCGCCGTCACCGCCACTTCGAAGGCTGAACGATTTCGCGCCAATCATCGCTGGAAGGTGCTCGGCATCGGCGTTGCCGCCAATGCCAGTTTCTCCGCCACCTTCGCCGGCATACCGGCGGCAGCGGTGTTTCTGCGCTCGGGGTATCAGCTCTCCAACGGCAATCTCGGCCTTGTCCTCGGCCTCCTCGGCCTGGGTGTAGCCTTGAGCGAACTTCCCTGGGGCCTGCTCACCGACCGCTGGGGCGATCGCGGCGTGCTGTTGACCGGCCTCGGCGCGACGGCGTCCTGGCTCGCGCTTATGGCGTTTTTCATCGTGCCGTCGGCGACCTATGTGCCTGGCGTCGCCATGCTCGCCGCGTGCCTTCTCGTCACCGGCCTGCTCGGCGGCAGCGTCAACGGTTCCAGCGGCCGCGCCATCATGGCCTGGTTCCATGAGGGCGAGCGTGGTTTTGCCATGAGCATCAGGCAGACGGCGGTGCCGCTCGGCGGCGGGCTCGGCGCGCTGGTCCTGCCGTCGCTGGCCTCAGCCCATGGCTTCGCGGCGGTCTTCGGGCTGCTGGCCGCCGTGAACGCAGTCTCGGCGCTGTTTGCCTGGCGCTGGCTGCATCAGCCGCCGGAAGCCGACAATGCGGGCAGCATGGCTATGGCAAAGCCGGCCGGTCCGGCGCCGCTACGCAATGTCGAAGTCTGGCGCATCGCCACCGCCATCGGAATGCTATGCGTTCCGCAGGTTGCGGTGCTCACCTTCGCCTCCGTCTTCCTGCACGATTTCGCCGGCATGGGCACACTGACGATCAGCGCCAGCCTTGCCGCGGTGCAGACCGGCGCCATGATCATGCGCGTCTGGAGCGGCCGCTTCACCGACCGCCATGGCAACCGCCGCTGGTTCCTGCGCCTCTGCAGCATGACGAGCGCGCTTGGCTTCGCGGCTCTCGGCCTGCTGGTCCTGGCGGCCGCCGCCATGCCAGGCCCGCACGCCGCGCTGATGCCGGCAATCGCGGTGCTGCTGGTCGTTGCCGGCATCTCGGTCTCCGCCTGGCACGGCGTCGCCTACACCGAGCTTGCCACGCTTGCCGGCGCCAGCCGCGCCGGAACGGCACTCGGCCTCGCCAACAGCTTCGTCTTCATCGCCTTCTTCGTGGTGCCGACAGCCATTCCGGCTTTGCTGCTCGTCTGGTCCTGGCCTGGCGTCTGGCTGGTAGGAGCGCTCTGCGCACTCACCGCCTGGCCAATCCTGCTGCGGCCGAACTGACGGGCCTGCAAACGCGTCCCGTTTCGGGCCGGTTTGAAAAAACGCCATCGTTAACGTTAACCCCGCATCAAGGTTAATGCTTCACTTTGGCTCTCCAGTGGCTCAGTGGCGTTTCTGGAGAGTTCCCCGTGCATCGACGTGTCTTGAAGCGGCTGGCTGCCGCCGCCGGTGAGAAAAAACGTTCGTTCGTATCGCCATTGGTCATCGGGCTCGGCATCTGGATCGGCTTTCCGACCGTCGTTGCCTACCAGGACATGGGCAGCCTGATTTCCGGCCTCGAAGCGTCGGGCAGCCGCTGGAATTCCTATGTCGAGCGCTCCGTCGCCGGTTCGGTCCATGCCGCCGAAATGCCTTTCATCGATTCCGTCACCACCGGTTCGCTCTCCGGCTCGGGCGTGCGCCTGCCCGGCGTCGGCAAGGTCTCGTTTCGCGGCAAGGGCAATGTCGCCGGCGTTACGCCCGACGAGGACCGTATCATGCGCGCCGACAAGAAGGGCCGCATCATCCAGGTCTCGCCGGTCGCGCCGCCGAAGAACTTCAATGCCGGCTCTATCTTCCAGCGCACCTCGTCGCTGCTGCGGCCGAGCATGGATAGCGGCCTGAAACTGGCCTTCGCCAAGCCCGGCATCAAGGGCAAGGAAATCCAGATCGCCCAGGCCTTCCATATCAGTGTGGACAAGAAGCCCGAGCCCGGCGTACCGGCAGCGCTGATCGCCCTCGTCAACAATGACAAGCCGGACATTCTTGCCACCGCCTATGCCCAGGCCGAACCCGACTATGCCAAGGCCTCGCCCTTCGAGGCGTTGCTGCAGGACGAAGAGCCGAACGATGGGCGCTTCATTCCGCCGATGGCCAAGGGCGATCACTCGTGGATCCAGAACCCGCTGCCGGCCAGCGTCTTCTCCAAGAAGGAGCAGGCCTGCCTTGCCAACGGCATCTATTTCGAGGCGCGCGGCGAATCCGTGCGCGGCCAGGCCGCCGTCGCCCAGGTTATCCTCAATCGCGTCCGCAATCCCGCCTATCCGAATTCGATCTGCGGTGTCGTCTACCAGAACGACAATTGGCTGAACCGCTGCCAGTTCTCCTTCGCCTGCGACGGCAGGAAGAAGCGCATCGAAAGCCCCACCAACTACAAGGTGGCGCAGGATGTCGCCATGGCCGTCACCGCCGGCAAGATCTTCATCCCGGAAGTCGGCTCATCGACCCACTACTACGCCAACTATGTCCATCCGGGTTGGGCGCGCACCATGCAGAAGATGACCAAGATCGGCCTGCATATCTTCTACCGCACCTATGGCGGCGGCTGGAGCTGAGCCCTTCGGGCTACAGTCGGCAACGAGCCGCCAAAGGCCCCGGGCGCCGAAATCGGACGCGGGTCGCCGGACGGATTCGGGGCATGTGCCGACCCTATAGTGCCGGGCACGATGTCGCACCTCTCCAAGCTATTGATTTCAATAGAGAAAATACATGGCTTTGAAGTCCCGCCCGTGGCTTGACGGGCGCGGACCCTCTAACTATGTTGCCGGCGACTTTAGAAGCGGACGGACGGTAACGGTCTGACCGGGCAGGGGGGTTCGATGGCCGACAAGAATGGGCCACACGGAACCGGAGAAACCGGCCGCGGCAGCAAGCACGAACCCGACATCCGCGACGAAGAACTCGAGCGCCGCCGGCGCGAGCTTGGAGCATCGCTTGCGACAAGACGGCCGGATCGGCTAGAGGGGAATGACGGCGCGAAAGCGACGGCCGGATATGGCCAGGCGCTCAAGCTGTCCAGCGAGTTCATCGCCGGGATAGTGGTGGGTGTGGGCCTTGGCTGGTTTCTGGATCGTGTGGCGGGAACCTCGCCATGGGGTCTGGTCGTCGGCTTGTTGCTGGGCTTTGGCGCCGGCGTGCTCAATGTCCTGCGTTCGGCAGGTGTTGTGTCGGAATTCGGAAAAAGCGAGAAGTCGCGCGATCCGAAAGAATGAACTGGCGCCGCCAATGGCGCATAAGAACACTTAAAGCCGTTCGTGGCTTTGACGGGGATGTAAATGGCTGCTGACAAGGTCGATCCGATCCACCAGTTCCATATCGTCAAGCTGATTCCGATCAACATCGGCGGCTATGACCTGTCCTTCACCAATTCGGCTCTGTTCATGGTCGCGACCGTGGCCATTGCATCGGCGTTTCTTTACCTCTCGACCTCGAGCCGCAGCCTTATTCCCGGCCGCCTGCAGTCGGTTTCAGAAATGGCCTACGAGTTCGTCGCAAACATGTTGCGCGATGCAGCCGGAACCCAAGGCATGAAGTTCTTTCCCTTCGTGTTCTCGCTGTTCATGTTTGTGCTTGTCGCCAATCTGCTTGGCCTTTTTCCTTATTTCTTCACCATCACCAGCCACATCATCGTCACCTTCGGCTTGGCCGCGCTGGTGATCGGAACCGTCATCGTCTATGGCTTCATGAAGCACGGCATGGGCTTCCTCAAGCTTTTCGTGCCGAAGGGCGTGCCCATCCTGATGATGGTGCTTGTCGTTCCGATCGAGGTGATTTCCTTTGTCTCGCGTCCGGTCAGCCTGTCGGTTCGTCTGTTCGCCAACATGCTCGCCGGCCACATTACCCTGAAGGTGTTTTCCGGGTTTGTGGTCAGCCTGAGTGCGCTCGGTGCGCTCGGCGTTGCGGGATCGATCCTGCCGCTGGCAATGGCCGTGGCGCTGACCGCGCTGGAGTTGCTCGTGGCGCTCTTGCAGGCATATGTGTTCGCCGTGCTGACCTGCATGTACCTGAATGATGCGCTGCATCCTTCGCACTAGATAGAGTTTCCGGCATCGGTCGCCGGATGGAATTGCAACGGAATTACAGATCCAAAGGAGTTTTAAAATGGACGCAGAAGCAGCAAAGTACATCGGCGCCGGCATCGCTTGCCTGGGCATGGGCGGCGCGGGCATTGGCCTCGGCAATATCTTCGGCAGCTACCTGGCCGGCGCCCTGCGCAATCCGTCGGCCGCCGATGGCCAGTTCGGCCGCCTGATTTTCGGCTTCGCCGTGACCGAAGCTCTGGGCATTTTCTCGCTTCTCATCGCCCTTCTCGCCCTGTTCGGCTGAGCCCTGTTTCGGCCAGCTGTTGGTCGGACAAGCATTGGGAAGAATTGGCTGGCCGCATTCCTGCGGCCATGCCTGATATCAGGGGATAGTCCATGTTCGTGACATCTGCCTTTGCGCAAGAGTCCGCACCCGCCACCGAAGGCGCCCACACCGGTACGGAAGGTGGTACGCATTCCGCCACCGAGGTGCCCGCCGAGGCGCATGGCACGTTCCCGCCATTCGATCCGGCGACGTTCCCGTCGCAGCTTCTGTGGCTGGCGATCACGTTCGGGCTGTTCTACCTGTTCCTGAAGAAGGTGGTGATGCCGCGCGTCGGTGGCATCATCGAAGTGCGCAGCGATCGCATCACGCAGGACCTCGACCAGGCCGCCAAGCTGAAGGGCGAGGCTGACGCCGCCGTTGCTGCCTACGAGCAGGAACTGGCGGAAGCCAAGACCAAGGCCAATGCGATCGGCCAGCAGGCCAACGACGCGACCAAGGCCGAAGCCGAAACCGTCCGCAAGAAGATCGAGGCCGCGCTCGACAAGAAGCTCGGCGAGGCCGAAGCCAGCATCGCTTCCATCAAGGCCAACGCCATGAAGGAAGTCGGCACGATCGCCGAGGACACCGCTTCGGCTATCGTAGAAGCGCTTGTCGGCGGCAAGACCGGCAAGGCCGAGATCGCGGCGGCCGTCAAATCCGTGGCCCGCTGAGGAGCACATCATGGACGCCACATCGCTCGCGACTCTCTGGGCCACCGTCGCCCTTATCATTTTCCTCAGCGTCGCCGTCTACATCAAGGTACCGGGGCTGATCGCCAAGGCGCTCGACGCCCGTGCCGCCAAGATCAGCAATGAGCTTGATGAAGCCCGCAAGCTGCGCGAAGAGGCCCAGCAGCTGCTCGGCCAGTACCAGAAGAAGCGCAAGGAAGCCGAGCAGGAGGCCGCGGCAATCGTCGCCGCCGCCAAGCGCGAGGCAGAGCTGCTTGCCGCCGAAGCGCACAAGAAGACCGAGGATTACGTCACCCGCCGCACCGCGCTTGCCGAGCAGAAGATCGGTCAGGCCGAGCGCGAGGCAGTCGCCGAGGTGCGCGCCAGCGCCGTCGACATCGCCGTCGAGGCAGCCCGTACGCTGCTTGCGGCCAAAGTCGACGCCAAGGCCGGAGCCGACCTGTTCAAGTCCGCGTTGCAGGACGTGAAGGCCAAGCTGAACTGAGCGGGTATAGAGCCGCCGACATGAAGCCGCCCGGGTGACCTGGCGGCTTTTTTGTTGGGCGGCGAAGGAGATTGGCGAAGGCGGTGGTGCGCGTAATCTCCCTCCTTGAGGGGGAGATGGCCGGCAGGCCAGAGGGGGTCGCCGCGCGTCAAGCGCTGGCCTTTCTTGGCCGCAGAATGGGGGCGTTGCGTCCGGTCGCGCCGACCCCCTCTGTCGCCTTCGGCGACATCTCCCCCTCAAGGGGGGAGATCAGCTCTCCAACCCGGCAAAACCTTCTTCCTCAACCACCTCAACCCCGCCCAGCCTGAACGGCGCAAACGACGCCCGGTGCAACCTCGCCACCGGCCCATGCGCCTCAATCGCTGTGCGGTGGCGGACTGTGGCGTAGCCCATATGGACCTCGAACCCGTAACGCTCGTGGTGGCTGCCGCAGCCGCACATCATGCGGTCGCGCATCACTTTGGCGACGATCGAGGCGGCGGCGATCGACTGCGAGCGCTGATCGCCCTTGATCAGCGCGCGGCCCTCGCAGAGGAGACCCGGCGGCACGTCACGGCCGTCGGCCAGCGCCAGCTTCGCCTGTATCGGCAGGCCGGCAAGCGCACGGCGCATCGCCTCCAGGCTCGCCTTAAGGATGTTGCTGCCGTCGATGCCTTCAGCGCTCACCGAGGCCATCGACACGCCGAGCGCCGAACCGAGGATTTTCAGGAACAGCGCCTCGCGCTGCAGATGGTTGAGCCGTTTGGAATCGTCGAGGCCGTCGGGAATGTTGGCGGGATCGAGGATCACGGCTGCCGCTACCACCGGTCCGGCCAGCGGCCCACGGCCGGCCTCGTCCATGCCCGCCACAGGCCACAGGCCTTCAGCCATCGCCTTCGTCTCGAAGGAGAAGTCGGGCTTCTCGACGATTTCGAAAAGAAGCGGAGAATCGGAACGCGCGCGAGCCATGTTGCGGCGAGGTTCGCATCGGCTCCGATTCTCCGCAAGTCCCTCCAGGGTCGAGTGGGGCAAGACCGGGAGGGCACCGTCTGCAGGCCGGGGGACAGGCCGGACGGGATTTCTTCGCCTGCCCAGCCAACGATGGCCGGGCAGGGAGGATCTTCACAGCAGCATCAACTGCTCGGTCGCATTGGCGGCGGCGACGAACTGGTCGGTCCTGAGCGTCCGCCGCTCGGCATTGAGGCCGAGCCGCTTGGCGGTGATCTCGAAGCGTCGACCGATCTGCCAGGCATAGGGTCCGGCGCCTTTCATGCGCTTGCCCCATTCCGAATCGTAGTCCTTGCCGTCACGCATCGAACGGATCAGCGACATCACGTGCCGGTAGCGGTCCGGATAGTGGCGCAGCAGCCAGTCCTTGAAGATCGGCGCCACTTCCAGCGGCAGGCGCAGGATGACATAGCCGGCCTCGCGGGCGCCGGCGGCGCGGGCAGAGTCGAGGATGCGCTCCATCTCCTGGTCGGTCAGGCCGGGGATGATCGGCGCCACCATAACCGAGGCGGGAATGCCGGCATCCGAAAGCATCCTTATCGCCTCCAGCCGCTTGGTCGGCGTCGACGCGCGGGGCTCCATGGTGCGCGCCAGCATGCGGTCCATCGTCGTCACCGACAGCGCCACCTTGGCCAGCCCTCGTTCGGCCATGCGCGACAATATGTCGATGTCGCGCGTCACCAGATGGGATTTGGTGACGATGCCGACCGGATGACCGCGCGCCTCCAGCACTTCGAGGATCTCGCGCATGATCCGGTATTGCTTCTCGATCGGCTGGTAGGGATCGGTGTTGGTGCCGATGGCGATGGTGCGCGGCTGGTAGCCGTCCTTCGACAATTCCTTGTCGAGCAGCCGCGCCGCATCCGGCTTGGCAAACAGCTTCGATTCGAAATCCAGCCCCGGCGACAGGCCCATGAAGGAATGCGTCGGCCGCGCGAAACAATAGACACAGCCATGCTCGCAGCCGCGATACGGATTGATCGAGCGGTCGAACGAGATGTCGGGCGATTCGTTGCGGGTGATGATCGTGCGCGGCTTCTCGACCTGCACCTCGGTCTTGAACGGCGGCAGCTCCTCCAGCGAATTCCAGCCATCGTCGAACACATGCCGGCTGACGGGCTCGAAGCGACCGGATGGATTGATGCCGGCCGAACGGCCGCGGTTGCGGTCCGGACGGACGCGCATGCCGCTCTGTTCGATCATCGCATTAGCCATCTCGGCTCTTCCTGCCCCGAAGGCTGCAATGTCCGCACGCACGATATGTTCCATTTTCGCCCTCTCCCAGGGACTGTCGGTCGGCTGTCGATTCGGTCTGTTCATGAAAATAATCCTATTTTGTCGATGAGAACAAAGCAAGAACTTTTTTGCTGTGCGATGCCAAACTGGCGCTTCGCGAGGCTTTCCGCTATTGCGCTGAAATGCTCAGCGTTCTCATCGAAACCCATGATGACGAAGAGGGCCTTGCCCGCACGCTCGCCTCGCTGATCGGCGGCGCGGTCGAGGGCGTGGTGCGCGATGTCATCGTCTGCGACACCGGCTCGACCGACCAGACGCATCGTGTCGCCGACCACGCCGGCTGTCACTTCGTCGCCGGCGGCATTGCCGCAGGGATCCGGCAGGCGAAAGGCGACTGGCTGCTGTTGCTGGAACCCGGCGCGCGGCTTTCGGAAGGCTGGATCGAGGACGTCGTCGCCCATACGGCGCGGCAAACCATGCCGGCGCGCTTTTCGCGAGCCCGGGGTAGCCGCACGCCATTCCTGTCACGGGTGCTCCAGGGAAACCGCGCGCTGGCCGAAGGGCTGGTGATCAGCAAGCGGCAGGCCGCTTCCCTGTCGAAGAACGCGCACAGCGCCGAGGCTCTTGCACGCGGTCTCGCCACCAGGCGGCTGGACGCCGAAATCTGGGTGGCGCCGAAGAAATAACGCCGAATTTTGGGGCGAGTGCCGCTATTGTGCATTGCACAAAAACTGACGCCATATTAGCATCTCTTGATGCGGGACAATTGGGTCTGGGTAATGCGGGAGCGGTAGAAACCGATGGTTGTCGGCTGCCGTTCATAGCTGAGGATCCCGATGAACCTTTCGACCCCTGAAAAATCCGGCGCCGCCAGCCTGGAAGCCATCGCTCGCAATGGCAGCCTGCTCCGCCGCATCGCCGTGCGCATCCCGACCTATCTCAAGGATATGCGCGAGAATCCGGCCTGGCTGCCGATGTTCATGCTTGCCCGCACCATGCCGGCGCGCAAGTTGCACTGGCTGGGCGCCAAAGCCGCGCGCCCGGCGCAGAGTGCCGGAGCGACGATGTTCGAGGGCGTCGAGCTCAAGTCGATCGTCGAAACGCTGCGCAGCGATGGGTTGTTTTCTGGCTTGGTGCTGCCGCAGGCAATCCACGAAGAGATCGCCAGCTTCGCGCAGAGCACACCATGCTTCGGCAATTTCGATCGCCGGCTCGAATTCCTGCCTGGGGATCATGCCGAGGCAGAGAAGCGTTTCGGCCGTTCCTTGCTCAGCGGCCACTATTTCGAGCGCATCCTCGGCTGCAAGGCGGCACTCGCCATCCAGGACGACCCGTTGCTGCTCGACATCGCCCAGCACTATCTGGGCGGGCAGGCAAAGCTGATCACCACGCGCGTATGGTGGAGTTTTCCGACCGGAGAGGCCTCCGACGCCGACAAGAACCTCGCCTCGCTCGGCAAATATCATTTCGATCTCGACGACTGGCGGATGCTGAAATTCTTCTTCTACCTGAAACCTTGCGATACCGGCACCGGCCCGCATGTGTACGTCAGGGGCAGCCACAACAGGCGCAGCCTCAAGCACCAGCTGACGCTGCTGGTCGGCCATCCGGCCGAAGAGGTGCTCAAGGTCTATGGCGACGACAGCCCGATCACGCTGACCGGCGACGCCGGTCTCGGCTTTGTCGAGGATCCGTTCGGCTTCCATATGGGCACCGTGCCGTCGCGCACGCCGCGGCTGATGATGGAAGTCGGCTTCGGTGTGTCGCCGCCCTCGCGCCGCCGCTTCCACGGCGAACCCGTCATCCGCTGACCTTGATCTCGACCGGCATCCAGCGCGCCTGGCGCCGGGCCATGCGGCCCTCGCGGTTCTCGGCATCGTAATCCATGGCGACCGGCTCGCGGCTGAACCGCCGCCGGTCGTCCAAGGCATTGACGATGACGATCGCCTTGGGGTCGCCGCCGTCGGTGGTCACAGCCGCGACATAGACGCCGCAGTCGCGGCAGATGAGATAGTCGGCGGTGCGCAAGCCGAACCGGTATCGGTGCAACCGCGCCTCGTCCTCGACCGTGACGATCAACCGACCCTGCGGATCGGCGGCAGCGCGCGAGCCATGCCGGACGCAGAACGCGCATTGGCAGGCGCGGATCTCCATCTCGGATGGTTCGATCCCAGTTTCGAATGTCAGGTGGATGGCGCCGCAATGGCAGCCGCCGCGATACGCTCTCATCGGATCATTCCGCCTTGAGTGACTTGGCCGCAGACTACGCCTTAGGCAACTCGCAGGAAATGACCTCTCGAAGGCGTAGCTGGCATTCCGCCTGACAAAGGCAGCGCTGAACCGCTATCCGCCTTGCTTTACGAGCCGGCCTTGCCGCGGCGCAAATGCTCGTCCAGGCGCGGCATGATCTCGACGAAGTTGCAGGGCATGTGGCGATAGTCGAGCTGCGGCTTCAATATGCCGTCCCATGCGTCCTTGCAGGCGCCGGGCGAGCCCGGCAGCACGAAGACGAAGGTGGCGTTGACGACACCGCCGGTCGCCCGGCTTTGCACCGTCGAGGTGCCGATCTTGTCGTAGGAAATGCGGTGGAAGACTCCGGAAAAGCCGTCCATGCGCTTTTCGAAGATCGGCTCCAGGGCCTCCGGCGTCACGTCGCGGCCGGTGAAGCCGGTGCCGCCGGTGGTGATGACGACATCGATATCCTTGTCCCGTGACCATGCCAGGACCGTATCGCGGATCTTTTCACGATCGTCGGTGACGATGTCGCGCGCGGCCAGCACATGGCCGGCCTCGGCGATACGGTCGGCCAGCGTCTGGCCGGATTTGTCGTCGGCGAGGCTGCGCGTATCCGAAACGGTCAGCACCGCAATGCGCACCGGAATGAACGGGCGGTTCTCGTCAATTTTGGCCATCGGCTCCCTCCGAAGCGATGCTGCGCGTCGCGGCGACGAACCAGTCCGGTTCGCGGCTGCGAATCTCGGCCGCCGCGCGCTTGGCGACATTGCCGGTCTCGAACAGCCCGAAGCATGTCGCGCCGGACCCCGACATGCGCGAGAATCCCGACCCGGCCCGGTTCAACAGGGAAAGCGCCCGTCCGATGGGCGGCTGGATCGCGAGTGCGGCCGATTCGAGATCGTTGCGGGTGACCTCCAGCCAGTTGCGCATACTGTGGAAGTCAAAGCCGCGCGGCAGGGGCGGCAGTCCATCATTGTCGCGTTTCTCGAGGGCGTTGAACACGTCGGGCGTTGAGACGGCGACGCCGGGATTGACCAGCACCAAAGCGAGTGCGGGAAAATCCGGCACCAGCGACAGCTCGTCGCCGACACCGCGCGCGACCAGCGGTTTTGCGGAAAGACACATCGGCACGTCAGCGCCGAGCGTGAGACCGATCCGCGCTAATTCGGCCTCGCCGATGTCGAGACCCCATGTCCGGACAAGACCGCGCAGCACCGCTGCGGCATCACTCGAACCGCCGCCGACGCCGGAGGCGACCGGCAGGTTCTTTTCCAGCCGGATGACAACCGGCGGCGCGCTCTGCTGGCCTGCCTGGCTGCGCAGCGCCTCGCGCGCCTTCACCACCAGATTGCTGTCGTCTATCGGCACAGAAGTCGCATAGCGGCCCGCTACGGAGAACCGGTCGCTGTCGGCGGGCTCGATCTCGACCCTGTCGCCGAAGCGGGTGAAAACGACCAGGCTCTCAAGCAGATGATAGCCGTCGGCACGCCTGCCGGTGACATGCAGCGCCAGATTTATCTTGGCAGGCGCAAGCCATGTCCGGGCTGCGGCATCCACAGTGTCGGCTGTTGACGGGATGATGCTCAGTCCTTGGCCAGGCGGTATTCGCCGGTCTTGGGATCCTTGACCAGCGTGCCGTTGGCGCCGTTGGCCGCCTGCTTTTCGGTGCGCCGGACCTTGGCGGTCACGCGCTCGGCCTCGCGGATGAAGGTGCGGTAGCCGAAATAAGCGGCGGCGCCGACAATCGCGAAGAAAATGATCTGCGGCATCTCAAAATTCCTCCCTCGCAAGGCGGCAAAGGCGGCCGATCGGGTCGGTCAGGCTGTTATGCTAGACGGTTTCCCTGCTTTTTCAAAGCCCGAAGCGCGCCCACAATGCGCGCTCTTCCGCCGCATCGATCACGCCGCTGGCGGCAGCGGCCGCAATCTCGGGCGCTGAAAAGCGTGAACCGAACAGGCCGATGCGGCCAAACAGGCCACGCGGCGCGGTGACCAGCCGGAGCTCGGTTTTCGCGCCGAAGCGGGTCTTCAGCACCGTGCGCATGTCGCTCAACGCATCGACGAGGCCAAGCTCCAGCCCCTTCTTGCCGGTCCAGAACAGGCCGGTGAACAGGTCCGGATCGTCCTTCAGCTTCGAGCCGCGGCGCTCCTTGACCAGGTCGATGAAGGTGTCGTGCACCTCAAGCTGCAACGCCTTCAGGCGCTCGACATCTTCCTTCTTTTCCGGCTTGAACGGGTCGAGCACCGCCTTGTTCTGGCCGGCGGTGTGGACGCGGCGCTCGATGCCGATCTTCTTCATCAGTTCGGGAAAACCGAACGAGGCAGAGACCACGCCGATCGAACCGACGATGGAGGACGGATCGGCAAAGATCTCGTCGCCGGCGACCGCGATCATGTAGCCGCCCGAGGCCGCCACGTCCTCGACGAAGACCAGTACCTTCTTGTTCTTCTCGACAGCCAGGTCACGGATGCGCTTGAAGATCAGCCGAGACTGCACCGGCGAGCCGCCGGGCGAATTGACCGAGATGGCGACCGCGGGCGCGTCGAACAGGAACGCCTTTTCGATGAGGGCGGCTGTGGAGGCGAGCGACAGGGTCGGCCGGAACTGGCCGCCACCGGCCATGATCGTGCCGTGCAGCCTGATGACGGGAATGGTGACGACGCTGGAGCGCCAGGATTTCGGCAGCAGGCGGTTGAAAAGGCGTTTCACGAGGTGGCTGTCTCCAGTGGCAAAAGAGCAAGATAGATCAGTTTTGGAAGAAATTCCTCGGGCGGCGCGGATCTTGCTCTGGGCATGTAGGGATTTGCTGGCCAACGGCAATGCCGCGGTTTTGGGGCGAATGCATGTCGCGCTGCCGCTTTGCGGCAACGGCATGCTCAGCCCCAAAATCAATCGCTGAACAACGACGCCAGTCCGTTGTTGATCATCTCGGTCCGTTCCGACGGGCCGTCGCCCGTCTCGGCATGCAGCATCAAAGGCGGGCGGATCGACAATTTTCCACGCGCGCCGAGCGCCGCCCGCACGACAATGCGGATCGCAGCGGCTTCGGGGCGAGGGTGGACGGCCAGCATCTCGGCGTCGCCGAAGCGGCCCGACAAGGCATCAAGGAGATCGCGGAGCTGTTCAGGCCGCGCGATGACGGCCAGGCCACCGCGGGGTTTTGCGACGGCGGCCGCACTTCTGATCCAGCTTTCGAACAGTCCGTCTTCCATGACATGCGCCTGCCTGCGCAGCGGGTCAGGTGTGGCGCGGTCCTCGGAGGCGTTGAAGGGCGGGTTCATGATAACGAAATCGAAGGAATTGTCGGCAAGGCCGGCCTGCGTGCGCGCCCGGCCCGACAGCGTGACATCGGCTGTCAGCACCGAGGCGCGGTTGCCGAGATGCGCATTGCCGGGATGGGCGAGTGTCGTCGCGGCGAATCCCGCCATCTCGGCGGAGCGTTCGACAAGCACAACCTCAGCCGCCGGGCAGCGAGACAGCACCGCAAGGCCTGCCGCACCCGCGCCGGCGCCGAAATCGGCCAACCGTCCGGCAAAGGCGGACGGCACCGCCGCCGCCAACATCATGGCGTCCATGCCGGCGCGATGGCCGGTCCTGGGCTGCACCAGCCAGAAGCGGCCGCGATGGAAGGCATCGACCGTGTGGGCCGGCGTGTCACCGGCGAGGGCGCTCGCTTCAGCCATTATTTCTGGCGGATTTCGTTCTCGATGCCGGCGTCTTTCAGGATACGCCGCGCCTGATCGGCCTGGTCGGCGTCGACCATGACGCGCTTCTGCAAAAGACCGATCGACCCTTCGAGAATGCTCATGTTCTGATCGGCGACGAAGCAGGCAATGCCGGCATCGCGCATCAGCGATTCGACAAAGGAGATGATCACGGCATCGTTGGTGCGGACGAGTTCTATCATCGGATGAAGTTCGCAGGTTGCATCGTTGATGTAAACGCTGGAGCATGGTGCCGAAAAGTGTGAAGCGGTTTTCGGGCAACGCCATGCTCAATCTCGAATGTTGACACGCCGTCACCGCAGCCGCGCCAATTCGCCTCTTGCCGTGCCGGTATGTGCCGCCCTAGAGTCCTTGCAGGGACCAGGGTGCCGTCGCACATGTGATCAAGACGGGAGTGTTTGTTGGTGGGTGTCGTTCTCAACATCGAAAACGGGAAGCGGGAACCCGCTTCCATCAAGGATCTCATCGAGCTGACATCAGCCGATATGGGCCGCGTCAACGAATTGATCCTGTCCAAGGCCGGCTCCGACGTCGAGATGATTCCGGAGGTCGCCAACCATCTGATCTCGTCGGGTGGCAAGAGGCTGCGTCCCATGCTCACACTCGCCGCCGCCCAGATGTTCGGCTACTCCGGCGAGGGCCACGTCAAGCTCGCCACCTCGGTCGAGTTCATGCACACCGCCACGCTGCTCCATGACGATGTCGTTGACGAGAGCGGCATGCGCCGCGGCAAGAAGACCGCCCGCATGATCTGGGGCAACCAGGCCAGCGTGCTGGTCGGCGATTTCCTGCTCGGCCAGGCTTTCCGCATGATGGTCGATGTCGGCTCGCTCGAAGCGCTCGACATCCTGTCCAGCGCCGCCTCCATCATCGCCGAGGGCGAGGTGATGCAACTGGCCGCCGCCAAGAACCTCGACACCACCGAGGACGAGCATTTCGCGGTCATCAAAGCCAAGACCGCCGCACTGTTCTCGGCCGCCGCCGAGGTTGGCCCAGTCATCGCGCTGGCGACGCGCAACGATCGCGCCGCACTACGCTCCTACGGCATGAATCTCGGCCTTGCCTTCCAGCTTATCGACGATGCGCTGGATTATGGCGGCTCCAGCCAGGAGTTGGGCAAGAATGTCGGCGACGATTTCCGCGAGGGCAAGGTGACGCTGCCGGTGATCCTCGCCTACCGGCGTGGCACCAAGGCCGAACGTACTTTCTGGAAGCGCGCCATCGAGGACAATGTCACCGACGATGCCGGGTTGGAAAAGGCGATCGGCCTGATGACCCGCCATGGCGCGATTGCCGACACGATCGGGCGAGCCCGCCATTTCGGCGAGATCGCCCGCGACGCGCTGGCGCCGCTGGAAGCGACGCCGCAGAAATCAGCGCTGATCGACGTCATCGACTTCTGCATCAGCCGGGTGAACTGAAGCCCGCCATGCGACTGGCATGATCTGGATCGGCTCCAGCTCAGTACTGGCCGGCAGGGATATTCCGGCGTCCGTGAAATACTTCACAGTGCAGCCCATTTCGCTGCATTATAGAGACGTCCAAACTTCGCCACTTGTTGGCCGATGTCGCGCAAAATTCAAGTGAGCGACTCTCCGCGATGATCTTGGTCAAGAGAAATATTATTTTCAGAGTTGACTCCAAAGCAAGACAGTATTTCTATCTATGATGGGTGGGCGTTTTAAGCTCCGTAAGAGAGAATAAACCCCTTCGAAGTTTGCAAAAATCTGCTTTGTCTCGACATTGGTCGGGGACCGTTGCTGCTGTCTGCCTGGTGAAGGTAGGCTTTGTTAAAATCTTGCATTGGGATGGGAGCAGCGGCCAGGTGGGGACTTGGCTCGCTGTATCGGGACCTTGCTGGGGGGGCATTGTCATATGAACAGAATTCTTATTGTCGTGTTTTGCCTGCTCTTGGCCGGTTGCACCTCATTTGCAATCGGCGAGCCGTACGACAAAGCCATCGACGACGAACTGAACGCCTTTCAGAAGTCGGCGGCCGAGTTCATCAAAACCATGCAAGTGAACGCCGGGACACCAAAAGGGTCTTATGAGTCCGACGGCGCCAAAAAATACTATGCGGCCGCGGCTGCGAGCCTCTCCAATCTGCAACTGAGGGCCGATGTTCTCAGCAGCAGAACATGTCCCATAGCGAAAGCTCTTCAGCTTATCGCATCGACGGGTTTTGATACCGGCGAAATAGCCCTTGCTAAGGCCGAGGGTCAGGTAGGCGGTGTGGCCGATAAGTCGCCTCCGAACGTATCTGGGAACTGCATTTCGATCACCATTCGTAACATTCGCATAAGAGAGGACGAGCTCGAAGCTGACCACAAGGATGCGGGCCGGCTTACACCAACCGTGGCCTTGATCGACGGCCAGGAGATCGACGCGGCCGTGCGTGTTGCTTTGACGGCCTTGCGTGCGAAGAATTACTGAGGAGGAAACATCATGGCTCTTGATTTCGAAGATATGGGCTCGAGGATCATCTCCCAGGCAACTCAGATTGCTGGAGGCAGCTGGAAGGCTATGGCGACTGCAGCCACCGTGGAATTCCGAGGATTGGCCCAGCGTATAGCTCTGATCGTTGAAGCATATGCAAACGGAGAGCTCAGCCAAGTCCGTGCCAAAGCACATCTAAAAAACGCGAGGTTCCATGTCATCGCAACTTTAGCTATGCTGACGGTAATGACGGAGGCAGCGCTCGAAAAAATCGTGAAAGGCGCTCTGGCGATCGTTAAGGAAAGCGTCAATAAGGCAGCGGGTTTTGCGTTGCTGCTCTAGAGCAATTCCAGGAAAAGTGTCTGCGGTTTTCCGTCCGGAATTGCGTAAAAACAAAGAGATAGAGCGGCTCGCCGTTTCCGTGAAACGGTGAAACGCTCTAGGTGGCGACATAGTGTTCGTCCGGTGAGGAACGAACCAGCCTGAGTTGTAAATCGCACTCAGCGGTCTCGACAATCGGCTGCGGCGCAAATTATCTATAAAACATGGCAAAGACCGCAGACGACACCATCGCCGTGCGCATCAGCAAGGTGCTGGCCGACCGCATCATATCGGGCGCGATCGAGCCGGGGGCCCGGCTGCGGCAGGATCACATCGCCGAGGAGTTCCAGACCAGCCATGTCCCGGTGCGCGAGGCCTTCCGGCGTCTGGAGGCGCAAGGGCTGGCGATCGGCGAGCCCAGGCGAGGCGTGCGCGTTGCCGCTTTCGATCTCGGCGAGGTCAGGGAAGTCGCCGAAATGCGGGCGGCGCTCGAAGTTCTGGCGCTGCGCCATGCCGCGCCGCACCTGACGGCGGCCATTCTCAACCTTGCCGAAGAGGCCACAAAGGCCGGCGACAAATCCCGCGATGTCCGCTCCTGGGAGGAAGCCAACCGCACTTTCCACCGGCTGATCCTGGCGCCCTGCGGCATGCCGCGGCTCATCACCACCATCGACGATTTGCATGCAGCAAGCGCGCGCTTCCTGTTCGCCGCCTGGCGCTCGGAATGGGAAATCCGCACCGACCAGGATCACCGCGCAATTCTCAGCGCACTCAGGCAAGGCAACATCGAATCGGCTGCCGCCACCCTTGGCCGGCACGTGCAGTGGATCGGCCAGAAGCCGGTCAAGACCGCCTCCGGCAAGATGCGCGAAGCGTTTGCTATTGTCGGGTAAGGGCCGCAGCGGCGATTAGCTGCGGCCGCTCAGCTTCGTCATCCTTGGGCGTAGCGACGCGAAGCGGAGCGAAGACCCAAGGATCCGTGCCGCGACCTTGGCCAAGGCTGCAGCGGAGCAGAATTCCGCACCCTTGCAACGCTCCTAAGTAACGGCATGGATTCCAGGGTCTGCGCTGCGTCGCTCCGGTCCTTGCTTCGCCCTAAAGCGCGTCGCGCTGAAACGGATTCAAGCGACGCGCTTTAAGTCTTTGTTTTGATGCATGTCGTTGTCCCAGAACCGCAGCACACTTCTGGGCGACATGCATTAGAATGACGAAATCCATGGCCAATTCCACCTCACCCCTTGCCATCCCCGTGTAAATATGGATTCGATAATAGATCGAACAACAAAATTATCTATAATTTTAAACCAGCCGGGGAAGCCCGCCATGACCGACATCGCCTTTTCGCCCGCCAAGCCCTCCTTCAGCCCGTTGCGCCTGCAGACCCGCTCACTTGGCTGGCAGGTCGGAGCCGTCGTTCTCGGCACGCTGTTCCTGGCGCTGTCGTCTTACATCGAAGTGCCGATGGTGCCGGTGCCCGTGACCATGCAGACCTTCGCCGTAACGCTGATTGGCGCGCTCTATGGCTGGCGGCTTGGCGCCATCACCATTGCGGCCTGGCTCGTCGAGGGCGCCGTAGGCTTTCCGGTTCTGGCCGGAGGGGCAGCGGGTGCGTCGCATTTCGTCGGACCAACGGGCGGTTATCTCTTCGCCTTCCCGCTTGTCGGCGCGCTTGTCGGCTGGCTGGCCGAACGCGGCTGGAACGGCAACCGGGTAATGCTCGCCTTCGCCGCCATGGTCCTCGGTAACCTCGCCTGTCTGGTTCTCGGCACGGCATGGCTCGCCGCCATGATCAGCGCCGAACAGGCCATCACCTTCGGTTTCCTGCCCTTCCTCGTCGGCGGCTTGCTCAAGTCAGCGCTCGGCGCCGCGACGCTCAAGCTGTTTTCCGGCAACAAGGCTGATCAGGCCAAGACCGCATTGTAGAACCGATGACCGTCAGGCTGCGCGCCCACCACCTGCTTTGCCTGCTGACCTATGTCGGCAAGGGCTACAGCGCAGCCTTTGTCGCCAATTATGACGCGATCGCGAAACGTCTTGGCCGGGGCGAGGATATTCTTATCGTCTCCGGCCCCGACGATATCTGCGCGCCGCTGCTCGGCGAACCGGAGCCGCATTGTCTGCGCGAAAGTGCGGCTGGCCGGGATGAACTAGCGGCCCGCGACGTCGAAAAATTGCTGGCCCGGCCGATCCGGGCCGGCGCCCGCCTCAGCCTCGACGCAGCAACATTGGCCAGCCTGCGCGCGGCCTTTTCAGCCGGCGTGACGCGCGAGGCCTGCCAAGATTGCGAGTGGGCCGGCCTGTGCACCACTGTCGCGGCAGGCGGATATCGCGATGTCAGGCTGTAGCTCTCAAGTCCGATCTGCTATTATTCCGTCCTGACTATGTTGTGCGTCGCCATGGTTTGTTAATCGGGTGACCCGATTGTGAATTCGGCCCGGATTGAAGCCTGACCCCAAAAAGGCCATGCTTTGTCTGGAAACATCGAGTCTGTGGCTTCTCCGCGCGGACGCGGGATGGCGCTTGGCTGAAAGGGATACGATGCGGCAAGGACGTGCGCGCTGGCTCGCGGGGCTGGCAATTGTGGCAGGGATGGCGATTTCTCCGCTGCCCGCCTACGCCAAGGAATCGACCGACCCGGTCAAGATCACATCCTTCTCGGGCGCCTATCTCGCCGCGCGCACCGCCGAAGGCGACAACGACCTCGACAATGCCATCGCCTATTACAAGCAGGCGCTGGCCTTCAATCCCGGCGATACCTCGCTGCAGCAAAGCCTGATGCTGTCGCTGATCGCGCAGGGGCGCTTCGAGGAATCGCTTGTCTATGCCGACAAGCTCAAGGAAGTTCCCGATGTCGAGCGCTTCTCGCGGCTGGCGCTGGCGGTCGATTCCTTCCACAAGAAGGATTTCACCAAGGCGCAATACTGGCTCAAACTGTCGCTCGAATCCGATCTCGACCGGCTGATTTCCGGCGTCATGTCCGGCTGGGCACAAGAGGGCGCCGGCAATGCCACCGAGGCGATGGCCTCCATCGACAAGCTGCAGGGGCCCGACTGGTTCGGCCTGTTCAAGTCCTTCCACCGCGCGCTGATCGCCGATGCCTCAGGCATGTCGGACAAGGCCGATGCGCTCTATGACGCGACCCTGACCGACACCACGGCCGGCGGTGCTGCGCCCGAGACATGGATGCGCAACGCCCAGGCCTATGCGTCTTTCCTGGCGCGCAAGGGCGACAAGAACAAGGCGCTCTACGTGCTCGACAAGGCCGAGGCGTTCGCGCCGGGCAAGCTCGACATCCAGGCGCTTCGCGACAGGATCAGCAAGGGCGACAAGATCGAGCCCTTCGTCTCCAGCCCGTCGGAAGGCGCCTCCGAAATCCTGCTTGACCTCGCCATCGCGCTCAATCGCGGCGGCGGCGAGCCGTTCGTGCGCCTTTATCTGCAATATGCGCTGGCGCTGAAGCCCGACAGCGACGCCGCTTTGGTACAGCTTGCCGCCGTTGCGGAGCAGCTGAAGGACAGCGAAGGCGCCATTGCGCTCTACCGCCGCATTCCAGCCTCCTCGCCGCTGAAGGAGCTTTCCGACCTGCAGCTCGGCCTCAACCTTGCCGATCTCAACCGTCACGATGAGGCGATCGCCCATCTGAAGGCCTTCGTCGACGCCCACCCCGACGACATGCGCGCCTATCTGGCGCTGGGCGGGGTCTATGCCTCGAAGGAGGATTTCCGCTCCGCCGCCACCCTCTATGACAAGGCGGTCGCGGTGCTGAAGACGCCGACCAATGCCAACTGGAACATCTACTACCAGCGCGGCATCGCCTATGAGCGGCTGAAGGAATGGCCGAAGGCCGAACCGAATTTCCGCAAGGCGCTGGAACTGTTCCCCGACCAGCCGCAGGTGCTGAACTATCTCGGCTATTCCTGGGTCGACATGAACATGAACCTCAAGGAAGGCCTGGCGATGATCCAGAAGGCCGTCGACCTCAGGCCAAGCGATGGCTACATCGTCGATTCGCTGGGCTGGGCCTATTTCCGCATGGGCCGGTTCGACGACGCCGTGCGCGAAATGGAGCGCGCCGTGTCGCTGAAGCCGGAAGATCCGGTGCTCAACGACCATCTCGGCGATGCCTATTGGCGCGTCGGCCGCAAACTGGAAGCCACCTTCCAGTGGAACCAGGCGCGCGACCTGAAGCCCGATCCCGATGTGCTGGCCACCTTGCAGCAGAAGCTGATGAAGGGTCTGCCGCCAATCGAATCCAACACCGCGCAGGAAACCCCGAAGGTCAAGCCGGTCGCACCGGCGGCTGCGCCGAAGGGGTGAGGCACATACTTCTGATCAAACGGGGCTCACTGAGCCCCGTTTTTATTTTCAGAACGTTTTTCGATAGACGACAAACCCCGAAAGCTCGCCGATCTTGTCGTAAAGCTTCATCGCCGTGTGGTTGGTCTCGTGCGTCAGCCAGTAGACGCGGCCCGAGCCTGCGGCTTGCGCCCGCTTGTACACGCCTTCGATCAGCGCCCGGCCAATGCCTTTGCCGCGTGACGCTTCGCTGGTGAAAAGGTCCTGCAGATAGCAGTTCGGCGAAATCGCCGTGGTGGTGCGGTGGTAGAGATAGTGCACGAGGCCGAGAAGCTTGCCCTCGCTCTCGGCGACCAGCGCATGCATCGGCTCATAGGCATCGAAGAAGCGCGACCAGGTCATTGCGGTGATGTCGCCGGGCAGGGCGGTTTCTCCCGAGCGGCCGTAAAAAGCGTTGTAGCCGTCCCACAGCGGCAGCCATTGCTCGTAATCCTGCCGGGTGATGGGGCGCACGATGGACTGGCCTTGCATGGCTGAACCTTTGTCGGTGGAACTGAGCTCAGCAGAGGGCCGGCGGCGCCGTCCGGCAATGGGCCAGCGAGAAGCAAAGCGTTCAACCTCTCGGGGCAAGGCGGCGTAAGGCGCTGCCTTGACGCTTGCCGGCCCGGCAACTAGGGAATGTCTTCATCTCAGCGTTCCGAGGCCGCCGTGACGTCAGACCATATGCATCCCAGCCGCTCGTTCCAGGGGCTGATCCTGACCCTGCACAATTACTGGGCCGCCTATGGTTGCGTCATCCTGCAGCCCTACGACATGGAGGTCGGCGCCGGCACCTTCCATCCGGCCACCACGCTGCGCGCGCTTGGGCCCCGGGGCTGGAACGCCGCCTATGTCCAGCCCTCGCGCCGGCCGAAGGACGGCCGTTATGGCGAGAATCCCAACCGGCTGCAGCATTATTACCAGTACCAGGTGATCCTGAAGCCCAACCCGCCGAATCTGCAGGAGCTCTATCTCGGCTCGCTCGAGGCGATCGGCGTCGATCCGCTGCTGCACGATATCCGCTTCGTCGAGGACGACTGGGCAAGCCCAACGCTGGGCGCCTGGGGACTTGGCTGGGAGTGCTGGTGCGACGGCATGGAAGTATCGCAATTCACCTATTTCCAGCAGGTCTGCGGCATCGAATGCGCGCCGGTGGCGGGAGAACTGACCTACGGCCTGGAGCGGCTGGCCATGTATGTGCAGGGCGTCGACAATGTCTACGACCTCAACTTCAACGGCCGCGAAGGCGCCGAAAAAGTCACCTATGGCGAGGTCTTCCTGCAGGCCGAGCAGGAATATTCCAGGCACAATTTCGAATATGCCAACACCGCGATGCTGCTCCGGCATTTCGAGGACGCCGAAGCCGAATGCAAGGCGCTGCTGGCGGCCGGCGCTCCGGCCTCGAACGACAATCTGCCGATGCACCGCATGGTCTTCCCGGCCTATGACCAGTGCATCAAGGCAAGCCACGTCTTCAACCTGCTCGATGCGCGCGGCGTGATTTCGGTGACCGAACGGCAGAGTTACATCCTGCGCGTGCGCAATCTGGCGAAAGCCTGCGGCGAGGCGTTTTTGCTGACTCAAGCCGGCGGACTCGCGGCCTGACCTCACCGATCGTGTGCTGACCGCTTGAGCGTCGGCCTTTGCGCGTCTAGCTTGTGCAGGGCGCGGACGAGGAGTGGGCTGGCGTGAGCATCTTCAAGAATTTCTCGGCAAGCACCACTTGGGTGATCCGTATCTTGTGGGTCCTCATAGCGGTCGACGTCATCGCTGTCGTGTCCGGCTATTTCGAGTTCCAGCTTCTGGTCGATATCGGCAGCGGAACTGGAAGCCTTGAGTACGACGTTTCGGCGGCCGCCGATTCGAACGACAACAGGCAGAGGATTGTCGGCATCATCCAGGTCATTCTCTGGCTTGTGGCGGGAATAAGCATCCTCGCCTGGATAAGGCTGGCCAACAAGAACGCCAGGGCGCTCGGCGCCACGGATATGGAATTCACGCCGAATTGGGCGATCGGCTGGTACTTCATCCCGGTCGCCAATCTCTGGAAACCATATCAGGCGATGGCTGAAATCTGGCGGGCGAGCGGCGGATCGAAAAGCTGGAAGACAGAGTCGGCGCCGGGCATTTTGGCGATCTGGTGGTTGGTCTGGCTCGCCTCCAACATATTCGACCGGGTCGCTTTTCGGCTCACCCTGAAGGCGGAGGAAATTCCGGAACTGCAGAATGCAAGTCTGGCAATGATGGCCTCCGATGTCGTCAGCGTGTTCTTGAGCCTGGCCTTTCTGGAGGTCGTCAAGGATATCTCGCGACGGCAGATGGCCCCGCCTGCGGCAGCCCAGGAGGAAGTCTCGGAGCAGCCGGATCTCGCCTAGGCGGACAGGGAAACGGTGTAGGTTACATCAGGCGCGCTCTGGCCGGTCGATCCGGCCATGGTCCGCATGGCCTGTCGCACGCCCGGCATCGAGAAGGCGCCATGGGCCTGCGCGGTGAAACAGGCGCTGAGCGCGATGATCTGAAGAAGTCTCGATGCCGTTTTCATGGTCGTTCAGCCAAAAGTTCCCTGCCTGAGCGTTGGTCGCTTCAGCGCTGCGTTTGGTTCATGGAAATCTTTGATCCAAGGACGGGCGGGGTCGGTTCGTCCCGACAGGGCGATTAAGATTTCTGGAAATTGACGGTTACGTCGACCGTGGGCAGGGCAATCGCATATGGCAGCGCCAGCCCCCTCTCCGTCCGCTGCGCGGCCACCTCTCCCCCATTTCATGGGGGCGAGGAAACGCTAATCTCTAAAGCCGCGCACTCGAAAGGCTTGGGTTCCTCGCCCCCACAAAGTGGGGGAGAGCGACTATCTGGGGTGTCAAGTTGCATTTGCGAATTCGGTTCTCGCGTCGCGTGCTTTTGCATTGAGG
>NZ_VFTC01000031.1 GCF_007003975.1 Mesorhizobium sp. WSM4306
CAGGTGACGTGAACAATCACCAGCCTGCCATGACCGCCCTCTCTCAGCGAATTTGCAGAACTCTCAGTACACTACCCGCTGTCGGCCCCAATGCTGCCGGGCGGCTTCGCGCCTCATGTGGGCCATAGAGGCGAACTTTGCCTCCGCCCGGAAGCGGACACTGCAATTGACCACGCTGAAGGTCGTGGTCGCGCCAGAGCCTGCAAAGGCGCAACTTGGTACACGAGCGCGAACATTCCGCCGCGGAAACAACTTGAAGAAACGCTTCGCGACCCATAGCATGCCGCGCCATGGTGAAATCTGATCGGGAGGTCAGTGAGATCGGTCGGGTTTTTGAGCCAGTGCAAGGTAGGGAGGACAATAATTATGGCTTCCGAAGTACAGGCAAACAACGGCGTTAACGTAGAGGCGCTGCTCGGCGCACGCGAAGCGCTTACCAACGCCCCGGAGGCCGCGCAGTTCAAGTGGCGCGCGGCCTGCGAATGGAAGGATGGCACCCATAGCCACTCGTCGGTCGAGAGCTTCTACGGTCTCGGCGAGGACCAGCATCGCAAGACCACCTTCACATTCGATGCAGACCATCCGGAGGTCTTCGCTTCCCAGGACAAGGGCGCCACGCCCGTCGAATACGTGCTGGTCGGACTGGCGAGTTGCCTGACCGCCGGCATCGCCGCGGTTGCCCAGAACCGGAACATCCAGTTGAAGTCGGTGAAGGCGACCATCGAAGGCGACATGGATCTCGCCGGAATACTCGGCATCGACAGCGACGTGCGCAACGGCTTCAGCGGCATCACGGTGAAATACAACATCGACGCCGACGCCAAGCGCGAGGACATCGAGGCTATCGTCGCTCAGTCGCAGAAGCGGTCGGCGGTCTATGACATCGTCACCAATCCGACGAACGTCACGGTCGTGGTGAATTGAAAGGCGCTTCGAACCGTAGACTCTCCTGATGAGAGGGTGCGATTAGTTCCGTCACCACAGTGATCGTCGGCGCGGGGCACGCGGGGCTCGCGATGAGCCGCTGCCTCGCGGAGCGCTCTATCGACCATGTGCTGCTGGAGCGCGGCGAGATCGCCAATACCTGGCGCACCGAGCGATGGGATTCACTGCGGCTGCTCACCCCGAACTGGCAGAGCCGGCTGCCGGGCTTCCGCTATGACGGCGACGATCCCGACGGCTACCGGACGATGCCTGAGGTGATCGACTTCCTCGGCAACTATGCCAAGGTGATCTCGGCTCCGGTCAGAACCCACACGACCGTTACCTCGGTTCGCAGCGACGGGGCGGGATATCTTGTGCGCACGGACCGCGGCGAGTGGCGGTGTCGGACCGTCGTGCTGGCGTCTGGCGCGTGCAACATCGCGCGCCTGCCCGACGTCGCCAGCCGCGTGCCGCCGTCGGTCGCCATGCTGACGGCACAGTCCTACCGCAATCCGCGTCAGGTCGCCGACGGTGGCGTGATGGTGGTGGGCGCGTCGTCGAGCGGCACCCAGATCGCACAGGAGCTGCAGCGTTCGGGGCGTCAAGTGACTCTGTCGGTGGGCGAGCACATCCGGGCGCCCCGCGTCTATCGCGGTAAGGACCTGGAATGGTGGATGGACGCCGCCGGCGTGCTCGACGAGCGTTACGACGAGGTGGACGACATCAGGCGGGCGCGACGGGTTCCTTCGCTGCAGCTTGCCGGCACGCCCGACCGCACCACCCTCGACCTCAATGCGCTCGACGACCTCGGCGTCCGCCTCATTGGTCGTCTTGCCGGCATCACCGAAGACGGCAAGGCCCAGTTTGCGGGGTCGTTGCGCAACATGTGCGCGCTTTCCGATCTCAAGATGGCCCGGCTGCTCGACCTCATCGACGAATGGGCGCGCGCCAACGGCCTGGACGCTACGGTCGGGCCGCCGGATCGCCCGCCGCCGACCCGTGTCCAGGACAACCCGCCGCTCGGCCTCGATCTCGCCGGAGGCGCTATTAGGACGATCATCTGGGCCACCGGCTACCGGCCGGACTACTCCTGGCTGGAGCTGCCGGTCCTCGATCGCAAGGGCCACGTCCGTCACGACGGCGGTGTAGTGGAACGTCCGGGCCTGTACCTGATGGGCACGCAGTTTCTGCGCCGCCGCAAGTCAGCTCTGATCGACGGCGCTGGCGAAGACGCGCGTGATCTCAGTGATCATCTGGCATCGTACCTCGGGCAAAATTCAGTCTGCTAGCAGCATCAACGTCTGAGACCCCAGAGGGAACAGGTTGGTTGCCGCGACAACCCGAATTCTGCGCCCCTGCAGTCATATTCCCAAATGCAGCTTTGGCTTCCAGAAGGGGCGGAACAACTCAATCTTGGGACAGCGGTTCATCACCACTTTCAAGCCCGCTTCCTCCGCCAACCGGGCGGCGGCGTCATCGCGCACCCCAATCTGACCCCACAGAACCTTGGCATTGATGGCGATGGCCTCCTGTGCAACCTCCAACAGATCTTCGGAGCGGCGAAAAACCTCAACCATATCGACAGGCCGGTCGATGGCCGCCAGCGACGCGTACACCTTGAGCCCTCGAATTTCATCCAGACCGGGACTGGGGTTGACCGGGATCATGTCGTAGCCGGTTTCGTGCAACACCCTGAGAACACCATAGGAAAACTTGGTCTTGTCGGGGCTGGCCCCAACCATCGCGATGGTTTTGACCGATTTCAGAATGTCTTGCAGATAAGCCTCCGAATAGGGCTCATCATGATTCATATGGGTCATTTCTTTGCTTCCAACGGGGTCGCAATATCGGCTTTCAATTCATGAGCGGCCAGCGGGTCAAGGAAGGGGTTGCGATAGAGCTTGTCGTGGCTCTCAACGCCGACCTCCAGCGTGCAGTCGCTCATCGGGCGGGCGACGCAGAGGATTATGTAGCCATTGTTGATCTGGCGGTTGTTCAGCGCCCGCTGCGCCTTTTGATCGACTTTGCCGCTGATTATCTTGGCCGCACAGGTGATACAGCCGCCATACTTGCACCCGTAGGGCAGGTCCACGCCATGCTCGCGCAAGCTTTGCAGCAGGGGCTTGCGGTGATCGACGTCGAAGGCCGCACCGCCTTGATTGGCGAGGGTGATGGTGAAGCTGGTCATACCCAGATGTCACTCGTGCAATCACCGCCGGGATAGCGGGTTTCGTGACAGCGGCTTGGTCCATTTGGTTCCTTGCCGAAATCGACGACAAACAGCGGATCGATTTCCATGCCGCCGTTTTCAGTATCGCAATTGACCATCAGCATGCATCCGCCATTGGTGCGGATTTCCGGATAGAACTGATTATCCCAGGTCGAGAAGAGTGAGGTCGTCACATAGAGGCGCTTGCCGTCGAGGCTGAGCTGTATCATCTGAGGCCCGCCAGTCACTTTCACGCCATTGACCTCAGGCGCACGGCCGAGAAGTCCGCCCATCCACACTTGTCCGGTAAGCTTGGCGTTGTGAGGGTCCGAGATGTCGTATTGACGAATGTCGCCATGCAACCAGTTGCACAGATAGAGGTGTCTATCGTCCATGCTGAGCAGAATGACCGAGATCACGCCCGGTATTGGTATCGGCCATTCGGGATGCGGCTCATTGCCGACATCGACAATTTTTTCCCATTGCCAGTCACCCGCCGCATCCTTCCACCAATGGATGATATTTGCGGAAAGGGCCGCGCCAACAAAGCCGTGACTGCTGTCGGGGTTATGATGGAATCGCACTTCCAGTGGGATCAAGCCATCTTCACCGAGATAGAATGTTTGCTTTGGCTCCTTCTTTTCAAAATCCCAGAAATGGATCTCTCGGCCATATTTCAGATGACCAACTTCTTCCAGGTCAAAGCCAGGCATGAAGGTATTAGGCGCGGCCCATTCCGAGCTGACCATTACGTTGTGTCGCGGCTGGTACCAGAAATCATAACCAAACTTGATACTGCCCATGGAGTTTTCCCAGCGGCCGACAACCTCGAACTCTTTGCTGAGTTGCAAATAGCCGCCTGGGGCATTGCCCTGGGCGTCACCAAGCATGGAAACGATGATGTCCGAGCCGAGGCAATGCACCGTGTGTGGCGCCGACAGGTTGGTCCTGGCTTTGATTTCAGCGCCGTCTATCACCTTGAACAGTGTCGGGCTGCGCGGATCGGTACCGCAATCGATAATATGCAGATTTGACGAGCGCACACCCGGCACGATCAGATATTTCCTCTCCATGCTCGCATCGCCGTGGCACGACGAACAGGCATTCCAGCCCGAGTGATGAAGCTCATCGCCAATGCCCGGCATTTGCAAACGCGAAATCACCTGGCTGTAGGTCGAACTCTCCGGGTCGACATCGATGGTGCACAGATAGTCCGGCTTCTGAATGCCCGTGCCGGTGTAGATGGCAATCGTATAGAGCAGCTTTTCGCGAGGTGCCGTCATCGCCTCGGCTGGAGAAGCATAGCCCGGTCCACAGCAATGATTGGTCATGGGTACTTCCCTTTGAACAGATCACTGATCAGCCCCAACGGGGTCGAGCTGGAATGTTAGTGCATGCTTGGCATTGGCGCTATGGCCGGGGTGGCTTGTGAAGTGCGCACGTGACGTACAACTTGGCGACAGAGCCCCCGTGGGGCGCCACGTATTGACCGCCCGAGGGTTATTGAGAACCCTTGCAGCGGCTCAATCATCATCGGAGCGTATGGCAGCGAACCATAACCGGGTCAGCAACTGGTTAGGTCACGTCGATATACGCACGGCGCTTAAAGGTCCGCTTCTGGCCTTCCGAGCCTCGAAGCCGCCATTCCGCTTTCGGCCCCAAAGGCGACATCAGAACATCTGCTCTGCAAAGACCGCTTCTGGCGCCCTCTGCGACGTTCGTTGGCACCACAGGTAGCAGGCTCGGTCCTGAAATCATTGAAGATTTTTTGGACTGGGCGCTACCAAAGGTTCATGTTTTTGTTGTGATTTCAATAGCTTATAGGTAGGTTGGTAGCGGGAGAGGGACTTGAACCCCCGACCCCAGGATTATGATTCCCGTGCTCTAACCAACTGAGCTACCCCGCCATGGCGGCGAAAGGCCCGAAATCCACCTTAAATCGAAAGGCATTTCGAGGCGTTCGCCAAGGTCGCGCGGATATAAGGTTGGGAGGGCGAGCCTGTCAAGCATCGATGCGTCAGGCGCGCCGGCATATTGTCGCCGGCGAAAAGCTTTGCCGGGCAGACATCTGAGGCCAGAGCCTGTTCCACCCCGATTGCAGTCGGGATGGGGCTCTAGTCTTTTGTTTGAGCATGGTCTCTGGACAAAACGGGTACCCCGTTTGTCCGTGAAAACCGGTTCCCACTTTTAGGGACCATGCTCTTGTCGCCGGGGTTGAGTTCGGCGGGGCACGTCGCTATGTCTCGGCCAAGAAATCTAGAGTTTGACGCTGATGAAGCCGCGCATTGCAGTCCTCGGTTGCGGATACTGGGGCAGCAACCACATTCGCACCCTCAAGGCGCTTGGCGCGCTGCATGCGGTTTCCGATGCCAATCGGGCGCGGGCCGAAGGTTTTGCCAGCGAGCAGGACTGCCTGGCGATCGAGCCGGATCAGCTGTTCGTGCGCGACGATATCGACGCCATCGTCATGGCGCTGCCGCCGCAATTCCATGCCGATCTCGCCGTACGCGCCGCTGAAGCCGGCAAGGACGTGCTGGTGGAAAAGCCGATCGCGCTGACGGTGCCCGATGCCGAACGTGCCGTGCAGGCGGCAAAGGATAATGGCCGCGTGTTCATGGTTGGTCATGTCTTGCGCTTCCATCCCGCCTTCGAGACGCTGAAGGCGCTGATCGACAATGGCGAGCTCGGTGAAGTCCGCTACATCCATTCGCACCGGCTCGGCCTCGGCAAATTCCACACCGAGAACGACGCGCTGTGGGATCTGGCGCCGCACGATCTGTCGATGATCCTGGCCATCACCGGGACCGAGCCGATCGAGGTGCGAGGCGAGGGGGCGGCACTGCTCGACAACCTCAGCGACTTTGCGCATCTGCATATGCGCTTCCCCAATGGATTGCGCAGCCATCTCTTCACCTCGCGGCTCAACCCTTACCGCGAGCGGCGGCTGACCGTCGTCGGCACCAAGGCGATGGCTGTGTTCGACGATGTCGAGCCATGGGAGCGCAAGCTTGCCGTCTACCGCCACGCAGTGTGGCAGGACAGCGGCCAGTGGGCTTTCACCACCAACGAACCATCCTATGTCGCGGTCGGCCAAGGCATGCCGCTGACGCGCGAACTCGAGCATTTCATCCAGTGCATCGAGACGCGCGCCGAGCCGCGCACCAGCGGCGAGGAAGCCATCAGGGTGCTGCGTATCCTGACGGCAGGCACGGTCACCCACACCAAATCCTGAGACCGTTTGGAAATTCTAAAGCGCGTCGCGCTCAAACGGATTCAAGCGACGCGCTTTAAGTCTTTGTTTTGATGCATGTCGTTGTCCCAGAACCGCAGCACACTTCTGGGCGACATGCATTAGTCCGGCGGCCAACGGTCTCCGAGAAAGTAGTGTTTACTCGGCGGGAACCTGTGCCGGCCTGGCGGCAAGCCGCGTCAGCATTGCTTCGGCCTCGGCGCCGCGCTCGGAACGCTCGATGAAGCCGCCACCGAAGACGCGGGCCTCGTTGCCGTCATCGGAATAGAGCACGCAGGCCTGTCCGGGCGCGATGCCGGACTCGCCGTCGACCAGTTCCACAAAGGTGCTGCCGGCGCGGTGATGCAGTACGGCCGGGCGCGGCGGCCGCGTCGAGCGGACCTTGGCAAACAGCTCCATGCCGGCGGCCGGGATGTCTGACAGCGCGCCATCGCCCAGCCAGTTCATGTTGCGCAGGTAGATCTTGTGCGTCTCCAGCGCCTCGCGCGGGCCGACAATGACGCGCGCCCGGTCGGCGTCGAGATGGACGACGTATAGCGGTTCGCCTGACGCAATGCCGATGCCGCGGCGCTGGCCGATCGTGTAGCGCAATATGCCGTCATGGCGGCCAAGCACGCGGCCGTCGATATGGACGATATCGCCCGGGTTGGCGGCAGCCGGCTTTAGCTTGGCGATGATATCGGAATACTTGCCCTGCGGCACGAAGCAGATGTCCTGGCTGTCCTGCTTGGCGGCGACGGTCAGCCCCATCTCTTCGGCAATGGCGCGCACCGCGGGCTTCGACAGGCCGCCGAGCGGAAAGCGCAGATAGTCGATCTGCGCCTGCGTGGTGGCAAACAGGAAATAGCTCTGGTCGCGGTCGGCATCGACCGGCCGGAACAGCGCACGGTGGGCGCCATTGGCGCCGGAGCGGATATAATGGCCGGTGGCGAGCGCGTCGGCGCCAAGGTCCTTGGCGGTCGCCAAGAGGTCGGCGAACTTTACCGTCTGGTTGCACGACACGCAGGGGATCGGCGTTTCGCCGGCGACATAGCTCTCGGCGAACGGATCGATGACCGCCTTGCGGAAGCGCTCTTCATAGTCGAGCACGTAATGCGGGATGCCCAGCGTCTCCGAAACGCGGCGGGCGTCGTCAATATCCTGGCCAGCGCAGCACGAGCCGGCCCGGTGCGTTGCCGCCCCATGGTCGTAGAGCTGCAGCGTGACGCCGACGACATCATAGCCTTCGCGCTTCAAAAGACCTGCGACGACGGACGAATCGACACCGCCCGACATGGCGACGACGACGCGGGTGTTTTGCGGGCTGGCGGGAAGATCGAGGCTGTTCATGGTTCTTTCGTTCTGCGCGGCGCTTCAATGGCAGTGGCGCGAATATAGGTCAACCACATCAGCGGCGCCAGCTTTGCGGCAGCGCCGATTTGGCGGGAAATTGCGCGCCTGCCGGCCGTTCACTCAAATGCCGACGAAAAGACTAACGCGGCGTTCATGATCCTTACCTAGTCATTAGGGTTCGCTTAGGCAATTTTTAAAGCTGTGGCGGTAATGTGGTGGGGATTGGGTCTTTGAGTTTTTTGTAGAGAGTACGATGACCGATCTTGTTAGACCGCGAGTCAAATATGTTATCGGGCCTGACGGCAGCCCTCTTACGATTGCCGATCTGCCGCCGACGAATACACGTCGCTGGGTTATCCGGCGCAAGGCGGAAGTGGTTGCGGCGGTGCGCGGCGGGCTTTTGAGCCTCGACGAGGCATGCCAGCGCTACAAACTGACCACCGAGGAATTCCTGTCCTGGCAGGCGTCGATCGACGAATACGGCCTTGCCGGACTGCGCACGACGCGCATCCAGCAATACCGGCACTAGAGCCAGGATCTCAACAGAAAAGGGCGCGGTAACCGCGCCCTTTTGCCTGTCGTAAAGCCTGCTTCAGACCGTCAGCACCACCTTGCCGATCGGCCTGGTGGCGAGAAAGGCGTGCGCCGCGCCCGCCTGTTCGAGCGGAAAGCTCTTTGCCACATGGACGGCAAGCTTTCCCGCGTCGACCAGTTTGCCAAGCTCAAAGAGGCCTTCGCGGTCAGGCACCACAGACATGCGCTCGACGCGGATGTTTCGCGCCGCAGCCTTGGCCCGGGTGGTGTCGTGGACGTTGAGCAGCGACACCAGGACGCCACCGTCCTTCAGGACTGTCAGCGATTGGTCGGCATGGTCGCCGCCCATCGGGTCCAGAACAAAATCGAGGTCGCGGACCTCGGCGGTGAAATCGCCCTTGGTGTAGTCGATGACCTCGTCGGCACCGAGCGAGCGGACGAAATCGAGTTTCTTCGGGCTGGCGGTGGCGATGACATAGGCGCCGCGCGCCTTGGCGATCTGCACCGCCAGATGGCCGACGCCGCCGGCCGCGGCATGGATCAGCACGCGCTGGCCGGGCTTCAGGCCACCATGGCGGACAAGGCCTTGCCAGGCGGTCAAGCCGGCCAGCGGCAGCGCGCCGGCGTGATTGTGATCGATGGTTCGCGGCTTTGGCGCGATTTCATCGGCCGGGATGACAGCGAGTTCCGAATAGGCCGCGGCCTGTTTGGGAAAACGCGGCATGCCGAACACGGTGTCACCGACCTTGAGGCCGCCGTTGACGCCCGGGCCCACCGCCTCGACGGTGCCTGAAATATCCCAGCCAAGGGTGAAGGGCGGTTCGCCCAGCAATGGATAATAGCCGGCGCGCACCGCGCCATCGACCGGATTGATGCCGGCTGCGTGCACGCGGACCAACACTTCGCCTGATTTGGGCGAGGGGGCGGGACGATCGGCGATGACGAGGACGTCGGGTCTGCCGACGGAATTCTGGACAATGGCACGCATGGGATATCTCCTCCTGATTGGGTTCATATGCCGCTATCATTTGGATAGTAATATTCTCTTGTCTAGTATGTACCTTTTCTATATAAAGGAACCCCATGGATAGTGATAATGATTGCGGCTTCGGCTATGATGCCTTCCAGCGGACGTGCCCTTCGCACGCCGTGCTCGAAATGCTGGCCAGCAAATGGGTCTATCTGGTGGTTTGCGCATTGCGCCGCGGCCGGATGCGCAATGGCGAACTGGCCCGCAGGGTGGAAGGCGTCACGCCCAAAATGCTGACGCAGACGCTACGCGTTCTCGAGCGCGACGGGCTGGTGCGGCGTGAAATCTTTCCGGTCATCCCGCCGCGGGTCGAATATGAATTGACGGAACTTGGCCAGAACCTGGCGGGGCTGCTCACCCAGATACGGTCCTGGTCGGAAGAGCATGTGCCCGACATCAAGCAAGCGCGGGCTAGGGCAGCGGCGAACCAGGAAGCGGAATTACAGGCACAGGCCTGAAGTTGCGGCCGCCTGCGGCCAGATCAGCAGCGCGGGATCCCTTTGGCGCGGCTACCCTCAAGGCGCGGCGTCAGTTGCTGCCGGCTGGATCAGATACAGTCTTCAGCCGATCATGGCGCTGCGGCCGCCGAGTTCCGCATCGCGAATCTTGGTGTCGCGCGATTCCAGCATCTCGGCCTTGGAAAGCTCCGCTTCAGCTTCGCCGAGTAATGATTCGGCAGCGCTTCGCTGTTGGGCGAGGTCGCTTTGCGAGTTTCTGAGGTTGTCGCGACGCAGACGCGCCGCTTTCGCGAAAGTTGGATAGGCAAAATGACTGATGTCGGTGATGCCCGCCTTCTTTTCTTCGGCGGTGATCTGAAGCTCCAGTTCAACAGCCATGCGCTCGAACTCGGCGATCATCGTGTCGAGCTGCAGCAGCTGCCGCCGCTTCTCATTCACCTGAAACTGCTTCAGCCGAACGAGGTTTTCACGTGACTTCATGATTCGGTACTCCCGGAAACGCACACCTGCACATATCGTCCAATCTGCTCGCCAGGGCCTGGCGACACCCGTATCCACCGGCATTCCCCGAACTATGGGAAACAAATTCCTAAAGTTTTTTGCCGGCGGTAACCATTCGTTTACGGGCATTGTTAATCATAAGGGCGAGGACTTAAGGCCGGGTAAAAATTCCGGCTCCCGATACGGAAGCCGGCCAGCGAGTCCCCTGAGTCACTTAGTCCAACTTATTAATGTGTTGCATTAGCGATTTGGTTCTGTGATTCATCATTAGATTCAAGAGGGTGTAGAAAGCGGTTAAAAAATCTGGTACCGTTCTGGGTGCGGAATTAGGTTTTGTTAACCATTCGATGGCAGCCTTCTGTTCAGGCAATCACTGCTCCGGTCCCGGATGGGTCGTGACATGGTCCGGCGGCAGAAAAGGGGAATGAAATGCGCGTTCTGCTGATAGAAGACGACAGTGCAACCGCTCAGAGCATCGAGCTGATGCTCAAATCCGAAAGTTTTAATGTTTATACGACCGACCTCGGCGAAGAAGGCGTCGATCTCGGGAAACTTTATGATTACGATATCATTCTTCTCGATCTCAACCTTCCCGACATGTCAGGCTACGAAGTCTTGCGGACACTTCGCCTCTCCAAGGTGAAGACGCCAATCCTGATCCTATCCGGCATGGCCGGCATCGAGGACAAGGTGCGCGGCCTCGGCTTCGGCGCCGACGACTATATGACCAAGCCGTTCCACAAGGACGAGCTGGTCGCCCGCATTCACGCCATCGTGCGCCGCTCCAAGGGCCATGCCCAGTCGGTCATCACCACCGGCGATCTGGTGGTCAATCTCGATGCCAAGACCGTCGAAGTTGGTGGCCAGCGCGTGCATCTGACCGGCAAGGAATACCAGATGCTGGAGCTGCTCTCGCTGCGCAAGGGCACCACGCTGACCAAGGAAATGTTCCTCAACCACCTCTATGGCGGTATGGACGAACCGGAATTGAAGATCATCGACGTCTTCATCTGCAAACTGCGCAAGAAGCTCGACGCCGCGTCCGGTGGCCAGAACTACATCGAAACGGTCTGGGGCCGTGGCTATGTGCTGCGCGAGCCGGAAGACATCCGCGTCAGCGCCTGACCGAATCATCTGATTGAATTTAATGTAAAAAACCCGGCTCAGGCCGGGTTTTTTTGCTGTCCCTTCCGTTCGAGCACGAGCCGAATCAGGCGGCGATCTTCAGGGTACGAAAGCGTTCGAGCAGTTGCGGCCGGTTGAACGGCTTCAAGAGATAGCCCTGGGCGCCGGCGCGCTTTGCCTTCATGATCGAGGCGACATCGACTTCGACCAACGAAATCAGGATCTGCGGCTTGATCGCGCTTTCCATGGCGCGGACCCGGCGGATGACATCGACCGCCTGCATGTCCGGCAGGGCGCCGTCGACGACAATCACATCGGGCATCTCGGCAGCGCACATCTCGACCGCGTCAAGTCCGGTGGCCGCTTCGATCACCACCATGTCGGAGCCGCCAAGAATCCGTTTTGCGACCTTCCTGATCACACTCGAATCGTCGACAAACATGCAGCGCTTCATTTCCGGGTCCTCTTTGCCTTGGGTCGAACCGGCGGCATCCGGGGTATCGGAATACACCTTACCCCGATCTGGTAAAGAAGCCGAAAAGCCGTTAGGTAAAGTTTTTGCAAAAATGTCGTTTGCGCGCCGTGCCGGCGGACGCGTCGCCGACGAAGAAACTTGGCTGTTCTGAATTTCGGCCAAGCCCGCAAATATCAGCGGGAAAAGATACTTGACTTGTTCTTGGCTGTCGGCCGAGCCGGCGACGACTTCGGGTCGTCAGACCGCGGACAGCACGATCTCTTCGGCGGTCGCGTGGATCGAGATTGTCATGTTGGCCTCACGCGCAAGAAGCAGCGTGTAATAAGGCTGGACCGAATGGGCGTCGATCGGCTCCTCGGGCTTGTTGCCGGAATGGAGTTCGAGGAATTTTGGCGGCACGCGCAGCATCGGGCCGCTTGCCGCAAGCGCAAAGCGCGGCTCGGTGTCGAGGTTTTCCAGTGTAACCACCAGCTTGCCGCCGCGCGGGATGGCGGCGTTGGCGACGAGCAGCAAATTGAGCAGCAGCTTGACCTTGTTCTTGGGCAGCAGCGCGCGAACGCCGTTCCAGACCAGTTCCGGCTTCTCGTTCTTCAGGAACGCGATGGCGACGGACTCGGCATCGCCGGTGTCGATCATCATGCCGGCCGAACCTGCGGCGCCGAAGGCGATGCGGGCGAACTGCAAGCGGGCCGAAGCGTTTTTGGCGCTCTGGCGAATCAGCTTCATGGCGTCTTCGTCGGCGCCGCCCTCGTCGAGGAGTTCAAGGCCGTTGTTGATGGCCCCAACCGGCGAAATGATGTCGTGGCAGACGCGGCTGCACAACAAGGCTGCGAGATCGGGTGCGGAGAGAGAGAAAAGCTCGGCCATCGGCGAAAATCCCTGCAAAAATTCATATCCTGGTGGCCTCGCGAGCGACCGCCGCGCCTCACCCACCCGAATCACGCTCTTTCCCCAGCGCTTCTGAATACACAGCGCCCGAGCGTGCAGCAACAAATCCACAATTCTCGTCAGCAAAAATGGCGTGTTTGCACAGGATGGGAGCCCGCACAGACGGTCAGACAGCCTTCGAACCGCCATGTTCATGTGGAAGGTTAATGGTTGAAAAAGGATTACGGCATAGTTTGCCCGTAACAGTCATCCTTAACGGCCGCCTAAAGAGCCGGACGGGTGCGAGGCATCGGCGAAAGTGCTCCCTGACGGAGATTGGAAGCATGGTTTCCCGATTCTACGACCGGACCTTTGTCCGTGTCTTCTTCATGGCGATTGCCCTCATGGGCGCGCTCGCCTTCTCAACCTCTGCGTCGCGGGCGCAGGAATACACCGCTCAGGAGATCGTCGATTCCGGCCACAAGTTCTTCGGCGCGACGTCGGGCGGTCTCGCCACCGTCGTCGAGAAGATTTTTGCCTCCTACGGACTGCCCAATGGGTATCTGCTCGGCGAAGAGGGTTCCGGCGCGGTGATCGGCGGCCTGACCTACGGCGAAGGCACGCTCTACACCAAGAATGCCGGCGACCATAAGGTGTTCTGGCAAGGTCCGTCGCTCGGCTGGGATTTCGGCGGCGAGGGATCGCGGGTGATGATGCTCGTCTATAATCTCGACGACGTCAGCAATCTCTACAATCGGTTCGGCGGCGTTGCCGGTTCCGCCTATGTCGTGGCCGGCGTCGGCTTCAACGTGTTGCAGAACAACAGGGTGCTGCTGGTGCCGATCCGCACCGGCGTCGGCGCGCGGCTTGGCGTCAATCTCGGCTATCTGAAGCTGACGCAGAAGCCGACCTGGAATCCCTTCTGAGCGATTCCGACCACAGGTCGACCCGATCAACAGGTTCTGACCCGATCAAGCTGCGGCATACTCTTGCCGCAGCGCTGGATTTGCGTCATGCGAACATGGCAAAGTCCAGACTTGGCGGTTGTCGGCTAGCGGCCCGCCTGTAACGGGTAGTCACCTTGGTTCAGTCGATCCTGTTCTTCGCCCTCGGCTTTCTGTGCGCCGGCTTTCTGGCGCTGCTGGTTGCGCCGGCCATCTGGCGGCGGGCGGTCGCGCTGACGCGCAGGCGTGTCGAGGCGTCGGTGCCGCGAACGCTGGCCGAGATCCAGGCCGACAAGGACAGCTTGCGGGCCGAGTTCGCCATGACGACGCGCCGGCTCGAAATCAGCGTCAAGACGCTGCGTGAGCAGGCCAATGAGCAACTGGTCGAAATCAGTCGCGGGCGCGAGGCGCTGAAAGGCCTGGCGGTCGAGCGGAAGGACAAGAAGCAGGCGCTTACCGAGCTCGGAGAAAAAAACGAATTGCTCCTGCATCGCGAGCAGCAGATACAGCAGCTGACGGACAAGCTGGTGCAGGCCGAGCGCATGATGGAAAAGCGCGCGCTTGAGCTCGAAAAGCTCGAGCACATGTATGACGACGCCTCCTTCTCCTCCAGCAATCGTCAGATCGAACTGGTGGCGCGCGAATCGGAATTGGAAAAGCTCACCAACGACATTTCGGTGCTGCGCGGTCAGCGCAAGGAAGCCTACAAGCGTCATCAGGAAGTTGTCGCCGAGGGCAAGGCCACGCGCGATTCTCTGAAAGCCGAGACAAAAAGAACCGCCGATCTCGAGAAGAAGCTCGAGCGCCTGCTCGCCACGCTTGCCGATCGCGAGGAGAAGCTCGATCGCCGCGAAAAGGAACTGGCGCGGCTTCGCGAACGGTTGAAGGGCGAGAACGCGGGAGGCGCCGTGGCTGCTGGCCTTGTTGGCGCGCACGACAATGCCCCTGCCGGCAATGACGACGTTGACAAGGTGCTGGCCAAGCTCGAAGGCGATCGCGAGCGGCTGGAAGCCAGGCTGACGACGCTGGCCCGTGAGAACAGGCGGCTGAAGACGGAGCTTGGCGGTTCCGAAACCACGAGAAATGGCGACGACGGGCGCAGCGCCGGTGATGCGTTGCGCGAACAGATGAACACGCTCGCGGCAGAGGTCGTCAGCCTGACCGCCAAGCTCGAAGGACCCGATTCGCCGATCACCAAGGCGTTGGCTGCGCCGCAGGAAGCGAGATCGGGAACCATCAGCCTCGCCGATCGCGTGCGGGCGCTGCAAAAGGCAGATTCGGCGGGCTGAGCTTCAGGCCGCTGGCTTGCGCCCATAGCAGGCCATTCCCATGTTGACGTCATGATCGTCTATGGCGCGCTTGTAATCTCGTCGCTCCTGCTCTGGTTCTGTCATCCGATGCTTTTTGAGGTGTTGGATGCTGTTGCGTCGCTGTTCGATGCGATGGCAAGAGATCGCGAAGCGACCGGTGCTCCTATACCGTTGGCCGACGAGATGGAGACTTTCAGGATCGAGGCAGCGCCCAGCGAGGCCGGCACCACGCGTGTTATCCCGAAATCTGTTTAGCCCTTGATTGGATTGGCTCTGACCAACAGGCGGCACGCATCAGTGCGAAAAATGATGTAGTGCAATCGCTGAGGCGGCGGCGACATTGAGGCTGTCGAAGCCTTGCGCCATGCCGATCCGCACGGTTTGCAGGCGAACGAGCAGGCTTTCGGGCAGGCCTTCCCCTTCGGTGCCGAGATAGAGCGCCAGCCGGTTCGTCCTCTCTGCGTCACGAATATCGGCCGCGCCACGTGGCGACAGCGCAAACTGGCTGAAGCCCCGCTGGCCGAGCGCGGTGATGAAACCGATCATGTCATCAAACGATGCAAAGGGAACCTTCAGCGCTGCGCCGACGGAGACGCGGATCGCCTTGCGATACAGCGGGTCGCAACAGGTGGCGTCGATAAACACGGCATCGGCGCCGAAGGCGGCAGCGTTGCGGAAGATCGATCCCATATTGTCATGGTTGGCGATTCCGATGAGCACGACGATCAGCGCGTTGGCAGGCAAGGTGTCGAGCAAGGCCTCTGCGGGCTGTGGCGCGCCCTTGCTGCCGATCGCCAATATGCCGCGATGCATGTGGAAGCCCGCGATCCTGTCCATGATGTCGCTTGTCGCCACGTAAACCGGCAGGTCGGCAGGGGCCTTGCGCAGGATGTCGTCGAGCCCGGCCAGCCGGTTTTCCAGAACCAGGACCGACTCGGCGGCGAAGCGTCCGGCTGACAGCAGGACGTCCAGCACCACCTTGCCTTCGGCGACGAACCGGCCATGGCGGCCGGTGAGATCGCGTTCGCGGATATCGAGATAAGCGGCGATCCGCGGATCGCGCGCGTCGTCGATCTGGATCGGACCCATCAATACCTCGGCCGGCGAAAAATCGTCAGCGAGGTAAGGAGCGATCGGAGCCGCAGGTCAAGTCCCGGCGCGGCGCAGACGCGTTGCCATCTGGGACAAGTCGCCGGCGCCGAAAATGCCGTCCAGCATGCGCAAGAGATCGCGCACGGCGTCCGACTTGCACGAATAGTAGATCATCTGCCGGTCGCGGCGGGTCTCGACAAGATCGAGCGCCCTGAGCTTGGCCAGATGCTGCGACAAAGCGGACTGACTGAGCACCACCTTTTCGGCGATGGCACCAACCGACATTTCACCGTCGGCCAGATAGCTCATAATCAAAAGCCGCTTTTCGTTGCCCATAAGGGTCAGAAATGCGGCCGCCGATTCGGCATTGGCGATTAGTTTGGTCGAGACCATGCCCCATGTTTCCCTGCTCATCCGAACGCTATGGGGGCAAATAGCGTTAGGTGCTATAATTCAGCTGTGGATCGCGCTGCTGATTCAGCGTCGTATGAATCGTAGATCATTTCGCCCAAATCTCAAGACATGCTTTTGATTCATGACGATTATCCTTGCGTAGCCGGCATACGTCCGGTCTTGGCCATGTCGACAAGAACGGCCCGCAGGTCGCTTGCGGTCTTCAATGGTTGCGGAAAATAGACCCGACAAACCGTGTCGCCCGATGCCAGGTCCATGCCCTCGGCATCGAAGCCGGTCATGGTCCAGCCATCACCTTCGGCCTTGGCAAAATGATGGGCATAGACAGTGATCGCGTCGAGATGGTCGGCATTCATGTGGTCGAGGGCGGACTGTTCGCTGGCGGCCAGCTCCTCGACGATCGGCCCATCGGTGATGATATCGGCACGGTCGAGCAGATAGGCCTTGCCGAAACCGCCATTCAGGCTGGCGCGCTCCGGCTCGAGGCGGAAGATCGAGAAATCGCCGAGCCCGGCATAGAGTTTTGCCTTGGGGTTGCGGTTGAGATAGCGCCGCTCGGCGCGGGCATGCGCGCCCGAGCCGCGCCCAAGCGGCTTGGCCTTGCAAACCAGTGTTATCCTGGGGTGCGCCAGCGGATCGCCCCTGCCGGGTTCGCCAACAAGCAGCGAGCAACGCGGCTCGGCAAGCATCGCCCCGGTGTGGGCGGAGAGCGCCGAGACAAGGATCAGCGGCGCGCCATCGATGTCGGTGGCGACGCCGACCCTGGAGGCCAGCGGCGAACCGGTCTTGGGCTCGATCACCGCCAGCGCGCCGAAACGGGCGCTGCGGATCAAGGTTGTTGCCAGCCTGACCGCCTCGGCATCCGTCGCCCGAATGACGTCCTTTTTCGGCTCGTCCAAGATCTTCACCGGGTTAAGCTGATTTTCCTCGTCCAGTTATTGGCCAATCAGGCCGGATTTGACAAGCGCTGTGATCTCGTCTGCCGAAAAGCCGAAGCGCGCCAGCACGTCTTGCGGCCGCTGGTCTTCCTCGACCAGTGTGGCGGCGAGCGACGGCTGCGACGAGGAAAAGCGCGGCGCAGGTGCCGGGCGTTCGAATGCGCCCGTCTTCACAAATGCGTGACGAGCACGATTATGCGGATGATTCCTGGCCTCCGTAAGCGACAAAACCGGCGCGACGCAAGCGTCGGTCCCCTCGAACAGACCGGCCCAGTCGTCGCGCGTCTTCAGCCGGAACCGGTCGGTGATGGTAGCGCGCATGTCCGGCCACAACGCCTTGTCGTACTGGCCGCGGACAAAATGCTCGCCGAGTGGCAGCAGCCTGGCGAATTCGGCGAAGAAGCGCGGCTCAAGGCAGCCGACCGCGACGTGGCGTGCGTCCGCCGTCTCATAAGTGTCGTAGAAGGGGGCGCCGGAATCGAGCAGGTTGGCGCCGCGCCTGTCGCTCCACAGGCCGGCCGCCATGAAGGCGTGTATGGGCGCCGCCAGCATCGAGGCGCCCTCGACCATTGCCGCGTCGACCACCTGACCCTTGCCGGAGCGCGAACGCTCAAACAGCGCTGCGAGCACGCCGGCGATCAGCATCATGGCGCCGCCGCCATTGTCGGCGATCAGGTTCAGCGGCGGCGGCGGCCGGCTTTCCTCCCGGCCGATGGCATGCAGCACACCGGAATAGGCGAGGTAGGTGATATCGTGGCCGGCGCGGCCGGCCAGCGGCCCGTCCTGGCCGAAGCCGGTCATGCGGCCGTAGATCAGCGCCGGGTTGCGCGCCAATGCGGCATCCGGGCCGAGACCGAGCCGCTCCATGACACCCGGACGAAAACCCTCGACCAGCAGATCGGCTTTCTTAACGAGACCCAGCACCAGCTCGATGCCTTTCTCTTGCTTGAGGTCGAGGCGCAGGATGGAGCGGCCGTGGCGGTCGAGATTGTGCGCATCGGAGAGCCGCAGCAAAGGCTGGTCCGATCCGGCGCGCTCGATGCGCAGCACATCGGCGCCCATCTCCGACAGCATCAGCCCGGCCAGCGGCACGGGGCCGAGCCCGGCCATCTCGATGACTTTCAGACCGGCGAGGGGGCCGGTTTTCACTGCGGCTGCGCCGGCCGCCATGGCCGTCTATTTCGGCGCCATGCGGATGGCGCCGTCGAGACGGATGGTTTCGCCATTCAGCATCTGGTTCTCGACGATGTGGAGGGCGAGCGCCGCATATTCGGACGGTTCGCCGAGGCGGGACGGGAACGGCACGGCCGCACCAAGCGAATCCTGCACCTCCTGCGGCATGCCGGCCATCATCGGCGTCTTGAAGATGCCTGGCGCGATGGTGCAGACGCGAATGCCGGAGCGCGCGAGATCGCGGGCAACCGGCAGCGTCATGCCGACGACGCCGCCCTTGGAGGCGGCGTAGGCGGCCTGGCCGATCTGGCCGTCATAGGCGGCGACCGACGCCGTGTTGACGATGACGCCGCGCTCGCCGCCCTGCATCGGTTCGAGCTTGGCGGCGCGATCCGCGACGAGGCGGATCATGTTGAAGGTGCCGATCAAATTGATCTCGATCACCTTGCGGTACTGGTCGAGCGGATGCGGACCATCCTTGCCGATGGTCTTCACGCCAATGGCAATGCCGGCGCAGTTCACCAGGATGCGCGCCGGCCCAAGCCTTTTTTCTACTTCGGCGACCGCGGCCGCACCGCTGTCGGCGCTGCTGACGTCACACTGGATGGCGGTGCCGCCAATGTCGCCCGCCACCTTCGCCGCCCGGTCGATGCCGATATCGAAAATCGCGACGCGGGCGCCCTTGTCAGCGAGCGCGCGGGCGGTTGCCTCGCCGAGACCGGAGCCGCCGCCGGTTACGATCGCAATCTGGCCGTTCGGGTTCATGCCGCGTCCTCCCTGCTTTTGCGGTCATGCTACGGAGGTCACTGCCATGGTGCAACCTGACCAGTTAATCGAGAGGCCTCGATCGACTGGGATCAGGCCATCGCCAGAACGTTCTCGGCAATCCTGGCAAGGCTGGCATGGCAGACCTCACCGGAAAGACGCGCCACGGCGCCAGGCAGGATCTCGTGCGACAGCAGCCGGTCGAGGTCGACCGGGCGTGGCATGGAGATCTGGCCGCGCGGGATCTTTCTGAAGCCGAGCGGGCCGTAATAGGGCTCGTCGCCGACAAGGATCACCGCCGGCGCGCCGGCCTTGGCCGCCGCCTCCAGCGCGATCGCCACCAGCCGGCGGCCGATGCCGAGATTCTTGAACGCGGGGCGTACGGCAAGCGGGCCGAGCATCAGTGCGCGGCCGGCGCCGGCGGCGATGCGGGTCATGCGCACCGAAGCAACGACGATGTCACCATCGACGGCAACAAAGGACAGCGAGCGCTCGTGGCCGCCGGCCTCGCGGATCTTGTAGGCGGCCAGCACGAAGCGACCGGGGCCGAAGGCTTCGTCGTTGATGGCTTCGATTTCGGGGTCATGCGCCGGAGTTTCCGGCAGGTATTTCACGTCGGCAAGGCTCATGGTCTTTGCGGTCCGATATACGAGGAAGGTTGCTGCAAGCGGCAGCGTTCGCCAGTCAGCGCTTTCTAAGCGCGGGCGCCCTTTCGTCGTCGGTCAAACCGTATCGAGGTAAAGTCGAACATGCGGAGTGTCCGCTAGCATCATTTTTCGGCCGCTGCAATCGGTCGCTTTTATCAGGCATTTCGGACGAGTGACGCTCTGTTCAGCAGATGACGACTTCGACATTGCCGCTTTGCGCCTACATTGGCCAAGACACGCAAGGAGATTTCGCATGGGTTTGCTGGTCGAAGGCAAATGGCAGGACCGCGCGGCCAAGGTCGATAGCGGCGGCAGGTTCATCCGCGCCGAGACGCAGTGGCGTGACTGGATCACGCGTGATGGCGCGCCAGCTAAAGGCCGTACGCGCGGCTTCAAGGCCGAACCGGGCCGTTACCATCTTTATGTCTCGCTCGCCTGTCCGTGGGCACACCGCACGCTGATTTTTCGCGCGCTGAAGAAGCTCGAAGGGATCATCTCGGTTTCGGTCGTGCATCATTTCCTCGGTGCCGACGGCTGGACTTTTCTGGCCGAGGACGGGGCCACCGGCGACACGGTCTACGGCCTCGATTTCCTGCATCAGATCTACACCAAAGCCGGTCCCGCCTATTCGGGCCGGGTGTCGGTTCCGGTGCTGTGGGACAAAAAGGAACAGACCATCGTCTCCAACGAATCCGCCGAGATCATCCGCATGCTCAATTCCGCCTTCGACGACTGGGGCGATGCCAGCGTCGATTTCTATCCGCCGGCGCTGCGCGCCGAGATCGACAAGGTCAATGCACTGGTCTATCCAGCCATCAACAATGGCGTCTACCGCGCCGGCTTTGCCACCACGCAAGCAGCCTATGAAGAAGCCTTTGGAGAGCTGTTCTCGGCACTCGACACTCTGGAGGAGAGGCTGTCAAAACAGCGCTATCTCATCGGCGAGCGCATCACCGAGGCGGATTGGCGGCTGTTCACGACGCTGGTGCGTTTCGACCCGGTCTATGTCGGCCATTTCAAATGCAATCTGCGCCGCATCGCCGACTATCCGAACCTGTCGAACTATCTGCGCGATCTCTACCAAGTGCCCGGCGTCGCCGGCACGGTGAACCTGCACCACATCAAGACGCATTACTACGGCAGCCACGAGAGCATCAACCCGACGCGCATCGTGCCGGTCGGCCCGGAGCTCGACTACGCCGCGCCGCATGACCGGGCGCGGTTCAGGAAGGCGGCGTGACGCCAAATCCAATCGAGCGCATGGCGCACTACGTTGCGATTTCAGCAGCGAGAGTTATCGCAGCAGCTAATGCTGTCGGAGAACTCTGGCCTACCAGTGCGGCGATGCCGGGTACTCACCAAAAATCTCAGCGATGCGCCGCAACGTCGCCGGCGTCGTGCCTTCGGGCAGACGATCAAGCGGGAAGAAGCCGGCTTCGGCGATCTCGTGGTCCGGCAGTTTCGGCGCCGTCTGGCTGAAGTTCTCAATCAGGTACAAGGCGACATGGTCGCGGCGGCTGGAGCGGCGGTTGAAATGCATCGATTTCAGCACCGGCGGGGCGGTGAGCGCGATGTTGCCTTCCTCGGCCAATTCCCGCGTCAGCGCTTCGCCAAGCGTTTCGCCCAGCTCGACGCCACCGCCCGGCAATTGCCAGCCGGGGACGTAAGTGTGGCGGATGAGGAAGACGGAGTTCGACGCGCGATCGTGGATCAGGCCGCGCACACCAAGCGTCATTGGCCGCCGCAGCAGGAAATAGAGATGGAACAACCTTGCCCTGAAGCCCGCCCAACTGGTCTGGCGAAACGCCTGCTCCGGATCCGATATCGCCATCACTAGCGAAACCGTAAGCAGACAGGAAACAGTGAGTGGAAAGCGCGGGGCGCGTCGCCTATGAAGGAAGGATGTTCAGGCTCGCGCATATTTCCGATGTCCATCTGGGGCCGCTTCCCGGTGTAACCTATCGCGAACTCGCGTCCAAGCGCGTGGTCGGCTATGTCAACTGGCAGCGCAACCGCCGCCGCCATATGCACGATGCCGTCATCGACACCATCGTCGCCGACATGAAGGCGAGCGGTCCCGACCACCTCGCCGTCACCGGCGATCTGGTCAATCTGGCGCTGGATGGCGAGATCGAAATGGCAAAGCACTGGCTGGAGACGCTGGGCCCTCCGGAGGATGTCTCGGTGGTGCCGGGCAATCACGACGCCTATGTGCCGGGCGCCTTCGACAAGGTCTGCCGCTCCTGGGCGGCGTGGATGAGCGGCGACGGCGTCACCACACCAATCGACCGCAACACCTTTCCCTATCTGCGCGTGCGCGGCAACGTCGCGCTGATCGGCGTCTCGACGGCGCGCGCTACAGCACCTTTCATGGCCAACGGCTTCTTCCTCGAAGGCCAGGCGCAAAGGCTCGCCTCGGTGCTCGACGCCACGGCCAAACGCGGGCTGTTGCGGGTGATCATGATCCATCATCCCCCGGTACGCGGCGCCGTCACCCAACAAAAGCGCCTGTTCGGTATCTCTCGCTTCCACAAGATCGTTCACCGGCACGGCGCCGAGCTTGTGCTGCACGGCCATTCGCACCTGCCGTCGCTGTTCTTCATCGGCGGACGCGGCACCAGGATTCCGGTCGTCGGCGTCTCCGCTGCCGGGCAATCGCCGGGCGGCAAGAACCCGGCGGCACAGTACAATCTACTCGACATCGACGGCGAAAAGGGCGGCTGGCGGATCCGGCTGACGCGTCGCGGCCTGACCGGACCGGCTTTGCCGCCATCCGACCTCCAGGTGGTGGAACTCGGCGTGGATGCCGAGGCCTCGGAATCGTTGATCAGAAGCTGATCTTCATCGCCATCAGGCGATCCCAGAACAGCGCGGCCGCCACCGCCAGTCCTACCAGCGCGCCGGCGGCGATCAGGCCGAGGCCGGACAGGAAGGCCGACCACCGCTTGCCGGGCGCGGTTGCTTGCAAGGGTGGTTCGGCTTCCCGCACGGTGGCGCGGTTCATGCCGGCAACGGCCGGCTCGACGCCGCCCTCCATCATGCGCTGGCGCTCGACGATGCGCTCCGCCACATAGCGCGTAACTTGATCGGCAACCGGTTTCATATCGGTCGATTCGGCAAGCACCACGCGGCCGATGCGGGTATCCCTCAGGAAACGGTAGGTGCGGCGGTCGCGTCCCATGGCGACATGGCTGACGGCGTCGATCCACAGCCGCGGCTGCAGGCCCGACGAGACGACGAAGTCGAAATTGTCCATGTCGGCGGGTACGTCGGCAAAGACCGGGGTGAGTTCGGCGGCAAGCAGCTCAAGCCGCATCCGGTGCGCCTCGCGCATGTCGACCACGACATCATCGCGATCGGCAAAGGCGTTTTTTACGTCGCGAACGGCATCGGACAGTTTGCGCGACGGGGTTAAAGAGGTGAATTGCTCGTCTGAGTCCTTCATTATCCCTCGCTAATATGGTTAATAGCGAGTTAACACAGCCGCCGGCAAAATGCACTGGCGAGATGCTGGGAGCCAGCGAGGTTCAGCTCGCTGCGGCGTCGAGTGTCGGACGCACACGCCGGCCGCGGCGGGCCATGTTCCGGCGCACGGCCTGGGCGACCACCTCAGGCACTTCGTCGACCAGCATATGGCCGGCATCGAGCACGTGATGGACATGAAAATGCGCCGGCAGGCCATCAGCCTGGGTTACGGGCAGCACCGGATCGTCCGCTCCCCAAACCACCATCAGCGGCATGTCGAGCGTGTCGAGCTGTTTGCGGGGGATGACGCCCTGCCGCTCATCCCTGGTCATGACGGCTGATATTTCGACCAGCTTGCGCAACTGGCCGGGGCGACGGCGTACTTCTGCCAGGACACCTACGATGCGCTCCGGCGGTGGGCTTTGCGGTCCCGACATGGCGGCAAGGCAAGTGCGGATTTCGCGTCTGTCGGCCGCCGCGGCGTAGCGACGCAACAGCGGCCCATTGATCTCCGGGCCAAAACCGCCCGGCGCCAGAAGCGTCAACGAGGCTATTGTTTCGGGTTCAGCCAATGCCATCAGGGTGGCTACCGCACCGCCCATCGAATGACCGGCGACATGCACCCTTGCTATGCCGCGTGCGGCGAGATCCGCGAGAACTGCTCGCGCCGCCGTCTTGGCCGGACCGCCGGCGGGGAAATCGAGTGACAGTCCGTGTCCCGGAAGATCGTAGGCCAGTGTTCTGATCCCGGGCGCCAGCGTCGCGGTCACCTCGCGCCAGATGTCATGGCAACCGCCGAAGCCATGCAGCAGGACGACCGTCTTCGACCCGGCGCCCCGCTCGGCAACATAGAGGGATGGGACCATGAAAAATGTATGATTATTGCAAGATGGGACAGGAAATTTCGAATTGGGCTGGATTGCTCCCAGTCCAGACCGATGGCCGGTAAAATTTTCGCGATCCGGAAAGATACTAGCTGGCGTTACCGAGTCCCGCGGCGCGCAACGCCTCGACCAGCCGCTCGGTCAGATCGGCGGGATATTTCCGCTCGGCGAAGGCCGCACGCGGGTCAGCGGCGAATTTCGGGAATTTGGTGGTCAGCTCATCCAGAAGCTTGGCCGCCAGCTGCTCGCGGCCGGCAGCCTTGGCGCCGATCAGCCGCGCCGCCAGATAATGCGATTTCATCGCCGTCGTGCGCAGCGACTCGCTGGCGATCGCGGCCTTGTTCATATCGCCCAGCATGAACTGTCCGGCGAAGAGCCCATAATCCCACCAGGTCGGGTGGCCGCTGAACGTCTCGACGGCGTGGGCAAGGATCGGTGTTCCCTCGGCATACTTGCCGGCGAAGATCAGGCCATAGCCGTAAGCGGCGGCCATGCTGAGGTCGTAGGGGTTGAGCTCATAGGCCTTGCGCATCCAGCGGATCGCTTCCTCGTTGTTGCCGAGGCGCGAGTAAAGGTAACCGTATGCGCGGTGCGCGTAGGGACTGGTCGGCCCCATCTGGATGGCGCGATGGGCAAAAGACATCGCTTGTTCGACCGTCGCGTCAGGCGGATAGGCGTAGTGGTCGCTCGCTGCCTCGAGATGGAGCGATGCCAGTTCTGAATAAACGAGCGACGATTTCGCGCCTTGGCTGGCAAGGTTTTCCAGACAACGATAGGCGGCCTCGTGGGTCTTGGTGCTCTGGTCGAGATAATATCTGTCGTTGAGGATCAGGCACCTCGTCAGCCTGGTCTGAATGCCGTTCTGTTCGATGTAACTGTAGAGCGGGCCGGCGGCGGGAATGGTCGAGCTGAGGATGGTGGCGATACGATCCTCGACAATACCGGGCGCGCTGTCGCCGGTCGTCAGATTGCGCGACAAAAGCACGCGGCCGGTCGCCACGCTCTGCAGCTCGAGCGTCACGTCACCTGCCATCGGTCCGGGCAGGACATCGAAAACGAAGCTGGTCGGGTCGGTGCTCGGGTCGCGGTTGCTGTCGGCGTCGCGGCCGATGAAGTCGATTGTGTCGAAACCGGCAAGACCGGCGCGCAGCGAGGCGGCGACGCGGCCTGCCTCGGGGCCGGTGGCCTTCACGGCGATGTAGATGACGGGCAGGGCTTCCACCGTCGGCGATGCGATGCTGCTCGTTGCGCCCGCCGTCTCGACCGCCGCCGCCGGATCGCTGCCGGCAAGCACTGCGCCGCTGCCCTGGCGCAGGATGAGCACGCCCAGCATAAGGATGACCAGCGCCATCGCGCCCCAGAAGAAGTGCAAATGGCGCGCCAGGGAACGTCCAGGTTCCGCAACCGCCGACGCCATCGAGGCAACCGGGGGCGCGGCAAGAGCGGGGTCCTCGGGCGATCCGGGCAAGGCGGCTACCGATTGCGCCAGCGCCACCGACTCCTGCCCAACCGGCAGGCGGATGGCGTTGAGTTCATAGGACGGCACATAGCCGCCGCGCGGAATGGCGATGCGGACCGGTTCGGCTACGCCCTCATTCGCGAAATAATGCTGGAGAAGTTCGCGCAGCCTGCCTGCCTGCACCCGGACCACCGCATCGGTCGACGAATCGAAATCGCCGTCCTTGCCGAAGACGTCCATGGCGATCGAGAAACCCTTGAGCCTGTCGGCTTCGCCGGCTTGCTCGCGCTCCACTAGGTAGCGCAGCAACTTGCGTGCGCGCTCGGAACGTCCGAACGTTTCGCTGGCGAGCAGTCGCTCCAGTGTCTCGCGCACTGCGGGGGCGGCAGGCGTGGCATGCTGCAAGTGTCGATCCTCTCGAAGTCGGCACAGGTTGAGGCGCAATCATATAGCGCCAGCACTTCCATTCAAGCATGCTTATGTTATGCGATCGCGTACCGCACCGAATAATTGCCGATGGTTAACACGAAAAAATCGCGATTTCCCCCCCGGCAAATGGGTGATTTCCGGGCGCCGCGGAGACACAGCGCCCGGCAAGATATCAGCCAGCCTTGCGGTTGATGATACGGTTGGCAGCCGAAACAACGGCTTCCAGCGAGGCGGCGACAATGTTGGTATTGATGCCGGCGCCGAACAGCTTGCCGCCGGGATATTCCATCTCGACATAGGAGATCGCCGAGGCGTTCGATCCGCGCTGGAGCGAATGCTCGGAATAGTCGAGGACCGACATGTTGACGCCGACATGGCGCGACAGCGCATCGACGAAGCCATCGATCGGGCCGGTGCCGGATCCAGTAATGGTCGTCTCCTTGCCGTTGTCGAGGATCACCGCCTCGACCACGCGCCGGCCTTTTTTCTCGGTATCAGGGTAGGTCTGATGGTCGAGGAATTTGAGCCGCGCGACGGGCTGGTCGACATAGGTCTCGAGGAAGCGGTCATGAATGCGCTTTGCCGGCACTTCCTTGCCTTCCGCGTCGGTGATCGCCTGGATCTCCTGGCTGAACTCGATCTGCAGATTGCGCGGCAGGTTGAGGCCGTAATCGGCCTGCAGCACATAGGCGATGCCGCCTTTGCCGGACTGTGAGTTGATGCGGATGATAGCCTCGTAGCTGCGCCCGACATCGGCCGGATCGATCGGCAGATAGGGCACTTCCCACACCGGCGTATTGGCCTTCTTCAGCGCCTTCATACCCTTGTTGATGGCGTCCTGGTGCGAGCCGGAAAAGGCGGTGTAGACGAGTTCGCCGACGTAAGGGTGGCGCTCGGGGATCTTCAGCTGGTTGGAATATTCGTAGACGTCCTTCATCCGGTTGATGTCGGAGCAATCCAGATGGGGATCGACGCCTTGGGTGTACATGTTGAGCGCCAGGGTGACGATGTCGACATTGCCGGTGCGTTCGCCATTGCCGAACAGCGTGCCTTCGACGCGGTCCGCACCCGCCATCAGGCCGAGCTCGGTGGTGGCGATGCCGGTGCCGCGATCATTGTGCGGGTGCAGCGAAATCAACAGGTTTTCGCGGTTGTCGAGGTTGCGGCACATCCATTCGATGCGATCGGCATAGATGTTGGGCGTCGACATTTCGACCGTCGACGGCAGGTTGATGATCAGCTTGTTGTCGGGTGTCGGCCTCACGATCTCGGTGACGGCGTTGCAGATCTCCAGCGCGACTTCGAGTTCAGTGCCGGTAAAGCTCTCCGGCGAATATTCGAAGCGGTAACCGCCGCCGGCCTTCGCCGCCATGTCGGTGATCATCTTGGCTGCATCGGTGGCGATGCGCTTGATGCCGCCGACATCCTTCTCGAAGACGACGCGGCGCTGCAACTCGCTGGTCGAATTGTAGAAATGCACGATCGGGTTGGTGGCGCCCTTGAGCGCCTCGAAGGTGCGGGTGATGAGTTCGGGACGGCACTGCACCAGCACCTGCAGCGAGACATCGGCCGGCACATTGCCTCGTTCGATGCACCAGCGGGCGAAATCGAAGTCGGTCTGCGAGGCCGAGGGGAAACCGATCTCGATCTCCTTGAAGCCCATGTCGAGCAGCAGCGCGAACATGCGCGCCTTGCGCTCATGGCCCATCGGGTCGATCAGCGCCTGGTTGCCGTCGCGCAAATCAACCGAGCACCAGACCGGCGCCTTGTCGATGACCTTGTTGGGCCAGGTGCGGTCGGTGAGGCCGACTGTCGGATAGGGCTGGTATTTGCGGGCGGCGCCCGGCATGTGGCCGGCCGCGCGTTTTACGCTTTCGGCTTCGCCGGATCGGATCTCTTCTCGTGCATTCATCGTCGTTTCTCCCGGCGGCTCGCGGATCGGTCTTCGGACGGATTGGTGGCGAGCAGCGCCTTACCAGATTTTCGTTCGCTTGATGTGAAGTGCCAATTTTGAACTGGCCAAGGAGCGTGCGCGTAAGCGGCGGTTCGACCGCCGGGCGCTCCTTCAGCGAACCCGGCGATCGCCGATAAGGCCGAGAAGAAGCAGGGTGGATGCCAGCGCGCGAACGGTCTCGCCGGCAAAGCCGGTCGGACGGGAAGCGACGGAGGAGGCGCGCGTGTTCATGTCGGTTTTCATACAGGAGCGGCCATAGAGAGGCAAGTAGGCTGCCGTTTCGACCGCGCCCGAGCACTCTTCCCCATGCGCGGCAAATGCGCCAAACTTGCGAATGGCCGAGATCACAATGCTTCGCCGTCGAGGGGTCATCCATGAATTTCGTTTTCTTCTCGCCGCATTTTCCCACCAACGGCGCCGATTTCTGCGACCGGCTGAAGAAGGCCGGCGCTACCGTGCTCGGCATCGGCGACGCGCCCTATGAGGCGCTGGACGGCAAGCTGAAGGCTGCTCTGTCGGAATATTACCGCGTCGCCGATATGGAGGATTACGATCCGGTGTTCCGGGCGATGGGCCATTTCATCCACAAATGGGGCCGCATCGACCGCTTCGAATCGCTCAACGAGCATTGGCTGGAGCTGGAAGCCAATATCCGCACCGACTTCAACATCTACGGCACCAAGCTCGATTTCGTGAAGAACCTGAAGCGCAAGAGCCGCATGCGCGCCTTCTTCCGCAAGAGCGGCGTCGACACCATCGCGCAGCGCAAATGCTCCGACCGGGCAGGCGCCATGACCTTCATCCGCCGCGTCGGCTATCCCGTGGTGGTGAAGCCCGATTCCGGTTCCGGCGCCTCGAACACCTTCAAGATTTCCAACGCCAAAGAGCTCAACCAGTTCTTCCGGGACAAGCCCGAGGACGTGACCTTCGTCATGGAGCAGTTCATCGAAGGACTGGTGGTGACCTATGACGGGCTGGTCAACCGTGACGGCGAGGTGGTGCTTGCGGCCAGCCACCGCTACGACCAGAGCGTCATGGAGGTGGTCAACAAGGACCGCCACATGAGCTACACCTGCTTTCCAAAGATATCGCCGGCGGTGGAGGAGGCGGGCAGGAAAATCCTGAAGGCGTTCGACGTGCGTGAGCGCTTCTTCCACATCGAGCTGTTCGAAACCAAGGACGACCGTGTCATCGCGCTCGAGGTCAACATGCGGCCGCCCGGCGCCTGGATGACCGATGCGATCAACTACACGTTCGATATCGATGTCTATGCGGCATGGGCCGACATGGTGGTGAAGGATGCCGCCGGCGGACCCTACGAGGGCAAGTATTTCACCGCCTATGCCAGCCGCAAGCAGCACCTCCACTATTTGCACAGCCATGAGGACGTGCTAGCCGCGCATCGCGACAAGATCGTCCACCATCAGCCGATAGAAAAGGTTTTCAGCCGCGCCATGGGAAATTACGCCTACCAGATGCGCTCGAAGGACGAGAGAGCGCTGCGCGAGGCCGGTCGTGTTCCCGACCTCACAAGGGCGGTTCTATCAGTTCGAGGATTCCGGCGGGGTGGGGGCGCTGGCCGAATTCATCGACACCGGCCGTATCCAGCTGTTTGCGGTCGACGGCATCGATTCGGAATCTTTCTTCAACAAGCATGCCGACGCCGCCCACCGCATCGACCGCCACGAGGCTTATTTCCGCTATGTCCGTGAGGAGGCGTTGCCGCAGTTTTTGGCGACCGCCGAGCAAGCCAATGGCGGACGCAAGTTGAAGCCGCTGTTTACGGGCTGCTCTATGGGCGCCTACCATTCCTCGAACTTCATCTTCCGCTTTCCAGAACTCGCCAGCGGCGTCATCGCGCTGTCGGGCGTCTATTCGGCGCGCGACTTCTTCGGCAAGGCGCTGGAAGGCGACATCTTCTACAACTCGCCGCTCGACTATCTGCCCGGCATCGTCGACCCCAAGCTGCTGGCGCGGCTGAAGGCGCTGCGGATGATCTTCTGCTGCGGGCAGGGCGCCTGGGAAGAGCGCATGCTGGTCGAGACGCGCAAGCTGGAACAGATCCTGCGCGACAAATCGATTCCCGCCTGGGTCGACTATTGGGGCGGCGATGTCAGCCATGACTGGCCGTGGTGGCACAAGCAACTGGTCTATTTCTTCGGCCGCTGGCTGGATGACGATCTGATGCATAGATTGGACTGATGACCACACCCGAGCCCATCCGCCGTTTCGTCGGAGCCACCAATGAAGGTGACACCGAAGCGTTTCTCGACACGTTCGCGTCGGATGCATCCTTGACCGACTGGGGACGATCCTTCCACGGCCGCGAGCAGATTGCGCGCTGGAACCAGTCCGACAATATCGGCGTGAAGTCCAATCTGCGCATTGTCCGTATCGCCGAGGCCGATGCCAGCTACCACGTCCGCATCGCCGTCAAAGGTGATGGCTTCAACGGCGAAGGGGACATGGTCTTCACGCTGGACGGTGACCGCATAGCGAGCCTGGTCATCAGCTGACGCTGCGCAAGGCTAGCCTTCCTGGCATACCGGCACAGGAACGGCTTCGTGCTCCACGGTCGATCCGCGGCGCAGGCCGAGGAAGACGACAAGCGCGGTGACGATGGTGATTGCCGCCAGCACGATCAGCAGCCTGTCGAACGCCGTCTCGTAGGCCTGGATCAGGACCGTGGCTCCGGCTCCCGGCAGGCGGGCTGCTGCTTCGCCGACATTGCCGGTTACCAGCAGCTGGGCTGCCGCCGCCGCATCAACGGAAGACGCCGTTCCCTCGGCGGTGAGTCTCGTCGCCGTGAAACCCGACAGAACGGCCATGACGATCGCCAGCGCCACGCCTTCGCAGGCGACGCGGGTGGTGTTGAAGATGCCGACCGCCATGCCGGCGCGCTCCTTCGGCACGACGCTGACGGCAAGTCCGTCCATCAGCCCCCAGGGCAAAGCGATGCCGATGCCGATCAGCACCAGCGGCGCCACGAGGGCGATGGCGACCGGCGGCGTCAGGCTCAGCCAGACAAGGCCGGCGGCGGCAATCAACAGGCCGACGCCGCAGATCGTCGCCGGAGCGATCCAGCGCGCCACCTGGCCGGCAAGCAGAGGCAGGATCAACAGCGGTCCCGACAGGCAGATCATCAATTGCCCGGCCTCGATCTCGCTCATCCCCTCAATGCCGATGAAGCGGATCGGCAACAGCACGAGCAGGACGACGAAGCCATAGGCGGGGGCAGCCGCCAGAAACTGGACGCCGACGAAGCGGGGAAAGCGGAACAGCGAGAGATCGAGCATCGGCCGGCCCACGCGCCGCTCGACGATGACGAAGGCGGCAAAGAAGAGCGCAGCGATGGCAAGCAGCCCGATCACGAGCGGATCGGTCCAGCCGCTCTGCGGCGCCTGAAGCACGCCGTAGGTCAGCGCGGCCAGCGCAATCGTGAAAGTGCCGGCCCCCGCCCAGTCGAGGCCAGTCGCATCGGGGTCGCGCGATTCCTTGATTGTGCCCAGACCCAGTAGCGCGGCGGCAATCGCAAGCACTGCCACCAGCACGAAGATCGACCGCCAGCCGAATGCTTCGATGATGAGGCCGGAGGCGATCGGACCGAAGGCGAGGCCAATGCCGAAACTGGTGCCGAGGAAGGAAAAGGCGCGCAACCGCAGTGACCCTTCGAATTCCTGGGCAAGCGCTGAGGCGCCGCCGGCGAAGGCGGCGGCACTGCCGAGCCCTTGCGCAGCCCGAAGTGTGTCGAACCAGACGATGTCAGGCGCCAGCATCGCGCCCAGCGTGGCCAGGACATAGAGGCCGAGGCCAACAATGAACATCCGCTTGCGGCCATGATTGTCGGCGAGCGCGCCCAACGCCATCAGGGTGGCGCCAAAGGTCAGCATGAAGGCGTTCGTCACCCAGTTGAGCGCGATCGGGCTGCCGCCGAGATCGGCTGCGATGCGCGAGAGTGCGACGGCCGGGCCGGTGAAGGTCAAGGGCATGGTCATGGCGGCAAGGCATACCGACAGCAGAACGAGCCATGGCGCGGCGGCGCCGTTTGTGGTCTTGGAAGTCATGGGTTTTCCTATCTGAAGCAGGATCCGCCGGCCTGCCGCTGGGAGCGCGGCGCCGGTCGTGAAGACAAGATAGGCCCGCGACATTCCCAGAAAAATAGTATTAAATCTCCAGATATACCGGACTGAAACGCTCGAATGGAGAGATGCGATGGAACGCCTCAACGGCCTTCTGGCCTTTGCCCGCACCGCCGAGTTCGGCAGTTTCATCGCCGCCGGCCGAACGCTTGGCATCTCGGCGTCGGCCGTCGGCAAGAGCGTCGCCAGGCTCGAGCAGGATCTCGGCGTGCGGCTGCTGCAGCGCAGCACGCGCCGCATCGGCCTGACCGAGGAAGGCAAGCTGTTCAGCGAGCGGGTGCGGCGCATCCTTGACGACATCGACGATGCCGAGGCGATGCTGTCGCGGACGCGAGAAACGCCGCATGGTCGGCTGCGCGTTTCGACGCCGATCGTGACCTATCACCTGCTGTTGCCGGTGCTGTCGGAGTTCATGGCGCGCTATCCCGAAATCGAACTCGACATCGATTTCAACGATCGCATCGTCGACCTCATCGACGAAGGCGTCGACATCGCAATCCGCAGCGGCGAGCTGCCGGATTCGCGACTGGTGGCACGGCCGCTTGCGCCCTTCCGGCTGCTGTTGTGCGCAGCACCTTCCTACATCGAGCGGCACGGCAACCCGAGCGGACCGGACGATCTCGTGAACCACTACGGCATACGCTTTCGGTTTCCAAACAGCGGCAAGCTGCAGGGTTGGCCGTTCATCGGCGGCAGTGTCGAGCCGCAGGTCCGCTCGATGCTGACCTGCAACAACACCGAGGCGCTGAAGGGCGCGACTATGGCCGGTCTCGGTATCAGCTCGATGCCCGATTTCCTGGTCCGCGAGGCGCTGCGCGATGGGCAATTGCGCACTGTGCTGGACGACCATGTCGACGGCCGCGGCCAGTTCCGGATGCTGTGGCCGTCAAATCGCCATTTGTCGCCGAAGGTGCGCGCTTTCGTCGATTTCCTTCCCGACAGGCTTGCCGCGACGCTGAACGGCTCGTAGTCCTTCGCGGCGCCGATGGCGATGACGAAGACGGCGAGGACTAGCGCTGCTTCTCAGTAGGTGGCCCGTCCGCCGGAGAGGTCGAACGTTGCGCCGGTGGTGAAGGAATTCTCGTCCGACAGCATGAAGGCGATCATGGCCGCGGCCTCTTCCACTTCGACGAACCGGCCGCGCGGCACCTTGCCCAGCATGTAGGCGACCTGTGCCTCGGTGAGCTGCTCGAGGATGCGGGTACGGGCGGGCGACGGCGTCAGCGCGTTGACGGCGATGTCGTGGCCGGCAAGCTCCTTGCCGAGCGATTTGGTCAGCGCGAGCACACCCGCCTTGGCGGCCGAATAGGCGGCGGCATTCGGATTGCCTTCCTTGCCGGCGACAGAGGCAATGTTGACGATGCGGCCGTAGCTGCGTGCGATCATGCCGGGCACCAGGCGTTTGCAGCAGTAGAAGACGCCGTTGAGGTCGATGTCGATGATCTGGCGCCAGGCGGCAGGATCATAGTCCACTACCGTAGCCGCCGGTCCGGCAATGCCAGCATTGTTGACGAGCAGATCGACCGGGCCGAGCGAGCGCTCGGTTTGCGTCGCGGCGCTGTCGACGGCCTCGATCAGCGATTGATCGCACAGCAAAGGCTCGATCCGACCGAGCGGGGCGAGTTCGGCGACGGCGTTCTTCATCGCAGCCTGGTCGACATCCCAGATGGCAACGCTGGCGCCCGACGACAGCAAGCGCCGGGCAACAGCAAGGCCGATGCCTTGCGCGCCGCCCGTCACCACGGCGACACGGCCTGAGAGATCGACGGCATTCACGCGACGGTTCATGGGCAACTTCCTCTTCCCGGATCCTTGAATTCGTAACTCAGTCCCTGACGGCTCTCGCCACCAGCCGCGCTATGCTCGGCCCGGCGATGAGCACGACCAGGAAGCGGGCCGATTGCAGCGCCATGACGAAGGAGATGTCGACGTTCTGCGCGGCGGCGGCAATGATGGCGACGCTGTCCATGCCGCCGGGGCTGGTGGCGAGATAGGCGGTCAGCGGATCGATGCCGAGGACATGGCTGATCAGCCAGGCGAGACCGCCGCAAAAGGCGATCAGCACGACGATCGAGCCGACGATCTGCGGCAGCGCCCGTGTTGCATGGCGCAGGATCGCCCGGGTGAAATTCAGACCGATCGACCAGCCGACCATCGCATAGGAGAGCGCCAGCAGCCATGGCGGCAATTGCATCGCCACGCCGAAGCCGAGATGAACGATGGTGCCGAAGATGAAGGTGCCGAGGAAGAAGGGTGAGGGCAATCGGCACAAGCGGCCGAGCAGGCCGCCGATCAGCGCCACGCCGAGCGTGGCGGCAAAGGCCATTGCGTCGATCGGCGGGAACCAGACAATGGCTGGGATTTCAACGCCGGAGGTGTCGACCCACATCTTGGCCACGAGTGCCGCCGTCATCGAGACGAAGATGACGCGCAGATACTGCATGAAGGCGACGAGGCGCTGGTCGGCGCCAAAGGCGCCGGCCATCAGCACCATGGCGGTGGCGGCACCCGGTGAAGAGCCCCAGACCGCGGTGGTGCCGGGCAGGATGCGCCAGCGGCTGATCAGCCAGCCGAGCAGGCTGGACGCCGCAAGGGTCGCCAGCACCACGACGAGGAACAGAGGCCATTCCTTGTAGAAGACCGAAAAGATGTCGGCGGAGATCGACGCCGCGACAAGGCAGCCGACGACGGCCTGGGCGGCGCCGAACAGCGGGCGCGGCACGCGCACCGTGGCGCCGTTGGTGCCGGCAAGGATGGCCGCCAGCATCGGCCCGATCAGCAATGCCGCAGGCAGTGCGGCATATTCCAGCGCGCCGGCGAACAGCAGCGAGAAGATCAGCAGCACCAGCCACTGCCGAAGCGGACGCATGCGCGTCATGCGTTCGACGGCCGGCTGGTCTGGGACGGGCTGGTCGGATGAGGACTCCATTTTTTTGGTCTTAGACCCGGGTGCGAAAAATGCGAACCCCAGCGCACAGGAAAAAGACGTTTGCTTAGGATCTCGGTCAGAGCTTTCGAATAGGACCAGGATAGCGGGCTATAAGATCATCGGTCGTCAGCAAGGTAATACCTTCTACGGTCGCTTGAGCAATGAGGATCCGATCAAAGGGGTCCTTGTGAATTGCTGGAAGGCCATAGACGGTTACGGCATGTTCGCTGGTGATCGGCAACTCGTGATAGCCGTTGTCGAAGAGGCCTCGCCGCAGCAATCGCGGATCGACGGTAAAGTCATCCCGCCCGAGCCCTCGTTTGATTGCCACCTCCCAAAGGCTGGCAGAACTGAAAAGCAGTTCATGCGACGGGTCTTCAATCTCGGCGAGGGCCGCAAGAGGCAATCGGCCCGGTTCGCCGGCCGCCAAAAGGAGCAAGTGGGTGTCGAGCAACAGTTTCACGTGTTGACGCCGAACAATTTCTCAATCTCTTCGCTACCCATGCTGTCAAAATCCTCAGGGACAGAGAACTGGCCGGCCATAAAACCAACCCGCCGCACCTGTGTCGACTGATCGATGGGCACCACTTTGACCAACGGTTTACCAGCCTTGGCAATGATAAATGGCTCGCCTTTGGCAGCCTGATCGACGAGACGCGACAGGTTGGTCTTTGCGTTGTGGATGTTCACGGTTTGCATCATACGCTCCGATTGGACTTAGTCCACGGAACTTAGTCTATCCGGCGGCTTTTTGCAAGTATTTGCAGCCTGGGCACGCGAACTCGCTGGCTGGAGGATTGAACTTTCACTTGGGCTAGCCCGTCTTGGCCTCAGCCAGGCCGAAGCCGCCGACTGGATGGGTCTCGATCTGGAACTCGAAGCCGGCGATGAAGGGACGTGCCTTGGCGATCGCGGCCTGGATCTCGGGCAGTTGCAGCGACGCCTTGTGGCTTGCAGCATCGGTCCACACTTCAGTGACCCAGATCGCGTCGGCATCGGCCGGGTCGGTGGCGATGATGTAACTCAGGCAGCCGGGCAGGGCGCCGGTGCTCTCACGCAACACGCCCATGACCGCATCGCGCTGGCCACGCGCCGCCCGCATCTTGCCGATCAGTCCGTACATTTGGCTTCGCCTCCCTTTAAGCGACAAGATTATGCCGTCGGCATCTCACGGCATCAACTGGCCACCGTTCACCTCGATCACCTGTCCGGTAATATAGCCGCTCAAGAGGTCGGACGAGAGGAACAGATAGGCGCCGACGCAATCTTCCGCTGTGCCTGCTCTTCCCTGCGGAATGGTGGCGACCATGCCCTTCATCTGCTCGTCGGTCGAATAGCGCTCGTGAAACGGCGTCGCGATGGTGCCCGGCGCCACCGCATTGACTCGAATGCCGAAGCCGATCAATTCCTTGGCCATGCCGCGGGTGACGTTGGAGACAAAGGCCTTGGCCGAGCCGTAGAGCCCGGCGCCGGCACCGGCGCCATTGCGCGCCGCGATCGACGAGGTGTTGACGATGAAGCCGCCCTGCCTCTTCAGCCATGGCATCGCCTTGCGTGACGCCGTCAGCACCGAGCGGGCGTTGAGGTCCATCACCGCGTCGTAATGCGCCTCGGTCTGCTCGCCATAGGGCACACGGCCAAGCATGCCGCCGGCATTGTTGACTAGCCCGTCGAGCCGGCCGAAATGCTCGGCGCTCTCCTCGACGACACGCTCGACATCGGCGGCCTGTGAGAAGTCGCCCTGGGTCAGAAACACCTCGCCGCCGCCGTCGCGGATGGTTTTGGCCAGTTTCTCAGCGGCCTCGCGGCTTGAATTGTAGTGCAGCGCGACACGACTTTTCTGCGCGGCATAGGCCAGCGCAACGGCAGCGCCTATGCCGGTCGAGGCGCCGGTGACCAGCACCGCCTTGCCGGCAAGATCGGGGATGACGAGGGTGGGGGTTGCTGGCACGTCGGTTCTCCGGGAATTTCTGCCCGTCCTTCGTAGGCGCTCGCAGCCCTCCTGTTCAAGTCCTGCCGCTAGGGCCTCAGATAGGCGTAGCCCTGGCGCTGCAGTTCGGCGAGCTTGACGACGCCGCCCTTGTCGGCGGCGTGGAAGCCCGCGAGCAGGTCGCCAAGGGTGATCTCCATGCCTTTCATGGTATTGCCGCAAGCATGCGGCTCGAGGCCTTGCTGGACGAGGCCGGCAAAGCGTCCCGAAATCGCCGCCGATATGCCCTTGGACTTGAAGCCGGCAAGTGCGGGACCATGCACCACCAGCACGATCTCGACATTGCCGCCGGTGCCTTCATAGTGGTTCTTGATGTTGCCGAGCACGAAATTGACCTTGTCGAGATCGCTGAGGTGATAGGCGACCTTCGGTTTATCCTCGGCGGCCGCCGCCCGGCTTAGCCCGAACAGCCCGGCGGCGCCGGCAAGGCTGGCACGGAAAATGTCGCGTCGGCGCATGGCATCCTCCTCGGCTTGGTGCTCACCGCAAATTGCGTGGCTGCGGCCATGATACTAGCATAAATCGGCGTTACGTCCTGTCGATGCGAGGAGGGGGTCCAATGGCATTCAGGAAGTGGAAGAATTTCGCCGTCGCCGGATTTGGCGCCATGCTGCTCGGCGCACTTGCGGGTTCGGCTGTGGCCGACGATGCGCTTAAATTGCCCGAACTCAGTGCGAGTGGCGCCGATGCCTGTTTCGGTCGTGTTTATGACGCCGCCCACCTCAAGGCGCATCCGAAGCAGAAGGTGGCGCGGATATTCTTCCTCTATGGCCATGATCCGGTGAGCCGTCCGAACGAGGAGCCGACGGCGAACGCCGATACCTCCTACAACGGCTTTCTCACCACCACCGTGCGTGGCGCCAAGACGCCGCAATGGGCCGGCGGCTGGTGCAATCACGAGTCCGAGGACGACAAGTCGGGCCCGATCCGCTGCGGCATGGACTGCGACCGCACCATGGCTTCGCTGAAGCTCGATGACAAAGGCCGCCTGATCCTCACCGATGTCTCGTCCGATCTCTATCTCGACGCCGGATCGGAAGACGAACTGGGCGAGGCTGAATATGACCGGCAGGCGCTGGGCTCGGAGGACGATAATTTCCGCCTCGACCCGATGCCGGCGGGGACCTGTAAGGCCGAATTCGCCAAGATCGATCCGATCGATCCGGCGCTTGGCGTCCCCTTGCGCGAACGGCTGAAGCCGGACCAGCCTTTCTGTTTCGGACGCGATTACGATGCCGCGCACCTGAGCTCTCATCCCGATCAGGTGACGCAGTCGATCCGCGTCTTCCGCGGACCGGTCGAGCTTGCCTCCTTCGCCTCGGGCGGCGATGTCGCCAACTGGCCCGACGGCGCCGACATCGCCGTTTCGGTGACCACCAGGAAGAACGGGGCCAAGGTCACGCAGACCTATTCCTGCCAGGGCGAGGCGGACCAGTGGCGCTGCGCGGCGAGTTCGAAGATGAGCAATTTTTCCTGCGACATCAGCCAAAAGGAAATCTACCTCAAGCGCGGCGCCAACGGCACCATGATGCTGGCCAACCCCAACAGCAGCCTGGCAATCGTCGACCTGTGCTCAAAGGCGGCGGACGGCAAGACCGCGTCCGATGACAAGGTCTACCGGCTGGAGTCGATGCCACAGTCGGCGTGTGCGCCTTGAGGTCCGGTCATGACCCAGAACCGCTTCCACAGGATTGGCACCGGCTCGATCAATTTGTAGGGCCGCTCGATGACGATTTTGTTGAGGCGGCGTTGGAGAAGCCGGCGGAGCAGATCCGTTCCAGTCTCGATGAGGTCTTTAATTATTTGGTGAGTCATCCTGTCTGAATTGATCCAGACCTGGTGAACCACTTCAGGCGAAAGGCACCGCCGTCGTGCCTTTCGGCAGCTTCGCTTCATCATCCGGTTCGACATGGATGGTGACGCGCACCGAGGGGATTTCGGCTTTCAGCGCATCCTCGATGCGGTCGCAGATAACGTGGCTGGCGCCGACGGTCATATCGGCGTCGACGACCAGGTGGAACTCGATGAAGGTGGCACGGCCGGCGATGCGAGTCTTGAGGTCATGAACCTCCAGCGCGCCCTTGCAATTGGCCGAGATAGTGTCGCGGATATGCATGTGTTCCTGCGTGTCGACGGCGCGGTCCATCAGCCCGTTCATCGACGAGCCGATGACATGCCAGCCCTGCCACAGGATGTTGAGCGCCACGATGACGGCAAGCACCGGATCGAGGATTTGCCAGCCGGTCAGGATTGCGCCGACGAGACCGCCGAAGACGCCGACGGAAGTCACCACATCGGTCATGATGTGGCGGCCGTCGGCAACCAGCGCCGGTGATTTTGCGCTGCGGCCGGCGCGGATCAGCGTCCAGGCCCAGAAAGCGTTGATGACGGTGGCGACGCCATTGATCGCGAGACCTTCCCAAGGCTGTTCAAGCGGCGTCGGCGCCTGCCAGGAGCGCCAGACCTCGGTGAGGATCAAAAGTGCTGCCAGCACGATCAGCACGCCTTCCAGTACGGCCGAGAAATACTCCGCCTTGTGGTGGCCGAATGGATGGTCCTGGTCGGCCGGCTTGTAGCTGACCTGGATCGCCCAATAAGCGGCGGCCGAGGCGATGACGTTGACGATCGATTCCAACGCGTCCGAATAGAGCGCGACGGAGCCCGTGACGTACCAGGCGGCAAGCTTCAGCGCGAGCACGACGCAGGCGACGACGATCGACCAGAAGGCGAGGGCGGCGACCCTTTGCTTGGCCGCCTCCTTTGCCGCGATCGCCGTCACGCTGTCCGCTGCGGCCATACCGGTCAGGCCGCCTTTTCCTTGGCCTTGCGCGGCAGATGCGCAACGATGTTCTCGATGATGCGCATGCCGGCATTGTGGCCGAGCGTCATGATCGATTCCGGATGGAACTGTACGGCGGCTATGGGCTCCTTGCGATGCTCGAAGGCCATGATGACACCGTCCTCGGTCTCGGCGGTGACAACGAAACCGTCGGGCAGCCGCACCGGATCGGCAAAAATCGAGTGGTAGCGGCCGACGGTGACTTCCTTGGGCAGACCGGAGAAGATGATGCCGGGCTTGGAGACCCGGATGCGCGACGGCTTGCCATGCATCGGCACATGCAACTGTCGGAGTTCGCCGCCATAGGCTTCGGCCAGCGCCTGCAGACCGAGGCAGACGCCGAAGATCGGCAGGTCGCGGGCCCTGGCCTTCTTGATGGTGGCGGCGCAGTCGAAATCCTTCGGTGTGCCCGGTCCGGGCGACAGCACGACGAGATCCGGCTTCAGCCGCTCGAAGACTTCCTCCGGCACCGGCGTGCGCACGGTCGAGACATTGGCGCCGGTCTGGCGGAAATAGTTGGCCAGCGTGTGGACGAAGGAGTCCTCATGGTCGACGAGCAGGATGTTGACGCCGTCGCCGACGCGCGCGGTGGTGCGTTCGGCGCCGGCGGCATTGCCTAATTTGGCGTCGCGGATGGCGGAGAGCATGGCGGATGCCTTCAGTTCGGTTTCGGCTTCTTCTTCCTCGGGGATGCTGTCGAAGAGCAGCGTGGCGCCGGCGCGCACCCCGGCGATGCCGTCCTTGATGCGGATGGTGCGCAAGGTCAGGCCGGTGTTCATGTCGCCGTTGAAATTGACCATGCCGATGGCGCCGCCATACCAGGCGCGCGGGCTCTTCTCGTTCTGCTCGATGAACCGCATGGCCCAGAGTTTCGGCGCGCCGGTGACGGTGACCGCCCAGGCATGCGACAGGAAGGCGTCGAAGGCGTCCATGCCTTCGCGCAGCCGGCCTTCGATGTGATCGACGGTGTGGATCAGGCGCGAATACATTTCGATCTGGCGGCGGCCGATGACGCGCACCGAGCCTGGATCGCAGACCCTGGACTTGTCGTTGCGGTCGACGTCCGAGCACATGGTCAGCTCGGATTCGTCCTTCTTGGAGTTGAGCAGCTTCAGGATCTGCTCGCTGTCGGAAATGGCGTCGTCGCCGCGCTTGATCGTGCCGGAGATCGGGCAGGTCTCGACCCGGCGGCCATTGACGCGCACGAACATTTCGGGCGAAGCGCCGATCAGATACTCGTTTTCGCCGAGGTTTATGAAGAAGGAATAGGGCGAGGGGTTGATCGACTTCAGCTTGCGCGAAATTTCGGAAGGCTGCGTCTCGCAACGCTCGTAGAACATCTGCCCGGGCACGACCTCGAACAAATCGCCGCGCTTGAAGCTATCCATCGCCTTGCGCACCAGATTGGCATATTCGCCGGGCTCATGGTCGCCGCGCGGCGGGATTCGGTCGGCGGTCTTGAACGGCTCTGCGATTTCGTCACGCGGCAGCCCCTCGGTCGAAAAACCCTCGCCGGAATAGTCGTAGCGGTCGGTCCAGGCCTTGGTCGAGTAATGGTCGACGACCAGGATCTCGTCGGGCAGGAACAGCACGAGGTCGCGCTGGCTCTCTCTGCGCTCGAGTTTGTAGTCGACCGGATCGAACTGGAAGGCGAGATCGTAGCCGAAAGCGCCGTAGAGGCCGAGATTGGCGTCTTCGTCGGTCTTGAACAGAGCGGTGATGGCGCGCAGCACGGTGAAGACGGAGGGAACGCGGCTGCGCTCTTCCTCAGTGAAGACCCGGCCGGGCTTGGCGACATCGAGGCGGATCAGCTTTTTCGAGGTTTCGGTGATTGTAACTTCGCTCAAGCCGGCAAGCGCCTTGCCGATTACCGGCAACAGCACCTTTCCACGGCCGTTCAGCGCCTCGATGCGCATGGCGCGGCCGCCAGCCGAGATCACCAGCGGCGGGTCGATGATGGCCGTATCCCAGCGCGTATAGCGGCCGGGATATTCGTAGTTCGAGGAAAACACGGCCCCGCGGCGCGAATTCAGCCCGTCGACATAGGAGTCGATCGCGCCGGCATAGGGCTTGTCGTGGCGCTCGCGCGTAATGGTGACGCCACCCGCGGTCACGAAGCGTTCCGCGCCGTTTTCCAGAACCTTCATCGTCGTCATTGCCGTCTCCATCTGGCTTGTTGGGCAACGGACCCGGGACTGGCTTTGAAAAAACAAATGGCCGCCCGGACATTCCGTTGCGGCCACCTTCTATTTTCACGCGCACGCGTTCGAACAGGCCGCTGTCAGCGAGCCCACCACCAAACGGTCTTGATCGAACGCATGTTCATGGGCGAAATCCATAGCGGCGAAAAGCCGGATGCGCAACAGGTTTGAAAGGCCTGGCCGCCGCTTCCGGGGCTCATGGCACATCGCCAGGGCCGGCGTGCCTGCCTAGACTAACCACGCAACATCGAGAAGACGGGAAGACACCGATGACCGACCAGATCGAACGCGCACGCACGTTCCATTCCCTCCACGTCAAGGGAAACCCGATCGTTCTCTACAATGCCTGGGATCCGGGTTCGGCCAAGATCGTCGAGAGAGCCGGAGCCAAGGCCATCGCCACCGGAAGCTGGCCGGTCGCGGCCGCCTTCGGCTATGCCGATGGCGAGAAAATCCCGCTGGAGCTGGCGCTGGATAACATCAAGCGTATCGTGACTGCGGTCGACCTGCCGGTGACCATGGATCTCGAAGGCGGCTACGGCCCCGAGCCGGAGGTCGTCGCTCAGACGGTCACGCGCGCCTTGCAGGCCGGCGCCATCGGCTTCAATTTCGAGGACCAGATCGTCGGCGGAACTGGCCTGCACGACATCGCCGTGCAGGTGAAGCGGATCGAGGCGGCGGCGGCAGCGGTGAAGGCTTCGGGCATTCCCGCCTACCTCAACGCCCGCACCGACATCTTCCTCAAGGCGACGCCGGATGCGCATGACAAGGGCCTGCTCGACCAGGCGATCGAGCGGGCAAAGGCCTATGAAAAGGCCGGCGCGAGCGGTTTCTTTGCGCCCGGTCTTGGCGATGAGGGGCTGATCGCGACGCTCTGTAAAGCCACCGCGTTGCCGGTCAACATTATCGCGCTGGCGCATGTGCCGCCGCGCCAGCGTCTGGCCGAGCTCGGCGTCTCCCGCATCAGCCACGGGCCTGTGCCTTACCGGCAGATGGCCGAATGGCTGGAGGCCAAGGCGCGGTTGGCCATTTCCGGATAGGTCAGTCCTCCAGCGTCCCTGACCTTGCGTCGGCGCTCTTCTTGTCGCCGACCAGCTTCAAGAGGTCCTCGCCCGCGCGGATGATGCGGCGCGCGCGGCGGGTCAGGATGACGTCGTCCTGCGGGGCAAATACTTCCGTGCGGCCGCCCGTCTCGCCTGGTGTGTGGACGATGGTGGCGAGGCGCGCGCCCTTGGCGACGCGGTCCCCGGGCTTCACGTCGTAGAGCACGGCACCCGCCCGGGGTGCCGGCATCATGTCGATGTTTTCCAACGGCGCGACGAAACCAGTGAAAGGACCTGGTGCGGGTAGGGCCGGGTCGGCGATCACGCCGCGCGCCACCAGCAGCCGGTAGAGACCTTCGGCATCGGATGCGGCCAGCCTGCCGTCGACATCGAGCATGCCGCGATATTCGACCGTGGTGGCGACGCGCCGCTCGAACTTCGCCACGCCGGCGGGGACGTTCTGGTAGGGCATGATCGTGGCACCCTCGAAGGTCCCGTCGCTGTCTTCTCTCCATAGCACCACCGCGTCGATGCCCATGGCGGCGGCGCAATCGGCCATTGCCGGCCACAGGCTGGTGTGGACGTAGAGATAGGCCAGCCCTTCATCGTCACAATGCAGATCAAGCACGATGTCGTGGCCGATCGAAAGTTGCAGCAGCCGCGTCTTCAACTGCTGGTCGGCAGTTCCGAACGTGGTGTCCGGCAACAATGCGGTATCAGGTGCGGCAAGCAGCGGAAAGGCACGGTTGAAGTTGGTGCGTGTGCCGAGATGAAAGCGGCCTTGATGTTCACCGAAATGATATTGCGCGCGGCCGATCGGGTTGGCCCAGGGCACGACCGTGATGTTGCCCTTGATGCGGCCTTCAGCCTCGGCCTTGTTCAGCGCCGGCATCAATGCGTCGATGGCGACGACGCCCGGCAATTCGCCGGCATGGAGTGCCGACTGCAGATAGGCAGAGGGCGCTGCCTTGTCGGCGCCGGTGAAGCGGAATGCCGGGAATTCGTAGAAAACGCCTTCGCTGTCGCCAGAAATGCGTTCGATCGATTTCTGCATGGGATGCCTCCAGGAAAGAGGCAGAACACATGCACGTTTGCCGTAGGGCTGTCGATTGGTCCAGTTTGCGCCGCCATGGGCGCAATATCATTCCGCGGCAGCCGGAACGGCCACAGGAGCTGAGCGTTCAAGCGCCTGCGAGACAACGGCCACGGTGACGGCCAGCAGCGCCAGAACCGCGCCGACCAGCGGCAGGTGAGCGTGGGAGACGCCCGCCGAAAGGGCCAATCCGCCGATCCAGGCGCCACCCTTCCAGTCGGCCAGCCGGCAGCGTCAAACGAGCGGCTTCAACTCCTGGGCGATGGTGGGCAAGAGCTCCGAGACGTTGGGATGGATGTGCACGGCCCGCGCCAGCGTGTCGACCGGCGCCTTGGCGTACATCAGGTCGAGCACGCAGTGCACCGCCTCGTCGCCGCCAGGGCCAAGCACGGAACAGCCGAGGACCTCCCTGGTGTCGGCATCGACCAGGATCTTCATAAAACCTTGCGTCTCGCCCTTTTCAACGGCACGGCCGACGCGGGTCATCGGCCGCTGGCCGACGAGCGCCTTGCGGCCGGATTTCTTCACCGCGGCCTCGGTCATGCCGCAGCGGCCGAGCGGCGGATCGATATAGAGCGCATAGGCCTCGATGCGATCGCTGACCTTGCGCGGATCGTTGTCGAGCAGATTGGCGGCAACGATCTCATAGTCGTTGTAGGAGGTGTGGGTGAAGGCGCCCTTGCCGTTGCAATCGCCCATCGCCCAGATGCCGGGCACACTGGTGCGCAGCTGGTCGTCGACGGTGACGTAACCGCGCAGATCGACCGCGACGCCGGCCTTGTCGAGGCCGAGGTCGTCGGTGTTGGGGGTGCGGCCGAGTGCCAGAAGCACATGCGAGCCGATGGCCGGCGGCTTGCCGGCGGAGAAGGTTACGGCGATGTCCGTGCCCTGTCTGGCAAAGCGGATGTCGTCGGCGCCGACATGGACCGCTATCCCCTCGTTTTCGAGGATCGACAGGATGGCGGCCGAGACATCCTCATCCTCGCGGCCTGAGAGGCGCGGGCTCTTTTCGATGACGGTGACTTCGCTACCGAAACGGCGGAACATCTGCGCGAATTCGAGCGAGATGTAGCTGCCACCGACGACGACGAGGTGACGCGGCAAAACGTCGAGATCCATCATAGAGGAATTGGTGAGGTAGTCGATGTCGTGGATGCCAGGCAGATCCGGCACCGAGGCGCGGCCGCCGGTGTTGAGGAAGATCTTTTCGGCGGTCAGCAGGTCGTCGCCGACGCGCACCGTGTTGGCGGATTCGAAGCGCGCATGGCCACGATAGAGCGTGCATTTGTCCATGCCGGCGATCCAGGTTTCCAGCCCGGTGCGGGAGGCGCCCGAAACCTTGTCCTTGCGCGCCTTGATCGCCTTATAGTCGACGCCGACAGGGCCGCTGAGCGTCACGCCATAATCGGCGGCGCGTCGGGCGAGATGCGCGGCATAGGCGCTCGCCACCATCGTCTTGGTCGGGATGCAACCGGTGTTGACGCAGGTGCCGCCGACCAGCTTGCGCTCGATCAGCGCCACGCGCATGCCGGCTGCGTTCAGCCTGCCGGCGAGCGGTGTGCCGGCCTGGCCGGCGCCAATGATGATGGCGTCGAAAGTCTTTGCCGTCATGCCACCGCCGCCACGATCAGCAGGCCGCCAATGATGGCCACCGCGTCCTCGATGAGAGCGGCGGGCCGATCCTGGCCGAAGGCGGCTGCCAGCCGGCCGCGCGCCTCTGCGCCGCCATAGGTTCCGATGACGGCGCCTATGGCGCCGGCGATCAGACCGCCAATGGTGGAACCGGCGGTGGCGCCGATCACAGCACCTGCAAAGGCGCCAAGCAGGATGCGAGTGCCGAACTGCTGCGGCACTTTGCGGCTCGGCGTCGATGGCAGCTGGTCGGTGATGAGTTCGACGATGGCAAGGATGGTGAAGATGCCGACGGCGGCCCAATGGCCCATGAAGCTTGCCCAGGTGCCGGCAAGCGGCAGCCAGCCGAGATAAGCGCCCCAGGCGACTGCGGCCGGTGCTGTCATGGCGCGAAGACCGGCGATGATGCCGATCAGAAGTGCAAGCAGATAGAGCATGGTTGATCCCCTCAACGCAGAACCTCGGACGGTCCGCGCGGCAAGCTAGCATAGGCCGGGCATTTGGACAGTGGGGTTTTCCCAGGCGGAGGATTGTGCTTTGGCAGGAGATCAGATTGGAGGCGTGGCCATGTCCGCAAACGAACGCACGAAGATGATTGCAGGCGAGTGGTACACCTGCATCGACGACGAGTTGGAAGCGCTGCGGGTGATCGCGCGCGATGCGGTGTTCGAGCACAATTCGCTGCCGCCCCAGCAACGCGGCAACATCGGTCCAGCGCTATCGGCGCTGCTCGGCAGCGCGGGCGAGGGCGCCCGCATCGAGGCGCCGTTCCACTGCGCCTACGGTTTCAACATCCATCTCGGCGCAGGCGCGTTTCTCAATGCCGGCTGCACCATCCTCGACACCGCGCCCGTGCGCATCGGCAGACGGACGCTGCTCGGCCCCAATGTGCAGATCTACTGCGCCGAGCACCACAAGGAGGCAGCAGGCCGTCAGGCGGGGCTGGAGATCGCCAGGCCGGTCACCATCGGCGACAACGCCTGGATCGGCGGCAGCGCCATCATCCTCGGCGGCATCAGCATCGGCGATGGTGCCATTGTCGGCGCTGGTGCTGTGGTGACGCGTGACGTGCCTGATAACACCACCGTGGTCGGCAATCCGGCGCGGGCGGTCAAGCGCGGCTGAACCCTACGCGGGCGGTCAGTGCGAAGCCACGCGCGCCATGCGCTCGTCCGGCTCTGCTCGCCGTGAGAATTCACGCCGGTACTGCGCCGGTGACGTCTTGAGCCGCGCTGAAAAATGCTGGCGCAGCGAGGTGGCGCTGCCGAAGCCGGCTTCGAAAGCCACCATGTCCATCGATTTTTCGGTCGCCTCCAGCAGCCGTTGCGCGAGTTCGATGCGCTGGCCGGCCAGCCACTCGCCAAAGCTGGTGCCGATCGATTTCTGGAAGCGGCGGGTGAAGGTGCGCCGGGTCAGGCCGGCGGCCTCAGCGACGCGGTCGAGGCTATGCGTTTGCCCCAGCGTTGCGCGCACGGTGTCGAGCGCCTGGGTGAAGCGGTCGGCAGCCGGGGTTCTCGCCAGCGGGCGCTCGATGAATTGTGCCTGCCCGCCCTGCCGGTGCGGCGACAGCACGATGTGCCTGGCCAGCCGCAGCGCTACCTCCGCGCCATAGCGGGCGCGCACTATGTGCAGGCAGCAGTCGAGCCCGGCGGCAACACCGGCCGAGGTGACGATGTCGCCATCGTCGACGTAGAGCACGTCGGCGTCGACTTCGATGTCGGGATGCAGCGCTTGCAACCGGTCGGTGGAGGACCAATGCGTGGCCGCCCGCCGGCCGGCGAGCAGCCCGGCGGCGGCGATGGCGAAGGTGCCGAGACAGAGGCCAACGATCAGCGCGCCGCGCCGGTTTGCGCGCGTAAGCGCTTCGAGGAGCGGGGTCGGAAGCGGGGCGTCGAGATCTTTCCAGCTCGGAATGATGACGATGTCGGCATCGTCGAACGCGGGGAGCCCATGCGGCACCGCGATCGTCAGCCCGGCATCGGTGTGGATGGGCCCATTGTCGAGCGCGCAGACGCGAAAGTCGAAACGCGGCAGGCCGAGCTTGGTGCGGTCGGTGCCGAACACCACGCACGGTACGGAGAGGTGGAAGGGACTGATGCCGTCAAAGGCGAGGACGGCAATGATCGGATCAGTCATGGGCGTTTCCGGCAAGTGAAGGCGGATTGTCCCAATTCTTTCGAACGATGTCAATCGGGCCACTTTTGGCAATCGGGCGATCGGCCTATTTTCGGCCCGTCCCAGTCAAGCCCGAAAGGAAAACACCATGTCCGCCAACACCACGCCGCGCCGCGCACTCATCGTCATCGATGTCCAGAATGACTATGACGGCGGCAATCTTGCGATCAAGCATCCGCCGTTCCGCAACAGCGTCGTCAATGTGGCCCAGGCCATGGCCGCCGCCACTGCTGCCGGCGTCAAGGTAGTGATCGTCAAGCAAATGGCGCCCGAGACATCGCCGGTATTCGCCAAGGGCAGCCATGGCGGCGAACTGCATCCCGAAATCGCCAGGCGCAAGCGCGACCACTATGTCGAAAAGAACTTGCCGAGCGCCTTCACCGGCACCGATCTCGAGGAGTGGCTGCGCGCCAATGCCATCGATACGATCACGGTCATTGGCTACATGACGCATAATTGCGACCTGTCGACCATCATCCACGCCGTCCATATGGGCTTTACGGTCGAGTTCCTCTCCGACGCAACCGGCTCGCTGCCCTATGCCAACAGCGCCGGCTATGCCTCGGCCGAAGAGATCCACCGAGTGGTGAGCATCATCCTGCAGTCGCGCTTCGCGGCCGTACTCAAGACCGCCGAATGGATCGACTGCCTGAAGACCGGCGCACTGCCCGAACGCGACACGCCCTATGCGTCCAACCAGCGCGCGCTGGCGCGCCACGCCGCATAGGCAGATCCGTCCCCGGAAAGCAAAAAGGGCGGCCATTGGCCCCCCTTCTTGAATCTCGCAACGGTCTCGAAATTTTTAGAACAGGCCTTCGATCTGGCCGGCTTCGTTGAGGAAGATCTTTTCCGAAGATGGCGCCTTGGGCAGGCCCGGCATGGTCATGACCTCGCCGCAGATGACGACGACGAAGCCGGCGCCCGCGGAAAGCCTGACCTCGCGCACCGGCACGGTGTGGCCGGTCGGCGCGCCGCGCAGGTTCGGGTCGGTCGAGAAGGAGTATTGGGTCTTCGCCATGCAGACCGGGAGATTGCCGTAACCGGCCTGCTCCCAGGCGTGCAGTTGGTCACGCACGGACTTGTCGGCAATCGCCTCCGAGCCGCGATAAATGCGCTGGACGATGGTGTTGATCTTCTCGAACAGCGGCATGGCGTCGGGATAGAGCGGCGCGAACTGCGACGCGCCGGATTCTGCAAGCTGCACCACCTTGTTGGCGAGCTCCTCGATGCCGGCCGAGCCCTTGGCCCAGTGCTTGCACAGGATCGCCTCTTCGCCCATCGAGGCGACGTAGTCCTTCATCGCCTGGATCTCGGCGTCGGTGTCGGAATAGAAGTGGTTGATGGCAACCACCGCCGGCACGCCGAACTGGCGGATATTTTCGATGTGGCGGCCAAGATTGGCGCAGCCCTTCTTCACCGCCTCGATGTTCTCCTTGCCGAGGTCTTCCTTCTTGACGCCGCCATTCATCTTCATCGCGCGCACGGTGGCGACGATGACGGCCGCCGCCGGCTTCAGCCCTGCCTTGCGGCACTTGATGTCGAAGAACTTTTCCGCGCCGAGATCGGCGCCGAAGCCGGCTTCGGTGACGACATAGTCGGCGAGCTTCAGCGCCGTCGTGGTGGCGACGACCGAGTTGCAGCCATGCGCGATGTTGGCGAATGGGCCACCATGGACGAAAGCCGGGTTGTTTTCCAGCGTCTGCACCAGGTTGGGCTGCATGGCGTCTTTCAAGAGCACCGCCATGGCGCCGTCGGCCTTGAGGTCGCGGGCGTAGACCGGCGTCTTGTCGCGGCGATAGGCGACGATGATGTCGCCGAGGCGCTTCTCGAGATCCTTAAGGTCGGTGGCGAGGCACAGGATCGCCATCACTTCCGAGGCGACGGTGATGTCGAAGCCGGCTTCGCGCGGGAAGCCGTTGGCGACGCCGCCGAGCGAGGCGATGATCTCGCGCAGCGCGCGGTCGTTCATATCCATGACGCGGCGCCACACAACGCGACGGGTGTCGATGCCGAGCTCATTGCCCCAGTAGATGTGGTTGTCGATCAGCGCCGAAAGCAGATTGTGCGCGGTGGTGATGGCGTGGAAGTCGCCGGTGAAGTGGAGGTTCATGTCCTCCATCGGCACGACCTGCGCGTAGCCGCCGCCGGCGGCGCCGCCCTTGACGCCGAAATTCGGGCCGAGCGACGCCTCGCGAATGCAGACGATCGCCTTCTTGCCGATGCGGTTCAGGCCATCGCCGAGGCCGACGGTGGTGGTCGTTTTGCCTTCGCCGGCCGGCGTCGGGTTGATGGCGGTCACCAGGATCAGCCTGCCGTCCTTGTTGCCCTTCACCGACTTGATGAACTCTGCCGAGATTTTCGCCTTGTCGTGGCCGTAGGGCAAAAGATGCTCGGTCGGGATGCCGATCTTCTGGCCGATCTCCTGAATCTGCTTTTTCTTGGCGCCGCGCGCGATCTCGATGTCGGACTTCACTTCGGCCATGACGGCTTTCCTTCGGATTGAACGGTGGAGGGGACGGGTTTTGATCTCACTCGCAGGCATGTTGAACCCGGGCGCGGGCATGTTCTAACCCTGTCGCTGCCGTGGCGTCAACTTGCATGCAACTATGTTTCCTATGAAGAAAGTGTCTCCGCGGCCGGGCCGACCTGTCGCCGGTTCTTCCTGGCTCCGTTGCCGCGGCGTATAGAAGCCAGAGGACGCGTCGTTCCGCCGTCTCAAAACAGCCGCCCAATGCACGGAATGCGACAGAGACGACGGCGCAAATTCGCCATCGCCTGTTGAGGCAGCAACAGACGTTACTGCGTCAGAACGTTGCTGATCTCGACCATGTTGGAACGCACGCGAAGGACGTAGAAGCCCATCGTCGTCAGATGCGTCGGCATGATCCAGCCATCCTCCCGGCCATTGGCGATGATGAAGGGCTGGATGCGCAGCGCCGAGACGAATTGCGAATCCATCGTGTCCCACAGATTGCCGAGATGCTTTTCCTTGATCACGTCGTCGAAGTCGGCCTGGGCGCCCTTCATCAGACCGTAATAGGCATAGAGCTGGCCATAGGCGAACCAGAAGCGGTCGTCGGCGCGGAAGTCGAACCAGCCATCGTTGTGGTTTTCGGCACGCTCCTTGAGGATCGCCGAGGTCGAACCGATGTCGGAGGAGATGCGGTCTATATACTGCTTCAGATTGTCGGCACGGGCGTCGAACGTCGCCTGGCAGGTGGCCAGGCGGGCGTTGAAGGAGCGCAGCTTGTTGACGGCATCGCGATAATAGCTCGGCGTCGGCGTCTTCGGTCCGAACGGGTTCAGGCCGAAATACCAGGTTTCCTCGTCGAACTGCAGATTGCCGCGCGCATCCTGCAGATCGGCGTCGATCTGCGATGTCGTACGCACGCGGCCGAGATTGTCGGCAAGCTCGGTGGCGGTGCGCCGCACCGCCTGGTTGATGCCGCGCTGGAATGAAGCCTTGTTATCCATGAACGGCGTGTGATCCCAGTCGACGCCGAACAGGCCGAGCTTGTAGAGGATCATCGACGAGATCCAGGCATTCTGGTTGACGTTGAAGTCGGTCAGGTCGGCCGCGACCTGGGCGATGCCCGAATTGCCGCAGGTCTTGGCGGTCTCGGTGCCGGCGCCGGCCGCGACCTGTTCGCCGGCGGAAATGTTGCGGTTCTCGAAGGTGTATTTGTCGACGTAGTTGGGGTCGAACTTGTTCCACCACTGGGTGGCGTAGAAGAAGTTGGCGTAGAGGCCGATCAGTACCAGCAAAGCCAGGCCGACCACCGCCTTCAGGATCCAGCCGCGCTGCGTATACCAGCGCCCGGCCCATAAGAACGGCCACAGGATCGCGCCGATGACAAGGCCGATACCGCGGCCGATCCATTGGAAGATGCGGGTGAAGAAATTCACGATCGGATCAAGCATGGCTTACATCACCCCTCGGCATGATGCCAAAAAGTTGCAGACTTTTTGGACAACATCATGCGCCAAAACAATAAGTTAGAACGAAATGACGGCTCATTTCGTTTTAGTCAGTCAAGCCGTAAAGGCGCGTGCGAAACGCCACCTTGTCTTTCAAATATGTGGTTTTCAGAACGTCCACAACATGCGATCGCCAGGCGTCGCTGTAGCCGTCATAGTCCTTGTAGAAGCCGGGCTTGTTGAAGACGTAGCGCGAGACGAAGTCCTGCGGCACGAAATCCGAGATCAGCTGGTTGGTTAGCCAGGCGTCGGGGTGGTCGGGCTTGCCGCGCACGACCAGGAAGCGCTGGCGCGGCGCGACATCCTCGATCTTGAGATGGCCGAGCTGGGCGATTTCGCGCTTGGCGGCGTTGAGGAAGGGAAAATTGCCGTCGCTGGTGATGAGATCAGCATGGCCGTGGATCCAGGTCTGCAGCCAGACCTTGTCGACATCAGTCAAATTGCGGTTCGGTTCGGTGTCACGGATCAGGGAGCGCACAACCGTCTCGGCGCGATGCTCGAGATAGCCCGAGCTTTCGACCCATGACGCCCGCGGCAGTTCGATGCGGCCGGTGCTGGCCAGAAATTTGAACACCTTGTCGGCATCGTTGATTGAGAGGTAGCTGACCTGCCAGGGCCGCGAGCGGCGGAAGCCGGGTGCGGCTGGGTCGCCGATGACCGTCGTCATATCAGGATCGACGAAGACGTAGAGGCCGCCGAAATGGCTGGTCCAATAGGCGTTGTGGCGGAAGATCACCTGGTCGGGCACCAGCGCGTTTTCTCTGATATCGCCACAGACCTTGGCGAGATCGACCATGCGGGTCAGCATGGCGTTGTCGCGCCAGGCGTCCGGCTCCTGCTTCAGCCGGTCGACAAGCTTGCCGAGCTCGGCGGCCTTGCCCAGCACGTCCTCGGCCGACAGCACCTTGAACTCGACCTGGCTGATCGACAGCAGATCCTCGATGTCGTTGACCACGGGGACGGAATCTTCGATCTCGCCGTAGATGACGTCCTTGATGGTCAGCGCGTCGATGGCGCGCTGGTTCTTGGACATGAATTCGAACATCAGCTGCGAGGTGTTGGAGAAGGCGGTGTGCACCACCGGCAGGTCGATCTGCGACGGCGTCAGAATGATGAAGCGACGGTTGACCTCATTGGGATCGAGATAGTCATAATCGCCGCATTCCTCGGCCACCTCGGGCGAAAAGCCGGTGCGGTCGATCTGGAAACTCTTTAGTTTGGTCGGCTTCAACCCGAAGGCAACAAGCGCCTTGTTGTAGCGCTGGACGAGATGCGCCTCATCGACGGCGAGCAGGCGGCCGTAGATCAGCTCGTTGTCACGGAGAAGGTCGGGTTTCTTGGCGGGTTTCATGTCGATAAGTCCGACAGGCATTGCCTGCTGAGGCGAGGCACCAACGCTGACGACCCCCTCTCCCCGTTCTTCACGGGGAGAGGGTAAGGGTGAGGGGCGGCGCTAACCGTCAAGGACATGTCTCCCCATAACCTTCGGCGGCAACAAATCGAACATCATACGTCTCGATACGGCGATCGAGCCGCTGTTCAAGGGCCGCCAATATAGTCTCGAGTACTGCATCCCGATCCTTCAAGACGTCGACGTTCCAAAAGCGAAGTACGGACCAACCATTTGAAATCATGAAACGATCACGAACTTGATCATATTTGTTGTTAGTGTGTTGACTGCCATCCACCTCGACAACCAACGGGCATTCCCTGCAGGCGAAATCGGCAAAGTAAGTGCCTATTGGAAATTGACGCACAAATTTGTGGCCGTTGAGCCTGCGGTCGCGCAATTCCATCCAAAGTGCTGTCTCCGCGTCGTTGTCCGACTGCCGAAGGCGTCTTGCCCGTTTCGTTGTTGAGATTTCTGGTCCACGCATGCGCTGCCCCTCACCCTTACCCTCTCCCCGTGAAGAACGGGGAGAGGGGGGCGTCAGCGCTGGTGACAAGCCTTTCAACACCTGCGGGCTCCGAAGGAACTTCACGCATTCCACAGCCCCTTCTTCTTCATCTCCTCCATCTCACGACCCGCCCGTTCGCGCAGCCGCGCATCGCGGAGCAGCTTCTCGACCGCCGCATCGTCCGACTTGTCGGAATAGCGGAATTCGGAATCGGCGTAGCGGTTGATCTCCTGCATGACCATGTCCATCGAGAACGGCCCGCGCAGTTCCTCGATCATGGCTTTCTTCTCGTCGTAGCCCTTGTGCATGAAGGCTTCCGGTTTCTCGAACCAGTCGTCGGGAAGCTCAATGTCCATGGCGCGCATCTTGATGGCGTCGGTGACGTTCTTGATGGCGCGGCCGGTGAAGCGCGGCTCGGCGTCCTTGATCAGGTGCAGGTACGTGCCGATGTCGGCCATCGATTTCGGCGCGCCGTTTTCCTTCATGTAGCGCTCATAGACCTTCATCAGCCCGTCTTCCCTAGGCTTCTCATGCTCCTCATAGGCCTCGGTCACAGCACGCTGGATTTCCTGCGCGGCATAGAGCTTGTGGTCGCCGAGCGGGATCTTGTGGTTCTTGCCGGCAAGCAAAACGAAGATGTCGATATAGTCGTCGCGGCTCTGCGGGCCGTCGACCAGCCAGCGGGCGCCGGCGCGCTGGCGCAGGGCGTCGTCGACATTTTCGGGATAGTTGGAGAACATGCCGAAGCAGCAATTGCCGCGCACCACGGTGCCGGCGCCGGCAAAGGCATCCATCAGGACGCCGGTGATTTCCTGCTGGCCGGCCGAGGCGCGGTCGTCGGAGCGGCGTGCCGCCACCTGGTCGATGTCGTCGATGGTGCCGAAGCCGATGACGCGCGGGTTCAAGACATTGTTTATGAACTGGCGACAGTTCTGGCCTGACTTGCCCTGGTAGGACGAAATCTGGTCGACGCCGAAATTCTCATAGGCGAAGGGATAGCCGGCGACCTGGCAGTAGCCGTTGACCAGGCCCGCGATCATCTGGATCAGCGTCGTCTTGCCGGTGCCCGGCGCGCCGTCGCCGATGAAGGTGAAGAGGAAACCGCCGAGTTCGACGAAAGGATTCAGCTCGCGCTCGAAATCATAGGCCATCAGCATCTTGGCGAGCTTGACCGACTGGTATTTGGCAATGTGGTTGCCGACGACCTCTTCCGGCTTTTTGAAGGTCATCACCAGCGGCTTGGAGCGCTTGCCCGGCGCGACGTCGAAGCCGTCCAGGGTGAAATCGTCAGTGTCGATGCGGATATGAGCGTTCTCGAATGGGCCGATACCATCGAAGCGGCCTTTGCGGGCCAAGAGCCCATCGATCGCGACGCGCGCGAAAGCACGTGCTCGCGTCGTCAGATCGCCGTCGTCCTTGGAGCCTGCAATCGCCTTGTCCAGCCCGGCGACGATCGACTTCACCGCGTCCTGCGGTGTGTCGAACAGGAAGTCGGGTTCGGGGATGTCGTTGGGCGCCTCGCCGTCGCTGTCGATCAGCTGGAACAGGTAAGAGGCGAGGCTGAAGGCCGAAACGTAAGCCGAGGCTGACAGAAGCTTCTTGAAGGTCGCCGCCTCATCGCCCTCCAGCGGTGCGCGGGTGTTCTTGGCCTGCAGGCTTTCGAGGTCTGAGCCCTCAGCGAAGACGTCGGAGATGGCGAGCGCAATCGCCAGGCCACGCCGAGCGCGGAACAGCAGCGTATGCTGTGCGATGCTCATCAGTTGGTCGTCGGGATGGATGGCGGCGACGGTCTTGGTCAGCTCGACCTCGCGGGTGCGGCGCACCGAGCCGACCGAGACGGTCGAGACGAAGCGGCGATTGGTGCCGGCAAGGGCGGTGCCGGATTCGCGCGAAGGGTCTTCCAGCACGACGACGCGGGTGATGAAGCTCTGCGCGGTGGCGCGGTGCTTTTCGATCGCGGCTTCCGGGATGGTGGTCAGGCCGGTGTCCATGAAGGATGCTCCGTGGTGTGACGGTCAGACGTCTGAGATGACCTGTCCGTTGGACAGGATGTGGACCTTGTAGCCGGAAAAGATCTTCTGCGCCTCCCCGGCGGCGTAGAGTGCCTGATAGGCTTCGTGCGGGATCAGCGCGTGGTTCTCGTAGCTCGACACGCCCTGGCGCGCGGCTTCGAGATCGTCGGTATTGATGAAGAATTCCTGGGTCGTCTTCTCGCTGGAAAACAGGCCCTTGCGGCCGGGTTTCTCGCCTTTGGAATAGACCTCCTGGATGGTCCAGGTGAGCAGCCAGGCATTTTCGGGCTTGCGCACCTTGGCCAGTACCTCGGTCACCGTCGAATTGTTGTCGGTAATCCCTGAGGAATAGAAGGGGCCAAGCACGACGCGGCGCAATTGCTTGGGGTGCAGCGGCTCGAAATCCTTGTCGAGATTGACCGCAATCGTCGCCGGCGACAGCGTGTAGGCGGAATTCTTTTCGGTAAAATCGTCGAAGCGGTGGGCGAGTTCGGGGTTGAGCAGGCCATCGACGGGCAGCGGGATGTCGACGCGCTCGTTGAGCTTGCCGTTGCTGTCGACAAGCTGGCGGATCATGGCTTCGGAGGAATCCTCCACCGTCACCATGTAGATCAGCGGCAGGTTGGCGCTGCCGTCGAAGCTTGCCCAGTGCACGAGGTAATAGGGCCGGAAGGTTTTTGGATTGACCGAGACCTTGGCCGTCTGCGCCAGCGAGAACGGGCCGAAGGTCTGCTCGCTCTTGACGTCTTCGAGATAGAGCCGCTCGGCCATCGACTTCTGCAGCGCCTCGGGGAACTCCTTGTGGCGCAGAATGAAGTCGGCCATTTCCTCGCGCAATTCGCCGGCGAGCGGGATGTTGGCCAGCCGCGCGTCGGCCTGGCGGCGGTCGTTTTCCAGTTCGAGCAGGTTCTGGAAGACGGGATAGCCGCTGTCGGCTCGCGAAATGCGGAACGTGTCCATGAAGCCGAGCCGGTTGCGCCAGCAGGAGAACGACTTGTCCAGCCGGGCAATGTATTCGGCGACGATCTTGGCGACGATGCCGTGCCGGTAAAGCGGCGAGCGGTCGTCGCGCATGAACACTTCAAGGCCGCTGAGTGCGGCGGTGATGGCGGAAAAATAGCGCGCCGCCGCTTCGTTTTCGGGAGTCATGCCGGGTGTGCTCGCGTGCAGCCGCTCCTTACGATTGCACGTAGTTCGCCGAATTGTGCTTCTTCATCACGTCGTCGAAACGGCGGGCGAAGGCATCGTCGGCGAGCTTTTTGCGGCGCTGGATGTCGGCCGAGGCGACCATGTTCTTCTCGTGCATTTCGAGGAGATCGCCGATGTGCTTTTGCGAGGCGGCGCCAATGCCGGCCATGGTCTCTTCGGCGGTGTTGTCGACCTGGCTGCCCAGCGTGTTGATCTTGTGGGCGACGTCCTGCTGAGCGGCGGTCTTCAAAGAATCTTCCAGCGCCTTGTAGAGCACGATGCGCTGCTCTGTATCGATGGTCAGCTTGTTGATCAGCGTCGACTGCGCCGCGATCTGGTTGTTGAGTGAATCGACGAAGGTCTGGAACATCGAGGTGTAACGCTCAAGCGTCTGGCTTTCGGCCAGCAATTCCTGCTCCTTAGCCTGCTTTTCATTGTATTCGGTGGCCAGTTTCGAGCGTTCGCCCTCAAGCTGCGTGCGTTCCTTTTGGCTGGTCGAGGCCGCGATCTTGTTCTCGATGTCGAGCAGCAAGGGGTTGACCTCCTCGATGCGTTTTTGCACCGCTTCGAGGTTGGCCATGGTGGCCTTGCGGCGCTCGATCACCTGCGACAGGCTGTTTTCGGAGGTCTTGTAGCGCTGGTCGAGGACCTCTTTCTGCGCCTTCAGGATGCCGACGATCGTGTCGGATTTGACCAGAAGCTCTTGCAGATTGCCGGCCAACGACATGTTGCGGACGCGGTCGGTGCGCATGCGCTGCTTGCGTTGCGCCGAGAAGACGCCGACGAAGCTTTCCCAGCCGGTGTAGTTCTTCATGCTCTCGAATTCGGTGCCGAAGACGTTGGTGGCGTCTTCCAAGCCGATGATCAGGTCGGCGATGTTGCCTTCCATCACCTTCTGCTGCTTCAGCACATCCTCGATGCGGGCATTCTCGATGTCGAAATTGGCGTCGCCGATCTTCTTGTCAGCAGTGGCCAAGGTATCAAGCACGGTGCCGGACTGCTCGATCTTGGAGCGCATGTCCTGTACAACCTGCCTGGTCTTGGCAATTTCGGCATCGAAATTCTGCAATGTCGCCATAGGGGCCTCCCGCTTCGGCTTCCGGTCGCTGGCTGCGAACAGCGGCGAATATATGTGGGGCATCCGGGGATTGAAAGACGCAAGACAAGACCCGCCCCGAAAACAAAAAAATCCGTCATCGTCTTGAAAGTCAATGAAGGCGGGGTCATGGCGTGAATAACCGGCCGGCCGGGCATTGTTCAACTGTCATTGAACTTTGACGCCGGCAAAGCAGTCGATCTCCGCTGGCGTCGATGTCCTGAAATTCGACTGACAACTCAACCGGTTGCAGGCGCGAGGCAGCTGGAGAAAGCCTCTCCGTCACGCAGCGCATCCAGTCGTTCAGGGCTTCGGATCGGCCTTCAGATAGGCGATGACGTTGGCAATGTCCTCGTCGCTGGTCAGGCCGGAGAAGGCCATCTTATTGCCGGGTACTTTCAGCTTGGGGGCGCTGAGATAGGCCTTGAGGTTGGCCTCGTCCCAGACGAGGCCGGCGGCACCGGCATCCTTCATGGCTTGCGAATAGTTGAAATTCTCGGCTGTGCCTGCGGTGCGGCCGACGACACCGAGGAGATGCGGCCCGATCTTGTCGCGGTCGGTTGCTGCCTCGTGGCAGGCCATGCAGCGATAGAACACCTTCTTGCCGAGTGTGGCGTCGCCGTCGGCCTGTGCGGCCGCGATACCGGCTAAGTAAATGACAAGTGCTGACGAAATGGCTCTAAGCATGGCGGTCCCCGGCTGGCTCTGGCTGCGGGCAAAGTAGGCTGCAGGGCCTTAACAAACGCCATAGGGCGTTGGGGATTGCCCTCTCATTCATTGGGGCGGGGCGAGATCGCCGCAACTGCCTTCTGGATCGCTTTTTCAATTGCTGCCGATGAGTGGTTGTCGCGCACGAAGGTGCGGCCGCTCTCCGCCATCTCGGCCGCCGCTTGCGGGCGTTTCGCGAGATCGATGATTTTCGACGCCAGTTCGCCGGCATCGTTGCTCGACAGGAAATGCCTGCCCGCCTGCAGGCCGAGCCCTTCGACGGCTTTTTCGGTCGCGGCGACGACCAGGCCGGCCGCCATCGCCTCCAGCACCTTGATGCGGGTTCCGCCGCCGAAGCGCAGCGGGATCGGCGCATAGCCGGCGGCGCCGAGCAGGTCTGGTAGATAGGGCGGGTTTTCGATGAGCCTCAGCCCGCTTTTCGCGCAAGTCTGGCGCAAGACATTGCCCGGGTTCCTGCCGGCGACGGTGATCGACCATGGCTGGCCGGAAGCGGCGAGGCGCGGCACCATTCTGCGGCCGATCTGCTTGACGGCGTCGATGTTGGGGAAATAGCCGAGATGGCCGATGAAGCACAGGCTGAGTTCACGGTACCGCTCGGCACCAATCGGCAGGGAAAGCACACTCTCGTCTGGAATGGGGTTGGCGACGAGCCTGACGTCGCCGACGGGGCCGAGAGCGGACAGCAGCGCCCCGTCGGACCGCGAACAGACCCAGATCTGATCGGCCATGACAGCCGCACGCCTGTCGGCGTCGCGCGCCTCTGCCTTCTTGCGCCTGTTTTGGCGCCAGCCTCGAATTTGCTGCCACAGCGTCAGGCCCGCGATCCGGTCGACCGCCGTCCGGGAATCGATGTTGTGCTGGTCAAGGACGGTGCGTGCGCGATGCTTCGGCGCCAGCGTCAGCAGTTGCGACAGTGGGATCTCCTCGATCACCACGAGATCGGGCGAGAATTCTCTCCAGATTGCGTCGGCTTCAGCCAGTTCGTCGTCCGGCATCATGTGCACGGTCGGATGAGGGCTGCGCCTGCTCCAGGGACCTCTGCCGCGCGCCGTCTCGATGATCCGGTGACGGATATTCGGCGGTGGAGAAGGCGCTGGGGCGCCAGTCAGGCTTACCGTCAGAACCTCGCCCATCGATGCCAAGGCGCGCGCGTTGGCGGCATTCCTGATCTCGGCGCCTGACACCGGCGGAAACGGGCAATCGACTGTGAACTGGAGAATCTTCATGTTGTCCTGGTCGTTCAGCCTCTGGTGAAGCCGATGAAGTCGTCGGGCGCTGCGCGGCCCATTTCCTCTTCCCAGTGGCGCCGGCAGAGCGAGACATAGACGTCCTTGCCGATCGCCACCTGTTCGCCCTGTCGTGCCACCTTGCCATCGGGGCCGAGGCGCACGACCATCGTCGCCTTGCGGCCACAGCGGCAGATGGTGCGCACTTCGCGCAGATCGTCGGCGATGGCCAGAAGCGCGCGCGAACCCGAAAACAGATTGCCCTGGAAATCGGTGCGCAGGCCGTAGCACATGACCGGGATGTTCAGCCGGTCAGCGATACGGGCAAGCTGCCAGACCTGCTCTTCCTCGAGAAACTGCGCCTCGTCGACGAAGATGCAATGCACGGTCGTATGTTCATGATGCTCGGCAACGCGAGCGTAGAGATCGTCGCCATCGCGGAACATCTCGGCCTCGGTCTCCAGGCCGATGCGCGACGAGATCAGCCCGGTGTCGCCCTTGCGATAGTGGCCTGCGACGAACAGCATCGTCGTCATGCCGCGTTCGCGATAATTGTAGGACGCCTGCAGCAGCATCGTCGTCTTGCCGGCGTTCATCGTCGCATAGTGGAAGTAAAGCTTGGCCATGCCGCCCTTTTAAGCCGAGTTCGCGCAGCGCGGGGAGGGGGGCACCTCAGCATTTCACGGGAAAAGCCGTCTGCCATCGAAAAAGCGGCAGGCGTGTCGCTGTTTGGCCAGCCCGCGCCGTTGATCGTGATTGCCTTAGCGCTTGAAACCACACCAGAATGGTGTTTGGCTGACGAAACAAGGCGGGCAAAGAAACCGTAACTCCGCTTCGCCAAAGAATCACAATGGGAGACTATCAATGTCGCGTATGAACACCTTCGTCGCCGGCCTCGGTCTGGCGACTTTCCTATGCACGAGCGCAGCCTTTGCCGGCGATCCGGAGAGCTGCAAGGCGGTGCGCCTTTCCGATGTCGGCTGGACCGACATCCAGGCGACGACCGGCGTCGCTTCGGTGCTGCTCACCGCGCTCGGCTACGAGCCGCAGACGATCCAGCTGTCGGTACCGGTGACCATGGCGTCGCTGAAGAACAAGGATCTCGACGTCTTCCTCGGCAACTGGATGCCGTCGATGACCAACGACATCAAGGACTATACCGCCGACGGTTCGGTCGAGACGATCAGCACCAACCTGACCGGCGCCGGCTACGGCATCGTCGTGCCGACCTATGTCGCGGACGCCGGCGTCAAGTCGCTGACCGACATCGGCAAGTTCAAGGACAAGTTCAACGGCAAGATCTATGGCATCGAGGCGGGCAATGACGGCAACCGCATCATCCTCGATATGATCAAGAACCCGAAGGACAATCTCGAAGGCTTCGAACTGGTCGAATCCTCGGAAGCCGGCATGCTGACGCAAGCCGAACAGTCGATGAAGAACAATGAGTGGATCGCCTTCCTCGGCTGGACGCCGCATCCGGTGATGGGCGCCATGAAGATCACCTATCTCGATGGCATGGGCGACAGCGGCTTTGGCGCCGCCACCGTCTACACCAATGTGCGCAAGGGCTACACCACCGAATGCCCGAATGCCGGCAAGTTCATCGCCAACCTGAAGTTCAACCTGGACATGGAAGGCGAGATGATGGACGCGATCCTGAAAGGCGGCGACGCCAATACAGTCGCAGCCGACTGGCTGAAGAAGCACCCTGACGCGGTCGCGCCGTGGATTGCCGGCGTCACCACCTTCGATGGCGGCGATGCGGCGGCGGCAGTCAAGACCGCGCTCGGAAGCTGAGCCGACTGAATTCGGCACAGCCGAACCAGGAAGGGCAGCCATTTTAGAAAAGGCTGCCCTTTTTCATATCCTGTGAGAAGATGACCTAACGACAGCAGAGGCCGGCGGCAGGCGGTCTCGCGCATGAGAGGGGCGATATGGATCCGATTTCGAAATTCATGGTCGATCACAAGATACCGATCGGCGCCTGGGGAAAGGCGTTCTTCGGTTTCCTCACCGACAATTTCGACACTGTGTTCAGGGCTTTTTCGAACGGCCTCAATTTTCTGCTCGACGGACTGGTCGACATCCTGCTGGTGGTGCCGCCGGTGCTGCTGGCGCTGGTCGTTGCCATCATTGCCTGGCTGCTGCAGCGCTCACGGCCGCTGGCCATCGCCGTCTTTCTCGGCCTGATCTTCATCATCAACCAGAACCTCTGGAAGCAGACGGTGCAGACGCTGGTGCTGGTCGTGGCCGCCGCCGCCATGGCGATGGCGATCGGCGTGCCACTCGGCATCTGGGCCGCGCACAAGCCTAAGGTCTACCGCATCATGCTGCCGGTGCTCGACCTGATGCAGACGCTGCCGACCTTCGTTTACCTGATCCCGGTCTTGACCCTGTTCGGTCTTGGCAATGCGCCCGGCCTCATCGTTACCATCATCTTCGTCATCCCAACCGCAGTGCGGCTCACCCATCTCGGCGTCGTCTCGGTGCCGAAGTCGATCATCGAGGCGGGTGAGGCGTTTGGCGCCACCAAGCAGCAGCTGCTGTGGAAGGTCGAACTGCCGTCGGCGCTGCCGACTATCATGGCCGGCCTGACGCAGTCGATCATGCTGTCGCTGTCGATGGTGGTGTTCGCAGCGCTGATCGGCGCCGGCGGCCTTGGTACTGAAATAAACCGCGCGCTCGGCTCGCGCCGCATCGACCTTGGCCTTGAAGCCGGTCTGGCGATTGTCGTGCTCGCCATCGTGCTCGACCGGATGACGCGTATCGGCGTTGGAGGCAAGAAATGACCGTCGCCGTTGACTTCAAAAATGTCGATATCGTCTTCGGGTCCGATCAGGCCGGTTCGCTGGCGCTGATCGACGGCGGCGCCACGCGCGCCGAAATCCTCGAAAAAACCGGCAATGTGCTGGGCTGCGCCGGCGCCAGCCTGACCGTGCATGAGGGCGAGATCTCGGTGCTGATGGGCCTGTCCGGCTCCGGCAAGTCGACTCTGCTGCGGGCCGTCAACCGGCTCAACGTGGTGTCGCGCGGCCAGGTGCTGGTCAAGGACGGCGACAGCATTGTCGATGTCGTGACCTGCGATCAGGCGACGCTGCGGCGGCTGCGCCAGAAGCAAGTGGCGATGGTGTTCCAGCAGTTCGGCCTGCTGCCATGGCGCACGGTGGAGGAGAATGTCGGCCTCGGCCTCGAACTCGCCGGCGTGCCGGAGCAGGAGCGCAAGGAGCGTGTGCATCGCCAGCTCAAGCTGGTCAATCTCGACCAGTGGTCGAAAAAATACGCGCATGAGCTGTCCGGCGGCATGCAGCAGCGCGTCGGCCTGGCGCGCGCCTTCGCCACCGAGGCGCCGATCCTGCTGATGGACGAGCCGTTCTCGGCGCTCGATCCGCTGATCCGCACCAAGCTGCAGGACGAATTGCTGCAGCTGCAGGCGGAGCTGAAGAAGACCATCATCTTTGTCAGCCACGATCTGGAAGAGGCGCTGAAGATAGGCAGCCACATCACCATCATGGAAGGCGGCCGCATCGTGCAGACCGGGGCGCCGGAAGACATCGTGCTGCGGCCCGCCAACGACTACGTCCGCGACTTCATCGCCAATGTGAACCCGTTGTCGGTGCTGACCGCCTGGAATGTCATGCGCGACCGTCGCGATCTCGAGCATGGCGATAACGGCTGGGTGTGGCTCGACCGGCGCAAGACGACGCGCTTCAAGATCGACGATCACGGGCTGGTGGCGGCGGCTGAACGCGACGGCAAGCCGGCAGTGTGGGTGTCGTGCGTCGATGTCGAGGCCCAGCCGGAGGAGACGGCGCAGGTGTTCTGGGCCACTCCGGGCACCTCGCTGAAGACCGTGATGCTGGCCATGCACCGCTCGCAGACAGCGCCCGTGGCGCTGTTCGACGACCAATCGCGCTTCGTCGGCGCCATCGGCATACGCGATGTGCTGAGCGCGGTGTTGCGCAGATAGGAGACGCGGTCCTTCGGGACCATCGAGGACAAGGCGCTTTTGCAGCGGATCTGGAATTGGTCGTCTAAACCGCGGGCGGCGCAAGCAGCGCTCGGGCTGATGCTTGTGATTGCGGCGCGGGCGATCCTGGAGTTCTTCAGGATCGGCGGGGCCGCCGGCACACCGCTGAGCGCAGAGCAGGTCTTCTACATAAAAGGTGGCCTTGCGGCGATTATTGCCGCATTGGCCGTTCTTGTCCTGCACGCATGGGGACGGCACGGCTGGGCGACGCTGTTGTGCGCTGCGGCAATCGTTGCCATGCTGGCATGGAAGATCGCCGTCATTTCCTGAGCGGGCAATCAGGAGGAAATCCCCGACAGCCGCGCCAGCTTCAATTCAGCCCGATGCGCTTGGCACCGAGCTTGAACAGGGCTGTGGCATCCGGGTCGAAGCGGAAAGTGTCGATGAAGTCGTCGGCGCGGTAGTCCGGAAGCGTCTTGCGGACGGCGGCGGCGAAGGTTTTGGCCTCGTCCAGCCGTCCGGCCAGCGCCAGGCAGTGGGCGGCGATCGACAGGATGATAATGTGGGCGTTGGGGCGTGCGGCCGCCTTCAGCGCCCATTCGGCTGCCTCGTCGAACTGGCCGAGGCGGACATGGGCCATGGCGCGCGCGCCCAGCATGCCGAACAGCATCGGGTCGAACGGCGACAGATGGCGCGAATGATCCGACGACCCGATCGCCGCTTGCGGGTCGCCCGACTGCGACTGCACGAAGGACAGCGCATAGTGACCGAGCGCGAAGTTGGGGCTGAGGTCGACGGCTCGTTCCAGCTCGAGTACGGATGCATTTCCTTCGCCGCGCAGCCACAGCGCCCGGCCCATGGCCCAGTGCGCGGCCGGATTGTGGTCGTCGACCAACAGGCTCTGGCCGGCCGTCTCAAAGGCAAGCGCGCAGTCCTGGTCGCGGTCGCCCCAGCGCTGAAAAGCGCTCTGCCAATGGGTGAAGGACAGGCCGGCATAGGCGCGGGCGAAGGTCGGATCCTGCCGTACGGCTATATCGAAGAAATGCCGGGCGAGGTCGTTTTCGCTGCGGGTGAAGCGATACATATGCCAGAGACCGCGATGGTAGGCCTCCCAGGCATTGAGCGAATTGGGCGCCTTCAACATGGCACGGTTGCGCTCGACCGTCTCGATCTCGGATGAGATCGACGCCACGATGCTGTTGCCGATATCGTCGAGCACCGAGAAGATGTCGTCGGGCTTGCTTTCGAACGTCTCGGCCCAGACGATCCTGGCCGTGCGCACCTCGACAAGCTCGATGGTGACGATCAGGCGGCCTGTCAGGCTGCGCACCGTACCCGTGGCGACATAGTCGACATTCAGCCTGAGGCCGGCATCTTCCGGCGCGATGTTTTTCTCGGCCAGCGCGAAGACCGAGCCACGGGCGATGACGAAGAAATCCCTGAGTTTGGCCAGGCGGGTGATGATGTCGTGGGTAAAGCCATCGGCCAGCCCGCCACGAATGCCACTCCCGGCGTCTTCGGCGAACGGCATCACGGCAAGCGAAGCCTTGTGGGTGGTCGAGGCTTCGGAACCGGCAAGCACGATCGGGCTCTCGTTCGGCGTGGGTGGGGCTGCCGCCTGTGCCGGCAAAGTCGCGCAGCGACGTTCCGCGCGAATGGCAAGCCACGCCTGGCGCACGGGAGCGAAATCCAGCTCTTCCGATTGGAAGAGCGCTGCTGCAGCGGCAAGATGGTCCTCGCATGCGCCGAACTGGCCGCGCCGCGCCAGCCTCGCCAGAAGCGCGATGTGGGCGCAGCTGTCGAACGGGGTCAGTTCCAGCCATTTTTCGAGATGGGCGGAGACGTCGTCGGACTCGGCCGGAAGCGTCTTGACCAGATTTTCCAGGATGGCGGCGTGGCATGAGCCGAAACGGCGGCGCTGCGCGGTCAGCCAGCTGTTGAAGAGCGGAATGCGGTCTATCTCCAGCCCTTCGAGGAAGTCGCCGACGATCAGGCGGGCGAGTGCCTGCAGCCGCTCGTGGTCGAGCGTTTCTATGCCAGCAGCAGCCGCCGACGCGACACTCAGCACGTCGACCGAGATGCCGTCGAGGTCAAGCGCGATCGTATCATCGGCGGTTTGGACCCTGCGGCGGTCCGGTTCGTCGAGAGCGGCCCGCAATTTGCTGAGACACCAGCGAAGCTCGCCCCTGGGGTCATTTGGGACATCCCACAGCAATTCGCAGAGCTTGCCACGTCCGACGGGGTGGGGCGCCAGCGCAAGATAGGCGAGCAGTGCGCGTAGCTTGCGCGATGCAGGCAACTTCACCGGGACGCCGTCGCGCGCAATCGCCAGCGGCCCAAACAGGCGCACGACAAGACCTTTATGGCTGCTCGCCAGGCTCGATTCCACGCCAGATACCACGCCTGCTCCCACGCTGACCCGCCGGCTCCTGCTTTATCACCGAACGCGACAAAGTGCACTCGGCTCGCAAAATTGCGCGCCGGATGTGGGGTTTACCACATTGCGGCACGTCAAGGACGTGTAGTGCGGCAAGGTGTCGAAACCTCGTCGCCCAAACAGCCGGTTTGTAACCGGCCCGTGAGCAAAACAGGAGTTCATCCATGTTGCATAAGCAGAAAATCAGAACCACGACCGGCCGCGGCCGCCTGTTCGACAGCATTCTCGACACGGTCGGCGATACGCCGGTAATCCGCGTCAACAATCTCGGCCCGGCGCACGCGACCATCTATGTCAAGGCCGAGTTCTTCAACCCGGCTGCGTCGGTGAAAGACCGGCTGGCGCTCAACATCATCGAGGAAGGCGAGCGTAGCGGCGCGCTCAAGCCCGGACAGACCATCGTCGAGGCGACCAGCGGCAACACCGGCATCGGCCTTGCCATGGTCTGCGCGCAGAAGGGCTATCCGCTGGTGGTGACGATGGCCGACAGTTTTTCGGTCGAGCGCCGCAAGCTGATGCGCATGCTGGGCGCCAAGGTGGTGCTGACGCCACGCGCCGAAAAAGGCTTCGGCATGTACAAGAAGGCGGTGGAACTGGCCGAAGCCAATAGCTGGTTCCTGGCCCGCCAGTTCGAAACCAAGGCCAACGCTGACATTCACGAAGCAACGACGGGGCGCGAGATCGTCAACGATTTCGCCGGCTCGCGGCTCGACTATTTCGTCACCGGCTATGGCACCGGCGGCACTGTTGCCGGCGTGGCGCGTGTGCTGCGCCGCGAGCGGCCCGAGACCAGGATCGTGCTCACTGAACCCGCCAACGCGCAGCTTGTCGGCAGCGGCAAGCCGCAGGTGCGCGGCGCAGGCGGTGCGCCGGCCGCCAGTCATCCGGCCTTCGAGCCGCACCCAATCCAGGGCTGGACGCCGGACTTCATCCCTGATGTCCTGCAGGAAGCGATCGATTGCAGCTTCTATGACGAGGTGATGCCGATCGCCGGGCCGGAGGGCATGAAATGGGCCAAGGCGCTGGCGCAGCAAGAGGGCATCTTCACCGGCATTTCCGGCGGTTCGGCTTTCGCCGTGGCGCGCCAGATCGCCGGCACGGCACCTGCCGGTTCTGTGATCCTGTGCATGCTTCCCGATACCGGCGAACGCTATATGTCGACGCCGCTATTCGATGGCATCGAGGCCGAGATGAATGCGGAAGAGCTTGCTCTCTCGCACTCGACGCCCGGTTGCCAGTTCCTGGCATGATGGCGCGGGAGCAATTTGCATGGACGCGATGTCTGGACACTCGGCTACCAGCACCGAGGAAACGCTTGACCCCTCGGACTGGGCCGATGTGCAGGTCCTGTCGCATCGGATCGTTGACGATGCCGTCGCCTACCTGCGCGATGTCAGGCAACGGCCGGTGTGGCAGGAGATGCCTGGAGATGTGAGGGACTTCTTCACTGCGTCCCTGCCGCAATCGCCAACGCCGCTTGCCGACATCTATGGCGATGTCGTGGACAAGGTGATGCCCTATCCGATGGGCAACATCCATCCACGCTTCTGGTCCTGGTATATGGGGTCGTGCAACTTCACCGGCGCGCTCGGCGATTTCCTGGCGGCCATCCAGGGCTCCAATCTCGGCGGCGGCAACCATGCCGCGGCCCTGATGGACGGCCAGGTCGTCGACTGGTGCAAGCAGATGATGGGCATGCCGGCTTCGGCCAGCGGCACGCTGGTCAGCGGTGGCTCGATGGCCAACATCATCGGGCTGACCGTGGCGCGCAACACCAAGGCCGGCATCGACGTGCGCGAGCACGGCGTTGCCGCCATCGAGAAGCCGTTGCGCTTCTATGGTTCGGACCAGATTCACTCCTGCCACCGCAAGGGCATGGAGGCGCTCGGCCTCGGCAACAGGGCGCTGCGCCGCATCGCCAGCGACGCCAGCCTGCGCATCGACATCCAGGCTTTGCGGGCGGCGATTGCTGAAGATCGCGCGGCCGGGTTCAAGCCGGCCTGCATCATCGGCAATGCCGGCACGGTCAACACCGGCGCCATCGACGATCTGCAGGCGCTGGCCAAGCTGGCGCATGAGGAAGACATGTGGTTCCACCTCGACGGCTGTATCGGCGCCCTGATTGCGATTGCGCCTGAGAATGCCCATCGCGTCGCCGGTATCGAATGGGCCGATTCCATCGCGCTCGATCCGCACAAATGGCTGCATGCACCGTTCGAGGCGGGCTGCGCGCTGGTCAGGGATGCCTCGGCGCATCGCAAGACCTTCGCGGTGACGCCGGAATATCTGGAATCGACGCCGCGCGGCCTCGCTTCCGGGCAATGGCTGCACGATTATGGCCTGCAGACGTCACGCGGCTTCAAGGCGCTCAAAGTGTGGATGGCGCTGCGGGAACATGGCGTCGAAAAATTCGGCCGCCTGATCGACCAGAACATTGCGCAAGGGCATTATCTCGCGAGCCTGATCGAGGCCGAACCGGCGCTCGAACTGGCAGCGCCGACCAGCATCAACATCGTCTGCTTCCGGTACCGCGCGGAAGGGCTCGATGGCGAACGCTCGAAAGCGCTCAACACCGAGATCATGCTGCGGCTGCAGGAAGAGGGCATCGCCGCCATTTCCGACACGACGGTGCAAGGCCGGCATTGCCTCAGGGTGGCGATCAACAACCACCGGACCCGGCGCGAAGACCTCGACCTTCTGGTGGCCGAGACGGTCCGCCTGGGCAACGAGATCGCGGCACTCTGAGTTGGTGAGGCAGGCGCCGCGGTATTGCCGGCAGCTGTGTGGTGGCGATTGAGATCGCCGCGACCTCACCCTTCCGTAGCCGGAAAGGTTACGCCGGGGAGGTAGAATGTGATCGGGCGGATTTCGTAGACTGCCGAAGGGTTCACGCGCCTCAGGTCACGCGCCGCCGCGATGGCTTCATCCTGCGTGGCACAGTCAAGCACATACAGACCCAGCAATTGCTCCTTGGTCTCGGCGAATGGACCGTCGACGACGGTGCCTTCTCCGGGACCGCGCAGCGTGACGGCGTCAGCGGTCGCGCCCAGCCTTGCCGCCGGCCCAAGCTTGCCCTCACGGGTCAGCCTGGCATTGACCTCGAGCAGGTCGTGCATCAGCGCCGCGTCCTGCTGCGGCGTCAGGGACTGGATGGTCTGTTCGACGTGATAGGCCAGGATGGCGTAAAACATGCGGCGATCTCCTCCTGTTCGAGCGGCCGCACTATTGCAAGGTTGGGTTGGCCGATCCAGCCCCGGTGCCCATCGAGACGGTAGTCTGCTGCCTTATGCCGCCAGCGGCAGGCTGAGTTCCGTCAGCAGGCCGCCGCCGGGATAGTTGGACAGATGGACCTCGCCGCCGGCGGCACGCGCAATGTTGCGGGCAATGGTCAGGCCGAGGCCAAGGCCGCCGGTCTGGCGGTTGCGCGACTGTTCCAGCCGCACGAACGAGCCAAACACCTGGTCGAGTTGCGCCTGCGGTATGCCCGGTCCCTCGTCGCGGATGACCAGCGTGATCGTGCCGTCCGACTGGCGCAGGCTGAGATGGGCCTTCTTGCCGTAGGTCACGGCATTCTGGACCAGATTGTTGACGCAGCGCTTGAGCGCCACCGGCCGCGCCATGCAGATCATGCCGCGCGGCCTGGCGCCATCATGGTCGAAGGAGACGTCCTCGAAGCCGTCGGCGATCGATTCCACCAGCGACCAGAAATCGATCCGCTCGCTCTTCTCCTCGGTGACTTCGAAGGTGGCGAAGTCGATAACGGAGCTGGCGATGCTCTCGATGTCGGCGAGGTCGTGGGCCAGCGCCTCGCGCGCCGTCGATTTGCGCAACAGTTCGAGGCGCAGCCGCATACGGGTCAACGGCGTGCGCAGATCGTGGGCGAGTGCGGCCGCCAAATGTTCGCGGTCCTCGACATAGTCGCGCAGCCGGACCTGCATGGCGTTGACGGCTTTGGCCGCGGCGCGGATTTCGCGGCTGCCGGTCTCGGCGATTGGCGGGCTCTTCAGATCCGTGCCGATCCGGTTGACCGCCGTTTCCATCATCCGGTAGGGCGCCGTCAGCCGGCGCAGCGACCAGATCGACATGATCACCACCAGAGCCGCGATCAGCGAATAGAGCGGCAGGCTGTCGAAGCTCAATATCGGCCCGACCGGGGTGTTGGGCTCGGTGAAATTCAGCCACTGGCCGTCTGCGAAGCGGACCGATGCCGTAAGCTTGTCGCTCTGGGCAAAGCTCGCCGCCAGCGACAGCAGGTCGCGCTCCACCGCGCCGACATCCTTGGTGAGCACCACGCCGCCAGGTGTGTTGGCTGCCTGCGATGCCGGATCGCGTCGCACGCGGGCGTCCGTGATGCCGAATTTCGACAGCCGCCCGACCAGGATGTCCTCGAGCTCGGCCAGTTCGTCGTCGCCGGCGATCGATGAGGGGACGGCGGGCGTGTCCGAAACGGTGAGCGCATAGGTAGCGTTGAACAAGCCGGATGCCGTCAGCTTGCGCTGCTCGGGCGTGTCGTCGTGCATCAGCTGCACCAGCGAATAGGCGCGGTCGTTGAGCCGGTAGAGATCGACCTCGTCATTGGCGACGGCACGATCGCGCGAGACGATATAGAGGGTGGCGACCTGGCTGATCAGCAGCCCGGCAATGACGATGAGCAAAACCCAGACCGGCAGGGTTTGCGGCAACAGGCGTCTCATTCGGAGGTGGTCTCGGGCAGGAACTGGTAGCCGCCGCTGCGCACGGTCAGAATCAGTTTCGGCGTCTTGGGATCGTCTTCCATCTTGCGCCTGAGACGGCTGACCAGGATGTCGATGCTGCGGTCGAAGGAATAGTCGCTGTCGCCGCCGGAAAGCTCGATGAGCTGGTCTCGGGTGAGCACGCGCTGTGCGCTCTTGACGAAGGTCTGCAGCAGGTTGAACTCCGCCATGGTCAGCTCGACCCTGACGTCGCCCGGCGCCATCAGCCGACGGCGCGAACAGTCCATCGTCCAGCCGGCGAAATAGTAGATCTGCTTGGTGCTGGCGCGCTTGGGCTCGGCCGCACCATTGCGCCTCAGCACAGCGCGGATGCGGGCCAGGAGCTCGCGCGGATCGAAGGGCTTCGGCACATAGTCGTCGGCGCCCATTTCGAGGCCGACGACACGGTCGGTGGTCTCGGTGACCGCCGTCAGCATGATGATCGGCGTCGAGTAGCTGGCGCGCAGGTCGCGGCAGAGCTCCAGCCCGCTTTTCCCGGGCAGCATCACATCGAGAACGATCAGGTCGACTTGCGTGCGACGCAGTATGTCCTCCATCTCGATGCCGTCGGCGACAACGGTGGTGCGCAGGCCTCGCTTCTGAAAGAATTCCTGAAGCAGGTCGCGAATGCCCTTGTCGTCGTCGACGATCAGAATGTGCGCATCGGATTTCACGGCGATCCTGTCATTGTTGGCGGGCCAGTCTGTGGCCGCCGCTTGAGTCTGCTTTGGCGACGTCACCCACACGATAGAATTCTGGCCACATGTTGGCCAGCGGCGATGATCGCCCGGCAGCGGCTGTTGCCAGAAACAATCCAGAAACAAAATTCTATAGTTCGGAAAAACTCACGAAAAAAATCAAAGGCATAAAGGGTTCCGTGGCGGTCAGGACATCGGCTGCGACGCTAGTCTCCGGAGTAACGGACATTACCAATGCACAGGTTCACGATCAGCTTGATGGGTGCGCTGTTCAGCATTTCGCTCGTCACGGCCGCGGTCGCAGCCTCCAGCGCAAAGGTGACGCCGATCACAAGGAGCGAGCGCTGCATCGATCTCAATCGCCAGGTAGACGAAGCCCTCGAAACCCATGCCGCGGCAACGCAGGTCACCGCGGCGAAAGCACTGCAAAGAAAGGGAAACCGGTTCTGCGCCAACAAGAAACAGGCACAGGGTATCCGGATGCTCGCGAACGCTTTGAAGTTGCTTGGAGTGACACCGATCGACCCGGTTCAGTGACATTCAAACCGACCCGCACCAAAAAGGAAATGAAGCCATGAAGAAGTCCATCCTCTCCGCCACCGGTCTCGCCGTCGCTCTCGCTTTCGCGATGCCGGCTCTGGGCAATGCCGCTGCCACCACGACCGCTGCTCCGGCTGCTTCGACGACCGCTCCGGCGACCACGACCGCCAAGCCCCCGGTGAAGAAGGTCGTCGCCAAGAAGCCCGTCAAGAAGCACAAGAAGGCCAAGAAGGTCGTCAAGAAGGACGCTCCGAAGGCCTGATCCAGACCAACCCAGTAGGGTTGTCTGTAACAAGGCCGCTCCAGCACCCCCCCGGGCTGGAGCGGCCTTGTCGTATCCGACGAGCATGATTATCCGGTTGTGTGCGTCAAGTTCTGCAAAAAGGGGCGGCCATGTCGCTGGTCATGCGGCTTGGCGCAGAGCGAGCTTCTT